>DXOL01000030.1:0-153658 GCA_019412825.1 Bacteroides thetaiotaomicron | reverse complement strand
TCTCGTTTACAATATCTGCTTTAGTCATTTTTCCTTAAAAAAAATATTATTACTAGGTTCTTGCTAATTTTTTGGACTGCAAATATATAGCTTTTTGATCTCCTAAAAAAATATATTCTGCACATTTTTCTAAAAAAGTGGAGGCATTAAGTTTTCTTAGAGACAAAAGAGTTACTTTTGTACTGCTTTTGGATAGTATATGCAAGATAAATGTTAGATGATAGATCGAAATCAGGAATGAATATTTTTAGTAAGGCTATAGTTGAATGGTATAAAGAATACAAGCGTGATTTGCCTTGGAGAGAATCGTCGGATCCCTATCTGATCTGGATATCGGAGATTATTCTCCAGCAGACAAGGGTGGCGCAGGGATATGATTATTTTCTCCGGTTCATCAAACGTTTTCCCGATGTGAAGGCATTGGCCGATGCTGATGAGGACGAGGTGATGAAATACTGGCAGGGACTGGGATATTATTCCCGTGCGCGTAACCTCCATGCCGCAGCTAAAAGTATGAATGGAGTTTTTCCGAAAACATATTCCGAAGTGTTGGCGCTGAAAGGAGTAGGGGAGTATACAGCGGCGGCTATCTGTTCTTTTGCCTACGGTATGCCTTATGCAGTGGTAGACGGAAATGTGTATCGGGTACTTTCCCGTTATTTCGGCATTGATACTCCGATTGACTCGACAGAAGGAAAGAAACTGTTTGCTGCTTTGGCGGATGAAATGCTGGATAAGAAACAGCCAGCTCTTTATAATCAGGGTATTATGGACTTCGGAGCGATACAGTGTACTCCACAGTCACCTGATTGTTTGTTTTGCCCGCTGGCGGATAGTTGTTCGGCACTTTCAACAGGAAGGGTAACTCAGCTTCCGGTGAAACAACACAAGACTAAGACGACGAACCGTTACTTCAATTATATCTATGTACGTGCGGGCGCGCATACCTATATAAATAAGCGGACGGCAAACGATATATGGAAGAACTTGTTTGAACTGCCACTGATAGAAACTCCGGTTGCTTTGTCCGAAGAAGAGTTTCTGATATTGCCGGAGTTCAGGTCATTATTAGCATCGGAAGAGCCCCCGATGATACGCTTAGTCTGCCGGAATGTGAAGCATGTGTTGTCGCATCGGGTCATTTATGCTAATCTGTATGAAATGATTTTACCCGAAAATACCAAGTCCTTCGGTAACTTTCTGAGAATACGATTGGAAGAATTGGACAAGTATGCGATATCCAAGTTGGTGCAGACCTTAATTCAGGTAATAGGTAATAAGTAATAGGTAATAAGTAATGGGTAATAGGTAATAAGCTGCGCTATAACCGAATGGTTAATACTTAATACCTATTACTTATTACTTAAAATACTTGCATACTATTGTTATTCTGTTTAATTTTGGCAGCAGATTTAAATAATAGAATCATAAACTTGATACATGTATGTCAGTAAATAAAGTGATATTGATAGGAAACGTAGGACAAGATCCTAGGGTGAAATATTTCGATACAGGTTCGGCAGTGGCAACTTTCCCTTTGGCTACTACTGATCGTGGCTATACATTGGCCAATGGAACCCAGATTCCCGAAAGAACGGAATGGCATAATATTGTTGCATCCAACCGTTTGGCTGAGATTGTGGATAAATATGTGCACAAAGGTGACAAACTGTATCTGGAAGGGAAAATAAGAACCCGTTCATATAGTGATCAGTCGGGCGCTATGCGTTATATCACTGAGATATTTGTGGACAATATGGAAATGTTGTCTCCGAAAGGGGCTAATACAGGTGCGGGAACTCCTCAACCGTCTGCAACACAGGCTCAGCAGCCGCAGCAGATGCAACAACAGCCGCAACAACAGGCTCAGCCGTCACAGGCACAGCCGATACAAGATAATCCGGCAGATGACTTGCCGTTTTAGATACTGTGATAATGTGCCAATAGGCTGACGGCTGATTGGCACATTATCTTTTGTTTAACTAAAATACATACTCTTTGGACTCAGATGGTTATTTAAGCCAATTGGCTGAAATTTTCAACGGTATTACCGTAAACACTCCTTCAATCTCTGCTATTATTGCCATAGTACTGGCAGGTGTGCTCCTGCTTGCTTCCGGCTTTGCTTCGGCTTCTGAAATAGCTTTTTTCTCACTCTCTCCTTCGGACCTGAATGATATTGACGAACACAATCATCCTGCTGACGAAAAGATCAGCGCCCTCCTTGGAGATTCCGAACGCCTTTTGGCTACGATACTGATCACTAATAATTTTGTGAATGTGACCATTATCATGCTCTGCAACTTCTTCTTCATGAATGTATTCGTGTTTCATTCTCCATTGGCGGAGTTCATTATACTGACTGTAATCCTGACTTTCCTGTTATTGTTGTTCGGAGAGATCATGCCGAAGATTTATTCAGCACAAAAGACATTGGCATTTTGCCGTTTCTCCGCTCCGGGCATTTATTTTCTCGAAAAACTGTTTCATCCGATTGCTTCTATGTTGGTACGTTCTACCACTTTTCTAAATAAGCACTTTGCCAAGAAGAATCATAATATTTCTGTGGATGAACTTTCTCATGCGCTGGAATTGACGGACAAAGCTGAAATTTCTGAAGAGAATAATATTTTGGAAGGAATTATCCGTTTCGGTGGCGAGACTGTGAAAGAAGTGATGACATCCCGTCTTGATATGGTCGATTTGGATGTTCGTACCCCTTTCAAAGAAGTGATGCAATGTATCATTGAAAATGCTTATTCACGTATCCCTATTTATTCCGGTTCGCGGGATAATATCAAGGGGGTGTTATATATCAAGGACCTTCTGCCTCATGTCAATAAGGGAGATAATTTCCGTTGGCAGTCATTGATCCGTCCTGCTTATTTTGTGCCGGAGACAAAGATGATTGATGATCTGCTTCGTGATTTTCAAGCGAATAAGATACATATTGCCATTGTGGTAGACGAGTTTGGAGGTACTTCCGGACTGGTGACAATGGAGGATATTATCGAAGAAATCGTGGGTGAGATTCATGATGAATATGACGATGAAGAGCGCACGTATGTAGTGCTGAACGATCATACATGGATATTTGAGGCAAAGACACAGTTGACTGACTTCTATAAGATTGCGAAAGTCGATGAGGATGAGTTTGAAAAGGTAGTAGGCGACGCTGATACGCTGGCGGGTATGTTGCTCGAAATAAAGGGTGAGTTTCCGGCATTGCATGAGAAGGTGACTTATCACAATTATGAGTTTGAGGTGCTGGAGATGGATAGTCGCCGTATTCTGAAGGTTAAGTTTACGATTCTTCCGAAGGAGAGGGATGAGTCGGAGGATAAGGAATGATGAGTAGATAAAGGTCTGTTCGGGCGGAGAAACTATAATCGGAGAAGAATTTATAAATCAAAAACGATGGGATTATTTCTGCAACATAAGACGGTTGATATGCAGTGGGCTGTCTGGAAGATGGAGGAATCTTTGGATACACTGTTCACTCTTCTGCCCGATGCCCGAAGAGTTTCTTGTGAGCAGGAAATGCAGCGTTTTACTTCGGACCGGAGGAAACTGGAATGGTTGTCTGTTCGTGTGCTGCTATATTCCATGTTGCAGGAAGATAAAGAGATAGGATATTCATCGGAAGGAAAGCCGCATTTGACAGACAATTCTTCTTTTATCAGTATTTCGCATACAAAGGGGTATGTGGCTGTGATACTTAGTTCCGTAGCTCCTGTAGGCATTGATATTGAGCAATATGGACAGCGTGTGAAAAGAGTGCACGATCGTTTTATCCGTTCCGACGAGCGAGTAGAACCTTATCAGGGAGATGAGACTTGGAGTATGCTGCTGCATTGGTCGGCAAAGGAAACGATTTTCAAATCAATGGAAAATGCTGACGCTGATCTTCGGAAACTTTGTTTATCACATTTCATTCCTCAGAGCGAAGGAGTATTCCAGGTGCGGGAGTATGCAACGGAGCGGCAGCAATTATTCACCGTCGGTTACCGTATTTGTCCGGACTTTGTTTTGACGTGGACTGTCACTATTTCATGAAGCATCTTTGCATATTGATAAACGGTGAATAATGAGCGGAATGGTCCACCATTATTCACCGTTTATCTTTGGTTACTTATCTTTCTTATTCAGTCTGTAGCTTAATGCTCCCGACGGACATTTACTGATTTGTGCAATTAGCTCTTCCGTTGTCGCATTCTCGATTTGTACCCACGGCCTCTCTTTCGGGTGGTAAACATTGGGTAACATCTTTACGCAGATTCCTGCATGCTGGCACATTTCCGGCTGCCATACAATGGTTAGTTCGCCATTGGTATATTCAACTTTTTTTCCCATATCTATACTTATTTAATATGAATGCCACGCATTACAATTCTCTTCCATTCCGGATGTTTATGAATGTATCCGGCTACAAACGGACAAAGTGGAACTAAGCGTAAACCTTGTCGTTCAATATCCGCCAATGCCTTTTCTGCAAGCCGTGAACCGACTCCTCTTCCTCCAAGGGAAGCGGGGACTTCGGTGTGTACAAGGTAGATTTCTCCATTATTTGATTTGATATAGTCTATCTCGGCTATCTTGTCATCGATCTGAAATTCATACCGATGTTTCTCCTCATTATCGATTAATTTATAATCTTCTGCCATAATTTTATGTATTAAGTTTGATTATAATATAAACACTTGAGGATTGATTTTGTTTATAAAGGATTTTCCGCTTGCTTACAAGGTCATTGCCATCCGTCTTGCCTGTCAGCTATACGGACAACCGTTCTAACTGAACGGTGAAATGCCGCATCAAGGGGGCTTCCCAAGCGATGCGCACACCACGGGTGATCGTTTCTCTCCGTTCGAATACGTTTCTGAGGGCGGCAGCTATTACGTTCATGTGATTGTCTGTATATACCCTGCGAGGGATGGCAAGGCGAAGTAAATCAAGGCCGTTAAAGCGATTTTCGTGAGTGATAGGGTCGCGGTCGGCAAGGATATAACCAATCTCACAGCCGCGTATGCCTGCCTCCAGATAAAGTTCGACGGTTAATGTCTGTGCGGGAAATTCTTCTTTCGGGACATATGTCAGCACTTTGGAAGCATCGACGAAAATAGCATGGCCGCCGGCAGGTCGTTGATAGGGGATTTCATATTCGTCCAGTTTTTGGGCAAGGTATTCTACCTGTTTGATACGTGTTTCCAGGTTATCAAATTCTGTATTTTCGTCAAGACCGATAGCGAGGGCGTTCATGTCTCGTCCGTTCATGCCGCCGTAGGTTAAGTACCCTTCATATTGCACGCAGAAACCTTTGGCACCTTCATACCATTCTTTACGTCGGGTGGCAATGAAGCCGCCCATGTTGACTATGCCGTCTTTCTTGGCACTCATTGTCATACCGTCGGCGAGATCGAACATTTCACGGGTGATTTCTTTGATTGATTTGTCTTGATAACCTTCTTCACGCATCTTGATGAAGTAGGCATTCTCAGCAAAGCGGGCGGAGTCGAAAAGTACAGGTTTGTTGTATTTATCGGCGATGGTACGTACTTCACGCAGGTTTTGCATGGATACAGGTTGACCTCCTGCGGTATTGTTGGTAATGGTAACAATGATAAAAGGAATGCGGTCGGCATATTCGCTCAGTGCTTTCTCTAATTTGGCAGGGGCTACGTTTCCTTTGAAGGGAATTTCCAGTTGTGTATTCTTTGCTTCGTCAATCGTACAATCCAGTGCGATGGCGTGCCGTCCTTCGATATGTCCTTTGGTGGTGTCGAAATGCGAGTTGCCGGGCACTATATTGCCTTCATGTACCAGATAAGAGAAAAGAACATTTTCTGCTGCCCGTCCCTGATGGGTAGGAATGATGTATTCGAATCCTGTTATTCTTGTAATGGCATCTTTTAGTTTGAAGAAGGAGGTGGCACCGGCATAACTTTCATCCCCCAGCATCATGCCTGCCCATTGGCGGTCGCTCATAGCTCCCGTTCCGGAGTCGGTAATAAGATCGATGTAAACTTGCTCTGATTTGAGTTGAAAGACGTTGTAATGTGCTTCTTTAATCCATTGCTCGCGTTCTTCGCGGGTGCTTTTTCTGATGGGTTCTACCATCTTGATTTTCCATGATTCAGCAAAAGGTAATTCCATTGTCCTCGATTTTAGATTTTTATCCGACTAAAATACTGAATATAGATGAGATAGACAAACTTTTGATGACTTTTTGTAAAGGCGTAGATAGGAGAAAATGGTTTTAGAGAAAACGGGAGAGAGGAGAGTATAGGGTGGGAGGATGAAGAAATGTATAACTTCGGTGTATAATGAATATGTGCCAAAATCCAAAGTTATTTCCACGGTGGGACTATTGCTAGCTTTTGGCACATATTCTTTGAAATTGTACGGTCGATTGAATGTGATTATTAGGAGTAATCGTTTGCAATCGACAGGTTGGTTGGGAGTAAGCAGGTCGTTTGTTTAAGTCAAACGAACACTCTGTTTAGGACAATCAGAGGCTCTGTTTGAGTCAAACAGAAGGTCTGTTTGGAACAATTGGAGCCTCTGTTTGACTCAAGGTCTGATACTAGTCTTCGATGAGGGTGATACCGTCAAGGCAGAAATAAGAAGGAGTCATCGGACCATAGTCATTCTTTTTAGTTGTAGTCAATTCGAACTTCAATCCATCAGTTTCTCCCAATGAAGTAAGATCTACCCATTTCCATGTTGTTATGAAATTTGTGCCTTCAGCTAAATAACATTCAACTTTCTGAGTTTTATTTAGATTGTATATTGTTAACTTGAATGAGTCATTCTTATCAAATTTGTCGAGACCGCTAAACATAGAACTACCTTCTTTCATGCTGTTGTATGTATATATACAATTCGTTACATATAAGCCTTTTATATGGTAGTCTTCCGTTTTGTTCTTTTTTTCACTATCCTTGAATCGAATAGCAACTTCTTTATCGCTATTAGCACCTACTTTATATCCGGATGCACCAACGATAACATATGTGTTATTATTCACTCCTTTTTTAGTTATGGCACGATAATCATAAAGGGAGAAATTAGGACAGTCGTTGACTGTGCAATTGGTGAATGCAAAACTATCGCTTCCAAATCCATAAGCATCGGATGAGACGCAGTCAAATTCGAATATCTTATTATTGTCGGTAAGCAGTGTTTGGAAGTAGTTAGTAATATAGGTCTGCCCTTCGTATTCATAACTGGTTGACCATTGGTCTACAGGATTTTTCGTGTCACCTAAATCCAGAGTATGGGTCTCGTAATTAGGTAAACTTAGCACATACGTTTTTGCATCGTCGTCATCGCTGCATCCGCAAAAAGCGAATACTGATACCAGTAAAAATAAAGATAACTTTTTCATTTTTGCTTTCATTTAAATTATTAATTGTTTTATTGATTAGTTCTCGAAATGTAAATCCTCTACTGTCATAACTTCCGTGGAGATTTCTCCTGTCCAACCTGTATTTTGATTTATTGCAGTATATATTTTTATAAAATCTATTTTATCTAGTATTACTGGTAGTCCTTTTTTATCTACCGCCCAGTCTATCTTAAATTGACAGAACTCTGTGTTATAAGGATGATTATCTGCATACCCCCAAGGATAACAGTATCCTACCCAAGTACCTCCTTCATTTATTGCATTGTCTTTCAAGCGTGTTCCGCGGAAAGTAATTTCATCTTCTTCTATCCAATTGGGATAGTAGGAATCCTGTTGATGGTAACTGTTGCGATAGACGAATCCTTCTCCTCCTTGATTGTCGGTCCAGCGAACATCACCACTGGCAGGTTGAGGACGATAATAGGTTATTTCATAATTACGGGTTTCCGTATCTTTCCCATATTCGCTTCCTGCCAGTTCATACCATTCATCGTCCGGTAATCCATTGCCATTTTCATCTTTGGATACTAAGACAATGCCCGGTTCGGCACTTCCTCCCAAAGCTCCCGTACCGGTATTCTGATTGTACGAGGCATTGCCTAAAATTCTGAAGTCATATTCACCTTTACTATTACGGATTGACTGATGGAATCCGACCGTGATCGTTCCTCCGAATCCACCTAAAGAAATAACAGACTTCTTCTTTAATTTCTCCGTTGCACGTTCCAGAACCTGTCCGGCAGAGAAGCCGTCTTCGTAAGCGGAGGTCGTTGTATTAATGAACTGTCCGGGGGCAGGGATGTATTCGAATACTTTGTTGGCAAAGGCGGTAGGTGCATTTGGATCTTCCGGTGTATCGCCTGCCTCGTTCTGTGAAGCCTTGTCGCTAAATACTACCGTATTAGGATTTAAACCGATATCATTCAGACGATATTGAAGTTGCCCTTGTTGGTTGAAGCAAAGGACATCTCCTTTGACTGTATAATTGTAAGCCTCCGTGATATACACATTTCCGCTGAAAGGATTCAGCTGAATACTGAAAGGCGTTTGAATAGCTGTTCCGTCTGTGATAAAGTTGTTCCGTATGATGGTTCCTGCATTCAAGTCAAATACTTTGATGGCGGAATCTTTGGTCTGATAGTCATAAGTATATAGATAAGCGATGGGTCCGTCAATGGCAAAACTCAGTACTTTTTCATCATACGTAGTGGCGACCGCATCCGTCCGGCTGTCGATTTTGACCAGATGATAGTCTCCGGCTTCAATGTCAGTTCCTCGTGTGACTACATACACGGCTTCTTCCAGCCCCGGAAGTATTTTTCCCGGATTCGGTCCGACTTCTATTTTCTTGGTCTCCTTGAAAGTCGTTATGTCAATCACTGAAACGGTAGTATCTACGCCCGGTCCGGAATAATCCAGTCCGCCGGAATTGGATACATACAATTTTCCGTTTTGTACGCAGATATCCTCCGCATTTCTTCCGACTGTGACAATCTCTTCGATTTCCAAAGAAGTGGTGTCAATCCTTGCGACTGTGCCGTCATAGGAACATACATATGCCTTATCCTTATCAAACGCTATCGCGCGGGGCTGACGTGAACTGCCATTGTCGCGCAATAGACTGATCTGCCGGATGGATTTGCCCGTAGGGAAGTCAATCACCTCTACGGTGCTCGACACATTGACCACCACATAAATCTTATTTCCATAGATTGCTATGTCATTGGCTGTATCTCCCAATCCCCGCTGATTGTTTGCACTAAAATAGTTGTTCGTACATCTTTGCCGATTGAAGGAATAACGAGCGAGCGAACTATTATTCTGATTGAATAGTCCTTCGCTTAATATGTACATCTCCGCTGTTCCGGTTTCGAATACATCCCCACTGTTTTCGGGTACAATACTTGGCTTATCTTCCAAGTCATCGCAAGCGATGAAGAAGAGTGGGAAAAGAAAAAAACACTTCCCCAACCGTAGCAACATATATAAAATACCTTTCTGCATATCTAATACTTAATACCTAATACTTATTACTTATTACCTAATACCTGACTCCTATCGTCACTCTTACCGATCTTCCCGGCATGGGGAAATTCTTAACGATCTCATAATTCCTGTTCATCAGATTCAGTACTTCCAGGTTGAGTGATGCTGTAACTTTCTGTATTTTGAAATCTCTGTAAGCAGAGATGCTGTGATCACTGTAACTGTCCAGGCGGTTGTCACTGATGTTCTGTCCTAACATATACCGTTTTCCGGAGAAAAGGAATGAATAGGAAAGATTGAGCCATGGAGTTTCTATTCCGGCTTGTCCGGAAGCGGAGACGCGCGGGGTATAGGCTATCTGATGCTTGTACACTTTACCTTCCGGTGAGTTGGGATTGGAGTTGGTAACGTCCAGTGCCCGTTGGTAAGTATAGTTTCCGGAAAGGTTGATCCGTAGTTTATCCAGAGGCTGGAGGCTGAGGCTGGCAGTTGCATCTATCCCCTTGATATCCACTTTGCCCAGATTGACCATACTCCAGATGAATAAGTTCTTGGTAGGAGTGGCTACAATCTTGTCGGTCACTTTATTATGGTAGGCGTCTACGGTGGCCGAAAGATAAGGTATGAAGTCGTTGATGGCTTTACTATAAGTAATACCTATATTATATTGAGTAGCACTTTCCGGTTTCAGATTGATGTTTCCGGCCTTGTCGTAATATAAATCATTGAAACTGGGCAGACGGAAGATATCTTTGTAGAAAAAACGGAACCGTAGTTCTTCATTATGAAACGGCTTCAGCGAGATGCTGACGTAGGGAGACAGCTTCCGGTGGTTGCCGGCACTACCTCCGTTTTTAGCTTTCTCGTTGATGACAGTTGCCAGAGCAGAAGCGGATAGCGTCACCCATCCATTGACGTATTTCCCGGCGAAGGCTGTCAGCCATGAATAGCGAGTGGGGGAGACGAAGTTCTGCAAATTGGCATTCATCGTATTGATGCTCCCGTCGGTGGACAAGGAGAAAGAAAGGTTGTTCCATATCCGGTATAGAGCGGAAGCAGACAGGTAATATTCTTGCTGGTAATAGCTGTTGTCAGTCCCTCCGACGGAGGTAAGAGCATCCGGGTCCTGATAGTTCTGATAACTCCAGTTCCACTTGGCAGAGGTCTGGAATACCCATTTTCTGCTAAACTCTTTCTTGTACTGGCTTTGGATAAAGGTGTTCTTATCCCGCAGATTTTGTCGGGAGAAGTCATAATATAAGGTAGTGGCATTGGGCAACCCCCGTGAGGACTGGTAATAATAGGCTTTTAGTCTCCATTGCTCTTTGTCGGAGAGATTGGCGAAAGCGCTTATCTCAGCCCGAAGGTTTTCTACATCCGTATTCCGGCGCTTCTCTTTACTGACCTGAACATCGGCATCATTCCCGTAACGCAGGGTAAATGGATAATGTCCGTCCGAAGACATCCATTCGCCGTTGGCGGTCATGCTCCATTTCTTGTTGAGTTGTTGTTCCAGAAAAAGGGAAGGATTTACTAATCCCCATGAACCGGTCTTAAATTCGGCGGCTATATTAGTCGGCTTGTCTTCTTTGAAGTGCGGAGTCAGTGTCTGTATGTTCAGTATGCCGGCAGAAGCAAAAAAACGGGCAGGCTGGAAGATGTTGTCGCTTTGTCCGTTGTTGAGCGAAAGGCGGTCTACGTTGTTTAAGGAGAAACGTCCTATGTCTACTTGTCCGGTCTGGCAGTCGCTGATGGTAATGCCGTCGTAGGAAACAGCGGTATGCTGTGCTCCGAGACTTCGGATGGAGACGGTTTTTAATCCTCCGATACCTCCATAGTCCTTCACGGTGACTCCTGCGAAATGTTTTACCGCATCCGATACCTGCAGGGCTTGCAGATTCTTTAATTCTTCCTTCTTGAAAATCTGCAGAGGAGAGGCTGAACGGACTTCGCGCGTCTGATAAGGGTCGGATACCATGATTTCGGGGATGGAGTAGATATGTGCTGTATCCACTTTTTGTTGTTGGGCAAAAAGGGATAAGGACAAAGCCTGACAGCAGAGTAGTACGCTCATCTTTTTAAAAAAAGTATTCCTTCTCATTGTTTTCTTTCAGTCTGTTCATAACATAAAAAGATGTCCGGGCGAACTCACTTCGACCGGACATCATAATAAACTTGGCAGAGTTTATTAGTTTGTACACACTTTCTCTGAATCAGAGTGGTGAATGAAATGATGGACGAATTGTCCGGGTCATTAGACTCAACGCTTTTTCCTCGAAAGCAGTGAAACGAGTTTGCATGGTAGGTCTTCTGACTTGTTCTTGTTGCGAACGCCTTCCCGGAATTTGCTTTCCAGTGGCTATAAAGTTGATTGCTCGCAACCAAAAAATGAACTTACAGCAGCGGGACTGTTCAGGACTTTCACCTGATTCCCTTTTAATTGCTTCCCTCGTGCATGAGAGTTGCAAACCAATGCGCGACAAAGATAGATAGTTTATTTGTCTTTTGCAAGAGAGGAGCGAAGGTAAATCCATGACTTTGAACAGCTTTTTAAAAAGCTTTGAATCCAACCACCTCGGTTGACACTTCACCTATCGACTCGACATTCTTCAAAATGGCACTCTGTACTTTCACAAAATGAATACGTTCCAGCGTTACAGGATTGCCATTCTGGTCAACGGCGTCATCCAGGTCAAACTGATTGTACCGGTAGTTGCCGTTGTCATCCTTTGCCATGTCACTTCCCCAGTTGTCGGCATATCCTTTTCCGAAATCCTTGTTTTTCCATATTCCGCCTTCTTGTACCGTCCGTGCTTCGAGCATACTTCCTTTCAATGTATAGGAGTCTTCCTTAATCCAGTTCGGATAATACATCTGATCATGATATTGAGGGAGATACTTAATGACTCCGCTTTCTCCTTTGCTGTCTTCCCATGGGATATCTCCGACTGCATCCGGTCTGTGGTAAGTGACGGAATAGTCGCGCTCCGGTTCGTCACTTCCTTTCAGCTCGTACCATACGTCGTCTGCTTTTCCGTTGCCATTAGCGTCTTCGGATACCCATACGATGCCCGGTTCGGAACTTCCGGAGAAGGGATTGCCGATAATACCGAAGTCGTAACCTTTGCGGTTCTTTATTTCTTTCGGCATTTTAACGGTGATGTATCCGCCGAAGGATCCCAGTGAGACGTAGAGTTTCTTGTTGAAGCGCTCTTCTGCATAAGCGTTTGCTTCTTCCATTGTCTGGCAGTCGAAGCCTTCGTTGATAAATTGTCCCGGTGCCGGACGGTATTCCAGTACTTTGAATCCTTGAATTTCCGTTTCTTCCTCATCTTTGTTGCAGGAAGCCAATAGGGTGGCTGCTATAGCCATCAGATACCAATATTTTTTCATTTTTCTATGTTAGTTTAGTTATTGAATAATATTTGTGAAGGGGCGCTCTTACCACAGTCTACAGAGTAGAGGACTTTACCGTCTTTGTCGTAAACGACGATTTTATTTCCAACTTTCCCTTTTTTAGCATAAGTTACATATAATTCTCCGCTTTGTTGATTTAACTGCAATGATGTAATGGGAAATCCTGACTTGTCAGCGGTTATGAAAGGTTCGTTCAGAGAACCGGAATCTCCGATTACATATTTATATATTGTATTGTCTGCAGAAGGAATATAAATTACATCTTCAGATTCGGATGCTGCCATACGGACGGTCGGATCTGAAAAACCTCCTTTTGTTGGCTGGAAAGTAGTCGGAGTTTTTTCTAAAGAAGTAAAATCCTTGCTGATCTTTACGATATTACATCCTTCATCAGTAGATTCAAGTGTATAGGCATTGCCGTCTTTTGCTGACACAAAGTTGAATTTTTGTTTTTGGATGATATCAAGTTCCGTAGCCGCAGGTGCTTCCCCTTCTTTGGCTGAGATAAGCTCGTTTACATCGTAATGCTTCACTTTGGACTCTTTTTGGTAAGTATCATTGGTTAGCACTTTGCCATTGTAGACCATGCTATTATAAAAACAGAACATATACTCATCCTTGACTTCGACATTGTTCAGAGATTTTAGGTCGATACGGCGTATGCCATCACCTGTCACTAATCCATATTGTTCGTTCAGAATGGTCAGACCGCTTAGGTTTGCACCTACTACAGCGGAGTTTTCATAATAAAGGGTCTTGGCGTCGACAACATAGAAATGGTCTTTGTTTGATGTACTGGTTTTTACTAGTATATAGAACTTGCCGTTACTGTGAATGATATTTGCAGAGTCGTAATCACCTATTCCTAGGGCTTTTCCGGCATTCAAAGAAGCATAACAATCCGGATAAGCAACCTTCTTTTCTGTATCATAGAAATTGAATGTTCCGTCTGCTACGTAGAAGAATCCTTTGGAGAAGTCATGGTTAGAGCTGAAACTTGTGCTCATTTCCACTTTTCCGTATTTATTTTGAATGATACATTTCAGGTCCGCGCGACATGGATTGTCTATTTTGTAGCTGAAAGTCGGTTCGGTAGAATACTCTTGTCCATTGACTAACCATGAATAGGTGGCTTCTTCCGGATTAAGCAGTTCCGGAGTAATCTCCAATGTTTCTCCCAATTCCAGTACTTGGCTTTCTGTCGGGAAAGTTCCTTTCAGTACGTTCGGATAATGTGCCAGATTGCCGAGGTGCAAATCTTCGCAATCGTCGTCGTTACAGGCAGTAAAACCTGCTGCAAGGCAGGCTATTAATAAGGTGGTATATAGTTTATTCATCTTGTTTCAGAGTCTTGTTATTAATTAAAAATGAATGTAGCCGGGAAATAGTACCCATCGTATGCTATTTCCGATATCTTTTCTCCTGTGGCGGCATTGAATCTTACCAGGAGATTTTTCTGATAGTCTCCGGTCAGGTACATTGCCAGTAATTCATTGGTCTTTGGATTGACGCGGATGCCTGCACCATAGAATCCGTAACCTTCTTTGGTATAGTCGGTCAGTGCTTCCTGAGGGGCGGGATTGTCAAAAGTAGCTTTGTATATTTTTCCACCTGCAAGGTAGTAGAAAGTACCGTCCGGAGTTCCGCAGAAACTGGCTTCTCTGTAAGCGCCAAACGAAGAGGGTTCGTAACTGGTATGTATTGGAGCCTTTTCGATTGTGAAGTCCGGTTTGATTTTTACCAGATTGTCGTTGCCGCTGCCGGTTGTCTCTACAGTGTAGAGGTTGCCGTCATTACATTGTATAAAGCGAGTGCCGCCGGTAGTCGTTATATCCAAATTTGTATCGAATGGAAACGGGTTTTTCCAGTTATATTGTGACAAATCTCCACATAGTGTCTCTATGTCGATTTTGTATATCTTTTGTCCTCTTACGTTGAGTAACAGTTTGTTTTGATAGACGATACCGCTACCGCAACCTCCCCAACTGTTACCCGTTGAAATGCCTACTGCTTCGAATGTCTGTAAGTCGACACGATAGAAATCTCCGTTTGCAGTTACTACGGCATAACGCTCATTAACCGGAATAAATTCATAAGCTTGCCGACCCTTAGGCAATAATTGTCCAACACTCTTTTCAGCATACAGAGTCTTAGGGTCCATCACCACTAACTGATTATCTTCTTTTGAACAGACATACAACTTCCCATTCCACAAAGTAGCCGATTGTGAGGTAACTCCCAGCACATCTCCGAAATTCTGATTCTTATAGCACCAGTGTTCAATGCTGTTCTTCTCATAATTGTAGAATGAAATACTTCCGGATTCATGTCCGAACCATCCCTCATTGATAATCAGACATCCTTTGGAATAATCCGCTCCCGGAACAATTACTTTATTTTCTAATGTCACTTTTCCCAAGTCATTGCTGAGTTCTAAAATAACTTTGGAACGACTGGGATGTTCGGCGTTGAATGTGAATGACGGGTCCGTCGACATATCTTCTCCATTCTGATACCATTGATAGTATATATCCAGCGGGCTACTTGCCTTAGGGGCATATACATATTGTTCTCCGACATTGAGCGTCAAATCCTCTTCGGGGAAAGTGCCGGCTTTCAGAGCGGGCAATCCTTGTAGTTTGTCAATGTGGTCCAGGTCACAATCGTCTTTTGAGCAAGACACAATAACAAGCGTTGTTAATAGAAACAGTAACGCCTTGGATAGCTTTTTTAAATTCATGTTTTGTATATTAAATAAATAAAATATGTTCATAAAAGTGTCCGGGCGAAATCGCTTCGACCGGACACACATAATAAACTTGGCAGAGTCTATTAGTTTGTACATACTTTCTCTGAATCAGAGTGGTGAATGAAATGATAGACGAATGGTCCGGGTCATTAGATTCAACGCTTTTTCCTCGAAAGCAGTGAAACGTGGTTGCATGGCAGGTCTTCTGACTTATTCCTGTTGCGGGCGCCTTCCCGGAATTTACTTTCCAGTGGCTTTGAGTAGATTGCTCACAACATATAGATGGAACTTACAGCAGCGGGACTGTTCAGGATTTACACCTGATTCCCTTTTAATCGCTTCCCTCGTGGTGAGAGTTGCAAACCAATGCGGGGACAAAGATATATAGTTTATTTGTTTCTACCAAAAAGAAAACAACATCAGTTTTGCTCTCATGCTCTAACAATTTATGCGTATCCCTTTATTCATCGCTGTTTCAAGTATGGCAGCAAGTGTGGTGGTGGGTATGAGAGCAAATGGTTGCTCTCACTCCGGTACATCGAATTGTGTGACGTTTTATAGTGTTGTAGGTTGATTTGTAGGATGTTAACGTCTGATGCGTCAACTATTAAAGATTGACATATCAACTATTAATAATTGAGAAATCAGGTATTAAAGGCTGATAACTCATCTATTAGTGGCCAATAAATGAGTTAATACTTCTTGAAAGAACGGGTGAATTGGAGTAACTGATACGGTCGGGTTATTCCGGTCATGCAGTTGTTTTGATCCAATCATACGGTCAAGCTAATCTAATCGACAGTAGCTTCAGAAAGTTTCAGACGCTTGAAACTTTTGGTTTCTGTCAAAGAAACCAATGGTTTCAAGGCATGAAACTATTAGTTCCAAGGCGTGAAACTTTTTGTATCAACGGGTGGAACAAATATTTGTAAAATAGACTATTGATGTTGCATTAGATATGCTTCAATGGCTGGTGCGGTGGCATCTTTAAGCAGTACGGTCTTGTCTTTATCCAACAGATATAGAGTCGGGATAGCCTTTAAGTCATAGATTTGTTCTTCTTTAATAGTGAACTTCTTGTCATATCCGTTAATCCATTCATTGGGAAATTCGCTCAGATGCTTTTTCCACTCGTCCAGTTCCTCGTCGGGGTAGATGGAGAGAAGTATCAGCTTCTTTTCCTTCAAAAGCTGGTTGATGACAGGAGCGTTTTTCAGAGCTTCTATGTTTTCTGTGCATGCCTGACAGCCGGGATTATTGATGAATAATAGAAGATACTCCGCTTTTAACTGATATAATGAACCTTGTGCACCGGAGGCCAGAGTGTAAGTGAAGTCGAGTGCTTTGGTTCCGATACGGTTTTTCTGAGCCAGCTTAAGACGCGCTTGGGGGCGTATTTTCTCTGTTTCGTTCAATACGGGAGAGGCTATCATCGCTTCCAGTACCGGTATATAAAATTCTTCGTTGCGCATGGGAGAGTTGGGGTCATACAGATACTTGTCCGCCAAGTCGGTGATATATGTAAACACCTTTTTGTCCACATTGGTCCGGTCGATTACATGGCGCATGGCCTGTTGGGCAGTTTCAAGGGAAACATGATTCAACAAGTCGCAATAATCTGCCCACGCCTGCTCCGTTACTTCCGGATGGTGGATATAGTTGGTGTCGGCAAAGTTCACATTGTCCCAATAATGCTTGGCCAGGAAGTCGGCGCGTTGTTCCGGTGCTGTCATCATTTGCGGGATGGCGGGCATCTTAATGGCCTTGATGGTATCTTGCGGCACTTCGTTTTTGCTTTGACTTGAAGCATTCCCGTTTTTACAGGAACCTAAGATGAGTAGACACAGAATAAATAAATAATGTATGTTTGCTTTCATGACTTACAGTTCTTTTAATTGTACTTGTATAGGTACGATGAAGGCAAAGATAATTCCCTTTTTATTTTAATCAAAATAATCTCCTTATTTTCTGCCTCTGCCTTTCTTAAATGAGCGCTTCGAACAGACTTTTCACCGGTTTATTTCTCTTTCGCCAGCGTGAAGACAAATTCCAGTCCGCCGCCTTGATTATTCTTGGCAGAAATGTTTCCTCCGTGTATGATGACGGCATTCTTTACGATGGCAAGCCCTAAACCGGTTCCGCCGAGTTTGCGTGAACGCCCTTTGTCCACCCGATAGAAACGTTCGAAAAGGCGGTTCAGATGTTCCGGAGAGACACCGATGCCCGTATCTGCGAAGCTGAAATAATAATAGTTCTCATCTTCACGGAAACAGTTGATATTTATCTGAATATTGGTTCCGGCGTATGCGATGGCATTGTCCATCAGGTTGCGGAAGATGGAGTAGAGCAGGGAGTAATTGCCTTTGATCTGGATACCCTTCTTTAGTGAATCCACGATAGTAATGTGCTTTTCTTCCAGTTCCAGAGAAACTTCATTGATGATGTTCCCTACCAGTACGCTGATGTCTACTCGTTCCATGTCTATCATGTTGGCGGCTTCGTCCATGCGGGTCAGTACGGATATGTCGCGTAGCAGCCGGCTGAGGCGGTTGCTTTGTGCGTAACACCGTTCAAGGAACGTATTTATCTTGTCACGTGAGATATTCTCGTTGTTGACAATCGTTTCCAGATAACCTTGGATACTGCTCACGGGAGTTTTCAGTTCATGGGCAATGTTCTGGGTTAATTGGCGCTTCAGACGTACCTGCTCTTCTTCCTGCGTGACGTCATTGATCGAAATCTCGAAGCTGGCATCCTGAAAGATGATACATTCCACGATAAAGGTGCGTCCGTTTTTGTTGATTGTGACGGACATACGTTTTTCGTCTTTTCCCCGCGAGCGTTGCTGCTGGTTCTTGTTGATGAAATGAATGATGTCTTTCAGTTCGCTGATGGCGAATACTTCCTCTGTCGTTTCCAGGTTAGAGTCCGAAATCAGGTTACTGTATTGAGTAAAGAGGTTGTTGACCAGAATCTCTTTTTTGTCTTTGGTGAATATACCCAGTCCTTCATGCGAAATCTGAAGATGAGTAATCAGTTTCTCACGTTCGATGTAGAGTGCCTCTTTCGTTTCGTGCAGACGCTTGTATATCTGGATGATGTGCTGCGAAATCTCTCCCAGCTCATTGTGCGGAAAAGCGGACTGCATCGCCATCTCTATCGGTTCGTTACGGTCTGCACGCATGGCAAACTCGCGGAGCTGGCTGATAGAGGTTCCCAGTTTGTTGGTGAATTTGTAGAAGATCACCATGAGCAACAGCGACACGATGACCGTAAACCATAAATAATGCGGGTCTGCCTGCAAATTATTGATGAGGCTCACATTATAAGGCAGTGCCGAACGGATGATATAATCTCCGTAGCGGGTTGCCGAATAGAAGTATGGTAGCCCGGTGGTCTCCGAAGTGCGGCGTACGTCAAAACCGGTTCCGTCTTTCAAGGCTTTCTGCACTTCGGGGCGGTTGAGATGGTTCTCCAGTTGCTGGTCGGTAGTCTGATAACTGTCATAGATCACATTTCCCTGCAAGTCGATCAGTGTGACGCGCAAGTCCTCCAACGCGTGGTCACGGATATACTTTTCAGTCGTTTCTTCGATGGCGGGATTACTGTTCAGCCGTTCGTACAAGCGGCTGTTATAGTTCTGGAGCTGCGTGTTGAGTAACTCGACTTTATATTCTCTTTCGCGTTGATACTGGTAGGCGATGAAACAAAAGGCAAATACCAGAAACAGCGAGATCACCGAAAGGAATAACTTCCGGCTGAAAGAGAGGAAATGTTTTTGCTTGACAGGTAGATTCATACTTCTTGATTATTCGGCTTCAAAGCAGTATCCGTATCCCAGACGGGTAACGATGCACTTGCCATATTCGCCAATTTTCTTCCGTAAACGGGTGATATTCACATCAATGGTACGATCGAGTACGTATACTTCGTCGCTCCAGATGCGTGCCAGAATGTCTTCACGGGAGAAGACGCGTCCTTTGTTCTGCACCAGCAGAAGCAGTATTTCAAATTCTTTCTTCGTCAGCTGCACTTCTTCGTCGTCTATGCTTACCTTCTTCTTGGTGATGTCGATCACGAGTGACTGGTAAGTCAGGCGTTCGGGTGCCTTTTCCGCCTCCACCGTGGCGGTGCGTCTCAGTACGGCTTTCACACGGGCGATCACTTCGCGCAGGGAGAAAGGTTTGGAGATATAATCGTCCGCTCCCAGATTGAAGCCTGTGACGGTATCGTTTTCGGTATCTTTGGCTGTGATGAAGATGATGGGCACTCTGGCTGTTTTCTTGTCTTTCTTCAGCATATTTGCCATCTTGAAACCGGAGATTTCCCCCATCATCACGTCCAGAAGAATCAGGTGGTAACTGCTGATATCCATCTTCAGCGCCTCTTCGGCGGAGTTGGCGGTATCCACTTCATAACCTTCGTTTTCAAGATTGAATTTCAGAATCTCACAGAGGTCTTCTTCATCGTCTACAACTAAGATACGGTAATCGTTCATATGATATATGTATTAATGTGATATGACAAAGTTAAGCTTTTTTTTATTTCGGTACAAAGATGAGAAGACTTTGTTACGGGCGGATGAAACAAATATTACAATCGTATTACATTCCGCTGAATGTGGGCATCGGGATGATATTTGAAAGTTTTTATGGGATATGCGAGGAAAAACCGTCTGTTATTTGTTATCTTTGTGTGGCGATAGGATAATAAATACACAGTTTGCAGATCATGATAAAAATAGACTTGAAACGATATAGACGCGAAGTGGTAGGAGGGGTGATTGTACTGCTTCTTCTCATCGGGGGAATCTCCGTCTTTAAATATACTTCTTTTAATTCCGGTTTTGAGATCGTAGACGATCTGGGAGGAAATATCTTTCCGTCGGCCATCTTGTCGGTAGCCACTACGGACGCGCAGGTGATTACTCCTTCGGACTCTACCTGCCTCGGAAATCCGAAATCGTGCATCGCCGTTCGGGTGAAGTCGAGGACTGCTTACAGCCGGGTGCGGATAGAGGTTGCCGAGACACCTTTCTTTTCCCGTTCCGTGTCGGAATTTGTGCTGAACAAGCCGAGGACGGAATATACTATTTATCCCGATATCATCTGGAATTACGAGGCACTGAAGAATAACGCACAGGCGGAACCGGTGAGCGTAGCCGTAAAAGTGGAGATGAACGGGAAAGACTTGGGACAACGGGTACGTACGTTTTCGGTGCGAAGCGTCAATGAATGCCTGCTGGGCTATGTGGCGAACGGGACGAAGTTCTACGATACCAGTATCTTTTTTGCCGCATACGTCAACGAAGAGAATCCGATGATCGACCAGTTGCTTCGTGAAGCGCTGAATACCCGCATCGTGAATCGCTTTCTTGGCTATCAGAGCACGGCTAAAGGTGCGGTAGACAAGCAGGTATACGCACTTTGGAATATCTTGCAGAAACGCAAGTTCCGCTACAGTTCCGTATCCAATACGAGCCTTTCGAGCAATGTCGTTTTCTCGCAACGCGTCCGTACCTTTGACGATGCGCTGGAATCGTCGCAGATCAACTGTGTGGACGGCAGCGTACTGTTCGCTTCGCTGCTTCGGGCTATCAATATCGAACCGATACTGGTACGCACACCGGGGCATATGTTCGTAGGATATTACACCGACAACTCTCATAAGGACATGAACTTCCTCGAAACAACGATGATCGGCGATGTAGACCTCGACGACTTTTTCCCGGATGAACAACTGGACTCTACCATGGTCGGCAAATCGCAGAACGAAATGTCACTGCTCACTTTCGAGAAATCCAAACAGTATGCCAACAAAAAGTACAAAGACAATGAAGCAGGCATCCATTCCGGAAAGCTGAACTATATGTTTCTGGAGATTTCCAAAGAAGTACGGAGGAAAATACAGCCGATAGGAAAGTGAAATTCATTTTTAATTCGTATTTTTGCCCAAGTAATCATTTAATGAAAAAGGATGCAAGGCAAGAAATTTATCTCCCCCGGAGCGTGGTTTTCGATGAACTATCCGTCGGACTGGAACGAGTTTGAAGATGGCGAAGGCTCTTTTCTTTTCTATAACCCCGATGTATGGACGGGCAACTTTCGTATATCAGCATTTAAAGGCAACGCCTCATACGGCAAAGATGCCATCCGTCAGGAACTGAAAGAAAACGATTCGGCTTCATTGGTGAAAATCGGTACATGGGACTGTGCCTACAGTAAAGAAATGTTTCAGGAAGAGGGCACTTATTATACTTCTCACCTGTGGATAACAGGAACCGGCAATATTGCTTTTGAATGTTCTTTCACCGTACCCAAAGGCGGAAGCGCCAAGGAAGCGGAAGAAGTCATCACTACACTGGAAGCCCGCAAGGAAAGCGAGAAATATCCCGCAGAACTGATTCCCGTCCGCCTCTCGGAAATCTATCAGATTAATGAAGGCTACGAGTGGGTAGTATCTACCGTCAAACAGGAACTCAAAAAAGACTTTCAGGGAGTGGAAGAGGACTTGGAGAAGATTCAGCAAGTGATAGACAGCGGTAAGATCAGCCCCAAGAAGAAAGATGAATGGCTCGCCATCGGTATAACGGTATGCGCGATTCTGACTAACGAAGTGGAAGGTATGGAGTGGAAAACCTTGATTGACGGTAATCGGGAAGTTCCCGTACTCGAATACCAAGGCCGGACCATCGACCCGATGAAAATCGCGTGGAGCAATGTTAAAGCCGGCCAACCCTGCAACATTGCCGAAGCATATCAATCGGCAATCGATCATCATTAAATCACGAACCAGCTAATCACTAAATTACGTGGCAGTACCTTATTTACAAGTAGACAACCTGACCAAGTCCTTCGGCGACTTGGTTCTTTTTGAAAATATATCTTTTGGCATTGCCGAGGGGCAACGCGTCGGATTAATCGCCAAGAACGGCAGCGGAAAAACAACCTTACTGAATATCATCGCCGGAAAAGAAGGGTATGACAGCGGAAACATCGTCTTTCGCCGTGACCTTCGTGTGGATTATCTGGAACAAGACCCGCAGTATCCCGAAGAACTGACCGTTCTCGAAGCCTGTTTCCATCACGGCAACAGCACCGTCGAACTGATTAAAGAGTACGAACGATGTATGGAAACCGAAGGGCATCCGGGACTGGAAGACCTCTTGGCGCGCATGGACCAGGAGAAAGCATGGGAATATGAGCAGAAAGCCAAGCAAATTCTGTCCCAACTGAAAATCCGTAACTTTGACCAGCGGGTGAAGCAGCTTTCCGGCGGACAGCTGAAACGTGTTGCCTTAGCCAACGCCTTGATCACCGAACCGGATTTGCTGATCCTTGATGAGCCTACCAACCATCTGGACCTGGACATGACCGAATGGTTGGAAGATTACCTGCGTCGCACCAATCTGAGTCTGCTGATGGTGACGCACGACCGTTATTTCCTCGACCGTGTCTGCTCGGAGATTATCGAAATTGACAATCAGCAGATTTATCAATATAAAGGTAACTACAGCTATTACCTGGAGAAACGTCAGGAACGCATCGAGGCTAAAAGCGTAGAAATAGAACGTGCCAACAACCTCTATCGTACGGAACTCGACTGGATGCGCCGGATGCCGCAGGCACGCGGACACAAAGCCCGATACCGTGAAGATGCCTTCTATGAACTGGAGAAGGTTGCCAAGCAACGTTTCAACAATGACAACGTAAAACTGGAAGTAAAGGCCTCTTATATCGGAAGCAAGATATTCGAAGCCGATCATCTGTTCAAGAGCTACGGCGACCTGAAGATTCTGGATGATTTTTCCTATATCTTTGCCCGTTACGAGAAGATGGGAATTGTAGGAAATAATGGAACGGGTAAATCCACTTTTATCAAAATATTGATGGGACAGGTCAAACCCGACAGCGGAACGGTGGATGTGGGCGAAACTGTCCGCTTTGGCTACTACTCGCAGGACGGCCTTCAGTTTGACGAACAAATGAAGGTGATTGAAGTCGTGCAGGATATAGCCGAAGTGATCGAACTGGGGAATGGAAAGAAGTTGACGGCTTCGCAATTCCTGCAGCATTTCCTGTTTACTCCCGAAACGCAGCATAGCTATGTTTATAAACTGAGTGGGGGAGAGCGTCGTCGCCTTTACCTGTGTACGGTGCTGATGCGCAATCCCAACTTCCTCGTGCTCGATGAGCCTACCAACGACCTGGACATCATCACTCTGAATGTGCTCGAAGAGTATCTGCAGAACTTCAAGGGCTGTGTCATAGTCGTTTCCCACGACCGCTACTTTATGGATAAGGTAGTAGACCATCTGATGGTATTCAACGGACAGGGAGATATCCGTGACTTCCCCGGCAACTATAGCGATTACCGTGACTGGAAAGAAGCCAAGGCCCAGAAAGAAAAAGAAGCGGAAAAACCGCAGGAAGAGAAGACCGCCCGTGTCCGTCTGAACGATAAACGGAAAATGAGCTTCAAGGAAAAGCGTGAGTTTGAACAGCTGGAAAAAGAAATAGCAGAACTGGAAGCGGAGAAGGCACAGATTGAAGAACTGCTTTGCAGCGGTACGCTTTCTGTAGACGAACTGACTGATAAGTCGAAACGTCTGCCCGAAGTGAATGAACTGATTGACGAAAAGACCATGCGCTGGCTGGAACTGAGCGAGATAGAAGGCTGACATAAATCTGAACGAAAAGAAACTGTAACAACTGAAATAACCTGATAATAACTGAAACCACCTGATAATAACCGAAATAACATAGACCGATATGACAAACCTGACCAATTACCATAGTCACTGCTTATATTGTGACGGGAGAGCTAATATGGAAGATTTTATTCGTTTTGCCATTAGCGAAGGCTTTTCTTCTTATGGCATTTCTTCTCATGCTCCTCTGCCATTTTCTACAGCATGGACGATGGAATGGGACCGGATGGATGATTACCTTTCCGAATTTTCTCGTCTGAAGGAGAAATATGCCGATAGAATAGAGCTTGCCATCGGACTCGAAATAGACTATCTGAATGAAGAAAGCCATCCGGCTATCCCTCGTTTTCAGAAATTGCCGCTCGATTATCGGATTGGTTCTGTGCATATGCTCTATTCTCCGCAGGGTAAAGTCGTGGATATCGATACTCCCGCCGATACTTTCCGCCAATTGATAGATGCGCATTTTGAGGGGGATCTCGATTACGTTGTCCACCTTTATTATAAGAATCTGCTCCGTATGGTCGAGCTGGGAGGTTTTGATATCCTTGGTCATGCAGATAAGATGCACTATAATGCCTCTTGCTATCGTCCCGGATTATTGGACGAACCGTGGTATGATGCGTTGGTTCGCGACTATTTTGCTGAAATAGCCCGTCATGGGTATATCGTTGAAATTAATACCAAGGCTTACCATGACTTGGGAACTTTTTATCCGAACGAACGTTATTTCCCTTTATTGAAAGAATTGGGTATTCGGGTACAGGTGAATAGTGATGCCCATTATCCGGAACGGATTAATAATAGTCGTGCCGAAGCGTTGGCAGCCTTGAAGAAAGTCGGCTTTGACACAGTAGTGGAGTGGCACGGCGGACAGTGGAAAGATATGCCGTTGTTGTAATAAAACAGAGGCTCTGTTTATAATAAATGCAGGCTCCGTCAACAGCTGACAGAGCCTGCATTTATCTATAATAGAGCCTCTATTCCGATTCTTTATTCCGTCCTTTTGCAGGCATTCGATAACAGGAACTCATTCAATGCTTCTTCATAATTCCCATGAATCATAATATGATGATTGCCTAGCGGGTTTTTCAGAAAATAGTCCGCCGGAGTATTCATGCGGATACGCACCTGAGTGCGGCACATATTGATATAATTCGTATTCTCGGTTAGAGTTCCGGTAGACAGGTAATATTCATCCAGACATTCGCCTCCGCATTTTACGATAGTCACGTCACCTGTCGGGAGCAGCCCTTGAATGGCGATACCTTTCTCTGTCTCAAAATGATTGCGGATAATATATCTTTCGGTTTGTTTGAGTCCTATAGTGCAATGTGCCAGTATTAACTCATTGGTTCGTGTATTGATGGTAGATGGATTTGCCATGAATCCTTCTTTTCCTGTCAGCGCTTTAACCGCCAGAAGAGTGAATATAGACTGGAGATCTCCTTCGCAGCCTGCCATGATACCGTCATCGTTCAGCAATGACAATGCCAGACAGCCGGTCGTATCAATTTGATCGATCAGTTTGAAGCAGCTTAATGTCAGCGCTTCCAGCTTCTCTTCTTCGCAAATTCTCTTGATAGCCCTGTATAATCGCATTGCTTTGATTAAATCTTCGGGAGTTCCCTCGCGGCAGGCAAGCGCCTGCGAAGCAACGGCGGCACAGGACGCGCCTACTTCATCATCGGTGATTTGTTTAAAATGTTCATAAACCCGTTCTAACGGAATATCTATATATTCGATTCCCCAACGGCGCTTTGCCAGAAGATAATCCACATTGCTGGCAACCAACCATGAAGAAGGAGTACCGATGACTCCGATACGCTTGCCGAACAAAGAACGCTGTGCGCGGAAATTATTATATAATATATGTACGCGTTGAATAATAGACGGTAATTCCCCATGAAGAATTTCACTCTTCATTCCCCTTCCGCGAAGCCATGTAGATATTTCCAACGCCGCAGCAAGTGAGTTCTGCATACCATCGGCCAATAAAATGGCAGGGCGGGGAAGACGTTCGAAGTGCTGGATGACCAGTCTTTCCACACCTCCGGTAGCGATAAAAATGATTTTGAAATCATCACTGCCCAACTTATCCATATCTTGATAATCGATGAGTTTGACAGTGTAATATTTTTCAAGTTCACTCAGAATTGCTTCGTGCGAACTGCGCAGCGAGGCTTGTTTGTGAAGTATTGAAGCAAATGAGATAAGGTGTATGGTCATTATGATATTGTTTTAAGTTTTCCGTATTACAAATGTATAGCTTTCTTTTCATTTTTCCACTACGTTTTTACCCTTGATAAGGATTTTAAAGTTTTTATGTCTCTGTATTCAAATTATTGCGTACATTTGCAGTTCCAAATTAAAAAAGTAAATAGTAATTAGTAATTTGTAGTTAAAATTATGCCAACCATATCCATTCGCGGAAACGAGATGCCTGCATCTCCTATCAGAAAACTGGCTCCTTTGGCAGACGCTGCCAAGCAACGGGGAGTCCATGTGTTTCACCTGAACATCGGACAGCCTGATCTGCCCACTCCTCAGGCCGCGATTGACGCGATACGCAACATCGACCGTAAAGTGCTGGAATATAGCCCCAGTGCCGGAAACAGAAGCTATCGCGAGAAACTTGTGGGATATTATGCAAAGTTCAACATCAACCTGACGGCTGACGATATAATCATTACATCGGGAGGTTCGGAAGCGGTACTTTTTTCCTTCCTTTCCTGCCTGAATCCGGGAGATGAAATCATTGTTCCGGAACCTGCATACGCCAACTATATGGCATTTGCCATCTCTGCCGGAGCAAAGATACGTACGATTGCAACAACCATTGAAGAAGGTTTCTCCCTGCCGAAAGTAGAGAAATTCGAAGAACTGATCAATGAACGTACCAAGGCTATCTTGATTTGTAATCCGAACAACCCGACCGGTTATCTGTATACACGTCGGGAAATGAATCAGATTCGTGACCTGGTGAAGAAATACGACCTCTTCCTCTTCTCTGACGAAGTGTATCGTGAATTTATTTATACCGGCTCTCCTTATATCTCTGCCTGCCATCTGGAAGGTATCGAGAACAATGTAGTGCTGATCGATTCTGTTTCCAAGCGTTATTCGGAGTGTGGAATCCGTATCGGTGCATTGATTACCAAGAACAAAGAGATACGTGACGCTGTTATGAAATTCTGCCAGGCTCGTCTGAGTCCTCCTTTGATCGGACAGATTGCCGCCGAGGCTTCTTTGGATGCTCCGGAAGAATATTCACGTGAGACGTATGATGAATACGTAGAACGCCGTAAATGCTTGATCGACGGATTGAACCGTATTCCGGGGGTTTATTCTCCGATCCCGATGGGAGCTTTCTATACCGTAGCCAAACTCCCTGTAGACGACTCGGACAAGTTCTGTGCATGGTGTCTTTCCGACTTTGAGTACGAAGGCCAGACCGTATTTATGGCACCGGCTTCCGGTTTCTATACGACTCCGGGCTCCGGCATCAACCAAGTCCGTATCGCCTACGTATTGAAGAAAGAAGACCTGACCCGTGCGCTTTTCATCCTGCAAAAGGCGTTGGAGGCGTATCCGGGAAGAACGGAATAGGTATTAAGTAATAAGTATTAAGTAATAGGTAATAACCGTAGACGCTGATTGGCGTATGATGTATTATAAGGTTGATAATTATATCATAAGGTAATGTCTTAATGCTTAATATAATACTTAATCCCTAATCCCTGATCTCTAAATAAGCTACGGCTATTACTTATTACCTAATACTTAATACCTATTAAAGAATTGTCGTTATCTCTTTTTATAGCCCGTCGTATTTATCGCGAGAGCGATGGTGGAAAACAGGTTTCACGTCCTGCGGTCCTCATTGCTATGGCTGGTATTGCCATAGGGTTGGCTGTTATGATTATTGCGGTGGCGGTAGTCATAGGGTTTAAAAGTGAGGTGAGGAATAAAGTAATCGGGTTTGGGTCGCACATTCAGATTGCGAATTTGGATGCGGTCAATTCTTATGAGACTCATCCGATAGCGGTGGGGGATAGTATGATGACTGCGCTTTCCGGTTATTCCGAAGTAAGCCATGTGCAACGTTATTCTACGAAGCCGGGGATGATAAAAACGGATGATGCTTTTCAGGGGATGGTACTGAAAGGTGTCGGACCGGAGTTTGACCCGAGTTTTATGCAGGAGTACCTGGTGGAAGGGGAGATTCCTGCGTTCAGCGATTCGGCTTCCAGTAATCAGGTACTTATCTCCAAGGCGCTGGCTACCAAGATGAAGCTGAAGTTGGGAGATAAGATATATACCTATTATATTCAGGATAATATCCGTGCCCGACGCTTGACGATTGCAGGCATCTATCAGACCAATTTCTCGGAGTATGATAATCTGTTTCTGCTGACGGACCTTTATTTGGTGAACCGCCTGAATGGCTGGGAGCCGGAGCAGGTGAGCGGTGTGGAACTGCAGGTGCGCGACTATGATAAACTGGAAGATATCACTTATGAGATAGCTGTTGATACGGATAGTCGGCGGGATAAGTTTGGAGGCGTGTATTATGTACGCAACATCGAGCAACTGAATCCCCAGATATTTGAATGGCTCAATCTGCTTGATATGAATGTATGGGTAATCCTTTTCCTGATGATAGGAGTTGCCGGTTTTACCATGATTTCCGGTTTGCTGATTATTATCATAGAACGCACCAATATGATCGGAATACTGAAAGCGCTGGGAGCCGATAATTTTACGATTCGTAAGACTTTCCTCTGGTTTGCCGTCTTTCTCATCGGCAAGGGGATGCTTTGGGGCAATGCGATTGGACTGGCATTCTGTTTTATCCAGTCCCAATTCGGAATATTTAAGCTCGATCCGGAGAATTATTATGTTGATACGGTATCGGTTTCTTTCAATATCTGGTTCTTCCTTTTGATCAATGCAGGTACGTTGCTGGCATCGGTTCTGATGCTGATCGGACCTTCTTATTTGATAACGAAGATCAATCCTGCAAGCTCCATGAGGTACGAGTAACCCTCTCTTTTTCTTTTCTTTTTTTGCTGCAAAAATAATTTAGACCGTAGCGTGATGTAGAGTGAATAATATGTCTATATTTGCGCCCGATTTACTTAATATCCTCTTGTAGGTTTAATTTTTAACCATTATGAATAATGTGTTAATTCTGTTGGATAATCCGGATGACTGGAAGCCGTATTGTGAGACGAAAAGTATCCTGACTGTTTCCGACTATCTGAAGAACAAGCCGGTTGAAAAAGACCGGAAGTTAGTTATTAATCTTAGCAATGATTACAGCTATAACTCCGAAGGGTATTACTGTTCGTTGCTTGCCCAGACGAGAGGACAACGGGTGATTCCCGATGTTGACATCATCAACAAACTGGAGACGGGGACAGGAATCCGCATGGACCGAAGTCTGCAGGCGTTGTGTTATCAATGGATTCAGAAGAACGGGATCAAAAGTGATATCTGGTATCTGAATATTTATTTCGGAAAATGCCGTGAGAAAGGGCTGGAAAGAGTGGCCCGTTTCATTTTCGAGAACTATCCCTGTCCGTTGCTGAGAGTCGCTCTGAACACTCATCCCAAGAATCAGATTGAAAGTATTCAGTTCTTGCCTTTGAACCGGTTGGATGATGAGGAACAGGACTTCTTTGCCAATACGCTGGATAACTTTAATAAGAAAATATGGCGTGCGCCTAAGTCGGCAAAAGCTCCGAGATATAGCTTGGCGGTATTGATCGATCCGAAAGAGAAATTTCCGCCCAGCAACAAAGGGGCTTTGCATAAACTCTCCGAAGTAGCCAAGAAGATGAATATCCACGTCGAAATGATTACGGAAGATGATGCGATGCGTCTGCTGGAATTTGATGCGCTGTTTATCCGGACGACGACCTCGCTGAATCATTATACATTTCATTTGTCACAGTTGGCCGCCCAGAATGGAATGGTCGTTATTGATGATCCTTTGTCTATCATCCGGTGTACCAATAAGGTTTATCTGAAAGAACTTTTTGAGAAAGAAAAGATTCCGGCACCGAAGTCTACGTTGATTTTTCAGTCCAATGAGAACTCGTTCGAACAGATTAGTGAGCAGGTTGGCGCTCCTTTCATTCTGAAGATACCGGACGGTTCCTATTCTATTGGCATGAAAAAGGTGTCCAATGAAGAAGAACTGAAAACAAGTCTTGAACTCCTTTTCGAGAAGTCGGCTATCTTGTTGGCACAGGCATTTACGCCTACGGAGTTTGACTGGCGTGTCGGTCTGCTGAACGGAGTACCTTTGTATGCCTGCAAGTATTATATGGCAAAAGGTCATTGGCAGATTTACTGCCATTATGATTCGGGCAGGAGCCGCTGCGGATTGGTGGATACGATTCCTATCTATCAGGTGCCGCGTGTGGTACTGGATACGGCGATAAAGGCTGCCAATCTCATCGGAAAAGGCTTGTATGGAGTGGATTTGAAAATGGTTGATGATAAGGCTTACGTGATCGAAATCAACGATAATCCGAGTATTGACCATGAACTGGAAGATGCGATTATCGGTGATGAAATGTATTACCGTCTGCTGAATCACTTTGAGCAGGCACTGGAAATGAAACATTATTAGTGATGGAACCGACGATGCACCTCCGCCAGGCAAAAGTGGGAGACATTCCTGCCATTCTGGAGATAGAGCAGGAATGTTTTCAGGAAGATAGTTTTTCGAGAGAACAGTTTGTTTATCTGATCTGTCGTTCAAAGGGTACCTTTTATGTGGTGGTGGAGCAGGAGCGGATCATTGCTTATATATCTCTGTTATTTCATGCGGGAACCCATTATCTGCGGATATATTCGATAGCTGTCCATCCGGACTGCAGAGGAAGGAAGCTGGGACAGTTGCTCATGGAGCGGACGATTGAGACAGCTCTTGACTGTAAGGCGGCAAAGATTACGCTCGAAGTAAAAGAGTCGAATACGCCTGCTATCAAGCTATATATGAAAAATGGCTTTATTCCCGTGGGAGTAAAGCCAAACTATTATCATGATGGTTCGGATGCGATCTATATGCAGCGGCCCATGTAATCAGCGGTTGCCTATCTTCTCATAAAGTCCCCTTTCCTGCGGAAAGAACGGTACAGTTTAAATCTAAGTGACTGGAGGGGCTGGAGGATATCGAAAACCGGCAGGGAGAGATAATATTTCCTGTCTCCGCCCATTTCTTTGACTGTCCGATTAATGATGATTGCCTGTACGATATAGCGGAACAGCCAGATCAGTAATGCAATTCCGGCAGCCAGCCAATGGAAGTTGAGGATGCCGAATACAATGCTTCCTATGCAGGCAGCGTAGAACAACAGACGGGAGAAAGTCTCGAATCCTAATAAGTAACGCTGTATACCGCGATAAAAACGTGCGGTAGCTATATAGCTTATCTTTTCTTCCTTCCATTCTTTGTAGCTGTATACCGGTTGTATCCGCATGGTTGCATTGATATCCGTTTCTACGCATGTGTTGGATGGGGTGGCTATCTGGTTGATGAATAAATCATCTTCCCCGCGTTGCAGGTTCAGATAAGTGGAGTAGCCTTTTCTTTGGAAGAATAATTCTTTCCGGTAAGCCATGTTACGTCCGATGCCCATGTACGGCTTTCCTGCCAATGCAAAGCATAAATAACGCAGAGATTGGAATAACGTGTCAAAGGCTACCCGTTTGTGCAGCCATCCTTTGGTCCGGTCGTAACCGCTGTATCCCAGCACTACCTGAGTCTGTGAAGTGAAGTTGCGTGCCATTAGTCTGAGCCAATCCTTGCTTGCAGGCATACAGTTTGTTTCTGTAAATACCAGCCAGTCGTGTTTGCTGGCCTTGATGCCCAATGTCAGGGCAAGTTTCTTATGACTGATGTAACGTGCGCTGTCGGGAGTGAAGCTATGATAGAGGTGAGGATATTTCTCTTCCATAAATCCCAGTACATCCTCTGTCTCATCCGTGGAAGCATCGTTGATAACAATCACTTCGAACTGCGGATAGTTCTGTTCGAGAATAGCAGGTAAGATTTTACGTAAGTTATCAGCTTCGTTGCGTGCACAAAGAATCACGGAAAGCGGAGGCATCTCTTGTGTGAAATGCACTTCTTCTTTGCGTACAGCCTTATTGCGGGTATGTATCCGATTGTACAAGCCGAAATAATAAATGAGCTGAATGATAAAAAGAATACCTGCCGCTGATAAAAGAATCAGTTCGACAGTATTGAATGTAAATGCTTCCATTGGATATAAGTGTCGTTTTTACGACTGCAAAAGTACGCATTTTTTTGGTAGCTCCGTCATCTCGCAGGAAGGTTATTTCGTAAATCCAGATATTCTTTCTTGAACATATCAACGAATAGAAAGAATAATGAAAGTAACAGCGGACCGAAGATGACTCCCATAAATCCGAATAACGGCAAACCGATAACGACTCCGAATATCGTAATCAACGGATGAGTATCCGCCATTTTCTTCTGCAGGATGAATCGGATCAGGTTATCCGACTGAGATACGACTATTCCACCGTATGCGGCGAGTCCGATAGCGTTGAACCAGTCTCCGGTTACGGCAAGATAGGCAGCTACGGGAAACCATATCAAGGCAGTTCCCACCATTGGAATGATGGTGGCGAAGCAGGTCAGAAATCCCAATACCAGTACATTGGGTGCTCCGAAGATAAGATACCCTATCATGGCAACCCCTCCTTGAATAATGGCTAACAGAGGTATGCCGATGGCATTGGAACGTACAATCATATTGATTTCGTGAATTACTTCCTGTGTATTCGCTTCATTGAATGGGAGAATGTCATTTACATAAGCCTCCATCTTTTTTCCTCCTATCAGCATAAAGTACAGTACGAATACCATGACAAACAGATTGATGGCAAGGCTGCTGATACTTTCCATTATTATCTGCCCGATGCGGGGAAGGATGGAGACAATGAATGACAAGGTATCTTTCCCCAGCACGTCATAACCCGTTTTTTCTTTGATAAACTCTGCTACCTGCTGCATCGGGGCGATGAATGTTTGCGGGTCCAGGTTGATATCCTGAAGTTTATTGACCAATAGCCAGACTGTCAGTCCGAGCGGAACCAGAAATACCATAACCGTTTCTGCCGTAATCAGCAGTGCGGCAACGCTGCGTTTCAGCTTCCATCTTTCCGTCAGGTGCGCCATTTGTGTGCGCACCAAAATATAAATAGTGAGTGCTCCCAGCAATCCTCCTAAAAAAGGAGTGATCTGACGGAAGATGATGATTCCCATAAATAGTATGATGACGATGAGGGAATATTTCCAGTACTGTTCTTTGATGCTCATATCGTGTATTTAGTTATTCAACTTTATAAACAAAGAAACAGTGTAAAAGGTTTGAATATCCGGTGTGAGGTTTATGTCTGTTACTTTTGATATATTTCGTGTCAGCGGTGTTTTAAATTCTGTCGGATGTTCGTTAATATCCGACAGAATTATGTTAAATGTTAACGAGTCTGCAGCTTTTATTAAACCATGTTATAAGATGCCCTGCTTTGCTCCTAGAATTTGGAGATATGCGGAAAGTCCGTATCTTTGTAGTGTGTTTTTCATAGTATTAGATTTAAGGTTAACAAAAAGATTGGCTGTCTGGGATAGATAGCCTTTTTTTATGCCCTTTAAAATGCTGCAAATTAATGCCGGAACTTAAAATCAGGAACAGCTTCATTCTGAATCCGCTATGCAGCGCATAGCGCTCCATTCGCTGCCATAAATGTATCGTACTGTTATAAAAGAATAATAATCAGAGATTTATCGTGCTTTAGAGGATTAATACCGTAACTTGCAGGAAAGGAAATCCCGTCTATTTTATCCCCGTATATAAACTATCCTAAAAAACAATGTATTATGAAAGGTAAAGAGAGAAAAAAAGAAGCGAAGAAAGAAAAGTTGGACAAAAAGACAAAAGTGTTGACTGATTATCAGAGAGAGAAGCAGAGTAAGAGTGACAAAGGAATGAGTATAATACCCAAAGCATAATGGTGCATGTAAAAAGAGAAGGTGTTATATTGGAAGGTACTTCACTTGAGTTTGAAAACGAAGGTGTGATGAATCCGGCGGTGATGGCCGAAGGAAATACGGTGCACATGTTTTATCGTGCAGTTAGGGAAGGAAATCATTCAACCATAGGCTACTGCCGTTTGGAAGGACCGCTGACTGTAGTAGAGAGGCATACGGTTCCTCTGATAGCTCCTGATTTTGATTATGAGAGTCAAGGCGTGGAGGACCCGCGAATTGTGAAAATAGAAGGCATCTATTATCTCACCTATACCGCTTATGATGGGTATAGTGCCGTAGGAGCTTTGGCGCTTTCTAGCGATTTGAAGCATTTTGAGAAGAAAGGCATTATTACTTCCCAGATTACCTATCCGCAGTTTCGTGAACTCCTTCGTACCCAACAAGCTATTATCAGCAAATATTTCCGTTCCGGTAATAAGCGTGAAGCGACAAACGAAAAAGGGCATCCACTTTACATGATGGATAAGAATGTGGTATTCTTTCCTCGTAAAATTAATGGGAAGTTTTACTTCATGCATCGTATCCGCCCCGATATTCAATACGTAGCAGTAGAACGTCTTGATATGCTGACAAAGGAGTTCTGGAAAAGATATTATCAGAATTTTGCGAAACGTATCCTGTTGGCACCTTATCACGATCATGAATCGAGTTACATTGGTGCCGGATGCCCTCCGATAGAGACAGGGGTAGGTTGGCTACTGATTTACCACAGTGTTTATGATACACCTTCCGGCTATGTTTATTCCGCTTGTGCGGCTTTGTTGGATATAGATAATCCGGCTATTGAAATAGCTCGTTTGCCTTATCCGTTGTTCACTCCCGCGACAGAATATGAACTGTCCGGTGTAGTCAATAGGGTTTGTTTTCCTACGGGCACTGCCTTGTTTGGAGACACTCTCTATATCTATTATGGAGCAGCCGACAAATACGTGGCCTGCGTGTCAGTGCAACTGACAGAGTTACTAGATGAATTAATAAAACAAATCAAATGAGAAAAGTTATATGTATTACTACTTATCCTCCTCGTGAATGTGGCATAGCCACTTTTGCCCAGGACTTGGTCCGGGCTATCCTGTCAAAGTTCGGAGAATCTTACTCCATCAAGATAGGTGCAGTAGAGTCCGATACGGAAAAACATACCTATACGGAAGATGTGGAATATGTTCTCAATACTTCGGATGTTTCGGAATTTGCTGCTTTGACCAGACAGTTGAATGAGAATCCCGAAGTGGAAATAGTACTTGTGCAACATGAGTTCGGTTTGTATGCGGAGCAGGAAGAAGCCTTTCTGCAAATGCTGGAACAGCTCCGTAAGCCTGTGATACTTGTTTTTCATACTGTACTTTCGCAACCAACTTTGGCAATGTACGGAACAGTACGCAGAATGGTGTCTGCCTGTACGCAACTGGTAGTGATGACGCAAAACTCCCGGCGTATCCTGTTGGGAGATTATCATGCTGATGAAGATAAAGTCATGGTGATTCCTCATGGCACTCATCTGGTATCGTTCAGGGATAAGAACAAACTGAAAGACTTTTATCAGCTTTCGGGTAGGAGAGTTCTTTCCACTTTCGGTTTGCTTAGTCCCGGGAAGAGTATTGAGACGACTCTGGATGCTTTGCCGGCCATTGTAGAAGCGAATCCTTCCGTGATATTTCTTATTATCGGAAAGACACATCCGGGAGTCTTGAGAGTAGAAGGAGAGAAGTACCGCAATTTTCTGGAGGCGAAGATCAAGGAGTTGGGTATGGAAGACTATGTGCTTTTTATCAATCAGTATCTTGAACTTCCTGTTTTGCTGGAGTATTTGCAGTTGACAGATGTATATCTATTCACTTCGAGTGACCCGCATCAGGCGGTAAGCGGGACATTTGTATATGCTGTAAGCTGTGGGTGCCCGATTATAGCTACTCCTATTCCGCACGCATTGGAATTGTTGAGCGATGACTCCGGTATTATCTTTGATTTTAAAAATTCGGTTCAACTGTCGGAAGCTGCCAATCGCTTGCTTGCCGATGAAAAGCTGCGGGTTGAGATGAAGCTGGTCGGTTTGCAGAAGACGGCGGCTACGGCTTGGGAAAATGTGGCTATTGCTTATGCGTATCTCTTTCAGAAGGTGGGCAAGGTAGAGGAAGAACTGGTTTACTCTTTGCCTCCCATAGATACTTACCATATCCGGCGCATGAGCCGGCAATGGGGGATTATCCAGTTTTCAAAAGGCAATCGTCCGGATAGTTCTACGGGGTATACGCTGGATGATACGGCACGTGCGCTGATGTCGCTGTGCCAGCTTGTTGCTATGAAGCAGGGAAAGGTGAAAGAACGGTATATCAAAACCTATCTGAATTTTATCCGTTATTGCCAACAGTCGGATGGCTCTTTTCTGAATTATGTAGACAAAGATGGAGTATTCACTTCACAAAATCAGGAAGTGGGACTGGATGATAGTAACGGGCGGGCTATCTGTGCTTTGGGATATTTTATCTCCTGTGCCGCTCATTTTCCTGCTCCGTGGAAGGAGGAGGCAGAGGCTGTTTTCAAGCGGACATTTCAATTGTTCGACCGGATAAATTCTCCCCGCAGCATTGCTTTTATGCTTAAGGGTTTTTATTATTATAGGCAAGAGTGTCCTTCGGCGCAGACAGACGCTTGCATTTGGCTGCTGGCCAATAAGCTTGCCGAGTTGTATCGTCGCACGGCGGACGGAAAATGGAGATGGTTTGAGGCGTATCTCACCTATGATAATGCTATTTTACCGGAAGCAATGTTGCTGGCTCATTTGGCTATTGGCAGGGACGAGTATAAAGAAATTGCTCATGAATCTTTTGAATTCTTATTGAAAAAGGTCTTTGTAGGAAATCGCATTCAGGTGATTTCCAATCAAGGGTGGATGCATAAAGGGAAGGCCAGTCATGGATTTGGTGAACAACCCGTAGATGTGGCAGGAATGGTTATTGCGCTGAAAACATTTTATCTGGCTTTCAAAGAAGAAAAGTATCTCCAAATGCAAAAAGATGCTTTCAATTGGTTTCTGGGCAATAATCATTTGCATCAGATTGTTTACAATCCGGCTACTGGAGGTTGTTATGACGGATTGGAGGAGAAAAACATCAATCTGAACCAAGGTTCGGAATCTACCGTTTGTTATTTGCTGGCAAGGCTGTCTCTTCTGTCTGACTAATTCCGCATATTGGCAGGTATATATTGCAATATCATAAAAAATACCTGTCAATGTCCGGAAAGGTAAACAACAATCGATTACAAGAAACATTCCGGAGAATGTGATTGCCGCAGGTGTTTCTTACAAGATATTCATCTGATTATTTTAAGATAATCTCATATACACGGGAGCTTTCTCCCCAAGGATGCCAGCAATCTCCGATATATGTGAAGCCCAAGCGTTCGTAATATGAAGTATGACTGGTGCTTAAATATAATTTCGAGAATCCGAATTTCAGTGTATCCTTCTTGGCTTGTTCTATTAAAAGATTGGCGTAATGATTTCCCCTATACTTTTCTTCAATGAATAAGGCAACCAACCAAGGATATAAATCTGCGCGAGAGTTAAAATCGTTGCTGGTAAGTCCCGCACATCCTATTATTTTATCACCATTCATTAAAAGGTACCATTGAGGAATGGGATTTTCGGCATTCAGAGAATGTCTGAAACAATTGTCATACACCATTTTCGTGTTCTCGTTACCCCACTTGCTTTGGAAATAGGCGATAGCTCTTTCCAGATACTGAGGTGAGTCTCTGAGTGAAACTAGATTCATACGTTTATTGTATTGTTTATATTTAATATTGCCAAAGTTATAAAAGTATTTTTGAAAACCAATAGGTTGCCTGTTTTATCTGACTAATTCTGTATATTTGCAAGTATGTCCTGCTTATTAAATAACATCATAATATATATATGAAGAATAAAGAATTGCGTGAAAGAATGCTTTCGGGAAAAATGTATAATGACTTGTCTGTAGAACTGGTTCAAAGAAGAGAACAAGCTGTTTTCCTGACCAATGATTATAATTCCACTTATGGAAAGCCTAAAGAAGTTCGGGAGGTATTGTTGTGTAAACTATTGAGGCGTATTGGCAGTAGTGTTCATTTTGAACCGAATTTCCGGTGTGAGTTTGGATTCAATATCAGTATTGGCAATAATTTCTTCGCCAATTTTGATTGCATCATGTTGGATGGAAATCTCATTACGATAGGTGACAATGTATTGTTAGGGCCACGTGTCGGTTTATATACGGCCAATCATGCGCTCGATCCGCAGGAACGTCTTATGGGCGGGTGTTATGCCCATCCGATTGTCATTGAAGATAATGTATGGGTAGGTGCCGGCGTTCATATAATGGGTGGGGTCACTGTCGGGAGAAATTCGGTAATCGGTGCGGGCAGTGTGGTGACAAAGAGCATTCCGGAGAATGTAATTGCCGCAGGTGTTCCCTGTAAAGTTATTCGGGAAATAACCGATAAAGACAAGACCGGTTTTCGGCTTTAGTATTCTACGGATGATCTAGCTCGCTACTTACTGAAATTTAAGGATCGCTACGCAATTCTTTGTCCCGCAATATGCGAAAGATTATTCGTCTGACAACTGTTGAACTTTCGTCTGACAGCTGTTTCTTTTTCGTCTAACAACTGTCAGACGAAAGTTCAACAGTTGTCAGACGAATACTTTTATGTAATCTTGATGCTAGAGTTTAGCAAAGTCGTCCACAAGTTTCCTTGATTTTATCCTAACTATATATCCTTTGTTTAATGCTGATTACCATAATTTGCAATCTATCCATTCCAGTTTGTCGAATAGCCATAATTCAAAAAAGAACAAGATAAATGGGAGGATAATGATGAAGGTCATAGTCACTCCACTACTTTTTGAGTGTCGGTAATGATTGATAATAGCTCTTTTTCTGTCTTTACGGTAACGGAAAAATATGAAAATGTAAGGCAATAAAAGAATCAGTACTTGATAAAATATGACCGCATTGTCTCCAAAGTGATGGGTTACACTCGTTAATCCAAATGCCGGAAAAGCTACGATCATTATCCAATACTCCAGTAAAATGAATGCACCGGAGCATCTGAAGGCTTTCTTGCTCCATTGTTCACCCTTAAAATACAGATAATCGAAGAAATAATATCTGTATTTGGGAGGATGTAACCTTTGTTTTACACGTTCGAAATAATTATCTGTTTTATTCGTACCTTTTTTCATTTAATTGATTAATAGGAATTACATATTACAACTTACTCGACGTATTTAGTAAGTCTCTCTGTTTAAAAAAGAATTGAGCCATTTTTGAGAGAATTCTTCTTGCTCATCTTCATATTCTTCCATATCATTTATTATTATGTTTTCGTCCTGGCCATTGATTCGCTTGTTATCGGTTTATTGGTTACTTATATCCGTAAATTACAAATGTATGTTCATCGGCTTTCTCAAAAGGTATATGGAATTTATGGAGAATGTCTAGTAACATACTTGATCTATCTATGATTTCAGGTTCCACTAACCTCCCTCTGCGAACGGCATATAAAGGCTGAATAGCAATCCATTCAATATTAAAGAATGGTGGCAAACTATATTCATAGTTTTCATATATAAATTCCCAACTTCCCAAATATGTTGGTACTTGTTCAAATATTGGAGAGTATGTGATATTGTCTGTCAACAATTGAATATTATATGCCGGTTCAAACTCTGGTATAGACAAAATTGCAGTTTGCAGTTCCAGCCATTTAGTATCATTCATGACGGGAGATAGCTGCCTTTGCTCTATTATCTTGCCTGCTAATGCTTTCAAGTCTATATAGCTTGCCATAAACTCTTTATATTGGGTGTATACCTTATTTATATCATACTTTTCCATACATTTGTTTGTTTTGGATTACTGCTAATGAATAAATAACCACACTCAACGAGTAGTGGTGATTCCAGTAACCGATACCTATAAGGTGCGTTTACTGAATTCCATTTTCCAATTCTATATATGCTACTGACAAAGTTATGAAACTATTAATGAAAAACAATCTAGTGTCCATTTTATTTTATTTACATGACGGACATTGTGATAATATGTATATATTAGCCATTCACTGAAAAAATGACCTTTTCTTAAAAAGAGGATATTTACACAGGCACTAAAGACCGTAATTACATATCACTTATCAAGGAGAACAGAATATCTCCGTCATTTGTAAATACGAAATTCTATCTTTATGTAATTGGAAGTGTTATTGGAGTAAAATGGTAATCATTTCCTATTAATACTTATCATTTGGATGGATTAATTAAGAAAGATTCTCCGTTTTGTCATTTTCTATTTTCTCGGTATTTTATGATGAACTAGAGCAAAAACGAGCAAAACCAGCCTTTTTATAACTTCCTCACTGATGAAAAACAAGTTCATTAGTAAGGGACGGAGCGTTGGTTTTAAAGGAACACCCCGCTCCTTTAAAACCAAAGAGTACTGAATGACTAAAAAAAGATGCATATTTCACGCAGTATTATGCAGGATAAACCCGTATTCCTGCATATTATTGCACTAATTTATGCAGGATATGCTGTCGTTCATGACTTTTTGAGCAAATTCCTATTGATATAATATTAAATTTGGAACATTTAGACTGAAAGGATATTTATCTTACCAATTCCACATCTTGTCTACAAATGAGGCGTGTTCGTCTCATTTGAAAAACCGGCAATGCAGTATCCCTTATCTTCGTGTCGAAATAAAAAACAGAATAAGTCATGAAGATGAATAAAACTATGTTGTTAGGGGAAGTAGCAAACCGTTCGGGGATTCCGGCAGATGAATGCGGAGTAGTACTTAAAACTTTTGAAAGAGTTCTTTGCGAAGAACTCACACGGAAACTGTACCGTTATGGAGGATGGATATTGCTGTTGATCGGTTTGTTTGTATCAGCTTTTGCTTTCGGGCAAACATCGGAGCGGAAAGAGCGTCCGGTCCAGACCATTCGTGGGATGGTTGTTGACGGAGATTCCAAATATCCTATACCGTATGCGACAGTTAGATTGTCAGATAAAGAGGGGATGGGGACGACAACCGACAGTTTGGGACGTTTCACCATTCCGCAGGTTCCCGTCGGGAGACATACGGTAGAGGCAGCGTTCATGGGATATGAACCCGGCATTTTCAGAGAAATACTGGTGACTTCCGCCAAAGAAGTCTATTTGGAAATACCTTTGAAAGAAAGCGTCAACGAATTGAGTGAAGTAGTGGTCCGTGCGCGGACGAACAAAGAAGAAGCGATGAATAAGATGGCAACTACCGGAGCACGTATGCTGAGCGTGGAAGAAGCGAGCCGTTATGCAGGCGGATTCGACGACCCTGCACGTTTGGTTTCCGCTTTTGCCGGAGTGGCGCCCAGCGTCTCTTCGAATGGCATTTCGATTCATGGCAATGCACCCCATCTGTTGCAATGGAGGCTGGAGGATGTAGAAATCCCGAATCCGAATCACTTTGCGGATATTGCCACATTGGGTGGAGGAATCCTTTCTTCCCTTAGCTCACAGGTACTCGGAAATTCAGATTTCTTCACCGGAGCTTTTCCGGCTGAATATGGAAATGCAGTGTCCGGCGTGTTCGACATGAGGCTGCGCAACGGTAACAATCAAAAGAACGAAAACACGATTCAAGTGGGAATCATGGGAATTGACGTTGCTTCCGAAGGTCCTTTGAGCAAGAAGCATAAAGCCTCGTATATCTTCAATTATCGTTACTCTACCACAGGACTACTGAATCTTGACGGCGGAACGATGGACTATCAGGACCTGAACTTCAAACTAAACTTTCCCACAAAGATGGCCGGGACTTTCTCGGTATGGGGAACCAGCCTGATAGACAAATTTAAGAGTGACATGGAGAGGAATCCTGAGAAATGGGAATATCTGGGCGACCGCAGCGAATCACGTGACAAGCAGTATATGGCCGCCGGAGGTATCAGTCACCGTTACTTTTTCAATAGTGACGCATCACTGAAAATAACCGTTGCCGCTACCTACTCGCAGTTGGACGGAGGCGCTTCCATGTTCAATCATGCGTTGGAATCGACTCCTTATATGGACCTTGAATCAAGGCATACCAACCTGATACTGACCAGCACCTTCAACCGTAAATTCAGCAACCGCTTTACCAATAAGACAGGATTTACTTATACTGCCATGTTTTATGACATGAACCTTGCCATAGCTCCATACGAAGCTCAGCTGCTGGAAACGGTATCGAAGGGAGATGGCAATACGAGTCTGATTTCTGCTTACAATAGTTCTTCTGTCGGACTTGACCGTTGGACTCTCAACGCCGGTATCTACGGACAATACCTGACGCTGAATAATAAATGGTCTGTCGAACCCCGTGCCGGACTGAAATGGCAAGCTACCCCGAAAGCGACCTTTGCTTTAGCTTACGGCATATACAGCCGGATGGAGAAAATGGACGTCTACTTTGTGAAAACGAAGAGCACGGGAAATCAATCCGTCAACAAGAACCTCGACTTCACCAAGGCGCAGCACATCATGTTGTCTTTCGGCTACAAGATTTCGGACCGCATGAATCTGAAAATAGAACCTTATGTACAGTTTCTGAACGATGTACCGGTAATGGCGGACAGTTCCTATTCCGTACTCAACCGCTCCGACTTTTATGTAGAAGATGCGCTTGTCAACAAAGGAAGAGGCAGGAATATCGGGATTGACATAACCCTCGAACGCTTCCTGGAAAAAGGACTTTATTACATGATCTCCGGTTCGTTGTTCGACTCCCGTTACCGTGGCGGAGACGGTGTATGGTACAACACGAAGTTCAACCGCAACTATGTCATCAACGGACTGATCGGCAAAGAATGGATGCTGGGACGCAACAAACAGAATATTCTTAGCATCAACCTGAAACTGACCTTGCAGGGCGGCGACCGCTATTCCCCGATTGATATGGAAGCAACCATGAAGCATCCGGACAAGGAAGTGCAGTACGACGAAAGGAAGGCATTCTCCAAACAGTATTCGCCCATGTTTATCGGCAATTATACCGTCAGCTATCGCATCAACAAGAAAAAAGTATCTCATGAATTTGCCGTGAAGGGCCTGAACTTTATGGGCACGAAAGAGCACTACGGACATGAGTATAACGTGAAAACCGGAAAGATAGACGCAACCGACGGCTCCACCGTTCTGACTAATGTGAGTTATAAGCTTGAATTTTAGATATCCGGTATAGAGACCTTAACGGAAAATGTTTTATCTTCGTACCCAATGAAGCGTATGGCAACTGAAACAACTGTAGCAGGCAACGAATCGGCCTTTTTATATAGATTGCTCGTAAGTCCGGCATTCCGATGGATGCGGTATCTGATACTTGTCATGGTGTTGGGCACTATCTCCTTCAATCAGGTGTTCATCATTTTTATGGACTATCGGGATATATTGGGCGTATGGATTTATGTGTTCACGTTTATATATATGCTCACATACGTCGGTGTTATCTGCCTGAATCTTTTCTGGTTATTCCCGAAATATTTATTGAAAAGGCATTATATGACCTATCTGTCGGTACTGTCTGTGGCGATGGTCATTGCGCTGCTGATACAGATGGTCATAGAATACCTTGCTTACTCCCATTGGCCGCAGCTTCATGCGCGGGGATCGTATTTCTCGGTTCCCATGCTGATGGACTACATTTCTTCTTTTATGCTGTCAACGCTTTGCATGATAGGAGGAACGATGACTTTGCTTCTGAAAGAATGGATGATTGAGAATCAGCGTGTTTCACAGATGGAAAAGGCGCACGTACTGTCCGAAGTGGAACAACTCAAAGAACAGGTCAGCCCCGAACTTCTTTTCAAAACGTTGCATCATTCGGGTGAACTGACATTGACCGAGCCGGAAAAGGCTTCGAAGATGTTGATGAAGCTGAGCCAGTTGCTGCGCTATCAGTTATATGATTGCAGCCGGCAAAAAGTATTGCTCAGTAGTGAAATCGCTTTCCTGACCAACTATCTGACATTGGAGCAAAGCTCCCTTCCGCAATTCCGCTATCAGTTTACTTCGGAAGGGGAGGTAAACAGGATGCTGGTTCCTCCTCTGCTCTTCATTCCTTTTGTGCAGCATATCATGGAGTTGGCGCACGAACAGCAACCCTTGCTTCCTGTCTCTCTGGACATTCATCTGAAAGCGGAGAAGGGTACGATTGTATTCACTTGTATGTGTCCGCAACTTAATCTCTTCGTTAACAGGGGACTGGAACGGATCAGACAAAGGCTGGATTTATTGTATGGCGACCGCTACGGACTATCTTTGACTACGGAATGTATAAGACTGGAACTGAATGGAGGGGAACAATGAGAATAAGTACAAACGATAAAAATACACTCGACAGGAATCCCGGTGACGGAACCATGAACGGCAAAAGTGTCACCGCTTTTCTGCTGAGTCCTCATTGCAGGATATACAGACATATCCTCTTGCAGATGGCTGTTCTGCTGATTACAATCAATGTTTTTTGGTACGAGCCTTTGCAGGTGGTCTCTCTCTTGAAACGCTTTGGAGGCTGTCTGGTCTATTTCTTGTCTATGAATGCGGTGATATATACCAATCTGTATGTCCTGGTTCCTTCTTTTCTGCTAAAGAACCGTTTGGGTGGTTATGTTCTGGCTGCGATAGTTACCAACTTAGTGGTCATCCTTTTCCTTTCAGTTACGCAGGGAATGCTTTTTGAAGTTATTTTGCCTGTCAGGAATCCCGATGGATTTGCCACTTTCATCAACACCTTTTCGGGGATACTCACTATGGGCTTTGTCACCGCAGGTTCGGCAGCTATTTCATTGTTCACTCATTGGCTGCGTTATAATCTGCGCATTGATCAGCTGGAATCTACCACTTTGCAATCGGAACTGAAGTTCCTTAAGAGTCAGATTAACCCGCACTTTCTGTTCAATATGCTGAATAACGCCAATGTACTGATAAAGCGGAATCCGGAAGAGGCTTCCAAAGTTCTTTTCAAACTGGAAGATTTGCTGCGGTATCAGATTAATGACAGTTCGCGCGAAAGGGTTGCTTTAGCCTCGGATATCCGTTTTCTGAACGACTATCTGAATCTGGAAAAGATACGCCGGGATCATTTTCAGTTTACAATGGAGCAGGAAGGGGACATTGACTCCATCTGGATTCAGCCGTTATTGTTTATCCCGTTTGTGGAGAATGCGGTAAAGCATAGTTTTGATAGCGAGCATCCTTCGTATGTACATCTTTCTTTTAAGGTAGAAGAGAACCGGTTGGAGTTCCGTTGTGAAAATACGATGCCGGCGGTTGCTGTCAGCAACAAGGTAGGAGGAATCGGACTTGCGAATATTCAGCGTAGATTAGGATTGTTATATCCCGACCGTTATGAATTGGAGCAGATAGAGAATGAAAATCGGTATATGGTAACTTTATGTATAACGTTATGAATTGTATTATTGTAGACGATGAACCATTGGCACGGGAGGCTATGAAATTGCTGATAGAGGAGGCGGAATGTCTTCAGCTGGTGGGAAGTTTTAACAGTGCCGCCACGGCTTCCGACTTTATGGAGCAGCACGTAGTAGACCTTGTCTTTCTGGATATTCAAATGCCCGGCATTACGGGAATTGAGTTTGCCCGTACCATTTCCAAACGGACATTGGTAATCTTTACCACTGCCTATACGGAGTATGCACTGGATAGCTACGAAGTGGACGCAATAGATTATCTGATAAAGCCGGTGGAGGCGGAGCGCTTTCAGAAGGCGGTTGAGAAGGCGCAGTCTTATCATTCTTTATTATTACAGGAGGAAAAGGAAGCCATTGAAACGATTGTGGCTGCCGAGTATTTCTTTGTAAAGGCGGAACGCAGATACTTCAAGGTCAACTTCTCTGATATCCTTTTTGTAGAAGGTTTGAAAGATTATGTAATTCTACAGTTGGGCGAACAACGCATCATCACCCGTATGAGTCTGAAAGCGGTCTTTGACTTGTTGCCGAAGGACTCTTTTTTACGGGTCAATAAATCGTATATAGTCAATACAGCCCATATCGATTCGTTCGACAACAATGATATATTTATCAAGTCGTACGAGATTGCTATCGGGAATAGTTATCGGGATGACTTCTTTGAAGGCTTCGTGATGAAACAACAAAGATGGTGACAGGTCAGGACTGCTTTACATAGCCTTTCAACTGTTTGCCCATCTGAAAGTAACGGACGAAGCCCAGAATGAATAAGATAACTCCGATTACGACACATACCCAGGCAAGACCGTCCAGGCGGGAAATACTTTCGATCTGAAAGATACCGATTCCGGCAGTGAGAAGATAGAGTGAAGTACGGATATAGGAGAATAAGGTACGTACGTTGGCTAACTTTGTTCTTTCAATAGCCAGATAGTCGCGGAGTATCAGCTCCTCATTCTTGAATTTGTCGGTAGATTCTTGCATAATATGAAATGTTTTGTTTTCCTTCGGATATTTTGGAATAGTAACTCCTTTATGATTATAACGAGAAATGGATATAAATAGTTGTTTGTGAAGCATCTCTTTTCCTTACTGAAGGGAAAAAGATGCTTCGCTTCGTTCGATATGACCGAATGATAGGCCGTTCTCTATTTGAATCTATCCTTTGGGGGATATCATTGATTCTATAAAGTCACAAAAATTATCTGGAGACTGTTCGGAACGAATCTTCTCGCCTAATTCTTCCGCATTCTTTTTATATACCGGATTAGTCACGAGATCATATACCTTTTCTTTTAATTCCTTGTCGGAGACTTTGCCTATTTTAATCCGCTCCGGTCCTATCTTTAGTTGCTGTACACGATAAGCCCAGTAAGGCTGATCGATAATAAGCGGCATGACCACCTGCGGTTTTCCGGCACGAGCTACGCTATGCGTTGTTCCGGAACCGCCGTGATGCATTACTGCATCGCAATGCGGGAATATCAGACTGTGGGGAATGGTATGCGTCAGCAGAAAAACATCTTTCTCATTCGCTAACTGCTTGCCGGTGCCCGACCAGCCTGAACCGATAATCAACCGGAAGTTCAACTGCCAGCATACATTGATCAGCCGATGGCAAAAGTCATTGCTTTCTTTAGCGCTGCAACTGCCTAGTGTGAAGAAAATAACAGGTCTTTGCTCCTGTTGTATGAAGTCAGTCAGCTTTCGGTAAGCCTCTGTGTCATAGTGCAATGTATCATTAAAGCAATATCCGCCGATGTCCCATTTATATTTCCAGTCAGCGTCCGTGCTGCCCAGATGGCGACTGTACAACAGGTAGTTGAAAGCTCTTTCGGTGGCATAGTAACCACAGTTTTTCAGTGGTTGCAGGCCCAGTTGCTTCCGGTTTTTGTTGATCGTCTTTTGAGTCATATAATTGTTTCCTATGTTTAGCATCCGCCAGATCATACGGGGAGTAAATACAGGATGAGGCTTCGGGTAGGGGAAGATAGGAGGCGGGATATTCTTTCCCGGTATGAAAGGAGCAAAAGCGGTACGGATAAACGGCTTTCCGCAATAGTCCGCTACACTTGCCGCAGCAAATTCGGAATTGGTGGCTATCAGCACATCGTGCTCTTTCAATAGGGGAACCAATTGCTTGAATTGCGCGTCGATTATATCACGCATCCATTTTAAATAGGGTTTGGCTCCTTCCGATTTATTGCCGGCTTTGGATACCATGCCTTGTATATCGTCAAAATCTTGTAATACATAGTCCAGCTGATAGGCTTGCGCTTCCTTTTCAAATATCTGCGGGAGGTTCAATGTGACTTTATGTCCCCGTTTTATCAAGGCGGAAGCGATATTCAGATAAGGATAAATGTCTCCTTGCGAACCTCTGGTTACTAGAAGTATTTTCATACCGGATGTTTTTTTATACATTAATAGGCGGCAATGCCGAGTTCCTGCAACTTCTCTTTGTTCAAATGATAAGTATCCTCCATCTTTATCAGGCTGGCTTCGCTGATATCGATGGGCTTGTCGAGCTTGCTTACCTCCCGATATCCTTTATACACTTGTTTAATCATTTTTCGGGGATTGAAAATAAGGGAAGCCGTGATGAAGCATCCGTGCGTGCACCAGCAGTTTGCCTTATAACCGTGTCCGATGGCTCCGACCTCCTTTTTCATCACATCACTTTGCATGATGCGCTGCACGTCGCAGTCGTAGTCTTTTACATTCCCCAAAGGCTCACGTAGTTCGCAGGAACGGAAACGGCCGTCGTAGTCGATGACCAGCGTTGTTTCTCCTGCCGTACAATCCATTCCCCACGGGGTCGGCTGGTCGATGTTACTTGCACGGATATTGTACAGGGCACGGACAATGCCTGTATAGAAGAATTTGGTAATGGGCTTCCGCAGACCGGAAGTATTGGCCACCATTCGTTTGGCATAAGCTCCGTATATCGGGGCGGCTTCGTCCTGAATCAGCCGGAGGGTGGATTCATCCAGTGCCTTGACGCCATCCTCCCGTGTAACTCCGCGTGCCGCTTCGATGGTGTGGGTAGACAGATGGAAGCGACCGTACATCCAGACCATAAAATCATTAATCTGGTCAATATTATATTTCGTGATTACGGTAGCCACGTTGAGCAGTACTTTTCCGTCATTTCTGAAATGCTCGCTTACTTTTCGGATCGTATCGATTGCCTTGTAGAAGTTTCCGGGCACTCCCCGTTGTGTATCATGTGTTTCTCCGAATCCGTCCAGTGAGATACTGACATTGATATTACATTCCGGACAGTTGGTACGGAAGCGTTCTACCCATTCGATTACCCGGTCCGGTTTCAGTCCGTTGGTCGGCATATTGACATCTTTGATATGGTTGTTTTGGTAGAACATTTCAAGAATTTCGGGCAAGTCTTCTCTGAGGGTAGGTTCACCGCCCGATATCCATAGTTTATTGATCTCTCCGGCAGTTTCCGAAATCTTTCTGATTTCTTCGAAAGTGAGGTCCCTTTCTTTCTTTGCCATGTCATTGGCATAAAAACACATGGCACATTTGGCATTACACTTTCCGGTGACAAACAAAAATATGGATTCCAGCTTTCTTTCCGAGCTCATCGAGCGGAAGGAACTTCTCGTACGTTTGGTCTTCATGGTATGATTGGCTTTAAATTTGGATATTACATTCCCGAACAAATGTATGTAAAATATTCGAATCTTGTATCGTTTTGATAAACACAATAATACCTTTTTTTTGTCATATATATCCGTTGTTCTTTAATCTGATACTATATCGGAAGATAAAGGGGAGTTTATAAAAGAACCGGCCCTCTGTCAGTCATGAAATACTGATAGAGGGCAGTTACTTATCAAGAAAAAAAGTCGAAATTAGTTTATTTAGCTTCGTTGTTCTGTTTCAATAGAAATTCGTCGATTGCTTTCTTCAACTGGTCTTTGGGCAAAGCCCCTTGCGTGATTCTCGGTTCTTCTTTCATCGGAATCAGTAACAGGGTGGGGATGCTGCGGATACCGAAGGCGGCAGCCAGTTCCTTTTCCTGGTCCACATCAATCTGATAGATGTCCACCTTACCGCTGTATTCTTTGCTCAGTTCTTCCAGAACAGGATGCAGCGCTTTACACGGTCCGCACCATGTTGCATAGAAATCGACGATTGCCGGGCGTTTGCCTTCAAATTTCCAATCATTCGGATTGGCTTCAAAATCATATACCTTCTTTAAAAACTCTGCTTTATTTAATGATACTACTTCCATTTTATTGTCCTCCTTTGTTGGTTCATTACTCTTTTTATTTTCTCCGCCATTTCCCGCACAGGCTGTGGTGGCCAGTACGATAGCGAAAGCGCTCATAATGCTTTTAATCAGTTTCATAAATCTTTTCGGTTTATTTGTTTTCTATGTTGCAAAGGTAAGGCGAAATAGCTTCCCGTGAAATAGCGATTTGACTGGAACACTTGGCAAAATTTCCCATCACTGCTCCTTTAACGCTAAAAAATGTCTTTTTATCTTTGGAAGTAATAAAAATATGCACTACTTTTGTCGCGATAAAATGAGTATTCACCCTTTAAAATGATGGAAAGGGTATTAATTATGTTGGAGCTATAATATTTTCAAATTAGGACTAAGTTGTCTCGTCGGGAAGACGGGGCTTTGCGACATCTTCTTTTTTATGTTTACCGCAACTCTGCTGCTGGCGGTAATAGTTGATTAGTCCTGCAATCACATTTTTATTTTTCAAATTATTCACTTCAATGCTGTGGATGGATGTTTTGTATCCGTATCCGAAGCATTGGCATACCGTGTATAACCTTACTTTCCGCTGTTGAGGCGGACGGGGTGTGGTATGCGAACAGAAAAAAAGTATGGGAATACGATTAAAAGATTTAAGTAAACTGGGATATCGGGATAATGTAGCCCGTAGTCTGGTAGTAGACATTGTAGGCAAATATTGCAAACATGACACGAAGGAACAGATTGCAATGACTTTGAGCAATATACTCGAACATCCCGAATCTTATAAAAACAATGAAATATGGAGTAAGCTGGCGGAACGCCTGTCGCCTACTATACTTGCGAAAGAGTTCGTAGCTTACGACTTGCGGGAAGAGCCGTTGATGTATAAAACCTATGGAGGTAAGTTTATCGAGACTCTTGCCAAACAACAGATGAATCTGGCTATGCGCCTGCCTGTAACGGTCGGCGGAGCGTTGATGCCCGATGCGCACGCCGGTTATGGATTGCCTATCGGTGGGGTGCTGGCTATTGATAATGCCGTGATACCGTATGCTGTCGGGGTTGATATCGGTTGCCGGATGAGTCTGACGGTATTTGATGCGAAAGCAGACTTCCTGAAACGATATTCTTATCAGATAAAGGAGGCTTTGAAAGACTTTACACATTTCGGAATGGATGGCGGCCTGGGCTTTGAACAGGAGCATGAAGTGCTGGATCGGGAAGAATTTCAGTTGACTCCTTTATTAAAGGATTTGCAAGGAAAGGCTGTACGGCAACTCGGAAGCTCCGGAGGTGGGAATCACTTTGTGGAGTTCGGCGAAATTGCTTTGCAGGCGGATAATGTGCTGAATCTTCCGGAGGGGAGTTATGTTGCTTTGCTGTCTCATTCCGGTTCACGTGGTTTGGGTGCTGCTATTGCCAAACATTACAGTCTGTTGGCCCGTGAAGTCTGCAAACTTCCTCGGGAGGCGCAGCATTTTGCATGGCTGAGTCTGGACTCCGAAGAAGGACAGGAGTACTGGATGAGTATGAACCTGGCAGGAGACTATGCCCGTGCCTGTCACGAGCGTATTCACCTGAATCTGGCTAAGGCATTGGGACTAAAACCTGTTGCGAATGTCAACAACCATCACAACTTTGCGTGGAAAGAGGAGATAGCTCCGGGACGTATGGCGATTGTGCATCGCAAAGGGGCAACTCCTGCACAAAAGGGACAGGCGGGTCTGATTCCCGGAAGTATGGCTACGGCAGGTTATCTGGTTTGTGGCAAAGGGGTGGAAGAATCCTTGTGCTCTGCTTCTCATGGAGCCGGAAGAGCGATGTCCCGTCAGAAAGCAAAGGAGAGTTTTACTCAGTCGGCTTTGAAAAAGATGCTGTCGCAGGCAGACGTGACATTGATAGGCGGAAGTATCGAGGAAATGCCTCTGGCATATAAAGACATCGACCGCGTGATGTACACGCAGGAGACTTTGGTGGAAGTACAGGGTAGATTTATGCCTCGCATCGTACGAATGAATAAAGAATAAGGCGATGAAGGAGAAAGTCTATTTACAGATAACTTCCGGCAGGGGACCTGCGGAATGTTGCCGGGTGGTGGCATTGGTACTCGAAAGAATAGTAAGACAGGCGCAGGCAAGCGGACTGAAAGTGGAAATGATAGAGCGTGAAGTGGGACCGGTCAACCGGACACTGCTTTCGGCTACCATTGCTCTTCAAGGCGCAGCGAGCGGAGAACTGGCGGATGAATGGGAGGGAACGGTGCAATGGATTGCCCAAAGCCCGTATCGCATTTATCACAAGCGGAAAAACTGGTTTGTCGGTGTGCATTCGTTTGTGTTGTCGGAGAGTCGGGAGGCTACGGAAAGAGATTTCCGCTATGAAACCTTACGGGCTTCCGGTCCGGGCGGGCAGCATGTCAACAAGACAGAGTCCGCGGTCCGTGCCGTTCACATCCCGTCCGGGATGAGCGTGGTAGCTTCCGACCAACGTTCGCAATGGCAGAACAAGAAGCTGGCAACGGAACGCCTGTTGGTGAAACTTTCGTCATGGACGATGGAACAAGCGATGATTCAGGCGCAGGAAAACTGGAGTAATCATAATCATCTTCAACGGGGGAATCCCGTGAAGGTGATTCGGGAACCGCTGATTTAACTGTGAGCAGTTAAAAAGCATAGTGACACTATCCTGTTGTGATAGTGTCACTATGTATGCAGGATAGTGTCACTATATCAAGGCGATAGTGTCATTATCCTGTTATCATTCTTTCGGATGGTTAACTGAAAATATAAACGATAATTCCTGTAATCACCACATATGCCAGTGCATACGGGATGGCAGCTTTCAGTATTTCCCCTTCCTTTCCCTGCTGGTTTCCGGCAGAAGTCGCAATGGCGATACTTTGCGGAGAAATAATCTTACCGCCTGTCGCACCTACCGTATTTGCTGCTGACAGCCAGTCCGGACTGACATGAATCTGTCCTGCCACACTTGCCTGTAGCTTTCCGAAAAGGATGTTGGAGGAGGTATCACTTCCTGTAATAAATGTTCCCAAACAGCCGATGACCGGAGCAAACAGCGGATACAAGCTTCCGGTAGCAGTAGCCAGTGCCGTAGCGATGACAGCAATCATTCCCGAAGTATCCATAATGGTAGATAACCCCACGAGACAGATCACGGTAATAAAGGTTTTCTTTAATTGCTTCACCGTATTCCAAAGAACGATAAACAGCTCTTTGACTTTGGCACCCTGTATCAACCCACCGATAAAAGTACCGAGGAAGAGTAGTACACCTGCATGAGTCAGCCACGAGATCGTATAGTTCACAGTGGATGCATTGACAGGCAGACTGATTCTTGTAATCCAGTTATTCTCCAATGTACTTCTCAAACTCGGGAAAAGCGGACTGGTGAGGATGATCAGGAACAAAATCAGTAAATAGATGCTCCACGCATTCAGTATATCTTTGGTTTTCAGCGTACTTTTCCGAGCCTTTTCTTCTTTCGATGCGGTCAGTTTTCCATAGAGAACGATGACAATGATAGAAAGAATACTTCCGATAATGGCAGGCGATTCTGCCCCCATATATCTGGCAGCCAGATATTGTCCGACCAAAGAAACACCTCCGACCAGCAGGGCCAGAAATATATTCTTCGGGAGCGCTTTCAGTTTAGGATTGGTGAGGAAAAGCAAAACCAGCGGAATCAGAAACATGAGTACCGATAATTGCAATACAACGTTCGTGCTGAGTTGTAGCACATCCAGATTCGTTTCCTTTGCCAATACCAATACAGGAGTTCCGATAGCACCGAAAGCCGTAGCGACACTGTTGGCTATCAGACTGACAGTCGCCGAAAATATCGGCTTGAATCCCAGACTGATAAGAATCGCCGCCGGAATAGCAACCGCCGTTCCGAATCCTGCCATCGCTTCCAGTAATCCTCCGAATCCCCAAGTCAGCAGCAATACCTGAATGCTTTTATCCGTAGAGATGGAGGCGAACTGTTGCTTGATAATCTCCATCTTTTCCGTTTTCAGCAATACGTTATAACTGAAAATAGCCATCAGAATGATGATTAAAATAGGAGAGACCGCTTTCAGCGCTCCATATAAAAAGGAATAAAACAGATTGTCTACAGAAAAGGCGAAACCGAAAAGAGCGATCAGCATGGTTACAATCAACGAGATAATACTGCTCTTGTCGCCGGACATCTTGAAGAACGCCATCAATACGATTAATAGCAATACCGGAATAATAGCAAGGATTAGTGTCATAATTCTAAATTTTAAATAGTCAACTTCTGGTGAATATTTAATATAACAAAACAAAAGGTAGTTTTGATGGATATGTGACTCTAATTTTATCCAACTTCTTTTAGTGAATACGTCAAAAATATATTCAGGCACGGATTTCACAGATTAACACGGTTTTAAGAGTTAAGTAACCAAAAACCGTGAAATCCGTGTAATCCGTGCCTGAAAAATCGTTTTAAGTGACTTCCGTCCCTTCTGCTACTTCTTGCTCATTTTCATATTCATGATCTGTTGCAACTGTTTCAAGTTTGCCTGAGCAGCTTCATTCCCTAATTTGGCAGCTTGTTCAAAGGCTGCTGTAGCACGTTGAATATCTCCGTTTAAGAAGTTATACACGCCTGTATTATTCAGAAATTCGGCAGTGGTATGATCCGCTTTTTCCATATATTTCAGTGCGGTATTGATATCCTTCTGTGACAGGGCGACAGCCGCTGCATTCAGATTGGCTACGGCATCGGCCGGATACATACGTACGGCAATATCAAATACATCTACAAAGTCCTTGCTGCCTTTCGGATAACTATTAGCTACCTGATACATCTCGTTCAGACTCAGATATTTCGGATTCTCACGGATGATGATACGTCCTTGTTCCACATCGAAGTTGACCACTGTGTAGTCGATTTTGCAGTTCACTTTACGCAGTCCCGGATAAATTTCTTTCAGCATAGTGCGATAAGGAGCGCCGCCGCCGACTTTCATGATTTCCTGTTTACGTTTCACGTCATTCGTTGTATTTTTGATGATATTCAGGAAGGTTTTCTTATCCTTCATCGAAGAGGATTCGAGGGCTTTCACCAGTCCGTCCCAGTTCTCTCCGCCGAAAGTCACTTTATACAGTTTGGCAGATGCCTTTTCGTTCTTGACCAGATAATCTTTCAGAGCTTCCGCACGTTTTTTAGAGAGTTGCTCGTTGAAAGCCAGCGGCCCTTCGGGAGAAGCGAATCCTTCGATGCTGATGCTTTGTACGGTCAGATTCTTGTCATTCTGAATTTTATCAAACATAGAATGAATATTCACCAGTTCGGAGTGATTGTTCATGAAGTCGGTAAGGATGACAGACTTGTTGACGGGGAAGTCCAGATGAGCTTCGTATTGCTCACTGCGGTTTTTCACCACTTCCACCGTAGGCTGGATGTAGGCTACGATAGGAGACATGGCACTCAGTCGTTTGGCTTCGGTAGATACGTCGTTCGTTATCAGTTCCTGCGCGTTCATTTCCTGATAGTTGCCGCATCCGCACAGGTTCTCTACAAGTTGCAGGGAAGCATTTGCCATCCACGGCTGATAAGGAATGACCTGCGTATAATTAAACGTTTCTCTTTTATTATAAGGAACGATGATAGCCGTGGGTTCCTGCTTGCTGATCGCCAGTCCGCGTAGATAGGCTTTCTCGCGTCTTTTGCCGTTGACGATAATCTCCTGTAGCGGGACGTTATGTTGTCCGTCCGTCAGCAGCGGGATCAGGCTGAGGCTGCGTGCCGAGCCGATGGTCAGGTTTGCCATGTCGACCGTCATGCCGATATAAAGCGAGTTTCCTTGTTGCCATAAGGATACATTCGAGAGCGTGAGCGCATCATTCAGAAATTTCTGTGCATGAGCCGGAAGTATGGTGGCTGCAAGAGCTATAAATAGATAGATAAGTTTTCTTTTCATCATTGTAAGTTTTAGAAAGTTCGATTATTTGATGACATAAATGAAGCTGAGGCCGATTTTGGTCGGGCCGAAATAGTTGCGGGTGTTGTGCCCGAGTTTTTCGCCTCCGTCACCGCGGGCATATTTATCATATTTCAGACGGGCGTAACCGACTCCGATGGTTGCTTCCATGCTCCAGCGTTTGCTGATAATCCACTGGTATCCGTAAGAGATGCCGGCTCCGTACAGACTGCCGTCATAGCGGTCGTGCCCCATTCCGAATATATTCAGATTGCTGACATTCATTTCTCCGTAGTGTCCGTGCAGACCGAAGAAACTTCCGTTGAAACGTTCGCAGAGCCAGTAGCGCAATTCCGGTTGTACGAGCCAGTGCTTGATCTGGCGGTCGTCGCCAAACTTCCACGGATTGTAGTTGCCGGATACATCGAGGGTGATTTTCTTTGCCAGTCCGACTTCGAATCCCAGGTTGGGAGTGCTCGTAGCCCAGTAGAGGGCATTGGTCTTGATGGCGAATTTGGGTAGATAGGTTTCATTCCGTTGTACTTGCGCATATGCGCTTGTACCCAATACGAGCAGGAAACCGGCTGCTAATAAAAGTTTAATTGTTCTCATTTTTGTTAGGGTCTAGGTTTTATTAAAATGATATGCGATAAACACATGATTGTGTGACTTTGTTGTGTAAACCCGTAGAAAAGATTCCTTGCCCGTATCCGCCATAAAGATGTTTAAGGGCATAAATGCTAACAAATTCGGCAAATGATACGTTTACTATATAAAAATACCTTTGTGTAATCAATATGACAACTAATTAATTTATTACTGACTATTTTTACACATAACATTAATACAAACAGCCTATGAAAGAGCTTATCAAGAATCTGGAAGAACTGAACAGGAAAGCAGAAAAAGGTGGCGGGGATGCCCGTATTGAGAAACAGCACTCTGTGGGCAAGCTGACCGCCCGTGAACGCATTGACTTACTTCTGGAAAAGGGGTCGTTTATCGAACTTGATAAACTGGTGACCCACCGGTGTACCGACTTCGGTATGGAAAAACAGAAATTCTCCGGTGACGGGGTAGTGACTGGTTACGGAATGATCGGCAAACGGCTGGTCTATGTTTTTGCACAGGACTTTACCGTATTCGGAGGGGCTCTTTCGGAGACACACGCCAAGAAGATTTGCAAAGTGATGGACATGGCGATGCAGATGGGAGCGCCTATTATCGGACTCAATGATTCCGGTGGTGCGCGCATTCAGGAAGGCGTCCGTTCTTTGGCAGGGTATGCGGAGATTTTCCTTCGCAATTCCATGGCTTCGGGAGTCATTCCGCAGATCAGCGCCATCATGGGCCCGTGTGCCGGTGGTGCCGTTTATTCTCCTGCACTGACCGATTTTATTCTGATGGTCAAGAACTCCGGCTATATGTTTATCACCGGACCGGACGTAGTCAAGAGTGTGACACAGGAAGAAGTAAGCAAGGAAGATCTGGGTGGAGTGGGCATCCACATGACAAAGTCCGGTGTGGCGCATCTGTCGGCCGAAAATGATATTGAATGTATCAATTACATCCGCGAACTTATTTCTTATCTGCCGGGCAATAATATGGAAGAGCCTCCTTTCGTTGTCACCAACGACTCGCCGACCCGCCTGACACCCGAACTGTCCGACTTGGTGCCTACCAATCCGAATCAACCTTATAATATAAAGGAGATGATAGAAGCGGTGGCCGACGATAATAACTTCTTTGAACTTCAGGCAGAATTTGCCGCGAACATCGTCACCGGATATATCCGTCTGAACGGAAAGACGATTGGGGTGGTAGCCAATCAGCCGCTGGTGCTGGCAGGAACATTGGACATCAATGCCTCTATAAAGGCTGCCCGCTTCGTCCGCTTCTGCGATGCTTTCAATATACCTCTGCTGACTCTGGTCGATGTTCCGGGATTCCTTCCGGGAGTAGATCAGGAATATGGCGGAATCATCCGTAACGGCGCGAAGTTGCTTTATGCTTACTGCGAAGCTACTGTGCCGAAAGTGACCGTGATCACCCGTAAGGCTTACGGAGGCGCTTATGATGTGATGAGTTCCAAGCATATCCGTGGCGATGTCAATCTGGCTTTCCCCACTGCCGAAATCGCTGTGATGGGACCGGACGGGGCAGTAAATATCCTGTTCAAGAAAGAGATCGAAAAGTCACAGACTCCCGAAGAAAGGCGAAAGGAACTTCAGAGCGATTATCGTGAAAAGTTTGCCAACCCTTACCGCGCAGCGGAACTGGGCTATGTGGATGAAGTGATCGATCCGGCCGTTACCCGTCTGCGCCTGATACGCAGTTTCGAAATGCTGGCCAACAAACGTCAATCCAATCCGCCTAAGAAACACTCGAACATTCCACTTTAATAAATGGAAAATGGAAAGTTGAAAGTTGAAAATGGAGAGTGATAAATTAAAAGAAACAGATTATGATAAAGAAAATATTAGTTGCTAATCGTGGAGAGATAGCCATGCGCATCTTCCGTACTTGCCGGGTGATGAATATTTCGACGGTGGCTGTTTACACGCATGTAGACAGGGGAGCTTTGCACGTTCGCTATGCGGAGGAGGCTTATTGCATCTCCAGTTCGCCGGAGGATACTTCTTATTTGAAGCCGGAGTTGATACTGTCCATTGCCAAAAAGACCGGAGCCGCCATTCATCCGGGATATGGGTTCTTGTCGGAGAATGCCGACTTTGCCCGTCGTTGCGAAGAAGAAGGAGTGATCTTTATCGGTCCCGGTGCCGATATTATAGCTAAGATGGGGATCAAGACTGAAGCACGCAAAATCATGCGTGAAGCGGGGCTGCCCATCGTTCCCGGAACGGAAACTCCCGTGCAGGGGATCGAAGAAGTGAAGAAGGTTGCTAAGGAAGTAGGTTATCCTATTATGTTGAAAGCGCTTGCCGGAGGAGGCGGAAAGGGGATGCGTCTGGTCCGTTCCGAAGAAGAAGCGGAGACGGCTCTTCGTCTGTCTCAGTCCGAGGCGGGTACTTCTTTCGGAAATGATGCGGTCTATATAGAGAAATATATCGAGAATCCGCACCATATCGAGGTGCAGATTATGGGAGATAAATATGGCAATGTGGTTCATCTGGGTGAGCGTGAATGTTCCATTCAGCGACGTAATCAGAAGGTGATCGAGGAGTCTCCGTCACCGTTTGTGAAAGACGAAACCCGTAAGAAGATGCTGAAAGTAGCCGTAGAGGCTTGCAAGCGGATCGGTTATTACAGTGCCGGCACGCTGGAGTTCATGATGGATAAAGACCAGAACTTCTATTTCCTTGAAATGAATACCCGTTTGCAGGTAGAGCATCCGGTGACGGAGGAATGTACCGGCGTCGATCTGGTGCGTGACATGATCACGGTGGCTGCGGGCAATCCGTTGCCGTATAAGCAGGAAGATATAAAATTCAGCGGAGCTGCCATCGAATGCCGTATCTATGCCGAAGATCCGGAGAATAACTTTATGCCATCTCCCGGAGTGATAACCGTTCGTGAAGCTCCCGAAGGCCGTAATCTCCGTCTGGACAGTGCCGCCTATGCCGGATTCGAAGTTTCCCTGCACTATGACCCGATGATTGCCAAGCTCTGCTGCTGGGGGCGTACCCGCGAATCCGCCATCTCCAACATGGCACGTGCCTTGCGTGAGTATAAGATTCTGGGCATCAAGACGACGATTCCTTTCCATCAGCGTGTGTTGAAGAATGCCGCTTTCCTCGAAGGAAAATATGATACGACTTTCATCGACACCCGTTTTGACAAGGAAGACTTGAAGCGTCGGCAGAATACCGACCCGACTGTTGCCGTGATCGCTGCCGCCGTAAGGCATTACGAGCGGGAGAAAGAAGCTGCATCCCGTGCCACCACGCTCCCTGTAGTGGGCGAATCTCTCTGGAAGTATTATGGCAAGTTGCAGATGACTGCCAATAATTATTGAATAAGTTGAGAGTTGAAAATTGAGTTGGTCATTTATTAAAATTAGAAAGATATGGGTACATCGTTAGCGACTTATTATGCCAAGCTTCTGGATATGCCGGACAGTGAATATAAGGTAGAGATTCTGGAAGACGGACCGATCAAGAAGATAGCGGTCAACGGTAAAATATATGAGGTCGATTACAATATGGGAGGCGACTCCATTCATTCGATCATCATCGATCATCACTCGCATGGAGTGCAGATTTCCCCTTCTTCCAATAATTCTTATACCATCATGAATAAGGGTGAGCTTTATCAGATAGAGCTACAGGGAGAGATGGAAAAGATACATAATGCCCGTGCCGGTACGGAAGCCGTAGGACGTCAGGTGGTACAGGCTCCGATGCCGGGGGTGATCCTGAAAATATACGTGAAGAAGGGAGACGAAGTCAAGCGTGGAGACCCGCTTTGCGTATTGGTGGCCATGAAAATGGAAAACGAGATTCGTTCTGTTACCGACGGAGTAGTGAAAGAAGTCTTTGTCGAAGGCGGTATGAAGGTCGGTTTGAACGACCGGATTATGGTGATTGAATGATTCTTGAAAAAATAAAGGTGTTTTACGTACTTATCTCAAAAGTTTTCTTTACTTTTGGCAGATAAGTACGTATTTATATCCGGATGTCTTATGAACAACGAACAAACAAAAGAAGCACTGAAAGAGGAATTGGAGTTGCTCAGGCAAGAGAATGAGCAACTGAAGCGACAACTTCGATCTCTGGAACAGAATAAACAACCCGAAGAAAGCTCCACCAGCTTTCAGGAAAGGTATGCCGTTAAAATATTAAATTCCTTACCGGACATGCTGACGGTGTTCAACCACAACGAAGTGGGGATTGAAGTCGTATCCAATGAAGAAACCAATCATGTCGGGATATCCAACAAAGAATTTGAAGGAATGCACATGCGCCAGATGGTGCCTCCCGAAGCCTATCAGAACATCCACGCCAATATGCAGAAAGTGATCGCCACGCGGACTGTCTCGGCGGCGCATCACGACATGGATTTCAATGGCTCTCACCATTACTACGAGAACCGGATTTTTCCGTTGGATGAAGAATACGTTCTGATCATGTGTCGTGACATCACGGAGAGAGTGGCCACCCAGCAACAGCTGGAGATATTCAAAAGCGTGCTCGACAAAGTCAGTGACAGCATTCTTGCCGTTTCCAGTGACGGAACGCTGGTATATGCCAACAAGCAATTTATGGAAGAGTACGGTGTCACCCAGCAGATGGGTACCCAGAAAATATACGACCTGCCCGTCTCTATGCGCACACCGGAGTTATGGGAAGCCAAACTGAAAGATATACGCGATAATGGCGGCAGCTTTTCATACCGTGCAGCGTATGTGCGCAAAGGTGAGGAGAAAAACAGAGTACACCAAGTCTCTACCTACCTTACACAGGAAGATGATACGGAACTTATCTGGTTTTTTACGCAGGACATTACCGATGTGATCAAGAAGCGGGATGAACTTCGTGAATTGAATCTCCTGCTGGACGGCATTCTGAATAATGTCCCCGTCTATCTGTATGTGAAAGATCCCGAAGACGATTTCAGATATCTGTATTGGAACAAGGCATTTGCCGAACATTCCAAGATTCCCGCCTCCCGGGCAATCGGCCGCACGGACTTTGAGATCTTTCCGGAGCGTGCGGATGCCGAAAGGTTCCGCAGGGATGATCTGGAATTGATCCGGACGCATGAACGGATCGATATGCAGGAGACCTACGTGGCGGCCACCGGTGAGACCCGTATTGTGCAGACACTGAAAGCGCTTGTCCCGATGGAAGGGCGCGAACCGCTTCTGATCGGCATCTCCTGGGATATCACTAACTTTCAGAATATCGAACAGGAACTAATTAAGGCACGCATCAAGGCAGAGCAATCCGACAGATTAAAAACCGCCTTTCTTGCCAATATGAGCCATGAAATCCGGACACCGCTGAATGCGATTGTCGGTTTCTCCAATCTGTTGCCTTCTGCCGAAACCCTTGAAGAAGAAAAACTCTATTCGAGCATTATCAATCAGAACTCAGAGATCCTGTTGCAGCTGATTAATGACATCTTGGACTTGTCGAAGATAGAAGCCGGTACATTGGAATACGTCAGACAGCCGATGAACCTGGGTGAAGTATGCCGGAATATCTATCAGATTCATAAGGATCGTGTGCAGGAAGGAGTGACCCTTATCTTGGACAATGAAGACGATGACCTGATTATTGAAGAAGACCGGAACCGCATTGCGCAGGTTATCACCAATTTCCTCACCAATGCCGGTAAATTCACGCTTTCCGGTGAAATCCGCTTTGGCTTTAAAGTCGATAATCAATGTATCCGTTTTTATGTGAAGGATACAGGCATCGGAATAGCTCCCGACAAGGTGGAACATATTTTCGACCGTTTTGTCAAACTGAACTCGTTTGCGCAGGGGACAGGTCTCGGACTTGCCATCTGCCGGATGATCATAGAGAAGATAGGAGGGGAGATCGGAGCCACTTCGGAAGTAGGCAAAGGATCGACTTTCTTCTTTACGATACCTTATAAAGAACGCTCGGATGACCGTATTGCATTTTCCGAGGCTTCGGAAACGAAATACATCAGCCACACCATCAAGAGGATGCAGAAGATCAAGAAGATTCTGGTGGCTGAAGATGTGGACAGCAACTTTGTACTGATCAAGAATATGATCGGCAAAGATTACACCCTGCTATGGGCGAAAGATGGTTTTGAGGCGGTGGAGATGTATAAACAGTTCCAGCCGGATTTGATTCTGATGGATATCAAGATGCCTCGTATGGGTGGACTGGAGGCTACCCGCATCATTCGTTCCTATTCGAAGGAGATTCCTGTCATTGCCTTGACCGCCTATGCTTTCGAAGCGGACAAGGAGCAGGCTTTGGAAGCCGGCTGCAATAACTTTGTCACGAAGCCGGTTTCAAAAGCAGCATTGGAAGAGGCGTTGGGGAAGTGTTCGGGGTAGCAACTACAAGTGATTATATTATACTCACTTTCCTATCTCGGGAACTAATAAGAACTTTGTTTCCGGAAAGTACTTTTCGAGCCAAGTCCGTATAAACTCCATCGTATCATCCTGAATCGTTTTATCCTCTACCGTTGGATAGAGATTATAAAGTACTGTATCCAGCACAATGCCCCGTTTCTGTATGGCTTCAAGACTCAGGAGAGTATGATTGATGCTGCCCAGCTTTCCGGAAGTCACGAAGATAAGCGGATATTTCTCCTGTGCGATATAGTCAATCGTCAGAAGCTCCGTAGTCAGAGGAACCATCAGACCGCCCGCGCCTTCAAGCAGAACATAGTCATACCGTTCGCTTAATACTTCGGTGGCATGCTTGATCTTGTCGAAATCGATGGGACGATGATCCAGTCGGGAAGCCAGATGGGGGGAGGCGGGATAAGAAAAGATCTCCGGCATGGTCAGCCCTTCCTGATCTTCCCGGGTGAAAGGGATTTCCATAATGCGCCGATGCAGGTCTATATCTTCGGAATGTCCCACATTTCCTGTCTGGATAAACTTCTGCGTAATGGTTCTTTTGCCGTTTTTATTCCATTCGCGTGCCAGGTAGCCGGTCGCGTAACTTTTGCCGGCATCGGTATCGATACCGCTTACAAAATATACATTCTGTTTCATACTTTTTTCTTTTTTGCTATGATATAAATAGGGTGATATGTCAGGGATACTGAAGTGCCCTGTGTAAATTCTTGTGTGTAACGTTCGCAAAAATGTTGCAAATCACGACGGGTCCAAGTCTGTTTTTCGTGCTTCGGATAGAGGGATGATTGCGCTGACAAACCATTCACCCCCGTCTGCTTCAGATGATACAGCACTTTCATCGGATCTTCGAATGAAAGGGGGATCAGTTCTTCTTCTGAGTACAGTATATCAAAATGGAACGACAAGGCTGCTTCAAGCTCTTCCTTTGAACGATAGGGCAGTCCCTTTCCGGTAAGCTCACGTATCTCCTTCATATTCTTTTTCCCAAAAGTACTGAAAGCAAAGTATCCCTGACTGTGAAGCAATGTATTACACCTTTTGAAGAACTCCTCCGGCGACTCGAACCATTGCAAAGCGGAACAGGAAGTAATCAACGTACTTTTATCCGGAAAAGGAATCGTCTCCGCATCTCCGGAAAGAAAAGAGACTTGTTTCTCTCTTAATAAATCTTCGCAGCAATACCTCATCTCCGGACATAAGTCATTCAGAAGCAACTCTTCCGGACGAAGCGTGCGGAGCAACATTCGGGAGTAAATGCCCGTCCCGCATCCGAACTCGATCACTTTCGGACAGGGAGAGGGAATATGTTTCTGAAGCAGGCGGATCATTTTATCTGCTATCTGCCGTTGTACATTTGCCTCACGGGGATAGGTGGAGATGGCTTTTGAGAAACGTTCTGCAATAATTGTCTTATTCATTGATCAATGATTATTTAATGTTCATGATTACCTCATTAAAAAGCTCCTGCTGATAATGGGCAGCTTCGACGTGCAGGAGGGAGTCTGCCTTATTGCTCCATGCCTGCTCTTGATGGTCCGGAAGGAAAATCCGGTCGTTATCTCCGATGATGGCTGTCTGCCAGACAAACTCCGAAGGGAGGGATGACAGGTATTGCTGCCGGATGGCGGCAAGCTCTTCTTTCAGTTCTTCAACCGGACGTTTGGGAGCCATTGTCTGAAAAACCTTGTAATCAGCAGCGGAACCACACATTCTTCGCTGAAATTTCAGTAGGGTTTGTTCGTTCAGTCCTTGCAGGGTGCCTTCAAAAACGGATGGCGTGATTCCTTCCGTTTCGTGTATCGGATAAAGTGTTCCGTTGATGGCGGTACTTTGGGAAACAGGCAGGGAGGGGTGCTGCTTTATTACCTGCGAAGCCGCCCAGACTCCCATTGACCATGCGATCAACGTAATCTCGGAATATGCCTGTATCAAAGTCGTATCGAACTCCAACGAACGATAATCGTAACAAATCATCCAGTCACATTCCGCCGGATGGATATGTCGGAAAGGCGTTTCGTCCATTCCCCATCCTGCGAAGAATAGTAGAAGGTGCTTTCCATTGTTCCTGATAATAAAAGTCTGTTTCATCCGTTGATTATTGCTATGAGTGTATCGATTTCTTTTTCTGTGATGTCCGCTGTCAATGAGAAGCGGATACGGGAAGTCCCTTCGGGCACTGTAGGCGGGCGTACCGGCAGGGCATAGAATCCCTTGCGTTGCAATTCTTCTGCCTTCCTGATAGTATCTTCGCTTGCTCCGACCACCATCGGCACGATGTGGCTGACGGAAGGACAGTTGTATCCCTTCTCGGTCAGTGCTTCTTTCAGTTTCCGGCTGATTTGCAGCAGATGCTCCCTTTTGCTCCGGAAATCGGCGAAGTGTTTCAGTACCCATGCGGTCCACTGGATATTGACAGGAGGAAGGGCTGTTGTGAAGATAAAGGTACGCATCTTATTGATCAGATATTCCCGGACGGTCTGCCGGCAGACGATATATGCGCCGGCGGATGCTGCCGCCTTTCCGAATGTTCCTACCAGAAAGTCGATGTCGTTGATGCAGTTTTGTTCTTCGGCACATCCTAAGCCTTTCTCGCCCCGTGCTCCGAAAGCGTGGGCTTCGTCTACATAGAGAAGAAGGTTGGAGTAATCGTGTTTCAATCGTACCAGCGCTTGCAGGTCGGCTTCGTCTCCGTCCATGCTGAAGATACTCTCGGTAACGATGATCATCTTCTCATACATACCGTGGTTTTCTTCAAGAAGACGCCGGAGCTGGGCTAAGTCATTGTGCCGGTACCGGATACATTTGGCAGATGATAATCTGATTCCGTCTATCAGGCTGGCATGTACGAGTTTGTCCGCAAGGATCAATGTACGGGCATCACTGACGGCAGGAAGTATCCCCGTGTTGGCGTGGTATCCGCTATTGAACAGAAGGGCGCTTTCTGCTCCGAACATAGTGGCCAGTTGCTGTTCCAGTTCCTGATAGGCAGTGAAGTTGCCTGTCAGCAGGCGGGAGGAAGAGGAAGTGGGCAGAAAGGTTTCCGGAGTGATGGTCTTTAAGAACGCTTCTCTTAAAGACACCTCATTGGCTAGCCCCAGATAATCATTGGATGATAAGTTCAGCATCCGTCGTCCGTCTACTGTCACGTCTCTTCCGTCATGAATCAACTGTGGGAGGGAACGGTAATTCTTCTTCTCTTTTAAAGTCAGAAGTTCTTGATTGATAGAGTCTAAAATCATAATCTATTCATTTTTTGAGAAGATAGTTAAGTTACATCTCTCTGACTATTTTAAGTACTCCGGAAGTCAGTTTGCTTAACTGCTCCGGAGAGATGATGAACGGCGGCATCAGGTAGACCAGTTTTCCGAACGGACGTACCCAGATACCTTCTTCTACGAAGCGGCGTTGCATATATGCCATGCTCACCGAACGTTCTGTCTGGATGACTCCTATGGCTCCTAATATCCGTATATCCGCTACTTGCGGAAACTTGCGGGCGGGAGCCAGTTCTTCTTTTAACTGAGCTTCGATTCGTTTCACATTCTCTGCCCAGCCGGAGTCGAGCAGCAACCGGACAGAAGCACACGCCACCGCACACGCAAGCGGATTCCCCATAAAGGTAGGACCGTGCATAAAAGCCTTTGGGGCATGATTGGAGATGGTATCTGCTATCTGATTGCTTGCCAATACGGCAGACAGTGTCATGTATCCTCCGGTCAGCGCCTTTCCGATGCACATGATGTCCGGTTCCACTCCGGCGTGTTCCCAGGCAAAGAGTTTGCCGGTGCGTCCGAATCCTGTGGCTATTTCGTCAAAGATCAGGAGGATATTGTGTTCTTTGCAGAGTTTTTCCGCTTCACGCAGATACTGCGGGTGATAAAACCACATACCGCCTGCTCCCTGAACAATGGGTTCGAGGATGAGCGCCGCCAGTTCTTTGGAGTGTTTCTCTATCGTTTCCCGCAGGGGGATGATGTCGTCCGGATTCCATTCTCCGTCAAATCGCGAAGAGGGGGCCGGAACGAAATATCGGACAGGAAGCGATGAACCGAAAAGACTGTGCATCCCGGTAACGGGATCGCATACGGACATGGCATTCCAAGTGTCACCGTGATAACCGGAACGGATGGTTACGAAATTGTTCTTGTCGGGTTTTCCGGCTGCATACCAATATTGCACGGCCATCTTCAAGGCAACTTCTACCGCCACCGAACCGGAATCCGCATAAAATATCTTCTGCATGGAAGGGGGGACCAAAGGCAACAGCAGTTTTCCTAACTCGATAGCCGGATCATGAGTCAGTCCTCCGAACATGACATGGGACATCTTGTCTAACTGGTCTTTTGCCGCCTGATTCAATACCGGATGATTGTATCCGTGCACAGCACACCACCAGGACGACATTCCCTCGATGAGTGTCCGCCCGTCTTCGAGTGTGATCGTTGCTCCGTCCGCCCGCTTTACTTTGTAGACAGGCAATGGATCGGTAGTAGAAGTATAAGGATGCCACAAATGCTCGCGGTCAAACTGGGAGTCGGCGAAGTGGTAACCTTCTTCCAGAATCATCTTCTTATCGTCGGAAACCTTGGAACCGAGTGTGGTCAGCAAATCGCCCACGATGGCGGAATTGATGCCGACAAACAAGGCTTTGCGCATGGCTTCTGGAGTGAGCTGCGAACGTCCTCCTGCGAAACGCAGGAAAGCGGTAGGATTGATGAAGCGGAACAGGGCGACGGTTCGCAGGATTTCTTCTTCGCTCAATGCCTTTTCATTTTCCAGTGGAGTTCCGGGGATCGGACTTAGCAGGTTGATGGGGATGGACTGTACATTCAACTCGGCCAAGGTGAAAGCAAATTCAATGCGTTGTTCCATTGTTTCTCCCATGCCGATGATGCCACCGCAGCAGATATCCATTCCTACCCGGCGGGCGGCGTCGAGAGTGGCCAGTTTCTGCTCTTGTGTATGTGTGGAGCAGAGTGTGGGGAAATAGGAAGGAGCTGTTTCGAGGTTGCAGTGATAGCGGGTGATTCCGGCTGTGTGCAGGGCGCGGAGTTCTTCTTCGTTGAGTAATCCAAGGGATGCACAAAGTTGGATGGACGAATGTTTCCGCATAAGGCGGGCCGCATCGCAAAGTTGACTGATCTGTTTGGGAGAAGGTTTTCGTCCGCTGGTGACAAGGGAGAAACGGTTGACGTCTTGACTTTCGTTGTATTTTGCCTGTCGGAGACATTCTTCAGCGGGCAGTAGATCGTAAATCTCGGCTTGAGTCTTGTAGTGAGAGGATTGTGCGCACCATTTGCAGTTCTCCGGACACCGGCCGGACTTGGCGTTGATGATGGAACACATATCGAACTCGTGCGAAGCACAGGTGACGGTAATCTCATGCGCGGCGGCATAAAGCGCCTCGCTGTCGGCCATGTTGGCCAGCCAAGTGGCCTGGGCGGACGATATGTCGAAGCCTGCCAGTACTTGGTCTTTGATTTCTTGAAGTGTCATAAATGTATGATAAGGGATAGTAACTTTTGCATTCTGCTTGCGAAGAGCCACATCTACCACATTGGTATGCAGATGACCGATCTGAAATTCACGTCCCATACTCGCAAAAGCGGCATAGTTCTTCCTGCCCCAGTAGCGGAAGCGGGAAAGAAGGGAACGGGTGGTCTGTATGTGGCGTTGTTTCTTCATCAGGTTCTTGTTTTTTGAAGTTAAGAACGGGGCAAATGTACAAAGATTCTTTGGATAAGCAAGCAAGTTTATGATTTCTGCCGTATCTGCTTTTATTTCTTTTTTCTGTATTCCTTGCGTAAATTGAAATTGAATCCGACGTATATCTGAAGCGTTCCGAACCCGTTGTCCAGTGAGAAATTGTTCCGGTGGTAATTATAGTTCTTTCCGACAAATGAAGTGCCGACGAAATATTTTCCGTTATTATAGACAACTCCCGCACGGATCAGAAAGTCCAGATTAAAATTGCCGTACCATGTCTTTCCTTCATGGGTTTCTGCATCTACATCGGAGGCTTTGTAGGCTATGGCGGGAGTGAGAGACAGGCATGCCAGACAGTTGCGGGCAAATACCCAGTTATAGGCATAACCGAAACTGATATTGGCATTGGTGTATTTTATATTGTTGACTTTCATGGCAGGATTCATCGCTTCCAGTATGAAATCCGGAAGTTCCGCATAGTCGAACTCAAGATTATGTTTTGAAATGGAAAAGCCTGCGATAAACGAACCTGCATTCCTGCGCTGATTGGTTGACTGGCTGAAAGCGGCAGGGTAGGAGAATTTGCGGTTGTTGAAGATATAGTATAGGTTCAATCCCTTGATATCTACTTTTATTCCATTGAACTTTTCGGAGTAATTGGCGGGGACATCTTCCGGGAAACCGTTGATCTTATGAATCTTATAGTTGTTACCTGTGCGACGGTAGAAGATGTCCACTCCCAGTTTGGAACTGTATAGACTTAAATCGAACTCGGTTCCTTTGTTCCTTCGGTTGGTCTTCCGGTAAATGTCGTCTACGTCTACAGACCATCCCAGGAAGATCCATCGCCAGCCGAAGTACAATCCTATCTTGTTATGCGGATTGGGAGAGAAACTCAGCTTCTGCGGTTGGGGCAGATTGCTGGTAACGGAATAATATTCAAAGTTGCTGAAATGGGTGGTCATCAATGCGTAATTATACCGGTTGGGACTGATATAAAGGGTGTCGAAGTCACTGAAATTCATGAACTTCCTGATCGCTCTCTTGAAAGCGCTTGGTTTGGCCGGTATCACAGAATCAGTTTGCAGACTATCGCTCATAAGGGTATCTCTCCTTTCAGTTTGGGCCTGTAAGGAGAGTGACAGAAACAGAAAAAGAGATAGAACAATTTGCTTCATCCTGTGATTTTTCGTTGCTATGATTGATGCTGTTCGTTTCACGAATGTACTACCTTTCGTTGATTTATACTAATAATCGTCTAAAAAAATGTTTCGTTTCCTAAACAAATGAGATATGTATTCTGTTAGTTAGAACAAGCAAATAAATCCTAAGCCACAAAATTATGAGAATCTATTTACGTTTATTAGTGGCGTTTCTATTGCTTTCTGCCGGCAATGTAGTGTATGCAGAAGCACAACAAGAGAAACGCGTAACGGGTACTGTGACTTCTGAAGGAGAGCCTTTACCCGGTGTTTCCGTACAAGTGAAAGGGGCCTCTTCCGGCACCATTACCGATATCGATGGAAACTATTCAATTGAAGCCCCTGCCAATGGGACTATCGTGTTCCGCTTTGTAGGATTGCGGACAGTGGAACAAGCGGTGAACAACCGGAATGTGATCAATGTCACAATGGAATCGGAGAGCAAAGAACTGGAAGAAGTGATGGTTGTAGCTTATGCTACTGCCAAGAAATATAGTTTTACCGGAGCTGCCTCGACTATGAAGGCGGGAGAGATCGAGAAGTTACAGACTTCCAGCGTATCTCGTGTACTTGAAGGTACGGTATCCGGTGTGCAAGCCAGTGCTTCCAGCGGTCAGCCCGGTACGGATGCCGAAATCCGTATTCGTGGTATCGGTTCGATCAATGCTTCCAGTGCCCCGTTGTATGTGGTTGATGGCGTACCTTTTGATGGCAGCGTCAACTCAATCAATCCTGACGACATCGCTTCCATGACTGTGCTGAAAGATGCTGCATCTGCAGCTCTGTACGGTTCGCGTGGTGCGAACGGTGTGATTATCATTACCACGAAACAAGGACAGCAGGACTCGAAAGCTACTGTCAAGGTGAAAGCTACACTGGGTGGTTCCAGTCGTGCGGTACGTGATTATGACCGCGTCAATACCAATCAGTATTTCGAACTTTACTGGGAAGCACTTCGCAACCAGTATGCCAAGAGCTCTGATTATACCCCTGCCACCGCAGCCGCTCAGGCTTCCAAAGACTTGGTTACAAAATTGATGGGAGGCGGTCCGAATCCTTACGGTACACAATATCCGCAACCTGTGGGGACAGACGGAAAACTGGCAGCGGGCGCCCGTCCGTTATGGAACTCCGACTGGAGTGACGCGATGGAGCAGCAAGCGCTTCGTACCGAACTGAATCTGAGTGTTTCCGGTGGTGGAAAGGCTAATCAATACTTCTTTTCTGCCGGCTACCTGAACGATAAGGGTATTGCACTCGAATCTGGTTACCAACGTTTCAACCTTCGTTCGAACGTGACCAGTGAAATGACTTCCTGGCTGAAAGGAAGCATCAACTTGAGTTTTGCCCATTCCATGCAGAATTATCCGGTTTCTTCGGATTCCAAAACAAGCAACGTGATTACTGCAGGACGTACTATGCCCGGATTTTATCCTATTTATGAAATGAATACGGACGGTAGCTACAAGCTGGATGATAATGGGGATCGTATCTATGATTTCGGTTCATATCGTCCTTCCGGTTCTATGGCTAACTGGAACTTGCCGGCTACCTTGCCTTTGGATAAATCGGAACGGATGAAAGATGAATTTTCCGGTCGTACTTATCTCGAAGCTACGATCATCGAAGGGCTGAAATTCAAGACAAGTTTCAACTTCGACCTGATCAACTATAATACGCTGGATTATACGAATCCGAAAATCGGTCCGGCTCTGGAAAACGGAGGTGGTTCCAGCCGCTTGAACTCACGTACTTTTTCATGGACATGGAACAATATCGCGTCGTATGATAAAACCATCGGTGATCATCACTTTAATGTGCTTGCCGGAATGGAAGCCTATTCGTACCGTTATGATGAACTGACTGCTTCACGTACGAAGATGGCACAGCCCGATATGCCCGAACTGGTAGTCGGCTCACAGTTGACAGGCGGTTCCGGTTATCGTATCGATTATGCTTTGGTGGGATATCTAACCCAGGCGCTTTATGACTATCAGAATAAATACTTTTTCTCCGCTTCCTTTCGTCGTGACGGTTCTTCCCGTTTTGCACCGGAGACTCGCTGGGGTAACTTCTGGTCTTTGGGAACTTCATGGCGTATCGACCGTGAAAGTTTTATGGCTTCCACTGCCAACTGGCTTTCTGCTCTGACATTAAAGATGAGCTATGGTGCACAGGGAAATGATAATCTGGGTACTTATTATGCAAGCAAGGGACTTTATACCATCGTTTCCAATCTCGGAGAGAATGCCTTGGTTTCCGACCGTATGGCTACTCCGAACCTGAAATGGGAGACGAACCTGAACTTTAACGTCGGCGTTGATTTTTCACTGTTTAACAACCGTTTTTCCGGTTCGTTCGACTTCTTTACGCGTCGTTCCAAAGATTTGCTTTATTCCCGTCCGATCGCTCCTTCCTTAGGATATGGTTCTATTGATGAGAATGTAGGCGCATTGAAGAATACAGGTATTGAGATGGTGCTGAACGGAACCATTATCAATCAGAATGGATGGGTATGGAAACTCGGGATGAACCTGACGCATTATAAGAATAAGGTAACGGAACTTCCGCTGAAGGATATGCCGCAAAGTGGCGTGAATAAATTGCAGGTAGGACGGTCAGTCTATGACTTCTATATGAAAGAATGGGCGGGAGTAGACCCTGACAACGGTAATCCGCTGTGGTATATGGATGAGAAAGATGCCAATGATAATTTGACCGGAAAACGTGTCACAACAAGCGACTATGCTTCGGCAAATTATTATTACGTCAATAAATCTTCCCTCCCGAAAGTTTATGGCGGTTTCAATACATCGCTTTCATGGAAAGGGTTCGATCTGTCCGCCATCTTTGCTTATAGCATCGGCGGATATATCTACAACCGTGATATTACTATGATTCTGCACAACGGAAGTCTGGAAGGTCGTGACTGGTCTACGGAGATATTGAAGAGATGGACACCGGAAAACCGTTATACAGACGTGCCTGCTTTGAGCACTACTTCCAATAACTGGAACTCAGCTTCCACCCGTTTCTTGCAGAACAACTCATATATGAGACTGAAAAACCTGACGCTCTCTTACGATCTGCCGAAACAGTGGATCAGCAAACTGGCATTGAGCAGTGTCCAGGTGTTTGTGCAGGGCGATAACCTGTTCACTATTCACCGGAATCAGGGACTTGACCCTGAACAGGGAATCACGGGTATCACTTATTACCGTTATCCGGCTATGCGAACTATTTCCGGAGGTATCAATCTATCTTTCTAAAATTACACGATATATGAAAAAGATAAAAATTCAATCTATACTTACTGCTGTTGCCGGACTGTTTCTGGCGACAAGTTGTAGCAGTAGCTTTCTGGATACGGAACCTACGGATGCGGTAAGCTCCGATCAGGTAGCAGTAGCCGGAAATGCAGAACGCCTCTTCAACGGAGCTTGGTATAATCTGTTTGAATACGGAACGACGTATGCCAATATTGGTTATCGGGCACTTCAATGTCAGGATGATATGATGGCGAGCGATGTTGTTTCCCGTCCGAAATATGGTTTCAATTCTTCCTATCAGTTCAATGACGTGGCGATTCCTTCTGATGGAAGAACTTCGTTTGCTTGGTATTTGATCTATAAGACAATTGATAACTGCAACACTGCCATTTCGATTAAAGGTGACTCCGAGGAACTTCGGCAGGCACAGGGACAGGCATTGGCTTTGCGTGCCTTTTGTTATCTGCATTTGGTACAGCATTATCAGTTTACATATTTGAAAGATAAAGATGCTCCTTGTGTGCCTATATATACGGAACCGACTACGAGTAGTACCGAGCCGAAAGGAAAATCGACAGTGGCGCAAGTTTACCAGCAGATCTTTGATGATTTGAATCTCGCACAGGATTATCTGACAAACTATGTCCGCAAGGGCGACGGGCAGAAATTCAAACCGAATACGGATGTTGTCAACGGTCTTCTGGCACGTGCTTACTTATTGACAGGACAATGGGGAGAAGCCGCCAAAGCTGCCGAAGCTGCACGCAAAGGATATTCATTAATGACTACCACTGCCGAATACGAAGGTTTTAATAATATTTCCAATAAAGAATGGATTTGGGGATCTCCTCAAACACTTTCGCAATCGGATGCAAGTTATAATTTCTATTATCTGGATGCAACGTATGTCGGAGCTTACAGTAGCTTTATGGCCGATCCGCACTTGATGGATACTTTTGCTAAAGATGACATCCGTCTGCCTCTTTTCCAATGGATGCGTGAAGGATATCTGGGTTATAAGAAATTCCATATGCGTTCGGATGATACTGCGGATCTGGTACTGATGCGTTCGGCTGAAATGTATCTGATAGAAGCGGAAGCCAAGGCCAGGGATGGAGTAGCACTGGATCAGGCTGTTGCCCCATTGAATACATTACGTACTGCCCGTGGCGCAGGTAATTACGATGTGACAGGGAAAACGAAAGAGCAAGTGATCGACGAAATTCTGATGGAACGCCGGCGCGAGCTGTGGGGAGAAGGATTCGGTATAACGGATATACTCCGTAATCAGAAGGCGGTAGAACGTATGGCTCTATCTGAGGATATGCAGAAAACGGAAGTGGATTGCTGGCAGGAAGGCGGCAGTTTTGCGAAAAGAAATCCGTTAGGACATTGGTTCCTTAATTTCCCGGATGGTAAAGCGTTCTCAGCGAACAGTTCTTATTATCTGTATGCTATCCCTGAAAAAGAGATTAATGCAAACCCTAACTTATAAATAGCTCTCTTAATTTTTTGACTTTGACCTTAACTTGTAGACCGGTATACGTCGTGACGATGCATACCGGTCGTTTTTATTATTTATGCGAATCAGTAGTTGAATCAGAATGGTGCAGGAATGAGCTAAACATGGTTGTTATGAATAAAATAAAGACTCGTCAGCAAATCACATTTTCATCTATCATTCAATTATTCAGCTTGTTACAATGCATCTTCTTATTCTTTTAATGCAAACAGACATTATAGTCTGCTGATTTGAATTAGTCATTCTATAAAATGATTTATGTCTATATACTAACTCACATAATGTGCAACAGTTGGCTCACATATAATGCAATGGCTGTTGCACATTATGTGAGTTAGATGTTACGCCATTTGTGCGACAATCAATATCATAGATAGAGAAGCATGATTGTGACACTCAAATATGCAGAGAGAAAGCATTATATCAATAAAAGAAGGTGCATTGTAGTTGTCTATGTAATAGAGAGTTATGGAAAAATGTGACTATGATGAAGGATTGTTTGCCATTACTATTCAAACTTTAAATCCATTCATTTCGGTGCTGAAATGAGCTAAATGCTTATCATCTTCGCATTATTAACAAAAATACAGTGACTAATTAGAACACTGTATGATAATTGTTAATACATTTGTGGGTAAATAACTGTTTATGAATTAAATGAGATGAACATGAAAACAAAACTATTACCTTTACTATTGCTCTTTTTTCTTTCCTTAGGATGGACGTCCTGTGAGGATGACGAACATTTCTTCCTTTATCAACTGAGTGAATTATACAATCCGGATGAGCCTATAAGTGGTACTTATGTACCGATTACCGGTAGTAGTAGCGTAGGCATAACAGGAGGGGTAGCTCCTTATTCTATTTCAATAGCCGACGAGACGATAGCTAAGGCTACATTGGGAGAAAAAGACGGACTTATAGGTATTTCTCCCGTTAAATTGGGAACGACTTATCTTCGGGTAGGAGATGCTAATGGATTAACTGCACAGATCGAAGTGAAGGTAGGAGAAGGTAGACAAAATTTCGGTACAATAGAGATTCGTGTTGAGATAGAAGGAGATATGGATGAAGTTCAAATGAAAGAGTTGGAGGCTAAAGTAATTGACGATTCGGATATGAAACCCACAGGAGTAATCAAGTTTGTATATACTACAAAAGATGAAGGTACATTGACTCTGATTTCTTCTACTGAGGTAGCATCTTCAACTGAAATTAAGAGCAGTTTTGTGAGGACTTTGGAGCAATTGGGAGATAAATCTCGCTATTGCATCACTACCACATTGGATGGTAAATCTCATTCTTACTATATCGACTACCCGGAAAAACCTGATGCAGATGAGGTCGTAACCAGAGATCAAGGTCCACTAACTTGTTTTCTCGTAGAAGATGTGACAGAAATATATAAAAAAGATCATTTGAAAGTAACATCAGTGAAACGATTTTACGATGGTTGGTTGAGTCGATAAAGAATTAAAAACAAATCCCCTATTTGTATCTACTTATGCAAATAGGGGATTTATTTTTAATAGACTTCGGTGCAAGTCAATAAAATAGTAACTTATACCTGTATCTTCTGTTTCTTTAAATTGGGCAGGAAGAACGTGACTAATCCCAGCAACGGCATATAAGCGCAAACGTTATAAACTGCTTCAATACCAAATTTATCAGCCATATTGCCAAGTACGGCCGAAGCGATACCTGCTACTCCGAAGGCAAAACCAAAGAAAAGACCGGAAATCAACCCTAGCTTGGTAGGGAGTAGCTCTTGCGCATAAAGCAGGATAGCCGGAAAAGCAGACGAAAGCATCAGTCCTACACAAAAACTTAAAATGATGGTCCATGCTAAAGTGGCATGCGGCATCAGTAAACTAAAAGGTGCAGCCCCTAAAATAGAAGCCCAAATCACATATTTACGTCCTACACGGTCGCCGATAGGACCGCCGAGCAATGTTCCGATAGCAGTAGCTACCAGAAAAATAAATAAGTATAATTGAGATTCCTGTACAGTTACATTGAATTTATGAATCAAATAGAATGTATAATAACTGGTAAGGCTTGCCATATAGATATACTTTGAGAAGATTAATATCAGTAGGATTCCGATAGATAAAGCAGTTTTATCCATCGGTAAAGGCAAATGTACAGCCTTTTTCACTGTAGCCTTTTGCTCTTTCATTCGGTTGAGATAAGATTTGTACCATTTGCAGATCGGATACATGACACCGATAGCAGCCAAAGCAAAAAGTGTAAAAACGGCTAGATGCTCTCTGCCATAAGGGGCTACCAGCAAAGCCACCAATAAAGGGCCTAGTGAACCTCCTAAATTGCCTCCTACCTGAAATAACGATTGTGCCAGTCCCCGTTTTCCACCCGAAGCAAGAAAGGTAATGCGTGATGCCTCCGGATGCAAGACGGAAGAACCGATTCCAATCAGAAAAACAGAGATCAGCATCCAGTAAAGGTCGTTGGAGAATGCCAGATTGATCATTCCTATCATTGTAATGCTCATTCCGATAGGTAGTGACCAGGCAACGGGATGTTTATCGAAGATGATTCCGGTGATTGGCTGGAATACCGAAGCCGAGAGTTGATAAACCAGTGTGATAAGACCGATCTGTGCAAAGTTGAGTCCTAAATCTTCTTTAAATAATGGATAGGCTGCCGATATAACGGACTGCAAAAGATCATTGAGACAATGCGAAAGGCTTAATGCGATGAGGATAGAAAATGTAATTCTTCCTACGGGTTGTTCCTGATTCTGTACCATAATACCTATTCTTTTGAAATGTTCCTGAAAAAATGACTGCAAAGGTACGTAAACTTCCCGTTTCTCAATATATTTGTCACAATTAAATCTATAAGTAATGAAGAAAGTAGTAGTAGCGATGGATTCTTTCAAAGGTTGTCTTTCCTCGTCAGAGGCGGAAAAGGCGGCGGAAGAAGGCATAAAGCTGGTTTGTCCGGATTGTGAAGTCATTCGTTTTCCGATAGCCGACGGAGGTGAGGGGATATTGACTGTCTTGATAGAAGCAACACAGGGCACTTATCAGAAGATCATAGCGAATGATCCTTTGATGCGTCCGATAGAAACCACTTATGGCGTTTCGGGTGACAAACATATTGCTTTTATTGAGATGGCCACCGTGAACGGTCTGCCACTATTATCAGAAACAGAACGAAATCCGATGCTGACCACTACTTATGGAACCGGTGAATTGATATTGCACGCTATTGAACAGGGATATCGGGAATTTGTCATAGGTATCGGAGGAAGTGCTACGAATGATGCCGGAGTAGGTATGTTACAAGCATTAGGAGCCCGATTTCTCGATAAGGATGGAGCAGTCTTGGGAAAAGGAGGCGAAATTCTGCATCGAATTGCCGCTATTGATTTTTCTTCCGTTCATCCTGCACTTAAAGATACTCGTTTCACGATAGCCTGTGATGTACGAAATCCCTTTTGTGGTCCGGAAGGCGCTGCGTATGTTTTTGCCCGGCAGAAGGGGGCGGATGATGCAATGATAGAGAAATTAGATGCAGGTATGCAGTCTTTTGCCCGATTAATCCATTCAACTACCGGAAGAGAAATCACCCATGTTCCCGGAGCAGGAGCCGCCGGAGGCTTGGGAGGTGCCTTTCTTGCTTTTCTGAATGCTGAACTAAAGTCCGGCATTGATTTACTGCTCCAAACATTGAATTTTAGTGAGAAAATAAAAGGTGCTGATCTGATCATAACCGGTGAGGGGAGAACAGACCGTCAATCTTTAATGGGAAAAGTGCCCTTCGGAATATTAGAAGAAGCGAAGCGACAGGGAATACCGGTCATTATTGTGGCAGGTAGCATAGAGGATACGGAAATTCTGAATCAGGCAGGTTTTCAAGGTGTCTTTTCCATCATTCCTTCGCCCATGTCTTTGGAAACAGCCATGAAGCCGGAAGTCGCTAAGAAAAACATTTGCCGGACTGTTGCCCAGATTATTTCTTTAGTGAATTTATAGTCGTGTTTGGAGTGTAAATTGTCGTTAATTCATTTTTGACTTACTGAACTATTCGTGGTACCTGATGTTGTTAGATAAAAAAGGAGGATAAAATGGGCTTTATTTGGTATATTATTATTGGTATTGTAGCCGGCTTTCTCGCAGGTAAGATAATGCGTGGCGGAGGTTTTGGCCTTATTATAAATTTGTTGCTTGGTATTCTCGGAGGAGTGCTGGGCGGTTGGGTATTTGCCCTTTTCGGACTTGCGGCTTCGGGATTGATTGGAAGTTTGATAACTTCTACCGTAGGAGCTATTCTGGTATTATGGATTGCTTCTTTATTCTCGAAATCTAAATAAAGATTTTATATAATTTATTTTTAATCTAAAAACAGAACTTAATTATGGAATGTAGACATGGAAATTTCTGGATTGGACTTGGAATTGGTTCAATCCTTGGTGCAGTAGCTTATCGTCTTTCACGTACAGCAAAAGCCAGACAGTTGGAAAGTGATATTTATAACGCTATTCACCGTATCGGTCGTGATGCTGAAATAGCAGCAGCCGAAGCTGAAAGAAAAGCAATGAATCTTGGCTTAAAAGCTGTTGAAACAGGAGCTAAGGTCGCAGATAAAGTAGCTGAAGAGGCTGATAAAGCAGTTGGAAAAGCAAAAGAAAAATGGGAGAAATAATCATCCTTGAAAGTGGTAATCAGGTTTAAAATAACTGGTTATCACTTTTCTTTTGTATTTATAGCTTCCTTCTTGACAATCTACCTTAACCGGATACTGTCACTATCCTTCATATCTGCTTTTGCATAGAATAATCAGTGTGTGTCCGTACACATTTTACCTTTTATATCCCTCTTTTTTGTTCTTTTCACAGATAAAAAGCTTTTCTGTCATGATGTTTATTACCTCCCAAACGAATATTTGATGGCTTTTTCCACTCTTTTTCTTATGTTTAACAACATACGTATTACTTGCCTTTCTTTATTAAATATCTGAATATCATATTTATAGCATTTTTATAGTAGAATGTGTGTGCGCACACACATTTGCTTAATTCAATAATTCATTTTACATTTGTCGTCGAAAAACAAGATACTTATCAGTATATGGACAAAGAATTCTCAAATATTCGTATTGTAGACATCGCCAAGATGGCGGGGGTCTCTGTCGGTACGGTAGACCGGGTGATTCATAATCGTGGACGGGTATCTGAAGAGAACAGGAAGAAAGTCCAGACTATTCTGGAGATGGTTCATTATCAGCCGAATCTGATGGCGCGTTCGTTGGCATCTAAAAAACAATATCATTTTGTGGCAATTACTCCTTCTTTTACACACGGAGAATATTGGGAAGCTATTTCTGAGGGTATTGATAAGGCGGCTTCAGAGATGGAATCTTATAATATAACGATCACTAAACTCTTTTTCGATCAATACAATAACAAGACTTTTGATGATATTGTCCGCAATCTGTTGGATGAAAAAGTAGATGGGGTATTGATTGCAACACTGTTTACCGATTCTGTTATACGGCTTTCACAAGAGCTTGACAGGAATGAAATTCCCTATGTTTATGTTGACTCCAATATTGAAGGGCAACATCAGTTGGCATATTTCGGGACGGAGTCTTATGATGCCGGAGTGATTGCTGCGCGATTATTGACAGACAAGATTTCTTCGACTTCGGATATCCTGATGGCACGAATTATTCATAGTGGAAAAAACGACTCAAATCAAGGTAAGAACCGGAGAGAAGGCTTTTGTCACTATCTGAAAGAAACAGGATTTACCGGAAATTTGCATGAAGTAGAACTGAAAATCAATGATTCGGTTTACAATTTTATCAAGCTGGACGAAATCTTTGAAGCGAATACAACTATAGAAGGAGGCATCATCTTTAATTCAACTTGCTACATCTTAGGAAACTACCTGAAAGCAAGAGGAATGCAAAGAGTGAAATTGGTTGGCTACGACCTTATCGAAAGGAATACTCAACTGCTCTCCGATGGCGTTATCACTGCATTAGTAGCACAGCGTCCCGAACGACAAGGATATGATGGTATCAAATCATTGTGCAATCATTTGCTGTTCAAGCAGAACCCCGAAAAGGTGAACCTGATGCCGATTGATATTCTTCTAAAAGAAAATCTGAAATATTATCTGAACAATAAGTTATAAACCATATAAATAAAAAAGAACCATGAACGAATTATTTAACGTAAAGGACAAAGTTGTTGTTATCACCGGTGGAGCCGGAATCTTAGGTAAGGGTATCGCTGCATACTTAGCTAAAGAAGGAGCTAAAGTAGTTGTACTCGATAGAAGCGAAGAAGCAGGTAAGGCGTTGGTAGAAAGTATCAAAGCTGAAGGGAATGAAGCTATGTTTCTGTATACGGACGTAATGGACAAAGAAGTGCTGGAAGGTAACAAAGTGGAGATCATGAAAGCCTATGGCCGTATTGACGTATTACTGAATGCTGCCGGAGGTAACATGGCAGGCGCAACAATTGCTCCGGACAAAACTTTCTTTGACTTGCAGATTGACGCCTTTAAGAAAGTGGTGGATTTGAATCTGTTTGGTACGGTATTGCCTACAATGGTATTTGCTGAAATCATGGTAGAACAGAAGAAAGGTTCTATCGTAAACTTCTGTTCCGAATCAGCTCTTCGCCCGTTGACACGTGTGGTTGGTTACGGAGCTGCAAAAGCTGCTATTGCTAACTTCACTAAATATATGGCTGGTGAACTGGCTTTGAAATTCGGTAACGGTCTTCGTGTAAATGCTATCGCTCCGGGATTCTTCCTGACTGACCAGAACCGTGCGCTGTTGACAAACCCTGATGGTTCTCTGACTGACCGTTCTAAGACAATTCTTGCTCATACTCCGTTCAATCGTTTCGGTGAACCGGAAGATCTTTACGGAACTATTCATTATCTGATCAGTGATGCTTCTAACTTCGTAACAGGTACAGTAGCTGTTATCGACGGAGGTTTCGACGCATTCTCCATTTAATACCTATTACTTATTACTTAATACTTATCATATTATGTATCTATGTGAACAAACTTGGCGCTGGTATGGTCCGAATGACCCAGTAAGCTTGTGGGATATCAAACAGGCAGGAGCTACCGGTATAGTAAACGCACTTCATCACATTCCGAATGGCGAAGTGTGGACAGTAGAAGAAATCATGAAGCGTAAGCAAATGATTGAAGAAGTGGGTCTGACCTGGTCCGTTGTAGAAAGTGTACCTGTGCACGAACATATCAAAACGCAGACCGGTGAATATCTGAAATATATTGAAAACTATAAGGAAAGCATCCGTAATCTGGCTAAATGTGGTGTAATGGTAGTTACTTATAACTTCATGCCTGTATTGGACTGGACACGTACGGACCTTGCCTATACAATGCCTGACGGCTCTAAAGCTCTTCGCTTTGAGAGGGCTGCCTTCCTTGCTTTCGACCTCTTTATTTTGAAACGTCCGAATGCGGAAAAAGACTATACTCCGGAAGAAATAGCTAAAGCAAAAGCCCGTTTCGAACAAATGAGTGAAGACGATAAGAAATTGTTGGTTCGTAATATGATTGCCGGACTTCCGGGATCGGAAGAAAGTTTCACTGTAGAACAGTTCCAGGAAGCATTGGATCGTTATAATGATATCGATGCTGAGAAACTTCGTTCTAACTTGATCTTCTTCCTGAAAGAAATTGCACCTGTGGCTGATGAGGTGGGAGTGAAGCTGGTGATCCATCCGGACGATCCTCCTTATACAATCTTAGGTTTACCGCGTATTCTAAGTACGGAAGAGGACTTTAAAAAACTGATTGAAGCCGTTCCTAACGAATCTAACGGTCTTTGCTTGTGTACAGGTTCTTTCGGTGTACGTGCTGACAATGACCTCGCGGGTATGATGGAGCGTTTTGGCGATCGTGTCAACTTTGTACACTTGCGTAGTACGCAGCGTGACGAAGAAGGAAACTTCTATGAAGCTAACCACCTGGAGGGAAATGTAGATATGTACAACGTAATGAAGAGCCTGATTCTTCTGCAACAACGTCGTAAATGTTCTATCGCTATGCGTCCGGACCACGGTCATCAGATGATTGATGATCTGAAGAAGAAAACAAATCCGGGATATTCCTGCTTAGGCCGTCTTCGTGGATTGGCAGAACTTCGCGGTTTGGAAATGGGTATTGCAAAGTCTATTCTATAAGCAGAATTCATAAATAGCAATCTATTTTAAAGACACTATGGCTATTATTGACAGTAATAATAGTGGTAGTGTCTTTTATATTGCTCATTTACGGAGCTTTCGTCTTAAAATAAACTTCCGGTATGCAAATCAACTTTTGGCTTTTTAGGTTCGGGGATGATGAGCAAGGCTATTTGTGCACAAGCCTCAGCGTCAGCGAGAGCATGGTGATGATTGGTTAAATTATATCCGCATCGGGCTGCAACCGTATGTAGCTGATGATTGGGCAACTCTTTTCCAAACACTTTCCGTGAAGTGCGGCAAGTACAGTAAAATTTATAATTGGGATAAGTCATCTCATATAGCTCATGAACAGCTTTCAGACAGCCTTCGTCAAAAGGACTGTTATGAGCAACAAGCGGAAGACCGTCTATAAGCGGTTTTATTTCTGCCCATACATCTGGAAAATCTTCCGCTTCTTCCGTATCCGCGTAAGTCAGTCCGTGAACTGCTGTTGTCCATTGCGTATAATAGTTGGGGCAAGGACGGATCAGACGATAGATTTTCTTCACGATTTTTCCGTTCCTTACGATGACAACTCCTACACTGCATACGCTTGTGCGCTTTCCGTTGGCTGTTTCAAAGTCGATAGCTGCAAAGTCCTTCATGTGTTTTGCTGTTTTTTGAAACACAAATGTACATGATATTTTTTGCAAAATACAAGAATTGCATTTATTCTCTTTATATTTGCGTATAAAATAGACCGATGTACACAGAATATCAGCCCTCTCATCTACTCGCTCCCTATATAGATAATTATTGGGAATTTAAGGGAACTCCGGAATATGGTATGCGTATCCATATTTTGCCGGATGGTTGTACCGATTTCATTTTTACGTTGGGAGAAGTGGTGGGTAAGGTAAAAGAAGAAACGCTGGTCATGCAGCCTTGTCGTTCTTACTTTGTGGGTCCGATGACGAAATATTCGGAGCTTGTCACTTATGCCGAATTCGTTCATCAGTTTGGCGTTCGTTTTCTGCCTTGTGGGTTATCCGGATTTACAAAGCTGCCTTTGCATGAGTTTGCGAATTACAGAATCAGTACAAATGAAATGCAGGTGGTTTTTGACAGTACCTTTATCGAGAGGTTATGTGAACAGAATGATGTCCGGGGACGGATTCAGGTCGTTGAAGAATATCTCCTGGCGTATCTTGCGCATAATTATCAGCCTGTTGATTCCCAAGTTGCCGTAGCGGTGAATATAATCAATCAGTCCGGGGGAAAGCGTTCTGTTCGTAGTCTGATGGATGAAGTATGCCTGTGCCAGCGTCATTTTGAACGGAAGTTTAAACATAACACCGGATTCACCCCTAAAGAATATAGCCGCATTGTTAAATTCAAGAATGCAGTAGAATTACTGAGAAACACGACCTCTGTCAACCTGTTGACTACTGCCATCGACGCAGGATATTATGACCTGGCACATTTCTCAAAAGAAATCAAAACATTGTCGGGCAATACTCCTACATCATTTCTTTCGCTCACAGTTCCGGAGGGTATAACGCTGACTTATATCGAACCGTAGAACCCAAGTTAGTAAAAGTCGATTTTTTACAATAGAACGGACATCTGTGCCGTTATCTTTGTGGCGAAATAAAATAAATACAATAAGATTATGTCAACAAAAACTATGAAAGAGAAAGCGGCGGAGTTATTGCAGAAATGCGAAGTTGTCACCCTTGCTTCTGTGAACAAGGAAGGCTATCCCCGTCCTGTGCCAATGAGTAAAATCGCAGCAGAAGGAATTTCCACTATCTGGATGTCCACCGGAGCGGATTCATTAAAGACTATTGATTTTTTATCGAATCCGAAAGCAGGATTATGTTTTCAGGAGAAGGGGGACAGTGTGGCATTGATGGGAGAAGTGGAAGTAGTGACAGACGAGAAACTGAAGCAGGAACTTTGGCAGGACTGGTTTATCGAACACTTTCCCGGTGGTCCTACAGATCCGGGCTATGTATTGCTGAAGTTCACCGCCAATCACGCAACCTACTGGATTGAAGGTACCTTTATTCATAAAAAGCTTGACTGATCTTGGTTTAGAGCAATCATAAAATACTGGACTTGACAAGTAACGGTACATTTGTGTACGAAAAAAGAGAAAGACATTCCCAAAGTAAGGATTGTTTTTCTCTTTTATGTTTAGGCTGGAAGACGTGGTTTTCGTCTATCTGACATTCATTTAGAATTCAAACTTTTCCAGTTTCATTTCAGCTAATTCCTGAATGATACCTACGTATTGTGCAAAATGGGCGGTTTTTTCGTGTGCTGCCAATACTTCAGCATTCTGCCATGTTTCGCAAATCATGAAAACATCACGGCGGGTACTGCTTTCAAAAGTATCGTAAGCAATGCATCCTTCTTCTTTCAAAGAGCAGGCAGTCAGTTCTTTTGCTGCCTCAATCGCTTTTTCGCGGTTTGTTTCGTTTACACGAACAAAAACATTTAATCTGATCATAGTTCTTTTATTATTTATGTGATTAAAAAGAATGGTTTCATCACTGTGCTTGTGAAGAACCGAAGGCAAAGATAGTATTTTTCTGTAGCTTCCCGCAGGCTGTTTTCAAATTTTCATATAAACTTCACATAATCATAAAAAATCGATTATATTTGCATCTGAATTCTAAAAGCAACTATTTTGGGCACCATTCTTAAATTTGTTATAGCTTAATATTAGCCTCATAAACCACAGGCTAATTTCTTTCGTTTGAGTAGTTCTACTTGAACCGGTTTTTCATTTTATCAATTTTATTATTCACTGCATCGTTTTTTAAAGACGAGTGCAATTGGGTATTCAGGCTTTTAGTCAGACTTCTTATGATGATTCGAAAGCTGTGGGTACATTGAGAATGAATGGAAAATTTCGTAAGAAATAGTAAGCTGAACATAGAAAAAGAAATTAAAAGGATTGAGCAACAGCCGATTGCCCCTCTCGAGCGGATAAAGCAGATAATAGATGTCATACAGACATCACTTACTTTGCTGAAAAGGGCAGTTGCCGAATATCAATTTCAGAATCCTGAAGAAGAAATTCAGTTCTTTAAAGTCTGGAAACCGCAGATTTCCGGCTTACTGATGTTTTATATCCGTTTATATCAGATTGAAAAGAACCGTGTCGGCAAATCTCTGTCGGCTCAATGCAAATATTTAAAGATGGAGCTGGAAAATATACAGAAGTCATTTTTGAATAATAGCTTCTATGATTATTATCGTGCCAGTCAGACTGAACTTGATAACCACTATTTTATCCGTGAGAATTATGATATTCTTTCCGATGTTCATTGCCATTTGTTGGACAGGGATCCTTCTTTTACCACCTTGCATGATTCAAGCGTTGCAATGATTCTGGCGAATAATCATTTGATAGAATATGTATCGGGCGAGATCGATTCGCTGTCAGACAAACTGCATCTTAAATTCACCTCCATAGTAGACAGTAAGTTGCTGCAATGGACGGATAGTAAAGTCGCCTTGGTTGAATTCATCTATGCGATTTATGCGGGCAAATGCTTTAATAATGGAAATACCAGTCTGAAAGACATCGCTTTTTGTTGCGAGGTACTTTTCAATATCGAGATTGGGGACTTTTATCGTATCTTCTTGGAAATCAGGAGTCGGAAGAAGAGCAGGACACAATTTCTTGATAAGTTGAAGGATAAAATACAGAAGATGATGGATGAACTCGACAGATAAATTTCATACCATCTTGTGACATCTTGTGAATTTTACAAATGGCTTATATCCAACTTTGCTTTATGGATACAACATTTACATGGGAGATAAAGGCAAAGAATTCTCCTTTATTAATTAAGAAATGTAGTCATTGCGATAGTGCCCGGTTTTACTGCAGTGATAAGTTTAGAATGAATGCGCAGAAAAAGAACATTGATGTCTGGCTGATATATCGGTGTGTGAAATGCGATAATACGTGTAACATTACTTTGCTGTCACGTACCAAACCGGATTTGATAGATAAAGTCCTGTTTCATAGCTTTTCCATGAACGATCGGAAAGCGGCCTGGAAATATGCTTTTTCAGCCGAACTTGCCGGCAGGAATAATTTGAAAACGGATTATGATAGTGTAGAATATGAGGTTACGGATAACTTCTCGAAAGAAGACATTCTCCATGTGCCCGATGCAACCATAAAGATTCAAATCAAATGTGAGTTCGAATTTAATCTGAAACTGTCATCTTTATTAAAAAGGAATTTTCTTCTTTCCAGCACTCAGCTAAGGCGTCTGTTTGAACAGGGGGTGATTTCGCTTCTTTCCGGTAAAGAGCCGCGGAAATATAAAGTAAAGGACGGAGATATCCTGTTGATAGATAAAGAACATTTGCTTGGTATGATGGACTTTGTGGATAGCTTTATGGTAAAAGCAAGTATTGATTGATTTTTTATTACTACTTTTGTCTGATATGGGACAGGTGAATTCAGAAACTAAGTACTATTATAAATTCAGAGATATGAGAAAGTTGTTTTTATTAGCTATTGTTTTATGTGTATGGAGTGTCGTTGCCGATGCTCAGGAGAGTGAGGGAAGATATATTGAGGTGACCGGTTCTTCTGAAATAGAAGTTGTGCCGGATGAGATTCATCTTTTGATTCAGATAAAGGAATATTGGAAAGAGGAATTTGTGCCGAAGTCCAAGCCGGAAGATTATAAAACGAAAGTTCCGTTGGAATGGATTGAAAAAGATTTGCGTCGGGTGCTAAGTAGAGCAGGTATTTCGGATGAGGCTATTCGTGTGCAGGAAATCGGAGACTATTGGCGTCAGAAAGGAAAAGAATTTCTGATAGGTAAGCAACTGGACATCCGATTTACTGACTTCGAAAAGATAAATGCCGTTATTAAGAAGATTGATACGAAAGGTATCGAGTCCATGCGCATCGGGGAGCTGAAGCACAAGGATTTGCCGAACTATCGGAAACAAGGTAAGATAGAAGCATTGAAAGCAGCACGTGAAAAGGCATCTTATCTTGTGGAAGCTATGGGACAAAAACTGGGTGAGGTCATTCGTATTGTCGAACCGGTTTCGAGCTATGTAAGTCCTTATTCTCTTTATCAGGCACAGAGTAATGTCAGTATGGGGACAGCTGCCACTGAGCAATATCGCGTTATTAAATTGCGATATGAGATGACGGCGCGTTTTGCCATTGAGTAATATGGATAAGGCGAAAATGTATACAAAGGCATTGACTACGCAAAAACTGGTAGGAATGCTCCATTAGTAAGTTGCTGTTGGGAGATTAATATCTTGGCATGGGTTATCTTTTTCTTGCTAAGAATTAAACTTCGCATTACATAAAACTGTACCTTTGTATGCGATGAACTATTCGTCTGACAGCTGTTTCTTTTTCGTCTGACAACTGTTATCTTTTCGTCTAACAACTGTCAGACGAAAAAGAAACAGTTGTCAGACGATTATTTTTATGCTAAACTAAAGTTAAGGTTTAGTATAAGAGGAATGAAATGTTAGCGAATAAACTGATAAACGCATAAACAACTAATAAAAAATATACTAATGAGTGCATTTTATGATTTGTATGAGACTCCGGACCCTAATGATACAGGGGAGAAACAACCCCTTCATGCCCGCATCGTTCCGAGTGGAACTTATTCGAAAAAAGATTTTATAGAACGCGTATCCCGTCACCAACCTTTCCCGCACAATATAATTGAAGGAGTACTTGGCGCTGTAGTTGATGAACTGGCCGAAGCCTTGGCGGATGGATACATCGTGGAACTGGGCGAACTTGGACATTTCAGCATTTCGTTGAAGTGTACTCATAAAGTGATGACTAAGAAAGAAATTCGTGCCGAGTCTATCCGTTTTGACAATGTTCATTTACGTACTTCCAAAGAATTTAAAAAGAAAATAAAGCGGGAGATAGAGCTTGAACGAGTTGAGAACTCCAATGAAAAAAATCACAATGCTAAAATATCCATTGAAGACCGTCTCCAAATGTTGCAGGAATTTCTAAAGAAGAACGGAGGAATCACGCGTATAGAATATAGCAGACTGACCGGACTCCCCCGATTGAAAGCAATTGATGATTTGAATACTTTCATCAAGGAGGGAACTCTTCGCAAGAGGGGAGCAGGACGAACTGTCTTTTATGTGTGGAAACAGGAAGAATGAAACAATGAATTAAAATATTTATGTTTGCATAGTTGCAAAATTCAGGCATTATTCAACTTTGTGCCAATATTCCGTTGGTAGCAAAAAAAATGCTGCCAATGGAATGATTAATTATTAGAGGATACTACAGAAAACCACTCGCACACTAATTTAGTTCTACCTGTCAGTTTCTTATCTATCTTTTCCAATAATGAAGAATAATATTCTGTATGTATTTTTATCCAGTTATCCAAACATCCGTCTCCTTCGTTGACAGCAAATTCTTCTGTTATATCTTGAAAATCTACAATCTCTATTCTTTCAATTTTCACAATACATTTTTCTTTGCCCTGTGAGTCTAGTATAGAAGCGTGTTCATTGACTTTAATTTCTTCTTGATTCATAAGAGAATAATCATATAAAGAAGAAGTTGCTGTTTTTTCTCCTGATAAGACCTTGTCTGCCAATTCGTCTGTATCGCATCCGAACTGTATTTTATGTTTTATTTCCATCATGCTTAGATAGATAATATCTTTTCCCCGTTTTTCAGGTATTCGGTTAGCGGGATTCCCATATATCTAACAGTTATACCTAGATTTGTGATGATGGAGGCTACCCCGAAATTCTCACAGCAATCTTGGCATGCCTCAATCGTAATTCCTGATTGTAACATCTCTAATATTTCAGTCTGTACTTGCGTATCGTTGGCTACTAATTTCACAGATGCTCCCCAAAGAATAATATTTATATGTTTCCACCAACCTCTGTTTTTAGAGTTTAAGGCATACATTGCCAACATATTAAAAACGGTATCTTTGTTGTCAGTCGTCCAAAGAATGGTTAATTTGTCATTTGCGCTCATAATCTGTTATCTTTTGATGATTCTTTGTTTTCTATAGACATATTGTGTCACTATGCTATGAAACAAAAGTAATGAATAAAAATTGAATGTCGTTTATTACTATTCTTTTAATAACACATATTAAGTCAGATAATTTGCACCTTTTGTTTCATACGAGTATCTTTGCCTCACTATTCTGTTAAAACGATAGGGGAGAATGTATCACAAGAGAAAAATAAGAGCATACATAGCATGGATGTTATTCATGACATTCATTCCCTTCTTTGTAGTGAAAACCTTTCACTATCATGGAAGTGAAGATGAAACGTCATGCTCTCATGCCGACCATTCCCGGAGTCATGCCGAGGATTGTGCGATATGTAAATACTCCCTTTCCCTCTTTACAGAACCTCAATCTTTAGAATTTCGTTGCACATTAACGCTCGTTCCTTACGAGCCGGTTATTTATCAGAATAAGGTTGTCTGCAAACGAACTTATTCGCATCACCTGCGCGCGCCTCCTGCCGCATAATTACATATTCATATTTTCTAGGAAGACAGGTTCATTGTAACTTGTCCTCACATTCATTTTACACATTATATAAAAGATTGTAATTGATGCGTATCGGAATTATTTCGGGCGTAATAGGGTTGTTTGTAACCTTACCCGTCCACGCACAGAAGTCCGATTCAATCAAGAGTATGCTTTTGCCTGATGTTGTTGTGACCGAGTCGTACCAACAGCGTCAAGCCAAGAAGTCTGCACTTACGGTTGAAGTGATAGAACAGGATTTTCTGCGCAAACATTTTACGGGAAACTTCATGCAGGCAATGGAGAACATTCCCGGAGTACAAGCTATGGACATAGGCTCCGGCTTCTCCAAACCGATGATTCGGGGGATGGGATTCAACCGGATAGCCGTACTGGAAAACGGAATCAAGCAGGAAGGCCAGCAATGGGGAGCCGATCACGGACTGGAACTGGATGCCTTTAATATCGAGGCAGTCAATGTCTTGAAAGGTCCTTCCTCACTACTCTACGGCAGTGATGCCATGGGCGGAGTGATTGATATAGCCTCTCCTCCCATACCTTCTGCGAATATGCTCTTCGGCGATGTCACCCTATTGGGCAAATCCGTCAACGGAACGCTGGCAGGTTCGCTGATGCTGGGACTTAAAAAGAATGCCTGGTATGCGCAAATCCGTTATTCCGAACAGCACTTCGGTGATTACCGCATCCCTACGGATACCATCGTCTACCTGACTCAGAAAATGCCTGTCTATGGTCGTAAACTGAAAAATACGGCAGGAGTGGAACGCAATATCGGCCTTTTCACCCAATATCAGCGAAAAGGCTATAAAGCAGACTATTCCATCAGTAATGTCTATCAGAAGACGGGTTTCTTTCCGGGTGCACACGGTGTCCCCGACGCATCGCGCGTAGAAGATGACGGAGACAGCCGGAATATCGAACTGCCTTACAGCAAGGTAAATCATCTGAAAGTGACCACACATCAGCAATATGCTTGGGAGAAACTGATCTTGTCCGGTGATTTGGGATTTCAGAATAACTATCGGGAGGAATGGAGTGCTTTTCATACTCATTACGGCTCCCAGCCTGCACCGGAGAAGGACCCGGACAAAGAACTGGCTTTCGATCTGAACACATACAGTGCTTCGGTAAAAGCCCGTTTTATTGGCTCTTCTTCATGGGAGCATACGTTGGGGTGGGATGGGCAGCATCAGCAGAACGACATTTCCGGCTATTCATTCTTGTTACCGGAATACCATCGTTCTACTACCGGATTGCTTTGGCTTACGACATATAAGTCTAATAACATTCTCTCTGTCCGCGGAGGCGTGCGATATGATTATGGTTATATTGGCATCTCCTCGCATGAGGACGTTTATCTGGCTGATTATCTCCGAAAACAAGGATATGGTGAAGAACAGATAGATCTCTACAAGTGGAACAGCCACTCAGTGAGAGAACATTTCGGCGACTATTCCTTTTCTTTGGGACTGGTATGGACACCCTCCGTTCAGCACATGATGAAAGTGAACATCGGACGTAGCTTCCGCCTTCCCGGTGCCAACGAACTGGCTGCTAACGGCGTACATCACGGCACTTTCCGTCACGAGCAGGGAGATGCTTCTCTGAAGTCCGAGCAAGGATGGCAGATGGATGCTTCCTACAACCTGCGATATCACGGACTTTCCGTTTCCGTTTCTCCTTTTGTCAGTTGGTTCAGTAACTACATCTTTCTGCGTCCCACGGGCGAATGGTCAGTTCTGCCGCATTCCGGACAGATTTACCGTTACACGGGGGCCGAAGCACTGTTTGCCGGAACGGAAGCTACGATAGACATTAACTTTCTGCGTCACTTCAATTACCGTATCTCCGGAGAATACGTCTACACCTACAACTGTGACGAGCATATTCCGTTAAGTTTTTCTCCGCCGTTCGGTATGCGGAATACGGTGACATGGCAAAGAAAACACTGCATGCTTTATGCGGAGTGGCAACTTATTGCCCGTCAGAACCGTGTAGACCGTAATGAGGACCGCACACCGGGGGCCAACCTGTTTCATTTGGGTGGCTCGCTGAATATTCCGGTTGGCAGGAATAACGAGATAGAAATAACCCTGACCGCCCGTAATATTTTCAATACCAGATATTACAATCATCTTAGTTTTTACAGGAAAGTAGAAATTCCGGAACCGGGACGAAACTTCCAATTATTAATTAAAATTCCATTTAAAAAATTACTGTAATGAAAACAAAACTTTACCTCCCGATCATCAGCCTTCTGGCAATGTCTGTATTTGCATTTATTTCTTGTGACGATTCGGATAGCGATACCACCAAACCGGTGATTGAACTAAGTGAACCGGAAGAAGGGCAAGAACTGAAAATTGGCGACGAACACGGAGTACACTTTGAAATGGACCTGTCGGACGACGTCATGTTAAAGTCATATATGATTGAAATACATAGTAATTTCGACCACCATTCGCATGGAAAGAGCAGGGCTGCCGCTGCGGGCGAGGCAACTGTCGATTTCAGTTTCAACAGGTCTTATGATATCTCCGGAATGAAAACGGCGCATATCCATCACCACGATATTGTAATTCCGGCCAATGCTACTCCGGGCGATTATCATCTGATGGTTTATTGCACGGATGCCGCAGGAAACCAAACTTACATCGCGCGCAATATTGTATTGAGCACTACCGCCGAAGAGGACGATCATCATCACGATGAATAACTGAAAGAGCCTGCCGGAGTGACAGAATACTCCGGCAGGCTCTGCTTTTAAAAGCTTTTCCGAACCTCCCTTGGAGACATACCGAAATGAGCTCTTACATATTTCCCGAAGAAAGAAATATTAGGGAAATTAAGTTCGTCGGATATTTCCTTGATTGATTTGTCGGAGTGTTTCAGCTTATATCTGATGCATTCCGTAGTATATTCGTGTATCCATTTGAGCGCTGTCTTTGAGCTGGCGGTTTTGCAGGCGTATGACAGATATTTGGGAGTTACGCAAAGTTCTTTCGCATAGTAGGATACCGACCGTTCTCTTCCGTTATTCTTTTCCAGAAGTTTGAGAAACTTCCGGAATAAAATATCTCCCTGCCTCAGCAGATCATCTTCGGCAGAAGATACAAACTTATCCAGATCCGCACATACTTCATAGAGTGCAGCCTGAAGAAGAGACTGCATCACTTCTTTGTGATACAGGCGGGGCGGCTGACTGATTTTCTGTTTCAGCAAAGCATAGTAATGAATAAAACTGTCCTGGCTTTCCTCATCCAGATGTATGATCGGATTCTTGCTGATATAGAAAGCTTTATCCCAAATATCACTGCCGTTATGCATCAACCGTTGCAGAATCCGTTCGGAAAACCCGACTAATTTTCCTTCGAAGTCGGGACTGAGCATATAGTTATTAAGCAGAATATTAGGACGGCAAAACAAAAGGTCATTCGGGTGAATGACATACGTATTGCTGTTGACGTCCAACTGAAGTTTTCCCTTGATGCACATGGCAATGAGTACCATGTTCACCTTAATAGTGTCATTCTTGAAATGTTGCGGCAATTCTCTGATGTCGTCAGCGATAGCGATATCCCCATCCATATAATCCAGCATCTCTTCATTGCGGATGCTGTCCATATTTATTTCCCTGATATCACTGTTCTCAATTCTTGTTCCCATTGTTCCATTTTATTAAATCCGTCGCAAAGATGTTCATTAATTCTCAAAACACAGCGTCCGATAACGAATAAATAGTGTTCCATTTCTCTCATTTGAAGGTGTGGTTAGAAAAATGGAACATTTGCTGTTCTTTTGAGAACACCGGTAGTGTATGAAAAATATACATCTTCGCAGCCGAAAATGAAAATATATAGTCAAATTAATAACAAGGTAAAATGAAACGAAAGTATTGTTTGGGTACATTATTGTTCGGCATACTGCTGACAGGATGCAAGCAGGCGGGAGAAATGACAAGCGCAGAGCCTGTGAAAGTAAAGACACTTACGATGAAAGCGACTCCGGTAAGTGGTGCGCAGGGATTTTCGGGGACGGTAGAAGAAACAACCGGTTCTACCCTTAGTTTTCCGGTGGGTGGAACGATTGGGAAGATAGCGGTCAATGTTGGTCAGCAGGTAGGGAAAGGCGCGTTGATCGCTACGGTTGATGAGGCTACTTATCAAAATGCGTATGATGCTTCGGTGGCAATGCTTACACAGGCGGAAGATGCTTACCAGCGGTTGAAGCAGTTGCACGATAACGGTAGTTTGCCCGAAATACAGTGGGTAGAGGTACAGAGTAAATGGAAGCAGGCAGTTGCTTCCGAGCAGATAGCCCGGAAAAGTTTGAATGACTGCCGGTTGTATGCACCCTTCGGCGGAGTGATTTCGGAGAAGAATGTGGAGACCGGACAGAATGTGATGCCGGGAATGCCTGTTGTCAAGTTGGTAACGATTCGTCAGGTGAAAGTGAAAGTTGCCGTGCCGGAAAATGAGATAGCGCAGGTCAGCATAGGACAGGAGGCGCAGATTATAGTGGGCGCACTGGGAGAAAAGAAATTTGAAGGACGTGTGGTTGAAAAGGGGATTGCTGCCAATACATTGTCACGGTCGTACGAAGTGAAGCTGCTGGTGGATAATCCGGAGATGGAGTTGATGCCGGGCATGATTTGTCAGGTATATATAGATAAGCTGAAAGGGGAACGGGAGGCGTTGGTACTGCCCGTACAAGTAGTGCAGTTGGGCGAAGATAACGATTCTTTTGTGTGGGTCAATGTGGATGGAAAGGCAGAGAAGAGAGTCGTTGAAACAGGAAGTCTGACTCATCATGGAGTAGTGATAGAAAACGGGCTGACAGCCGGTGAGGAAGTCATTGTGGAAGGTCAGCAGAAAGTGAGTGAACATACACGGGTGATGACGGAAAAATGAAAGAGATGAAAACTAAGAAACGCAGTGCTGTCGAGTGGGCAATGCACTATCGGCAGATAATCATTCTGATTACCTGTTGCCTGATGGCTTTCGGAGTCTATGGGCTGTCCGAGATGAAGAAGAATGAGTTTCCGGATTTTACGATACGTCAGGGAATAGTGGTAGCTGTATATCCCGGTGCGACCGCCGGAGAAGTGGAAGAGCAGGTAGCCAAGCCTTTGGAAAACTATATATTCAGTTATAAAGAGGTGAAGAAAGCGAAGACACACTCCACGTGTAAGGACGGAATGGTCGTTATACAGGTGCAGCTGAATGACGATCTGAATAATAAAGATGAGTTCTGGAGCAAGTTCAAGCATGGAATCAACCAGTTCAAAAGTGAACTACCGGCAGGCGTACTTGCCTTGCAGGTGATGGATGACTTTGGCGATACTTCGGCTTTGCTGGTAACGATGGAAAGCGGAGATAAAACTTATCGTGAACTGAATACCTATATGGACGGACTGAAAGACCGTTTGCGGCGGATTGAAAGTGTGGGACGTCTGAATATATACGGTATGCAGCAGGAACAGATTTCCGTCTATCTGGACAATGAAAGATTGTCGCATTACGGAATCAGTGACCAGACGCTTGCCATGACTCTGTTCACGAAAGGATTCACCACCACTGCGGGACGGGTGAAAACGGATGAGTATATTTCTCCCGTTTATGTCGGCAAATCTCTGAATACCCTGCGGGATGTGCAGGAAATGATTGTCTACTCCGACCCGACGGGGAATACGGTCCGGCTGAAAGAGGTAGCCCGTGTAGTCAAGGAATATCCCGTTCAGGAATCTTTTATCACGAACAACGGGAAGAAATGTCTGCTTCTCAGCGTAGAGATGAAGAAAGGGCAGAACATCGTACGGATGGGAGAGGAAGTCAAGGAAGTACTGGAAGCGTATGAGAAAACGCTGCCGGATGATGTGCGGCTGTTTAAAATAACCGACCAGAGCAAGGTAGTGGATGACAGTGTGATGAACTTTCTGCACGAATTGATGATTGCCGTCATTGCCGTGGTGATTGTTGTTATGTTGTTGATGCCGTTTCGGGTAGCGATGGTAGCAGCGTCTACCATTCCCGTCACTATCTTTATTTCATTGGGGCTGTTCTATGTTTTCGGCATTGAACTGAATACGGTAACGCTAGCCGCTTTGATAGTGACACTGGGGATGATTGTGGACAATTCCATTGTGATCATCGACAGTTATCTGGAGAAAATATCAGAAGGAATGTCCCGTTGGCACGCCTCCATACAGAGTGCCACACACTTTTTCAAGTCGATCTTTTCCGCAACGCTGGCAATCAGTATTACCTTTTTCCCGTTTCTGTTTACGATGTCGGGGATGATAAAGGATTTCCTGACAAGCTTTCCGTGGGCCATCACATTAATTCTGATGATTTCGTTACTGGTTGCCGAACTGCTGGTGCCTTTTATGCAGTTCTATTTTATACGGAAACCGATAAAGAGCGAGTTGCCGGTAGATGGAAAAAAGAAATTCTCTGTTCTGGATGCGTTGCAGAACGGATACAATAAACTTTTGGACAAATGTTTCGCTCATCCGAAAGTAACGATTGGGCTGGGTGTGGTTTCCGTTGTGGCAGGTGTCATATTGATGGGGTGTCTGCCTCAGAAACTGATGCCGACGGCGGAACGTGACCAGTTTGCGGTAGAAATCTATATGCCGACAGGAACCGCTGTGGAAAAGACTGCACAGATAGCGGATAGTCTGGAACAGATTCTGCGGAAAGATGACCGTATTCTGTCTGTGGCTTCTTTCAAGGGAACTTCTTCTCCGCGTTTTCAAAATTCCTATGCACCGCAGGTGGGCGGAAGTAATTTTGCACAATTCATAGTGAATACGACAGGAAACAAGGCTACTTTGGAAGTGCTTGATGAATATACTCCCCGATATGCCGATTATTTTCCGGAAGCGGTCATCCGTTTCAAACAGTTGGGATACAGCGAAGCGGTGAATCCTATAGAAGTACGCATTAGTGGAGACAGCCTTGCCGTGTTGAAAGCTGAAGCCGACAAGGTAGTGGCCATCCTGCGTTCCATGCCGGAACTGAACTTGGTGCGGACTAACTTTAACGAACCTCTGGCGGCTACCCGTATTGAACTGGACGAAGATGAATCGATCCGGCTGGGCATTACCAACATTTCACTGGAAACGACTCTTGCTATGCGCTATGGAAGCGGCATTCCGGTAGGTACTGCCTGGGAGGGAGATTATGATATAAACATCGTACTGAAAAGCACGAAGGCTGATTCTACCGGTTATAAAGACCTTGAAAATGAATGGATACCGGCTTCCGGCGGATTGGCGAATGTGCCTTTGCGTCAGATTGCGAAAGTGGTTCCTGTATGGAATGACGGACAGATTGTACGTCGCAACGGGGTCAGAACCATTACAGTAATGGCGGAAGTGGGCAGAGAAGTGAATGTAATGGAGGCAACGGCCCGGGTTCAGCAGAACTTGTCGGCTATCTCCCTTCCGGAAGGGGTAACGCTGACTTATGGCGGTGAAGTGGAAGAAAATGAGGAACAGATGCCCGATATAATGGCTGGGCTATGTATTGCCATTGTTATTATCTTCTTTATTCTTCTTTGGCATTTCAGACGTATCGGCACGGCGGTTATGATGCTTCTGTGCCTCACGCTTTGCCTGTTTGGTACGGCAGTCGGTATCCTTGTGCAAAGGGTTGACTTTGGGGTAACTTGTGTGCTGGGAATCGTCAGTCTGATGGGAATTTTGGTACGTAACGGCATTATCATGATCGACTATGCCGAAGAGCTGCGGACCAATGAACGGATGACCGCCCATCAGGCAATCTACCATTCGGCGCAACGGCGTATGCGGCCTATTTTCCTTACCTCTGCTGCTGCTTCGATGGGAGTGATTCCGATGATTTTGGGAGGAAGCGGACTCTGGATGCCGATGGGGACAGTGATATTCTACGGAACACTGATTACTATGGTGTTCATTCTCACTGTCATGCCGGTCTGCTACTGGCTGATGATGAGCGGCACTACTCAGAAACGGGATAAATCGGCCAGACTCGAACTGGAATAATTCTATATTATATAAAGAAAGAAATGAAATGATGAAACAGAGTAAATATAAAATGGTGTCTTTTATGCTGTGCATAGCTGCCATGATGCCTCTTTATGCCCAAAAGACATATACACTTGAACAATGCCGTTCGATGGCATTGTCGCATAACATAAAGATGAAAAAAGCTCATACGGACATAGAGACGGCCGAACAGACAAAGAAAGAGGCGTTTACTAATTATTTTCCAACGGTAGGAGCTACTGGAGCCGCTTACAATGCCAATAAAGGACTGTTGGAAATGGAACTGGCTCCGGGGATGGGAATGTCCATGTTGAAAAATGGTATTGTGGGCAGTATTACCGCTACTCAACCAGTATTTGCAGGCGGGCAGATTGTAAATAGTAACAAATTGGCGAAAGTCGGCGTTGAAGTGAGTAAACTACAGTTGCGTCAGTCGGAAAATGAGGTGAGTTATACGACAGAACAATATTACTGGCAGGTAGTCACCCTACAGGAAAAGCTGCATACGCTGGCAACTGTTGAAAAGATGCTGAATCGCCTGTATCAGGACGTAGAAGTGGCGGTCAACGCAGGTATGACCACCCGAAACGAACTCCTTCAGGTTGAATTGAAAAGGAATGAAGTAGCCAGCAACAAGATAAACCTGGAGAACGGATTGAAACTCAGCAAGATGATACTTGCGCAGTATATCGGAGAACCGGAAAGTGATTTCGAAACCGGTGATACCGTTTCTACGGAAGAAATGCCCGCCTTGCCGGAGCAATTCCGCAGGGAACACCGGGCTGCGCTGCTGCTCACTCCCGAATATCATTTACTGGAGAAAAATGTAGAAGCCAACCGCTTGCAAAAGAAATTGGCAATCGGAAAGAATCTGCCTTCCATAGCTATCGGAGCCGGATATATGTACGATGACTTGATGGATAAATCTCATCCTTTCGGAGTGGCTTTTGCTACGGTCTCCATTCCTATATCCAACTGGTGGGGTGGTTCTCATACAATCAAAAAACAGAAGCTGCAATTAAAGTATGCAGAATATGAACTGGATGATACCAGCGAACTGCTGCTGATTAAAATGCAGAAAGCATGGAACGATGTGGATGATGCGTACAAGCAGATTCTGATTGCCCGTAAATCTATAGAGCAATCGACAGAGAATCTGCGGTTGAATGAGGATTACTACAAGGCAGGAACTACTGGTATGAGCGACTTGCTGGATGCGCAGTCCATGTTTCAGCAAAGCAGGGACAGGTATGTGGATGCTTATTCTCAATATCAGATAAAGAAACTGGAATATTTGCAGGCTACAGGGCGTTAGGAGGAGTTTTATTTTTGAAAAAACAAATACTTGTCAAAAGATTATCGTACTTTTGTATGTAAAAAAATAGGGAAAGAAATGAAAGGTGTAATATCTATTACACCTTTTGTGTTTCCAAAGCTTTACTTTTGTGAAAAATACTTTTTCACTATGATGAAGTTACCATTTATAAACCGAATTTTTCCTTCGTACAGGTCGAAGATAATAGCCGTTATTATTGGCGGTGTTATAGTGGGCGGAGGAGCTTTATTTATGTATATGCTTCGGGCACATACGTATCTGGGCGATGATCCGGCAGCGTGTGTGAATTGTCACATCATGTCTCCTTATTATGCTACATGGTTTCACAGTTCACACTCCCGGGATGCTACCTGTAATGACTGTCATGTTCCTCACGAGAACATAGTAAAGAAATGGACATTCAAAGGAATGGATGGTATGAAACACGTAGCTGCATTTCTCACCAAAAGCGAGCCTCAGGTGATACAGGCTCATGCGGCCAGTTCCCAGGTGATTATGAATAACTGTATCCGTTGCCATACGCAACTGAATACGGAGTTTGTAAAATCCGGGAAGATAGACTATATGCTGTCTCAGGTAGGAGACGGGAAGGCCTGTTGGGACTGCCATCGGGATGTGCCTCACGGCGGAAAAAACTCGCTGTCCACTACGCCGGGTGCTATTGTACCTCTTCCTGAGTCACCCGTACCGGAATGGCTTCGGAAAATGACTGATAATAAAGAATAAGCAAGTACATAACTACGTAATAAAATAATAAAACCGATATATAATGGAAAAGAAATTAAAATCATGGCATGGATGGCTGTTGTTCGGAGGTTCAATGGTTGTTGTTTTTGTTTTGGGATTATGCGTTTCTGCGTTGATGGAACGGAGGGCAGAAGTCGCCAGTATCTTTAATAACCGCAAAACTGTCATTAAAGGGATTGAAGCACGCAACGAACTGTTTAAGTCTGATTTTCCCCGTGAATATCAGACCTGGACGGAAACGGCAAAGACTGATTTTGAGAGTGAGTTCAATGGAAACGTTGCTGTGGACGTGTTGGAGCAACGCCCCAATATGGTAATACTTTGGGCTGGATATGCTTTCTCTAAAGATTATTCTACTCCGCGCGGGCATATGCACGCCATCGAGGATATTACGGCATCGCTTCGTACCGGTTCTCCCGCAGGTCCGCACGATGGTCCTCAGCCGTCTACTTGCTGGACTTGTAAGAGCCCGGATGTTCCCCGCATGATGGAGGCGCTGGGTGTAGACTCTTTCTATAATAATAAATGGGGGGCTATGGGGGCTGAAATCGTGAATCCGATTGGCTGCTCTGATTGTCACGACTCAGAGACAATGGACCTTCATATCAGTCGTCCGGCATTGATTGAGGCTTTCCAGCGTCAGGGAAAGGATATCACCAAGGCTACTCCGCAGGAAATGCGTTCGTTGGTCTGTGCACAGTGCCACGTGGAATATTACTTTAAAGGTGATGGCAAATATCTGACATTCCCATGGGACAAAGGTTTCACGGTAGAAGATATGGAAGCATATTATGATGAGGCCGGTTTCTATGATTATATCCACAAATTGAGCCGTACTCCGATCTTGAAAGCCCAGCATCCTGACTATGAAATTGCTCAGATGGGTATTCACGGACAAAGAGGTGTTTCTTGTGCCGATTGTCATATGCCTTATAAGAGTGAAGGGGGCGTGAAATTCAGTGACCACCATATACAGAGTCCGCTGGCAATGATTGACCGCACTTGTCAGGTGTGCCATCGTGAAAGTGAAGAGACATTGCGCAATAACGTTTATGAACGTCAGCGTAAGGCAAACGAAATCCGTAACCGTCTGGAACAGGAACTTGCAAAAGCACATATCGAAGCAAAATATGCCTGGGATAACGGGGCTACGGAAGATCAGATGAAAGATGTACTTGCTTTGATTCGTCAGGCACAATGGCGTTGGGACTTCGGAGTGGCATCTCACGGAGGTTCTTTCCATGCACCGCAGGAAATTCAGCGTATTCTTTCTCATGGGTTGGATCGTGCTATGCAGGCACGTCTGGCTGTATCCAAAGTCTTGGCGAGGAATGGATTTACAGGCGATGTTCCGATGCCCGACATTTCAACAAAAGGAAAAGCGCAGGAATATATCGGTCTGGATATCGACGCGGAAAAAGCTGCTAAGGAGAAATTCCTGAAAACGACCGTTCCGGCATGGCTGGAGAAGGCAAAGGCAAACGGACGTCTGGCACAAAAGTAAAATAGGGATATATGTGGAGTAAACCGTGGAGTTATAAAGAAGGGCTGGTGATTGGTGCAGGATTACTGGTGATAGGTATTTTGCTGCAAATGACAGTAGGAGCCATCAACTGGAGCCTGTTTGCCTGTCCGGTCAATGTGATTGTGTTAGTGGTTTATATCATTGCGCTGGTAGCCATGCACCTTCTTCGTAAACGTGTGTATCTGTTTGGATGGTTGAGTCATTATTCCGCTGCCGTTTCTTCCCTGGTATGGGTAGTCGGCATGACGGTGATAATGGGACTTATCCGGCAGGCTCCTTCCGGTCATGCTTCCAATGATATACTGGGATTTTCGCAGATGATTTCGTCCTGGCCTTTCGTCCTGCTTTACTTTTGGATGGTCACTGCATTGGGATTGACCATACTCCGTGCCAGCTTTCCATTCAGGATTAGCAGATTATCCTTTCTTCTTAATCACGTAGGATTGTTCGTGGCATTGATTACGGCTACTCTGGGAAATGCCGATATGCAACGCTTGAAGATGACTACCCGAATGGGAAACGCTGAATGGCGGGCTGCCGATGATAAAGGGAAATTGATAGAACTCCCGTTGGCTATCGAACTGAAGGATTTTACGATTGACGAATATCCTCCGAAACTGATGCTGATTGACAATGAAACGGGTGGAGTACTCCCCCAAAAGTCACCTGTGCATTTATTGCTTGAAGAAGGAGTTTCCGACGGCAGTCTGCTGGATTGGGACTTGTCTGTCGAACAGTCTATTCCAATGGCTGCATCTGTGGCTACTGAAGATACGCTGAAATTTACAGATTTCCATTCGATGGGAGCGACATATGCAGTGCATCTGAAGGCTGTCAACCGAAAGAATCAACAGATGAAAGAAGGCTGGGTGAGCTGTGGTAGTTTTCTTTTTCCTTATAAGGCATTGCGTCTTGACTCTCTGACGAGTCTGGTGATGCCGGAACGGGAACCGCAACGTTTTGCTTCGGATGTAAAAGTCTACACACAGGAAGGAACGATAACGGAAGGTACGATTGAAGTAAATCGTCCGATGGAGATAGCAGGATGGAAAATCTATCAGCTTAGTTATGATGAGTCGAAAGGTCGCTGGAGCGATATCAGTGTCTTTGAGCTGGTTCGCGACCCGTGGTTGCCTGTAGTATATGCAGGAATCATCATGATGATGCTCGGAGCAATTTGTCTGTTTGTCAATGCACAAAAGAGGAAAGAGGAGGACAAGGAATGAGTTGGGAACATTTTATATGGTTTGCGATAGCCGCATTGATTTGCTGGGGCTTAGGCGCGTTTGCTGCCTGGAAAGGAAAGAAGCCGGTATGGACTTATGGATTTACCTTGTTGGGGCTGGCCATCTTTTTCAGTTTTATCCTCGGTATGTGGATTTCTCTGGAACGTCCTCCGATGCGGACGATGGGAGAGACACGTCTGTGGTACTCTTTCTTCCTTCCATTGGCGGGTTTGATAACGTATGTGCGTTGGAAATATAAATGGATTCTTAGTTTCAGTTGCATTCTCTCACTGGTATTTATCTGTATCAATATCTTTAAACCGGAGATTCACAATAAAACGCTGATGCCTGCTTTGCAAAGTCCGTGGTTTGCCCCTCATGTCATAGTCTATATGTTTGCTTATGCGATGTTGGGAGCTGCGGTGGTCATGGCTGTTTATCTGCTTTGGTTCAAAAAGAAGGATATTGAACGGAAAGAGATGGACTTATGCGATAACCTGACTTATGTGGGTTTGGCATTTATGACATTGGGAATGCTGACGGGAGCTATCTGGGCAAAAGAAGCGTGGGGGCATTACTGGGCTTGGGACCCGAAAGAAACATGGGCGGCAGCTACTTGGTTCTCTTATCTGGTGTATATCCATTTCAGACTGGGCAGACCGTTGAAGAGTCGTCCGGCATTAATCATTCTGTTAGTATCATTTGTCTTATTACAAATGTGTTGGTATGGAATCAATTATCTTCCATCGGCACAAGGAGTTAGTGTACATACTTATAACTTAAATTGAAATATCAATGAAAACATTTTATTGGTCATTCGTTCTTATGCTATTGCCAAGCATGGCATACACACAAACTACGGAGAAGGAAAATGAATTTTCGATGTCTATGCAAATCAGACCTCGTGCGGAGTATCGAAACGGTGCTTTAGTCCCTCGCAATGAAGGGCAGAAGGCTGCATCATTTATTAATAACCGTGCCCGTTTGTCGCTGGACTACAAGCGCTCGGATCTTGAAATCAAGATGTCGGCACAGCATGTCGGTGTATGGGGACAAGACCCTCAGATTGACAAGAATGGTCGCTTTATCTTGAATGAGGCATGGGCAAAGTTGGATTTAGGAAAAGGATTCTTTGCACAGTTAGGGCGTCAGGCATTAGTTTATGACGATGAACGTATTTTGGGCGGACTGGACTGGAATGTGGCAGGTCGTTATCATGATGCGTTGAAACTGGGATATGCCAATAAGAAGAATGAAGTACATGCTATTCTGGCTTTCAACCAGAATGATGAAAAAACGGCAGGTGGTACTTATTACAATTCCGCTATTGGTCAGCCTTACAAGAATATGCAGACTGTGTGGTATCACTATAAAGCAGATAAGGTTCCGTTCGGAGTTTCTTTACTGTTTATGAATTTAGGGTTGGAAACAGGGGATCAGCTTACACAAGATTCTCACACTCGCTATTTGCAAACGATGGGAACTTATCTTACATATAAAAATAGTGGCTGGAACCTGGATGGTGCTTTCTATTATCAAACAGGTAAAAATAAGAATGCAGAGAGTGTTTCCGCTTTTATGGCAAGTGCTACGGCAGCTTATGCGTTCAATAAGACATGGGGAATGGTTGTAAGCTTTGATTATTTGAGCGGAAATGAAGAAGGTAGTAGTAAATTTAAGGCTTTTGACCCTCTTTATGGGACGCATCATAAATTCTATGGCAGCATGGATTACTTCTATGCTTCTGCATTCAACAAAGGATTTGCTCCCGGATTAATAGATGGTCGTCTTGGGGCTCGTTTTCGTGCATCTGCCAAGGTAGATATGGAACTCAATTATCATTATTTTGCTACTGCTACTGAAGTAGATTTTAAAGAAGATTTGAAGAAGTCATTAGGTTCGGAAGTTGACTATCAGATTAATTGGTCCGTAATGAAAGATGTGAAACTCTCTGCCGGTTATTCTTTTATGCTTGGAACGAAGACGATGGATGCTGTGAAAGGCGGAAATCATAAGAGTTGGCAAGACTGGGGATGGGTATCTATTAATATCAACCCGAAAGTATTTTTTACAAAATGGTAATTGAAACCTAGTTAGGATTCAGATTAAACCGTTGATAGAATATAAAAAGTGGCACAGCATTAAATTTAGGCTGTGCCACTTTCTTTTTATTATAAGTATCTCTCCAGCGCCATTTTATTCAGAATCTCGATCTTTTTTCCTTCCATTGTGATCAGTCCTTCCTTGATTATCTTATTAATTTCTTTGGATAAAGCAGGACGTGATACATTCAGATACTCGGCAAGCTGGGACTGGGTATGCATAATCTCTACTGTCAGAGAATCTTTTTTCTTATGTTCGAATAAGTAAACAATAAACCTTTCGCGTACAGTCTTACGCGAAAGAGGTTTCAAACGTGATACGGTACATATATTGCAATTTCCGGCGATACAAAGAAAGTTGTGTAATACCTGTGGATCCTGACTGATGACTTTAAAAGTGGAATCTTTGGTTGCCATGAGTATTACGCTGTCTTCCAAAGCTGTAAAAGTGGCTGGCAAAGTATTATTTGAATTGAAAAGATGGGGAGTGGCAAATGTACGCGGTGCGATGATATACTCAATCATCACCTCGTTGCCCAATCCGTCAATAATATCCGTGCGTAGTTTTCCTTCCAATAACACATATAGCTTGTTGCAAGGTGTGCCTTGCGTAACAACTATTTCTTTTTTATCCGCTGCATAGATGACGAAATCCAGTTTATCCAACAGAGACTCCTTGATGTTCAGAGGTAAATCCCGAAATAAAGGGATTTGAAATAGCTTTTCTTTATGTGCGTTGGTCAGTTGTATTTTTTTCATTGCATTATGTTGTTCGTATCATGGGCAAACTTACATAAAAAAAACGGATTTCCTATAAATCTTGTAGTAAACAATGTCATATGAATTTATATTCTTAGCGTTTGTTCCGATAATCCATCGGTGTGAGTCCAGTCAATCGGCGAAAGAAACGGCACATATAAGAAGGATCGTCAAAGTGTAACTCGGATGCTATGTTTTTGACTGATAAATCCGTATTGCTGAGATAAGTTTTTATCTCGACGATGATTTGCTGGTCTATGATTTCTTTGGGTGACAATTCTATTGCTTTTTGGGTTAATTTGTATAGATAGTCGGGGGTAATACATAATTTGTCTGCATAGAATTTTACGTCCCTGTTGATGTGGCAGTACTCGGAAAGCAGTACTGCAAATTTTCCAAGCAGTATCCATCCCCGGTCTTTTTTAGCCTGGACGTTTACATTTATCCTGCTCTTATTAATTTCGTTATCTATTCCCATTAGCAGGTTGTAGAAGTTGTTGTCTAACAATGTCAGCCGATATTCCGGATTGAATTCTTCAATTATCCATCTGGTTTGCAGATACCATGCCTGCAAAAGTGTATACTGTTGTTCGGAAGGACGGCAAATCGGATAAGCATATATAAAATCCCAGAATGGAATGGATGTTATTTTATACATGGTGCTTTCTATAGCCTCATTAGACAGTGAAATATAAAGCGTAGAAAAGGATTCTGAAACTCTGATCGCTTCGAAAACAATGTCATAGAAAAGAATAACTGCATCTCCTTTCCTCATCACCTGCTTCTGAAAGTTAACGGATACGATAGCGCTTCCTGCCGTACACAAAAGAATGGTACAACCATTTGAATCCAAAGGGCGTCCCAGACTGTCTTTCAAATTCGTTTCTCCGGCTCCGCATTCTTGTCCGTCCGAGCATAATGAGTATTTTATACTTGTCATATCTTTCATGAAAAAGCCTGTAAATATAGGACTTTTTTATTATCAAAGCTCTGTTTGTATTGAAAAGTACCAGAAATGACCGATTTCTGTTATCTTTTGAATGAGGTAAGCGACCTAACTTTGCACGCTCAAATTGTAGGATTAGCAAAACAAGGAGGAAACAGATTTTGAAAATTAAGAAAGAAAATCACATGAGAAATTTATTCATCTTTATTTTATGCTCTGTGTTGTTGGCATCTTGTAAGAATGCCCAATACGGAGAATTTCGGCAAGAGTATCCGGTACTGATTGTCAGTACGGATTCGGTCGAGTTTGTGGAGTCTTATTCAGCGTCTATCCGGGGACGACAGGATATCGATATTTATCCTCAGGTATCAGGCACAATATCCCGTCTTTGTGTGCAGGAAGGGCAAAAGGTTGTAAGAGGGGAAGTTCTGTTTATCATAGATCAGGTTCCCTATAAGGCTGCCTTGCGGACGGCGACAGCTAATGTGCATGCGGCACAAGCACAGGTAGAAACGGCTAAACTGGATTATAACAGTAAGCAGGAACTTTATAAAGAAAATGTCATATCCGAATATGAACTGTTGACGACACGAAACACACTGTCTATCGCTAAAGCCGGACTGGAACAGGCTGAGGCGCAGGAAACGGATGCCCGCAACAGCCTTTCTTATACGGAAGTGAAAAGCCCTTCGGATGGCATTGTCGGAACGTTGCCATATCGGGTAGGCGCACTGGTAAACCCGTCAATGTCGCAACCGCTTACAACTGTATCGGATAATACGTTGATGTATGTATACTTCTCAATGACGGAAAATCAACTCCGTGCTTTGGTGCGGCAATATGGTTCGCCCGATGAAACAATCAGGCAGATGCCGCCCATTCGTCTGCAACTGAATGACGGAACATTGTATGAAGTAACAGGACGTATCGAAAGTATTAGCGGAATCATCAACTCGCAGACAGGAACAGCTTCCATTCGAAGTGTATTTCCCAATGAAAAACGAATCTTGTTCAGTGGCGGGATTGGGAATGTTCTGATTCCGCACGTGGAAACGAATGCGATAATTATTCCGCAGGCTGTCACTTATGAATTGCAGGATAAGATTTTTGTCTACAAGGTTGTTGAGGGCAAGGCCGTCTCTGTGCCGATTATGGTGGAAAGACTCGATAACGGGATGGAGTATATTGTCCGTTCGGGACTTCAGGTTGGCGATGTGATTGTAAGTGAAGGCGTCGGGCTGTTGCAGGATGGGATGGAAATCGCTGTAAAGGCAGCTGATCATAAAGAAAGAAAGGAGTAAAAGAATGAATTTGAGATATTTTGTTGACCGTCCGGTTCTATCTGTCGTAATCTCTGTTACGATTGTCCTGATGGGTATTATTTCCATATTTATGCTACCGGTAGAGCAGTATCCTGATATTGCTCCGCCGACGATACAGGTGTTTACCAACTATCCGGGAGCAAATGCGGAAACTGTGCAGAAAAGTGTAATCATTCCGTTGGAGGAAGCTATTAACGGGGTGGAAAATATGAACTATATCACATCTACAGCTTCTAACAGTGGTGATGTATTTATTAATGTCTTTTTCAAGCAGGGAAGTGATGCGGATATGGCGGCGGTCAATGTGCAGAACCGTGTGTCTACAGCATTGAGCCTGTTGCCAGCCGAGGTGACCAAGATTGGTGTGACAACCATGAAACAGCAGAATGCGGAGTTAAAGACATTTGCACTTTATTGTCCGGATAATACGTACGACCTTCAGTTTCTGAATAATTATATGAAGATCAATGTCGAACCACGTATCAAGCGTATTGCCGGAGTGGGGCAGGTCATGCAGTTCGGTTCCAATTATAGTATGCGTATCTGGATGAAACCGGATAAAATGGCACAGTATAAACTGATTCCGGGAGATATTACGGCTGTACTGGCCAAGCAGAATATTGAGGCGGCTACGGGAGCTTTCGGTGAGAATCATGATAATACTTTTCAATATACGATGAAATATCGCGGGCGTTTCTCAACTGCCGAAGAATTTGGCAATCTTGTGATTCGGTCTTTGCCCGGGGGCGAGGTGCTGCGGTTGAAAGAAGTTGCCGATGTTGAGTTGGGAGATGAGGCGTATAACTATACGACCGAAGTGAACGGACATCCGGCAGCGATGGCAATGGTGTATCAGACTGCCGGTTCGAATGCTGCGGAGATTATCAATGAGATTGATGCCACTCTGGAAGAAATAAGTCTGGATCTTCCGAAAGGAATGGAGTTTGTAACGTTGAGTGATACGAATCGTTTTCTGTATGCGTCTATTCAAGAAGTAGTAGTAACATTGTTGGAAGCTATTTTATTGGTGATACTGGTGGTGTATATCTTTTTACAGGATATCCGGTCAACGCTTATCCCTACCGTTTCAATCTTTGTTTCTATTATCGGTACATTCGCCTTTATGTATGTTGCCGGATTCTCAATCAACTTGCTGACGCTTTTTGCATTGGTATTGGCGATTGGTACGGTAGTGGATGATGCTATTGTGGTGGTCGAGGCAGTACAGGCTAAGTTTGATGTCGGATATCAGTCTTCGTATATGGCGACCAATGATGCGGTAAAAGGTGTTTCGTCGGCTATTCTGACTTCGACGCTGATTTTTATGGCAGTATTTATTCCTGTATCGATGATGGGAGGTACGTCAGGAGCGTTCTATATGCAGTTCGGTATTACGATGGCTGTTGCAGTGGGCATCTCGGCTATCAATGCATTTACATTATCGCCTGCACTTTGTGCCTTGCTGTTGCATCCGTATATGGATGAAAAAGGTAATGTGAAGAATAATTTTGCCGCTCGTTTCCGAAAAGCGTTTAATGCCACCTTTGATGCGATGAGTAAACGCTATGTACAGGGGGTATTGCTCTTTATAAAGCGCCGTTGGCTGATGTGGGGCACATTGGCGACTACATTGGTGCTGCTTGTTCTGCTTGTTTTGCATACGAAGACAGGACTTGTTCCCGATGAAGACACAGGCACGGTAATGATCAGCATGAACTCCAAACCGGGGATGTCGATGCAGCAGAATCAGCGGGTTATGCAACAGATTAGCAAGCAACTGGAACAGATTCCGGAAATAGAGTATGCGGCTAGTGTGACGGGGTATTCCTTTACGGGCTCGGGGCCTTCCATGGGAATGTACTTTCTTTCACTCAAACATTGGGATGAACGGCAGGAAGAAGGACAATCGGCTTCGGATATTGTGAATAGGATTTATGGATTGTCTCCCGAAATACCAGACGCGCAGATGTTTGTTCTTACTCCTCCGATGATTCCCGGATATGGCATGGGAAATGGGTTTGAACTGTATGTGCAGGATAAGGCTTCCGGTGATTTGAATGCTTTTAAGAAGATAGCGGATGACTTTGTGGCAGCACTTTCCGGACGTCCCGAAATCGAGGCTGTTTATTCTGCCTTTGAAACAAGCTATCCGCAGTATTGGGTCGATATTGATGCTGCCCAATGTGAGCAGGCAGGTATTTCTCCGAGCGAGATATTGGAAACGCTTTCCGGCTATTATGGCGGAGGATACGTTTCTAACTTCAACCGGTTCTCTAAATTATACCGTGTGATGATTCAGGCAGATCCGGAATATCGTGTTTCACCGGAGTCACTCAATCATTTGTTTGTGAGAGTGGGAGAAGAGATGACGCCGCTTGCCCAGTTTGTGAAGCTGACAAAAACGTATGGTCCACAGGATTTAATGCGTTTTAATCTTTATAATGCAATTTCTGTTAGCGGAACGCCGGCAAATGGATATAGTTCGGGAGATGCGTTGCAGGCTGTCAAGGAAACAGCCGAACAGGTATTGCCTAAAAATTACGGATATGAATTTGGCGGAATTTCGCGTGAAGAGAGTAAGACTACTAATAATGTGGCGATTATTTTCGGTATTTGTTTGCTGCTGGTGTATTTGATATTAAGTGCGCTATATGAAAGTTTTTTTATTCCGTTTGCTGTTATTCTTTCCGTACCGTGCGGACTGTTGGGCAGTTTCTTGTTTGCCCAGCTATTCGGGTTGGAGAATAATATCTATATGCAGACTGGATTGATAATGCTGATAGGACTGCTGGCAAAGACTGCCATCTTGCTGACCGAATATGCTACAAAGCGTAGGGAGGCGGGGATGTCACTTGTACAGGCAGCATATAGTGCGGCAAAAGTTCGTCTTCGTCCTATATTGATGACAGCATTGACAATGATATTCGGTCTTCTTCCGTTGATGGTTGCCAGTGGTGTCGGTGCAAATGGTAGCCGTTCGTTGGCTTCCGGTGCGGTAGGCGGTATGTTGGTCGGAACATTGGCGTTGTTGTTTCTTGTTCCGTCTCTCTTTATTGTATTCCAATATTTGCAGGAGAAGTTCAAGCCGATACAAGCCGTGAAAAATGAAGCAGACTGGTCTATACAAGCTGAATTAGAAGAAATAGAAAAGAAATAAGACGTATGAAACGATTGATAATCATAAGTTTGGCAGCCTGTCTGATGACAGGTTGCGGAATATATAAACCGTATTCACGTCCGGAAGTTGTAACGGATGGATTATATAGGGATACGCAGACGGAAGATACACTGTCATGCTCCGCTTTGTCATGGCGGGAACTATTTACGGACGAACGGCTTCAAACCTTGATCGAACAGGGATTGAAGCAAAATACGGATTTGCGTGTTGCCCGATTGCGTACTGAGGAAGCGGAGGCTGTTTTGATGAATGCCCGGCTTTCATATTTGCCATCGGTTTCGCTGACTCCGGAAGGATCGTTTAGCCGTTATCATGAAGCAACTGCCCGAACGTATAATTTAGGAGCCTCGGCAAGTTGGGAAATTGATATTTTCGGTAAGGTGACTAACGCCAAGCGTGGAGCAAAAGCTGCGCTTGAGGGAAGTCGGGTTTATGAACAGGCAGTGCAGACGCAACTGGTGGCAACTATTGCAAACAGCTATTATATGTTGTTGATGCTTGACAGGCAATTGTCCATTAATGAACGAACACTGGAGAGTTGGGAAAAGACAGTGGAGACACTCAGGGTTTTGAAACGCAGTGGGAAATCAAATGATGCGGCAGTGCTTCAGGCAGAAGCCAACCGGATGACACTTGAAGCTTCCGTTCTTTCTATCCGTAAGAGTATTCATGATACAGAGAATAGTTTGTCGACATTACTGGCTATGCCTCCACAATCAATAAGCCGCGGAACCTTAGACGGACAAGTCTTTCCTGAGGAACTGGCGGTTGGAGTGCCTGTGCAGTTATTGGCAAATCGTCCTGATGTCAGGCAGGCAGAGTATAATCTGGCGCAGGCTTTTTATACCACTAATGCTGCACGAGCCGCTTTTTATCCGGTTATTACTCTTTCGGGTACTGCGGGCTGGACGAATAATGGTGGGGGAGTGATCATGAATCCTGCCGAATGGCTGTTATCGGCAGTAGGTTCACTGACTCAACCGCTGTTTAATCGAGGTACTAATATTGCCAACCTGAAGATAGCGAAAGCCCGACAGGAAGAAGCGACACTTTTATTTCAGCAATCTGTCTTGAATGCGGGAAAGGAGGTAAATGATGCGTTGATACAATGGCAAACGGCGCAGGCCCGTATGGAAATAGGGGTGCGGCAAGTTGAAACTTTACAGAAAGCTGTGCATAAAACGGAGTTATTAATGAGGTATTCTTCGACTACCTATTTAGAAGTCCTTACGGCGCAACAATCGTTGCTGAATGCAGAATTGACACAGGCGCAGGATTTGTTTGATAAGGTGCAGGGGATTATTAACCTTTATCACTCATTGGGTGGCGGAGTATAAGATTCTTTCGGAATCAGTAATTAGGGTACATATCTCTGTAATTTATCTACATTCGCTGTATGATAAATTGTCTATTTTTGCAGAGTGAAAAGGTTGATTAATGAAATTCTAAAAATAAAAGTAATAAAGTTATGGCTAAAAAAGTTCTGATTATTTCGTCCAGCCCGCGAAAGGGCGGTAATTCTGATTTGCTTTGTGACGAATTTATGAAAGGTGCCCTCGAAACAGGCAATGAAGTAGAAAAGATTTTTCTGAAAGACAAAACGGTTCATCCTTGTACGGGATGCAGTGTTTGCAGTATGTATGGCAAACCCTGTCCGCAGAAAGATGATGCAGCAGAAATTGTAGAAAAAATGATTGCTGCTGATGTCATCGTAATGGCAACACCTGTTTATTTCTATACGATGTGTGGACAGATGAAGATTATGATTGACCGTTGTTGTGCGCGTTATACGGAAATAACGAATAAGGAATTTTATTTCATAATTGCAGCAGCAGAGAATGATAAGGGGATGATGGAACGTACGATTGATGGTTTCCGTGGCTTCCTCGATTGTCTGGAAAATCCGCAGGAAAAAGGAGTGATTTATGGAATAGGTGCCTGGAAGGCAGGAGAAATAAAAGATACTCCTTATATGCAGGAGGCCTATGAGATGGGAAAAATGGTGTAAACGTTCGCTTTAGGTAAACATTTCACGTCTTATATAACAACCTTTCAGGATGGTGTCACTATGTTGAGTATATAGTGACGCTATACCTGTAGGATAGTGACACTAAATCAATGGGATAGTGACACCATATTTTAGTCTGGATTTAATGAGAGAAGTTTAGTTTAACGATTCTGTTATAATAATCTTCTTTCGTTCGATTCCAGCTCCAATAAAGTCTTTTTAGCTACAAGACCACCGGCATATCCGGTCAGTTTATGATCACTGCCGATCACCCTGTGACAAGGAATAAGTATTGAAATGGAATTTGCCCCATTCGAAGAGGCTACCGCACGGATAGCTTTAGGATTATCCAGTCTCTGTGATAATTGAGCATAAGATATCGTCGTTCCATAGGGGATTTTTAGTAGTTCATTCCACACACTTTTCTGAAACTCCGTCCCGACAAGAAGCAGAGGAATATCAAACGTAGTCCTTTGACGGGAAAAATACTCATCTAGCTGACTGATCGTTTGCGTTATCACTTCAGAGTTTTCTATTGCGTACTGAGCATTTAGCGCTTTTTGTATTCGTTTATCGATTGTTGTTCTGCGTTCTTCACTCACCACCCAGTCACACATACAGAGCTTGTTCTCGAAAGAACCGAGTATCAATTTCCCGCATGGAGATTGATAGTACTGTATCTGAACTGTATTTACTTTACCTTTTGCTTCTTTCTCCATTTTGATTCTTTATTTAAAGGGTTTGATATGGATGTAAAAGTAATTATTTGTATTCAAACTACAAAATAAATAATTCGGTAATAGAAGCCTGAAACAAAATATTTTACCCTTACAGTCGATTTAAATCGATTGATTACTTGTTCTGCCGTAGAATTATTATAATTTTGTAGCAGAGCTTTTTATTTCGTGTTATTTGATTAAGAACCCAACCACATGAGCTATAAAATAACGACTCTTGTAGAAAATTGTGTCTATGGACGTAAATTGCAGGCAGAACATGGTCTTTCCCTCTATATTGAGACACCGGAAAACAGATTGCTTTTTGATACGGGAGCTTCCGATTTATTTATCCGTAACGCCCGGTTATTGAATATTGATTTGCAAAAAGTAGATTATTTAGTATTATCTCATGGTCACAGTGATCATACGGGTGGACTACGCCATTTTCTTGAACTAAATGCCGAAGCAACGGTTGTCTGCAAACGCGAAGTGTTTTTTCCTAAATTCAAGGATGAACGTGAGAATGGAATGAAATATACACGCTCGCTCGATCTTTCCCGTTTTCGTTTTATTGATGAGTTGACTGAACTGGTTCCCGGAGTTTTTCTTTTTCCCTCTGTGGATATTATAGACCGGAAGGATACACATTTTGAACGATTTTGGATTCAAAAAGAAGATGATTCTAAAATACCGGATACCTTTTCGGACGAGTTAGCTATGGTACTGGTTGAGCCTGAAGGACTTTCCGTTTTAAGTGCCTGTTCTCACCGGGGTATTACAAATATATTGCGGACTGTACGAACGGCATTTCCGGAATTCCCCTGTAATCTGCTTTTAGGTGGTTTTCATATTCATAATGCAGAAGAATCCAAATATCAGGTTATTGCCGATTATTTGCACGAATATTTACCTCAAAAGATAGGTGTCTGCCATTGTACGGGAGTAGATAAATATGCTTTCTTCTATAAGGATTTTGGCGACAGAATATTCTATAACTACACAGGAAAACAAATAGAAACAAGTATTTAAGAACAAAATACATAATAATTTGATATGAAGAAATTTATAACTTCTTTAGCGCTGGTTTTGACCGCATTATCCAGCTATGCTGTTACCCCTTTGTGGATGCGTGATGCACGTATCTCACCGGATGGGGCGGAAATTGCTTTTTGTTATAAAGGCGACATTTACAAAGTCCCCGTTCAAGGAGGAACCGCTACCCAGTTAACGACACAAGCCTCTTATGAGGCTAATCCTGTCTGGTCGCCCGATGGAAAACAAATTGCATTTGCCAGCGACCGGAATGGTAATTTCGATCTCTTTATCATGCCTGCTGACGGTGGTACGGCACGTAGATTGACCTATCATTCCGCCTCGGAAATCCCTTCTGCTTTCACTCCGGATGGCAAATTTGTATTATTCTCTGCTTCCATTCAAGACCCTGCGCAAAGTGCCCTTTTTCCTACCGGAGCCATGACGGAATTATATAAAGTTCCGGTTACCGGAGGACGTACCGAACAAGTGTTGGCTACTCCTGCCGAATGGGTATGCTTTGATAAAACAGGAAAAAACTTTCTTTATCAGGACCGTAAAGGTTTTGAAGATGAGTGGAGAAAACACCATACCTCATCTATAACAAGAGACATCTGGCTATACGATGCTTCGACAGGAAAACATACCAATCTGACCAATCGGGAAGGAGAAGACCGTAATCCGGTATATGCGCCGGATGGTAATTCGGTCTATTTTCTAAGTGAGCGCAATGGCGGTTCATTTAATGTATATAACTTTGCCTTGAACACTCCGCAGGAAGTGAAAGCCATCACCACTTTCCGTATGCATCCGGTACGTTTCTTGTCAATCAGCGATAAAGGAACTTTGTGCTATACGTATGACGGAGAACTTTATACACAAGAGCCCAATGCCCGCCCGAAGAAAGTAAATGTTGATCTTGTGCGTGATGATGAAAAAGAGATTGCTACTCTCAGATTTTCTCAGGGTGCGACTTCCGCTTCTGTGTCTCCGGATGGTAAGCAGGTGGCTTTTATTGTGCGAGGTGATGTTTTTGTGACTTCAACTGATTATGCTACGACCAAGCAAATAACAAATACTCCGGCAAAGGAATCCGGTGTATCTTTTGCTCCCGACAACCGTACACTGGTTTACGCCAGCGAGCGGACCGGCAACTGGCAACTTTATACTGCTAAGATAGCTCGTAAAGAAGAGGCGAATTTCCCTAACGCCACTCTCATTGAAGAAGAAGTATTGCTTCCCTCCAAAACCATAGAACGTGCTTACCCGCAATACTCTCCGGATGGTAAGGAACTGGCTTTTATCGAAGACCGTAACCGGTTGATGGTACTCGACCTGAAAACCAAAAAAGTACGTCAGGTGACAGACGGTTCTACATGGTACAATACAGGAGGCGGATTCGACTACGAATGGTCGCCCGATGGCAAGTGGTTTACACTTGAGTTTATCGGCAATCGTCATGATCCCTATTCGGATATCGGCATTGTCAGCGCGCAGGGAGGTACTATCACTAATCTGACTAACAGCGGTTATATTAGCGGCTCTCCACGTTGGGTGCTGGATGGAAATGCCATTCTGTTTCAGACCGAACGTTATGGTATGCGTGCACATGCTTCTTGGGGATCACAACAGGATGTGATGCTGGTATTCTTGAATCAGGATGCTTACGACCGTTATCGTTTGAGTAAAGAGGATTTCGAACTGCTCAAAGAATTTGAAAAGGAGCAGAAAAAAGCAAAGGAGAAAGACGGTGATAAGAAAAAGGACGGAAGTAAGTCTAAAAAGGAAAAGGCAGATAAAGAAAAAGATAAGGCAGACAAAGAAGGAGACAAAGAAGGAGATAAGGAGGATACCGAAGAAGACAAGGCAGACAAGAAAGATATTGTTGTGGAACTCAGCGGTATTGAGGACCGTATTGTACGCCTGACTCCTAACTCTTCTGATTTAGGTAGTGCCATTCTTTCAAAAGATGGAGAAAATCTGTATTACTTCTCAGCTTTTGAAGAGGGTTATGACCTTTGGAAAATGAATCTTCGTGAAAAAGATACGAAGCGTCTCCATAAACTTAATTCCGGCTGGTCATCACTGATGCTGGATAAAAAAGGAGATATCTTCTTGCTGGGAAGCAGAAATATGCAGAAAATGGACGCAAAGTCGGATGCTCTGAAATCTATCAGTTATCAGGCTGAAATGAAAATGGATTTGGCAGCTGAACGTGAGGCGATGTTCGATCATGTATATAAACAACATCAAAAACGCTTCTATAATCTTAATATGCATGGAGTGGATTGGGATGCCATGACAGCTGCCTATCGCAAATTTCTGCCGCATATTGATAATAACTATGATTTTGCAGAATTATTGAGCGAATGGTTAGGTGAACTGAACGTCTCGCATACCGGAGGACGTTATTCTCCGAGAGGCAATGGGGATGTAACCTCTAATTTGGGCTTATTGTTTGACTGGAATTATCAGGGAAAGGGTATGCAGATTGCTGAAATCGTAGAGAAAGGCCCGTTCGATCATTCCCGTACTAAAGTAAAGGCAGGGTGCATTATAGAAAAAATCAACGGGGAGGAAATAACTCCGGATAAGGACATCACTGATCTCTTGAATAATAAGGCGGGAAAGAAAACACTGGTTTCGCTGTACAACCCACAGGATAAGGAACGTTGGGAAGAAGTGGTAAAACCTGTCACAAGCGGACAGCTTAATGGCTTATTATATAAACGTTGGGTGAAACAACGGGCTGAGGATGTGGAGAAATGGTCCGGCGGCCGTTTGGGATACGTTCATATTCAATCTATGGGAGATGGAAGTTTCCGTACTGTTTACTCGGATATTCTGGGAAAATACAATAACTGTGACGGAATTGTAATCGATACTCGTTTTAACGGAGGCGGTCGTCTGCATGAAGATATTGAAATACTTTTCAGCGGTCAGAAATATTTCACTCAGGTGGTACGCGGACGTGAAGCCTGTGATATGCCAAGCCGTCGCTGGAACAAGCCTTCTATTATGTTGCAGTGTGAAGCCAATTATTCGAATGCGCATGGCACTCCGTGGGTGTACAAGCATCAGAACATTGGAAAACTGGTAGGTATGCCTGTCCCGGGAACTATGACAAGTGTATCTTGGGAAACTTTACAGGACCCTTCATTGGTATTTGGGATTCCTATCATCGGCTATCGTCTACCGGATGGCAGTTATCTGGAAAATACTCAGCTGGAACCTGATATCAAAGTTGCCAACAGCCCGGAGACAGTAGTGAAAGGAGAGGACACGCAACTCAAAATGGCTGTGGATGAATTGCTTAAAGAAATAGATAGCCGGAAGAAATAGACATCGTTCGTTTGTGTTAAAAGAACCGAAAAAAAGAGCTTATTGAAATGATGTATCCAACTTATTCTTACTTTTGTGTTTGACAATAGTGTCAAACTAGGGGAAACATAGTGTAGAACATGATTAAAATAGGAATTGATGTAGGTTCAACGACTGCGAAGTTAGTTGCCGTCGATGAAAATGATAATCTATTATTTTCAAAGTACGAGAGACACAATGCGAAAGCAAAAGAGACAATTCTATCATTCTTGAAAGAGCTGTTATCTGAAATCGGAGATAAAGATATTTCCGTGAGGATAACAGGCTCTATCGGAATGGGAATTTCAGAGAAATGTTCGTTGCCGTTTGTACAGGAGGTTGTTGCGGCAGCGAAAGCGATACAAAAGGATTATTCTCATGTGACTTCCATGATAGACATCGGAGGAGAAGATGCGAAAGTCGTCTTCTTTAAGGATGCCGAAGCGACCGATTTGCGTATGAACGGCAATTGCGCAGGAGGGACGGGCGCTTTTATTGACCAGATGGCGATTATACTGGGAGTGAATATTGATGAATTGAATCAACTAGCCATGAATGCGACACAGGTATATCCTATTGCCTCCCGTTGTGGCGTTTTCTGTAAAACGGATATTCAGAATCTGATAGCTAAAAATGTAAGTCGTGAGAATATTGCGGCTTCCATCTTTCGTGCGGTAGCAGTTCAAACGGTAGTGACGCTGGCGCATGGTTGCGATATTACAACTCCCGTATTGTTTTGCGGTGGTCCGTTGACTTTCATTCCGGCACTGCGGAAAGCCTTTATTGATTATTTGTCCCTCGATGAAAAAGAGATCATACTGCCGGCCAACGGCACTTTGCTCCCTGCACTAGGTGCTGCTCTATTTCATCTTGATAAAGAGGATTACTGTAAACTGTCCCATTTGATCGATAAGATTGACACTACTTTAAACGGTAACGGTAACCTTGCCTCAACAGGGTTGGAACCTGTTTTTGCAAGTAATGAAGAATATGAAGCATGGAAAGAAAGAATATCCCGTCATAAGATGATATCTTCCGGCTTGAAAGCCGGAACACAAGATGTCTTTATCGGCATCGATTCAGGTTCTACTACGACAAAGATTGTTGTACTGGATGAAGATTCAAGGCTTCTGTATTCTTATTATAATATTAATGGCGGCAATCCGATAAAAGCTGTGGAAGAGGGGCTGAATCAGTTGAACGATGAATGTTTGAAGCAGAATGCCGTACTCAATATAAAAGGAAGCTGTTCTACCGGATATGGGGAAGACCTTATCAAGTCTGCCTTTCAGCTTCATTCGGGGATTATCGAAACGATCGCCCATTATATGCAGCGCATTATCTGAACAAGGATGTGTCTTTTATCCTCGATATCGGCGGACAGGATATGAAGGCTATTTTTGTGAATAATGGTGTGATTGACCGGATGGAGATTAATGAAGCATGCTCTTCCGGATGTGGTTCTTTTCTTGAAACGTTTGCCAAATCTCTGGGGTATTCGGCACAAGAGTTTTCTCTGGCAGCCTGCCATTCGGAAGCACCGTGTGATTTGGGAACAAGGTGCACCGTTTTTATGAACTCAAAAGTGAAACAGGTACTCAGGGAGGGGGCAACGATCAATGATATTGCCGCCGGACTGGCATATTCCGTTGTCAAGAATTGCCTGTATAAGGTATTGAAACTGAAAGATATATCTGTTTTGGGAAAAGATATTGTTGTGCAGGGAGGCACCATGCGCAATGATGCGGTGGTCCGTGCCATTGAACTTCTCTCGGGAGCGGAAGTGGCAAGGTGTGATACACCCGAATTGATGGGAGCATTCGGATGTGCATTATATGCGATGAAACATCAGGGTGAGTCCGTATCATTGGATGAGATTATCAATAAAGCTCAATATTCGGCACGTTCTTTATATTGCAAGGGTTGCGATAATCGTTGTCTGGTCATTCGTTACCAGTTCGAAAGCGGCAAAAGTTATTATTCGGGAAACAGGTGCGAGAAAGTTTTCACGAATGGAGAGAGCAGTAACCGGAAAGGTCTGAATGTCTATCGGCAAAAAGAAGAGCTTTTGTTTCATCGCAGCGCAGAGATTGCAGCACCCGAGCAGATTATCGGAATCCCCCGATGTCTGAATATGTACGAGGAATATCCATTCTGGCACACTCTTTTCACTTCCTGTGGCATACAAGTCTGTTTGTCTGATCCGTCCAATTTCAGAAAGTATGAGCACAATGCGCGTATGGTGATGTCGGACAATATCTGTTTTCCGGCTAAGCTGGTACATAGTCATGTTCAGGACTTGATAGAAAAGAAGGTCGACCGGATTTTTATGCCTTTTGTTATTTTCGAAAGAAAAGGGATGGAACAAAACAGTTATAATTGTCCGATTGTGACAGGTTATTCGGAGGTTATCAAAAGTGTGCAGTCCGAAGGCATACCGGTTGATTCCCCTGCAATAACTTTCAAAGACCGGAATCTGTTATTTAAACAATGCCGTGAATATCTGAGCGGTTTGAACGTGGACGATCGGACGATTCAGCAAGCATTCCAAAAAGCGGAAAGCGAACAGCACTCTTTTATTAATACATTGGTCGATTATAACAAAAACATATTGCAGCAGACTGGAAAGGGAGAGACTCTGACTGTCATGCTTGCCGGACGTCCTTATCATACCGATTCTCTGATACAGCACAAAGTCTCGGATATGCTTTCGGATATGGGAGTGAATGTGATAACGGATGATTTGGTGCGTCAGATGGATATACCGACGGGTGATACGCATTTTGTCGCTCAATGGGCGTATACGAACCGTATCCTGAAGGCTGCGAAATGGTGTGCGACACAAGGAAAGAATATTCAGTTTGTAGAGATGACTTCGTTCGGATGTGGACCGGATGCTTTTCTGGTGGATGAAGTAAGGGATTTGCTGATGCGTCATAACAAATCGCTGACTTTATTGAAACTGGATGATATCAATAATATCGGTTCAATGAAGTTGAGAGTACGTTCCATGATTGAAAGCCTCAAACTTGCGAATGCGGATGGAACGGAAGACGGTGTAAAGGACTTTACGACCGTTCCTGTCTATGACAAGTCTTACCGTGACCGTAAGATACTGGTTCCTTACTTTACTCCGTTTATTTCACCTTTGATTCCTGCTATTATGAAAGTAGCCGGTTATGATGCGGAAAACCTTCCTCTCAGTGATAATGATTCAAGTGAATGGGGGTTGAAGTATGCGAATAATGAGGTCTGTTATCCGGCTACTCTGATAGTCGGCGATATTATAAAAGCACTTAAAAGCGGAAAGTATGATATTTCAAAAATAGCCGTAGCCATCACCCAAACGGGAGGACAATGCCGTGCCAGCAACTATATTTCCTTGATAAAAAAGGCGTTGGTGGATGCCGGATATACAGATATTCCTGTAATCTCTATCTCTGTGGGCAGTGACATAGATAATGACCAGCCCGCGTTTAAGGTCAACTGGATGAAAGTAGTACCGATAACTTTTCATGCCGTTTTGTATAGTGATTGCATTGCTAAGTTTTATTATGCATCTGTGGTACGTGAGAAAGAAGCAGGCGCATCGGCAAAGCTGCGTGATAAATACCTGCAACTGGCACCTGAAGTGATACTGAGAAGAGACATAAAGGGGTTGAACTCTTTGTTGCAATCGGCAATCACTGAATTTAATGAGGTATGTAGGGCTGTAGATACTCCTAAAGTTGGAATTGTAGGAGAAATCTTCTTGAAATTCAATCCTTTCGCACAAAAAGAGATCATTGATTGGCTGATAGGCCGAAAGATAGAAGTAGTTCCGCCGATTCTGGCTGACTTTTTCATGCAGGGGGTTGTGAACAGGAAAGTCAATACGGATTCTTACATAAAAAACAGACAGTTGCCTGAGTTTATTTACGACTGGATTTACAAGTTTGTAAAGAAACAGATTGATAAAATAAATGAGACAGCAAGTAAGTTCCGTTACTTTGTTCCCTTCAATGATATCTTTGAAGAAGCGGAAGGAGCTAAAAGCGTTATTTCGCTGAATGCCCAATTCGGTGAAGGCTGGTTGTTGCCGGCCGAAATCGTGTCTTACGCCCGGCAAGGGGTGAACAATGTAGTGAGTTTGCAACCTTTTGGCTGCATAGCGAATCATATCGTATCCAGAGGAGTCGAAAAACGTATAAAAAGTTTCTATCCGGATATAAATTTGCTATCTTTAGACTTTGATAGTGGTGTGAGCGACGTAAACATAACAAACCGTATGCTTTTGTTTATTGATAATCTGAAAAATGCGACAATGAATTATGACAACAACTAATAATAATGAAGATTTGGAGAAAAAGATAATTGAGGCTGCCAAAGAACTATTTATAGAGAATGGGTTCGCGGAAACCAGTATGAGTGATATCGCTGCTAAAGTAGGTATCAACAGACCGGCACTTCACTATTATTTCCGGACGAAGGATAAGATGTTTCAGGCCGTTTTTGGTAACATCATACTTTCTTTTATTCCCAAAATACATGATATAATCATTCAGCAGGACAAACCTGTCTCCGAGAGTATCGGTGAAATTGTAGATGCTTATTATAAAGTATTCAAGGAAAATCCATGTTTGCCATTGTTCATGGTGAGGGAGATGCATCGTGATATGAACCATTTAAGCGCTACTATCAAGGAGTTGCGCTTGGAACAATATCTCCATAAAATCATGGATGTTTTACAGGAAGAAATGAATGACGGGAGACTGAAAACAGTTCCTTTGCCATTCGTATTCTATACTTTTTATAGTGCATTGACAGTTCCTTTCCTGACAAAGAATCTCAGTGCTTCTTTCTTTTTGGAGAAGGATGATACTTTTGAGGATATCCTGGTTCAGTGGAAACCTTATATCGTCAGACAGATGGAAACGTTGCTGGTAGTGAGCTAGAGAAAACTTATTTCAATACAGGTAATAATTTGTAGAGAGTCTTCCTTGTCATTATTTTCTGATTCAGGAAGCTGACGATATATCCGGTGATGCAGGCGGCGATAAGAGACCCCTCGCGAACACCTTCGATACATTGCGAAAGCAGGAGAGAGAGTATGACTGCCAGAGTGACCAGCGTAACATCAAAACAGACTTTGAACTTTCCGAACTCTTTGTTATAACGGCGGGAGGCGTATTTTACAAAAGCCTCTGCGCTCATCATTGCTACTTTGGGTTTGAGCTCGAGTACGACTCCTATGGATTGTATCATACATCCTGTAAGTAATAAGGCTATTGACATCCCGTAATTGTCGGGATGCAGATTACTGGTGAGCGCCATATTAAAATCAATGAATGCTGAAAAGATAAAAGAGAACGGCAATTGAAGGAGTATTTCAATGGTGTCCTGTCGGGTCTTATTTTTTCTGATGATCCAGAACTGTCCCAGGATAAGCAGCATATTGATCAGGAACGTACAAGTTCCTAATGATAAAGGGCTGTTCAGGCTTAGCACATAATTGACGCTGGATATAGGTGTGGTTCCTAATGCAGAACGCACAATCAACACTATTCCGGCAGCCAGAAAATACAATCCGATAACAAATACCAAATACCTTTTAAAAACGTCTTTCATTCCCATATCTTACTATCTTATATAATCGTATTTTTCTTCATTCTATAAAGAAGAATATGCAAAGGTCCCGTTTTTTTGTCTGATATAAGTTATCCAATTCCACACAGTTTTTGTCATATCCGAAACAAATTGTATTTTTACGTCGAAAAGAAGGAGGTATAAATGGTAAAATCTCGTATTTTTGATAATAGGCAGTTGTTAAAGGAACATCCGGAAATTCCTCATTATAAAGAGGAGGTAGTCTGCTTTATGAGTGAATATAAGGACAGGAGCTATCCGGAAAACGAACGTTACTTTAATCGTGAACTTTATATGATACTCGTTCTTGAAGGTCGTTCCGAGATTTTGCTGAATGGGGAATTTATAGCGATAGAGTCTGATATGTTGCTTGTTCATGGAGCGAATTATCTCACCGATCATCTTTATTCGAGTCCGGATATTAAGTTTATCACCCTCTCCATTTCCGAGTCCATGCGGACGGATGATTCTTATCTTACCCAGATTACGGCTATTCTGTTGGCAACGATGAGGCAGAATAAGCAATATACCATACAGCTGACCGCATACGAAGCTCAAATCATTCGTAATGAACTGGAAGTGTTGATGCGTTTGCTGAATATAAAACATCAGTTTCTTTTCCGGCGAATACAGGCGGCTTGCAATGCCTTATTTTTGGATATAGCCGATTTTCTTTCCCGAAAGACCATCATAAAAAAGGAGGTCGGTCGTAAAGACCATGTTTTACAGGAATTTCATGCGCTTGTTACCCGAAATTTCAGAGAAGAGCATTTCGTTAGTTTCTATGCGGATAAGCTGGCCATCAGTGAGCAGTACCTTGCACGTATCGTTCGTGCAGGAACGGGAAAAAGTGTGAATACGATTATTAATGAGTTACTGATCATGGAAGCCCGTACCTTGCTGAGTTCCACTAAATCTACGGTAGGGGATATTGCTTCCCGGCTTGGCTTTAGCGATGCTGCCGGTTTCTGTAAGTTTTTCAAGAGAAATATGGGGCAGACTCCTCTTAATTATCGGAAGGGGTTATGGATTTAAGTGAAAATGAATGTAGGTTGATGTGATCCCATAACGAACGGATACATCAACCTACATGAAATATATAATGAACTGGTTTTGACTTATCAGCCAATGAGTGATAGGACATCTTCTACAATCTGCTCATCCGTCAGATGGTTGGCACGAAGCAGCTCCTGTATATCATAGCGGTCTACAAATTCTTTTTTAGCTCCGTAGTTGAGCACTTTCATATCTGTAGCGCCATAGTAACGGGCAATCTTTTCACCGAAACCACCATCCAGAACTCCGTCTTCCAGTGTAATCACTAATTCGTGGTCGGCTTTCAGTTCGTCCATCAGTTCGCTGTCCACACCTGTGATGTAGCGGGGGTTGATAAGGGTGGCATCAATGTTGGCTTTTTCTTTCAGCAGTGACAGAACCGATTGCCCTAATCCGAAAAAGGAGCCTAATGCAAGGATTGCTACTTTGGAGCCGCGGTGGGCGACTTTATAACGATTGAGATTGCTATAGTCGGATTCCACCGGTTCACCGCAACTGATTACATCTGTGGCAGGTACACGGATAGCCACCGGATGCTCATTTTGGCGGATGCTCCATTCCAGCATGGCGAGATATTCCTCTTTACAGGTTGGGGCCAGATAGACCATATTGGGGATATTGCTGATAAGTGGAATATCGAAGAAACAGAGGTGGGTTACATCATTCATACCGGATAATGTCCCCCAGAATACCAACAGAACTGCCGGATTATTATTGATGCAGAGGTCTTGCGAGAGCTGGTCGTAAGAGCGTTGTATAAAGGTGCTGTACACTCCGTAAACCGGTTTTCCGCCATTGGCTGCGATACCGGAAGCAAGTGCCACTGCATGCTCTTCGGCAATACCGACATCTACAAACTGCTTGCCTGCTTCCTGACGACGGTCGGGAGTGAAGCCCAGAACAGCGGGGGTGCCCGAAGTAATAGTAACTACACGCTTGTCTTCTTTCATTTTTTTCAGCAGATATTGAGCGGTTACTTCACTATAATCTTCTGCGTCGTCGTTCATTTTTGATTTTCCGGTTTCTATATCAAACGGAGTGCGCCAGTGATAGGTCTCCTTGTCCTGTTCTGCAGGCTCGTAACCTTTGCCTTTTAATGTATTGATGTGGATTACTATCGGATGCTGTATATCTTTAACTTTGGAGAAAGCCTCGATCAGTGCTTCCACATGATTACCGTCATTCACGTACATATAGTCCAGCCCCATCGCTTTGAAGAAGTTGCATTCACATTGACCGTTACTGTCGCGCAAATCTTTCAGATTTTTGTATAAACCTCCGTGATTTTCGGCAATGGACATCTGATTGTCATTGACAATAATAATCATGTTAGTACCGAGTTCTGCTACGTAGTCCAGTCCCTCGAAGGCTTCGCCTCCGCTTAGTGAACCGTCGCCTATTACAGCGATGATATTTTCGTTGCCACCTGTCAGGTCACGTCCTTTCGCCAGTCCGCTTGCCAAGCTGACAGAAGTAGAAGTATGACCGATCACAAAGAAATCATGTTCACTTTCCTGTGGTTCTGAGTAGCCGGATACATTATCATATTCAGCAGGATGGAGAAAAGCATCTTTACGTCCGGTCAGCATCTTATGTACGTAACTCTGATGTGATACATCATATACAATTTTATCTTTCGGCGAATTGAAAACATAGTGCAGGGCAATGGTCGCTTCTACCATTCCGAAGTTAGGGCCGAAGTGCCCGCCGTGTGCACTCAGTTTTTGTAAGAGTGATGTACGGATTTCATGACTTAAATCATTCAGTTCCTGAAATGATAACTTCTTTACGTCTTCGGGAGAGTAAATATTTTCTAAATACATATCAATTTGTTTTTTTATGTTTATACCTATATTTTTATTTCACTGCAAAGATACTGCCGGATTTGAAATCTGTTTGTATATGAATTACGGATTCTTTTACCTATATTACAGTTCCGCTAAAAATAGGCTTGATAAAACAGAAAATAGGACTTCCTCTATATCAACAATATGCTCTTTTGCAAGTTTGATTCTTTTTATCTGAATATACTGTTATATAGGTACCACGCACGCGTAATCATTATATATAATAACGGAATGATGAAAAATATATAATCCGTAATTGGGGTAATAATGTCAGTAATTCATCTACAAACACTCTCTTTATTTCACCGTATTTTTGCCATGTAGAAAGTAGACAATCAATTCATTAATTATTAAGTATAAGAGATATGAAACGAATATTATTATTAACCGCTGTATTTATTATGATGCTTGGAACCAGTTTTTCTTTCGCACAGGCTGATGCGGATAACTTTTATAAAAGTGATTGGGTAAAGGTAGAAAAGGTTTCTTTTTCTAACCAGTATAAAATGAAAGTAGCCGGCAATCTGGTTTTGCCGAAGACCATGAAAGAGGGAGAGAAATATCCTGCCATTATTGTCGGACATCCGATGGGAGCGGTCAAGGAACAGAGTGCGAACCTGTACGCTACCAAAATGGCAGAACGTGGTTTTGTAACGCTGTCCATCGACTTGTCTTTTTGGGGTGGAAGTGAAGGTGAGCCGCGCAATGCTGTTTTGCCGGAGGTATATGCGGAGGACTTCAGTGCCGCAGTAGATTTTTTGGGTACACGTCCGTTCATCGACCGAAATAATATAGGTGTAATCGGAATTTGTGGCAGCGGAAGTTTCGCTATCAGTGCGGCCAAGATAGACCCTCGTCTGAAAGCGATTGCAACCATCAGCATGTACAATATGGGTACAGCCAGCCGCAACGGACTGAAACATACGCTGACTTTAGAACAACGGAAACAAATCATGGCTGAGGCAGCAGAACAGCGCTATACAGAGTTTTTGGGCGGAGAAACTAAATATACCGGTGGCACTGTACACGAAGTGACAGAAAACTCCGGTCCGATAGAACGCGAATTTTATGAGTTCTACCGTACTCAGAGGGGAGAGTTTACTCCCGAAGGGGCAACTCCGATGACTACCACACATCCCACACTTTCGAGCAACGTGAAATTCATGAATTTCTATCCTTTCGCAGATATTGAGACTATTTCTCCCCGTCCTATGCTTTTCATAACCGGAGAGAATGCTCACTCACGTGAATTTAGTGAAGATGCCTACCGACTGGCTGCCGAACCCAAAGAACTGTACATCGTACCCGGTGCAGGTCATGTAGACCTTTACGACCGTGTGGGTCTTATACCATTCGATAAACTGGAATCCTTCTTTAAGGAATATCTGAAGAAATAAGTATGAACAGGAAAAACAGATAACTATTCAATAAAAGACAATCAAATCATGAAACAAATTAAAAATACACATTACGAAGGCGAACGTCCTTTGTTCGCATCCCACGGACTTTATTTGGAAGAAGTAACCATTCATGCCGGTGAATCGGCACTGAAAGAGTGCAGTGATATAGAAGCGGTAAACTGTCGTTTCGAGGGAAAATATCCGTTTTGGCATAATGATGGTTTTGTAGTTAAAAATTGCCTTTTTACCGAAGGAGCACGTGCCGCACTTTGGTATTCCAAAAATCTGAAGATGAAGGATACATTAGTGGAGGCACCGAAGATGTTTCGCGAAATGGACGGAGTCGAACTCGAAAATGTACAGTTGCCCAATGCTTTGGAAACACTCTGGTATTGCCGGAATGTAGAACTGAACAATGTGAAGATAGATAAAGGAGACTATCTCTTTATACATGGAGAAGACATCCGCATCAAGAATTTTGTATTGAATGGTAATTACTCCTTCCAATATTGCAAGAACGTAGAAATCCGCCATGCTGAAATCCATTCGAAGGATGCATTTTGGAATACGGAGAATGTGACAGTCTACGATTCTGTGCTGGACGGTGAATATCTGGGCTGGCATTCTAAAAACTTACGTTTGGTGAATTGTAAAATCTCGGGTACACAACCGCTTTGCTACGCACATGACCTGATAATGGAAAATTGTATGATGGCGGATGATGCTGACCTTGCTTTCGAACATAGCAGCGTGCAGGCAACGATTAAAAGTCCTGTTCATAGCGTGAAGAACCCACGTACGGGACGTATCATTGCCGAGAGCTTCGGAACGATTATTTTGGATGAGAATTTGAAATCTCCCGCGGATTGCGAACTGAAACTTTGGGATGACCTGACTTGTTTTGATTGAGATATGCGGTATAATTTCGATGAAATAATTCCGCGCAGAGGCACGAACTCTTATAAATGGGATTCTGCCGCAGATGCCGATGTGTTGCCGATGTGGGTGGCTGATATGGACTTTCGTACAGCTCCCCCCGTCGTGGAAGCACTGAAGAAACGGGTGGAACATGGTATCTTCGGATATGTGCGTGTGCCCGATGCTTACTATGAGGCGATAACAGGATGGTTTGCCGGACGTCATGGCTGGCAGATTGAAAAAGAATGGATTATTTATACGACCGGAGTAGTACCGGCCCTGTCGGCTGTCATCAAGGCACTGACATCTCCCGGTGATAAAGTAATCGTGCAGATACCTGTCTATAACTGCTTTTTCTCCTCCATCCGCAATAACGGATGCGAGGTTGTTGCAAATCCATTGATTTACATGAACGGAACGTATCAGATAGACTTTATTGATTTGGAACGGAAGGCGGCTGACCCGAGTGTAAAAGTCCTGCTATTATGTAATCCGCACAATCCTGCCGGAAGAGTCTGGACAAAGCAGGAACTGACTCGCTTGGGGGAAATCTGTCTTCGGAATAATGTATGGGTAGTTGCGGACGAGATTCATTGCGAACTTGTCTTTCCGGGACATACTTATATCCCTTTTGCATCTGTCTCAGAAGAGCTTTTGATGCATTCCGTTACTTGCACCTCGCCTAGTAAAGCCTTTAATCTGGCGGGGCTTCAGATTGCCAATATTGTTTCTGCCGACGCTGATATCCGTATGAAAATAGACAAAGCAATCAATATAAATGAAGTCTGTGATGTAAATCCGTTTGGTGTAGAAGCCTTGATAGCTGCCTACAATGACGGTGCGGAATGGCTGGAAGAACTTAACCAATACCTGTTTGCCAACTACCATTATTTAAGGGCTTACTTTGATGAATATTTTCCCGAATTTCCGGTGATGCCATTGGAAGGTACCTATTTGGTATGGGTAGATTGCTCGGTACGGAAACAACCGTCGGCAGAAATAGTGAAAACTCTGCTGGAGAAGGAAAAACTTTGGGTGAATGAAGGCAGCCTGTATGGAGAGGCTGGTGAAGGATTCATCCGCATCAATATCGCTTGTCCGCGGCAACGGCTGATAGAAGGACTAAACAGAATGAGGCGGGCGTTGAAATAATTTCTTATATTTGTAGCATGATGAATGAACTGATTGCTTAAGATATGAAGACGGAAAAAGAAAAAATGCTGGCGGGAGAAGTTTATGATTGTGCTGATAACGAGCTATTGACAAGATGGCATAAAGCAAAGCAGCTTCAGCAGGAGTATAACAATACGCTCACTACTGATACCAGTAAAATATCTGACTTATTAGATGAACTGATAGGCTCAAGAGGTGATAATGTCTGGATTAGTGCCCCTTTCTTTGTGGACTATGGTGAGAATATTCACATTGGGAATAATGTCGAGATAAACATGAACTGTGTTTTTCTTGACTGCAATGAGATTACTATCGGCGATTATTCGGGAATCGGTCCCGGTGTACATATTTATACTGTCTACCATTCCACGAAGGCGTCGGAGAGAATCTCCGGCGACAGTACTTTCTGGAAGTCACAAACAGCTCCGGTAGTTATCGGCAAGAATGTGTGGATCGGTGGAGGATGCATCATTCTTCCCGGAGTGACTATTGGTGATAATACTACTATTGGGGCAGGGAGTGTAGTCACAAAATCTATTCCGGACAATGTTTTGGCAGTTGGTAATCCTTGCAGAATTATAAAACAGATAGAAGATTGAGATTGAAGCGTTTCAGGATTGCAGACGAAATTTATTGGGAGTCATCCCGACAATCCGTTTGAACATCCGGCTAAGGTGCTGCGGATACTGGAATCCGATTTCATAAGCAATCTGGCTGGTGGTCTTGTCCGTAGACAACAGTTGTTCCTTCACTAATCCGATCATTTTATCCTGAATATATTCAGAGACGGTTTTACCGGTCTGTTTACGTACCATGTCACTGAAATAGTTAGCGGAAAGGAATACTTTATCAGCGAAGTACTTGACCGATGGCAACCCTTGATTTTGCGGGGCATCTCCTTCGAAATATTCGTTGAGCAGATGTTCGAAGCGGACAATGATGTCTTTGTTTACTCCGTTTCGTGTGTCGAACTGGCGTTCGTAAAAGCGCATACAGTAGTCGAGCAGCAATCCTATGTTGGCGCAGATCAGTCGGCGGCTGTGTTTGTCGATGGAATGTTCCAGTTCGATGGTGATTTTTTGCAGGCAGTCCATCACTGTTTGCCGTTCTTCTTCGGAAATGTGGAGTGCTTCGTTGGTTTCGTAGGAGAAGAAGGAGTATTTCTTTATTTCTTGTCCGAGCGCAGTGCCACGTATAAGGTCGGGATGAAAAAGAATACCATGCGCGTTGGGCTGAATATTTGGCAGCATTTCCAGGTCGGTGATTTGTCCGGGAGCGAAACAGACAATGGTTCCGTCTTGGTAGTCGTAATATTGGCGGCCATATTTAATATCACCACATTTTACATTTTTCAAGAATAGTGCATACACTTCGTAACGAAACCACGCACGTGTGGGCCACGTAGTGGATTTTGTCAGATCGATGATGCTGACCAACGGATGTCTGGTTTCAAGCCCGAAGATTTCGTTGTAACGGTCAACGTTGTCTATTACAATCATTTCTTTAGTATTCTCTTCCATATCACAATCTGTTTTTTTAATGCGTTACAAATATAATTCTTTTCTCTTTAAATTTTTTGCTCTCTCATCAAAATCCATGATTGGGGTATAAATATCCGTAAATCGTCTACATCCGGGCTGGACCATTCCCCGTAACTTTGTAACCGGTAATTTAACATTGAAAAGAGATAGTAATATGAAAAAGATTCTATTAATTCCATTGATGATGCTGACGATGATGCCGATGGCGGCTTGCGACGGCTCAAACGCTGATCCGATTCTTCCGGAACAGCCGGGACAACCGGGAAATTCCGATGGTGGAGACGAGGACGATTCTACAGACCCGACAACCCCCATTCCGGGCGGTAACGGGCGATATCTGGTACTTTACTGTTCGCGCACCGGCAGCACGGAGCGTATGGCGCAACAGATTCAGCAAACACTCGATTGCGATATCCTGGAAGTGGAACCGCAAACACCTTATGAAAGCGATTATAATGGGATGCTCAACCGTGCACAGGAAGAGCTGGCTGCTATCCGTCAGGGGGATTATCCGGCGATTAAAACTTCGGTTGAAGATTTTGGCAACTATGATATCGTGTTTGTCGGCTATCCGATTTGGTACGGTAGCATGGCCACACCGATGCAGACATTCCTGCATAATCATGCTTCGAAACTTGCAGGTAAGCGTATCGCTCTTTTTGCCAGCAGTGGCAGCAGCGGCATCTCTGCATCAGTTGACGAGGCGCGGACGCTTTGCTCCGGTGCCATTTTCACCGAAACCCTGCTTCTGACTTCTTCGACACTTTCGCAGATGGGAAACCGGATACGGACATGGCTCGAAGCACTCGGTGCGAGTCGGGAAAACAATCATCCGTCTACTTCTATGACTGTGAAGATTACAGTCGGTAACCGTACCATTACTGCTACGATGGAAGACAATGCCGCAGCGCAGGACTTTCTTTCGCGCCTGCCGCTTGAAGTGACGCTGAATGATTATAATAATATCACAGAGAAAATTTTCTATCCGTCGCCTGTACTGACTACGGCAGGAGTGACCCGTGGCTGTGCGCCTGTGCCCGGTGATATTACAATCTATGTGCCGTGGAATAATGTGGCGATCTTCTGTAAAAGCGGGTCGCAAAGCAATGACTTGATAAAGATTGGCCGCATTGACGGTGATGGAATAGATGCATTGAACGTTCCGGGCAATGTGGCAGTGAAATTCGAACGACAATAAATTAGCAAAATGAAGAAGTTACTGATTGTTTTTCTATTGTTTGCAGCAACCGCTTCGGCAAACGTAATCAGACCGGTCGAACCATCCGCCGCCGGAAACAATATGGTGCGGTTGTCACGCATCATAATCGATCCGGAACGGCTGGAAGAATACAATACTTATCTGAAAGAGGAGATCGAAGTCTCGATGCGGTTGGAACCGGGCGTATTGGTACTGTATGCCGTAGCGGAGAAAGAACGCCCCAACCACGTGACTATTCTTGAAATCTATGCCGATGAAGCGGCCTATAAGAGTCATATTGCCACACCTCATTTTAAGAAGTACAAAGAAGGTACACTTGATATGGTGCAGATGCTCGAACTGATTGATGCTACGCCACTCATTCCCGGACTAAAGATGAAGTAAATGACAGGCAGTACTATAAATCAGTAATTTTGGTTTTTATATCCGTAATTTGTATTATAAAGAGTTGGATCAGAACAGCTAATTTTGCATTATCAGAGAGTTCTTAAATAATAAACCATAGACGTCACAGTATGAGAAAATTATTTTTTATTTTTGTAACAGTCATCGGATTTCTGCAAATCCCGATGCAATCTATAAATGCACAGAGTATGAAAAAAGAAGAAGTACCTCAGAACATCAGCGCATTTCCGTTAGGAAAGGAAAATACGGGATTCAAGCAATATTTTACAGGAGAATCCTGGCTGGCACCGCTGACCGGTAACAAAGACTTGAATGTACCCATGTCCAACGTTACTTTTGAACCCGGCTGCCGAAATAATTGGCACAGCCATACGGGCGGACAAATCCTCATTGCTGTCGGAGGTGTGGGGTATTATCAGGAACGTGGCAAAGCGGCACGCCGCCTGCTCCCAGGTGATGTGGTTGAAATAGCACCGGACATAGAACATTGGCACGGTGCCGCCCCCGATAGTTGGTTTTCGCATCTGGCTATCGGCTGCAATCCGCAGACCAACAAGAATATTTGGCTGGAACGGGTAGACGACCAGCAGTATGCCGAAGCTACGAAAGATAACGGAGGAACCGGACTAAGCGCCACTGACCCCGAACTGGATGCAATATTTGGCAATTTCACAAAGGAGGTGCAGCAATACGGCGACCTGGATACGAAAACCCGCCTCATAGTAACATTGGCATCCAATATTGCTTCACAGGCACAGACCGAATACCGGATGATGCTTGAAAGCGCTCTCAATGCAGGTATTACTCCGATAGAAATAAAGGAAATCCTTTACCAGGCAGTAGCCTATGCAGGCATGGCTAAAGTGATGGACTTTGTCGGCATCACTAATGAGGTGCTGCTTGCCCACGGTGTACGTCTTCCTTTAGAGGGACAAGCGGTCGTTTCTGCCGAAACCCGTTTCGACAAAGGACTGGCGTTGCAGAAATCCATTTTCGGCGAACGGATAGACCAAATGCATAAAAACGCTCCCGAAAACCAAAAGCATATCCAGCGTTATCTCTCCGCCAACTGTTTCGGTGACTACCAGACACGCGGTGGACTGGACGTGAAGACACGGGAACTGCTGACGTTCTCCATCCTTGTTTCCTTGGGAGGCTGTGAATCACAGGTGAAAGGGCACATACAAGGAAATGTCAATGTAGGTAATAATAAAGATACTTTGCTGGCTGTCGTGACGCAGCTCTTGCCTTACATCGGATATCCACGCACTCTCAACGCCATAGCCTGCCTGAATGAAGTGATTCCGGAAAAATAACAAAGACGTTCATATTCCCGGAAAGCAGGCGGTTAAAATCCATCCGGGACTTGACAAACGCCATTTTATGTTGTATATTTGTAGTTCGGGAAAGTATGAAATCAATGAATAATGAATGAAAAAATAGATATAATATGGGCGTAAAACGAATGATAAATGGTATAATATTAGGACTAATATAACATATTTCTTTAGCTCGTTCTAGAGGTTGGAAAGATAAATATAGAGCAAAGGTTGCGAACTTTATGGAGTTTGCAACCTTTTTTGTTGCATAATTTTAATTCATTTCCCATGATTTTTTATTTTTGAGTTTATAATAAACGAAGGGGACGTTTATAATAAACGGTCACAGAATTTATTATAAACGTGATCTATGTTTATGTAGTAATTTGTTCCCTTTTTTCGTATCTTCTTTCCTTGAAGAACAGAAAACCACGTATTTATGGTAATAATAGCTGATATTATGCTTGAGTAATTTTTCTATGCATATCTCCCGTTTGCCGGGAACTTTGTAGAGCAGGATAATAAAACCGTTGTCGGATAACCGATTCACTGTAAGATTTGTTATCTTTGCAAAGGATTCACTTATTAAAGAGAAGAAATTATGGATATCATTGACCGTTTAAAAGGCCCCCGCCGCAATCTTCCTATCGGAATACAGAGTTTTGAAAGACTCCGTCGTGACGGTTATTTATATGTCGATAAAACAGCATTTGTCTACGAACTAGCCTCCACAGGCAATCCGTATTTCCTAAGTCGCCCACGTCGTTTTGGCAAAAGTTTGTTGCTTTCCACACTGGAAGCGTATTTTTGTGGAAAGAAAGAACTTTTTGAAGGACTTGCCATCGAGCAGTATGAAACAGAATGGCACGAGCACGCTGTGCTGCATCTTAGTCTTAATGCTGAGGATTACTCTGAAATAGAAGGGTTGAGAAACGGGCTTGAATTACAACTTCGTAGTTGGGAGAAAGTCTACGGAGTCTGTGAGGAAGGTTTAAGTTATTCCGGTCGTTTCATGCAAGTTATTAAAGAGGCTTATCGGCAGACTGGTCGTGGCGTGGTTGTCCTTATTGACGAATACGATAAGCCGTTGCTCCGTTCTATGCACAATCCGGAGTTGCAGGGCAAGTTTCGTGAAATGCTAACTGCCTTTTACACTGTACTGAAAGACGCCGATCCGTGGTTACGCTTTGTCTTTATCACCGGAGTGACCAAATTTGCTCAAATGGGTATCTTCAGCACTCTCAATCAACTGATCGATATCAGTTTCGATCCGCAATACAATGCTCTTTGTGGTATGACTCGTGCTGAAATTGAAGCTAGTTTCGTCCCGGAATTAAAACGGTTGGCGGAAAGGAATGATTTGACAAATGAAGACTGTATGGCATATCTCACCCGTATGTATGACGGATATCACTTCAACTATCTCCGCAAGGAAGGTATGTATAATCCGTTCAGTATACTGAATGTGCTCAGGAGCGGAATGTTTGAGAATTATTGGTTTGCCAGCGGTACGCCGACTTTCCTTGCCGAAATGCTGAAGAAGACGCATTATGACTTGCGTGAGTTGGACGGACTGGAAGTAACTGCTGCCTCTCTTACCGACGACCGTGCTGACGTGAACAACCCCGTACCAATGATTTATCAAAGTGGATATCTGACTATTAAAGGATATGACACAGAGTTGCGTCTCTATAAGTTGGGGTATCCTAATGATGAAGTGAAATATGGATTTCTTAATTTTATCACTCCCTTTTACACCTCGTTGAGTGAAACGAAAGCTCCGTTTTATATCGGACAATTTGTGAAAGAACTCAGGGCAAGAGACGTTGAAGCTTTCCTCACCCGTCTTCGTGCTTTCTTTGCCGATTTCCCTTACGAACTGAATGACAAGACGGAGCGCCACTATCAAGTGGTATTCTATCTCGTTTTCAAGCTTCTTGGGCAGTTTATTAACGCTGAAGTGCAAAGTGCCTCAGGACGTGCTGATGCTGTGGTGAAAACGGCAGATACTGTCTACGTCTTCGAATTTAAACTCAATGGTACTGCGGAAGAAGCGTTGGCGCAGATTGATAATCGCGGCTATCTCATACCGTATATCGCTGATGGATGCCGTATGGTGAAAATAGGTGCGGAGTTCAGCAAGGAAGAACGCAACTTAAGTCGCTGGTTAGTGGAGGAAGGATAAATATGATGTATGTTCCATTTTTAATAATTGTATTGGCCTCGATGAGTATAAATTCCATCAAATAGAGAAAAAAGTGCATATGATAATGAAATAATATGCAGTTTTCGGACATATTTCTGCATCTAAATAATCATTATATGCATTATAACAAGCAATGGTAAGCGTCTTCCCTTTAAATGAAACCTTGCCTTGGTTTTAAACCAACGGACCGTTGGTCGGTGAGGGAGCGTTCATTCCTTTAAAAGAATGGAGTAAAACCTCTTTTTGAGCGCTGCTTTGTGCTGGAAACCTCTTTTTTATGGATAAGTTTAAACTGTTAATATGAAATCCGTTTTTCGTATCTACTGTTCTTCGTGAATGAAATTATGACCGGACTACATCTTATTGCTGCATCATGCCCCTTATTGTTTTTCTTTCGACAATTGCTGATGGAAATTACAGCCGATTTTATCTTTGTACCTCTGCTTTCACTGTATATTTTGTGTTATTTGCTTGTATGATGTTCATTATCTCATCTATAGGTCTATTTTTAATATTCCTAAGAAACAAAATAGATGTTAATTCGCCTCTTGCTCCGTGAACTAATAATTCATATTGTATGTTGTTTAAAGTGAATAACAAAATAAATGATGAACTAAAAAGTTAGGCATGAGCAAATAAAACATTTCTAATGATTTAGCAAATGAAACATTACAATTTAAAACGTATGATTATGAAGAAATCTATTATTCTATTAGCTATGGTATTGGGCACATTTACAGCAAAAGCCCAATCTGTTGTAGAAGGTACAAAGTTTGCAGATAATTGGTCTGTAGAAGTAAATGCAGGTGCAATTACTCCTCTCACTCACAGCGCTTTCTTTAAGAATGCACGTCCGGCTTTCGGAGTTGGTCTTTCCAAACAGTTGACTCCTGTTTTCGGTTTAGGATTTCAGGGTATGGGGTATATCAATACCACTCCAAGTAAAACAGCTTTTGATGCCTCGGATGTCAGTCTGTTGGGTAAAGTGAATCTGATGAACCTGTTTGCAGGTTACAACGGCACTCCTCGTTTGTTTGAAGTGGAGGCAGTAGCCGGTGCGGGATGGTTACATTATTATGTGAATGGTGATGGCGACCAGAACTCATGGTCAACCCGTTTCGGATTGAATCTGAACTTTAATCTGGGCGAAAGCAAGGCTTGGACATTGGGACTGAAACCTGCCATCGTATATGATATGCAAGGGGACTTCAATCAGGCAAAGAGCCGTTTCAATGCCAATAATGCAGCATTTGAACTGACTGCCGGACTGACTTACCACTTCAAGAGCAGTACAGGAAACCGTTACTTCACCGAAGTAAGAGTTTACAACCAGGGTGAAATCGACGATTTGAATGCTTCTATCAATGCCCTCCGCGGACAGGTGAATAATAAGGACGGCGAACTCAACAGCGCCAACCAAAAAATCAGCGGATTGCAGCAAGAACTGGAAGAATGCCGTACCAAGGTCGTTCCGGTGGAGACTGTAGTGAAAACTGCCCGTGTTCCTGAATCTATCATTACTTTCAGACAGGGTAAATCATCGGTTGATGCTTCACAGTTGCCGAATGTGGAACGCGTAGCTTCTTATCTGAAGAAATATGCTGATGCAAAAGTAGTCATCAAGGGGTATGCTTCTCCGGAAGGTAGTGCTGAAGTCAATGCAAGAATTGCCGCTGCACGTGCGGAAGCCGTAAAGACTATCCTGGTCAATAAATACAAGATCAATGCTTCTCGTATCACTGCCGAAGGTCAGGGCGTAGGTGATATGTTTACCGAACCGGATTGGAACCGTGTAAGTATATGTACGATTGAAGACTAAAAACAAGAGATGTAAATAGAATGGTGAGGGCTGCTCCGTGAAAGGGCAGCCCTTGCTGTATATATTCATTTATGACCTTCAGTTTGTGAATAAGTAATAGTAATATCTGTCGGGCAGACAGGAGGTGATAGCAGAAAATCGGGCAAAGCCATTGTTTGTCTGTCTAAAGTAACTACTTTTGGCAAACCATATTATTAAGGTATGGCTGAAGATGATGAAAGAGCAGAATATACCCCAAGACAGTTTGATAGCCGGCTACCTTCCGGCAGATTATTGCGATTCTTTTTCAAGGAACGTAGTCAGTGAAAAAGCAATCACTTCCGATGAGTTTTTTGATATGGCTTTTACCCAATCTCCCGGTTGGGTGAATGGATTGATGAAGTTAAGGAATGCGATAGTCAAGCCATTGGGTTTGGAGGTTGGTATGCGTTTTGAAGATACAATCTGTGAGAAAAATCAGAATGAGGTTGTTTTCGGTATGCCTGATAAGCATCTGACGTTTCATGCATCTTTGTGGCATGGGGAGAAGAAAGCTGACGGACAGACGTTTACAATAACAACGGTTGTAAAGTATAATAATTGGTTTGGCCGGTTGTACTTCTTCTTTATTCGCCCTTTTCATAAAATCATCATCCGTTCTATGCTGAAAAGAATAGCGAAGCGCTTGGAATAAAACTACATTTATGGATATACATGATATAATTGACCATATATACAAACTGCCGGATGCTTCAAAGGAGGCTTTACTAAGCGATGCTCCCGAAGTAGCCTATCCTAAAGGCTTCCATCTGTTCCGGGCAAACCATAAAAGCTCTAAGTTCTATCTGATGAAGAAAGGGATGCTGCATGCCTATACCTATCAGTCGGATAAGAAGGTTACTTTCTGGTTCGGGAAAGAAGGGGATGCAATCTTCCCTCTGCAAACTCTTCATGATAATCGGGCAGGATATGAGAATATTGAACTTTTGGAAGACAGTGTCCTGTATGAACTCAGTGTCGATAAATTGCACAATCTTTATCTGGAAGATATACATATAGCCAACTGGGGACGGAAGTTTGCCGAGAGAGAATGCATCAAATCGGAAAAGCTGTTTATATCAAGGCAATTCAAAACCTCATTGGAGAGGTATCAGGAACTGATATCCGAATATCCCGATATACTTCAACGTGTCCCATTGGGGATTATAGCTTCCTATTTAGGCATCTCACAGGTCAATCTAAGCAGAATCCGTGCGAAGATAAGATGATTTTTTAAACTTTGTAAAATCCCTTTTTTACAAATGTAAAATGAAGGGCGCCGGAAATTCATGACCTTTGCAATCAAAAAAAAGAAGTGTTATGAATTGGATTCTTTTGATTTTGGCAGGATGCCTTGAATTGGTATTTACTTTCTGTCTGGGAAAAATAAACAGAGTAGTAGGAGTAGAGAAATATATGTGGTCATTAGGACTGCTGATATCCCTGTGCGTCAGTATGCTCCTTTTGATAAGGGTTACCAAAGCATTGCCCGTTGGTACGGCTTATGCTATATGGACGGGTATCGGTGCTGCCGGTACGGTGCTGATCGGTATCTTTTTCTTTAAAGAACCGGCAAGTTGGGGCAGACTTTTCTTCATCTTCACATTGATTTGCTCCATTGTAGGTCTGAAATTGGTATCACATTGATACCTTATGGTATCATGAAAAAATAATTATCGATTATAATTTGGTAGTTATGAAAACAAAGCCCATATTTGCACCCCAAAAATAGGGACAGGCATAGAAAATCCTCATCGGAGGGTGCTATAATAGATAATTATAGTGCTGGATAAGATGAATGGTGTGAATCATTCAGCTTGTCCGGCACTTTTTTATTTTGTAACAAGTAAGATAAGAGGAGTAAGTATTGAAAAACTATGAAAGAGTTAAATTTGACACAAGGGAGTGTTCCGAAAGTATTACTGCAATTTGCGGTTCCTTTTCTGATTGCCAATGTGCTTCAGGCACTTTATGGCGGGGCCGACCTTTTTGTGGTGGGACAATACGATGATTCTGCAAGTGTGGCGGCTGTGGCTATCGGCAGTCAGGTGATGCAGACAATCACGGGGATTATTCTTGGCATTACGACAGGAACAACCGTTCTGATTGCCATAGCTACCGGAGCAAAGGATGACAAGAAAGTAGCTTTCACCATCGGTTCGTCCGTATGGTTGTTTTCAATAATCGGGGTGCTGCTTACTTTGGTCATGGTGGTTTTTCATGGTCGGATAGCAGAGTTGATGCATACGCCGATAGAGGCGATGGCGGATACGAAAAGTTACATCCTTGTATGTTCGGCCGGGATATTGTTTATAGTAGGATATAACGTCGTATGCGGTATTTTGCGCGGGTTGGGAGACTCCAAGACGCCGCTTTATTTTGTAGCGCTGGCGTGTGTGATTAATATTGTACTCGATTTTATACTGGTAGGATATTTCCATTTGGGAGCCACAGGAGCGGCAGTTGCCACCATAACGGCGCAGGGAGTCAGCTTCGTGATCTCTCTTTGGTTCTTATATCGGCACGGATTTCATTTTGAGTTTACCCGGAAAGATATCCGGCTGAACCGGAACCTGGCCAAGAAAGTCATGACATTGGGAGCGCCTATTGCGTTGCAGGATGCGCTGATCAATATCTCGTTTCTGATCATCACTGTTATAGTCAATCAGATGGGAGTGATCGCATCGGCTTCTTTGGGTGTCGTAGAAAAGATTATAGTGTTTGCCATGCTACCTCCGATGGCAATCTCATCGGCAGTAGCGACGATGACGGCACAGAACTACGGAGCCGGACTTATACAGCGGATGAACCGCTGTCTGGCTTCGGGGATAGGAATTGCACTTGTTTTCGGTGTATCGGTTTGTGTGTATTCACAATTCCTGCCGGAAACGCTTACCGCGTTCTTTACCAAAGATGCTGCGGTGGTGGCAATGGCGGCGGAGTATCTGCGGGGATATAGTATCGACTGTATCATTGTAAGTTTTGTGTTCTGCATAAACTCTTACTTCAGCGGACAGGGAAATTCATTATTCCCGATGATTCACAGTCTGATAGCGACTTTCCTGTTCCGGATTCCGTTGTCGTACTGGTTTAGTCAGATAGACAGTTCTTCCCTGTTTATCATGGGCTTTGCACCGCCTGTTTCAACAGTGGTTTCATTGTTGATCTGTATCTGGTATTTAAGATATACCCGGAAGAAAGTTTATTTGAAAGGCACAATGATGCCTGCTATGTCGAATTAGGTGTTTTTAAGTGGATATATTAACTAAAATCAATTTGTATGGAAGCTTATTTGAAGAAACTCTGTTTTGAGTATCAGGTTGAAGAAAAGGAAGTGAAAGAGCTGTTGGCTCGCATGAAAAGAGTGTATCTGGATAAAGGAGAAACAATTGCTTCTGCTACAATGCCCGAGCAGAGCTTGTACATTATCGTTTCCGGTATCCTGCATACATTTACTACCCAGCAGGGAGAGGACAAAACCGTCAGATTCCTGTCCGAAGGTGACGCTATATTGTGCTACAATACAAGTAAGCATTCTGTCAAAACACTGACAAGGTGTGTGGCCTATTACATCAGCGAAGATGAGATTGAGGAATTGTGTGCAACATCCATCACGTTTTCCAATCTGATGCGTCAAATGATGGAATATCAGTTTTACTTGAAAGAGGAAATGAATGTAAATACACGTAAACTGACGATCAGAGAAAGATACCTCTCTTTATTATCAGAAATTCCCGATATTCTGTACAGAGTCCCTTTGAAGTACATTACTTATTATTTGGGGGCCGATGTGACAAGTCTGGGATATCTGGCCGGAAGCTGTAAATAAGAAACGTCTCGTTCTCTATATTTGAAGATATTCCTTATTAAATAGTCTATTGTTACCTCGGTGTTTCTCAAAACCGGAAAGTCTTTGGATTATTTGATAAGGAATATTATTTTTGTAATCGAAATGAAAAACTTGATTCCCCGATATACTTTCTACAAGAATAAGTATGGAAGTGAACTTTTGATAGATGTTGTCGAACTGAAATACGTAAAGAAGTTCCTCGCTCAGAGTTCAGTCCACACGTTGACTTACTATGATATCACGTTTGTCACAGAAGGGGAGGGCAGGTTTTCGATAGATAATCAGACTGATGAGGCGGCTTCCCGTGATGTGTTTTTCTCTAAACCGGGAGAGATTCGGAATTGGGATACTCGTCACATAGTCAATGGTTATGCTTTGATTTTTGAAGATGAGTTTTTATCTTCTCTTTTTAAGGATTCTCTCTTTGTGCAGCATCTATCATTCTTCCAATCGGGAAAGACATCATCCAAATTACAGTTGCCGGATGAACTTTATATGCGTATCCTTCAGATATTGCACAATATTAAAACGGAGATTGATTCGTACAGACAGAATGATGTGTATGTATTAAGGGCATTACTTTACGAAGTCCTGATGTTGTTGGACCGGGAATATAAGAAAGTGAATATGGAAGAAGAGACTACACCCAAAGAAGTCGGTAATATCCATATTGACAAATTTATGAAGTTGGTTGAGAGCCATTTGAAAGAGCAGCATTCTGTTCAATATTATGCGGATAAACTTTGTATTACCCCTAACTATCTGAATGAGATTATAACCTCAACAAAAGGAATTAGTGCGAAGCAATATATCCGGAATAAAGTAATGGATGAGGCTAAGAGACTGCTTACTTATACAGATTCCTCTATATCGGATATTGCGTTTGAACTTTATTTCTCGACCGTCTCTTATTTTATCCGTAGCTTCCGGCAACATACTGGAGAAACGCCATTGCTCTATCGAAAAACGCATAAACCGTAAAAAGTGATATTTCTCCCTTTCTTTTTGTTGCACTGATTGTCTTCTATATCCCTACTTTCGCATCAGATAATAACCAATTAAAATAATTGAACGATGAGAGATGCGGAAAAAACAGTAGGGAACATGATTGATAAACTGAAAACGGCCTTTATCGGTTCCATAGACAGTGAAGGATTTCCTAATATGAAAGCTATGTTGCAACCCCGAAAGAGGGAAGGGATAAAGACGATTTATCTGACTACAAATACTTCGTCAATGCGTGTGGCCCAATATCGTGAGAACAATCATGCCTGTATTTACTTTTGTGATACGCGGTTCTTTAGAGGGGTGATGCTGCGCGGTACTATGGAAGTGCTGACCGATCCTGCCAGTAAAGAGATGATATGGCAGGAAGGGGATACGGTGTATTATCCCGAAGGAGTGACAGACCCCGATTATTGTGTTTTAAAATTTACAGCAATTTCCGGAAGGTTTTACAGTAACTTTAAGTCGGAAAGTTTCACTGTTGAATAGAATCAGTAATAATGGTTGAACAACCCGTAATTTATCTACTGTCAGATTTATGTTTCTTCCTTAATTTTGTACTGTAATAAAATCAATTCAACTATTGATCTTGTTATTGATAAGTATGGAGGTATTGAGTTTAATAATTAAAATAGTACATTTATGGAAACAGTAAGATTGAACAACGGTGTTGAAATGCCGATTTTAGGCTATGGTGTATATCAGGTAACTCTTGAAGAGTGTGAGCGTTGTGTGCTGGATGCTATTAGTGTCGGTTATCGTTCTATTGATACTGCACAGGCATATTATAATGAAGAAGGAGTGGGTAATGCAGTCAAGAAATGCGGTGTACCACGTGAAGAATTGTTTATCACAACGAAAGTATGGATTTCGAACGGTGGATACGAAAAGGCAAAAGTTTCTATTGACGAATCCTTGCGTAAACTCCAAAGTGATTATGTTGATTTGCTGCTTATTCATCAGCCTTTCAATGATTACTATGGTACATACCGTGCCATGGAAGAGGCTTACAAGGTCGGAAAAGCTCGTGCCATTGGCGTCAGCAATTTCTATCCGGACCGTTTCATTGACCTGGCAGAATTTTGTGAGATTAAACCGGCGGTGAATCAAGTTGAAACACACGTCTTCAACCAGCAAGTGAAACCGCAGGAGATTATGAAGAAATACGGTACGAAGGTCATGTCATGGGGACCATTTGCAGAAGGACGCAATAATTTCTTCTCTAATGAAGTGTTGAAAGCAATCGGAGAACGGTATGGAAAATCGGTTGCACAGGTAGCTCTGCGCTTTCTTATTCAGCGTGATATCATCGTTATCCCGAAATCGACTCGCAAGGAACGCATGATAGAAAACTTCGATGTATTTGACTTCACCTTGTCTGCAAAGGATATGGAAGAGATTGCCGGACTCGATAAAAAAGAAAGTCTGTTCTTCTCCCATTATGACCCTGAAATGGTTAACTTTCTGATAAATTTATAATCATGACAAATTATCAATGAAAAAAGATATTGAGGAAAATAAAGAGAGTGTCTGCATGGATACTCTCTTTATTTTATGTGTTTCTTGGAAATCAGATTAGAACCTATCCTGCTTGCAGGCGATATTCATTAGGGGTGGTGCCTGTAACCTTTTTGAATACTCTGCTCAAATGATGCGGATACTTGAAACCAAGTTCGTAAGCGATTTCGCTGACGGTTTTGTTACTTTCTGCTAACAGCTCTTTTACTTTCTCCATAACAACTAACTGAATATATTCTTGTGCCGATTTTCCGGTTTCCTTTTTTATCAGATCTCCAAAATAATTGGGCGAAAGGTGCATTTGTTCAGCACAATATCCGACGGACGGTAATCCGGTAGTATGTGGCTTTTCTGAGGCATAATAGGAATTTAGTATTCGTTCGAAATTACCGAGCAGATCCCGGTTAACATTTTCGCGGGTGATGAACTGACGTTCGTAAAAGCGGATACAATGGTTGAGCAGGGTTTCTATATTCGAAGCAATAATTTGCTTGGTATGTTTGTCGATAGCGTGTTCCAATTCTTCTTTTATCTCATTGAAACAATTGAGGATAATTTGGCGTTCGCGTTCGGACATATGCAGGGCTTCATTGGATTCGTAAGAGAAAAACGTGTAATCCTTCATTCTACGGGCGAGCGGAGTACCATATAGCAGATCCGGATGAAACATCAGTGCGAGTCCTTTGGGATTGAGCGTTTCTCCTCCATCATCTACACCCGCTACCTGACCGGGGGAGATAAACACCAATGTACCGTCTTGGTAATCGTATTTGTTGCGACCGTACTGTAGCGTTCCACATTTAAGCTCTTTATAAAATACACAGTAAAAACCAAAGTTCTTCCGACAATGCTTGATAGACTTTAGTTTGGAAAAGTCTGTTATACTAACAAGAGGGTGTAATGTTTCAGCTCCCAACAGTGCATTGTAGTCCTGAATTGTCTCTAACTTTATTATATTTCCCATAATCCGTATCATTTTCTTTGTTACAAAATTAATGATTTTATCGGATTAATAAATATGGATATACTAGAATCTGTAATTAAGGTTAGTAAATCTGTAATATGTGTTAGTCGATTGATAGATAGAATGATGCAAACAGTGAAATGTGTTAGCATATCAGTAATCTGTCTATTGTGTCACTTTCCTAATCCCTTTAAATTTGCATTATCAAAATCAATAACACCGTAACAAAGAATTAATTATGAAAAAGTTTATTATTATGACATTGATGAGTTTGGTAACGTTTAGTGCCTACTCTTGTGCGAATAGTTCATTGACAGATGAGGAGAGAGAAAATGAAATGGGAAACGGATCGGACGCATCAGTAACTGATCGTAAAATACTGATAGCCTATTTCAGTTGGGGGGGAACCACGCAACGCATGGCTGAAGCAATTGCTGCCCAAACGGGAGGAACGCTCTTCCGCATTGAGACGGCAACTCCTTATCCGACTGAATATACACCTTGTACTGAGGTTGCAAAGAAAGAACTGGATGAAGGTACACGTCCGGCGCTTAAGAATAAAGTAGAGAATATGGATCAATACGATACAATTTTTGTTGGCTGTCCGGTATGGTGGCATACGGCTCCTATGGCTATCGTTTCTTTTTTGGAAGATAGTGAGTATGATTTCAAGGGTAAGACCATTATTCCATTCTGTACTTATGCCGCTACCTATCGTGATGAAACTTTGGCCAGAATCGTAGAACTCACTCCTGATTCTGAACATCTGACCGGTTATGGTACTACGGGCAGTGTTAGTGGGGTGCGGGATTGGCTACAGCAGATAAGAATCCTTGAATAACGGTATAAAAACAAATAGAATAGGAGATTAACAATTATGAAGAAATATTTAATCCTCAAATTAGTTTTAATGATGATACTTAGTCAAGGTATTGCAGTATTATCTGCACAGAATAATCCTTTTGGATTAGTTTATGAAAATGCACTCAAAGAGAACATCAAAGGTCGTGTAAATATCCATCTTGTTAGCTATCAATTGCATGGAATAAAAATTGCTGCCAATGTATATGTGCCTGCTGGTTACGATCCTGCAAAGAAATATGCGGCAATAGTAGTGGCACATCCGAATGGAGGTGTGAAAGAACAGGTTGCAGGTCTTTATGCCCAGCGTTTGGCTGAAAACGGGTATATCACCTTGGTCGCAGACGCCTCCTACCAGGGAGCGAGCGGTGGTGAGCCACGTAATGTGGACAAACCTGCCTATCGTATTGAAGACATTCACGGCATGATTGATTATATTACTCATTATCCGGGTGTTGACACAGAACGTATCGGTATTCTCGGCATCTGCGGTGGTGGCGGATATACTTTAAAAGCTGCACAGTCTGACAAGCGTCTGAAGGCTGTAGCTACTCTGAGTATGTTTAATTCCGGTAAGGTAAGAAGAGATGGATTTATGGGCTCTCAGCTATCTACCATTCAAGATAGATTGAAACAGGCTACAGATGCCCGTGCGCAAGAAGTAGCTGGTGGAGAGGTTTTGTATACGGGAGAATCCAACCTTACCGACGAACAGATAGCTAAACTCCCATTTGATTTATACCGCGAAGGATTTGTCTATTATGGTAAGACTCACGCCCATCCTAACTCCACTTTCAGATACACAGTCAGCAGTCTGCTCGATCTGATGACATGGGATGCCACTTCTAATATGGATCTGATAAATCAGCCATTGCTTATGCTGGCAGGTAGTAAAGCCGATACTTTCTATATGACTGATGAAGCCTTTCAAAAGGCAACAGGAACTATTGATAAGGAACTGTTTCTAATACCCGGCGCCACTCATATTCAAACTTACTATGTTCCCGAATATGTAGATAAGGCAGTAAGTAAATTGGTGGAGTTTTTCGGTAAAAGACTGTAGATCTTATCTTTTGGAAAAGTGACTTGATTAAAATAAAATATAGATAAAATATGAATAAATATTTGGGAATAGTATTACTGCTTTTTAGTGTAACGATGGCGCTAGCGCAAGAACCTATCATCCTGCAGAAACAAGGACATTTCTCTGTAGGAGGAAAAACGATACTGCATGAAGGAGCGTATGACAACAGTAAATTTGTCGGCTGGGCTACTCAGGAAGAGAAGGGGCAAAGTTATCGGGCAGACCATGCCTTTGTACATTTTCAGATGCCGGTAGAATCCAAAAAGTTTCCGCTTGTTTTTATTCATGGCTATGGAGGTTCGGGTGTTTGTTGGGAAATGACTCCCGATGGACGTGACGGATTCTCCACCCTCATGCTGCGAAAGCACTATAGCACTTATGTGATGGATCTTCCCGGTCGCGGTCGTGCCGGAAGGACTTCTGCTACCACTACAGTAAAGCCAGTTGCCGATGAGATGTTTTGGTTTGATATTTGGCGAATAGGTGTATGGCCTGAATATAATAAAGGAGTGCAATTTCCAACCGATTCTGTTTACTTGTCTCAGTTCTTCCGTGAAATGACACCGGACTTGAGTGATCATCGTCAGGATGTAACGGCAATTAACGCATTGGCAGAGCGTATTGGTGATAATATTTTGGTAACACATTCAGCAGGAGGCTTTCCCGGATGGATGGCAGCAATGCAGAACCGGAAAGTTAAGGCAGTCGTAGCATACGAACCGGGCGGCTATGTTTTTCCCGAAGGTGAAGTTCCTGCTCCCATTGAAGGTCTTACCGGCGGGACACAAGGTACGCCTGTCCCCATGGAACAGTTTATGAAGTTGACTCGAATACCTATTGTTATGTATTTTGGAGACTATATTCCTGAAACTCCTTCCGAGAAATTAGGTGATGAGAACTGGCGGGTACGTCTTCAGATGGGACGTAAATTTGTGGAAACCATTAACCGTCATGGTGGCAATGCTACTTTGGTGGAATTACCTAAGGTCGGCATTTATGGCAATACTCATTTTCTGATGCAGGACTTGAATAATGCTCAATTAGCAGACTTACTGGGACAATGGCTTGAAGATAATTGCAAATAGGATGATAATATGAATTATAAAAAATACTTTTCAATTTTGGCGATGGCCTGTTTTAGTCTGTTTATGTGTGATAATCTGTTGGCGCAGACTTCTCCTTTGGAGCAAACACTGAGTATCCGTCAACAACACATTGTTACTATCGCTTCCTATACGGGCAGGGGTGACTTGGTACATCTGAAAACAGCTTTGGGTGAAGGATTGGATGCCGGTCTGACTGTAAATGAAATTAAGGAAATACTAGTCCATTCATATGCTTATTGTGGTTTTCCTCGTAGCTTGCGAGGACTGCAGGCCTTTATTGCCGTATTGGATGAGCGCAAAGCTACAGGAATCAATGACGAAATAGGACGGGAAGCATCGCCCATTACTGATCAGCGTAGTAAATATGAACGGGGACGGGATATTCTTGCTGAAATATCAGGCGTTCCCTCTGATGCTCCGAAGGCTGGTTATGCTGAATTTGCGCCTATTATTGAGCAGTTTTTAAAAGAACATCTTTTTGCCGATATCTTTGAACGGGATGTACTGACCTATGATGAAAGAGAGATTACTACCGTTGCCATACTTGCTGCGATGGGTGGTGTGGAGCCGATGGCCCGTTCACACATGGGTATTTGCCTGAATCTTGGTATTACTCCTGATCAGCTTCGCCATCTGCTTACTATCATAGAGAAAAATATTGGTCATAAAGAAGCCCATGCAATACACATAGAACTGGATGGATTGCTGCAAAGTAAGGGATTTGTTGGAAATGCTTCCTCTGAAATGACTGAAGCAACTAAAAAGCAAGCGCTGAAGGCGGATACCGAACTTAAAATTTTTCCAAAGGGTGATCTCATTTCCAGTCCTAATTTTACAGGTGCAGCCTGGCTGCAACGTTTGATGACAGATGCAGATAAATTTGATGTCGTAATATCCAATGTGGTATTCGATCCCGGTGTACGCAATAGCTGGCATTCTCATCCCGGTGGACAGATTCTGATTGCAACTTCCGGGGAAGGATATTACCAGGAAAGAGGCAAGCCTATTCAGATATTGAATGCGGGCGATGTCATCGCCATTCCTTCCAATGTTGTCCATTGGCATGGTGCTGCTCCTGACAGCGAATTTATACATATCGCTATCAATACGAAAGTTTCTCTCGGCCCGGCAGTTTGGTATGAGAAAGTAACGGACGAAGAGTATAACAAGATCCTTAACCCATAAAAAATATTCAGATAATGAGAAAGATTTATTTATCACTCGCAATTTTGGCTGTGTTAGGCTGTGTCTTTATTGTCTATGGCAAAGCAACAGTAACTGATAATTTACCGGAAATACCGGTAATAGAAACTAGAACAGATAGTGCCAACGAAGTATCAAGTAAAGGCAAAGTACTGATTGTTTACTTCACTTCGCCCGAAACAGACGAAGTGGATACTTCATCCGGTGCCAGTCGCCTTGTATCGAACGGTAAACTTTATGGTAATACCGAATATGTAGCTACCCTTATCAGTGAAGAGACAGGCGGTGATCTTTTTCAAATAAAGACCGTACATACTTATCCGGGCACACATAAGGAGTTGATTGATGATGCTAAAAAGGAAAACGAACTGAAAGCCCGTCCCAAGCTGGCAACACACATTAAGAACCTTGCTGATTATGATGTTATATTTGTCGGCTTTCCGAACTGGTGGTATGATATGCCGATGCCTCTCTATTCATTCTTTGATGAATATGACTTTACTGGTAAAACCATTATACCATTCTGTACACATGGAGGAAGCCGTTTTTCACAAGCCGAAAAGACCATTGCTTCATTGGAGAAAGGAGCTAAGATGAGGAAAGGGCTTGCCATTTCCCGTAATAATGTCCCCGATTCCAAAGAATCCGTTTTGAAATGGTTACAGGGAATGGGGATGGCAAATAAATGATTTGTATAAAGCCAAAGGCTATAAATCTGAAATTTATAGCCTTTGGCTTACATACTATTTCTTATTTGTACTATTTGAACTTGCTTTTTTCATAATTATACGGAATACTTGTACCTACAACTACATCTTCGATTTTGTCAATGATCAACCAGTCATCCATATTTCCTTGATGGTCAAAATCGTATGCAGGTTCAATCTTTTCTACATTGGAAAATTCTACTAGTATTAAGCATTTCTTATGCCAACGTTCTTTCTGTTTGTCTGTCAGATTGAGTTTAGGCTGATTATGAGCAAGGGTATCTATGATTTCTTCTTCTGTTAGTTTCAGATAGTTCTCGACATGAGTTACGGTGGCTTTGGCAGAAATTTTTTTAGAACCTTTCTGCATAAAATAGAGGGTTTCGCCTTCGTTTACCCGGCTGTGCGGGATTTTCCGTCCGGCTGCTCCGCGAACTACCATTGTTTTACTGCCATCAAGTATTTTGTTCAATACTTTACTCTTGTCATCACAATATACCAAGTGTACCATATTCTTTTGGGTTTGACTATTTTTATATTTAATTTTAATCGTCTGATAGTTGTTGAACTTAACCTCACTTTATTACTCCGGACAGAATCCGTTTTTATAAAATTGATAACTTTCTTCTATTGCTTCGGCTGTATCAGCTTCTAATGCATATAGTATTTCCCTGCAAAATTCCAGTTGTCCGGTTCCGTTAGCGGTTACGATCTTTCCGTCTCTTACAGCCTGCTTATTGATGTAGTTCGAATCACCAGTATATTTCTCTCCGACATATTGTTTCAGATACTCGATTGTATTGCTCGTATGCTTTACGTCATTGAGGAATCCGTGTATGCCAAGAAAAACGGAAGCATTGCATATTCCGCCAACCACTTTCTCATCTTTGATAGCTTTTTCTACCAGCGGGACTATCAATTCAGCTTCTGGTGAAAACCAGCTCATGCCGCCAATTAATATCAAACCTGCATAATCTTCCGGCATATCTTTCAAATCATAATCGGGCAATATTCTGAATCCCCCTATTGAAGAGACAGGCTCTTTGGTTATTGACAAGGTCTTCACTTTATAAGGAACAGGATTTCCGGGCTTAACACCTTGATTCAGGCAGGTAGCTATAAACGCACCTTCCCAGTCGGCAAACTCATTTAATAATACAAATATTACTTCTTTCATATATAATTCTATTTTCTTTATGTATGCAAAGGTGCTATTTTAAATTGAATAACACTGATGATGCTGTGAATTATTATCATTTTTATATATGACTTGATAGGTCTGATGCCCGATGGAAGGTAACAGGATGTTTAAGATATCCGTCAGTCTTAGTCGTAGACTGCTGGTGTTTACACATGGGTGGCAACTAATATAGTCCATATTCATTACGTCTTCGTCAATGAGTAAGCGGACTTTCTTTTCTCTGTCATTAATAAGTCCAAGAATACTAACGGCACCGGGCGAAGTCGAAAGCAACTGTTCCATTTCTTCACGAGACGCAAATGATAAATGTGAACTTCCTATCTGTTTTGCAAGTGATTTAGCGGATAACTTCTTGTCGCCGGGAAGTAGATATAGAAAGTACTCTTTTTGCTTGTTTACTAAAAATAGATTTTTGCATGAAATAACCCCTAAGCTACTAGCGATTTCTGTTCCCTCTGCCACTGTCATAATGGGGGCATGTGACATACTTTCGTAACTAATACCTAAGTCTTGAAGTACACTGCAAATATATTCTTTCATATTTATTATTATTAAACGCAACGAATATACATTATTTGAGGCAAAAACAGTTTGCAAAATCCTGCAATTATTCTTTTAAGGAGCTTTTGATTTCGTGTAATGCATAATAAAAAAGTCTTTGATTATCAATGTAATCAAAGACTTTTTTATTTTACTTTCTTAAGAAGCGGTGCGTACGGGACTCGAACCCGTGACCCCATGCGTGACAGGCATGTATTCT
>DXOL01000003.1:0-41513 GCA_019412825.1 Bacteroides thetaiotaomicron | reverse complement strand
ATGAAAACATGGCTAAAGAAAAAGTTGCTAAGAAAGCTACTCGTACTCGTCGTTCTAAGAAGAGTGCTGAAGCTGCTGCTCCTGCTGCTGTTGAAGCTCCTGCAACTGAAGAACCAAAAGCTGAATCAGCTGAATAATTTTACAGTTATTCTTATACATATAAAAAAGGCTACTCATACGGGTAGCCTTTTTTGTATCCTTATATTTTAGTTATCCTAAGATACATTAAAAGATTTACCGAATGAACTTTTCATAAGAATTATCTGTTATATTTGCAGGAGAATATGGCAAAATTTGTAAAGGTAATATTGTTTCTGTTGCTGGCAGTTGCCCTTCATGGGGTCGCAGGCAATGTTTTCACTGAAAAACAGGTGGAACAACCAGAGCATGCTGTTACATATTCTATGAGACCGCAAGGGCAGATCAATGCTCCTGAATCTCCTTATCTTCCTGTGGCTGAATTAACCAATTTGCAAAGCCATCAGATATCGGTGACGCGTATCCAACGTGTACAAATCGGTGAATACTTCTCTTCTCTGAGAAATGTGCTGCAATGTTGTGCAGATCGTGATAACTCACTGTCACAGCATTGGGGAAGGATTTATAATACTACAACTTCCTATTATTGCCAGCCTGCAAGTGAATACTATGTATTTACTTTAAGGCATATTATTATTTAGACGTTTATTTATTGGTATTATTTTCCGGATTGCTGGCGTTAATTATATAGTGCCGGTAGTCTTTATTATCTTCATATTTTTACTAATAATTTAAACTTCAATATTATGGCAACTCAAGCTATTGATGCTACTATATTTGCATCTTCACATCCCGATATCGCTAAACGTACAAGTATCTCCGGTCTTTTAATTTCTTGTGTAATGTTACTGATTGGTATTTTATCTTTTGCTTCTACATTTGAACTGGAAGATAAATCGTCTACTGTCAGTATGGCTCTGATGGTCTTTGGAACAGGATTGTTCCTTTTAGGTATTTTCCGGCTTTTCTGGAAGTCAAAAGAAGTGGTCTATGTGCCGACAGGAAGCATAGCGAAAGAACGTAGTATTTTCTTCGATCTGAAGCATATTGACAAGTTGACTGACCTTGTTAATTCCGGTTCATTTTCTGCGGATTCAAAGATAAAGAGTGAGGCAAGTGGTAATATACGTATGGACGTGATACTATCTGCTGATAATAAATTTGCAGCTGTACAGCTATTCCAGTTTGTACCTTATACATATCAGCCGGTGACTGCTGTGCATTATTTTACCAATGATGCAGCTGCAGCTGTTGCTGCGTTTCTGACTAAAAGTCAATTGAATTAAAGGTGCTTAATGCCAAATGGTATTCATGTTGATGGCGGACTGTCATCCATCAGAAGACCATTTCTAAGATAGTGAAGTGCTGGAATGCAGGGATAAATGGATAATGGATTGATAATTACTGAATATCGCACTTCTATGTCTTAATAGCTTAGATACAAGCAGGCTTTAAGGAATAACTGACATATGGGGATTAACCGTCGATGACGGCAATCCCCATTTTTTTCATTAAGAAGCACGCATTCATATTCTGTGCGACTCCGCTTCTCATCCGGTATGAGAATGTCAGTTCGTTGTTGGTAATGTCCGCTTCGAAACAATAATTCCGGATATTTTGTGGAAAAGCATCTATTAGTGTGCCTAGTAGTAAGTCATGAGTAGCGATAATGCCATTGGCGTCCATGCTCATAAATTGTTTGATCAAGGCAAAAGAACCTTTCTGTTTGTCCATCGAGTTAGTTCCTTTCAGGATTTCATCAAGGATGATAAATAAATCTTCTCCGGCTTTGAGCTTATCGATGATTAGTTTTAGTCGTTTGAGTTCGGCAAAGAAGTAAGATTCGTTGTCGGTGAGTGAATCACTTGTCCGGAGGCTGGTGACAAGACGAGCGGGAAATATTTCCATTTTCGCAGCCCATACAGGAGCGCCAATGCAAGCTAAGAGATAGTTAACACCTACGGTGCGCAGGTAAGTACTTTTGCCTGCCATATTAGCACCGGTAATAATGATAAAGAACGGGCGTTTCTCAATATCGATTCCATTGCGGACACATTTATTGCGGTCCATGAGCGGATGCCCTAAGGCTTCGGCTTGCAGGTGGAAAGACTGAGAAGTTATTTGAGGATAGATGTAATCCGGATGATTGTATGAGAATGTTGCAAGAGAACAATAAGCATCGATTGCTCCGATAGCTTCAATCCAACGGGGGAGGTCTGCAGAGTGTGCTTCTTTCCATTTCTCGATTTGCATGACCTGGCGGAGTTCCCAAAATAAGAGACCGTTCAAGATGGTGCTCATTAGCAGGTTGCCTCGTTGGTCGAGTGCATTCATGAGTTTAGCCAGGCGATGTACGGACTGGGAAGCTGTTTGATTTTGGCTTGTAAGTTCGGCTTTCAGTTGTTGCAATGCAGGGCTGTGCATCTCTTTTTTCTCGGTGATGAGAATCTGGTCGGCGTAAGTAGACAGAATTTGTAGTTTTTCGCCATACGTCGCTTGTATTTTGGTTATTCCTTTTGAGAAGATGAAACTGAATACGACAAAGCACGCAAATACTATCCCGCTGATGCTTGCAGGGAGAAATCCGAGAATCGTTGCGCCAATACACAGGAGGTTTATAATACCTACTGCTGTCGGGAGGATACGGAGGAAAGCGTGTTTCCGATAGTCGCTCGGACTGTTTACCCATTCTTTAATTTCAGAGGTGTCGGATGGCTTTCCTTTATAAAGTAATCCGAGCAGGCGGAATTGCTGCCGAAACTCAAGTTCTGAAGATAGTTCCCGAATAGCTTCCTGACGCTGTTCGATAGCTTCCTTTTCTTCCAGATGTGCATTGAACCAGTTGGCAAGACGCAGTTTGCCGATGGGGGTTGAAGTACGATTGATATACTGGAATAGCGAGTGCTCGCCAAATATGTCCAAGTCGAAAGTATAGAGGTGAGACGGATCGATGTATTCCTTTCCGTTGTCGAAGTCGGAAAAGTCATATTGCAGTGCTCGTAGTTCCTGCTGATTGATTTCTATTTTCTTTTTGAGATAATCTTTCCAGTAAAACCATCGGTTATGGCTTTGCACCAGCCAAATGAAAGCAATGATGGGAATTACGGTAAATACGATGAGTTTTAACCATCCATCGGACCAAAAAATAATGGCGGAGGCTACTGCTTCTACGAATAAGATCAGTCTCAGAAGGCTGATATAGCGAATGCGTTTCCGCGCTTTTTGTAGTTGTTGTTCTGTTTCCTGAATGATTTGTTGATAGGTTGCTATAATATTTTCTTGTTTTTCCATACGATTATATTGCTTTTCGGGCAAAGGTAATATAATTCGTAAAAGGCTGAATGGGAGCGTGTTTTTGTAAAGAGCAGATTTACTCTTTATTAACGGTCATTCAGTAATCGGCGATGGGGTAAGTTGTGGTGGTTTAGAACAAAGTAACATAGGGAATAAACACACTTTGTTATTGTCACTTGTCACCTTTGCGTGATAAGTGTCTTATAATTAGTCAAGTAATGGTGATAATAACCGGTGATAATAAGGTGATAATAGATCTTTTTCTGCTTTCTATTATCACCTGTTCTTAATAGATAATACGATTAATCTGCTGATTATCAGCTGTAAGCGTGCTATTTAAAGCCTTTGCCTATTTATGTTGAAAACTCCCTTTTGGGCATGGATGTACGTTGTTTATGCCATATATTACTCTATGTATGCCGCCTGTATTAAGACAAGACTCGGCAACCTTAACCTGCAAACAAGGTTTGGCTAATATATTTTGTTCGTTTCATATTTTCGTTTCACGTCCGTGATCTGTTCGGATCACGTATGTGAGCCCAATAGTTTACGTACGTGGACTGATGGGAGCATGTACGTGAAACGATTTATTGTTACTGACGGAATATATTAATCATGCCTGCATGATAACATAATGAATCGTTCATTTGCTGTTGTTCCTGGGAGCTTATTCTTTCATAGTTGATATGGGGCTGACTAAAAAGTCGGTAGTATCTTAAATCTCCTCCTTCGGGAAGGAGGAGTACCCGTAGGGGGAGGTGGTAGGTGAATACGTAATTCTTTTATTCCTAGTAAATTAGAGATAACCTTGTTTTACCTACCACCCCGGCTTTCAGCCACCCCTCCTTCCCGAAGGGAGGGGAATTGGAGATACTACCGACTTTTTAGTCAACCCTGACGACTCAGGTATTAACACTTGATATACCACATAAAACACCTGATATTCCGGATGAAAAAAGACAAGATAAGATTATGGAAAGAGTCATAAACTGTATCTCATGAGTAAACAAACTTCGGGTGCGATTGACTTGCTTCCGGGATAATTGCGTGTAAGAGGTGCTGTGTCAAGAAGGCGAAAGGGGCTTCTTGGCTTCTTTTTTCAACATTTCTTTTTCCATTCTTGCATTTATGCGCTAAAATTTATAACTTTCCACTCGAAAAGGCGTTGAATGAAGAAAGGAGGATGGCTTATGAAGAAAGGATGTATTTTGTGGTTGCTGATAAGCGTGATTAGCCTTCCGTTAGTTGCGCAGAATATCATTTATTCAAACTTGAAAGAGTTGATGGCTCAAGATGGCGATACCCTTGCGGTGTTGCGAGTGGAGAAGCGCTCCAGAAGCCAGATTCTATTGACAGGAGGGGCTGACTACCGGATAACGGCAGGCAACGATGAATCTATGTGCCGCCAGTTGAAGAAGCGTTGTTTTGCAGTGCGCACTGCTAAAGGAGATTTATTTGTCAACTGTCGTAAGTTGCGTTATAAAAAGATGCGTTTCGGGGCGTGGTATGCTCCGGCTGTTCAGTTGGGTAAAAATATCTATTTCTGTGCGATGCCATTAGGGTCGGTAATCGGTGGGACATTTGCAGAAGAAGATGATGTGAAACTGGGCGGAAATGTGGGAGATGCTCTTGCTGCTTCAAGTCTGGTTACTAAACGGGTCTGCTATGAGCTGAACGGTGAGACCGGAAAGATTGATTTTGTAGGAAAAGAAAAGATGGCGCAACTGCTGGAAAAACATCCGGAATGGAAGAAAGCCTACCTTACAAAAGACAGTCAGGAAGCGAGGCATACCTTCAAGTATCTGCAAATGCTGTGTGGTGAGCAGCAGAAAGAATAAATAATACCTTTCTGATAATAAATCTACCAAAACCTTTGTCTTTTCTCTTCTTTTTTTCTATATTGCGAAGAGTTATAGAACTGTATTGCTTACAGTTTGTAATCCTTAATTCTGTTTATTATGAAGATAACTCTTGGCAACACGTTACCTCCCTACCCAGCTTTCATAGAAGGTATCCGGAGGGCCCCCGACCGTAGTTATACGCTTACGCCGGCGCAGACAGCTACGGCATTGAAGAATGCATTGCGCTATATCCCCTTGGAATTGCATGAGCAACTGGCACCTGAATTTATGGAAGAATTGCGTACCCGTGGACGAATTTACGGATACCGCTTCCGCCCTGCAGGCGACCTGAAAGCCAGACCGATTGATGAATATCGTGGCAAATGTGTGGAAGGCAAAGCCTTTCAAGTTATGATTGACAACAATCTCTGTTTTGATATCGCATTGTATCCCTATGAACTTGTTACTTATGGTGAAACCGGACAAGTTTGTCAGAACTGGATGCAATACCTCCTGATCAAGCAATCTCTCGAAGAACTTACTTCTGAGCAGACACTGGTCATTGAGTCCGGACATCCGTTGGGACTGTTTCGTTCCCGTCCCGATGCTCCCCGCGTTATTATTACCAACTCTATGATGATAGGCCAGTTCGACAATCAGCACGACTGGCACATTGCCGCACAAATGGGAGTTGCCAACTATGGGCAGATGACGGCGGGCGGCTGGATGTATATCGGCCCGCAGGGTATTGTTCATGGCACTTTCAATACATTACTCAATGCCGGACGATTGAAACTCGGCATTCCGCAGGACAAAGATTTGCGTGGTCACCTCTTCGTATCTTCCGGTTTGGGAGGAATGAGCGGGGCACAGCCAAAGGCAGCCGAAATAGCCGGAGCAGCCTCTATTATAGCCGAAGTCGATAGTTCCCGAATCGAAACACGTTATCGGCAGGGATGGGTAGGCCATGTCACGCAGGACCTGTCGGAAGCTTTCCGCCTGGCAAAAGAAGCGATGGAACGTCGGGAACCTTGTTCGATAGCCTATCATGGTAACGTCGTCGATTTGCTGGAATATGCGGAACGCGAGCTGATTCATATTGAACTTTTGTCCGATCAGACCTCTTGTCATGCCGTTTACGAAGGAGGCTACTGTCCCGCAGGCTTGACTTTCGAAGAGCGCACCCGCCTTCTTCATGAATCTCCTGATCAGTTCCGCCGTCTGGCAGATGCTTCCTTGCGCCGCCATTTTGAGGTAATCCGGAAACTGGTGGCACGCGGCACTTACTTCTTCGATTATGGTAACTCCTTTATGAAAGCGATTTATGATGCCGGAGTGAAAGCGATTTCCCGCAATGGCGTCGATGAGAAAGACGGATTTATATGGCCGAGTTATGTAGAAGATATTATGGGACCCCAACTCTTTGATTATGGCTATGGCCCCTTCCGATGGGTATGTCTGAGCGGTAAGCACGAAGATCTGATAAAAACGGACCGTGCCGCAATGGAGTGTATTGATGTCAATCGACGGGGACAGGATCTGGATAATTATAACTGGATACGTGATGCCGAAAAGAACCGGTTGGTAGTAGGTACTCAGGCACGTATTCTCTATCAGGATGCCGTAGGAAGAATGAATATCGCCCTCCGTTTCAATGAGATGGTACGGCGGGGAGAAGTAGGACCGATTATGTTGGGCCGTGATCATCACGATGTGAGTGGAACCGATTCTCCTTTCCGTGAGACATCGAATATCAAAGACGGAAGTAATGTCATGGCTGATATGGCCGTGCAGTGTTTCGCCGGAAACTGCGCCCGTGGCATGAGCTTGGTAGCCCTGCATAATGGCGGCGGAGTCGGTATCGGAAAAGCGATTAATGGTGGCTTCGGCATGGTATGTGATGGCAGCGAACGGGTAGACGAGATACTTCGTTCGGCTATGCTTTGGGATGTGATGGGAGGAGTGGCCCGCCGTTCATGGGCACGTAATCCGCATTCAATGGAAACTAGTGAGGCTTTCAATGAATCACATTCGGAAGGGTATCATATAACGATGCCTTATCTGGCTGATGACGAGCTGATTAAAAAGACAATAAAAGAAGCATTGTAATAGAAAGTAACGAAATAGAGAAATAAACATGAATTGGAATAAGATCATCGAATGTGTCCCCAACTTTAGCGAGGGACGTGATTTGGAGAAAATAGACAAGATAGTAGCCCCTTTTCGTGGCAAGTCCGGCGTGAAGCTGCTCGATTATAGCAATGATGAAGATCATAACCGTCTGGTAGTCACTTTGGTTGGCGAACCGGAAGCCTTGCGCGATGCAGTCATTGAAGCTATCGGCATTGCTGTTCGTCTGATAGACCTTAACCATCATAGCGGACAGCATCCCCGCATGGGAGCGGTGGATGTGGTTCCTTTCATCCCAATCAAGAATACGACGATGGAAGAAGCCGTCGCCCTGTCGAAAGAAGTAGCCTCCCGAGTGGCGGAACTATATAATCTCCCTGTCTTTCTATATGAAAAGTCCGCCACAGCCCCGCATCGGGAAAATCTGGCTTCCGTCCGTAAAGGAGAATTTGAAGGAATGGCGGAGAAAATCAAACTTCCCGAATGGCAGCCCGACTTCGGACCTGCCGAGCGTCATCCTACTGCCGGAACGGTAGCTATCGGTGCCCGAATGCCGCTAGTCGCTTATAACATCAATCTGAGTACCAATAATCTTGAAATAGCCACGAAGATAGCAAAGAATATCCGGCATATCAACGGCGGTCTCCGCTACGTCAAAGCAATGGGGGTGGAACTGAAAGAACGGAATATCACCCAAGTATCCATTAATATGACCGATTACACCCGCACCGCCCTTTACCGTGCTTTCGAATTGGTGCGTATTGAGGCCCGCCGCTATGGAGTGACGATTGTTGGAAGTGAGATCATCGGTCTGGTGCCGATGGAAGCGCTGATAGATACGGCCTCCTATTATTTAGGACTGGAGAATTTCTCCATGCAGCAGGTGTTGGAAGCGCGTATCATGGAATAGCACCCGGAGTATTAAAATAATGTGCGTCCGATATAAAGCTGCTGAAACTTATATCGAATTATGATTGAAATAGTAAGAACCGAATAATAAAAGATCAATGAGTGAAAACCTGATTATATTCAATGCCCGTATTGTCACCCCGACAGGAATCTCCGCCCGTAAAGGTGCGGAAATGGGACAACTCCGTATCATAGAAAACGGAACGGTAGAAGTGACCAAAGGCATCATCACTTACGTCGGCGAGAGTCGTGGCGAAGATCGTGACGGCTACTACCAGCATTACTGGCATTACAACGCCCGGGGACATTGCCTGCTTCCGGGCTTTGTCGATTCGCATACCCATTTTGTTTTTGGCGGAGAACGTTCCGAAGAATTTTCATGGCGGCTGAAAGGCGAAAGCTATATGTCCATCATGGAACGTGGCGGAGGGATAGCCAGTACCGTAAAAGCTACCCGGCAAATGAATTTCCTGAAACTTCGCTCGGCAGCCGAAGGCTTTCTGAAGAAGATGAGTGCTATGGGAGTCACCACGGTAGAAGGTAAAAGCGGTTATGGACTTGATCGGGAAACAGAGCTGCTGCAACTGAAAATAATGCGCAGCCTGAACAATGACGAGCACAAACGTATCGACATTGTATCCACTTTCTTAGGAGCCCACGCCCTTCCCGAAGAGTATAAAGGAAGAGGAGACGAATACATCGACTTTCTGATTCGTGAAATGCTCCCCGTTATCCGCGAGAACGAACTTGCCGAATGTTGTGATGTCTTTTGCGAACAAGGAGTTTTCTCTGTCGAACAGTCCCGCCGCCTCCTTCAGGCAGCCAAAGAACAAGGCTTCCTATTAAAGCTCCATGCCGATGAAATCGTTTCCTTTGGTGGCGCTGAGCTGGCTGCCGAACTGGGCGCTTTGTCTGCCGATCATCTGCTTCAGGCTTCCGATGCCGGAATCCGTGCAATGGCCGACGCAGGAGTAGTAGCTACCCTGCTGCCTCTGACGGCTTTCGCACTGAAAGAACCTTATGCACGCGGTCGTGAAATGATTGATGCCGGCTGTGCCGTGGCACTTGCCACAGACTTGAATCCGGGAAGCTGTTTCTCCGGTTCCATCCCGTTGACCATTGCTTTGGCGTGTATTTACATGAAACTTAGCATCGAAGAAACCATCACTGCCCTGACGCTGAACGGGGCTGCTGCCCTTCATCGGGCAGACCGGATCGGAAGTATCGAAGTAGGCAAGCAAGGCGACTTTGTCATACTGAATTCGGACAATTATCACATTCTGCCATACTACGTAGGCATGAATTGTGTCATCATGACTATTAAAGGCGGTATGCTATACCCCGTCAATTGATAACTAAAAGCATAAAATACCATGTTAGCAGATTTAACCGTAAAAGATTTCTTAGATAAGGTAGCCGGCAATGATCCGGTACCCGGTGGTGGCAGTATTGCCGCTTTAGGCGGAGCATTGGCTTCCGCTTTGGCGACGATGGTGACGAGACTCACCATCGGCAAGAAAGGATATGAAGCCAGCGAAGAAGTAATGCAGCACGCACAGACGATTACCACCCGATTCCAAAAAGAATTCATCGCCCTGATTGATAAAGACTCCGAAGCCTATGATGAAGTTTTTGCCTGTTTTAAACTTCCCAAAGCTAACGATGAAGAAAAAGCTGCCCGCAGTGCTGCCATTCAGGAAGCCACCAGGCATGCCGCTCTCATTCCGATGGAAGTTGCCCGGAAAGCACTCGAAGTGATGCCCGTCATAGCAGACATTGCCCGCCTGGGAAACCGGAACGCTATTACAGACGCTTGTGTAGCCATGATGGCAGCACGATCCGCCGTATTGGGAGCATTGCTGAATGTCCGCATCAATCTGGGCGTACTCAAAGACAAAGAATTTGTCCAGGAATTGCAAGCCGAAGCGGACCGGATGGAGCAAACCGCCTGCCGGAAAGAGAAAGAATTACTGGATGCCGTCAACCAAGACTTACGTGTATGAGCAAGAATGTGTATCAAATAGGTTCCGGAGAACTGACCTTCGAAATCATCGAACGGATCATCAACGAGAATCTGAAGCTGGAACTGGCTCCCGAAGCCAAGCTCCGCATTCAGAAATGCCGTGATTATCTCGACCATAAAATAGCTTCTTCCGAAGAGCCTCTTTATGGCATCACCACCGGCTTCGGCTCGTTATGCACTAAAAATATATCTCCCGGTGAATTGGGAACCTTGCAGGAAAACCTGATAAAGAGCCATGCGTGCAGTGTAGGCGAGGAAATCCGTCCTGTCATCATCAAACTGATGATGTTGCTCAAAGCCCACGCCCTCTCGTTGGGGCATAGCGGCGTGCAACTTATCACTGTGGAGCGTATCCTCGACTTTTTCAATAATGACGTACTGCCCATCGTTTATGATCGCGGTTCTTTGGGAGCTTCCGGCGATCTCGCCCCATTAGCCAATCTGTTCCTTCCTTTGATCGGTGTGGGCGACGTCAACTATAAAGGAAAGAAATGCGAAGCAATCAGCGTGCTCGACGAATTTGGCTGGGAACCCGTCCGGCTCATGAGCAAGGAAGGGCTTGCACTGCTCAACGGTACCCAGTTCATGAGTGCCAACGGTGTATTTGCCATTCTCAAAGCCTTCCGCCTCTCCAAGAAAGCCGACCTGATAGCCGCCCTTTCTCTCGAAGCCTTCGACGGACGCATCGACCCGTTTATGGATTGCATCCAGCAGATACGCCCTCATCCCGGACAGATCGAGACGGGAGAGGCTTTCCGTAAACTGCTGGCAGGCAGCGAACTGATCGAACGTCCCAAGGCGCACGTGCAAGATCCTTACTCATTCCGTTGCATCCCGCAGGTGCATGGTGCAACGAAAGACGCTATCCGCTATGTTTCCTCCGTACTGCTGACCGAAATCAATTCCGTCACGGACAATCCCACGATCTTCCCTGACGAAGACAGAATCATTTCCGGTGGAAATTTCCACGGTCAGCCGTTGGCTATCTCCTATGACTTTCTCGCCATTGCCCTGGCAGAACTGGGAAACATTTCCGAACGCCGTGTCTCTCAATTGATTATGGGACTTCGCGAACTTCCGGAGTTTCTGGTAGCCAATCCGGGACTAAACTCCGGCTTTATGATTCCCCAATACGCTGCTGCGTCTATGGTCAGTCAAAACAAAATGTACTGCTATGCCGCATCGAGCGATTCCATCGTTTCGTCCAACGGGCAGGAAGACCACGTAAGTATGGGGGCCAATGCCGCAACCAAACTTTATAAAGTGATGGACAACCTTGAACATATCCTTGCCATCGAACTGATGAATGCTGCGCAGGGTATCGATTTCCGCCGTCCGCTGAAAACGTCTCCGCTGCTGGAGAGTTTCCTGCATTCCTACCGGAAAGAAGTGCCTTTTGTGAAAGACGACATCGTGATGTACAAAGAAATACATAAAACAGTCGCTTTTTTAAAGAGGACTAAGTTAGAGTACTAAACCTCCTTTTTCGCTTTTCGTTAATAATGGTGACTGTTATTGCCGGATAAACGATCGATTCTTATCGGTATTTATCCGGCATTTACCGATTATTCTCCCTTTCACAGCGATAAAACTTTACTCCATATACCGCTATTCCTTACTTTTGCTCCATATTTCCTCTTAACACTTGTTTTCATATACCTCTAATGAATGATAATATTTATCAAATGGGCTATAAATAAAAGGAAACTTGATTTGTTAATTGAGTTTTCTATATATCTTTGTTCCGTTTTTCGCTTTAAATGGTGAATTTATAGAAAACTGAGTCTAACAAAATCTAAAAAGAGTGATGATGGAGCATGGAAGAGACGCGTCCCAAAAGGCGGAGCTGAGAGAACGGATCATAATGACCGCGACAGAAGCTTTTACTTTGAAAGGTATCAAGTGTATTACGATGGATGACATTGCGGCAGCATTGGGCATTTCCAAACGTACGCTCTATGAGGTTTTTGCAGATAAGGAATCATTATTGAAAGAGTGTATTCTGCAAAAGCAAGCTGAAAGAGACAAATACTTGCAGGAGATATACGAGCAATCCAACAATGTGCTGGAGGTTATACTTGCTGTCTTTCAGAAAAGCATCGAGATCTTTCATCAGACCAACAAGCGCTTCTTTGAGGATATAAAGAAATATCCGAAGGTATATGCGATGATGAAAGACCGTAGTGAAAGTGACTCGGAGAAGACGATGTCTTTCTTTAAGTCGGGCGTGGAGCAAGGTATCTTTCGGTCGGATGTCAACTTTGAGATAGTCAACCTGTTGGTGCGAGAGCAGTTTGATGTGCTGCTGAATACGGACATTTGCAACGAATATCCTTTTATAGAAGTATACGAATCCATCATGTTTACTTATATACGTGGCATTTCCACGGAAAAAGGAGCCAAAGTTTTAGAAGAATTTATATCAGAATATCGTAAAAACCGGGTCGAGCAACAATAATAGGAGTAAGGTTCGGATGACAAACAATTAAGGATCAAAATAGAAACGAGTTTATGAACAGATTGAAAAGATTGACAGGCAAGAAAATGCTTCTGACGGCAATGGCACTCTGTGCGTTTGGCTTTGCAAAAGCTCAGACGGAGCAGGCAGCGCAGAATACGCTGACATTGACGCTGGATAAAGCCCTGGAAATAGCGTTGGATGAGAATCCTACGATAAAGGTGGCGGCAGAAGAAATAGCCTTAAAGAAAGTTGCAAGTAAGGAAGCGTGGCAGAGCCTGTTACCCGAAGCAAGCCTAAACGGATCATTGGATCACACGATCAAAGCGGCTGAAATGAAACTGAACGACATGTCGTTCAAGATGGGGCAGGACGGTACGAATACCGCCAATGCCGGACTGAGCATTAACCTGCCTTTGTTTGCACCGGCTGTTTACCGGGCCATGTCAATGACAAAGACGGATATCGAACTGGCAGTGGAGAAGTCGCGTGCTTCTGAACTGGATTTGATCAATCAGGTAACCAAGGCTTATTATCAGCTGATGCTTGCACAAGACAGTTATGAAGTGCTTCAAGGCAGCTATAAGTTGGCAGAAGATAATTTCAATGTCGTGAACGCCAAATATCAACAAGGTGCAGTCAGCGAATTTGATAAGATCAGCGCAGAAGTACAGATGCGCAGCATCAAACCGAATGTCATTTCTGCCGCCAATGCCGTGACGCTGGCGAAACTTCAGTTGAAAGTGCTGATGGGCATTACGGCTGACGTGGATATTAAGACTGACGATAATCTGACAAACTACGAATCAATGTTGTTTGCCAATCAGTTGAAAGAAGAAGATGTGAGTCTGGAGAACAATACAACGATGAAGCAGTTCGAGCTGAATATGAAATTGCTTGAAAAGAACGTGAAGTCGCTGAAAACGAACTTCATGCCTACTTTGTCGATGAGCTTCTCTTATCAATATCAGTCTTTGTATAATCCGAACATCAATTTCTTTGATTATACATGGAGTAATAGTTCGTCTTTGATGTTCAATCTGAGCATTCCTTTGTATAGGGCGAGCAACTTTACGAAAGTAAAATCGGCACGCATCCAGATGCGCCAGCTTGACTGGAACCGCATCGATACGGAGAGAAAACTGAATATGCAGGTAGTCAGCTACCGTAACAATATGACTGCCAGCTCCGAGCAGGTGGTCAGCAACAAAGAAAACGTGATGCAGGCTGAAAAAGCGGTACAGATTGCCGGGAAACGTTATGAAGTCGGTAAGGGAACCGTGCTCGAACTTAACAGTTCGCAGGTATCACTGACGCAGGCACAACTTACTTACAATCAATCAATCTACGATTACCTGGTATCTAAGGCTGACCTTGATCAGGTTTTGGGAAAACAATAAAGATAGACAACTAAAATTACAACTAAGGAATATGAAAAAAGGTATCCAATTAGTGGCTCTGCTATTGACAGTAGTAATGAGCTCATGTACGGGTGGAAAAGATAAGGCTGCTGTGAAACAGGAAGACGAGAAGCCCAGAGTAAAAGTGGCTGATGTAACAGCCCGTCACGTAGATCAGATACAAGATTACACAGCGACGGTAGAAGCTGAAGTAAAGAACAACATTGCTCCTTCGTCACCTGTCCGCATCGACCGGATTTTGGTAGAAGTGGGCGACCGTGTATCCAAAGGCCAGAAGCTGGTGCAGATGGATGCAGCCAACCTCACACAGACGAAACTGCAACTGGACAATCAGCAAATTGAATTTAATCGTATCGACGAACTTTATAAGGTAGGCGGTGCTTCCAAATCAGAATGGGATGCTTCGAAGATGCAGCTCGATGTGAAGCAGACTGCTTATAATAATCTGGTAGAGAATACATTCCTGTTGAGCCCGATCAACGGAGTAATCACTGCCCGTAATTACGATAATGGTGATATGTATAGCGGAGGTGAACCGGTATTGGTGGTCGAACAGATCACTCCGGTCAAACTGATGATCAATGTATCTGAAACTTACTTCACGAAGGTGAAGAAAGGCGAACCGGTAGATGTGAAGCTGGATGTATATGGCGACGAACTGTTCAAGGGAACTATCAGCCTGATCTATCCGACTATCGACGCAACTACCCGTACTTTCCAGATCGAGATCAAGTTGGACAACAAAGATCAGCGTGTACGTCCGGGAATGTTTGCCCGTGCTACCCTGAACTTCGGTACGGCGGACAACGTCGTAGTACCCGACTTGGCTATTGTGAAACAGGCAGGTTCCGGCGATCGCTATGTGTACGTTTATAAAGATGGCAAAGTGTCCTACAACAAAGTGGAGTTAGGCAGACGCATGGGCTCGGAGTATGAGTTGAAGTCCGGTGTGCCCGATAACTCGCAGGTGGTAGTGGCCGGACAGGCACGTCTGATAAACGGTACGGAAGTAGAGATCGAGAAGTAAAATCACTATTAAACTAATCACTATAAAGAAATGAGTTTATACGAAGGTGCGGTTAAGAAACCGATTATGACCTCCCTCTGCTTTCTGGCAGTGGTGATTTTTGGTCTTTTCTCTTTGTCCAAGTTACCTATCGACTTGTATCCGGACATCGATACAAATACGATCATGGTAATGACCGCATATCCTGGCGCAAGTGCTTCGGATATAGAAAATAACGTTACCCGACCGCTGGAGAATACCTTGAATGCGGTGAGTAACCTGAAACATATTACCTCTCGTTCTTCCGAGAATATGTCATTGATTACATTGGAGTTTGAGTTTGGTAATGATATTGACGTGCTGACGAATGATGTGCGTGACAAACTCGACATGGTAAGCTCACAGCTACCGGATGATGTCGAGAATCCGATCATCTTCAAGTTCAGTACGGACATGATTCCGATTGTATTGCTTTCGGTACAGGCCAATGAGAGTCAGGCCGCGCTTTACAAGATATTGGACGACCGTGTGGTTAACCCGTTGGCACGTATTCCCGGGGTGGGAACAGTGTCCATCAGTGGTGCGCCGCAACGTGAGATTCAGGTATATTGCGACCCTAACAAACTGGAAGCTTATAACCTGAGCATTGAGACTATCAGCTCTATTATCGGAGCCGAAAACAAGAATATTCCGGGCGGTAACTTCGATATCGGTAGTGAGACGTATGCCCTCCGTGTGGAAGGGGAGTTTGATGATTCCCGTCAGTTGGCAGATATCGTAGTAGGTACGCACAATGGAGCGAATGTCTTCTTGCGTGATGTGGCCCGCATCGTGGATACGGTGGAAGAGCGTGCACAGGAAACCTATAATAACGGTGTGCAGGGTGCGATGATTGTGGTTCAGAAGCAGTCGGGTGCCAACTCTGTAGAAATTTCCCGTAAGGTAGAGGAAGCGCTTCCGCGTTTGCAGAAGAACCTGCCGAGTGATGTGAAGCTGGGAGTGATTGTCGATACTTCCGACAATATCTTGAATACGATTGACAGTTTGGCAGAGACTGTAATGTATGCCTTGCTGTTCGTTGTGATCGTCGTGTTCCTGTTCCTGGGACGCTGGCGTGCGACATTGATTATCTGTATCACGATTCCGCTTTCGTTGATCGCCTCCTTTATCTATCTGGCGATTACCGGAAATACGATTAACATTATCTCACTGTCGTCTCTGTCTATTGCCATCGGTATGGTGGTGGATGATGCGATTGTGGTACTTGAAAACGTGACGACACATATTGAGCGTGGTTCGGACCCGAAACAGGCAGCTGTACATGGCACGAATGAGGTGGCTATTTCCGTAATCGCTTCTACGCTGACCATGATCGCCGTGTTCTTCCCGTTGACAATGGTAAGCGGTATGTCCGGCGTGCTCTTCAAACAGCTGGGCTGGATGATGTGTGCCATCATGTTTGTGTCTACCGTGGCGGCGTTGTCGCTGACCCCGATGCTCTGTTCACAATTACTTCGTCTGCAAAAGCGACCTTCAAAGATGTTCAAGCTCTTCTTTACTCCGATAGAGAAAGCGTTGGACGGACTCGATACAGGTTATGCGAAGATGCTGAACTGGGCAGTTCGTCATCGTCCGATTGTGATTGTGGGATGTATTGCTTTCTTCGTAGTCAGCTTGCTGTGTGCGAAAGGAATCGGTACGGAGTTCTTCCCTGCACAGGATAATGCCCGTATCGCTGTTCAGCTTGAATTGCCGATCGGTACACGAAAAGAGATTGCACAGGAACTTTCAGAGAAGCTGACGAACCAGTGGCTGACGAAGTATAAAGATATCATGAAGGTATGTAACTATACCGTAGGTCAGGCGGACTCGGATAATACGTGGGCTTCCATGCAGGACAACGGTTCGCACATTATCTCCTTCAATATCAGTTTGGTGGACCCGGGAGATCGTGATATCTCACTGGAAACAGTCTGCGACGAGATGCGTCAGGACTTGAAAGGTTATCCGGAGTTCAGCAAGGCACAGGTTATTCTGGGAGGTAGTAATACAGGTATGTCTGCTCAGGCAAGTGCTGACTTTGAGATATACGGATACGATATGACGATGACCGATAGCGTGGCAGCCCGTTTGAAACGTGAGTTGCTGACCGTGAAAGGGGTGACCGAGGTAAACATCAGCCGTAGCGACTACCAGCCCGAGTATCAGGTTGACTTCGACCGTGAGAAGCTGGCGATGCACGGACTGAACCTGGCTACAGCCGGTAACTACCTGCGTAATCGTATCAATGGTGCCGTTGCTTCCAAATATCGTGAAGACGGAGATGAGTATGATATCAAAGTGCGCTATGCACCCGAATATCGTACAAGTCTGGAAAGCATCGAGAACATCCTTATTTATAATGCCAAAGGCGAGTCCGTGCGTGTAAAAGATGTCGGAAAGGTAGTCGAACGTTTTGCGCCTCCTACCATTGAGCGTAAAGACCGTGAACGTATCGTGACCGTATCCGCCGTTATCTCCGGTGCTCCGTTGGGTGACGTAGTGGCAGCAGGTAACAAGCTTATTGATAAGATGGATATTCCGGGAGAAATCACGATTCAGATTTCCGGTTCGTACGAAGACCAGCAGGACTCGTTCCGCGACTTGGGAACACTGGGTATCCTGATTGTTATCCTTGTATTCATCGTAATGGCGGCACAGTTCGAGTCTCTGACTTATCCGTTCATTATCATGTTCTCTCTGCCGTTTGCATTTAGTGGAGTCTTGATGGCGTTGTTCTTTACGGGCAGTACGCTGAGTGTAATGAGTTTGCTGGGAGGTATCATGCTGATCGGTATTGTGGTGAAGAACGGTATTGTGCTCATTGACTACATCACGCTCTGTCGAGAGCGGGGTATGGCGGTCATCAACTCTGTGGTGACATCCGGTAAGAGCCGTCTCCGTCCGGTATTGATGACAACAGCTACAACCGTTCTGGGTATGATTCCGATGGCTATCGGTGGCGGACAAGGTTCTGAAATGTGGAGCCCGATGGCGATAGCCGTAATCGGTGGTCTGACGATATCGACTATCCTTACCTTGATTTTGATTCCTACGCTGTACTGTGTATTTGCCGGAACAGGTATCAAGAACAGACGTCGTAAACTCCATCGCCAACGCGAACTGGATGTCTACTTCCAGGAACATAAAGATGAAATTATTAAGAAATAACAGAAAAGAAATATGAAATCAGTATTGATAACATTCGATCAGGCTTATTACGAACGGATCATGGCATTGCTCGACCGTCTGAACTGCCGTGGCTTTACATACCTTGAAAAGGTGCAGGGACGTGGCTCAAAGACAGGCGATCCGCACTTCGGCAGTCATGCCTGGCCCAGTATGTGTTCGGCTATCCTTACGGTGGTCGATGACAATAAAGTCGATCCGCTGCTGGATACACTGCATAAGATGGACTTACAGACCGAACAGCTGGGATTACGTGCATTTGTATGGAACATTGAACGGACCATCTAGCGTTCGTACAGTGAATAAATAATCGGAAGGGAGAATCTATAAATAATGTAGATTCTCCCTTCTTTTTTCTTGCTTTTCCCTATCTTTGCAGCCTGAAAACGTCCGGCACCGATGAGGCCTCCCTTCGGCACCGATGAGGAGGTGGCTCGGCACCGGGTAAAAAACGAGGACTAAATGAGTGCTTATATCTACTTATAAGATGGAGATTATCAAGAACTACCTGAAATATTCGTTATGGCTTGTACTGATTGTGTTTGCAGCACTCTTTGGGTTGCACTGGCTTCCGGCTATAACGATCGACGGACACACGATGAGGCGTGTCGATCTTTTAAGCGATCTTCGCTATCCGAAGCAGGAAGTGGCGGTAGCCGATTCGGATACCATTCCTTTGCCTCCTGTCGTAAAGCCGGTTTTTGTCGATACCTGTCGTGCGGGCATGACTTGTATTGAAGATTACGGTGACTCTACCCGTCGCGGCATGGCTTCTTTTTATGAAGCGCTCGACCGTACTTCTTCTTCACATTCGGATCATGACGGGCTGGTGCGTATCGCCGTTTTCGGTGATTCATTTATAGAGGCGGATATCTTTACGGCTGATTTACGTGAAATGCTTCAGAAGCGGTTTGGCGGTTGCGGTGTCGGATTTGTCACGATAACTTCGATGACGAGCGGGTATCGTCCTACTGTGCGGCATACTTTCGGCGGGTGGTCCAGTCATGCGGTGACGGACAGTGTGTATTTCGATAAAAAGAAACAGGGTATTTCCGGACACTACTTTATTCCCCGCGAAGGGGCATACGTTGAGTTGAGGGGGCAAAGCAAATATGCTTCGCTGCTTGATACCTGTCAGCAGGCTTCTATTTTCTTCTATAATAAAGATTCCGTTCATCTTACTGCCCGTGTGAATCGGGGGGAGAGTAAGAACTACTCCTTGGGACCTTCGGGCGATTTGCAGAAGATTTCCGTTGAAGGACGTATCGGCTCTGTCCGGTGGACGGTAGATCGTGCCGATTCTACGCTGTTCTATGGCTTGGCGATGGATGGTAAGAAAGGAATCATTCTTGATAATTTCTCCTTGCGAGGCAGTTCCGGCTTATCGTTGCGGGGGATTCCGCAACAAATGCTGCGTCAGTTTAACGAGCAGCGTCCTTATGATCTGATTATTCTTGAATATGGATTGAATGTGGCTACCGAGCGTGGACGCATTTATGATAACTATCAGAAGGGACTGCTCACTTCTATCGAACATCTGAAGAATTGTTTTCCACAGGCGAGTATTTTGCTGTTAAGTGTCGGCGACCGTGATTATAAGACAGAAGACGGTGAACTTCGCACCATGCCGGGAGTCAAGAATCTAATTCGCTATCAGCAGAACATTGCTGCCGAAAGCGGCATCGCTTTCTGGAATATGTTTGAAGCGATGGGAGGCGAAGGCAGTATGGCGAACCTCGTACATGCCAAACCTTCGATGGCGAACTACGATTATACTCATATCAACTTCCGGGGAGGCAAACACCTGGCAGGACTGCTCTATGAAACATTGATATACGGTAAGGAACAATATGACAGGAGGCGTGCTTATGAGCAAGAATAACCTGTTGCTGGGCTTTATCTTGGGGGTACTTGGAACTTTCTTTCTTCTTCCGGCAGGAAAGGCGCAAGACCGTATTCCTGCCTGTCCTTCACTGGGGAAGACCTTGAAAATGATAAAACCTTTGCGGGAAATGAACTGGGCGAATGACACCATCGCCGTGCAGACTTCTTTTCCATCCGCTTTCCGCGAGACCGGAAGGAATGAGATAATCGACAGCATTGCCCTGCTGACACCCGTGTTTGAACGTCTCCGTCAGGTACGTGCCGGACTTTCCGAAGATACGGTGCGTATTCTCCATATCGGAGACAGTCATGTACGCGGGCACATCTATCCGCAGACTACGGGAACGCTGCTGAAAGAAACCTTTGGTGCTGTCTCTTATACCGATATGGGCGTGAACGGGGCTACCTGTCTGACGTTTACCCATCCGGGACGTATTGCCGAGATTGCAGCCATGAAGCCGGAACTGCTGATTCTGTCCTTCGGAACCAACGAAAGTCATAACCGGCGGTATAACGTCAACCTGCATTATAATCAGATGGACGAACTTGTCAAACTGTTGCGCGACAGCCTTCCCGATGTCCCTATTCTTCTCACCACACCTCCGGGTTCTTACGAAAGTTTCCGGCAAAGGCGGCGGAAACGTACGTACGCCATCAATCCCCGGACGGCTACGGCAGCAGAAACAATCCGCCGTTATGCCAAAGATCATCGTCTGCTCGTGTGGGATATGTACGATGTAGTAGGGGGCAAGCGCCGTGCCTGCACCAACTGGACGGAAGCGAAACTGATGCGTCCCGATCATGTGCATTATTTACCTGAGGGATATATCCTGCAAGGAAATTTATTATACCAAGCCATAATTCAAGCTTATAACGATTATGTTTCCCATTGATATTGATTTCAGCCGGTTAAAAGAAGTGCTTGCCTACGATCCGCAGGCACCGATGATATTCAGCAGTGGTATCTTCCTTTGGCTGTTTGCCGCCTTTATGATCGTATACACTTTGCTGCAGCGTAAGTATACGGCCCGTATTCTGTTTGTGACGCTTTTCTCTTATTACTTTTATTATAAGAGCAGCGGCACTTACTTTTTCCTGCTGGCGCTGGTCACGGTTTGCGACTTCCTGCTGGCGCAATGGATGGATCGTACCGAAGGACGCTGGAAACGCAAAGGGTTGGTAACTCTGAGTCTGGGAGTCAATCTGGGGCTTCTTGCCTACTTTAAATATACTAATTTCCTGGGTGGAGTGATTGCCTCGTTGATGGGAGGAGAATTTACGGCGCTTGATATATTCCTGCCCGTAGGTATCTCATTCTTCACTTTCCAGTCATTAAGCTATACCATTGACGTTTACCGGAAAGACATCAAGCCATTGACCAACATACTGGATTACGCGTTTTATGTATCCTTTTTCCCGCAGTTGGTGGCCGGACCGATTGTGCGTGCCCGTGATTTTATTCCGCAAATCCGGAAACCGCTTTTCGTTTCTCAGGAGATGTTCGGGCGGGGGATTTTCCTTATTCTCTCCGGTTTGTTCAAGAAAGCAATCATTTCCGATTATATCAGTGTCAACTTCGTGGAGCGTATCTTTGATAATCCGACTCTTTATTCCGGTGTCGAGAATCTGATGGGAGTATACGGATATGCTTTGCAGATTTACTGTGACTTCTCCGGATATAGCGATATGGCTATCGGTATCGCTCTGCTGTTGGGTTTTCATTTTAATCTCAACTTTAATTCTCCTTATAAGTCCGCCTCCATTACTGAATTTTGGCGGCGTTGGCATATCTCATTGTCCAGTTGGTTGCGCGATTACCTGTACATATCCTTGGGAGGAAACCGGAAAGGTAAGTTCCGCCAGTATCTGAATCTGATTATTACCATGTTCTTGGGCGGATTGTGGCACGGAGCTTCCTGGAACTTTGTACTTTGGGGAACATTTCACGGCATCGCTTTGGCGGCGCATAAGATGTGGATGTCCATCACCGGTCGTAAGAAAGGAGAACAAAGTCATGGCTGGCGTCGTGTATTTGGCGTCATTATCACTTTCCACTTTGTCTGTTTCTGCTGGATATTCTTCCGTAATGCCGATTTTCAGAACTCGATGGATATGTTGAGACAGATATTCACCACCTTCCGTCCGCAACTTTTCCCGCAGTTGATTGAAGGCTACTGGCGCGTGTTTGCCTTGATGCTGCTCGGCTTTCTGCTTCATTTCACTCCGGATAGTTGGGAGAATGCTGCTTGCCGTGGAGTCATTCGCTTGCCGTTCTTAGGGAAAGCCCTGCTGATGGTGGCTCTGATTTATCTGGTCATTCAGATGAAGAGTTCGGAGATTCAGCCGTTTATTTATTTCCAGTTCTGATCGGGGACTGTTCTGATATACGGTACTGTTTGGGTGAACAGAACGATCATGTTAGAAATCAAATGTGCCTGATCCATAACTGATGATTGGATTTACAAAATAATCTTCACCTTCAGTCTGGGGATGTATAAACTCTTGTTCGAATATCGCTTCGGGAAGCGGGCCGGTTATCAGGTTTGCATCTTCCCGATAGAAGGCGACGAACCATTCGGGATGCGCTTTCATATTGTAGGGGCCGTCGGCCTCAATGGTAAATTTGTAGTATCCCACTTCATCCCCATTCTTTTCTATAGTTAAATAATCTACAGGGCAATTGGTGCCCATTCGATATCGTAATCCTTTTAAAGGAGCATATTCTTCTTTGATAAATTCTTCATCGATATAGAGCTTTCGTTTGCAGCCAAAAAGTAACTCGAACTTTCCGCCCTCCGGTGGCAGAATAAGTGGATTCTGTTCGGTCAATATGCTGTATTCATATCTTGCATTTCCTTTTTCCTGTACTACATTAATAGTAATAGAAGTATCGCCGACAGTCATAGTCAGTATTACTTCGCGTTTTTCTCCTGTGTTTGGTTCCAGATTAATGTATACCTGATTGGGACTCTGAGGTAATACCCGTATATCAAGCCATTCATTTTTAAGCTCTGTAAATGTAGCTTGTTCTAACCATTCTTTTTTTGAATCTACAATGATGGCAACGTCAGAAATCCACCAACTGCTGTAATTCTTCATATTGACAACAGCCTCGCCGCCTGCTACCGGAAGAACGAAAGATGATTTATCTACTTTAATAGGGTCCCAGTCTCCATCCTTCTTATCGCATGAGATCATAGAAAGGGTGAGTAGTAAGTACAATGTTGAATAATAAATTGCTCTTTTCATATTTCACTATCTGTTAAGTCTATTGTTTTGTTATTGTCGTACAAATATAATAATTAGTTTTTGAATAGCTAAGGATTAACGTATTGTTTTAAGATTGTCTTGGTGTAGCTATATACTTTTCTCGTTTTCCATTATATGTGAACAAATCTCTATGCAATCTGTATTTTAGTCTATGGACAGGTGTGGTATTTTGCGCTAGCTTTGCCACGAACAGATAAATAGACATACTATGAGACATAGAATCCTCTTTTTCTTTTTGGCTTTTATCGGAATAAGCCAGTTCGTGACATCGTCCGATGTCCGTGATAAATATAATTTCAATTCAGACTGGTTGCTTTATGTGGGCGATGTTCCCGGGGCAAAGCAGCCGCGTTTTTCTGATTCGGAGTGGAAGAAAGTGACTTTACCGCATGCCTTCAATGAAGATGAGGCTTTCCGCCTGAGCATTGATGAGCTGACCGATACGATTATGTGGTATCGGAAACATTTCCGTTTGCCTGCCGACAGCAAGAATAAGAAAGTTTTTGTAGAGTTTGAAGGAGTACGTCAAGGGGCTGATTTCTATATAAATGGTCAGAATGTCGGCCTGCACGAGAATGGTGTCATGGCTGTCGGTTTTGATCTGACTCCTTATATTAAGTACGGACAGGAAAATGTAATCGCAGTCCGCATCGACAATGACTGGAATTATAAAGAACGGGCGACGGGCACGAAATACCAGTGGAGCAATAAGAACTTTAATGCCAATTATGGCGGTATCCCCAAAAATGTATGGCTGCACGTCACCGACCGTCTGTATCAGACTTTACCTTTATATAGTAATCTCAAAACGACCGGAGTCTACATCTATGCCGAAGACATCCGTGTGAAATCGCGCAAGGCCATTATCCATGCGGAATCTGAAATCAGAAACGAATATAATCGTGATAAGCACGTTTCCTATCAAGTAGAACTGATAGACCGTGACGGCACATCCGTCCAAACATTCGAAGGAACAAAGGCGGTAGTGAAACCGGGTGAGACAATCACGCTGAAAGCGGCATCCGAAGTGGATAACCTGCATTTCTGGAGCTGGGGATATGGCTATCTGTATACGGTAAAGACAAGCCTGTGGGTAGATGGCAGGAAAGTAGACGAAGTTACCACCCGCACCGGATTCCGTAAAACGCGCTTCGGTAAAGGAATGATCTGGCTGAATGACCGTGTCATTCAGATGAAGGGCTTTGCCCAGCGGACAAGCAATGAATGGCCGGGAGTCGGGATGAGCGTACCTGCCTGGCTGAGCGATTATAGCAATCATCTGATGGTGGAGGGCAATGCGAACCTCGTGCGCTGGATGCATGTCACCCCGTGGAAACAGGATATTGAGTCGTGCGACCGTGTAGGATTGATTCAGGCTATGCAGGCGGGAGATGCCGAAAAAGATTGTGAAGGACGTCAGTGGGAACAGCGTACGGAATTGATGCGCGACGCCATCATCTATAACCGTAATAATCCGAGTATCTTATTTTATGAATGCGGCAATGAGTCCATCAGTCGTGAACACATGATTGAGATGAAAGCGATACGTGATTTGTACGATCCTCACGGCGGCCGTGCAATCGGTTCCCGTGAAATGCTGGACATCCGCGAAGCGGAATATGGCGGCGAAATGCTGTATATCAATAAGAGTGCGCATCATCCGATGTGGGCAATGGAGTATTGCCGTGACGAGGGATTGCGCAAATACTGGGATGATTATTCCTATCCTTATCACAAGGATGGAGACGGCAGCAGTTCTTATAAGTCCACCGTTACCAACAAAGTGCAGAAGAAAGTGGATGCCCGTGTCTACAACCGTAATCAGGATTCCTTTACCATCGAAAATATTATTCGCTGGTTCGATTACTGGCGGGAACGTCCGGGAACGGGAGACCGTGTAAGTTCGGGTGGCGTGAAGATAATCTTCTCCGATACCAATACGCACTATCGCGGAGTAGAAAATTATCGTCGTAGCGGAGTGACTGACGCCATGCGTATTCCTAAAGATCCCTTCTTTGCACATCAGGTGATGTGGGACGGCTGGGTAGATACGGAATGTCCCCGCATCTATATCGTTGGTCATTGGAATTATAATGATACGGTAGTGAAACCGGTATATGTCGTATCGAGCGCCGATAAAGTCGAATTGTTTCTGAATGGTAAGTCTTTGGGCAATGGTGAACGGGATTATCATTTTCTGTATACCTTCAAAGATATTGCTTTCGTACCGGGCAAACTGGAGGCCGTAGGATACGACGAGAACGGAAAAGAATGTTGCCGTACTCAGTTGCAGACCGCTGGCAAGCCGGAACAGATTCAATTGAGTTTCATCCAGAGTCCCGAAGGATGGAAAGCGGATGGTGCCGATATGGTATTGCTTCAGGTAGAAGTCATGGATAAAGACGGCAACCGTTGTCCGCTGGCAAATGACTTGATACACTTTGAAGTAGAAGGACCTGCCGAATGGCGTGGCGGTATCGCACAAGGAGAAAATAATTATATCCTTTCAAAAGACTTGCCGGTAGAATGCGGCATTAATCGTGCTTTGATCCGTTCGCTCACTACCGCCGGAAACGTCCGTATCACAGCGAAGGCTGACGGATTGAAGCCGGCAGAAATCAGCCTCGCTTCCTCACCTGTCGAAGTGAAAAACGGTTTGAGCAGCTATATCCCCGGTGATGAACTGGAAGGCAGACTGACTCGTGGCGAGACTCCGCAGACTCCTTCATACAAGGTCTCAAAAGTGGATGTCGGTATCGTTTCTGCCGTTGCCGGAGCCAATAATGAGAATGCAGTCAACAGCTTCGATGATAATGAACTGAGCGAATGGCGGAATGACGGGAAAGCTGCTACCGCATGGATTACCTATAAACTGGAACGTGCCGCACGGGTGGATGAAGTTTGTATGAAACTGACCGGATGGCGTATGCGCAGTTATCCGCTGGAGATATATGCAGGCAAAGAGCTGATATGGAGCGGAGATACGGATAAGAGTCTGGGATACGTCCACTTGGATGTAAAACCGGTGCTGACCAATGAAATTACCATCCGGCTGAAAGGAACAAGCAAAGAAGGAGATGCCTTCGGACAAATAGTAGAAGTTGCCGCTCCTGTTGCCAATGAACTGGATTTGTTTAAAGCGAAGGATGGAGACAAGACCGGCCACGAATTACGCATTGTAGAAATAGAGTTCAAGGAGAACTTGTTGAAATAGTTTTTTTAGGGTTTGTATGACTGGTTTTCTAAGGACCGTCCATCATACTGTCAGTATAGTGACATCATCTGTCTTTTTTGATCAGAATGGAGTCTCCTTTACTGGCAGACTGAAGGACGTTGTTCTTTGATCTCATAGAGTGAATTTAGCAATAAGTTGGAACGTTATTAAAAGATTTTCTCTTTCTTTGCAATAACGAAAAAACATTGAACCTTATGGATTACACATTGAATAATCAGCCGGCTACTGATCGCTACGATCGCATGCAATATAAATACTGTGGCAAGAGTGGCTTGCAACTGCCTCTCATCTCTTTAGGATTGTGGCATAACTTCGGTAGCGTAGATAACTTTAGTGTAGCGACCGACATGATTAAATATGCCTTCGACCATGGCATCACCCATTTCGATCTTGCTAATAACTATGGTCCTGTGCCGGGAAGTGCCGAAACTAATTTCGGACGGATTCTCAAAGAAAACTTCCAGGGATACCGGGATGAGATGATAATCTCCTCCAAAGCCGGCCATGATATGTGGATGGGGCCTTATGGCGGCAACAGCTCCCGCAAGAATCTGATGGCAAGCATCGATCAGAGTCTGCGCCGGACAGGGCTGGAGTATTTTGATATTTTCTATAGTCATCGCTATGACGGAGTTACTCCGGTAGAAGAAACCGTTCAAACGTTGATTGATATTGTAAAGCAAGGGAAAGCTCTGTATATCGGAATCTCAAAATATCCTCCTCTGCAAGCGCGGATTGCCTATGAAATGATGGCAAAAGCAGGTGTTCCTTGTCTTATCAGCCAGTATCGTTATAGTATGTTCGACCGTGCGGTTGAGGCTGAAAGCCTTCCTTTGGCTGCCGAATATGGTTCCGGCTTTATCGCCTTTTCTCCTTTGGCGCAAGGATTACTGACGGATAAATATCTGAATGGTATTCCCGAAGGTTCACGTGCGGCACGTTCTTCCACTTTTCTGCAACGCTCGCAAGTGACGCCTGAAAAGGTGGAGGCTGCCCGACAATTGAACGAGATCGCCCGTCGCCGTGGACAGACGCTGGCAGAAATGGCTTTGGCATGGGTGCTGAGAGACGAACGAATGACATCGGTCATAGTAGGAGCGAGTTCAGTGAATCAGCTGGCAGACAATTTGCAGGCTTTAAACCAGTTGGAATTTACTGCTGAAGAATTAAACGGTATAGAACGAATTTTGTGTAAAGTCTGATGGCTCTATTAGGGTAATTGGACTATCATTTGCTGAAAGTGATTAAAAGATTATTAATCATAATTGGCGCACCAAACTTATTTTTTTATACATTTGCAACGGACTCTTCCGCAGAAAGCCTCCGGGTGGTGGGGGAGCCGTGTATATAGAGAAGACGTTTACAAGCGTTTGTCTTTCGTGTTTCAGAACTTCGCAAACTTTGACCACCGGAATGACGAATAGCAACTAAGACGTCCTCCTGATGTGTATTTATATACATCCGTGCCTCTTTTTGAGAAAACAAAGGGAGGTTACGGGTGTTGTACATATCGGCGTGGGCTTTCTGCGTTGTTCGTTCTCGGTGGTGGGCATTGCGAAGGCCTTGAACATGGAACGAACGAAGGTAAGATTCCCACGCTTTTTTATATATTCCTTTCATCTTACAGTTATCCGTTTACCCGGTGGGAGTCAGGGGGACACTCATAGGAAGATTGGGCATGATTCATGCGGGACAGCTTATCGAACGTACGCTTCACGAACAGGGACGCACAGTTACCTGGTTCGCCGGACAGTTATGCTGTACACGTCCCAATATATACAAGATATTCAAAAAAGAGAATATCGACATCCATCTCCTTTGGCGCATTTCGTGCATACTCGATCATGACTTCTTCCGCGATTTATCCGATAATATCCGTATCGGTACTTCTTCATGTGTATCCAAATAAGATACATTTCTGTATCCTATCCGGAACTATGATTTCTCCTGCTGGTATACTCCTTTCGCATACCTTTGCGGCATATTAACATAAAATCACAAAAGAATATGAAAAAGCTGATTCTAATTATGATGCTGGTTTTCGGTTGTGTCATTGGGACGTATGCGCAAAAGACTGTCTTTAAGTTTCGTGACGCGCAGGCACGTGCCGGAGATGCAGTAACCGAGGTTTGTGTAAAGCCTACAGTTGTTGAGGTGAAAATTATTGAAGAGAAAGGACGGATAAAGGATGTATGGACACTGAGCAGGGAAGAGGTGGAAGTTGCCATGAAAGGTGAACTTGATAACATCCGTGCATGGGGAACTTATTTGTCCACTATCAAGAATGATTGTGATGTAATCATGGGAGCCACTTTTAAAATAGAGGATGATGAAAAGTCGGGAGGATATACGGTTACGGTCGTAGGTTATCCGGGCGTGTTCACCAACTGGCATACTGCTACGACAGAAGATTACGAATGGATACGTATCCAGAAACTTTCGGGTGCCGATGATAGAACCAAGATAGCACCTGTCATAAAGAACAAGAATTAATAACCAAAAAACATAGACAATAATGAAAAAAGTATTATCAATTGTTGCTGCGCTTTTGTTGTGCGTAGGAACACAGGCACAGATTGTATCATCCAGAAGTGCAATCGTCAAGACTCAAAAGCAAGCGAGTAACACACAATGGTTCCTGCGTGCAGGCCTGAACATCATGAACCTCAATGGTGACGGAGTTGAAGCGGATTCAAACATTGGCTACAATGCTACATTCGGCTATCAAAAGCCTATGGGCGGTGCTGGAGCTTATTGGGGAATGGAATTTGGCCTCGGTTCTCGTGGGTTTAAAGCCGATGAAATGAAATGTATCGCACACAATATTCAATACTCGCCGTTCACTTTCGGATGGAAAATTGGAGTAGCGGATAATCTTAGCATCGATCCGCACCTGGGTGTTTTTGCCAGTTATGACTATACCAGCAAAATGAAAGAAAGTGGTGAAAGCATTAGCTGGGGAGATTTTGCAGATTATCTTGAAGTGGATTACAATCATTTCGATGCCGGTATGAATATTGGCGTAGGACTGTGGTATGACCGTTTCAATCTGGATTTTACTTATCAGCGTGGATTCATTGACGTATTTTCCGATCTTGATGGAATTAAGACTAGTAACTTTATGATCCGTCTGGGTATTGCTTTCTAATTGAGACACATATTTTAATCATATAAATTTCAGCATTTGCGCTCTTTTTCTTTTGATGGAAAAGACGTGAATGCTGTTTTCTTAAAAATAGCGGCGTATGATAACAAGACTGAGACTTTGGGTAATTGTATTTTTATTGGGTGGACTACTGCCCTCTTTGATTGCACAAACTTTTACTGAACAAAAGAATACTTATCCGCTCAGTGCGGACGGCAGCAAATATGTAGTCAACGGATTTATTCCTTTCAGTTCGATGAACGATGAAAGTATTTATGCTAATGCTCTGTTGTGGACTATTAAAAATGTTTGCCCTGCACAGCGTGACGAAATAACAGAAGTGAGCGTTCCTGCCAAGAGTTTTAGTTGTAACCTGGTGCTTACTTCCCAAGCGGATGCCAAACAAAAGAATACGTACTATTGTAAGGCACAATTTCAGGTAAAAGATGGGAAGCTGGTCTATTATCTTTCCAATATTCAGATAGAATCATCGGTGGTTATAATGAAGAAAATCACTCCGATAGAAAAACTACAACCCGAGAAAAAGCCTTCTCACAAGGAAACCATGGATGACTTTGTGCAAATAGAATCGCAGATGCTGAACAAACTGTTTGATTTTGTCAGCACCAACCAGCTTTCTCCTATCACCCACTGGAATGAAATAAATATCGGCAAACCGGTAAAGGGGATGACGGAAGATGAATGCCTGCTGGCTTTTGGCAAACCACAAACAATCTCAGAATCAAATGGTGAAGTGCAATGGATGTATTCCAGCTCTTTCTATCTTTTTTTCAAAAACGGGTGCTTGGAAACGATTATAAAATAAAGAAAAGAAGTAATCCCGAAATTGTCTTTCCCTATCTTGTTATCTCTCTGTTTGTCGGAGATTGTATATGTCTATGGTAAGAGTAACTCAGAGAAGCAAATATGATAAAATGATCTGATAAATAGAGAGGTATTATTAGAATTATAAATAAGTTCTTGATGAACTTGGTACTTGATCAATTGTGAACTTGCCATCAACATTTGTTGTTGTTCCAATTGTTGTACCTTTTACTAATACAGATGCTCCAACAACAGGTTCATTGTCTTCTTCCGAAATAACAAGACCTGTAACCTTTTTAGGGGTTTGAGCAATCACCAAGCCTATTCCTACTAGTAGGCAGGCCAATAAAAGCGTTAATCTTTTTTTCATAAAACTCTCGAATCTTAGATTTAAAAATGAAAGTTATTAGTTCTTGTTTTTGACTGTTTTGCAAAAATAAGCATATATTATTAAAAACAAAGAAAAATATCAAAATAAAAACGAATGTATTTGTTTTGTTATAATGATAGTGTAAAGTGTGATTTGATGAACTGTTTGTTGCTGGTATGGGTAATCAATATGCTTTAAATATGCGTTATTGTGAATAATTCTATCATTTTAAATATTTATCCATGCTTGGTGATATTGTAAAATGTTGTAGAACATATTAATAAATAGCCTTTTCTATTAACAAATAAGAAAGATGTTGCTGTATCATATACATCTTGTTTTTCTACCTCGTAGTATGTCAATCGGTAGAAAATAAATTCAATGTATAAGCGCTAAATGGTATCATCTACTTGCTATTTGGAACATTGTTTTTTTATGTATTAAATATAATAATGTTAACAATGCAAACATTTGTCATTAAAGGAAAGTACCAAGTTCATCAAGAACTTTGAAGATCAGCTACATTGGAATGCAATCCCAAGAAGTTAGCATTAAATCAGGGCTTATAAGGGTGGTTATGAAGCCGGATGCTGAGGTTTTGCAAGAAGTTGTAGTAACGGGTATGACTAAGGTAGATAAAAGGCTCTTTACCGGAGCGGCAGACAAGCTGACGGCAGCGGATGTAAAACTAGACGGTTTGGCGGATATCAGTCGTGGATTGGAAGGACGCTCGGCAGGTGTTTCTGTTCAAAATGTATCTGGTACCTTTGGTACCGCCCCCAAGATACGTGTACGTGGAGCGACGTCAATATATGGTAGTTCGAAGCCTCTTTGGGTGGTAGATGGAGTTATTATGGATGATATTGTAGAAGTCGGTGCTGATGATTTGTCATCCGGAGATGCGGTGACATTGATTAGCTCGGCTATCGCAGGATTGAATGCTGATGATATAGAGAGTTTCCAAATATTGAAGGATGGTTCTGCTACTTCTATATATGGGGCACGTGCAATGGCAGGCGTAATCGTAGTTACCACTAAGAAAGGTAAATCGGGTACCAGTAAACTTAGCTATACGGGCGAATTTACAATGCGCATGAAACCTGCATACCGCAACTTTAACTTAATGAACTCCCAAGACCAAATCGGTATTTATCAGGAAATGCAGAAAAAAGGCTGGTTAAACTTCTCCAGCGTATATCGTGCGTCCAATAGCGGAGTTTATGGAAAAATGTACCATTTGATCAATCAGTATGACGAGTCATCGGGTATGTTTGGATTGGCGAATACTCCCGAAGCCCGGACTGCCTATCTCCGTGAAGCGGAATACCGGAATACAGATTGGTTTGATTTGCTGTTTACCAATTCCATAATGATGAACCACTCTGTCAGTTATTCCTCCGGAACGGATAAATCCAGTTCCTATGTATCTGTCAGTGCAATGACTGATCCGGGATGGATGATTCAGAATAATGTGCAGCGTTATACGGCTAATCTGAATAATAGCTATAATATACTGAAAAATCTGTCATTGAATGTAATAGCTAATGCTTCTTATCGTAATCAGAAAGCTCCGGGGACATTGTCACAAAGTGTCGATGCGGTGACAGGTACTGTTTCCCGTAGTTTTGATATTAACCCTTATAGTTATGCGCTGAATACTTCCCGCACTCTTTCGCCGGACGAGATGTATACGCGTAATTATTCGGATTTTAATATTTTCAATGAGCTGAATACGAATTATATGTCATTGGATGTACTCGACTTGAAATTTCAGGCTGACCTGAAATGGAAACTATTCAATAAACTGGAACTCGGTGTATTGGGAGCTGTCAAATATTCCTCTACAAATCAGGAACATAAGATTCTTGAAAATTCGAATCAGGCAGAGGCATATCGTGCTATGGGGGATGCAACGATCCGCAATAGTAATCACTGGCTATATACCGATCCCGATAATCCGAACTCATTGCCGGTAAGTATTTTGTCGAATGGTGGTTTTTATAATACCACTTGGTACAAAATGTACAGCTATGATTTTCGTGCTACTGCATCTTATAACGATGTTTTCAACGACACTCATATTGTGAATGCCTACGGAGGTGTGGAAGCGAATGCTCAAAACCGTACCAGTAACTGGTTCGACGGTTGGGGAATGCAATATGATAACGGTGAAGTACCGTATTTCAATTATCTGGCTTTCAAGAAACTTCGTGAAGGAAACACTGATTACTATTCACTGACAAATACCAAACGTCGTAATCTGGCTTATTTTGCAACGGCTACTTATTCTTATAAAGGACGTTATACGATAACCGGTACCGGACGCTATGAAGGTTCGAACCGATTGGGTAAATCCCGCTCGGCACGGTGGCTGCCTACCTGGAATATCGCCGGAGCATGGAATATGCATGAAGAAGGATTCTTTAAACGCCTTGAACCCACATTGTCACATTTTACTCTGAAGGCTTCTTATAGTTTGACTGCCGATGTAGGGCCTGCCGATGTAACCAATTCGCGGGTAGTCATCAATAGCTTTACCCCGTGGCGTTCGACTGCAGATGTCGGAGAGTCCGGATTGCAGATATCCAGTCTTGAAAACTCGATGTTGACTTATGAAAAGAAGCATGAGCTGAATATTGGCATGGATATGGGCTTGCTGGACAATCGTATCAATCTGGCCGTCGACTGGTATAAGCGTGATAACTATGATTTGATAGGCTATGTCACCACGCAAGGAGTGGGCGGTGAAACAAACCGCCGTGCTAACGTAGCATCTATGAAATCGCATGGATTTGAGTTTACCCTGTCTACCCGTAATATCAATACAAAAGATTTTAAATGGACTACCGACTTCATCTTTGGATATAATAAAACCGAAGTAACCGATTTTAAATCCAAATCCAGAGTCTTCTCATTGATATCCGGTTCGGGATTTGCGATGGAAGGCTATCCTGTAAGAGGATTATTCTCTATCCCGTTTATGGGACTGGATGCTGCCGGTTACCCCACTTTCCAATGGGGAGACAAGCTTATTACAAAGAATAATTATGGAGACTTGAACTTCCAGCAAACCGAAGATATTGACTTTCTGAAATATGAAGGGCCTACCGATCCTACCATTACAGGAAGTTTTGGAAACGTGTTTAGCTATAAAGGTTTTCGTTTAAATGTATTCATTACTTATTCTGCCGGAAATAAGATTCGCCTTGACCCGATGTTCCATAGCAGTTATACGGATTTGGATGCGACGCCCAAAGATTTTAAGAATCGGTGGATGGTGCCGGGTGATGAAAAATACACGACCATACCGACGATTGCTTCCGTACGTGATACCAAGAAATATGGTAATATGAGTTATGGCTACAATGCCTATAATTATTCAAGTATCCGTGTGGCGGACGGAGGTTTTATTCGTATGAAAGAAATTTCTTTATCGTATGACTTGCCGAAATCCGTATTGAACAATTCATTCCTCTCGAATGCTTCTCTGAAACTGCAAGCAACCAACTTGTTCCTTATTTATGCCGACTCCAAACTGAACGGACAAGACCCTGAGTTTTTCCGTTCCGGTGGAGTATCCGCCCCTGTTCCACAGCAGTTTACGTTGACGTTGAGATTAGGTTTTTAATATGAAAAGTAATAGTTATGAAGACAAAAAATACAATAATATCATGCTTGATACTTGCACTTGGGGTAATGACTTCGTGCGATAGTTTTTTGGATACGATGCCCGACCAGCGTGCAGAATTAAATACGACTAAGAAAGTGAAAGACATACTGATTTCAGCCTATCCTACTTTGCTTCCGATGTTGCTCTATGAGATGCGTACTGATAATATGGCTGATAATGGTGAATTGTACAGTATGCCCGGCAATCTGATGACCCGTTCTTACCGTTACGAAGATGTTGGAGAGAATGACTGGGATACTCCGCAGGAACTATGGGATGCTTGCTATAAAGCTATCGCGGCAGCCAATCAGGCATTGGAGGCCATCGAAGCTCTGGGGACTCCTGATGATTGTTTGCCCTATAAGGGTGAGGCATTATTGTGTCGGGCATACGGACATTTTGTTTTGGCGAATACTTTTTGTATGCCTTATGATGCGGAAGGGGCTGAAGGCTATCTCGGCATTCCCTATATCAAAGCACCCGAAACAACGGTAGATGCAGTTTATGTGCGTGGTACCTTGAAGGATGTATATGAAAACATGAATGCGGATATCGAAGAAGCCTTGCCGTATATTACGGATGAGGCATATGCTGTGCCTTTGTATCATTTTAATAAGCGTGCGGCTTACGCATTTGCTGCCCGTTTCAATCTTTTCTACGGAAATGCCCAGAAGGCTGCCGGTTATGCAACCGAGGCTTTGGGGGATGAGCCGGTCAAGTCACTTAGAAATTTGTCGGGTTATGGCCAATTTACCAAGCCGGCAGAGTGGACGGTCGCTTTTCTGAATAAAGATCAGACGTGCAATATAATGTTGATTGTAAACCGTACAATGTGGGGGCGTAATTATAATAATTCAAAACGTTATGGCCACAACAAAACGATTGTTACACAAGAGACATTCTGGTCAAAGGGGCCTTGGAAGGGAGGAAATATTGGTGAACTTGCAGCTTTCAGTTCTGTATTTGGTCCCGATCAGAATGTTTATGTGCCTAAATGTCAGGAAATGTTTGAAATAACCAATCAGACAGCGCAGACCGGACAGCCTCATGTCACAGCCTTTGCGTTTACAACGGATGAAACGCTCATCACCCGTGCCGAAGCCTATGTACTGTTAAAGAAGTATGATGATGCAGCCAAAGACCTTTCCGATTGGTATGTAAGCAAAGGTTCTACGGTACGCTGCTCTGCTGATGATATCAGTAATTATTATGCCAAAGCCAAAGTAACGACTGTCAGTAAACCGCTGAACCCGAAATTTACGACACTCGAACCCGGCAAACAGACTAATATGATTCACGGTGTATTGCATGCGCGCAGGATAGAGACGATTCATGAAGGAAAGCGTTGGCTCGATATTCGTCGCTATGGAATTGAATTAACACATAATCTGGTGAATGAATCGCCGGTCGTCCTGGAACCTTTTGATAAACGATTGGCTATACAACTGCCCGATGCGGTCACTGTTGCAGGGCTTGAAAAGAATCCAAGATAAAACGATTGTTTAAACTATAAAATGGTATACATTATGAAAAAATGGTATATATATCCGCTGTTTTTCTTGTTAGCAGGTCTGTTTACGGCTTGCCAGGAAGACGAACTCAGTAGCAAGAGCGTGATAGACATCTCTGATTTAAAGAGAAATGATTTCGACAAGTGGCTTTTAAAGAATTATGTGGATGCATATAATATTGATTTCAAATATCGGATGGAAGATATCGAGGCCGATTTCACACATAATCTGGTTCCTGCCGATTTCGACTTAAGCGTGAAACTCGCAAAGGTAGTGAAGCACGCATGGCTGGAAGCGTATGATGAGGTTGGAGGTGTGGACTTTACCCGTCGGAATGCTCCTAAAGTGATTCAGGTCATCGGCAGTGCTTCGTGGAATCAGGGTACTTATACATTGGGTACAGCTGAAGGAGGAATTAAAGTAACATTATACTTGGGAAACTGGCTCGACCCCACTAATGCGGCAAAGCTGAATGAATATTATTTCAAGGTGATGCACCATGAATTTGCGCATATCCTGCATCAGACAAAGGACTACCCTCAGGAATACAATCTGATTAGTGCCGGAAATTATGCTCCTAGTGGCTGGAACAACCGCAAACTGTCGGAAGCGGCTCCTTTGGGATTTGTGACCAGTTATGCAGGTAGTGAACCTCGTGAAGACATAGCCGAAATTACCGCTACCTATCTGACTTATACCGATGAGCAATGGGATGAAGTCTGGAAATATGCAGGTGACGAAGGCCGTGCTATTATTGAACAAAAAATATCCATCATGAAAAAATACATGAAGGATAGCTGGAAGATAGATATGGACAAGCTGAGAGAAATCATCGAACGGCGTGGCAATGAGATTAAGGATTTAGATTTGGAGCATATTTAAATAGGATTTATATATGAAGAAACTGATGTATATAGGCGCATTACTGGCAGTATTGCTGTCGTCGTGCGTACAAGATGTAGATGATGTGTTCAGTAACACAGCTTCGGAACGTGTTCAGAATGAAGTGAGAGAACTCCAGGCATTACTTCTGAGTCAGGAACATGGGTGGGTGATGGAGTATTATCCTCAAGCCAAACAGTCCTACGGCGGGTTTATTTATACCCTTGCATTTGATGAAAATGACCGGGTGACTGTTTCCGGTGAGTTCAACGATGACGCTTCCGCTAAAAAGACAAGTCTTTATTCCATTCAGACGGATATGGGACCTACCTTGAATTTCGATACATATAATGAGATCTTTCATTATCTGGCCGATCCGGATCCTCACTCATATAGTAACTATGGGTTCTGGGAGAGCGGATTGCAGGCTGGTAACGGGTTCGAAGGTGATTATGAATTTGTTCTTCAGTCGAAGTCTGCCAATGAAATCATCCTGCAAGGGAAAAAGACAAAGAACAGAATACGTATGGTATCTTTGCAGGAATCTGCCGAATCTTATCTGACTAAATTGATTGCAATGAAGCAGAAGGTCGATGATGTTCCCGTCGGAACGGTGGGTTTCAAAGGAATGGTGGATGGTAAAGAGCTTTACTTTGAGCAGGATCAGATGCGTCATTTGGCCATTTATTATGATGGAGAGGTGGTAGGAAGCGCAGCAGTATGTCCAACTTTAGATGGTATGGCATTTTATGAACCATTGAAGGTTGCCGGGCGCTCAATGCAGCATTTCTCTTTTGCTGATAATGCCTATACTTGCCTGGATGAAGGTGCTACGGATGTGACTTTGAAGTCTTATCGGGACCCGGCATTCCTGGCTTATGGAGATTTCGTCGGTACCTACGAAATGGCTTATGATAATACGAAACGTGATGTAACGGTTGAGGCATTGGTAGAAGGCGAGACGCTGTTAATCAAAGGGTTCAGTCCGAACTTTAATGTGGTGATGACTTATGACGGTGTTGCTGGTAAAGCATATATTTATTCGCAGAAGATTGCTACGGTCGGTGATCGTGATATCTGGCTTTCTGCCTGGGATTCCAATACCGGTAACTTGACATGGGGTACATCTATCGGAATGGTTACAGAATGGAATCAAAGTACGGATAACTTTGTACTTACCTTTAAAGATTTTGGCTCTTATGCCGATCATGTAGTTTATGGCTGGTATTACTATTCATTCCCGACCGGAACCACCTCGAATGGCGGATTCTTCTCCGGCTGGGGAAGTAATTACTTCTGTGCAAATTTGAAAACATTGACTAAAAAACAGTAAGCCATGAAAAAGATTTATACTATATGGGTATTTATATTATGTGTCTTGTTTGTAGGATGTAGCGATGATGAAGGACAGCCTGCGAGCACACTGCAAGTCCTTTCTACTACTGCTAAATTCGATGCATTCGGTGGAGAAGGAAAAATAGAAGTGCAATCCGCCTCTGAAATTACGGCAGTGGCAGAGGAGGACTGGTGCACCGTAAATGTATCCGGGCATACGGTGAATGTTGGAGTGCCGGTGAATAAGACATTGCTGGGGCGTACTACGATGGTTGCAATAACTGCGGGTAATCAAACCTTACGTGTCCCGGTCTATCAGGCTGGCGATGCTTTTGCCTGCGATTTAAGCGATTACCTTTTCCCGGCTGCAGGTGGAAACCGGACTTTCTCACTGAAGACTACTCGTGATTGTACCGTTACCGGGCTTCCCGAATGGCTGAGTTATAAGATTCAGGATGACGAGATTGTGTTTACTGCGGCGGCTACCGACTACGACCGTTCTGCTCAGGTTACGGTTGCTTGCGGAAAAGGGAGTTTTGTTACGGCCACTTTTTCACAGTGGGCAGTGATGCAGGCAGAGGGCACCTATACTATTTCTTATGTGAATGCGAGCGGTGTTGCTTCGACTGGAAAAGCTGTTATTACTAAAAATGAAGATGGCACCTATAGCTTAGTAACGGAAGGTATGGTGCTTAATACTACTATTAAGGCGGCTTATTCCGAGGAAACCCGTCAGATGGTCATCTCATTTGGGCAGATGCTTGGATCTGTTGGTAACTATGTAGCATATTTATGTGCATTCTCAGAAGATGCCTATCTTTCGTGGGGCACTGAAATTCAATATGTTTCTACAGGTGTATTTGATGAGAATGAAAAAGTGAAGTTTACATTTGAAGATAACGGCACTTGGTCGGGGAAAAAAGTAATAGGTTTCTATTATGCCGCTTTTGACAAGCCTATTGCAGACGGCGGAACCTGGCAAAAAGTGACTTGGGGAAGGGCTACAAACATCGTGATGATGAAACAATAGCAATTAGCATTAATTTTCTTTGGAGGGTTGACTAAAAAAGGTCTACTTTAACTTTCCTCTTCAGAAAGAAGAAGTACCCGGAAGGGGGGGATGGTGGGTAGATGTGTATGACGCTGGTAATCAGAGTGTATGTGTTTACTTACCATCTCTACTTTTTAGTCCCCTCCATTTTTCTACTATTTATTATTTCATCGGCTTCTCTCTAAAATTATATTTCTACACGATATTCTCAATCGACTGTCGCATTTATAACTTGAACTTAGGCTTGAACTTAGGCAATAGTAATTCAACACGACTTTTGCTCTCATGCTCTAACAATTCGTCTGTATCCCTTTATTCATCGATGTTTTAGCTGTTAGAGATCCAATGGTAGCAGAGTGAGAGCAAGTGTTTGCTCTCACTCTGCTACATCGTATTAAAGATCTTTCGTTAAATGTTATTGCTTGATATACAGAATATTATCTTCCGATGTATCAGCTATTAATAATTGCTATCCCAGCGCTTAATAATTGCTAAATCAGTCATTAATAACTGATCCCCCGTGTGTATTATTGGCTGATAAATTCTTTCTTTCTGAAATATCAGGTCAATTGCCCCCACTTCTACTGTCGATCTAATCGAACCATACGGTTGTTTCACTCATTCCATACGCTTGAACCAATGTTTTCAAGCGTCCGAAACTTTGGTTTCAAGGCTTGGAAACTTTAGTTTCAAGCCTATGAAACTTTAGTTCCAAGCTGGAGAAACAAAAGTTCCAAGCTGGAGAAACAAAAGTTTCAAGCTGGAGAAACTAAAAAGCTCTATGTAGAACAACAAACAGAACATAAGTAACCATTGAAAACAAGGCAGTGTGACAGCAAAATTTGCCGTCACACTGCCATCACCTACTGCCGTCACCTCATTAATCACTCATATTCAAGTTATTACCCCCAACAAAGTGACAGATGACAGCAATTTGTAGTTTTTTATTTTTATAGAGAGGCTAGCTGATACGTAAGTATCTCATAAGAATGTTAATCCAATTGTTGCGGATGGCAGAGTTTTTTTCTTTTTCAAACTTTGTATAAAGGCTAAATTCTATTCGCTCATCATTGCGAAGAAATGATTAAATGACTACTTATTTCCCGGAAACAACCCATATGTTTTCCGTTTCTGTTCCATTAGTTGCCTTGTTCTTTCTCTATGGAGTGATTTTCTCTTTGTCCTTTTCCCATAATAAAAAGGGAATCCGAATCCGAGGCTTACATTCAGATCACGGCCAAGTGTAGAACTTTAATAGACTCCTGTCTCTCCCCTTTTTTCGTATTTTCCTCCCTTGCTACGATTTCCCCTTCTTCCTGCCTGCTTCCTTTTCAGTCTTTCAAGCCCCTTTTCCTCCATCTTTTTCCCTTTTCTTTGGATTCCCGGTCTGCGTTTCCTCTGTCCTTCCCCATATTTCCTCTTCATTTCCCTGGTGCATACACCCGCGCCCACCCACCTAACGCGCGTGTGAATATAATAATGTGCATGCCTTTCCTCTGTTCCTCCTGTATCCGCGAAATTTATGTTCTACAACATCCTTATAACTCAACGCTTTAGCGAGTTTTTTCAAAAATAATTCAAAGAAATAGTCTGATAAGTTTGGAGCATATTTGAAAAGGGAGTACTTTTGCACCCGCTTTCCAAGAGAAGAAAGCCTTGATAAATTGACTTAGTGTAAAAGCGCAGGACCGCTTAAACATAAGAACAAAAAAACTTCCGATAAAGTTTGGAAGATAAAGTTTAAAGTTCTTATCTTTGCAGTCCGATTCGCAAAGAAAAGGCGTTTATTTTTCTTCTTTACCTTCTTTCCCTTTCGCTAAGAGAGTCTGAGAAACGATATAAAAAGAAAAAACAAAAAAAACTTCCGAAAACATTTGGTAGTTAAAATAAAACCTCTTACCTTTGCACCCGCTTTTGAAACGAAAGCAGCAAGTTCTTTGAAATATTGATAAACAATACAAGTAGTACAAGAAAAAAAATAGAACC
>DXOL01000029.1:0-702356 GCA_019412825.1 Bacteroides thetaiotaomicron | reverse complement strand
ATAACATCAAGCAAAGATAAAAAAAATAATATATACTTGTGTATAAAGGGTAGCTCCCCGAAGTAGGAGAAACGAAGCTGTTGCCCTTCCGTAGCACTTAATATAATGGAAGTATTCGGGGTGGAAACCAGTACATTCCCCTCCCACGCACGCAATGTTGTCGCTATGGACAGAAAACAGATCACAAACAAACAAATAAATTTTCTCATAATTATATCATTCCTATTTTGAATAAACAGATTCTCTTATTAGTGGCAGACCGGAACTTCCTGCCAGCAGCACAGGAGTACCTGACTGCTGACAGAAGTCCCTACTGCCCACTCTCTCATCCTTCGAACATTCTCTTTTTTACCTCATCTAACCTTTGTTCATCTCCTCGAATTATTGGATTGGCTCACCATCAACCGCAAGCAGTTGCTTTACGTACAATTCGGCTCCGCTGGCCAACCGATCTCGATAGCCTTCTACTATTTTCACTTTCAGCAAATGCCCTTTCACCTTCTTCTGCAGCACTTCTTCAGACTGTGTCTGCCATTGAGTGGCATTGTAGCCTTTCTGATACGAGCGTTCCATTACAAACGTCCAGTTATTCAGTGCCACAGGTGAATAGTCTTCCTTACCGCCCAATTTGAACTGTTCGTCATCGGACACATAATATTCCACCTTCTTCGTATCCTGATAGTCTGAATTCTGACGCTGAGTCCAACCGATACTATGAACGATGATCGATTCTTTCATATCCACTACAATCGTGATGGGCATCTCTCTCCCTCCCTGGAAAAGCTGAGGAAACTGATCGTCATTATTCGTTCCCCCACTCCAATTGGCATGCCAGTACGAATTAATGTCATCATCAAAAAGACAGCCCACACCGCCCTTGTCTCCGTTAGGTTCCGACACGGCGTTCTTCTCGTCACTGTTACAGAAAACGACTTCCCATTTGCTGCGGTCGCAATCCAGTGTCCCGTATTTAGGATTCTCCACTTTCAGGAAACAGACATTCTCGTCCAGATCAAACCCTTCCTGTGAAGTCTCGGACATTTTCAACGGCAACAGATAAGACTTGTCATTCGTCAACGAAGTTCTGGAAATATTCATCTTCAGGTTTCCGGTGCTCGCTCCCTCTTCAAACGTCATCTTTTCGAGCTGGTAAGCCGCAGAAGGCATCGGGAGATAGCTCGTTCCATGTTCGGTGTTATAGGCTTCGACCAAAGCGTCTTTCTGCGCATCCGTCATATCACAGGTAAAGTTCCACTTGCTGGCCTGAATGTTTTTCAGATTAGCGCCAACGTTCACTTCCAGCTGCTTGTACACCATCGCGGCATTCACTTCACCCGCTTTGAATGTAATTACCGGCTTCTTCACATCCAGCAAAAGCATTACGTCATTCTTCGAACTGTTGACAGAATCCCGTTCACTCCAAAACCGGACGGGAAGCACGTACTTCACGTCTTTGTTCTTTTGCATCAGCTCATAAATCAGGTCGGAATGAAAAACGATATCCAGCTTCTTCGTCACCTCCTGCGACTGGAAGTCGAGTTCCGTTGCAGCCATCGAGTACGTATCGGAAGGAACAACCCGGTAGTCAATGTTGTCGAGCAGCCCGTATGAGGCGTCCACTTCCTGCTGAGTCATCACCGACAGTTTCACATGAGCGGTCAGAGAAGGGTCGCTTCCTGCTTTAATCACATTGATGCTGTATACGGGAGTCGTCTCCACCGTATTCATATTCATTTCCTGCTTGCCGTTGTATTTCACGTAGAGAATCTTGTGGTATTCCTGCGGAAATAATTGATCGAATTCGTATGCCGAGTTACTACAGGAAGCAGCTATCAGCGCACTTCCCAGTATCAGCGATTTATATATAAACTGTTTCATATATGCTTGTTTTAATCGGATTAATATTCGGGCGACTGTTCCAATTGCGGATTGGCGTACACTTCACTTGCAGGGACAGGCATCAGATACATACGGTTCGCCCATTGGAAAGGCTGGTCGATCTTCACACGCTGGTTGAATTCCCTAAAACTGGGGTCCTTCTTCTGAATAGCGTTCAGTCCTTCACGTACTCCGGCCTTAAAGTAATCGGGGGCGGTCATCCAGCGGCGGGCATCACGATAGCGGTGTCCTTCTCCCCACAGTTCGATGAAGCGTTCGCTTTCCACCCACTTCAGTAAAGTCATGTTGCCTGCAATATCAGCTTTCACCAGTTCACGGATTCCGGCTCTGCGGCGAATGTCGTTCAACTTGTCCAGTGCTTTCTCCACATAGTCGGCATGTCCTTCTTTCTCTGCAAGGTAAGCATAACATTCCGCCAGATTCAGATAAAGTTCGGACAAACGGATAATAGGGAACGGGAATTGTTTCTTGTCATACCAGCCATCGTTGGAACGGAAGCGGACAGAGGGAAATACGAACTTCTTCGACAAGAAGCCCGTCGCACTGTTATCACGGTTAAACTTATCCGGATTATAGCCCTGCTTATCGCTGCTACGCATATCGAGGAACATCGGGTTTCCGTCAGTAATCAAAGAGCTGTATTCATCACCGTCAAAAGACAACCAGGCATAATAGCGTGGTTCACGATTGACGTTCAGCTTAATGATATTACTGTTGGAAGACAGTCCGGCTGAGTTCAGACGGTCGTCTTTGGCAGGGAAGTTCTTGTCGTTGTCCGGCAATACTCCGTTGGCGGTGTAGAAACTCTCCATCGTATTGAGCGTCGGAGCGATACCGCCATACATACTGGTCCAGTTGCCGTTGGCATATACCAGGTTGTGGGGCATAGAGGCATCCAGATTTTCCTGTGCAAATCCGGCTCCCCAGACACGTTCCTTATTTCCGACTGTTTCAATAGCGGTCAGTACATAACGCATCAGTACCACCCGTTTCTGAAATTCCTGTCCTTCGGGCGTACTTGTATCCAGTCCCGGAATGACAGGCAAAGGCACACTTTCGCCTGTACGGATATTCTCTGACTGTGTAATATCCAGTAATTCGCGTTTACCATCACCCAGAGCAAGAGTCAGAGCCTCTTCACAAGCCGTCAGCGCCCGTTCCCACTTCTGTGCGCTATACTGATTGCTTACCAGTTCTTTTCCATATTCCGGAGTTTCATAATTGGTGTTCTTCCAGTTCTTGTAGGGGAAAGAACCGTTCCACAGAGGAGAAGCGGCAGTGAGAAGCACACGCGCTTTCAACGCCTTGCAGATGGTAGAAGTGGCACGTCCCAGATCATCGTCCGCCACGACAGCCGGCAGGTCTGCCTCAGCTTCTTCCAGCAGGCGGACTACATAGTCTACGCAATAGTCATAGTGCGAGCGTCCGGGGAAACTGGATGCCGGCATATTCATTTCCGGATAGGTGTCTATGATAGGCACAGGACCGAAACGTTCCAGCAGGCGTGAATAATAGTACGCCTTTACACACTTCACTTCGGCGGCAAACCGCAGCTTCTTTTCCGGTGCGATATCAGGATTGAGTTTCACCAGCAAGTCCAGAAACAGATTGCAATGCCCTATTGCGTCATAAAGTATCTGCCAGGCATACTTCGTATCCCAGTTGGGTTTATATTGCGATGACAACTGATTCCACGAAGCTATCTGGCCGGCACGATTCCAAAGAGTAGGAACCACAAATTCATCGGTAGAAGACTCGTAGGTACGATAGTCTATCGGGTCGGTGTATCCCCATTGCAGGGAGTTATAGCAAGAATACACGAAAGACAAGGTAGCATCTTCATTTTTCATCATATCCTTGATGTCTTCTGTTTCGGGCGGCACTACGTCCAGGTAACTGCAGGATGCCAGACAGCAAAGAGGCAGTATCGTCTTTGCATAGCGAGCTATTTTCGATATTCGTTTCATAATAGTTGAGTTCATTAAAGGTTAAAAACTAAATTTTGCGCCGATATTAACCGTACGCTGTAACGGATAAGAATTGTAAGAGAGTTCCGGGTCCCAAAACTTGAACGGACTCCATACCGCCAGGTTGTCGCCACTGACAAAAATGCGGCAATGCGGGAACGAATAACCGATTTCCAGTGTCTTGAAACGAATGAAGTTGCCATTCCGCATCCAATACGTACTGGGGACCATATTATTAGCCACCTGAACCTTGGTCAGCCCCAGACGCGGATATTCGGCATCCCAGTTCTGTTCGCTTTCACTCCAATAGTTGTCTGCAATAAAGTTCATCAGGTTACGGTCACCGTGTCCTTCGTCCGAACCGAACGGGTCTACTCCGTTCAGCATCAAAGTACGTTTGGCTGATCCGTTAAAGAACACACCGAAGTCAAAGCCCTTGTAAGAGAGATTCAATCCCAAACCGTACTGGATACGGGGCATCGTTCCATAGGGAGAGATCATCACTTTATCATCTTCCGTAATCTTGCCGTCGCCGTTCACATCCCGGTATTTGATATCACCCGGCATCAGTTTCGCACTGCCGATACCATCCTGCGCCGGACTGTCGTCAATCTCCTCCTGATTTCTGAACAGTCCCTCGGCGATGTAACCTGTTGTCCTGCTCAGCGGCTTTCCGGTCTCCGTCTGCCATACATACGGATAGGCCGGTTCATCCTTGTCGATGTATTTATTTTCCGTATAAGTGAAGTTGCCGCGGAAGTCGACATGGAAACCTTTGAATACCTCCTTCTTCCAGTTGACGCCCAGCTCGATACCCTTATTCTCTACCTTACCGATATTACTCCACGGAGTAGCCGAGACATATCCTAGCAGAGCAGGCCATGACGCACGCCGCATCAAAATACGGTCGCGCTTATCGCAGAAATAATCGAATGTGATGTCCACCTGATTGAACAGCTTCATATCCACACCGATATCCATCTTTTTCACTCGTTCCCAGTGCGCATTCTGAACGGCATACGAATTGATGCTCGGTCCTTTTTTATATATGCTGCTATAGGTAGGGCCGGTAGAATAGCTTCCGCCACCGCCCAGGTTTACATTATTGACATATAAAAAGTGGGCGGCGCCATCGTATGAACCGGTTTCATCACTACCGACCAAACCGTATGAACCTCTGACCTTGAAGTAATCGACATACTTTTCGAGCGGCTGCCAAAACTTTTCACTGCTGACTACCCATCCCAAAGACATGGCGGGGAAGAACTCAAAACGTTTTCCTTTGTCGAGACGTTCCGTACCATTGTAGCCGAAGTTAAACTCCGCCAGGTATTTCTGCCGGAAAGCATAGGTAAGACGTCCGGAAAGTCCTTGATTACGGTTGGGCAACACATCATTCCGATATTCACGCTGCATATACATCAACATGGCCGTTACTCCGTGATCTTCGCCGAATGTGTTTTCATAGTTCAGTTGTCCGTGAAAGTAGAACGTATTATCGGCTCCGCGACCGATGCCCGACTGCGAGATATATTCACTACCGCTGCTGTTCAGACGTTCCAGCGTATATTCTCCCGGATTATCAGGCGACCAGCTTTTGGGGTCTACCCGATACCAGTACGGATCGAGCCAACGGGTATACGACGTTTCGGACCACGACTTCCAGTTCACCAATGCGATAATCTTTAGTCCTTTCGTCACGAAATCAAGGTTCTGATTAATGTAAATGGAAGTATTCAGCATACTGTAATTTACTTCCTTATAGCTTCCCAGCATATATTGATAAGGGTTGGTATACAGGGAAGTACCGCTCAATATAGCATTACTATACTTAATGTGCCTGTCATCGGGTTCCGCCGGAAAGTAAGCGGGAAAAGTGACCGGATTATTGTTGTAAACCTGATAGAAGATGTCCGACACTGAAGCGTTCGGCCCTTTATTGTTTCCGATCTGTGCATTCATTCTCAGGTCGATACGTGTAGTGGGCGTCACCTTATAAGCGATATTGTTCTGGAAAGTATATCCCCACTTGTTGATGTTGTTGTCGAACGAGTAAGCCTTGGGGATATCCAGCAACCCCGTATCGTGGTTAGCCTGCAAACTCATGTAATAGCTGACCTTCGGTCCGCCACCCATGATATTGACATTCGCACGCTGGTTCATGGTGCTTTCCTTAAAAACAAGGTCGTACCAGTCCACATCCGGATAGACATACGGATTGATGCCGCTGCGGGTATAATCGATTCTCTCCTGACTGTACTTCGGCGTCGCATTGGGCGTTCTTGCCAACTGGGCCTCGTTATATATTTCCATCCACCGGGCACCATCCACATAACCGACTTCGTTGACAGGTTTCAGAAATGAGTTTTCTACCGTCACGTTGATCGATGCCTTGGTGTTTTCAGTACCGATCTTGGTAGTGACCAGCATCACGCCATTCGCACCACGGGCACCGTAGATAGCCGTAGCCGACGCGTCTTTCAGGATAGAGAAACTTTCGATGGATTCGGGGGGAATACGGTTCAAGTCGCCCGAAGATATTTCAACGCCATCCAACAGGATCAATGGAGTGGCACGGCCTCCGAAGGTTCCGATACCACGAATATAGAAGTTGGACGAAGTTCCCGGTTCGCCACCGGTGGTCACTGCGATCACACCGGCCAGTTTTCCGGCGAAATTGCTGGTCAGAGAAGAACTGGGCGCATGCAGTTCCGTTCCCTTCACAGACGTAATGGCACCGGTCACGGATACCTTTTTCTGTGTACCTGCACCGACTACCACTACTTCCGCCAGCATTTCATTGTCCGATTCCAGTTTCACATTGGCTACCACCAGGTCCGTTACATCCAATACTTGCTTTTTATAACCGATATAAGAAAATTCCAACTGTGCCTTGACAGGAACCGAAAGACTGAAGTTACCGTCCAGATCGGTCGTAGTCCCCTCAGAGGAACCTTTCAGCATGATGGACACACCGATAAGCGGTTCTCCGGTAGAGCCATCCGTGACATTACCGGTAATGATCCGGTTTTTCTTTTGCTGCTCCGGCATGGGAGAAGAGATTTCACTTTCGTCATGGGGAACCGGCAGACCGGCTGTCACCGGCAACACACCTGCACCACACAAAAAAAGCGAGCTTGCAAATAATGCTTTTTTCACATTCATAGTTTATTACTTTTAAGAGTTAATTATATAAAGCACAAAGTCATCTTGTCATTTCAAAAGTTTGTAAAAGGGCAAAAAAGAAGTAGAGCTGTATCAAAAGTTGGTTCTATTGTTTTCTCATTTTATTTTATGCTCATTCGTATAAAAGACTAGCCTGGAACAAAACCCCACATCACATTAACACACGTTAACCAATGGCTGCTAAGAGAACAAACACCTACACAGAGATGCAACGAATGCCATTCCGGAAATAATGCGTTTCTGCGATCAAAAAGAAAGAATAATTGAGAAATCACTAACACCTGCATGATTGGAAAACCCTCAAAGAGATGACGACCTCAAGAAGACATGCATTAATATACAATGATTTCAGTCGAAACTTTCAGTTTATACACAGAATATGCAGTTTATAGTCATAAGTATCTTGTCATCTAAGCTATCTGGCCTGTTGGATAACTATAGCCAACAGGTCAGATAACTATAACCAACAGGTTGGGTAACTATGCCCAACAGATTGGGTAGCTATAGCCAACAGATCAGATAGCAATAATCAAGGAAAGAAGTGTTCATATCCAACGAAAAGGTGACAGTTCCGATATATCAGAGTTGTATAGATTCTTATATTTCACTATCAATCAATAAAATACGGATTTTCAATCGTTTATTTTCATTTCCTTCCGACTCAAGATGGAAAAACAGGATTCCAAGGGGATTAAAAATACAAATTGTCAAAATGCCCGCAGTCCGTCATTGGACTAATCCTCCCAATGTACAGACTCCAAAAACCACCGGACGTTTTCTTCACTCAGCTTATGTTGCTTCAGAATTTCCGGCAGCTTGCCATAATTTCGGATAAAATCAGTAACAAGCCGGTTCATCCGCTCCGGTGTATATTCGATACTCCTCCCGGTTGACTCCATCGTACCCAATTCCTCATTGAGCACAATATCGGCATCTTTATATTTCAGCGCAACGATGCTCTTCTGAAGTCTCCTGAACTTTCCGGCAAGTCCGTTCAGGTCTGCCGTCTGTTCGGGATAGGTAATCACCACTTGCTTCTCACACTTCGCATCCGTTACGGGTATATCGACCAGAAGGGATAAGGAATTTCCATCATATATATAATCCGCCGTCTTCCCATTCATCGTTACCGACTGAGGAATGGCAGAACTCACTACCTTCACCCTGAAACCGCGTTCGGCGGGTACGCCCGGATATTCTCCTTTCCGACTGCCAATCGTCACTTCCAGGCGGTTGCCGACCCGCTTCGACTGCAAAGACGTACGGGCATACTTTCTATCATACTCTTTATCATTTCCATTATCCTCGTACAGTTCGAATGCCCCGTCTCCGCCGGGGAAAACAGTGACCACATAAGAAAGATCATCATCCGCCAGCGACTTCACACGGTCGCAGAAAGGAAGAATCGAACCAGCCTTGATATAGATAGGATATTCGTCAATGGCAAAGGCACGCGTTACTGTCTGACCACCTTTCAGCATCGTCCCCGTATGCCATTCATACCAGTCGGTTCCGGCAGGCAGCCATACATTCAAAGTGGAATAATCACCTTTCATGGGAGCGGTGACGGGTGCAATCAACATCTGGTCGCCAAACATATACTGGTTCCGGTAATCGTATGCTTCCTTGCTTTCAGGATAATCGTAGTATAGCGGACGACAGATAGACAATCCCTCGTCATACGTCTTACGGGCCATTGTATAAACATAAGGCGCCATCTCATAACGTTGCAAAATGGTATTACGAATCGTATTAAAGTAGACAGGACTGAATACCCAAGGCTCTTTGTTCAACACTCCGCTCTTGGAAGAATGAGTACGCATCACAGGGCTGACCGCACCAAACTGCATCCAGCGTGTGAACATCTCCGGATCAATCCGGTCTGCCTCAAAGTGTCCTCCCAGGTCATGGCTCCAATAACCGTAAAGCACATTGGAAGCTGTAGAATTGAAGTAAGGCTGGAAATCAAGTGATTTCCAGGAAATAACAGCGTCGCCCGAAAAGCCGATCTGGTAACGATGATTTCCCAGTCCGCCCCAACGATGATAAAGCATCGGACGGCTAGTGCGGTTTCTTTCCATCTCGGTGAAAAAGACATAATTAATCCACCATACATTATTCAGACTGTCCACTTTCTTATCATACGGAAACTGCTGCCAGTCGAGCCACCAGAAGTCTACCCCTTCCTTCTCCATCGGATGAAGAGCATTTTTGAACACAGCTTTCATCAACTTCTTATCCGAAGTTACCCAAGGGATCGTATCCTTTCCTCCCGGATTCATGCCTATATCGGCGGCTATCGCCCGATAGGGTTCCTCATAAAAAGCAAACCCGTCAGCCGGATGCAAATTAAGGGTCAACTTGACTCCTTCCTTTTTCAGATCAGCAAGAAGACGTCCGGGATCAGGAAACAGGCGTTTGTTCCAGGTCCATCCGCTCCATCCTCCTTTGCCCGGTTCCGTATAATGCCAGTCCATATCAATCACCAGCACATCGAGCGGAATATCATACATCCGGAATTTACGCAGCAGCTCTCTCAGTTCATTGTCCGAATAACTCCAATAGCGCGACCACCAATAACCGAAAGCATAACGGGGAGGCAGAGGCGTCTTGCCGGCAAACATGGTATAGTCCCTTAATGCCGACTTATAATCGTGTCCGTAAGCCATGAAATACCAGTCCTGACCTCCTTTCTTCTTGCGTGGTTTTACCCAGTTCCAGTCGGCATCATCGAATAAGAAGTTATTCGAATCGTCGATTAAAGTCCAGCCGTCGGTAGCCAGCAGACCATCTTCGAGCGGCATAAGCTCATTGGTATGCATATGCCTGTCTCCATCATAGCCATCCAAGGTACGATAGGTTCCCTTCAGATTGCCCTTCTGTTTCATACCGGGCGTCCACCGGAAAGGATGCACACCTTTGGCAGATACAATGGAAAGATTACCCGAAGTAAACCGCCCGCTGCCTTTCTTATACTTCATCCGGAACTTTGAGGTAGACAGCTCCACCCATTTTCCATTCTTCTTCAACTTATAATCCACTGCCGGATACTTCCTGTTGACAGCCACAAACGAAAAACCGTCAACAAACTGCCCGTCGGGTGCATACTCCAACCGGAGTGTACCGTCGGTCACTACTGTAAAACGGACCTGACCGTCCTGATAAGCAATGTTCGTACCCTGACCCGATGCTGCCAAAGGTATACAGCACAAAGCCAGCAATAATAAAGAAAGAGTTTTTAGTTTACCGTACTCATTCATAGTATCTATTCATTTAAATTAGAAATCTCAACAACGTTAATAAGACTGTTCAGAACGGAAATACCACACGGGAAAAACAAAAAAAACAAAGAGAGGAAGAAATTCAAATTAATCTATATCTTTGCAACGCCTATTGATCTGATATTTTGATTCTTCGGATTGGAGAACCGCAAACGCATTATTAATGTTACCGAATCATTATGGAAAATAAAGCCTCAAACAAACACGAGTCCATGCTAGAGGATATTATCCACCTGAAAAGACTGAAAGAAGGAGATTCCCGGTCTTTTGATTTTCTTTTCAACAAGTACTATAAAGACCTTGTCCTCTTTAGCTGCGTTTTCCTGAAAGAACAGGACAGCAGTGAAGATATTGTGCAGGACATCTTCTTCCGGCTATGGGAAAACCGTGAGAACCTGACCATTGAAAGTTCGCTGAAAGCCTATCTGCTGACTGCTGTCAGAAACAGCTGTTTCGAAGAGCTCAGACATCGGGAAGTAGTCCGTACCCATCAGAACTACGTCATGGGGAGTTCAGAACCGATAGATTATAATACGGAACACTACCTGCTATATTCCGACCTGAACGATCACTTGCAGGAAGCTATCAAGAAACTTCCCGAAGATATGCGAACCATCTTCGAAATGAACCGGTTCAAAAACCTGAAATACCGGGAAATAGCGGAAGAACTGAACGTATCCGTCCGTACCGTGGAAAGTAAAATCAGCAAGTCGCTGGAATTTCTAAGAAAACACCTGAGCGGTTTTTATGATCTGATATTACTTTTTATCATAAATTTAATGAGGTAATTTACACTTGAACAGTCATTATAATACAGATAATTTGCACTATGCCTGACAAAAATATAAATATAGATACAGACGTCATTCTAAGATACTTGGAAAAGACCGCTTCACCCGAAGAAATCCGGCAACTTCGTGAATGGATTGCCCTTTCGGAAGAGAATGCAAACTACTTTCAGGAAATCAGAAACATCTGGGAAGTGGCCACTCCCGCCGTCGACCCCGCAAAGATAGATACCGGCAAAGCCCTGGCACAAGTAAAGAACAGAATCCATACAACGCCACAGGCTCCGGCGAAGAGAACACGACTGATCACTTACTGCCGGAGAATCGCCGCCATTCTCCTGTTGCCGGCAATCATTGCCGTAGTGGCATTGTTGATGAAAAAAGACCATCAGGCTCCCCTTATCGCCTTCAACGAAGTGACGGCTCCATACGGAACGGTATCCACACTGACACTGCCGGACAGCTCGAAGGTTTGGCTGAATGCAGGAAGTACGCTGAAATATCCGACCGCTTTCACCAGCAGCGTCCGGGAAGTGGAAATGTCCGGAGAAGCCTACTTTGAGGTACATGCGGACAAGGAGCATCCTTTCATCGTCAGTACGGGAAACCTGAAAGTAACGGCTACCGGAACCGCTTTCAATGTATGCAGCTTCGCCAAAGCGAAAGAGGAAGTTATCACGTTGGTGACCGGAAAAGTCAATGTGTCTCATGAGAATAACATCCGGCATCTATTGCCGGGACAACAGCTGAATTATCAGAAAGCATCGAAAAGTATGGAGGTCACGGATATCGATACATACCAATACATCTCCTGGAAAGACGGTATCCTCGCATTCAGGGACGATCCGCTCGAAACAATATTCGACAGGCTGGAACAAGTCTACCAGGTACGTTTCATCCTGAAAGACCCGTCGATCAGCCAGTTCACTTACCGAGCGACTTTCAAAGGTGAGACACTGGATGAAATACTGGATTATATGGGAATGAGCATCCCCATCACTTTCCGGACAACAGAAACAAAACAAGAAGGGAATGACAGTGTAAGCGTCCGTACGATAGAAGTATATAAGAATTAGACGTTTCTGATATAAAACGCTGCGGAGAGGACAAAGACCACGTATACGCTTTGTTCTCTCCGCATTCTCTTTTTTCTCTCCGCCATCTGTTTTTTTTCATTTTCCCATGTGGTATTTTCTTTCTGAGCAGTCTTATATACAAATCACTTAAGTGCATTCCTGTATCAATACTAAAAAAACAATTCTGATTATGAAGAGAATTACATTCTTACTATTAAGTTTTCTGATGGCTGTTTTATCTCCGAATCCCGTATCAGCACAGAACAACAGCACCTTGACACTCAGCGTATCTGATACGCCTCTGAATGAGATTCTGAATAAAATAGAAAAGAAGACCAGCTATTCTTTTCAGTATAGCACGCAGGTGATCGATGTCCGGCAGAAACGTTCGATTCACGTAAAGAACCAGCCGATAGAAGCAGTATTAAACATACTTCTGAAGGGCACGGACATCCAGTATCACATCAAGGGAAAGCAGATTATCCTGAATGCCAGAAAGAAGGAAACGAAAAAGGCACCGGAAAAGTCAAAAGGCATCGTCATGGACAGTAAAACCCGTGAACCGATTATCGGGGCAAGCATTACAGTGGAAGGAGAAAAGACCGGCGCTATCAGCGATATCGACGGTCGTTTCGAAATTGAGGCTCCGGAGCATTCGAGGCTTTGCGTTTCTTATATGGGCTATGTCACACAACTGGTTCCGGTAAAGGCGAACAGCTTATTGGAGATATGGATGTCGGAGGACACGAAAGTGATCGACGAAGTAGTGGTGGTAGGATATGGTGCCGTATCCAGAAAGAATCTGACGACTGCCATTGCCCAGGTGAAACCGGAAAAGATTCCACAAGCGGCAACGAGTAATATCAGCCAGTTATTGATGGGCCGTGCCGCCGGATTACAGGCAGTGGTCAACAGTACCCAGCCGGACGGCAAGGTAAATATATCCATTCGCGGCGGAGAAAACCCGATCTATGTAGTAGACGGCATTGTGATGCCGGGCGACGCCATCAGCACGAATGGCGGAGAAACAGGTCTGCCGAGCAATGTCAACCGCGGCGGACTCGCCGGTCTGAACCCTTCCGATATCGAGTCCATAGAAATACTGAAGGATGCCTCAGCCGCCATCTATGGTATCGGTGCAGCCAACGGAGTCATTTTAATTACCACCAAGAAAGGAAAAGAAGGCGCTCCCAGCATCAGCTATGACGGCAGTTACTCTTTTGTGAGAAACTACCCGTATCTGGATGCGCTCAACTCACAGCAATACATGGAACTTGCCAATGTATTCAACAAAGAAAACTACTTGTACAACAAGAAACAATACCCCTATGGCCCGGATGCATATGACGGGAAATGGAGTCCGCTATTCTCAGAAACGGATCGTCTGAACGCACTCGACACCAACTGGAAAGACTATGTGCTGAAAAGCGGTTACATCACCAAGCATAATCTGACAATCAGCGGAGGAACCTCCAAGATCAGATATTATCTGGGAGGAAGCTATCTGGATCAGGAAGGAACCGTGCTCAATTCCGGCATGACCAAATATACCTTTCGCGGAAACATCGGAGTCGAGCTCTTCCCTTTTCTGAACTTCACCTCCGCTTTCAATGCCAATCAAAATACCTACAGCAATTGTATGGTAGGCACCGATACAGGCAACCGGGGAGATGTAGCAGGCAGTGCGCTGACTTCAGCCCTTTTATATCCTCCTTACCTGCCTCTGACACAGGATGATGGCACCTATACCATCTTTCGGAGCATCCCTAATCCCAAAGCAATGGAGGACATCGCCGACAAGACGAAAGAAAACGGATATAATCTGAACTTCACCGCCCATCTGAAACTGTATAAAGATATTCTTTCCGTCAAAGGAGTATACGGAATGAATCAGGAAAGCATGAGACGTTCAATCTTTATACCTTCGGATGTTTATTTCTCCAGAATGTACAAGTCAAGAGGGAATATACAATCGGAAAGAAGGCTGACACAGACGCTGGAAGCCATGCTGACGTTCTCCAAGTATATGTTCAATACCGTACAGGTAGATGCCTTGGCAGGTATCGGCAAGTATCTGGAAAGTTACGAAGGATACGGCATTTCCTATGAAGATGTACACGATGCCATCAACGAGCACGACATCAGTTCCGCAAAGGGCAAGTTTTATCCGACATCGCACACCGCAAAGAATGAAAAGAGATCGCAGTTCTTTAAAACGGGCTTTGACATACTGGACAAGTACGTGATCACCGCTACACTGCGACGGGATGGCACGGACAAGTTTTTTCCGGGGAATAAGTATGCCTTGTTTCCATCCGTATCGGGGGCGTGGAAGATTTCGAATGAGAACTTTCTGAAGAGCATTTCGTGGATTAACCTACTGAAGCTCAGAGCAAGCTGGGGAAAGACAGGACAGGATAACCTGGGCAGTTCTCTCTACGGATCGTATGCACCCAACAATTTCAAGGTCAATTTCAGTGATAACAGTATTATCAACATTCCTTACGTGTCTATGGGGGCCAATTACCCGGATGTAAGCTGGCAAAAAACAACGATGAAGAATATCGGTCTGGACTTCTATCTGCTGAGCGACCGCATTTCCGGCAGCTTCGACTTTTTCAGAAATGACATTACCCGCCTGCTGGGATATGCTTCGACCTCCCCTCTGGCCATCTACGAAACCAGACCGATCAACGGAGGCCATTACTACAGAAGAGGATGGGAACTGATGCTGGATACTAAAAACATCGTCGGAGAATTTACATGGGACACCTCGCTTACTTTCTCCAAAACAAATTCATTCTGGAAGGAAAGGCTGCCCAACTATGACTACCAGATTTATCAGAAGAGAGAAAATGAGCCGATGAACGCCTATTACTATTACAACGTGACCGGCATCATCAATACCGACCGTTCCAATATGCCCGAATCACAAAAGTCATTACAAGCAGAGGCCCAGTTGCCCGGCTGTCCGATTATCGAGGACAAAAACAAGGACGGTAAGATAGATGAAAGCGATATCTATATGAAAGATAACTCTCCGGCTGTTTATGTCGGCTTCGGCAATACATTTACTTACAAGAACTTTGAATTCAGTTTTTTTATGTACGGGCAGTTCGGCATACAGAAGTATAATATCGCCTACAGCGCCGCACAGGCCGGTCCGCTGGCAGTCGACTATCCGGAGAATTCAAACAAGTTTGCCTATCGCCTCTGGAACTCGCAGACAAATCCCAACGGAAGCCGTCCCGGTCTCGCCATTGGTAAAATGGGAGCATTGCCCGGCAATGCATGGGTAAATACAGATATGGAAAACGCATCATTCATGAGAATGAGAAATATCACGCTGGCTTATAACCTGACCGGAAACCTACTCGGTTCTCTGCAAAGATATGTACGGAATATCAAAGTGTACGTGGATGCCCAGAATCCTTTTATACTGACCAAGTTTCAAGGATTCGATCCGGAGATATATACCGGAGGAGGTGGAGCCGGCGGAGGTTCCAGAGGTGAATATCCTCAGACGCGTACCTTCTCTCTCGGAGCTAATATTACTTTTTAAATGAACCTAAGAAGATTTGCAGAAATGAAAAAGATAAGATTGATAAGACTGTTTATTGCAACAAGCCTGTTAGTATTAAGTAGTTGTGAGGATAATTTCGATCCCAAGATATTCGGAACTTTAAATCCCGACAACTTCCCTTCGACGGAGACGGAATATAAAGACTATGCTCTGGCGTGTTACTTGCCGTTCACCACAACGTGGACTTACTACATCGGTACAGAACTGCGGCAACATGGCTTTTATATACCGGAAGGCGGCATTCTCAGAATGTTTGAGTCTCCTTCGGACAATATGGCTGTCTGGGGTACGGGCTGGGGAGAGTGGCTGAAATTCTCGCAGGCCGACTTCAACAATTGCATTTACTATGAACGTTCCTGGGTAAGCGAAGATAATATCAACCACATACCCAAACTGGGGCAGATCACCAGATTCACGGAGATTATCTCTACATTGGAAAAAGCGGATGAAAGCATCTTTCACACCATCAGTAAAAAGCAACTGCTGGGCGAAGTTCATTTATGCAGAGGTCTGATGATCTATTACCTGATGCATATTTACGGTCCGCTGCCCGTCATCACGCGGGGAGAGGACGTTACCAACGAGGAAGCACTGAATAATCTGGTCAGACCTTCACTGGAAGAAATGACGTCATGGATATACAACGACTTTGAATTTGCAATAGAGAATCTTCCGGAAACAGTGGAAGAAAGAGGACGCTACACATCAGATTATGCCAGGTTCTGCCTGATGAAACATTGCCTCAACGAAGGAGAGCATATGCCGCATTACTATCAGAAAGCATTGGAAATGTATCAGGAACTGGAGGCTACCCATCGTTACAGCCTCTTTAAAGAAGGGGACAATCCGTATGTGGATATGTACAAAGCCAAAAACGATTTTAATTGCGAGATTATCATGGCTTTAAGCTGCGATCCGTCTGCCGACGGAGGAGACAGCAGCGGCAACTTCTTCCCGCTGTCCATGCTGACCACGCCGAATGATGCCTCCAAAGTAGATATAGACGGACATCCTACCCCATTCTACTATCAGGGAAAAGGGTGGGCACAATTCTACAATGTATCTCCCAAGCTGTATGACAGTTACGACTCCAGAGACAAACGAAGAGCCGTCATTTTAAATGAGTATTGGGTAGATAACGGCACGGGAGGAGTGACCATGAAAAGAACCAAAGAAGACCTGGGAGTCAGATGGGACGGATACATTATCAATAAATTCCCGATAGAGACAAACACGGTCTTTCAGGGAAACGATTTCCCGCTGGCACGCTGGGCGGATGTTTTACTGATGATGGCGGAAGCGGAAGTACGCAAATCCAATGCGGCCCCTTCTGCGGAGGCTGTCAGTGCCGTCAATGAAGTGAGAAACAGAGCGGGACTGGATAACCTGTCCGCCCGGCAGACAAGCTCTAAAGAAGCCTTCCTCGATGCGATTCTGGAGGAAAGGGCGAAAGAGTTCCTGTACGAAGGACAGAGGAAAATCGATCTGATCCGGTTCAACAAGTATGCCCAGCTATGCCGGAAAGTAAAAGGCGTATCACCTACACACCAGTATGTACCGCTGCCCAACTATTTTGTGGAACAGGCAAAGTCTTACGGAAAAGACCTGCAACAAACTTATTCACGTCCCGGATGGAGTGAAGATTTATCAAAAGCTACTAACTAATCAACTTATTATTATCATGAGAAAACATTTACTACTGAAACTCTTATTTGTGTGTTTTGTATTAACCAGTCCCTGCGTCAAAGCCGGAAACGGAGGGTATCTTTTCGCACACATGAGACATGAGGATTACGGACGCCTATATTACTATATCAGCAGGGATGCCAAAAACTGGACCAAGCTGAACAACAACGAACGGGTGGTTCCGGACTACAGGGGACATCCCGACATCATGAAAGGCAGAGACGGACGCTACTATATGATCGGCGTCTCTGAAAAGACACAAAACCCTGTCCTCTGGACTTCCAGAGACTTAGTAAAGTGGAAACAGGAAAAGGAATTATCCGCCGAACTCTTCATCCATATCGAAGGCTACTTTACCGAACGTGCCTGGTTTGGTGCCCCCAAACTCTTTTATGACAAGGACTCAGATCAGTATCTGATCACCTGGCATGCCTGCAAAGCAGGAGCCACCGGCAAAGAAGAGTGGACTAGCATGAGAACCTTTTATATACTGACGAAGGACTTTGAGCATTTCACGACACCCGAACGCTTGTTTGACTTCCAGAGTGAAGCGGACCGGGAAATGGCGACAATCGATGCCATCATCCGAAAAATAAACGGCACTTATTATGCCGTCATCAAAGACGAAAGATGGCCGGAAGACGGAGTACCGACAGGCAAAACTGTCAGAATCTCCCATTCCCCAAACCTGACCGGACCGTATACCGATCCCGGTCAGCCGGTGACTACTCCCTACACTTACTATGAAGCTCCTATCCTGATGCCTCAACCGGACAATAACGGATGGATGATCTTCTCTGAAAAATATCCGCATGAGTATGTCCGCTTTCAGGCAGACCGTATGGACGCCGAGAAGTGGGATTGCACCGATCTGACGATTCCGGATTCACGCCACGGAGCAATGGTCCGCATCAGCGAGAAAGAGTATAAAAAAATACTATCCGGTTTCAAACACTAAGAAAATATCCATTATACAGACGATACCCATGAAAAAGAATTTGTATATCATCCTCTTATGCTTTCTCTGCCTGAGCCTCTCTGAGATACAGGCAGAGAACCGCTGGAACATCAACCCGGATGGAAGCATTACATGGAAACTCAGAGAGAAGGATGCCCATCAGGATCATATCGAAATGAGTGGTCTGAAAATATCCGCCGTCATACGGTATGGAGTCGACGAAAAAGGAGCCTTTACCCTAGACAGAAGCATGATATGGCCGATGCTGCGCACCGTTCCCAATAATACACACGCCTCTCTTATGAGAAGATTCTCCTGGAACATACCTGAAATGGTAACGGTCAACGGTCAATGTCTGCAAAACGAAAAAGTAGAGACCATCACCCTGAAAGGAAGCATCACGGTAAACAGCACCTATCATGGAAACGGAGGAAAAGTGGCACTGACACGTATCTTATTCCCTTCAACCAATAAGCCTGCTTTCTGCGAGAAGTATGTGTTGCGCAATGACAACAGCCACGACATCCGGGTAGAGATCCCTCAGTCCCGTTCTGTCATACAGACATTGCCCGAACAGGGAGTATATGGAAGTTACAGGCTGGTATCGGAAATCAAGGGAGGAAAGACGGTGATATTAAAGCCGGGTGAAGAAATCGCTTTCAGTGCTTTCTTTGCTGGATACAAGCCCGATGAGGCTGAACCGGAGATGGACATCGACCAGGAAAAAGAAGCACGCGAAGCATTGATTGCAAGTCTATGGGACAATCTGATACTGGAAACACCGGATCGTACAATCAATACCATGTTCGCCTTTGCCAAAATCCGTGCTGCCGAAAGTATATACGAAACGAAAGGCGGATTATTGCACGGCCCGGGCGGTGAAGCCTACTATGCAGCGATCTGGGCCAATGATCAGGCTGAGTACGTCAATCCTTTCTTTCCCTACCTTGGTTATCAGACCGGCAATCAGTCTGCCTTGTGTTCGTTCATGCATTTTGCCCGTTTTATTAATCCGGAGTATAAAAAGCTCCCCAGTTCGATCATTGCAGAAGGTACGGATGTCTGGGGCGGAGCCGGCGATCGCGGCGACGCTGCAATGGTAGCCTACGGAGCCGCCCGATATGCCCTGGCACAAGGAGATCGGGAAGAAGCGAAGCAACTTTGGCCTCTTATCGAATGGTGCCTCGAATATAACAGACGGCAACTAAATGCGGATGGAGTGGTAAGCTCCGACTCCGATGAGCTGGAAGGACGTTTCCCGGCAGGAAAAGCGAACCTGTGCACTTCGTCCTTATACTACGACGCACTCTTATCCGCCTGTTATCTGGGAAGGGAGACAGGTATAAACCGTACCCAACTGGCACAATACAAGAAACAGGCGGAAGAACTAAGGAAGAATATCGACCGCTACTTTGGCGGAGAGGTGGAAGGATTCAACACTTACCGATATTATAAGGAGAATGACAAACTGCGTTCATGGATCTGCATTCCGCTTACAGTGGGCATCTTCGACCGCAAGGACGAAACGATCAAGGCTTTGTTTTCACCCCGCCTATGGACTCAGGACGGATTACTGACCGAGTCGGGAAGCCAAACATTCTGGGACCGTTCTACTTTATATGCACTGCGGGGCGTATACGCCTGCGGGGAAACGGACAAAGCGACCGAATATTTAAAGTTTTATTCCGGCCAGCGTCTGTTGGGTGAACACGTTCCGTATGCCATCGAAGCCTGGCCGGAAGGAAATCAGCGCCATCTATCAGCAGAAAGCGGACTATATGGACGTATCATCACCGAAGGACTGTTCGGCATTCGCCCTACCGGACTTCGTTCGTTTACATTGACGCCTCATCTGCCCCAGGAGTGGAACACGATGAACCTGCGAAATGTACGTGCCTTCGGAACAGCATTCGATATCGAAGTGAAACGAATCAAACAGGATAAGATTGAAATCAAAGTTTCCGGAAACCAGAAGCAACTATATAAACAGACCGTAAGAAACGGACAAGCGATTCGGATTCATCTGCCCGAATAGATAAATGCCACTGCCTTAATCAACTATTTGCCCGTCCCCTCCTCTTGATTTCCAAGAGGGGGCAAATAAAAAACTAAATTAAAACCGGGTTCTTCCGGTAAAGTTCAATCTCTCCTGTTCAAAGAGTAAGAAGAAAAACATATCTTTGCACCGAATATCCGGCAGAGGATGACTATGCCGAAAATAATGCAGATTATGAATATACTATTACTTATCGGAGGATTGATTCTCATTTTACTAGGAGCTAACGGACTGACAGACGGTGCCGCTTCCGTAGCCAAACGTTTCCGCATACCTTCCATCGTTATCGGACTGACCATTGTCGCCTTCGGCACGTCCGCTCCGGAACTGACTGTGAGTGTCGCTTCCGCCCTGAAAGGAAGTGCGGACATTGCCATAGGTAATGTAGTAGGAAGTAACATATTCAATACGCTGATGATCGTGGGATGTACGGCACTGTTCGCTCCGATTGTCATCACCCGGAACACCTTACGAAAAGAGATACCGCTCTGTATCCTTTCGTCTGTGGTGTTGCTGATATGCGCCAATGACATATTCCTCGATAATGCCACAGAAAATATACTGAACAGAGTAGACGGTCTGCTTTTACTCTGCTTCTTCGCCATCTTCATGGGGTATACGTTTGCCATCGCTTTCCCAAAATCCTCCGCTGCACCGGAACCGGCAGCACCGGAACACACGGCACCGGAAGAAGAGATCAAACTACTTTCGTGGTGGAAATCCATTCTCTATATCATTGGCGGACTGGCGGCACTCATCTATGGAGGTCAGCTGTTCGTCAACGGAGCTACAGGGATCGCCCGCAGCATGGGAGTCAGCGAATCCATTATCGGATTAACGCTGGTAGCCGGAGGAACTTCCCTGCCGGAACTTGCTACTTCCATCGTAGCTGCGCTAAAAAAGAATCCGGAAATGGCTATCGGAAATGTAATCGGCAGTAACCTCTTCAATATCTTCTTTGTATTGGGATGCAGCGCCAGTATCACTCCCCTCCATCTTAGCGGAATTACAAACTTCGACCTGTTTACACTGGTAGGTTCCAGCATTCTGCTCTGGCTGTTCGGGCTGTTCTTTGCCAAGCGGACCATTACACGGATAGAAGGAAGCATTATGATACTTTGCTATGTGGCGTATACGGTGGTGCTGATTTATAATTCTTGATAAGGTAATCCATACCAAACAATAAAAGGCTTCCGGTAATCATACCCGAAGCCTTTCACTTTTATCATAGAAACAAATCATTTATTCCACTTCAACCGCAGTCAATATATTCACACCATACTTTCCATCCTTAGAAATCCACCAGTCCGTATCCCCATTGGCACAATGGATGGCATAACGAGGATTATATCTGAGTCTGTCCGATCCGTCCGGTATCCACAGACCTAACTTATAAGTTCCGGCAGACAGCGAGGCAGGAAATTCAAGAGATACATCCACTGTATGCGTCAGCGAAGTATAAGTAGAATCCTTTGGTTCGAACGGTTGCCAGTTCTTTGGATTGGCATCGGCCGGAAATTCCGTAACCTCTCCTGCATCATCAATCAATACGAAATAAACAGGATGTTCACCAAATACGGTGGCAAAACCTCTGTTCTTCAAGCTCAGTTTCAAGACGTTCCCCTTTCCACTCACGAATTTGGAAGGAAGCTGAAGTGATTGCAGCTCAATCCGGTAACCCAGATGATCGCGTATATAATCGAACACATTGCGTTTTACCTTCGTTCCGTCTTTCTTCCGGAAGTAGCTGTCGGACACCGGCATGTGATGCTGGAGGAGGGAGTCTTCCGTTATCATCGTTTTCTTCCAGACCACCATAGAGTATTCGGGCGGATTATTCTCGTCGAACCGCTTGTTGGGATGTTGCTCCTTATAGTTATGTATGATGCTTAACGAAGTATAATGCTGGAGGAATAAACGTCTCGCCGCCTGCATACCGTCAATAATCCATCCGGCAGAAGGACTGTCCGGATCAGCGCCCACGCTCCAGAATCCCCAGGGCAGTTCACCGTCTACTACGAGGTAAGGAGATTCCGCCACTATCTGATCGAACTTCGGTGTCCCTTCGTGCATATCGGCATCCCATCTGTCGGGACGTATGACAATGAAGTCATCATGGAAAGAAAGTCTCTTATAAAGTTCCGGTTTATCTTTCAGCAGATTCTTAAATTCCGGGAGTCTGACTTGTACATTTCTCTCCGCAGGAACCACAGAAAGCAGTTTTTCCAATACGGCAGCCTTTGTCTCTTCCGAATTTTCCAGTCCCTGAACCGAACTGTGCCATTCGCCCCACGCGCCAATCATCCCGGCTTGTACAACCAGAATCAAGTCTTTGTTTTTCTCCAGGAAAGGTTTTAATTGATCCAAGTGCGCCAGTATCTGTTCGCCAGTAGGACCGACAGGTGACCGTCCCATAAAGTCGCGTTCGTAGGCAAAGCGCAATACAGCCTTTTTTCCTTGCTTTTGCAGTTCATCAAAATATGCCTGCATGGTCCGGAAGTTTTCTTCAGACAGTTCTTTACCTATTAAATAAGTCAGATAAAAGTAGCTCTGTGAGAGTGAAACACTATCTGCTACATATTTAGCAGACAATTCATTCAGTTCTTCGGTAGGAGTGTCTTTTTCGTATAGCACATCCACCGCAGTTTCCAGCCGGAATCCCCTGCCCGGGTTATATAATCCATTTTCTCCCTGCGGGTCATCTACACAGATTCCACGAAACTCCAGCGTCCGTTGACTATGACCGCATCCGCTTGCCAATAAAGCAAAGAGTGCAACTATCATGCTGCTACCTATCCAATTCCTTTTCATAGTAATAATTTTGTTTACCGGACAAATGTATAACAAATCCGGTGACAAGCATTATTTACCGGTCATTTTGTATAAGAAAGTATCAGCATCTGATAAATAACGCAAAAGTATTAGTTAATGCTAAAATTGTATTTGCCCTGCTGTCGGAATAATTCTACCTTTGCCATACGCTTCAGCTATGCCTCCATAGCCGTAGATTTAATCTTAAAAATAAGGCAATACATGAAAAGACTTCATTGGATCTTACTATTAATGATTCTGCTGATCCCGACAGAAAGTATCAGTGCCAAAAAGAAAACAGAGAAAAGTGACAGAGAAATCTGGTGCGACGTAATGTACCGGATGGCTGCTCCTGTATTAAGCAACATGAGCGAAGGTCTGCTGAAACAGAATATGCTCGTAGAATTAAGCCCGACATGGGACGGGCGCAATCAGAACGTCACTTATATGGAATGCTTCGGTCGTCTAATGGCGGGACTGGCACCGTGGCTGTCATTGCCCGATGATGATACTCCGGAAGGACTCCAACGCAAACAACTGCGGGAATGGGCATTGAAAAGCTATGCTAACGGGGTAGATCCCGCTTCCCCCGATTATCTGTTATGGCGTCAGGAGAATCAGACCTTGGTGGATGCCGCCTTCCTGGCAGAAAGTTTCCTGAGAAGTTATGATGCCTTATGGATGCCATTGGACAGTATCACCAAGCAGCGGTATATCGCCGAATTTACGGATCTCAGACGGGTTGATCCTTCCTATAGCAACTGGCTGTTGTTCAGCGCCACCGTTGAGTCCTTCCTTCGGAAAGCTGGTGCGCCCAGTGACACTTACCGCATCAGTTCCTCTCTGCGCAAGATAGAAGAATGGTACGTAGGTGACGGCTGGTATTCGGACGGACCTCGTTTCGCATTCGACTATTACAATAGTTTCGTCATACATCCTATGTATATAGAAGCACTGGAGGTAATCACCGAAGCCGGCAAACATAAGAAAATAGGAAATATGCCCGGCTGCAACTTCCATGAAGCGATCAGACGTGCCCAACGATTCGGGGTAATCCTCGAACGCCTCATCTCTCCGGAAGGTACACTGCCTGTTTTCGGACGCTCTATCACTTACCGTACCGGCTCTTTGCAGACATTAGCCCTGCTTGCGTGGCGCAACTGGCTTCCCGAAGAACTATCAAACGGACAGGTACGCGCAGCCATGACGGCTGTCATCCAACGTATGTTCGGAGACGGCCGCAACTTCAATACAGCAGGCTTTCTGACACTGGGATTCAACGGTTCCCAGCCCGGTATTTCCGATTATTACACTAATAACGGCAGCTTGTATATGGCATCGCTTGCTTTCCTCCCGCTAGGTCTGTCTGCCGATGATCCCTTTTGGACGGATGCTTCACAATCCTGGACTTCGAAAAAAGCATGGGAAGGAGAAGAGTTTCCGAAAGATCATTCTTATCATAAAGAATAAGTGAGAATCAGCGTCTTATAATAGTTTCCAGTCGCACTGGAAACTATTGTCCATTCACACCGGAAACTGTTTTATCACAGCCAGCTCTTGACTTTTCCTTTTTTATTTTGTATCTTTGAAGGTAGTAAAAAGAAGAAAAGCAATATGAAACGTATAAAATATAAGACATAACAGCAGTCAATAAGGCATCTGTTTCCATCTATAAAGGAATGGAAAAGGGAGAAAATCAGCACTGATTTTCTCCCTTTTTGTTTATATAATTCCAAGGTTACTCAGAAATTTCCCAAAAATAGTTTTTAATAAACTTGGATACCGTTTATAATAAACCCTTCAACTATTTATTAAAAACGCTCAAACGGTTTATTATAAAACTGTAAGGATATTATTGTAGCCAAGCCGAAAGGATATTCATATTTGAGCAGAAGAATCATTAAAACGGTCAATATTATAGACAAATAGTCAACGACAGAATTTGACAGCCAAAGAAACAACGCCAAGCAAAAGACAAAATTTTAAAAGAAATACCATAAAAGTATTAGTATCTGCTAATATTATATTTGTCTCCCCCTTAAAATAGTCTTACCTTTGCTCATCATTAGTTATGGCCTTTGATTCAATAACGAATAAAACATTAACCATATAAATAAAAGTATCATGAATAAACAAACCTTTTTAACACTACTTGCTACATTCGCACTCCTCTTCAGTTTCACTTTCTCCTGCCATGCCAAAGGAAAAGACAAAGCTAAACACGTTGTTTTCATCGGTTTGGACGGCTGGGGAGCCTACAGCCTTCCCAAAGCAGATATGCCAAACGTAAAGAAACTGATGGAGGACGGAGCTTACACACTGAAAAAGCGTTCTGCCCTCCCCTCTTCCAGCGCCATCAACTGGGCATCCATGTTCATGGGAGCGGGACCGGAACTTCACGGATACACCGAATGGGGATCTAAAACACCGGAGCTTCCCTCACGTGTATTAAATAAGAATGGTATCTTCCCTACTGTTTTCCAATTACTGCGCGATGCCCGCCCGGAAGCGGAAATCGGCTGCCTGTATGAATGGGAAGGAATTAAATATTTAGTAGATACACTGTCTTTAAGCTATCACTATCATGTTGCCGACTGCAACAAGACTCCGAAAGAACTGGGCAATATGGCTTCTTCTTATATTAAGGAGAAACACCCCGCTCTTGTTGCCATCTGCTACGACGGCCCCGACCATACCGGACACACTGCCGGACACGACACACCGGAATATTATGAGAAACTTAAAGAACTGGATATTTATGTCGGTCAGATTGTTCAAGCGGTAAAAGACGCAGGACTGCTGGATGATACCATTTTCATATTAACTTCCGATCACGGAGGTATCGATAAAGGTCATGGCGGAAAAACAATGCAAGAAATGGAAACTGCTTTCATCATATCCGGCAAGAATATTAAGAAAGGACTCCGGTTTGACGATGTAAGCATGATGCAATACGATGTGGCTTCCACTATCGCCCGCATCTTTAATTTAGAACAACCACAAGTTTGGATAGGTAGACCCATGGAGATTGTTTTCAAATAATCGTTCAGGATGATTAATAGGATGGGAAAAGGAGAAGCTAAAATAACTGGCTTCTCCTTTTTAATTTATTGACCAGACTTCATTATACAGATGATAAATACTATTTCTTATAAGTAACAAAAAGGGCAGTTATAATCGTTTTATTTCTTATAAGTAATAGAAATTGTATTTTCACACCTGTTAATTACAGCATAATACTTGCATTAAAATCCATATCCTTATACCTTTGCCCCCAATAACACAACATCATATAACTTCAATGATATAACGTATAACGACAAATGAACATTATCCCCCTAAAAAACAATTTAAAATACACTGTATTAGTATTCTTAAACAAGCAATCCGGGCTATTGAAATAGTATCAAAAAACTCTGATAGAACATCAATCTTTTCGTTTAATCAATTTGAAATATAAAACGATAGAATTGTATTAGTAAATGATAAAATACTACTTGTCTGACAGAGCAAACCCAGGTAACTTTGCCACATATTTAAATATCAAAAAATAACATGCAATGAAAAACAAACTATCTTATCTTATTGGAGTAGCGTGTCTATTGAGCTACACAGGTACATTTACTTCTTGCGTAAATGGTGTCGATGACGAATATCTTGAGCAGAAATTTACAGAAAGCGGCGGAACTGATAATGAAAGCGAAGAACTTCCTGATTTGAACGGTGATTATAGTATAGAAGGAGACTATGAACTGACAATGACTTGTAACGGTGAACTACTTGAAGGAAAAAAAGTGGTCATGGCAGTGGATGAAATGAATGAATCGGCCACTATTACCTTTGCTGCAGCGGAAACGGATTTGGAAAGTATAATCGGATTGATTCCCGGTGCGAATCTGATTCAAGGTCTGGGACTTAGGTACACAGGAAACAGCCCGGTCCCGGGAGAAAAAGAGATTACCATCACTGATGTCCCTTTATTCAGAAATGGACCAAACTATATGTTTAAAGGCAGCTACGTTCAACCAACATATACCATGAGCTATGATGGTAAAATTGAGAATGCAAAGATGGCAGTTAATATTGACTATGAGTTGACCAATCAGAAACTGGCTGGAACATGGAACCTCGCACCTGTCAACTCTAATGCCATGACGGAAGGAACAAACTGCAAAACAGCATCTCCTTTATGGATTGACTGGGATTCAAATGCAGCAATTGATCCGGGGTATATTGAAGGAGTGGGTGGTCTGAAACAAAGCCCGAATGGAATATTTACATACGTCATCGTTGTATTAGGCGACCCATCAATGGCAGACTATCTCCCCATCAACTTGCCCGTTCAGCAATGGGTATCAAACCTGTTGAAAAGCGTAACCGCTAAACCTAATGGAGGTATGTATGCCATTTATTCATATAGCGGCGATCTTGAACACCCGTTATGGAGCGGCGTAGACGGTATGCCTCATGATGCAATGCGCTACTATTATGATCCCGAAAAACCCGATGAAAGAATATACCTTGAACTTAACTCAGGATTCCTGGTTAACATAATCAAAGGATTCATAACTCCTAATACACGTGCCGATATCGACTACGGCAACACTAAAGAAATAGGTAAACAGTTAGTTAAATTGGTAGTGCCACTCCTCGAAAAGGGTATTCCATGCGATTATAAACTTGAAGGTAATAAGATGACCTTGAAAATTGACGGAGTTGTACTGAGAGACATTCTGGCCAAATTGGTAGAATTAGCAAATGACCCGGCAGCGCAAAGCGTTATTAACAGCTTCCTCGACAATCAAAACTTAGGAGCTTACAAAGAGAATATAGCATTATTACTCTCCACCCTTCCAAATGCCTTGAAATACAAAGACTATGACGAAAAAGCTAATGCCGGGTCCGGCGAATGTACTTACGTTAACCTTGGATTGAAGCTTGTCAAAGAATAATGTACATATTTAGATAATAGGGTACTTCCGAGAGACTTCTCATTTATTTTCACTGCAGTAAGAAATATAAGGAGAGAATCGGTGCATTCTCTCCATACTTTCAAGCTACATTAATTGGCTGTTGATAAATACAAATGATCAGTCAAGAAGATAAATGTGCAGTACCTATATCTTCCCCAAAAAGAAACAGTATATGTTTAATACCCCAAGTATTATGAAAAAAAGATTCTATTTATTCTTTATATTATGCCTCATTACCCTTTCCGGATTTGCCCAGGAAATAAAGGTAACGGGTGTGGTAACAGAGGCCTCGACCAATGAGCCGATGCCCGGAGTTACTGTCCAGGTGAAAGGAACCACCAACGGCACCATCTCAAACATAGACGGTCAATACACTATTCCGGCAAAGATGAACGATATACTCGTCTTTTCGACTATTGGCATGAAGACGGTTGAAAGAAAGGTATCTTCCAACTCCCCCATCAATATCTCAATGGCAGAAGACAATGTCCAACTGGATCAAGTGGTAGTGATCGGTTACGGTACGGTAAAGAAAAGCCATCTCTCAGGAGCGGTCAGTTCCGTAGGAACAAAAGAACTGGACGGAGATATAGCCACTTCTGCCGCCAGTGCACTGCAAGGAAAAATAGCAGGTGTATCCGTAATGAGTTCAAGCGGTAACCCGAACGACGGAACTACAATCAACGTTCGCGGTATCAGTTCATTATCCAACAATGCTCCTTTATTTGTTGTTGACGGCGCATTCGGTGATATCAATATGGTAGACCCTAACGATATCCAGTCTATCGAAGTATTGAAAGATGCCGCTGCGGCTGCCATCTACGGTTCACGCGCAGCAGGCGGTGTCGTATTGATTACTACCAAAGGCGGCCGCAAGGAAATGCCGACCAAGGTAGATGTAAACTTCTTCACGGGCGTTCAGCAGAACCCTAAAAAACTGAATGTACTGAATGGCGAGGAATACAGCCGTTTCGCACGTTACTACGGCCTTGCCGCCGATGGTTACGGTGCAGAAACCGATGCAGTGCCATACACCGGCGAAGGTACGGACTGGCAGGATGTTATGCTAAATACGGCCATGGTGTACAAAGCAAACGTAGCCCTCACAGGCGGTTCAAAGAACGCATCATTCAGTGCATCCGGCGGTTATCTGAACAAAGACGGTATCATGCGCAACAGCAGCCACGAATCTTACAACATCCGGTTGAAAAGCGATTTCAGCTTTCTCAACAACCGTGTCACTGTTGGCGAGTCATTAATCCTTCGTATGGCAGAAGGTAAAGGCGGTACAGATCAGGACACGATGAACGGATTGCTGCGTTTCCCCAGTGTTATTCCTATTTTCGACTCAGAGAACGCCACAGGATGGGGCACATCTGCGGACATCAACCTTCCGAACCCATACGCCATCTCCGAAATTAATGATATTACAAGCGAAAACACACAAATCTTCCTGAACGCATACCTTCAGGCCGAAATCATCAACGGACTGAAATACAAACTGAACTTAGGCCTGAGAAGAAACCACACGAAGAACCGTAATTATACAGGCGTATATGATTTGGGAACTTATGGTACCAATGAAGCGCCGGACCTCTCGGAAAGTTTCTCCAGCTTCGACTCATGGGTGCTTGAGCACACTTTGAACTATGACCGTACTTTCGGCAAACATACAGTTTCGGGAATGGTAGGTTATTCTGCACAGAAAGACAAGAGCTACGGACTGAACGGAAGCAACTCCGACCTTCCGAAGTTTATCGACACAATGACCGGTAACGTAACTACCATGAAGGCCAGCAGTTCCATACATGAACAAGCATTGGTCTCTCTCTTCGGACGTGTAATGTACTCATACGACGACCGTTATTTGTTCTCCGCCTCTATCCGCCGTGACGGTTCGTCACGCTTCAAGGACGGACACCGCTTTGGCAACTTCCCTTCGGTATCTGTGGGATGGAACATCAATCGTGAGAAATTCTTCCGCCCATTGGAAAACATCTTCGACCAAGTGAAACTGCGTTTAAGCTACGGTAAACTGGGTAACCAGGAAATGGACAGTTACTATCCTACACTGAGTGTAGTAAGCGACGGCATGAACTACCTGCAGGGCAACTCTATATGGTTCGGAAAAATACCTTTTGTAAACGCTGTATCACCGGACAACCTGACATGGGAAAATACGGAAACTTACAACGTCGGTCTGGACGTAACCTTACTGAACGGAAAACTGGCACTGACAGCAGATGCCTATATCAAAAATACCAATAATGTATTGTTACCGATTCCTTACGCTTCTTCTACCGGTATCAGCGGACTCTCCATTCAGAATGCAGGACAGGTACAGAACAAGGGTATCGAAGTTTCCGCTACATGGCGCAGCTCCATCGGCGACAAAGCAAACTACTACATCGGCGCCAACCTGAGTACAGCCAACAATAAGGTTACTGAAATTAACGCCGGTGGAAAATATATGTCTATCTCCGGTTACTCGGCTCACGGAGCAGGCGGACGCGGCATCAATATGTTCAAGAAAGGACACTCCATGTCTTACTTCAACCTGATCGAAACAGATGGTATCTTCCGCAGTATGGAAGAAATCGAAAACTACAAGAACAGGAATGGTGAACTGATTCAACCGGGCGCACAGGTAGGTGACGTACGTTACAAAGACTGGAACGGCGACGGCAAGATTGACACAAACGACCAGCACGACGTAGGCAGCCCGCTTCCTAACTTTACCTTCGGACTAAGACTGGGCGGTGACTGGAACAACTTCGACCTCAACATCTTTATCGACGGTGTGGCAGGCAACAAGATTTATAACTATCCGCGCTATTGCCTCGAATCAGGTGCATTCAACGGTAACTTAAGCACAAACGTTGCCAACTCGTGGAGACCGGACAACCCGAACACCGATATGCCCCGTTTCTCGAAGGTAGACGGCACGGACAACAAGTTGGCTTATACCGACAGATGGCTGGAAGACGGCTCTTATGTACGCCTGAAAACGATAGACCTTGGTTACACCCTCCCCAAGCAATGGTCGCAGAAAGCTATGATCCAAAACCTGCGTCTCTACGTATCGATGGAAAACCTGTTCACCCTGACCAAGTATACCGGCTACACCCCCGACCTGGGCGAAAGTTCTTCGACCGGTGTGAGCTACAATGTTTTCTCAAGAGGAATTGACCAGGGACGTTACCCTATTCCACGTACGTTCTCCTTCGGAATCCAGTTAGGATTATAACATACTAAGATTAATACATTGAAATATCGAATTATGAAAAAGAATTGGTTATCATATACGCTTGTATCAGCCCTCCTGTCCGGAGCGCTGACATCATGCAGCGACTCTTTTCTGGATCTGAAAGACCCGAACCACTTTACCAACGAAAACTTCTGGCAGGACAAGGCAGATGCGGAAAGCGCATTGGCTACAGCCTACTCGCCCATCAAATATCAGATGAACGGATATTACGGCGCCTTTGACGGATGGCTCAACCTCAACAGCCGTGGAGACGATATCTTTACGATACTGAACGAAGAAGCCAGTATGTGGGACATAGCTACATTCCAAAACTCCGCTACCACAGGAAATGACCCGTACGGTGCTCTGTACTCAGGTATACAACGTGCCAACATCGTACTGAAATACATCGATCAGGTTCCGGCAAGCGGCATCACGGAAAGCGACCGTGCCATGATTAAGGACGAAGCCCTCACCCTGAGAGCCTATCAGTATTTCCTGTTGGTGAACAACTACGGAGATGTACCTTTGCGCCTGGTCCCGTCGAATGAGGACGATCCTAACAAGACGTCATCTCCCGAAGCTGAAATCTGGCAACAGATCGAAAAAGACCTGACCGGCGCAATCAACGACGGCAACCTGCCGGAAACTCGCCCGGCCGAACAAAAAGGACGTATCGAGAAAGGGGCAGCCATCGCCATACTCGGCAAGGTGTATGCAACACAGCACAAGTATAAAGAGGCTAAAGAAACACTGAAAAGTCTGATTGAATCTTCATACAGCCCATTCGGAGCTTCGGGAAAACGCTATCGGCTGATGGAGAACTTTGTAGATAACTTCACTACCGCCAATGAAAACAATGCCGAATCTGTATTCGAATTACAGTACAGCAGCGACGGCGATATGTCATGGGGCAACGAAAGCGGCGTCAGCCTGGGCAGTTCACTGGCACAGTTTGTAGGACCTGCCAAATCGGGTGGATGGGCGAAGTTAATGCCTTCGGCTTTCCTTGTCAGCGAATTTACCACCGAAACACGTGGAAGCAAGCCTACCATTCAGGTTCCGGATCTGGATCAAGACGGAAATCCTCAATACAACGAAGACGGAAGTCAGAAAATGAAAACAATCGCCAACCCTGATAAAACGGCGGAACCAAACTCTAAATATGACAAGCGTATCTACGCCAGCATGTTCTTCACTCCGGAAGAATACGGCGACTGGGTGACAGAAGAAAACGGCTGGTACGACGGAAAGTTCTACGGTGGTCTTTTCACAATGGACGACCTTTGGACAGGAAATGCTTCCAAAATGGCCGGCGGCGCTCCTATCTTTAATGTAAGTCAGGCGACCGGTGCGCAAATCGGTAAATTCCTCCTGAAGAAATACACCGCCCACTATGTAAAGTCTAAAAGTGCCGATAACATGGGCAATATAGAAGGAAGAGCCAACAATGTCCGCGTCATGCGTTTTGCAGAAGTATTGTTGCTATATGCCGAAGCCTGTACCAAAGAAGCGGATAAAGACGGAGCCAACTGGGCGTTGAATGAAATCCGCCAAAGAGCAGGTCTGCCGAAAAAAGACTTCCAGCAACCTGAACTGATGAAAGAGATCGAACACCAGTGTCTGCTTGAGTTCTTCGGAGAAGGTCATCGTTTCGACGACTTGAAACGTTGGTACACTACTGCCCAGATTCAGATGATATTGAAAGGAAACGATAAGCAGGGAGCTTATAGCTTCAGAGAAAAACATAAATATTTCCCTATCCCTGCAGGAGAACTGAACAACTCATCTGTGGAACAGAATAAATTATGGAAATAATTACTAATACTATAAGAAACAGTTTTATGAAAAAGATATATTTATTTTTTAGCACATCATTGTTCCTGTTGCTCGGAGGTATTACATCTTGTGACGACAACAGTCTGAACCACGGTGAAGTATATATTCCGGACCCGGTGGTGATCTCCGACGAAGATGACGGCATCTCACCAGAGCCGACCACCGAATCGGTGATCAGAATCCAGCCGGAAAGCAAGCATCAGGAAATTGATGGTTTCGGATGTAATTTCGGATGGGCAGAATCCGTATACGGATGTATGAAACGTGAACAACTCATGGACGACCTGTACGGCGAAAACGGACTGAGATTTAATATCTATCGCGGAGAAATATGCGCTTCATCCGCATCTGAAGACGGCAAGAGCTTCAACTTCAAGACAGAAGAGAACTATAAGCTGGGTGCACATTCCGCAGAACAAAAAGCACTCTTCAATTCGGACAGCGGAAAATACAAAGAATACTCCCAATTGTGGATCATCGACTACCTTTGTAAGAGAAAGCTGATGGACATCTATTACTTCTTCTCCGTATGGACTCCCCCGATCGTATGGAAGTCTTTCGGTGAAGGTGAAGTTGCCAGCGGCGGAAGCGGTTCTTTCAACAGTGAGCATAGCCAAATTTATGCCGAGTTCCTGACCGGTTTTGGAAAAGCTCTCAAAGACAAATTCGGTATCAATGTCTATGGTATCTCCGGCTGGAACGAACCCGACCAGGCCATGGGCGGATGGGACGGATGTATGTGGGGAAATCAGCAAATGGCGGATTTCACCATGGACTACCTGCGCCCGGAACTGAATAAACAAGGTATGCAGGACACAAAAATCATTTACGGAGAACTGCCTTGGTGGGCAAATGCCGTAACATGGGTAGACACTTCATTGAAAAACAACCCTGATTTAGTGGATGCAAACATCGTTGCAGCAGGCCACGGTTACTCTACAGTGGATGCCAACATCCTCCCAATGACTGCAGCCCAGGAAAAGGGAATCCATGTATGGCAGACAGAAACCTGTGATGACAAGACCCGCGACGAAACATGGAATGATGCCATGAAATGGGCAAAGAACTATCACGACTACCTGACAAAAGCCCAGACCAACGCCGTTGTATGGTGGGCAGGAGCACGTCTGTGTACATCGACCGGAGAGAACCTTCTGCAGACCGACGCATGGGACTTCAGTAATAACTATTATCGCATAGACCGTTACTACTCTATCGGACAATTCTCCAGATATATCCAGCGGGGATCGACACGCGTAGATGTAGAAACAGTTTCAACAACGGCTAACAGAATCCCCAGAGACCTGAGTGCATCCGCATACATCAAAGACAACACGTATACCATTGTATTGGTGAACAAATCAAAATCCAAAGCCTTTGACGCTTTGCTTGAAATAGATGGCAAAGATTTCGAGAGCATGGTTTCATACACATCCAGCTCCAGCGTGAAATGGTTGCGCAAGAAACTGAATCCATCTTCGACTGGCAAACGATCAGTGACTGTACCCAAATACAGTGTAGTGACTATTACCGGAAAAATAAAATCAGCTAACTGATATCCGGAACAAGAACAATTAAGTTATGTATGGCAAATAAAATGATTCCGGTTCCTGACCCCGGTTCCGGAATCACTTTATAAAGAATAGCATTATGAGTAGAATTTACGACAACAGATTGCGTCTCTTAAAAGAAGCGCATGAATCTCTTATAACCCGTCCGAACAAGAAGATTCTTCCGGGCAATGGGATATTTGAAAGATATGAATATCCGGTCCTGACCAATGAACATACTCCACTGGAATGGCGCTACGACCTGAACCCCATGACCAACCCCTGGCTGATGGAACGGATTGGCATCAATGCCACCATGAATGCGGGAGCCATCAAATGGAATGGAAAGTACCTGATGATGGTCCGGGTAGAAGGAAGTGACCGCAAATCATTCTTCGCCATCGCCGAAAGTCCGAATGGTACAGATCATTTCCGTTTCTGGGAGTACCCCATACAACTACCGGATATTGACCCGTCAGAAACGAATGTCTATGACATACGCCTGACTGCCCACGAAGACGGCTGGATTTACGGAATCTTCTGCAGCGAAAGTCTTGCTCCGGATGCAGCTCCGGGTGACTTATCTTCTGCCGTAGCCAAAGCAGGTATTATACGCACAAAGGACTTCCAACACTGGGAACGGCTGCCGAATCTTATTTCTCCGAGCCAGCAGCGTAATGTCGTTCTGCATCCGGAATTTGTGAACGGCAAATATGCCTTGTACACACGCCCGCAAGACAACTTTATCGATGCCGGAAACGGAGAAGGTATCGGATGGGCACTTATAGATGACATCACCCATGCGGAAGTAAAAGAAGAAACAATCATCAATCACCGTCATTACCATACAATAAAAGAAGTGAAAAATGGCGAAGGGCCTCATCCTATCAAAACCCCCAAAGGATGGCTGCACCTGGCACATGGCGTACGCGCCTGTGCCGCCGGCCTTCGCTATGTACTATACCTTTATATGACGTCTCTGGAAGATCCGACAAGGATCATTGCAGAACCGGGCGGATATCTGCTGGCTCCGGAAGGAGAAGAAAGAATCGGAGATGTCTCCAATGTACTATTCTCTAATGGATGGATTGCAGATGAAGACGGAACGGTATATATTTACTATGCTTCCTCCGACACACGGATGCACGTAGCGACTTCCACTATCGAACGATTAATAGATTATTGTCGGCATACACCGGAAGACAAACTCCGCTCCACCACCTCCGTGAATAGTATTTATCGATTAATAGAAGCTAATAAACTCGTTATGGCAGAAGCGCTGGTGTAGTATAAGTCCCGGTGTTATTGACCAACAAGAGAAATCTCTTCAAATAAAACAAGGTTTCCATACTTTATCTGTATGGGAACCTTGTTTCTTTATATCTGAAACTCCCGTACCTCCCCATACATATTAAATAGCAATGGAATCTTCCTGCAGTTTTCTATAACACCGTACTGGTAATATGGTATCACGGAAAAGAAGTATGGTATGATTTTTCATTTAACAAAACAATATACCATTTTCTATTTCATTAATAGAAACGATTTCATGCAGCATATACAACATTGATATACAGCGAATAATTCACATACCAAAGAACAACCAGAATTCTACCAAAACATTTATCCATCCAAAATATGTATTAATAAAGTATCAGAATGAGATAAAATAATACTTGTTTCCCATAGCATTATCGCCTACTTTTGCATCATCAGTTATTGGTTGAAGTTTCCATGGATCAATCAACAATTGAACAGAGTTATAAATCTAATGCAATAAATTATGAGAAGAAAAACTTATTTCTTACTATTCTTATTTCTCTGCATGGCCGGTATTCCACTGGCAGCTCAGGACATTGAGATAAAAGGAGTAGTAACAGAAGCTACAACAAATGAACCTTTACCCGGAGTCACAGTCAGAGTGAAAGGTAAAGACACCGGCACAGTAACAGACATGGATGGTAAATACTCCATCAAAGCGAATAAAGGGAATATACTGGTATTCTCTACAATAGGTATGAAACAGATAGAAAGAGCGATCACGTCCGGAACCCCAATCAATGTGATCATGGAGGAAGACAATATCGCTCTCGAACAAGTAGTGGTGATCGGTTATGGTACAGTGAAGAAAAGTCATCTTTCGGGAGCTGTAGGCTCGGTCAGCGCAAAAGAACTTAACGGTCAGGTCGCTTCCAATGCAGCAACGGCATTACAAGGGAAAATTCCCGGAGTGTCAGTCACAAGTTCCAGCGGTGACCCTAATGGAAGTATGACGATTAATGTTCGTGGTATCAGCTCACTTTCCAATAACAATCCACTTTATGTAGTAGACGGAGCATTCGGTGACATCAGCATGGTCGATCCTAATGACATTTCTTCTATTGAGGTTTTAAAGGATGCCGCAGCAGCTGCAATTTACGGTTCACGTGCAGCAGGTGGTGTTGTTCTCATTACCACCAAAAGCGGTCGTAAAGATATGCCCACTAAGTTGGATATCAATTTCTTCACAGGAATCAGCCAAACCCCTAAAACTCTGAAAGTTTTTAATGGGGAAGAGTACAGCCGTTTTGCACGCTACTACAAATTGGCCGGCGACGGTTATGGTGCAGAAAACGGAGCTACCCCTTTCATTGGTGAAGGAACAGACTGGCAAGACGTGATGTTGCGCACAGCCATGACTTATAAGGCCAATGCTACAATCAGCGGCGGTTCCAAAAGCGGTTCTTACAGTTCATCTGTCAGCTACCTTAATAAAGAAGGTATACTCCGCAATACAGATCATGAATCCTACAACATCCGCTTGAAAAGCGATTATTCTTTCTTCGACAATCGCTTAACAATAGGTGAGTCTATGATTGTAAACCTGACAAAAGGCAGTGGATACATTCATCAGGATACAATGTTCGACATCTTTCAGTTCCCGTCAGTAGTACCGGTATATGATCCTACAAACGCAGGAGGATGGGGTACTTCCAATGACATAAATTTACCTAATCCATTGGCTGAAATGACAGTCAATGATGAGCGGACAGAAACGACCAAGATTTTCCTCAACGCTTATTTACAGGCAGAAATCATCAAGGGATTAAAGTATAAGCTCAACGTAGGTATCAGAAAAGAACATACCAAGTGGCGCTATTATAAGGATGTGTACGATTTAGGAACATTCGGTAAAAACGACAAGCCTGACCTTGAAGAAAAGTCGTCAACATGGGAATCATGGGTATTGGAAAATACATTGAATTATGACCGTACGTTTGGCAAACACAACTTGTCACTTCTTGCCGGATACTCTGCCCAGAAAGACAAAAGCTACAGCCTGTATGGTAAAAACGGCGATATGCCTCAGTTCATTGAAACAATGCCCGGCAATGTAGACCCATCCAACCTGAAAGCATCCAGTTCTTTGAACGAACTTGCATTGGTATCTTTGTTCGGTCGTGTCATGTATTCCTTTGACGACCGTTATTTATTCTCGGCATCTATTCGCCGTGACGGTTCATCACGTTTCAGAAGTGGTCATCAATATGGCGCATTCCCCTCTGCCTCTATTGGATGGAACATCAACCGTGAGAAATTCTTTAAACCTTTAGAGAATGTGTTTGATCAGTTGAAACTGCGTTTTAGCTACGGTAAACTTGGTAATCAGGAGATGACCAGCTACTATCCAACACAAAGTGTAGTGTTGGACGGCATGAACTATGTGTCGGACAATTCGCCTTGGTTTGGTTCTATGCCATACGTGCAGGCTATTTCACCCGCCAATTTAACATGGGAAAACACAGAGACCTATAACATCGGTTTAGATATCAGCCTGCTAAACGGACGATTGACTCTTACCGCCGATGCTTACGTCAAGAACACGAATGATGTATTATTGCCTATTCCTTCTACCGCCTCTACCGGCATCAGCGGAAACTCTATCCAGAATGCAGGACAGGTACGAAATAAAGGATTCGAACTTGCAGTGAATTACCGTGGCGCCATTAAGGAAAAGTTCAATTATTATATTGGTGCTAATATTGCAGCCGACAAGAACGAAGTGACCAAAATCACATTAGGCGGTCAGAATCTGATGATCTCCGGATATAGCGCACACGGCGCCGGCGGTCGTGGCATTAATATGTTTGCCGAAGGACACCCGATGTCATATTTCAACCTGATTGAAACAGATGGAATATTCCGCTCGGCAGAAGAGATCGCTAATTATAAAAATAAAGATGGCGAACTCATTCAGCCTGCCGCACAAGTTGGCGACGTCCGTTACAAAGACTGGAACGGTGACGGCAAAATAAATACAGATGACCAGCATGATGTAGGAAGTCCTTTCCCCGATTTCACTTTCGGTATAAGACTCGGCGGCGAATGGAACAATTTTGATTTCAACCTTTTCTTTGACGGAATGGTAGGTAATAAGATCTACAATTATCCACGCTATCGTCTGGAATCAGGAAACTTCAACGGAAATATGAGTACCGTATTGGCCAATTCATGGAGACCGGACAACCAGAATACCGATATTCCCCGCTTCTCCAAAACGGATGGTGCAGACAACAAATGGGCATATACCGACAGATGGCTGGAAGACGGTTCATACATACGTTTGAAAACACTGGATATTGGCTATACATTACCCAAAGTCCTGACAAAGAAAATCAAACTTGAAAATGTAAGAATATACACCTCAATGGAGAATCTGTTTACCTTGACCAAATATTCCGGCTATACCCCTGATTTGGGTGAGAGCAGTGTCGCAGGTGTTGCTTACAATGTATTCTCAAGAGGTATCGACCAAGGGCGTTATCCATTGCCCCGCACTATTTCATTCGGAATACAAGTAAACCTGTAACACCTTAAATTAATATTAAACATGAAACAGTTTATGAACATGAAAAAAAATTGGTTATCATATATGTGCATGGCAGCTCTTCTTTCCGGAGCGCTGACATCGTGCAACGAATCCAGCTTTTTGAATCTGTCGGACCCTAACTACTTCACAGAAAGCAATTACTGGAAAGACAAAGCAGATGCAGAAAGTGCTTTAGCAGCCGCTTATTCTCCGATAAAAGGAGCAATGTACGGATACTTCGGTGCATTTGACGGCTGGTTGAACCTGAATGGTCGTGGTGATGATATTTTCACAATCAAAGGAGAAGAAGTCCCGATGTGGAACATAGCCAACTTCCTGAACTCGCCCTCTACCGGTAACGATCCTTATGGAGCACTTTATTCAGGTATCCAGCGTGCCAACATTGTATTGCGCTATATCGACCAGATACCTGCATCAGGTATCACCGAAGAAGACCGCTCGATGATCAAAGGCGAAGCACTATTTCTGCGTGGCTATCAATATTTTCTGTTGGTCAACAACTACAAAGAAGTGCCCCTGCGCCTGATACCTTCTAACGAAGATGAAACCAATAAAGCTCCTGCAACGGAAGCTGCATTATGGGCACAAGTAGAAGAAGATCTGGACAATGCGAGCAAATGCAACCTGCCCGTAGAACGCTCTACGGCAAAAGAACGTATCACCAAAGGCGCGGCTATCGCAATGCTGGGTAAAGTATACGCTACCCAGCACAAATATCCGGAAGCAAAACAGCTGTTAAGTTCATTGCTGAAAGCTCCTTATTCTTATGAATTGATTGACAACTTTGAAAAGAATTTCACCAATGAAGAAGAAATCAATAAAGAATCCGTATTTGAATTAGCGTACAGCCCTGACGGAGATTACTCCTGGAGTAACGAAAGTGGTATTTGTCTGGGTTGCTATATCCCGCAGTTCATTGGTCCGGTAAAATCCGGCGGATGGGCCAAGTTAATGCCTAACTCCCTTATCGTAGGAGAGTTTACCAAAGAAACCCGTCCGAGCGATGCAGACACCAAATTCGATAAACGTATGTATGCCAGCCTCTTCTTCGATGCTGCCAATTATGGAGATAAAGTTCCCAACGAGAAATGGTATGGAAATAACTACTCAATGGATGACCTCTGGGAAGGCAATGAAGGAAAAATGGCGGGCGGAGCACCAAGTTTCAACGTCAACGGAACAGCAGGCAAGTTCCTGATAAAGAAAAACACCGCATATTATGTAGATGACAAAGCACCGGACAACATGGGCAACAAAGAAGGAAGATCCAGCAATTTGCGTGTAATGCGCTTTGCCGAAGTTCTGTTGCTTTATGCCGAAGCATGCGCCCAAACCAATGATCCGGATGGTGCCAACTATGCTTTAAAACAAATTCGTCAGAGGGCAGGACTTCAGGAAAAAACATTCTCACAAGCTGAGCTGATGGATGAAATCGAGCATCAATGTCTATTGGAATTTTTTGCGGAAGGTCACCGTTTTGACGATTTGAAACGTTGGTATTCAAGCAGCGAAATTCAGTTGATTTTCAAAGCGAATGGAAAACAAGGTGCGGAGAACTTCCAGGAAAAACATCTCTACTATCCTATACCGACCAGTGAGCTGAACAATAATACTGCCATGAAGCAAACCAATTTATGGAAATAAAAACCAAGCAAGATTAACTTAATAAAGAAACAACATGAAAAAGATATATTCATTATTATTCATATCCCTCTTTCTATTCATTGGACACTCTTGTGACGATGGTAGCCTGAGCCATAACGACGTCTACATCCCGGACCCAATAGAAGAAACAGACGATGATGACGGATTCTCTGCGGAACCTACAACCGAAGCTGTCATTAAAGTACAGTTTGGAGACGGGCACAAATATCAGATTATTGATGGTTTCGGATGCGCCTTTGCAGAATGGTCGCATCGTATATGGAACAATATGATGCGGGAAGATGTAGTAAATGATTTGTTTGGAGAAAACGGTTTAAAACTAAATATCTTCCGCGGTGAGGTCTTTCCACACTATCAGAATCCGACCACCAATGCGATTGACTTTGGAATGAACCGCACCTTCAACCTGGCAGCCAATGATCCGTCTATGATCAATAACTATTGGAGAGACTTTAATGGCTCTGAATGTGCAGAACAAGTACAGTTAGGTCAAATGTGGCTAGTGGATATCCTGCAGAAGAAGTATAAAGACGTGAAGTTTATATTCTCTACATGGAGCCCTCCCGGAACCATGAAATCCAATGGAAAACCTTCGGGTGGTAGCCTGGCATCCGGTTCGGAAGATGTATACGCCAATTATTTGATAGACTTCATAAAAGCATATACAGAGAAGTTCGGCATTGAGATTTACGCAATTTCACCATCGAATGAACCGAATAGCAGTGGAACGGGATGGAATGGCTGTAGCTGGAGCTATACCAATCTGGCCAATTTCTGCCAGAAGAATCTCCGCCCGGCTTTAGACAAGGCAGGTTATCAGGATATGAAGATTATCTTCGGAGAACACTCATGGTGGAAAGCAGGAGTCACTTTTCTTGAAAACGGCTTGAAAGCATGTCCCGATCTGGTCAACTCCAACATCATCGCTGCGGCTCATGGATACACATTAATCGGCAACACGGAATACGTACAATCACCTCTCTGCGCTGAAAACAACATCCATTTATGGAATACGGAAACCAGTTCTACGGATACATACGATCCATCCTGGAAAAATGCCATGCAATGGGCCACTACGTTCCATAATTATCTGGCGGTTTCCAATCTGAACGCATTCATCTGGTGGGCGGGCGCACGTCCTTGCACCAATAATGAAGCACTGATCAGACTGGAAGAAGCACTTCCCGGAACAAACTACGAAAGGGCATCCCGCTACTATAGCTACGGGCAGTTTACCAAATTCATTCCGGAAGGAAGCCAGCGCGTAGATATCCAGACTGTTGCTCCCGAAGGTGACGAGGAAGCTTTTCCGAAAGAACTGTTGATGACAGCCTATATCAAGGATGACACTTATACGATAGTATTGGTAAACAACTCGGCAAGTAAAGCTTTCGAAACGAAACTGGAGATTGAAGGAAAAGAATTTCAGACGATGATCTCCTATACATCAGACGAAGGAGTAAAATGGCAACGTAAAAAAGTAAATCCATCTCTCAGCGGATTGCGTGCCATTACAGTCCCTAAGTTCAGTATTGTAACCATCACCGGTAAAATGAAAGATATTGAAGCTGAATAAATATTCTAAATAAACAATGAATATCATGAAAAGAAATCTATTATATGTAGCAGGATTCCTGCTTGCAGCCGCCACTATTTTCTACGGCTGTAGTGATGATGATCCATCCTACCACGACCTGGTGCCAAATACGCAGGAGTTGATTATTAACCTTGATGAAGCACCGGAAGGAATCATCCAGATGCTCCAAGGAAATGGCAATTACAAAATTACCAGTTCAAACGAGGATGTAGCAACTGCCGTTGCCGAGGGAAACAAAATCCTAGTGACAGCTTTGAAAGCCGGCAGTGCCGAACTGACCATTACCGACTGGGCGAAAATGAGCACCAGTGTCAAAGTCATCGTTGATCAGTTGAGTGAATTGGTTTTATCCACTTCCACCACAACTATGTATCCGGGCGAAAGTAAGGCAGTCAATGTCTATACAGGAAACAGAGGCTACAAGGTAACTGTGGATAAAGAATCTATTGTGAAAGCTACAGTAGACGAAGAAGGACACGTTCAGATAGAATCTCTGTCACCGGGGAATGCAACGGTCACAGTCACCGACAGATTGAACAAGAGCGCGGAACTTTCCGTAAAGGTGATTAAAAAGCTTGCAGTAGACAACAGTGAAGAAATCACTTATTTAACAGTTGGCGAACCTCTTACGATCAAGATTTTGGATGGCAACGGAGGCTATACCTGTACCAATAATGGCTCTGCTACTTATCTGAAGTGTACGATGGCAGAAAATGGGACAGATGCAATCATCGAAGGTCTTAGAAGATATCGTTTCAACAAGACAGTAACTATCAGCGACCAGGAAGGAGAGTCGGTCAGCATCAATATCGTTTATATCGACGACCCTTATTTGGAAAATCCGTCTTATCGTTACTTAATAGCAGGGTCTTCTTCTTACCAGGCTGTCTCTACTTCGGCAGTAGGCGTTATTACTCATTCGGCAGAGTTCAATATGTCCGAAATAGTTATAAAGGGGACAGGCACTTATGCCAGTGGTTTCGCTGTTCAATTTACAGGTGACTTAACGAAAGGTAACAAGAGTGATGCGGTACTATATAAAGTAACAAGAAATGCAGTGGATAAGAGTGTGAAATATCCGATAGAAGACTGTCGGATCGATAAAGTAGAAGACGGCTGGTATTGGGTTAGTTTCATAGAACCCAATTGCACCCTCCGTTCTTATATGATAACCAAACAATAGTTTATTGACTTGACACATGTATTTTAAAAGTACCCCCATGCTTTTAAAGTGACGAAAGTACAAAGAGACTGTCCCTGCAACACCGTATATTTCAGGTATGTCTGGCTTGCAAACAGTCTCTTTTGTCTTGTCAAGTAATACAAAAGAATCGTATGTCGATGCTTTACTCTAATTTTATGAATTGATATGAATAGATATGATAACAGACTACATATTCTCACGAAAGAATATGATGAGCTCATCTCACGTGAAAATGAAAAGATACTGCCCGGTAATGGTGTTTTTGAACGATACAAATATCCCATTCTGACAGCAGACCACCCTCCGCTGGAATGGAGATACGACTTAAATCCGGAAACAAACCCTTATCTGATGGAACGTTTCGGTATTAACGCCGTATTCAATGCAGGCGCTATCAAATTCAACGGGAAATATCTTGTTATGGCACGGGTAGAAGGACATGACCGCAAATCATTCTTCGCCATCGCAGAAAGTCCCAATGGTATCGACAACTTCCGCTTCTGGGAATATCCCGTACAACTGCCGGACTTATATCCGGAAGAAACGAACGTCTACGATATGCGTCTGACAAAACACGAGGACGGATGGATATACGGTATCTTCTGCTCGGAAAGCAAAGATCCGGACGCACCCGCAGGAGACCTCACCTCGGCCATTGCAGCAGCAGGAATCATACGCAGCAGGGACCTTAAAAACTGGGAACGCCTGCCCAACCTCGTCTCCCAAAGCCAGCAACGGAATGTAGTGCTGCACCCAGAGTTCGTAGACGGCAAATATGCATTGTACACCCGTCCGCAGGACGGATTCATCGATGCAGGCAGCGGAGGCGGTATTTCATGGGCATTGATAGACGATATCACTCATGCAGTGGTCAAGAAGGAAATCGTCATAGAACAGCGCCATTATCACACGATCAAAGAAGTGAAAAACGGTGAAGGGCCTCATCCCATCAAGACTCCCCAAGGATGGCTACATCTGGCACACGGAGTCCGTGCCTGTGCTGCCGGGCTCAGATATGTCCTATATCTGTATATGACGTCTTTAGATGACCCCAGTAAAGTGATAGCCCAACCGGGAGGTTACTTCATGGCACCTGTGGGAGAAGAAAGAACCGGAGATGTATCCAACGTGCTATTCTCCAACGGATGGATCGCGGATGAAGATGGAACGGTATACATCTACTATGCTTCCTCCGACACACGGATGCACGTAGCGACTTCTACGATCGAACGACTAATCGATTACTGCCGGCATACACCGGAAGACAGACTCCGTTCCACGACTTCCGTGAAAAGCATATACGATATCATAGAAGCCAATAAGCTCGTGATGTCGGAAAATGCCGTTGTATTATAGTTCCGGAAGCAGTATTATCATCTGTCTTTCAGGATGTTCCATTCTGCATGATGGATGTTAACAACTGAGTTGCAGGGTATTAACAGCTGACACGTCAAGTATTAACACCTGACGTGTCAGCTATTAAAGCCTGAGAAGTCAGATAAATAGTATCAGTATGAGTTAAAATAATATTTGTTTCTTCCCTACATTCGACCTACTTTTGTACCTGATAGATTATTAATGTACAAAACCTAATCAAAATAGCAACATGAAATTACACACATCCGATCTTCTGATCATCTGCGCCTACCTCATTGCCATGATTGTCATCGGACTCATACTGAAGAAGCGAGCCGCACAAAATATGGACTCCTATTTCCTGGGAGGCAAATCACTCCCTTTCTATATGCTTGGTCTGTCCAATGCATCCGGAATGTTCGACATCACCGGTACGATGCTAATGGTTTACTGGGCATTTGCCTACGGATTCAAAAGTCTCTGGATTCCCTGGCTATGGCCGGTATTCAATCAGATATTCCTCATGGTTTATCTGTCGGTGTGGTTGCGGCGTTCCAATGTGCTCACCGGAGCCGAATGGATCAAAACCCGCTTCGGTAAAGGCAAGGGAGCGACACTCTCTCATACCATCGTTGTCGTATTTGCGTTATTAAGCGTACTCGGATTTCTGAGCTACGGATTCATAGGAATAGGTAAGTTCATGGAAATCTTTATTCCCTGGGAAGTCATCTCACCCTACATTCCTTTCACCGTTTCGCCGGAGTATGTCCCTCATGTGTATGGCATATTCTTTACTGCTATCGCTACCTTCTATGTGATGCTGGGAGGAATGCTGAGCATCGTGTGGACAGATGTCGTCCAGTTCCTTATCATGACGGTGGCAGGCATCGTTATCGTAGTGATCGGTATGCAGATGGTGGCGCCGGATATGATACACTCCTTTGTACCTGCCGGATGGGATTCCCCTTTCTTCGGATGGACGCTCGATATTGACTGGAGCAGCCGGATGAGTTTGCTGACCGAACGAATGGCGAACGAGCCTTACAGTCTGATAGGCATCTTTGTCATGATGGCGTTGCTCAAAGGTATCTTCATGAGTATGGCAGGTCCTGCGCCCAATTATGATATGCAGAAAATTCTGTCCTGCAAGTCTCCCAAAGAAGCGGCGATGATGAGCGGTTCCGTATCCGTCGTGCTGTTGATTCCGCGTTATCTGATGATTATGGGATTTGCATTACTTGCCATCTATTTCTTCAAGGAAGACGGCGGGATGACACAGATGGAAGTGACCCGCACGGACTTTGAGACGATTCTTCCCCATCTGATCACACGATATGTTCCGGCAGGACTTGCAGGATTATTATTGGCAGGACTACTGGCAGCTTTCATGTCCACCTTTGCCTCTACCGTCAATGCAGCCCCTGCATATATCGTGAACGATATTTATCTGAAATACATCAACCCGAAAGCGAGCGTGAAAACTCAGATACGCAGCAGTTATGTCATCTCTGTGGCAGTAGTGGTAGTGAGCACTGTCATCGGATTCTTCCTGAAAGATATCAATGAAATCTTCCAATGGATTGTTGGTGCACTGTTCGGAGGATACATCGCAGCCAACGTACTGAAATGGCATTGGTGGCGTTTCAACGGTGAAGGTTATTTCTGGGGAATGACTGCCGGAGTAGTGGCCGCTATTGTGATGAAATTTACCGTTCCGGATGCATGGGTACTTTATTTCTTCCCCGTACTGTTCGGCGTCTCTCTGATCGGATGTATCATCGGGACTTACAGCGCTCCGGCTACAGATGAAGAGACTCTGATCAACTTCTACGTCAATGTACGCCCGTGGGGATGCTGGAAGCCGATTCAGGAGAAAGCAATCGCCCGTTACCCGCATATTCAGGCGAATAAAAACTTCAAAAGGGATGCCTTCAATGTGGCGATAGGAATCATCTGGCAATGTACGCTTACCATCATTCCAATGTACCTCGTTGTCCGCGAACAGTTAGGGCTCTGGAGTTCTATCGCTTTGCTTCTGATTACCACGCTCATACTCAGAAAAACCTGGTACAAGCCTTTGTGTAAGGAGGAAGCGAGATACAACGAAGAGATGAAACAAATACGATAAGTATCAGCATAATTAATTTATATCATAAATTTAGGCACGGATGACACGGATTTCACGGATTTAAGAGATCGGTCAATTAAAAACCGCGTTAATCCGTGTCATCCGTGCCTAATAAAAACAGAGAACCGACCATGAAAAGACTATCCGTAATACTCTTGTCATTTTTACTATATCTTCCGCTGTGCGCACAATTTAAAGGAACCGTCTATGTAGACACCAATCAATCGGGTACATTCGACAAAGGAGACAAACCGCTGGCGGGGGTGATGGTAACAGACGGAATGAACGTAGTAAAAACAGATAAAAAAGGCCGGTTCTCGCTATCTGGATTCGAGAAAACCCGATTTATCAGTATCACTACGCCTGCCGGATTCGAGACACAGCAATTCTACCTCCCTGTCAAGGAGGACAGGAAAAGCTATGACTTTATAGTGACCGAAAGCGAACGGACCAAGGCTAGAGAACACTCCTTTATCCAGATCACCGACACGGAAGTGACCGGAGGAATGGGGCGTTGGGTCACCGATCTACAGCAATACATAAAGAACGAACAACCGGCTTTTCTGATTCATACCGGAGACATCTGTTACGAACCGGGACTCACAGTGCACAATCAAGTAGTGAATGCACAAACAATGGACTGCCCCGTCTATTATTGCATAGGCAACCACGACCTGGTGAAAGGCAACTACGGCGAAGAACTTTATGAATCGATTTATGGTCCGACATGGTATTCGTTCGATGTCGGCAACGTGCATTATGTCGTTACTCCCATCGACCACGGAGACAACCCGACCGATTACACGCAAAGGGATGTATACAACTGGCTGAAGAATGACCTCGCCCTGATGAAGAAAGATCAGGCGCTTGTTCTTTTTAACCACGACCTGTTTACTCCCGGCGATAACTTCGTATTCAAGGCAGACAAAAAGGATATCCTCGACCTCCGTACGTTCAACACGAAAGCACAAATCTACGGACATATGCACTACAACTACGTCCGCAATCAGAAAGGCATTTATACCATCTGCACCGGCACACCGGACAAAGGAGGCATCGATCACTCCCCTTCTTCATTCAGAGACATAAAGATAGATGCCAACGATCACCTCACAACGCAACTGCGCTATACTTTCATCGAACCGCAAATCGCTATTGTTTCTCCGATGAAGAATCAAGCAGCCCCCATACATCCGGAAACCGGCTATCAGCTTCCGGTCTCGGTCAACACCTATAACTCACAGGCAAAAACATCGTCTGTTTCTTATGTGTTGAGCAATCCGGAAGACAACCGGGAAATAGCCAAAGGTAACCTGTCGCCCCTCACCGACTGGAACTGGAGCGGAAGTATTCAAATACCCGCTAACGAAAACGGAAAGAAACTGAACCTGACAGTGACTTCATCCTTCAACGACGGAAAGGAAGCGACTGCCACCAGCCAGTTCCTTTATCAGAAAGATTTTAAACCGGTCACTATCACGGGAAAAGACTGGAATACCCTACTTCAAAATGCAAGTCATTCCGGCGGAATAAATGACTCCCAGATCAAACTCCCCCTGCAACTACAATGGACAGCGAACACAGGAAGCAACATCTTCATGGCCTCCCCCCTCATCGTCGGACAAAGAGTATTCATTGCCACTACCGATGATAACACGTCGCTCAACACTTATATTTGTGCATTCGACTTCCATTCCGGCAAACAGCTATGGAAGTTCCGCACGGAAAACTCGGTAAAGAATACCATTGCCTGCGAAAATGGAATCGTCGTAGCTCAGGATGCCTCCTGCAATCTGTACGCCCTCGACGCAGCATCCGGAAAACGACTGTGGCAGCAACACATCGAACTGAACAACTATCCCTATCTGACCGAAGGACTGACAATTGACAAAGGAATCGTTTATGCCGGAATCGGCGCCGGACTTTCAGCCTACGACCTGAAAACAGGAAAAGTGATATGGACCAACACGGACTGGAAACAACGGGAAGGCTCGACCACCACGTTAACCATCGCCGGAGACGTACTAATCAGTGGTACCCAATGGGGAGGACTGTATGGCAACGACATCCGCACTGGCAAACAACTCTGGAAGCTCTCCGACAACGGACTCGGCAACCGAGGTGCTTCTCCGGTCTACCAAGACGGAAAATTATGGATTATCTCCTCCAAAAGCTTTTTCCTGATAGAACCTCAAACCGGTAAAGTACTCCAGCAAAAGGAACTGTCCGCCAACCTGGACGTTACGTCTACCCCGCTTGTCACCGAACATGAGATTATCTTTGGCAGCGCAGACCGTGGAGTTTTCGCTCTCGACAAACCGACTCTTTTCATCAAATGGAGAGCCGAAACTTTACCTTCTCTTGTATACACTGCTCCTTATTCTTCTACGCCGCAGGCGGGAGTAGAAACAAGCCCTGTATCTTCACAAGGAATAGTCTATATTGGAGCTTCCGACGGGTATTTATACGCCATCGACCAGTCAACAGGGATTATCAAAGACAAGTTGTACTTCGGAGCACCAGTTTTCTCAACGATAGCCGTATCGGGAAACAGAATGATAGTTTGTGACTTTGCGGGCAATGTTTATTGCCTGTCGTCAAAAGCGGCAGAAGAATAAAGTACATCCCGCCTCACGCAGTTTTCTCCACCCGCAGCGTTGTAATTTAAAGATTATCACGTATCTTTGCCCCTCAATCATAAATACGAGATATGGCTATTACAATCAAGAAAGTCTCTACAAAGAGAGAACTTAAGAAGTTTATTCGCTTTAATTACAGGATGTATAAGGGCAATCCATATTCCGTGCCCGACCTTTACGACGATATGCTCAACACATTCAACAAAAAGAAGAATGCGGCATTCGAGTTCTGTGAAGCCGATTACTTCCTCGCATACCAAGACGACAAAATCGTAGGTCGTGTGGCCGCTATCATCAATAACCGCGCCAACGAAAAGTGGGAATGCAAGAACGTCCGTTTCGGATGGATAGATTTCATTGATGACCCCGAAGTATCATCCGCACTCATCAAGACCGTCGAAGACTGGGGAAAAGAGCGCGGCATGACTCACATCACAGGTCCTTTGGGATTCACCGATTTCGATGCGGAAGGAATGCTGATCGAAGGATTCGACCAGCTCAGCACAATGGCTACTATCTACAACCACCCGTACTACCCCGTACACATGGAGAAACTCGGCTTCGAGAAAGACGCCGACTGGGTAGAATACCAAATCTACATCCCCGAAGCCATCCCCGACAAGCACAAGCGTATCTCCGAACTGATTCAACGAAAATACAACCTGAAGATAAAGAAATACACCTCCGGAAGAAAAATAGCCAAAGACTACGGACAGGAAATCTTTGAACTGATGAACGAAGCATACAGCCCGCTCTACGGCTACTCTCCGCTGACGCAACGGCAAATCAACCAGTACGTAAAGATGTATCTCCCGATTCTCGACTTACGGATGGTTACCCTCATTACCGACGCCGACGACAAGCTGGTATGCGTAGGCATCTCCATGCCGTCTCTTGCCGAGGCCCTGCAAAAGTCACACGGCCGTCTACTCCCTCTCGGATGGTTCTATCTGCTGAAAGCACTGTTCATGAAACGCCGTGCCAAAATGCTTGACCTGTTGCTTGTAGCAGTCAAACCGGAGTACCAGAATAAAGGTGTTAACGCTTTGTTATTTTCCGATTTAATTCCAGTTTATCAAAAATTAGGTTTTATCTTTGCGGAAAGCAACCCCGAACTGGAACTGAACGGAAAAGTTCAGGCACAATGGGATTACTTTGAGACTAAGCAACATAAGCGCCGCCGTGCGTTCACCAAAGAGATTAAATAACAGCTATGGAAGAGAACGAATTGATATCTGTAGACAACAACAATGCAGTAGAGTACACTGACGACAACATCCGCCACCTGAGCGACATGGAACATGTGCGCACACGCCCCGGTATGTACATCGGTAGGCTGGGCGATGGCGCGCACGCCGAAGACGGAATCTATGTCCTCCTCAAAGAAGTCATTGACAACAGTATCGACGAGTTCAAGATGCAAGCCGGTAAGAAAATCGAAATTACCGTTGAAGAGAACCTCCGCGTCAGCGTACGCGACTACGGACGAGGCATCCCCCAAGGAAAACTGGTAGAAGCCGTAAGCGTACTGAACACGGGTGGTAAATACGACAGCAAGGCATTTAAGAAAAGCGTCGGACTGAACGGTGTCGGTGTGAAAGCCGTCAACGCATTGAGCTCTCGTTTTGAAGTACGCAGCTACCGTGACGGTAAAGTGCGTATCGCCACATTCTCCAAAGGCAACCTGCAGACCGACGTGACGCAGGACACTGAAGAGGACAACGGAACCTTTATCTTCTTCGAACCGGATAATACACTGTTTGAGAACTACGTTTTCCGTCCCGAATTTATCGAGACCATGCTACGCAACTACACGTACCTCAACACGGGACTTGCCATCATCTATAACGGTCACCGCATCCTGTCGCGCAACGGTCTGGTAGACCTGCTGAACGACAACATGACGGCAACCGGCCTCTACCCTATCATCCACCTGAAAGGAGAAGACATCGAAATCGCCTTCACACACACCGGACAATACGGAGAAGAATATTACTCCTTCGTCAACGGTCAGCACACCACACAGGGGGGTACCCATCAGAGTGCTTTCAAAGAACATATCGCCCGCACCATCAAAGAGTTCTTCAACAAGAACATGGACTATACCGACATCCGTAACGGACTGGTTGCCGCCATCGCCGTCAATGTGGAAGAACCGATCTTCGAAAGCCAGACCAAAACGAAACTGGGGTCTACCAACATGACTCCCGGAGGCATCACAGTCAACAAGCACGTGGGCGACTTCATCAAACTGGAAGTTGACAACTTCCTGCACAAGAATGCCGACGTAGCCGAAGCAATACAGCAAAAGATACAGGAATCGGAAAAAGAGCGCAAAGCCATTGCCGGCGTGACCAAGCTGGCACGCGAACGCGCCAAGAAGGCCAACCTGCACAACCGCAAGTTGCGCGACTGCCGTGTTCACCTCAACGACCCCAAGGGAAAAGGATTCGAAGAAGACTCCTGCATCTTCATCACCGAGGGAGACTCCGCCAGCGGTTCCATCACCAAAAGCCGTGATGTAAACACTCAGGCAGTATTCAGCCTCCGTGGTAAACCGCTGAACTCATTCGGACTGACGAAAAAGGTAGTCTACGAAAACGAAGAATTTAATCTGCTTCAGGCAGCCTTAAACATAGAAGACGGCATTGAAGGACTCCGTTACAACAAAGTGATCGTTGCCACTGATGCCGATGTGGACGGTATGCACATCCGCCTTCTGCTCATCACGTTCTTCCTGCAATTCTTCCCCGACCTCATCAAGAAAGGTCACGTATATATTCTGCAGACACCGTTGTTCCGTGTGCGCAACAAGAAGAAAACGGTTTACTGCTACAGCGAGGAAGAACGGGTGAACGCCATCAACGAACTAAGCCCCAACCCGGAAATCACCCGATTCAAAGGACTGGGAGAGATATCACCGGACGAATTTAAGCACTTTATCGGCAAGGATATGCGTCTGGAACAAGTGACATTGCGTAAGACAGATGCCGTAAAAGAACTGCTGGAGTTCTACATGGGCAAGAATACAATGGAACGACAGAACTTTATTATAGACAATCTGGTTATAGAAGAAGACTTGGCATCATGAGAAGAGCAATATTCCCGGGTACTTTCGACCCCTTCACCATCGGTCATTATTCGGTAGTGGAACGTGCACTCACCTTTATGGACGAGGTTATCATCGGGATCGGTATCAACGAAAACAAGAATACCTATTTCCCCATCGAGAAAAGAGAAGAAATGATCCGGAATCTCTACAAGGACAATCCCTGCATCAAAGTGATGTCTTACGACTGTCTGACGATAGACTTTGCCCAACAGGTAGAAGCGCAGTTCATCGTTCGCGGCATCCGCACGGTCAAGGATTTCGAGTACGAAGAAACAATCGCGGACATCAACCGCAAGCTGGCGGGCATCGAAACCATCCTGCTCTTCACGGAACCGGAACTGACCTGCGTCAGCTCAACGATTGTACGCGAGCTGCTGACTTACAACAAAGATATCAGCCAGTTTATCCCCGAAGGAATGGAGATAAGTTGAGAGTGATGAAGATGTCCTCGGCTATAAGATTTGGCTATAAAACAAAAATAAGATGATGAAGAAGATTAAAGTATACGCCCTCCTGGTTTGTCTGTTGGCAACGTCTGCTGCACAGGCCCAAAGTTTCGGCTCCGCCGCCATGCGCAAACTCCAAATGGCGGAATTTGCGATTTCCAACTTCTACGTAGACAAAGTAGATGAAGACAAACTGGTAGAAGAAGCTATCATCAAAATGCTGGCACAGCTCGACCCGCACTCCACTTACTCGGATGCCGAAGAAGTGAAGAAGATGAACGAACCGCTTCAAGGCAACTTCGAAGGCATCGGCGTACAGTTCCAGATGATCGAGGACACCCTGCTCGTCGTACAACCCGTCAGCAACGGACCTTCCGAGAAAGTGGGCATCCTTGCCGGCGACCGCATCATTGCCGTCAACGACTCCGCCATCGCAGGAGTAAAAATGAGCACGGAAGATATCATGAAGCGTCTGCGTGGCCCGAAAGGTTCGAAAGTCAACCTGACCATCGTCCGCCGTGGAGTACAAGACCCGCTCGTGTTCACCGTGAAAAGAGACAAGATACCTATCCTGAGTCTCGACGCTTCCTACATGATTCAGCCAAAGATCGGATACATCCGCGTCAACCGCTTTGGCGCAACCACCGCCGAAGAATTTAAGAAGGCAATGAAAGACCTGCAAAAGCAAGGCATGAAAGACCTCATCCTCGACCTGCAAGGCAACGGCGGAGGATATCTGAACGCCGCCATCGACCTTGCCAACGAATTCCTCGGACAGAAGGAACTGATTGTTTACACCGAAGGCCGGACCGCACAGCGCAGCGAGTTCTTCGCCAAAGGAAACGGAGAGTTCCGTGACGGCCGCCTCATCGTATTGGTAGACGAATACACCGCTTCCGCCAGCGAAATCGTGAGCGGCGCAGTGCAGGACTGGGACAGAGGTATCATCGTAGGCCGCCGTTCTTTCGGCAAAGGCCTGGTGCAACGTCCCATCGACCTGCCGGACGGCTCCATGATCCGACTGACCATTGCACGGTACTATACCCCTGCCGGTCGTTGCATCCAAAAGCCTTATGACAGCTCGACCGATTACAATAAAGACCTGATAGACCGCTTCAACCACGGAGAACTGATGAATGCCGACAGCATCCACTTCCCCGACTCGCTGAAAGTGCAGACCAAGAAACTGAAACGTACCGTCTACGGCGGAGGCGGCATCATGCCGGACTACTTCGTTCCGATTGACACGACACTCTACACGGACTATCACCGGAAGCTGGTCGGCAAAGGGGTCATCATCAAATTCACGATGAAGTTCATCGAAGACCACCGCAAGGAACTGGCCGATAAATATAAGAAGTTCGACAGCTTCAACGAAAAGTTTGTTATCGACGACGATATGCTCGCCACTCTCCGCGAAATGGGTGAGAAAGAAGGGGTGAAGTTCAACGAAGAGCAGTATCAGAAGGCACTTCCGCTGATCAAGACACAGCTCAAAGCACTGATAGCCCGCGACCTCTGGGATATGAACGAGTATTTCCGCGTCATGAATACGACAAACGAAAGCGTGCAGAAAGCATTGGAAATCCTCCGTTCGGGAGAGTATCAGAAGAAGTTGAAATAAACATCCAAAAATAAAACGGATAAACCGTACCCGATCAGACACCTTGGTTGTAGTATAAGTAAAATCATTAAAACAGAAGTATGATACGACAGTTTGGTTTTACTTGGACAGCAATCAGCTGGTTACTGATGGGATACGGTTTATTTTTTGCCCTCTCCCCTTTGCAGGCGCAGACCGCCATCAAGAAGTTCTCACTAGAGCTAAAGAACGAAAGCCTGCCCGAAGCACTGAAGCAGCTGGAGAAGGCAGGAGGAAAAAACATCCTCTTCACCTACAACGGAACAGAAAGTTATCGGGTGACCGTCAGCATCCGCGAAAAGACGGAACGCGAAGCCATCGACCTTGTACTGACCGGCAAACCCTTCCTTTGCATCGAACGGGAAGAGTATTTCGTCGTACAGCGGAAGAAATCGGACAAAGCCATCGCCGTAGAAGGCAAAGTATATGACGAAAAAGGAACACCCCTGCCTTTTGTCAACATCCTCGCCCTTGCCGCCGATTCCAGTTTCCTTGCCGGAAGCGTGACCGAAGAAGACGGTTCCTTCCATCTGCCCCCGATAGCGGGAGAAGACTGTCTGCTGAAAGCGACCTACGTAGGATACCGTCCGCAAATCATCCCCTGCCGGCAACAAAACACCATCCGCCTGCAACCCGACACAGAGTTACTGAAAGAAGTAGTCGTCACCGCCTCTCGTCCGCTGATAGAACGGAAAGACGGAACACTGACAGCCAACATAGCCGGAACACCCCTTTCACTGATGGGATCGGCCAAAGAAATGATCTCCCACCTCCCTTTTGTCACCGGCTCGGACGGAGAATTTACCGTACTGGGCAGAGGAACTCCTGAAATCTATATCAACGGCCGCAAAGTCAGAGACAAAACCGAACTGGACCGTCTGCAAGCAAACGAAATACTATCGGCTGAAATCATCACTACACCGGGCGTACAATATGGCTCTTCGGTAGGCGCCGTCATCCGTCTACGCACCATCCGCAAACGCGGACAGGGAATGAGCGGCAGTTTCTACACCGACTACTCGCAAGGACACGAACCGATCGGCAACGAAGGCATATCCCTGAACTACCGCACCGGCGGACTGGACATCTTCGTAAAAGGAGACTTTGCGGAAATCAACAATCACACAACCAACATCTCCAGCCAGGACATATATGCTTCGTCCGACTGGAACCAATCGACAGAAAACAAAAGCAAACAAACCTATCGCACCTTCAACGGCGAACTGGGATTTAATTACGAAATCGACGAAGACCAATCATTCGGTATGCGTTATATGCCCGGCACGAACATAGGCAATGCACATACTACCAATGAAGGGACCACCCTCATCCTGCAAGACGGCAAAGAAGTAGACCACTTGCACGCTCTCCGCCAAACAGATGCCCATACCGGCTGGTGGCAGTCAGCCAACGGATACTACAACGGCACGTTCGGCAAATGGAACATCGACTTCAACACCGACTACCTGTATGGCCGGGACCGCATCCGTCAATATGCCGAAAACAACGGAACCGAAGACGCCACTTCGAGCAACCGCGTACGCAACCACCTCTATGCCGCCAAACTCCTGCTCACCGCCCCACTCTGGAAAGGCAAACTCAGCTTCGGCACAGAAGAGACATTCACCAACCGCCACGACGTATTTCTCCAAAGCGGCTTCTCCGCCGATGCCGACGACCGCATCAAACAAACGATGCTCTCCGGCTTCATCGACTACAGCCTGCCATTGGGAAAGTTCAACATCCTTGCCGGACTGCGCTATGAATTTCAACAAACAGATTACTACGAGAAAGGGATTCACCAGGACGGCCAAAGCCCCACCTATCGCGACTGGATACCGGTAGTCAGTATCAGATACACATCCGGCAACTGGTTCTTCGCCCTTTCTCACCGCACGCTGAAATACAGTCCCAGCTATGATATGCTCACCAGCGCCGTCACCTATCAGAACAAGTACTCCTACCGGAGCGGAGACCCGTTTCTCGTCCCCCAGATACATCGTGCGACTTTCTTTGATGCCGGATGGAAATGGATCAACTTCAGCCTCAGCTACGACCATTGCTGGAATATGTACACCAGCTACACCCGCCCGTATGACGACATCAATCATCCCGGTGTATTGCTGTTCGGCATGGCAAGCATTCCGCATACCAACCGATACGGAGGCAGCATCGTCCTTTCGCCAAAGTTCGGCATATGGCAGCCTCAGTTCACTACCAGCGTCAACTGGTACGACTCGCACGCAGCCTCCATAGGCATCACCCAAAACTGGAATGAACCGCGATTCTATTTCAGTTTAGATAACAGTTTCAGTTTCCCCAAAGGTTGGTTCTTCAACATCAAAGGAGAACTGACGCCCGGCGCCAAACAGAGTTACGCCATCTGGAAAACCGAAGGAAGAGTAGATGCCCAACTGACCAAATCGTTCCTGAAAGACCAGGCGCTGAAAGTATCGGTAACCGCGAAAGACATCTTTCACACCGGCTACAGATACTTCACCATCTATGGCGACCGTACCTTCAGTTCCAACCGTGATTATACCGATCAGCAGCGTTTCGGCATCCGGCTGAGTTATCAGTTCAACGCCACGAAGAGCAAATATAAAGGAACCGGAGCCGGAGCAAGCGAAAAGTCACGTTTGTAGACCTCGATTAAAAAGAGAAGTGTTACTTTTTTCCAAAGAGAAGTGCTACTTTTGCAGCCTCAGACACCCAATAAAGATGTTCCTATTCCATAAAAGCCAGACAAAACGAGAGGCCTTCGGGCAGATGTTTACGGAAATGTATCCGCGAATGGTCCGTTATGCCTCCCAGTTGACGGGCGACGGAGAGGAAGCACGGGACATCGTAAGCGAAGTGATGGAACAGGCTTGGAAACACTTCGAACAATTGGACGAGGCCGACCGGGGAGGCTGGATTTATACAGCAGTCCGCAACACCTGCCTCAACCGGATGAAGCATCTGCAAGTGGAACGGGACAATGCGAAAGCACTCTATGAAGCAACGCTGGCCGATGTAAAAAATAACTATCGGGAACACGAAGCACTGTTGCAGAAAGCGGAAACGATAGCCCGAAGTCTGCCGGAACCGACTTGCACCATCCTGCGGCTGTGCTACTACGAACATCTCACCTATCGGGAAGTCGCCCTACAACTCGGCATCAGTCCCGACACGGTAAAAAAACATATATCCAAAGCATTGCGTACACTACGCGAAGCCATGAAAGCATAAAGAAGGAGGACACGCTATGGAAGAAAAAGAAAAACGTACCAGCAAAGAAGAAGGTTCCGGCTACGGACTGACAGCAGACAACGACAGTTGTGAACTGACAGATGGCAGCAACAGTTGCGGACCGACAGACAACGACAGTTGTGGACTGACAGATGACAATAGTTGTGGACTGACAGACAGCGACAATTGTGGACTAGCAACAGACGACCATACCCCATTCTCCGAAAACGCAGAAACACGCCGTCTGCAAAATGCCTTTGGTGAAGCGTTGGGTGATCTGCCTCTACCGGACGAAGTTCGGGAAGAATGGACCACATTTCTGCAACGGCAAGCACAGCAGAAACGCAAACTTTATCTCCGCATCTGTTTATCCGGTGGTGTGGCAGCAGCCATCGCCCTGTTATTGTTACTTTGGTCCCCTTGGCACATCACAGACAAGGACAGCATCCTGCAGAACATCGAAATCTTCACCGCCCTCCATGCACCGGAACAAATTACCACTATCGAAGAGAACGGCAGAATCATCGTATCTACCCCACCCGCCACGACCACCCGCTTCACATTGGAGGACGGAAGCCACATTCTTTTAAGCGCAAACAGTCGTCTGGAATACCCCAAAGAGTTTTCCTCTCAGGAAAACCGCACCGTAAACCTCACCGGAGAAGCACGCTTCGAAGTGACCAAAGACGCCCACCGCCCCTTCATCGTCTCCACCGATAAAATGCAGACACAAGTACTGGGCACCGTATTCGACGTAAATGCCTATCCCGGCAATGCCCCCGCCGTCACCCTGTATCAAGGACATATAAAGGTTGGCAAAGCAGCCTCTCCCCTTGAACAAGAAATAGTACCCGGACAATGCGCCACATTGACCACAAGCGGTGACATCCGTCTGACAAAAGCCACGCAGACAGAAAAAGAAGGATGGACCAAAGACGAGTTTTATTATGACAACACCGAAATGATAACCGTACTGCAAAATATAGGGACCTGGTATAATATCAGCGTCATCTGCCATTCTGCAGACCTTTTACACAAACGAGTCCATTTCCGCTTCAGCCGAAATGTTCCGATAAAGACTTTACTGAATGTACTGAATGATTTAGGCATTGCACACTTTCAATATAAGGATAAGCAGATAGTAGTAGAATAAACACAATCACCCCATAGTGAAAAAACAAACTTTCATCTATCATCTTTCACCATTGGTCGTCAGACTCTTTATTCATCGGGACTTCCGGTGATGAAAGATGATATTTCAATCTATCACCCGATCTTTCATCTTTCACCTCAAGAATCTTTCACTTCAAGCACCTTTTACTTTCGGACACCTTTTACCTTCGGGCAAATCCCGTCTACTCTCGTTTCCCATTTACTTTCGACAGCATACGCAGTATGGCACCATAAAAGACAGAAATCCCTCTTCTTCGAATATCGTTCTTTCTGCTTAATCCATTCATTTTTTTCCATGTCCAAAGGCCCTTCATCAACTTCGAACGTAATTCTTCTGTCTCGCATAGCTCACACCTATTCTGCACATAGGTACGTGTCAATACCAAACGAATGATTTCCCGATTCGGACAGAAGCATTCATCTTTAGCCAAAGCATCCAGCACCACATTCAGCAGGCAAAGGGTACATCGTAATTCCGTTTCCGATAATTGGTCGATACTTTCAATCTGTCCAAAACTGGGCCAGTTATCTTTCATAAAGGCAAGTTTATTGGTGGAGCTTTGTAAGTCAAGCTTCATCAGGCAGGGACGGGGACAAGTAGAATCATTCATTACTACTACTTTTTATTTGTTTGTGTATTCGCATACCTTCATGAAGAAGGCGCGGAAACTATTACTATATTACCCCATGAGAGGCTCTGGTAAGCCCGCGTCTGAATAATAAGCAATAGCTCCACGCCCATTAGAAGTATATAACAAATTTATATACGAAATGAACGTGGAGACTGACCGCCTATTATCTGCAGACGCAAAATTTACCAGATTTCTCAAAGCAGATAATAAAAACGTTATCTCCAAATCAATAAAACATATCTTTGTTCAGAAGATACGCCACAAATATAGGCATATTTTCCTGATAAGAATACCATTAAGGAAGTAAAATGAGAAAATAGAAGGGAGATGAACAAAACCGTCTACAGCCAACAGACTATGTTCCTTCATCGCAAGAGATACAAGAATGATTTCCCTTTGCTATAACCTCTGCACAAAGAACAAGCTGCACGAATACCCAAAAGAAGCAGGAATACTTTGTTTATCTCCCTATTATAGTTTATCTTTGCTACTGATATAGCTAGTTGTTCACGACCGTGAGCAGCTCTTACCACGGCCGTGATCAATGCTCTTCACGGACGTGATCAACACTTGCCACGGCCGTGAACAGCTAATGATGCAAGCACCTTCATCCAACAATGCAGGCATCATAAACCAAAGATAAAGGCAGGATAACTTATATATGAACGCTTGACAGCAAGCAGGCAAGCACTATATAACCCGAGTTCTGTCCAAGTCCGGAAACTAATGATTAGTTTTGCAGATCAAAGGTAGCTATATCTTTATAACAAACAAGAAACGACGAATATGTTATAACGATGTAAAGCAATGGACGAAATAGAGATAAACATCGGTGAGATTATCATATACCGGACAGAAGATGGAAGGACACAACTTGAAGTCCGTTTGGAGAATGAGAACGTTTGGCTGTCACAAGCCCAGATAGCCAAACTGTTTGGCGTACAAAGACCAGCTATCACAAAGCATCTGAAAAAGATCTTTGAAAGTGGAGAGCTGGAGGCAAGTTCAGTTAGTTCCATTTTGGAACATACTGCAGGCGATGGAAAAAATTATATGATACAGTTTTATAATTTAGATGCCATCATATCAGTTGGATACAGAGTCAACTCTATACAAGCCACCCACTTCCGCCGCTGGGCCACCGAACGTCTGAAAGAATATCTGATCAAAGGTTTCGCCATGGACGACAAACGTCTGAAAGAAATGGGCGGCGGCGGTTACTGGTACGAACTACTCAACCGTATACGCGACATCCGTTCATCTGAGAAAGTACTCTACCGTCAGGTTCTCGACTTGTATGCCACCAGTGTAGACTATGACCCAAAGGCAGACGAATCCATCCGGTTTTTCAAAATCGTGCAGAATAAGTTACATTATGCCGCCCACGGCCACACAGCAGCAGAAGTAATCTTCGAACGAGTGGATGCAGAAAAGCCATCTATGGGACTGACCACATTTCCCGGCGAACAACCCCGGAAAGAAGATGTACTGATAGCTAAAAACTATCTCAATGAAAAGGAACTGAAGATATTGAACAACCTGGTTTCCGGATACTTCGACTTCGCAGAAATACAAGCCATCAAACGTTCGCCCATGTATATGTCGGACTATATACATCACCTGGACCTCATCTTATCGACCACCGGAGAGCAAGTTTTGCAGAACGCAGGCACGATCTCTCACGAACAAGCTAAACAAAAAGCTCTGGGCGAATACCAAAAATATCATGTCAAAACCCTGTCGCCTGTAGAAGAAGCCTACTTTGACAGTATCAAGAAACTGACAGCCGAAACAAAGAAGAAGAAAAGAAATAAAATACAATAAACAGTATCATGGCAATACAATTTGAACTCTACAAGTCTCCCAACCCCAAGGACGAGGAAGACAAGGAACTCTACCACGCACGGGTAGTTAACTTTCAACATATCGATACCGACTATCTCGCCAAAGAAATACAACAAGCTACCTCGCTGACCGAAGGAGATGTAAAAGCCGTCCTCGAATCACTAAGCCACTTTATGGGATCACGCCTCCGGGAAGGGGAACGTGTTCACCTCGACGGCATCGGCTACTTTCAAATAAAGCTGAACAGTCTGGAACCGATCACCTCGCCCAAGCTGAAAGCAAACCAAATGAAACTCAAAGCAAACATCGGCTTCAAGGCAGATAAAAAACTGAGAAGTTCGGTAAGTGTCGTCAAGGTGGAACGCAGTAAACTGAAGTTACACTCAGTGCCACGCTCCAACGAAGAGATAGACAGACTGCTGACCGCGTATTTCAGTAATAACCAAATACTGACCCGCTCGGACTTTCAAGGACTTTGCAAACTTACGCTTACCACTGCCGCCCGACATATCAAACGACTGAAAGATGAAAAGAAGTTGCAGAATATCAATTCGCGCTATAGCCCTGTTTATGTGCCGATGCCGGGGTATTATGGTAAACCGGAAGTAGAAGACACCGTAAAATAAGGAAAAGACAGAAAAATATGGCTTCAATAAGGGTGAGAGATGCTGCATCACAACAAGAAAAGCTGTGAGAGATGCCCCCTATCTGAACATGTACAATTTTTGCACATGTTGAATCCTTCACCAATTCTTCCGACTTATAGATGTTATTAACATGCTTCACTATTGAAGTTCTGTCCGTTTGGAACAATTCTGCCATTTGAGCTTGATTCAGCCACACCGTTTCATTCTCCAACTTCACATCAATCGACGTCTTCCCGTCTTTTGTCTGATAAATGACAATATTACCTCTATTATTGTCCATGAAATGCCTCCTTTTTTATGCATTGCACCCGTCCATTGCCTTGGTTAGCAATGGACAGGCGTACAAATGTAATACTTTAAAAAAGAAAAAGGCGACATACCGGCCTTTTATTCGACCGGACAAACCCATAATTGACTCTTATATTAAAGCGATTGATTCAATAAAGTTATAATCGAACGTGCCGGAATCCGGACTGTTTTTCCACTCTTCACTTTCTCAACGGGTAGCAGATCTTCTCCTTCTACATCCGAAGTGCGATACACCTGCCATCGAGTTTTCTTGCCATTTATCTTATTGATTGAAAACTCCTTGTCTTCCTGCGCATAGTTAATGAGAACAACAGCGTATGAGCCGTCCGCATTTTTATAAGCAGAACACATCAGTCCTTTTTGATCCGTATCGCCTCCGGGGATTAAATTCCCCGCTTGATCGAAAGCAGAAACCGACAGGCGAACAGCTCCCGGACGGATGAAGCGACTATAATTACCCAGAGCCCACATCAGCTTGGAATCTTCTACACGTCCATCTCTGAGATCTTCATCGGTATATTCCCGAATCAACCCGTCTTTATAATCACCGCCAACGGCACGCCACCACTGCCAGCTCTTCGCTCCCGCATATACGATGTCATGATGGATGATACGGGCAACGTAAAGTGCCGTCTTCATCGTACGGTCGAAGCCGTGACCGCCGCCTATCTCTTCGTCATTCCCCATGATACAGGTTTCCGTCTGCCAGAAGCCGACGTTGTATTTATCCAGAGCTTCCCGCAGTTCGCAACGTATGGCACGCAGTTCACTCAGAGGAGTCGTTGTCCAGTAGCTATGACCAAGCATCAGTCGGGGCACATTGGGCGTATCACCCAAATACGTATCCACACTGTCCGGACAGAAGAAAGCCTGAATCTGATAGCCACGCTGCCAGTCCGTCTGATGGGTACGGAGCATACAGCGATAGTCCGAAGATTCGTTCACCATAATCTGCGTATCCATTTTTCGGTTCACAAACTCCCGGCTCAACAGACGGACGGTTCGGGCTACTTCCCGATTGGTTGCCGGAGAGCCTTCCTGCTTCGGTCCTACCCAGTTCCAATGCCCGTCCGGTTCGTTGAAAGGACAGATATAGTTGAACTTTATTCCGTCGTGCTTCTCTACTCCTTCTACTACATCGGCCAGGAAACGGGCATACTTCTCATAGCATTCCGGCTTCAGATTGGCAGTTCCTCCACGGCCGGTATTGGTAGCCAGACCATTCTGAGTATAATATACAGGAGGAGAGTTCAGAAATGCGAGGAATTTAGTGACGCCCCGTTCTTTTGCCAGTTTCAGAAAGTTGCGTTGCCCCTGTTGCTTGTTCCAGTCGTAAGTTCCGTCGGCCTGCAGAAAACATTCGGTACGCATCCACGGGGAACCGATCTGGCTGGCTTCTCCCTGCTCAGTGCTGCCCGCCCCGACGTTGAAACGCCAAAGAGACAGGCCGATTCCTTTCGGTTTTCCATTCGCATCGTTCTCTGTGCTGAACAGCCAGTCGGCTATCCGGTTTTGCTTCTCCTGTGGCCATAAGCCAAGGATGTGCATACTCCAGGCATCGGAAGCGCCGAAGTGCTCCATTGTCTGCAGAGGTTTGTCCACTTCAATCTGATAACGTAGATCGGGGGCAGGCTGGGAACACCCGCCTGCCATACCTATATATAGAAAACCTAAAACGGCTAAAAACACTTTACCTTTCATTGTCTGGTCTGATATCTGTTAAAAACTTACTGACGATTTAAGAGCTTACCGACGATCAGTTATTCTTTAAGACAAAGCCTCCCTGCGGCTGAACCGTCAACTGGAACTTACCGTCAGATTTTACATTTTGTTGTCGCAACTGTGGCTGCATATGTTTGTCATCACTATATGAAGATACTGTCTTTCCGGCAAACATCGGTAAGTCGAGTTTCAACTTCAACGGCTCTCCGGTAGCGTTCACAGCCGCCAGATACCAGTTATCACCGTGACGACGGGCCAGCACTACATACTTGCCGGGATAACCATCGACAAAACGAGTCTCATCCCATTCCGTAGGTACTTCTTTCATAAAGTCAATGCAGACCGGAGAGACATCTGTCAGATTATTAGGAGCCAAAGCAAAGTTCTGAACCGGATTCTGGAACAAAACAGCAGTCGCCAGCTGGAAGACATCCGTAGTCCGGCGGGTGGTTCCTCCGTCATTTCCTTTGTTCAGCCGCTTGTTGAGGAAGCAGCCGCCAAATTCCATAGAGCCGACCGAATTGCGTATAAAGGGGTGCAGACAGGTATTGAAAGCCTCTTCATCACAGAAGTGCTGATTGAAAACCATATTCTCCGAAGCCAGCACCGCTTCACTGCCCACATAATTGGGATACATCCGTTCCCATCCGCGCGGCAGGGTACAGCCGTGGAAGATAACCATCAGTCCATGATCATCGGCATCGCTCAGGATAGCTTCATACAGACGCATGGTCTCCTGCTTGTCACCACCGAAGAAATCGACCTTGATGCCTTTTACTCCCTGGCTTTGCAGCCATTTCATTTCACGCTTGCGTGCAATGGGGTTATCCATCAGATTCGTAGGTCCCTGCTCGATATCATTCCAGTAACCACTCGAACTATACCACAGAAACATATCTACCTTCTTGCTTCGTGCATACCGGATAAGCTGTTCCATGCGTTCGTGACCGATATTCGTATCCCACCAATTATCTATCAGTGCATATTCATACCCCATAGCAGCAGCCAGATCGATATAACGCACTTGGTCATCATAATTGATACTGCCATCCTGCCAGAGTATCCAACTCCAGGTTCCGCGTCCCATACGATAGTTATGTTCCGTTTCGTACAGCGGTTCGACTACATCCCACGGAACAGTCGTTTCTACAATAGGCTTCAACGTTTCTCCTACGGTAATAGTACGCCAGGGTGTAGAGCCGGGTAAGGAGAAAGCCGGTGCTACTGTCCCATTGCCATTATTTTCTTCGGGCATGGGAAAGGCCACCGTATAGAGATTCCCTTCTGTGACATCACTCAGGCGTGAACCGCAATAGTGGCTGTCCACTCCCGTTTCGCTGACAAGTACCCAGCCGTCTTCCCCGACTTTAAACAAACAGGGGAATGTGTATCCGTGCCCATACTGCGAACGCACATCCATCGGAGCATCCACCTTATATTCTTCCTCGTAACTGGGCTTCGTCCGCTTCCACCCAATCATGGCATCACTCTGCGGACAAAGAAAAGTGGTGGTTCCAGCAGGGAAACGGAATCCCGTCTCTTCACCATCTACTACAATGCTTCCGGTATCTCCCTGACGAGGCAATGTGTACCGGAAAGCTACATCGTTATTGCTCACCCGGAACGTTATATCCGCTTTCTGCCCTTTATCGTTGGCAAATGAACAAACCAGTTCATTCGCACGATAGTGTATGCAGGAGGCTTTTATACGCGACTGAGTGTAAGTGGTATCAATCTGTTTTTCCCGATGTCCTGTCAGCTTCATACCTTTGATAAAACTGCCCAGATTGGTCTCCAGCCCCAACGGAGAAGACTCAAGCATCTGCTTTCCGTTATAAACAAGAGAGTAGGATACCTCTCCTCCTTCCGGACACGAAACGGTGACCTGCAACTTGCCATCGGGTCCGTTAACAACTACATTCTGCGCAGTCAGCGACGAAACGACTGTCGTCAGTACAAAAGCAAAACCTTTTAGTCTATTCTTCATTATATCAAATATTTAGTAGTCAATGCAGGCAGGCCGGAAATGTCCGCCTGCCATATTTATGTAAAAGAGATCCTAAAAACAACTGATGATCTTTTGCATTCAGCATTCATCGTCCGGGACTATAACCCGTATGCATATATTTCTGCCAGAGAGGTATTGAGATCTCTGTTACTTTGTGTAATCTGTACCTTGAAGTAACGTCCTCGTGTCGGAGTCTCCAAAGTAAAGTTCTGGGTAGCGAGAATCTTCTGCATGGTAAACGTACCGACTTCCGTCCAGTTTGTTTTATCGTCACTTACGTAGAAGACACCTGCACCTGCATCCATATAGCTGTCGTGCTGTCTTTGCATCAGACCGAACTGAGTAAATGTATACGATTCCTTGGTATCAATAATCAGCTCATGAGGCAAAGCATGGCTGCCACTCTGCCAGGATGAATGCCAGTATGTGGAAGGATTACCGTCCAATGCACATGAAGGCACACCATTTCCGGAACCTTCGCCGTTCGGTTCTTGTGTATTCGCCTCTATCGTCCAACTTGTACGATCCAACTGCGGACCAAGAATACGAATAGCCAAAGGATATACATCATTGGTCGAAGAAATTCCAAAGATGGAAACTGATTCGATACGGATAGGCAGCATATAATCACCCGGCTGCAACTGATCGGCGTTTATCGTAACAGACAGCTCGGTAGTGGTAGTACCGGGAGAAAGCGTCATCTGATCCTGGAAGGAGTAACTGCCCTCGGGCAAAGCCTGGAATATAGTCTTGTTCTTTGTATTGTAAGCGGTGCGATACGCATCGTCCACACCAAACTCACAGCTAATCTCCCAGCTATTCTCCGTATCAAGGCCGAGAGTTACTTTTTCTGCAACGGCAGAGCCATAACTATACTCTTTCACAGATACAGCCGAACTTCCAAATCCGAAGGACGGAGTGATAACTCCGGTTATTTGCAGGAACAACTCATCCTTTTCGCTATTGACAGAGTCGTTTTCACTCACCACTTGTAAAGGTAATACCCATACTGCATCGGGCTGGGCCGCTATCATGGTCTTGATGCTCTCCGGGTCCAGGGATACCGTAACCGGTTTATAACGGTCGGCAGCCGAAAAATCCAGATGAGTCGACTCTATCGAGTAGCAGTCCGTGCCTATCAGCTTATAGTTTACAGCTTCGGGATCACTATACTCATTATCAAGCTCTTCCTGCGTCAGGATATAAATATCTGCACTGGCAGTCTGAGTGGGGTCACTTCCCGATTTGAATATGGAGAAGGTGTAATCATAGTTTTCACCCGTATCGTACAAGGTCACTTCCTGTTTGCCACTATTATTCACATACAATATCTTATGATACTGCTCCGGGACCAGACTGTCCAGATCATATTTTGATTCGTCGCAGGCGCCCAATAAAAGCAGGCTTCCTGCCAACAATAATGTATTTCTTATTTTCATAACGCGTTGTTTTTAGATGATTAATACCCGGGTGCCTGTACCATCTGCGGATTACTGTAAAGTTCATCCATATCACTTCTCGACCATACCGGAAGCAAATACAGTCTATCGTCCCATTTGAAAGGCTGGTCAATCTGAGTCGGTGTATTGAATTCCTCAAAACTCGGATTTAAAGCCAGTCCGTTCAGACCATAGCGTAACCCTGCCTTAAGCATCTGAGGTGCAATCGCCCAACGACGCAAGTCATAATAGCGGTGTCCTTCTTCGTACAGCTCGATAAAGCGCTCGTTGCGTACCCATTCGGTAATATTCATATCTGTCATATCTGCTGTTGTCAGGTCTCTGACCCCGGCACGTTCACGGATTATGTTCAGATTCTCAATAGCGTTCGGCGTATCGTCCAGTGCTGCGTAGCATTCAGCCAGATTCAGATAGAGTTCCGCCATACGGATAAACGGACGTCTTGAAGGAGTATGGCTACGGGTGCCACTTGCGCTGAAACGTATATTCGGATCAATAAACTTCTTCGACAGGTAACCGGTACCGGCTATATTACGTGAATCGGAAGAACGCCATCCGTTGGTATTGGTATTCTTGAAGTTAAGCCAAAGTGAATTGCCGTTGTTGATCTTCTTTGCGTATTCGGAACCGTCAAAGGCAATCCATGCATAGAAACGAGCTTCACGCTTGGCATTCAGTTTGATGATATCATTCTTCACATCTTCACCGTCGAGGCCGTTAGTTGCAAGTTCGGGGCTTGAAGTTCCTTCATAAAAGCGGCTATACCATTCTGATTTCGGATAGAAGTCAGTGTCCTGCTCCGGAAGTTCTCCATTCTCTGTATAGAAATGCTGTACAGCGTACAAGGTAGGTGCCAGACCTGCCCAGCCACCTGCCCAGCTTCCATCGCTTTTCTTCACTACGCGGTTCGGCAGACGGGAGTCGGTAGCTTCTCCACCGTTATTAACGTCTGAGTCGATACGCTGTCCCCAGATAATTTCTTTGTTATTGTCTCCTTCATTGGCAGTAATCAGATACTGGAACATACGGACACGTTCTTTGAATTCCTGATTTTCCGGCGTGTCTTCTTCCTTACCCGGAATAAAGGACAGTTCTACTCCGTCACGTTCCGCTTTCTTGTTGGCCGTTTCGATATCGAACAATTCATGACCGGCTGCTTTGGCTGCTGTCAGAGCTTCTTGGCACGCTGTCAATGCACGGGTCCATTTCTCGCGGTCGTAAGAGTTGCTGACCAGCTCTTTACCGTAGTCCGGCGTTTCATAATTCTTATTCTGCCAGTCCGCCTTATAGAAAGAACCGTTCCAAAGCGGAGAAGCGGCATACAGCAGTACGCGGGCTTTGAGGCATTTACAGATTGTGGAAGTGGCACGGCCGAGGTCTTCTGTCGATCTTGTAGCCGGAAGAACATTTGCAGCATCATCCAGTTTGCCTACAATGTAATTCACGCAATAATCAAAGTGCGAACGTCCCGGAATCTGATCGTTTGTTATATTCGGGTCCACCTTTTCCGTGATGAGCGGACACGGGCCAAATGCCTGCAATACACGGAAATGATAGTATGCTTCCAGGAAATAACATTCGGCTTTGTATTGCGCCTTGTCATCTTCGGTCACTCCGGTAGGTTGCAGTTCATCTATCAGACTCAGGAAATGATGTACATAACCCAGCCAGTTGTAACTGGGCGTCCAGATGTTCATGTCATCACCTCCCCAACTGTTATAGTAAGAAGGTGAGATGGTTCCCCATGCTACTTGTTGCTGATAGTCATCCCACATCTTAGGTGATATAAGCTCGTCGGCAGACTGCTCGAATGCTTTAAATTCAAAAGGATGTACACGGGGGATATAGCCGTAACAGGTAAACAGGAAGTTCAGCGTAGCAGCCTCATCTTTCATGGTGTCATCAAAGTCAGCTTGTGCAGGCGGGATGACATCGAGATAGTTACAAGAAGTCAGCAGGCAGCAAGGGATCAGCAAGGTCCGTGATATTTGGATTATTTTTTGTATTAGTTTCATACTTCTTATCTGTTATAAGTTAAACTGTACTTTTAGAAAGTGAATTGAACGCCTAAGTTAAAGGTACGTTGCAAGGGATAAGCATTCCAGGAAAGTTCCGGGTCCCACAACTTGAACGGACTGAACACCGCCAGGTTATCACCGCTAAAGTAAACACGGCAATACGGGAAACGATAACCTACTTCCAGACTCTTAAAGCGCAGGAAATTACCGTTGCGCAACCAGAAAGAACTTGGCTGGGTATTATTGGATGTATCGGCGCTGGTTATACCCAAACGAGGATACGCCGCATTCGGATTCGGGTTATCTACTGACCAGTGGTCATCGGCAATCCATTGCATCAGGTTGCGTTCCAGACTTTCTGTAGTCATACCGTCACCACCGCCGGAGAGGAACGGAGCATATCCGCTGTTGATCATGATCTTACGTTTTGCCGAACCATTGAAGAATACGCCAAAATCGAATTTCTTATAAGTCAGATTCAAGCCGAAACCATACTGAATACGGGGGACATTGTTATAAGGAGACAGCATCACCTGGTCTTCTGTCGTAATCGCTCCGTCACCATTTATATCACGATACTTGATGTCGCCCGGCATAATGTTGGCACCCAGTTGTGACTGATCCGGCCAGTTGGCAATCTCTTCCTCGTTAGCAAATAGTCCCTCAGCAACATAACCGGTCAAGGTGTTCAGCGGTTTACCTGTCTTAGTCTGCCATACATAAGGATAATCCGGTTCATCGACATACTTATATTCATTCTGATTATAAGTAAAGTTACCACGGAAATCTACTATCCAGTCTTTGCCGAAGCGTTTATTCCAGTTCACGCTCAGTTCGACACCGCGGTTGATAACCTCACCGATGTTACTCCAGGGCAGAGATCCCCAGTAGCCCAGCATATTCGGCCAGGATGAACGTGCCATCAAGATACGGTCACGGTGATCGCGGAAATAATCGAAAGTAATGCTCAGCTGATTGAACAGAGACATATCAAAACCGATATCAAACTTCTTCACGTGTTCCCAGCCTGCATTTTCAACAGCCAATACATAGAAGGCAGGACCTTTTCTGTTAATTTCATTGGAAGGAAGACCAGTCCAGAAACTATGCCCTGCACCAATGCTGATATTATTCTGATACAGGAAGTGCGGAGCACTGCCGTTAAATTCGTCACTACCTACCAGACCATAAGAAGCTCTGAGTTTTAAGTGGTCGACATACTTGCTCATCGGTTCCCAAAACTTTTCGGAACTTACCACCCAACCAACGGAAGCAGCCGGGAAGAACTCAAAACGCTCGCCGGAAGCCAGACGCTCAGAACCGTTATAACCAAAGTTGAATTCGAACAAATAGCGGCTGGAGTAATCGTAAGTCAAACGACCGGAGTAACCCTGATTGCGGTTAGGCAATACATCGCTACGATATTCACGCATCATATACATAAGCATTGCTGTCAGGTTGTGATCGCCGAAGCTGCGCTTCCAGTCGGCACGAAAGTCAAAATAGAAAGTCTGGTCGGCGCTTTTGCTGATACCCGACTGGCTGACGTAATCCGATCCTGTCTGCAATGTCTGAAGTTCATATTGGTTGCTTTCGGAATCATAAGAACCGTCTTTCACTTTATAGTAATAAGGGGTAATGGAACGGTTGTAAGTAGATTCCGACCAGTTCTTGAAATTAACCAACGCTTTCACACTCAAGCCTTTGGTAAGGAAGCCCAAGTCCTGGCTGATGTTCAATGAAGTGTTCAGTGTATTGTAGTTGCCTTCCTTGAAAGAACTCATCATATATGCATACGGGTTCTGTCCGTAAACACCGGATTTTATTTCCGCATTACCAAAACGTATATGCTCATCGCCATCTTCACTGGGGAAGTAAGCGGGGAATGCTACAGGATTGGCTTGCATGACGATCTTATACAAATCGGAAGTGGAATAGTTAGGACCCTTTTTGTTACCGATCTGCGCCATCATACGCAAGTCGACGGTGGTCGTATTGGTCAACTTATACGAGATGTTGTTCTGGAAGTTATATTCCCAGTTGTTGATGTTGGGGCTATAGTAATAATTAGGAGCGTCCAACAGTCCGGTATCGTGGTTTGCCTGCAAACTCATATAGTAAGTCACGCGAGAACCACCTCCCTGTACGTTTACGTTGGCACGCTGGTTGAAATTACCGTCTCTGAAAATCAGATCATACCAGTCAACATCCGGATACACATAAGGATTTACTCCGTTTGCCGTGTTGGTGATCTGTTCTTCCGTATATTTCGGGGAAGTAATCTGCGTCGCGCTTCTGGCCTGGGCAGCTTCATTATAGGTCTGCATATAGGTGGCTCCATCAGCAAATTTCACCCGGTTCATCGGACGGAAATAAGAAGCCTCCAAAGACACATTAATCGTTGCCTTCGTGTTTTCAGTACCGCTCTTTGTCGTTACCAACATTACGCCGTTAGCACCACGGTTACCATAAATAGCCGTTGCAGAAGCATCTTTCAGCAAAGAAAAGCTTTCAATAGACTCTGCCGGAATCCGGTTCAGGTCGTTCGAAGAGATTTCTACTCCGTCCAACAGGATCAACGGAGTGGAACGTCCGCCAAAGGTATTGATACCACGAATATAAAAGTCAGAAGTAGAACCCGGCTCACCGCTATTGGTAACAGAAACGATACCCGATAATTTTCCGGCAAGTGAACTGGTAAGCGAAGAAGAGGGCAGTTTCAGTGTAGCACCTTTGACTGTAGCGATAGATCCCGTCACAGACACTTTTTTCTGTGTACCGGCTCCGATAACCACCACTTCATCCAACATTTCATTATCGGACTCCATCTTGACAGTCATCACACCCAGATCTCCTACCATTAAAGTCTGTGTCTTATAACCGATATAAGAGATTTCCAGCTGAGTCTGGCTCGTTACACCGATAGAGAATTTACCGTCCAGGTCGGTAATAGTGCCTTCTCCCGTTCCTTTCACCTTAACATTGACTCCGATCAACGCATCTCCGGTACCTGCATCTATTACAGTACCGATCAAAGTACGCTTTCCTACAGTCTTTTCCTTAGCAGCTGCACGATTAACAGTGTTTGCCTGTTGTGCATTTCCCGACAAACAAAATAGCAGGCATAACGCCACTAACAACTTTTGTTTAGAATTACAGCATAAACTTTTCATCATAGTATTAATTGTTAATATAGATATTTCAGAAAACTCAGGGTCACTGTGAATCCGAACAATATTTCTTCGGTTTCACAGCACAAATATAAACCAATAACATAGAGGTAACAGATAAAAATCATGCAGAGAAGCTATGTAAATCATGCAATGCATGATTTACATAGCCTAAATAAAATATTTATTTCTATTTTTGAAACTGAATATGAAACATATAGCACAATTTATGAAACGATACATCATTCTTATATTTTCATTCCTGACATCTTCCTGTTGGTTGATGGCTCAACCTTATATTATTAAGCGATTAGGTATAGAACAGGGACTCTCCAATAATTATGTAGTCGGCATCACACAAGACAAGCAAGGCTTTTTATGGTTTGCCACCGAAGAAGGGCTGAATAAGTTTGATGGCACCCGCTTCATTACCTATTATAAGAATGATCCGTCCAAAAATTCTCAAAGTATCACCGGCAATGAATTAAATCAGGTATATGCTGATCCGAAGCGCCCCATTATCTGGGTTGCCACCCAACGCGACGGACTCAACGCTTACAACTATCATTCACAAACCTTCACTGCCTATCAGAATGATCCGCAGAACCCGAACAGTCTGATAACAAATGATGTTACCGACATTGCTCCGGCCCAGGACACAGACGGTATATGGATTTGTACCTATTACAGAGGCATAGACTATCTCGATACCGCTACCGGCAAATTCACACACTATAATAAGACTACCGTCCCCACACTGGAAAGTGAACAGACCTGGACGGTGCTGGACGGAGGAGATGGAAATCTCTATATCGGTCACGTCAACAGCGGCTTCAGCATTCTTTCATTAAAAGACCGAAGTACAATAAATTTCCGGCACGACCCCACCAATCCCAACAGTCTGCCGGGAAACGAGGTAAGCACCATACTCAAAGACAGTTACGGAAATATCTGGCTCGGAACGGATAGAGGACTGGCTCTGTATAACTCAACCAACCAGAGTTTTATCACTTTCAAGCAGAACCGAAACGACAAGTATGGTACACTTTCTACCCGTATCTTCAGTATCAGACAGCTGAAGAATCATAAACTCTGGATTGCCTCTGAGCAGAATGGCATCACAATACTGGATTTAAAACAAAGTCAGTTCCTGTCACCCGAACAAATCACTTTTGAGTTTCTCCGGGAAGGAGACGATAGCCGCAGTCTTTCCAATGCCAGCGTGCGCTATATCTACCAGGACTCTTTTGATAATGTATGGCTCGGCACATGGGGAGGAGGAATCAACTTTATCAGCAGTGAACCTTCCCTGTTCACTACTATCGATTACTCTCCTATTCCCGACAACAGCAGCAGTCTGAATAATAAGATCGTAAGCAGTATATGTACGGACAGACAAGGTCGTTTATGGATCGGTACGGATGGAGGAGGCATCAATGTCTTCGAGAATAACAAGCGCGTGGCTATCTATAAAAAAGAAACAGGAGAACTGCTATCCAATTCCGTACAGACCGCTTTCCAGGATTCGAAGGGAAATTTATGGTTCGGCACTTTTCAGGGAAGTGTCAGTCTCTATAATCCCCAGACAAAGACATTCCGCTCGATCACTCCAATGGGAAGAGGCAATTTGGATGTCCGTACTTTCTGTGAAGACAATCAGCACCGTATCTGGATAGGGTGCAGTGAAGGCATATACATCTATGATCCGGACAAGATGGAAGTGATACAGCACTATCATTCCGGCAACAGCGAACTGCACGGCAACCTCATCCGTACCATTGAACAAGATGACAAAGGACGTTTCTGGATCGGAACGTTCGGCGACGGGATGGGAGTATATAGTCCGGACTTTCATCTGATCAAGCATTATATACAGAGAGAAGGATTCTGTTCCAATACCATCAATCAAATCTATGAGGACAAGGAGAAAAGAATATGGGTCGCTACCGGTGACGGACTGGTATGCTTCCGTTCGCCGGAAGATACGGATTACCAAACCTATCAACGTAAAGACGGTTTTGCCAATACCTTTATTCAGGCAATCACCGAAGACCAGCAAGGGAATATCTGGTTCAGCACCAACAAGGGAATCGGATGTTACGTGACAAAGAAGAAACGGTTCTATTACTACGGCCACTCAGATGATGTCCCCGCCGGAAACTTTATGAGAGCCAGTGTGGCAAAGAATACGGATGGTTCCATCTATTTCGGCTCTATCAACGGACTCTGCTGCTTTGCTCCCAACATTGCGATGAGCGAGTTCAAAATACCTCCTGTGATCATCACCGAAATGAAGATATTCGAACGGCTGGGAACCCAAGAGAACAGCGAGACATTTGTTTCACTATCCGAGAAACGGGAAGTGGAGCTGACACACGGACAGAATACATTCAGTCTGACATTCAATGTGCAAAACTATTCCTTCGTGAATCAAATGGACTACACCTATATGCTGAAAGGACTTGAAAACTCCTGGTATACCGTTAATGAAAACAACAGTGTAACCTTCCGAAATATTCCGCCCGGCAAATATGAATTCCTTATCAAAGCACGCATACACAATCAGGAGTGGCCGGAAGAAGCGACTTCCCTTATCATCCGGATCAATCCCCCTATGTGGCTGACGTGGTGGGCGAAGCTTATCTATATCCTAATATCTATCAGTATCATTTATCTCATCATACACGCTTACAAAAAGAAAATAGATTTGGAAAGCCTCTACACGCTGGAAAAGAAGAATCATGAACAGGAACAGGAGTTGAATCAGGAACGCCTGCGCTTCTACACCAACATAACGCATGAATTGCGCACACCGCTCACATTGATTCTCGGTCCTCTGGAGGATATGCAAAAAGATACCTCCCTGCCGACAAAGCAGGTACAGAAATTGTCTGTTATTCATCAAAGCGCTCTTCGTTTGCTTAATCTGATCAATCAGATTCTGGAGTTCAGGAAAACGGAAACACAGAACAAGAAGCTGTGTGTCTGCAAAGGCAATCTCACTCCGCTTATCTATGAGATAGGACTTAAATACAAAGAACTGAATCAGAAGCCGAAAATTGATTTCCGTATTCAGACAGAAAAAGAAGAGATGCTTCTATTCTTTGATAAAGAGGTCATTACTATTATATTGGATAATCTGATATCCAATGCCATCAAGTATACAGAGCAGGGACGCGTCACTCTCAGTTTGTGTCAAACGACAAGAAATGAGGTTTCGTATACAGAGATAAAGGTCAGCGATACAGGATACGGCATCTCTGCGGAAGCCCTGCCTCATATCTTCGACCGTTATTATCAGGAAAGCGGAAAGCATCAGGCATCAGGTACCGGCATCGGACTAGCATTAGTGAGAAATCTGGTGGAACTGCATGAAGGAGATATACGCGTAGAGAGTACACCAAATGAAGGAAGTACTTTCTATATCAGCTTACTGACGGACAACATCTACCCGAACGCCTTACATACTGACTCCACTGAAACAAAAGAAAAACCGGAAGATCAGGAAGCAATCACGGACGACTCTCAAACCGCAGTAACGGAGAACAGCAAACCTATCCTGCTGGTTGTAGAAGACAACGAAGAAATACAAAATTACATCACCGAATCTTTCTCCGACTCCTTCGAAGTGATCACAGGCAATAACGGTGAAAAAGGGAAACAGCAGGCACTCAACCGCATTCCCGATATTATAGTGAGTGATATCATGATGCCGGTAATGGATGGCATCACGCTATGCCGTCAACTAAAAGAGGATGTGCGTACCAGCCACATCCCTGTCATCCTGTTAACGGCCAAAGATTCATTGCAGGATAAAGAAGAAGGATACGAAGTGGGAGCAGACTCTTATCTGACCAAGCCTTTCAGTGCTTCACTGTTGCGTAGCCGCATCAACAATCTGCTCGATTCGAGAAAGAAACTGATTGCTCAATTCCAGCAAACCGGAACGAGTCATAACCCCAATTCTCATTTGGATGAAAAGCGTTCCATAATCACGGAAGCACTCAGCAAACTGGATAACGAATTTATTGAGAAAATCACGCAACTGGTTGAGGACAACCTCTCTTCGGAAAAGATTGATATCACTTATCTGTCCGACAAGATGTGTATGAGCGGCTCTACGCTCTATCGGAAGATGAAAGCGCTGACCGGACTTTCAACGAACGAGTACATCCGGAAAGTAAAGATGCAGAATGCGGAACGGTTACTCCTCGAAGGAAAATATAATATCTCGGAAATAGCCTATAAAATAGGAATGAACAGTACAGGCTATTTCCGTCAATGCTTTAAAGATGAGTTTGGTGTCTCCCCTTCAGATTATCTGAAGCAGTTCACCTCCCCAACTCCTCCACCATCGTCTTAAACAACGATCTGCTGTCATTCAACGGCATATCCGTAGCCAAGTCCCAGCTCATCATTCCCTTCAGTTGCTGGTCCATCGCATAACGTGTCTTGGCACGGATATTATCTTGCCCGTCAAAGACATACACGTCTCCCTTATAGGTTACTTCGTTTTGTGCCGGACCTGTAATCAGCCCGTCCTGTACAAAACTGAAGTAAGCCTCAGTCTTCTTTGAACCATCTTTTGTCACGCCATAAAAAGGAACGCCTGCCACAAGCTTCTCCTTCGGAATGCCATAAGCTAACGCCATCTGTATATCCGAACAGTATTTCTCCATCGGGAAGCGAACCGGCGAAGGACCGTAACATTGATAAGAAATGAAATCGACCACAGCAATCGCCTCCTTACTAATCTTATAGCACACAGGATGCAAAGACACGCTGAACAAATATTTATCCCCCAACACCTCTCTCATTTTCAGAATAGCCAGACTATAATCATCATATTCCTTTTCAGTCTCCGCCCATTCAAAATCCAGGTCGATGCCATCGAGCTTATTCTTTTCCAGTATCTTCTTTATGTTTTTGGCAAATGCAGCACGGGCAGCCTCGTCAGCTACCATCGCTTTCCATTCTCCACTGGCAGCGCCCAAACGAAGTTTTGTCTTTGTTCCTTTCACATCCACACGCACAGACTTTATCAACTCCTCCCAGCTAGTCACCCCTTTCCCATTCTCAAAGATACGGGGATTCTCAAACGAAAGCGACCCGTCTTTATTGGGACGAACGTTCAGGAAGATCAGGTCGTCACTCGCCCTTAAACTTTCGGCAGAAATACGCCCGCGATTGTAGAAATTACCCCGCACATACGAACTGATAAGATAGTTTTGTTGTGCATACAACGATAATCCGACAAATAAAAAAAAGAAAAATACAATTTTTCTTGGTAGTAGCATAATGATTGATAATTAGTGGGTTTTAGTCGCAAAAGTACGCACGGGCAGGGAAAACTGATGTTCAGAAATCACTATAATACTTCCAAAAATCAACATAAAGTTTGCTATGTGAAAAGAAAAAATAAAATACTCCCGGGAAAAGAGCTAGGAAAAATAAAATAAAGTATGTTTCTTTGTAGCTGTTAAAACCACAACCTTCTACTATAACAAGAGAGAAGAACCTATGAACAAGAATCAACGTATAGAAAATGAGGGACAGATACTAAAATTAGTATCTGAAGGCGATTCGCAGGCTTTTCGTACGTTGTATATGCATTATTACGACCGGTTGTTCAACTTTGCCATGTTATTCCTTCATTCGGAAGCCGCATCGGAAGATGTGATAGGAGATGTTTTCTTTGTTATCTGGAAAGAGAGAAGTATGCTGACTTCCATTCCCAACTTTCACCCGTACATCTATCAGGCAGTACGCAACGGATGCCTCAACGTACTGAAAAGCGGATATATCTCAAAAAGAGACGATATCCCCGACACCGAATTGCAGATAAACATATCAACTGAGACCCCCTTGGACGAACTTTCTTATAAGGAACTGCATCATGCCGTGAAACAAGCCATCATCTCGCTGCCCGAACGCTGCCGCATCATCTTTAAAATGGCAAAGGAAGATGAGATGAATCATCGGGAGATTGCAGAAACACTGAATGTGAAGTTATGTACCGTAGAACGGCAACTTTTACTCGCCAAAGCCAAAATAAAAGAAGCGATTAAGCCATTTCTAGAAAAAATTTAAAAAAAAGTGCATTTTCCTTTTAGTAGTTTTGCACCTTGAGTTTTCTATATAGTATAAAGCTTTAGAAAACAAGAAAAAAAGATGCGCACTGAAAAAGAAGAAACAATGAAAATGGATGAGTTGATCAACAGTATCGAACTGCGATCACCAAGTCCAGGCAAAGAACACTCGGCAGAAAAATCTTTCTCCCGACTGATGACACGAATCCAAACCGACAACAATTCCATTGACATTTTCCGCCGACGCACCCATCAATACCGGGTATGGCTCGCTGCTGCGACAGTAGCACTGTTGATTGCGATGAGCGGATGGCTATACATGATGCTGGATTCAGATCCTTCGTTCATTATAAAAAGCAATAACAGTGGAATTGTACAGAATGTGCCACTGCCCGATGGAACAGTTATTCAGTTGAATAATCACTCCAAGCTTATCTATCCCGAACGTTTTGCGGGTGATTCGAGGGAAGTGTTTTTGGAAGGGGAAGCGTACTTTGATGTAAAGCATGATAAGAAACATCCATTCATTGTACGTGCCGGAGAATTAAAGATCAGAGTATTGGGAACAAAGTTCACGGTCAATGCCAGCTCACAGTCTCCGCAGATTACGACAACTTTGCTGGAAGGTTCTATCGAGGTAAGCAACGAAAAGAGACAGATGTTGATGAAGCCCAGCCAGCAGTTAAGATATGATGTCAACAGCGGTAATATGTCGCTTACGGAACTGAACAATGCCAAGCGTGAGATACGATGGATACAGAATGTATGGGTATTGTCAGAAACCCCTCTGCTTGATATCTGCCAACGCCTGGAACAACAGTTCAATGTACAAATCATCATCATGAATGATGAACTGATTGGAAAATCCTTCACCGGAGAGTTTTACACGAATGAGTCACTTGAGTCTATCTTAAAAACCATGCAGACCAGTACTCCATTCAAGTACGAACGGAAAGGGAAAAATATAATACTAAAATAAACAGAATTGTAAAACTTAAAAAACAAATGGCCTATGACGTAATGCTGTAGAAAACACAGAAAAAGCGAGAAAATAGTACCAGTATCTTCTCGCTTCTAAGACTTCGTAAAAATCATGGCGACACCAAGTTGCCACAATCCTTAATTTCTAATTTATAAAAGTATGACAAACTTAAGAAAGTACCAAATTTCTTATCAAAAATGTTGCCACACTTCCATGAAAGAGCTTAAAAAAAGCATCTGTACGGCAATATTACTTTTAATGATCCCCTGTTTTGCTTTCGCACAGACTACGAAGCGAGACATCAAGCTAGATTTCACAAATACTCCCATTACCAAAATAATCGAGAGTATCGAAAAGCAAAGTGGATATTCTTTCTTTTACAACAGTGATATCAACACCAGTCAGAAGACGTCAATAAAGATGACTTCGAATGACATTAATCAAATCGTAAGTACTTTACTGAAAAACACTTCGATAGATTACCGAATTACCGAAAAGCGCATTGTCTTGTTTCTCAAGAAAACAGCCAACGAACAGAAAAAGGCCTATACCGTCACCGGAGTAATAAACGATGCATCCGGTCCGGTGATCGGTGCCTCTATCGCTACCAAAAACGGACAGGGAACGATTACTTCGATCGATGGTGATTTTCGTCTGAGCAATGTATATATCGGTGACGTATTAACCGTATCTTATGTCGGTTTTCAGACACAGAACATCGTATTCAACGGTCAGTCGAAACTGAACATCACACTGAGCGAATCTGCTACCGAACTGGATCAGGTGGTAGTCACCGCTTTGGGTATCAAACGTTCGGAGAAGGCGCTGAGCTACAACGTTCAGCAGCTAAGCTCTGACGATATCACTACCGTGAAAGATCCGAACTTCATGAACTCACTGAACGGTAAGGTAGCGGGTGTGACCATCAACTCTTCCGCATCGGGTGCAGGATCTGCCGCCCGTGTAGTAATGCGTGGTGTGAAATCTATCACCAAATCGAACAATGCACTTTACGTTATCGACGGTATTCCAATGTTCAACGTGGTGAACGAATCGAGCGATACCGGTATTACGGCTGATCAGCCGGGTAGTGATGCCGTTGCCGATATCAACCCGGAAGATATCGAATCCATCAATATGTTGACCGGCCCCGCAGCCGCAGCACTTTATGGTAATGCAGCCGCTTCCGGTGTAGTACTTATCAATACCAAAAAAGGAACGAAAGATAAGACGAATGTAAGCGTATCAAGCAGTACCATCTTCTCCAATGCTACTATGTTGCCTAAGATGCAAAGCAAATATGGCAATAAAGACGGGCAGTTCGCCAGTTGGGGCGATGTCGTAAACAGCAACTACGATCCTTCCAATTTCTTCCGGACAGGTGTGAATACCATTAACTCGGTATCGCTCTCTACAGGTACATCAAAGAATCAGACCTACGTTTCTGTCTCTGCGACGAACTCAACCGGTATCCTTCCGAACAACAAATATGAACGTTACAATGTGTCCGGACGCAATACCGCCAGTTTCCTGAACGACAAGCTGACGCTGGATTTCGGAGCTAACCTGATCTTCCAGAACGACAGAAACATGACAGCGCAGGGACGTTATTTCAATCCGCTGACCTCCCTCTACTTATTTCCACGTGCGGAGAACTTTGATGCAGTCCGTATGTACGAACGCTATAATGAAGGTTTAGGCATTTACGAACAGTACTGGCCTTATGAAACACAAAGTATGGAGCTGCAGAATCCTTACTGGACGATGAACCGCATCATCCGCGAAAACAAGAAGAAACGTTTCATGACCAACGCCTCTCTGAAATGGAATATCATTGAAGGTATCGATATCACCGGACGTCTGAAATATGACAAGACAGATATGCGTTCTACAGACAAGCGTTATGCTTCCACTATCGAACAGTTTGCCAGCGCTTACGGAGGCTACTACGATATCCGCAAAGAATACAGCAGTTTCTATGGAGATATCATGCTGAACATAGCAAAGACATTCAAAGACAACACCTGGTCGGTGAATGCCAATATCGGTGCGTCTATCAATGACCAAAGAGAAGAACAGATCGGTCATGGCGGTAATCTGGAAGGCATCTACAACTTCTTTGCCGTACACAATATCGACACGTCCGCCAAATACAGAAGAATCCAGTCCGGATATATCCAGCAGTCGCAAGGTGTATTCATCAATGCGGAGGTGGGCTACAAAAGTATGTTGTATCTGACAGCTACCGGACGTAATGACTGGGAATCGCAACTGGCATTTTCCGAAGCATCTTCTTTCTTCTATCCTTCCGTAGGTTTATCAGGCATCATTTCGAGCATGGTGAAACTGCCGGACTGGCTTTCTTACCTGAAGGTACGTGGCTCTTATACAGAAGTAGGTACGTCTTTCGAACGCTTCATTACGCGTCCTACTTATGAGTTCAATATCGCTTCCGGAAAGTGGTCCTCCACTTCTATCTATCCGGTACGCAACCTGAAACCGGAAAAGACCCGTTCATGGGAAGTCGGAGTCAACTCCAAATGGCTAAACAACCATCTTTCCTTTGATGTGACCTATTACCGTTCGAGCACTATCAACCAGACTTTCACTGCCGATCTTTCTATCTCTTCCGGATATTCCAAAGCATATATCCAGAGTGGTAACGTCCGCAACGAAGGTATGGAAATCGCTTTAGGTTATAATAATCAATGGCGTGGCTTCTCTTGGGACAGCAATCTGACATTCTCATGGAACAAGAACAAGATCGTCAAACTGACCGAAGGTTCTGTGAATCCGATGACCGGAGAACCGATCACCAAAGATAATTACGACATGGGACAGCTCGGTAACCTCGATGCACGTGTCAAACTGTATAAAGGCGGTTCCATCGGCGATGTATATGCCACTCATCTTATCAAGAGAGACGGTAACAACAACGTCTATGTATCCAAAGAAGGAAAAATTGAAATCGAATCAGTAGACGAGTTCAAGCTGGGTTCTATCCTGCCGAAATCAAACATGGGCTGGAGCAATAACTTCTCATACAAAGGCGTCAGCCTGGGAGTTACCCTTACCGCCCGTTTCGGAGGTATCGCCTTGTCCGGCACTCAGAGTGTGCTCGACCAGTATGGAGTATCGAAAGTTACTGCCGACTATCGTGACGCCGGTGGTATCATGATCAATCACGGATACGTGGATACGGAAAAATACTTTGATACCGTAAAAGGTTATGCGGCTTACTACACCTACAGTGCTACCAACGTACGTTTGGCAGAATTGAATCTGAGCTATACACTGCCCCAGAAATGGTTCCAGGACAAACTTAGAATGACGGTCGGATTAGTAGGAAAAAACCTCTGGATGATTTACTGCAAGGCTCCATTCGATCCGGAAGCAACTGCATCTACACAGTCTAACTACTATCAAAGCTATGACTACTTTATGCAGCCTACTACACGTAATATCGGATTTAGCGTAAAACTTAATTTCTAAACAGAAAAGAATCATGAAGAAAATAACCCCAATTATATGTTCAGTACTACTCGTACTACTCATGTGCAACTGTACGGGAAAATTCGAGGAATTTAATTCGAACCAATATCAGCCGCCTGTGTTGAACTCCCGTCTGTTGTTTGCACAGCTCATCACGTGTATGTCCTCCACAGAAGAGAACCCCTCACAGCGTAACATCACGTTCTGGGCAGGTCCGTTCGGTGGTATGCTTACTCCGACCAGCAGTTGGAGCCGGAGCCAGCACTTCTATACCTATAATGTAGACGACAACTGGAATAAGTGGTCTGTCGACTGGTATTTCAAGAACTTCTATCCGAACTACTTCTCTATCGAACGCTTTACGGAAGGTTCGGGACACTACTATGCACTTGCCAAAATCATGCGGGTACACATCATGCAGATTATCGCTTCCATGCAGGGTCCCCTTCCTTATACCCAGGTTCAGAGCGGACAATATTCCGTAGGATATGATAACGAGGAAACTGCCTGGAAAGCGATGATGGACGATCTTGACTATAGCATTGACGTACTCACGTCATTGATGAATACCGACTCCAGTTTCAATGAGCTGACTACGGAAGACCGTATCTATCAGGGCGACTACAAGAAATGGATCAAGTTTGCCAACTCTCTGAAGCTACGTATCGCTATCCGCATCAGCAATGCCGTTCCGGAATACGCGAAGGAAAAAGCGGAAAAAGCGGTAGCACACCCGTACGGAGTGATGGACAGCAATGAATACGACGCGTATGACAATATCACTACTACCAACTATAAGAACGGACTTGCAAGTGTCAACTCATGGGGCGAAGTTCGTGCGAACGCCTGTATCGTTTCCTTCATGAACGGCTATCAGGACCCACGCCGTGAAGCATACTTCACCAAGTCATCCGCATCCGGAGATTATGACTATATCGGTGTACGTTCGGGCATACAAGGCATCACTACGGATATGTTCTCCACTTATTCTACTGTCAAGGTAGAAACAAAGACACCCATGCTGATATTCAATGCAGCCGAAGTAGCTTTCCTGAAAGCCGAAGGTGCATTAAAGGGATGGACTATGGGAGGAACCGCCGAAGAGTTCTATAAAGAAGGTATCCGCCTGTCATTCAGCGAACATGGCATTTCGGGTGCCGACACCTACATCGCCAACAAAACGAATGTACCTGCTGACTATGTATGTCCGGCTAACTCCGCCTACAACTACTCAAACTCATGCAAACTGTCGGTAGCCTGGAACACAGATAGCAGCGAAAAGGCAAAAGAGGAAAATCTCGAACGCATCCTGACGCAGAAGATGATTGCCAATTTCCCGATCGGAAATGAGACATGGGCCGACTTCCGCCGTACCGGATATCCTGGCGTATTCCCTGCCTACAACAATCTCTCTACGCAAGGAGTTACGAAAGAACGTCAGCAACGCCGCCTGCGCTTCTCCGAGGATGAATATGCAAGTAACGGAACTAACGTAACGGAGGCTTGTTCTTTCTTGTCCAACGGACAAGATACAGACGCTACCGACTTATGGTGGGCTAAGAAAAATTAATCTGAGATTATAAAAAACAAAAACGATATGAAGAAAATAGTCAACATTCTAATTGCAGCGTTCATAACAATGAACTTCTTTGGTTGCGACGACTGGACTGAAATGGAAAACAAAACTTTCGAATCGGCGCCATTGCCCGATGAATACTATGCGGCACTCAGAGAATATAAGAAAAGCGATCATGCCCTCGCATTCGGATGGTTCGGAAGCTGGTCAAATCAAGGATCGTCTTCTTTATACTATAGCCTGAAAGGCATTCCCGACAGCGTGGACATCGTCTCCATCTGGGGACCTTACGGCAGTCTGACGGATTATCAGAAAGAAGATTTGAAATATGTACAGGAAGTACTGGGCACGCGGGTCGTATTCACGGTATTCTCCCACAACATGGCCAACCTTCCGGGAAAATTCGAAAACATAGCGGAGAACATTCCGGCTGCCGCCCAAGCCATTGCCGACACCATCCATAAATATGGTTATGACGGAATTGACTTTGACCACGAATGTACTTCCAAAGACCTGTTTTATAAAGAAGAGAACATGACCGCTCTGCTGAAAGAAACACGTCAGAGAATCGGTGCGGACAAAATCATCATGGTAGACGGTTTTGTAGACCTCATCTCCAAAGAAGGATGGGATTATGCGAACTTTGCAGTGTCTCAGGCGTACGGAGCAAGTTCCGCTACGAGACTGAAACAAAGATATGACTGGATAAAAGAATATATAGGTTCTAATCGTTACATCGTAACGGAAAACTTTGAAAGCTATGCCGCAACGGGAGGAGTCACCTTCCGCGACCCGGAACGTGGAGAAATGCCTTCATTGCTGGGAATGGCCTATTGGAATCCGGATGAAGGACGCAAAGGCGGAATAGGAACTTTCCACATGGAGTATGAGTTCGCGACAGATTACAAGTATCTGCGTCAAGCTATCCAAATCATGAACCCTGCTAAAAAATAACAGATTATGAGAAAGAACAAAATATATACATTATTTGCCGGAGCATTGGCTGTAATAGCCTTGACAGGCTGTAAGCAAGAATACGAGCCGATAGAAAACCGTATTTATATCAACGAAGCCGCCCACAAGAATGTGAAAAGCGTAGCTATCAATGTCGGCGAGAAGACGCTGACCGACTTCACTGTCCGCATAGCAGACATTATGGGGAAAGACGTTCACGCTACGATTGCCGTAGACGAATCATTGTTGAAAGAATACAACGAGAAGATGAACCTTGACTACGAAGTACTGCCAGCGGACAAATACACATTCGAAAAAGAAGTGGTAATAGAAAGCGGAAAGACAATGGCCAAGCCGACTGTAGTCACCATCAATCCTTACGAAGCCGCCGAAGGCGTGAAATATGCTCTGCCTATCCGCGTATCGAGCGACGGCAGCATCCAGGAAGAACGGCAGGGTACTAAATACATTTTATTACTCGACAAACCGTGGTCACAGTTTACTCCTTATCTGAACAGTACGGGAGGATTTATGTCTGAGAATGTAAAGACTCTTTCGATGGAATACTTCACGATAGAGTTCTGGATATGGATGGCCGGTTTCGACTACAATAACCAGTGCGTCATTGACAGCCCTACTTTCTATATCCGTCTGGGTAACGCCAACAATCAGATTTCGAAAGACCAGATGCAGATCAACATCTTCGGTCAAAGCGCTGAGAACAACAAAGGATTCTTTACCGAGTTCCACTTCCAGAAAAATACCTGGACGCACGTAGCTATGGTATATGACCAGACTAAATGTTATTTCTACGCAAATGGCAAAAAAGTACAGGAAGTAGATGCAACCGGTGTTCCCGCAGATATGTCTTCCATCACATTCTTCAATGCCAACACGAAGAACGAGCACATGATGGGACAAGTACGTCTGTGGAACAAAGTACTGACACAAGCGGAGATCGAGAGCAACATGGGAGGTCCTGTAACTGTCAATTCCAACCTCATCGGTTACTGGAAGATGGACGAAGGCTCAGGTGATGTTATATACGACAGCTCCGGCAATGGTAATGACGCTACCATAGTGACAGGAAAAATCATAGAATGGAGACCCGACCAATGCTTCACGAAAAGTAAATAAGAGTTTTTTTCCGGGAAGTAATACAACGTGTATAACATTCACTATCTTTAGACGTGAATTGAGTAGTCTTTGCGAATTTATATGTAATTCGTCTTACTTACTCGATTCGCGTCTAAATCATTTAATCGCTCTATAAATTTCAATCCATATACCATTATTTATATATGAAAGCAGCTATCCAACACTCATTCATATCACGTTATTTTCCGTTGGCATTCACCCCATTGGTATTCGGATGCCAGTCGAACACAGTAAGCACGCCCAGCCATCCCAACGTATTATTCATCCTCACGGATGATATGCAAGCCACATCCATCCATGCTCTGGGCAACGAAGACGTACACACGCCCGCCATCGACAGCCTCATCGCCGAAGGCGTCACCTTTACCAATACATACACCAACGGCGCCCTATGCGGAGCGCTGTCCATGCCCAGCCGTGCCATGCTGATGACCGGTCGCGGACTATACGATATTCAGGCAGACGGAATGAAGATTCCCAAAGCGCATACCACCTTCCCGCAACAATTCCGAAAGCACGGTTACCGCACCTTTGCCACAGGCAAGTGGCATTCGGACAAGGCTTCCTTTAACCGTTCCTTTCAGGAAGGCGACAACATCTATTTCGGAGGTATGCACCCCTACGAGCTAAACGGACACTGTTCGCCTCATCTCAACCGCTACGACTCCACCGGCGTATACGGGAAGGAGACGGAATTTACAGGAGAAGAGTTTTCTTCGAAGATGTATGCCGATGCCGCCATCCGCTTCCTGCAGTCACAGAAAGACGGGCAACAGCCTTTCCTCGCCTACGTCGCCTTTACTTCTCCGCACGATCCGCGCAATCAGCTCCCTGCCTATGGACAAAAGTACAGTCCGGAGACACTCGGACTGCCGGCTAACTTTCTTCCTCAACATCCGTTCGACAACGGTGAGATGGATGTACGCGACGAATTATTAGTACCCGCCCCACGAACAGGCGAGCAGGTGCAGAAAGAACTTGCCGATTATTACGGCATGATCAGCGAAGTAGACGTGCAGATAGGACGTGTGCTGCAGACATTGAAGGAAACAGGACAGGCGGACAACACGATCATTGTCTTTGCCTCCGACAACGGTCTGGCAGTGGGACGTCACGGCCTGCTGGGGAAGCAGAACCTGTACGATCATAGCGTCAAAGTGCCTCTTACCCTCATTGCACCCAACTACAAAGCGCAAAAAGGAAAAAAGAATCGTGCACTATGCTATCTGCACGACATCGCCCCGACACTTTGCGAACTGGCACACATCCCTTTGCCCGAAAGTATGACGGCACAATCCCTCTCTCAGGTACTGGATGACTCTGCCGCCATCCACCGCAGCGACCTGTTCCTCGCTTATTCCAACTTGCAACGGGCATTCGTCAGTGAACATCACAAGTATATTATCTATAATGTAGGCGGCACCATCACCGAACAGTTGTTCGACCTTCAGCAAGACCCGCTGGAACAGCATAACCTGCTGCCCGGTCAGGAGGAGACGGCACGCAGCCTGAAAGACCAACTTGCCTATCGCATGGAAGAAGAAAAAGACTTCTGCAACTTATCCGATCCCCACTGGTGGCAGGACGGACACAAACTGACATTTGAAGAAATGCAACATCTATACGTATATGAATAAACTCGTACTTACCGGTCTGCTGGCAGCCGGAGCCATGACACACCTGCAAGGCGCTCAACCTGCCGGACTGAAATCCACCGGACAAGAAAGCGCCGGACAAGAAAGCCAGCCAAAGAACCAGAAGGATGCCGGACAACGCCCCAACATCCTTTTTATCCTGAGTGACGACCACACCTCCCAAGCCTGGGGCATCTATGGCGGAGTACTGGCAGAATATGCCCACAACGCCAACATCCGCCGACTGGCAAACGAAGGGGTAGTGCTCGACAACTGTTTCTGCACCAACTCTATCTCAGCGCCCAGCCGCGCCAGTATCCTCACCGGGCTATACAGTCACCGGAACGGACTGTACACCCTTGCGGACTCACTGGACACCTCCATCCCTACCCTTGCAGGGTTACTGCAAGCCAACGGATACCACACCGGGCTTGTCGGCAAATGGCACATCCAGTCGCAACCGCAAGGATTCGACTACTACTCCATCTTCTACGATCAAGGCGAATACCGTGACCCGACCTTCATAGAGAGCACCGATCCGTGGCCGGGCAACCGCCGGTTCGGCGAACGGGTGCTTGGCTTCTCTACCGACCTCGTCACCGAGAAAGCCATCCGATGGATGAAACAACAGGACGGCAACCAGCCCTTCCTGATGTGCTGCCATTTCAAGGCAACGCACGAACCCTACGACTACCCGATACGCATGGAGCATCTCTACGACGGCGTCACCTTCCCCGAACCCGAAAACCTGTTGGACTGGGGACCGGAAACCAACGGCCGTTCTTTCAAAGGACAGACACTGGAAGAGCTGGAACGTCGCTGGCGCATCGCATCACAGGACCCCGACAAGTGGTGGTGCCGCTACCCCGGACTGCCGTTCAGCACCGAAGGGATGCAACGGACGGCCGCCAGACGTGCTTCCTACCAAAAGTTTATCCGTGACTACCTCCGTTGCGGCGCTACCGTCGACGACAACATCGGCAAACTCCTGAAAGCTCTGGACGAAATGAATATCGCCGACAATACCATCGTCATCTACGTCTCCGACCAAGGCTATTTCCTAGGCGAACACGGCTTCTTCGACAAACGGATGTTTTATGAAGAATCGGCTCGTATGCCTTTCGTTATCCGTTACCCGAAGAAGGTCCCCGCAGGAAAACGCCTGGATGATCTGATACTGAATGTCGATTTCGCACCGACGCTGGCAGAATTTGCCGGAGTAAAGATGGAGAATGTGCAAGGAAACAGCTTCGTCAGCAACCTGGAAGGCAACACGCCGACCGACTGGCGAAAAGAAATCTACTATCGCTACTGGACCAATCACGCTATTCGTCCCGCGCACTTCGCCATCCGGTCAGACCGTTACAAGCTGATCTTCTATTATGCCCGAAATCTGGACATGACTGATACGGAGAACTTTGACTTTACTCCGTCATGGGACTTCTATGACTTGCAGAACGATCCGCACGAGAATCATAATGCATACAACGATCCGAAATATGCACCTGTCATCAAACAGATGAAGAAGGACTTATTGAGACTTCGCAAAGAAGCCGGAGATACGGACGAGAAATATCCGGAAATGCAGGAACTGCTTGAAAAATACTATAATAAGTAAGTGACCGGTACGGAAACTGAACTGTCGCATTTATAAATTGAACTTAAGCTACAAGTGAAAAAGATAGCAGTTTTGCCCTCACGCTCTCACTATTCGCATGTATCCCTTTATTCATCGGCATTTCAAGCATTGCAGCAAGTATGGTTGCAGAGTGAGAGCAAGGGTTTGCCCTCACTTTGCCATCACGGCATACAGGTCATTTATCCTGCATTATACTCTGATTTACTGGATATTAACATCTGACGTGTCAGCTATTAACGATTGTCATGTCAGCTATTAATAATTGAGAAATCAGGTATTAATAGCTGAGAACTCATTCATTATTGACTGAAAAATGAGTTAATACTTTCTGACCGAACAGGTCAATCGGAGTAACTAATGCGGTCAAGTGAATGGAATGGAACCGAGCGATCAAATGAGTGAGATTAAGCGGTCAAATGAATGGAAGTACAGTCAAGTAAAGTCAAGAGCAGTTGTTTCAAAAAGTTTCAAGCGTTTGAAACTATAGTTCCCATTGCTTGAAACTCTAGTTTCTATTACTTGAAACTTTGGTTTCATAGGCTCGAAACTTTTGGTTCCAAGCAGTGAAACTAATACTGGAACTACTTGTTGCGAGTATATCTTGTAAAGGGATGAAGGAGTTGCTGCAAAGGTGTTGCAGATGGCAGATAAAAATGAATTTTAAAACTCTGTGTAGAAGCCTGTGAAACTTCAAGGTTGTGCAGACAAATTCAATTCACCCTTATCTCATCCACAAACAGGAAAGGCGGTTCGCCTTCACCGGAATGTCCTTTGGGCAAGCCTTTGAAGGGCTCTGCCACTACCTTTATATATCGTGCAGGCACGCTGTCAAAGGATAGCCGGTTCAAGTCACTTCGCTTCTCTCCCATAGCATCCGTCGGCGCCTGATAGGTCTGCCGGGACACCATTTCATACTTTTCTCCATCCAGAGAAACAAATACGGAGATGGATTGCGGCCCCATGATCCATGCACTCAAATCGGTTAAAGCGGAAACTTCTACCGAAGAAACGTGCTGGAAAGACGCAAGGTCAATCACTGCGACCAAGTCAGTAGTATAGTATCCTACCCACAGACCCGTATTATGAAAGTTTATACTTCGAATCCCGTCCACCAGCACTTTTCCGTCTTCTCCCTGATAGCGTTCGGAAGGAGGATTCAACAATTGGACGGGGCGGAAAGTCGCTTTATTGACCACCACTTCCTTCGTCAGTTCATCACTGGAAAGTCCGTTGGGCAGGTAGGAGACAGCTTTCAGCGTGCAACTTTCCTCCATCCGGAGCGGAGCTGTATACAAAGAAGAAGATTTCGAAGGCTTACTGCCATCCAGCGTGTAATATATTTCCGTGTCAGGCAAACTTTCCATGCTTATTTCAAGGCACTTATCATCGAAAGAATCCTCATGAACAAGTGTAGAAACAGTCTTGTACGCAGCAGAAATGGTAAAGAAATGAGGGGCATATCCGTAGCCCAGTTGCCCGTAACCATTCAGCATGGCAGGCAAGCGATGCAGGAAGCGGACATAAGTTCCCCGTCTTTCCTCGCACCATGCAGCTTCCGCGAAAGCAGCCAGACGGGGCAGCAGCATATAATCCAGTAGCTGATCGCTGTCGATGAACGAAGTCCACAGGCAAGCCTGCGCACCCAATATCCTTTCTTTTTCCTGTGCTGTCAGTTCGGGAGAGAAGAAAGGAGTTTCGTAGACCTTCTTCATTTCTACCAGTCCGCCGGTGGCACGGGGTTCCTGTTCGGAGTTTATCGTCTGATAATGGTTCAGATACAAGTGAGAATCAGCCGACACAATCACCGAATGTCCTTTTCGGGCAGCAGCCGTGGCACGCCCCAGTCCACGCCATGACATGATGGTGATGTCCCGGCTCAGACTATCGGAAAGTACCTCATCCCAGCCGATCATCCGCTTTCCTATACTTCGCAGATAATCCGCTATTTCTTCATTGAAAGTACTTTGCAGATATTCCTCAGCGGTGTGTTTATCTGTGTCCTTCAAGCCCTTGTCTCTGATAGCTTTTTGACACGCCTCGCATTGGCTCCACCGTTCTTTCGGCACTTCGTCTCCTCCGATATGGATGAACGGTGCGGGGAACAAGGCGGCTATCTCCTTTAATACATCTTTTACAAAAAGAAGCGTAAAGTCATTGCCTACACACATCACATCTTTATGAACACCGCCTACTTCCGTGGCTACTTCGTAGGAAGAGCCGACGCAGCCCAGTTGCGGGTATGCCGCCAGTGCCGCCTGAGTATGTCCCGGCATATCTATCTCCGGAATCACCGTTATATATCTCTCGGCAGCATAAGCTACCACTTCTTTGATCTCTTCCTGCGTGTAGAAACCGCCGTACTTATCTTCCCCTCTCCAAGCGCCAATCTTTGTCAGATCGGGGTACTTTTTAATTTCGATTCTCCATCCTTGGTCGTCTGTCAGATGCCAATGAAAATGATTCAGCCGATGGAATGCCAGTAAATCAATGACTCTCTTTACCTGAGCAACCGAGAAGAAATGACGGCTCACATCCAGCATGGCTCCCCGATAAGACAGGGAAGGATAATCTTCCAGTTCCACCGGAGGAATATTCAGCGTCTTTGCCGATGACGCTGCAATGGTTTGCTGCGTTTGTATCTGTTCCGTTTGTGTCCGCTCCGTCTGTATCTGTTCTGCCCCCGAAAGAAGCAGCTGCCGCAATAACTGGACAGCATAAAAGACTCCCGCTCCGTCCGCTGCTTGAATCACTACACCGTACTTCCCGACGCTTAACTTAAAGCCATCCTTCCGCATCCGTGAGTCACACTGAAAGCGGATCACATTATCTTCCGACGAAATGACAGGTTCCGACTCGGACGACCGGCTCTCTTCAACGGGCAACCGGTAGCCGGTCATCCCTTCCACATAGCCAGCCAGAAATTCCGCTGTCCGCTTCCATTGCGCATGATCCTGCGGATAGACAATCTTTGTCCGGTCGCTTACCACAAACGGATCACCCTTCTTATCCACCACGGAAACAGGTTCGGGAATCAAATCACGATACGAAACCGCCCCCGCCGCACTTGCCATGAAAAAAGAAAGGAAACTCCACATCCACCACACACGCAATGATTTCCGAGCGAAACCAATGAAACAAGGTACACCGAATCCAACCATATCCCACCAATTATATTTATTTAGCTGCCTTAACCGACTTACCCGCTTCTCTCCGCGCCTTTCCCTGACGTCCGGTCAGGTCGTCGCCAAGCTCGTCACGCCATACCTCCGCCTCTCTGGTCAGGTCCTTCACCACTTCCGGATGCTGACTGATAACGTTCACCCGTTCGCCCATATCCCGACGGAGGTCGTACAGTTCGCATTCCTTCACTTCACCTTCGCCCAGTTCTCCGGGCAGTCCGTCGTTTCCCGGCACTTGTCCGTCATAAGACACATATTTGTGAGGGAACACCAATTTATATCTTCCGTCCGTAATCGCTTCCAAAGAGTTCTTATGATAATAGAAGCAGAGATATTTGCGGGCCGCGATAGTGGGGTCTACCGTCAGCGTAGGCAGCATACTCACTCCGTCTATCTTCAGCTTCGGCATCTTGGCTCCCGAAATCTCCACTAAGGTAGGCAGAATATCGATATTGGAATACACATGATTGCAGACACTGGCAGGCTGAATCTTCCCTTTCCAATAAAAGAAACAAGGTACACGCGTCCCCCCGTTGAACGTATTCGCCTTCGCTTCACGCAATCCGCCGGACGAGCCCGCATGATTTCCGTAATTAGCCCACGGACCGTTGTCGGACGTGAGAATGACCAGCGTATTATCCTCTATTCCTTCCTCGCGGATGGTCCGCAAGATTTCTCCTATGCTCCAGTCCAGCTCCATCATCACGTCTCCGTACAGTCCCAGTTCGCTTTTCCCCTTAAACTTATCCGACACCGCCAGCGGAACGTGCGGCATGGAATGCGCCAGATAGAGGAAGAACGGTTTATTCACATTCCGGTGGATGAAGTCAACCGCATAATTGGTATAATCGGTCGTCAGTTTTGTCTGATCCGTGTTATAACCGATAATGTCATTCCCTTTGATCAGAGGAAGGTCCGGAAACTTATATTGAGGATGGAAAGGCCACATATCGTTCGAGTAAGGCAATCCGTAATATTCGTCGAAGCCATGCTGGAGCGGAAGGAATTTCTTCTCGTCTCCCAGATGCCACTTGCCGAAGATAGCCGTAGCATACCCCTTATCGCGAAGCAGTTCCGCTATCGTCTCCTCCTGTTCGCTGATACCATACGGCGAACCCGGATTGAGCGCATACGCGAAGCCGATACGGTTCGGATAACAGCCGGTCATCAACCCCGCCCGCGAAGCACCGCTGATGGGCTGCACGGCATAAAAGTTATTCATCGACATTCCGTTAGCGGCCATCCAGTCGATATGGGGAGTCTGATAGCCGATCGCTCCGCGGCACGAGAAATCTCCGTTTCCCGAATCATCCAGATTGATCAGAATAATATTCGCAGGCTTTTGGGCGATAGCCTCGGAAGAAAACATAGCCACACCGGCTATACCCAATAATACTTTTTTGCTCTTCATAATATGATTGTGTTTTTGATGATAATACTCGACCCTGTCATAATAAAGACAATCATATCCCCGTTTCTGCTAAAACATAATAGAAGAAAGAATCCAAATTTCACAAAAAAACGATTATCTTTGCCCCTGTAGACAACAATTCACGGATAAAACCCATGTCAAAAGATTCACTTTGCGCCCAACATACAGATTGCTCAGGATGCCCCAAAGCGACGGAAAGTACTCTTATTCACAGAAATCTGCTCAGAGGGCAGCATATTCCGAAGGATAAGTGCACGCAAAACTGTATGCTCTTCATGATCAAGGGCGAATTGCTGGTCAACAGTGACGAATATCCCGGAGCAACGCTGCACGAAAAACAGTTTATCCTGCAAGCCATCGGGTCAAAATATGAAATACTGGCACTGACGGACGTAGAATACATCCTCTACTGGTTCAACGAACTGCCGCTGCTATGCGAAGACCGTTACCGTGAAATCATCGACCAGTCCGAAGGTCCGCTGACCTACACCCCAATGGTGATGAACCCGCGTCTGTTCTATCTCATCAACGACGTAGCCGCATACCTTGACGAATCGACTCCCGCCTGCGGCAAATATATCGACCTGAAATGTCAGGAGATGGTGTATATGATCACCAATTATTATCCCCTGCCCCAGTTGAGGGCCTTCTTCTACCCGATCAGCACCTATACGGAAAGTTTCCAATACTTTGTCATGCAGAATTACAGCAAAGTGAAGAACGTCGAAGAATTTGCACATCTGGGAGGCTATACGACCACCACTTTCCGCCGTCTCTTCAGAAACTTATACGGCGTACCCGTCTACGAATGGATGCTGGAGAAAAAACGGGAAGGCATCCTCGAAGACCTCCAGCACTCTAAAATGCGGATTACGGAGATTTGCAACCGGTATGGTTTCGATTCGCTGTCCCACCTTGCACACTTCTGCAAAGACTCCTTCGGAGACACCCCGCGCGCCTTGCGCAAGAAAGCGGCCAATGGCGAAAAAATCGGAAAGATCACCGATTAAGGAATTATTTCTTTAATTCTTTGGTCAATCAATCTATTTCCCCTATTTTTGCAGTCTGTAAGAGGTGTAAAACGTCGAAATTTTAGTTCTAACAATTAAATAATTTAAATTCAATCATTTATGTGGTTAAGTAATTCATCTGTAGGAAGGAAAGTGGTGATGAGCGTTACCGGTATCGCCCTTGTCCTGTTTCTAACATTTCACATGGCGATGAACTTAGTTGCAATCATCTCGGCTGATGGTTACAACATGATTTGTGAGTTTTTGGGAGCAAACTGGTATGCGTTGGTAGCTACCGCAGCACTGGCTGCTCTTTTCATTATTCACATCATCTACGCGTTCTGGCTGACAATGCAGAATCGTACAGCGCGCGGTAGCGAACGCTATGCAGTGGTCGACAAACCGAAAACTGTAGAGTGGGCTTCTCAAAACATGTTGGTGTTGGGCCTTATCGTTATCGTAGGTCTCGGTTTGCACCTCTTCAACTTCTGGGCAAAAATGCAGTTGCCGGAACTGATGCACAACCTGGATATGCACGCTGATACACTGACGCTGGCTTATGCGGCAAACGGTGCATATCACATCCAGCAGACATTCTCTTGTCCGGTTTATGTGGTGCTCTACCTCATTTGGCTGTTTGCTTTGTGGTTCCACCTGACTCACGGTTTCTGGAGCTCCATGCAATCACTGGGATGGAACAACAAGGTATGGATCAATCGTTGGAAATGTATTTCTAACATCTACTCTACGATTGTAGTACTCGGTTTCGCACTCGTAGTAGTGGTATTCTTCGTGAAATCACTCCTTTGTGGCGGTGCTTGCTAAATAGTAAATTGTAAATGATTAAATTGTAAATAATATTATGATCAAGATAGATTCAAAAATTCCAGAAGGCCCGGTGGCTGAGAAATGGACCAACTATAAAGCTCACCAGAAATTGGTGAACCCCGCTAATAAACGCCGTTTGGATATCATCGTTGTGGGTACGGGTCTCGCAGGTGCTTCTGCTGCCGCATCCCTCGGTGAAATGGGTTTCAGAGTATTCAACTTCTGTATTCAGGACTCTCCGCGCCGTGCACACTCTATCGCTGCACAGGGTGGTATCAATGCTGCAAAGAATTATCAGAATGATGGTGACTCCGTTTACCGTCTGTTTTACGATACTGTAAAAGGTGGTGACTATCGTGCACGTGAAGCCAACGTTTACCGTCTGGCAGAAGTGTCCAACGCTATCATCGACCAATGCGTGGCACAAGGTGTTCCTTTCGCACGCGAATACGGCGGTACACTGGACAACCGTTCTTTCGGTGGAGCACAGGTATCACGTACATTCTACGCTAAAGGCCAGACCGGTCAGCAACTCTTGCTGGGTGCTTACTCTGCACTGAGCCGTCAGGTAAACGTAGGTACAGTGAAGCTGTTCACCCGTTACGAAATGCAGGACGTTGTGATCATCGACGGACGTGCTCGCGGTATCATCGCCAAGAACTTAATCACAGGTGAACTGGAACGTTTCGCTGCCCACGCCGTAGTAATCGCTACCGGTGGTTACGGTAACGCTTACTTCCTGTCTACCAACGCTATGGGTTGTAACTGTACAGCTGCTATCTCTTGCTACCGCAAGGGTGCTGTATTCGCAAACCCTGCTTACGTTCAGATTCACCCGACTTGTATCCCGGTACACGGTGACCAGCAGTCCAAACTGACTCTGATGTCCGAATCTCTGCGTAACGACGGTCGTATCTGGGTTCCGAAGAAGAAAGAAGACGCTATCAAATTGCAGAAAGGCGAAATCAAGGGAAGCGATATTCCTGAAGAAGACCGCGACTACTACCTGGAACGCCGCTATCCGGCATTCGGTAACCTGGTTCCGCGTGACGTTGCCAGCCGTGCGGCTAAAGAACGTTGCGACGCAGGTTTCGGTGTGAACAACACAGGTTTGGCCGTATTCCTCGATTTCTCTGAAGCTATCAACCGTCTGGGCATCGATGTAGTGCTCCAGCGTTATGGCAACCTCTTCGATATGTATGAAGAAATCACTGACGTTAATCCGGGCGAACTGGCAAAAGAAATCAGTGGTGTGAAATATTATAATCCGATGATGATTTATCCGGCTATCCACTACACAATGGGTGGTATCTGGGTAGACTACGAACTGCAGACTACCATCAAGGGCCTGTTCGCTATCGGTGAATGTAACTTCTCCGACCACGGTGCAAACCGCCTCGGTGCTTCCGCATTGATGCAAGGTCTGGCCGACGGTTACTTCGTATTGCCTTACACTATCCAGAACTATCTGGCAGATCAGATTACTGTTCCTCGTTTCTCTACCGATCTTCCCGAATTTGCCGAAGCAGAAAAGGCTGTTCAAGCTAAGATTGACAAGTTCATGAGCATCCAGGGTAAAGAATCTGTTGATTCTATCCACAAGAAACTGGGTCACGTTATGTGGGAATATGTAGGTATGGGACGTACGGCAGAAGGCCTGAAGAAAGGTATCGCCGAACTGAAAGCAGTCCGCAAGGAATTTGAAACCAATCTGTTTATCCCCGGTTCTAAGGAAGGTATGAATGTAGAGCTCGACAAGGCTATCCGTCTGTACGACTTCATCACGATGGGTGAGCTCGTTGCTTACGACGCATTGAACCGTAACGAAAGTTGTGGTGGTCACTTCCGTGAAGAATACCAGACTGAAGAAGGAGAAGCAAAACGTGATGACGAAAACTTCTTCTACGTAGCTTGCTGGGAATATCAGGGTGACGATGAAAAGGCTCCTGTATTGATCAAAGAACCGCTGGTATACGAAGCTATCAAGGTTCAGACCCGTAACTACAAGAGCTAATCGGTGAAGTTAAACATTTAAAAGAATTAGACGAAAATGGATAAAAATATATCATTTACACTGAAGGTATGGCGTCAAGCAGGCCCGAAGGCTAAAGGCGCTTTTGAAACCTACCAAATGAAAGATATCCCCGGTGATACTTCCTTCCTCGAAATGCTGGATATTCTGAACGAACAGCTGATCAGCGAAAGAAAAGAACCGGTTGTATTCGACCACGACTGCCGCGAAGGTATCTGCGGTATGTGTTCTCTTTACATCAACGGACATCCGCACGGTCCTGCAACAGGTGCTACTACTTGCCAGATTTACATGCGTCGCTTCAACGATGGTGACACCATCACTGTTGAGCCTTGGCGTTCGGCCGGTTTCCCTGTCATCAAGGACTTGATGGTAGACCGTACTGCTTATGACAAAATCATGCAGGCCGGTGGTTACGTAAGCGTTCGTACAGGTGCTCCGCAGGATGCCAACGCTATCCTGATCCCGAAGCCCATCGCTGACGAAGCTATGGATGCCGCTTCTTGTATCGGTTGCGGTGCTTGTGTAGCTGCTTGTAAGAATGGTTCTGCCATGTTGTTCGTTTCGGCAAAGGTCAGCCAGCTGAACTTGCTTCCGCAAGGTAAACCGGAAGCTCTGCGCCGTGCGAAAGCTATGTTGTCCAAGATGGACGAACTCGGATTCGGTAACTGTACCAACACCCGCGCTTGCGAGGCTGAGTGTCCGAAGAACATCTCTATCAGCAACATCGCCCGCCTGAACCGCGACTTCATCATCGCTAAACTGAAAGACTAAGCGTGAGCTTGATTTGATTAATAGCATAAATCCCCCGTCGGCGTTGGCTGGCGGGGGATTTCTTTTTTACTGTCCAGTTATTTATAGATAATTTATTCATTATCCGTTTTTTATTCTTTTCTTTGTGACATAAGGCCAGACAATCAAATAAATTAAATACGATGAATAAATTATTGCTGATATGGGTAGTACTCTTACTAGCCTCATGCACCACAAATCAGGAGAATGCCAGGGATACATTATTTGTAAATCTTACGGATGCAACTGATTTCCAAATCCTAAAGTTATCTGACTTCGGAAATACAGTACGTTATGTACCTTTGGAAACCAACGAAGTATGCCTGATAGGAAACAATCCCCATATAGCGCTGCTGGAAGATAAGATTGTGATTACTACTAAAGACCAATGTTTCTTATTCCACAAACAGACCGGGAAATATATATGCAGTATAGGCCATATCGGTGATGATCCAAGTGGATATAGCTCGGCAAATTACTGGATAGATGATGCAGGTCTTTTTTACTTCTTTCGTGCACCGGACCAGCTGCTAAAATATAATCAGAAAGGAGAAATGACCGGAAAAATTCAAATTCCACATATACCTGCCGCACCCGACTTTTTCGCATTTTCCGACTCTACCATTATTGCCCATTGTAATAGTAGCATAGGATTGGAATCCAGTAACTCTTTGCTTTTCCTCAATTCCTTTGGAGAAAAGCTGGATTCAATTCCCAATTTATTAAAATCGCCCTCTATCCCTTCTCCGGATAATATATCCAGCCTTTCTATACTAAAAAGAGGAGCAGGTTTCTTTGGAAATCTGGGAAGAAGAGGGGTAATGATTATCAAAGATAAGGAGCAAGGAGAGTTACTGCTGCCTCTCTATAATCCTAGCCTATGGTCGTCCGAGAATGAAGTACGTTTCAGAGAAACCTTCACAGACACGATATACACAATTAAAAACAGGAAACTATATCCATATATGGTTTTTCATACAGATACAGATCATTCATCCGCCAATCCTTTATGGTATAGTAATCCGCAAAGTATCTACATAGCTTATGTATTGGAAAACACACATTCTGTATTTTTTCAATACGTAAAAAACAAACAAGTCTATAATGGTTTGTATAATAAAGAAACACAGCAAACTAAGTTTACAAAGTGCCAGCAATTCATTGTTGACGATCTCACTTCAGATCAGGAACTGAAAGTTGACCTGTCGGCATTGTGCAGTTATAAAGGAGAATATGGATTTATTCTGGAAGCTGCCAGTATTCCTGATGCTTCTCAAAAACAACCTGACAATAAAAATGAGAATATTCCCCATTGGATGAGCCAATTGGATGAGGATGCCAATCCGGTCATAGCAATTGTATCTGACAAATGATATATAATTCTGTCTGTTTTGCCTAATAGATATGCTTTGGCAAAACAGACAGTTGAAATAGTAGCACCTATTTAAAAGTAAACAAAAGGTTTCAACTCATTTCCTTGTTTATCCACCGGATAAAGAGCTCCTTCCTTTTCTAATTGAGCAGACATTTCCTGAATCATCTCCCTGCATTTATCCGGATGTGCGGAAGAAAGTTCATTTCTTTCTTCCGGATCATCTTTCAGATTGTAAAGCAAGGCTTTGGGTTGCTTCGGAGTCTCGGGAAGATAATAATAAATCAGTTTCCAGTCGCCCATACGATAGGTGGTGAAGTAGCTGCCGCGGTGTGCGTGAGGGAAGTGCATCAGGAAAGACTCGGGACGCTTCTTGTCCACCTTACCGCTCAGTTGCTTTTTCAGATCGAATCCGTCTATCACGTAGTTTTGGGGAACTTCGCATCCTGCCACAGACAGAACCGTCGGATAGATATCCATGATTGTGCCCAACTGTGTCTGCATACTTCCTACTTCAATAGGCAAGTTCTTCTGTACTTTGCTCTTCTTCTCAGGCTTTGCCCAAGCTGCGATGAAAGGAACACGCATACCACCTTCAAACTCTGTCCCCTTTTTGCCTCTCAGCGGAGCGGAAGAACCATAGCCACGTTCATCTCCCAATGGAGCATCACCACCGTTATCTCCTAAAAAGAGAATCAGCGTATTTTCGGCAATTCCCAGCTTTTCGAGTTGGTCCATGATGTCGCCTAATGATTTATCCATGCCTTCTATCAATGTAGCAAAAGCTCTTGCCTGCTCGTTCTTGTCCGGGTCGGTGTAGCGTGATAAGAAACGTTTGTCTGCCTGGAAAGGTGAATGAACTGCGTAATGGGCCATATTCAGATAGAAAGGTCGTTTTTCTTCTACGGCTTTGGTGATTTCCCGATTCGCTTCTATCGTCAGCGCTTCACTCAGGAATGTGTCTGTACCGTGATATTTCTCTAAGTCAGGAACCGCTCTAATCTTCTGTCCCTTGATATGACCATAACCCCATTCGCCATAATAGCTGCCGGGATGGCCGATGCCGGAACCTGCGATATTTACATCAAAACCGATATTCAGCGGATTCTCTCCTTCGCTACCCATGCAGCCGAAATGTGCTTTTCCTACATGAATGGTTTTATATCCGGCTTGTTGCAGGACTCTCGGTATGGTAGGCATATCTTTTTTAAGACCTTTCCAGTTCCATTGGGGCGGTCCGAAAGGATTCCGGTTGTTGCTCTCGGCATTAATCCAGTTAGTGACTCCATGCCTGGTCGCATTCTGTCCGGTCATGATGGAAGCTCTGGAAGGGGAACTCACGCTCTGTGCGTAAAAAGTAGAAAAACAAATCCCCTGTTTGGCCAGTCTCTCCATATTCGGAGTATGATACCAGTCATTCAGCGGATGACGCACCGGCTGACCGCTCTCATCTGCCAGGAAGGGGACCGAAGTATCCATAAGTCCCATGTCATCTACAAGGAAAACAATAATATTCGGGCGCTCCTGAGCTACTCCGCAAACGGAAGATGCCAAACCACCCAACACACAAAATCCTTTAAAAGCTCGATTCGTTCTCATTACATAGTTTTTTGATTTATATCCTAGTTATTGTACGTGCCATAATAGATTTCAAACCCTGACTCTCTTCTGATTACACAAAAGAGTATTAGAAAAATATCCTATTATCTTTCATTCATTCAGCATAATCCATCATGTTATTATTCTGCTTTGAAACCTGATTTTAATTCGTTGAAATAAAAAGTTTAATTTCCGTATCCGCCTTATCATGGCTTTATTTGAAGTGATCCGACTTTATAATAAAGATGTATTAGACTGGTTTTAAGGGAAACAGCTAGCAATATACAACAAATGTACTATACCCGCAAAGAAAAAAATAGTTTTTGACTTTCTCTCTGAAAAATTATCAGACGGTCTTCTTACTTGTTCTAAGCATACGTGGAGAAGCTCCAAAGAACTTCTTACAGAAATTAGAGAAATGAGGCAGAGACTCGAAACCATATTTATAGCATATTTCGGAGATACTGTACTCAGAATTATGCAATTCATCCAAAATTCCTTCTTTACGTCGCGCCTGCATCCATTCGTATACCGGCTCATGGAACACGTTATTGAAGATGCGCCGCAAGGTGCTGACGGTATAACCTCCCAGCTGGGCCAGTTCTTCTACCGTTTTTACTTTCTTATAGTTCTGAAGGATGAAGTACTCAAAAGTGGTGGTGTATTTCGAGAGTGGATGTACCAAGCTGGCCAAGTCATAATCCGAATAATAATAGCTTAGTACAAACGCCAGTTCTTTACGCTTTAAAGACAGCAGATCCCGGCAAACCTTACTTTCTCGCAAATAGGACTTAGAACCATCCAAAAAGTATTTCAATTCAGGAAGTATCTTTAAGGGAGAATAGATAAGCGGAGAAGGTACATCCTTCATGATATGATTGAAACGGAAGTCACAGAATAGTTCCGGCTGAATAAAACGATAATAGATACATTCGCACTCGGTCATCGCAAGCATCTCGTATTTTGAACCAATAGCCTGAAGAATAAATTCACCTGCTTTCAACATCGTACCTGCATACTCCTGGCTATTAACCAAGAGCTCTCCTTTTATCAAAAAAAGGATGAAATTATCTTCACACTTCCGGGCTGGTTGATGGTAGCCCCTTGTATGGGTAGTGTGAATGATAGCATTGTCTACGGCTTTCGGACAGTTCTGACAATCCCAAGTACCCTGACAGATTGATGACATATATTTGTGTTGGCGTTTGATTTGTTCCTGTTTGCAACAAAAATATATGAAATCTTTTAGATGGCAATAAAAAAGGGAGGAAAAGTGAAGTCTCTATAAAATAATAAAAAGAACTGCATAACTTTTTAGTTGGCTTATACAGTTCTTTTTCATTTATTCAGTTATCTAAATAATGTCTTTCCTAAGATAACATACCTTAGATAAGTAATTCATTTATTTAAGATCACCAGGTTGAGGATCCTTATCAGTCCAATTATTATCATTAAGATCACCAGTGATTGTTATTTCATTACCTGGAGTTAAAGCGATCGTAAAGATGATTTTCTGCCCTACTCCCCATTGCTCTGTAGGAACATTTACTGTTTTTGTACCTTTACAAATATCAATTCCGCCTTTCACTGCAGTATATGTAACATCTATCGTTGCAGCAGTTGGTGCTTGGGGAATGAGCATTAGGACTTTATCATTTCCAGATAACTCAGTAAGATCTGCTGCATCACCAACAAATGTAATTGCCGCATCACCTGCCATATTAATTGTATAATTATCAGTAGTTTCTCCTACGCTCCATGCATTGTTTGCCCAGTCATAGGTTCCAGAATTCATAATTCCCTTCATCACAAGTTCCGTAACAGAATAATTAACATCTTTATCACTTCCTTTCAACTTGAATGCTATCTGTGTCAAAGCATGTTTAAAACCCAAAGAAACTCCATTTTTGTCAGTTACTCCATCACCTGTCTTTCGAGCTATCACAAAATCCGATTGATTTGCAATAGTATTATTAACTTTATACTCCACTGTAGGAAAATCAGGATAACTTACTGGCGCTGTATATTTAATTCCAGCATCTCCAATAGGACTATATGCAAAGAAAGTTACATTGCCTTCTGATGGCCAATAGAATTTTTGACCTTCTGCTTCACCCCAATTACCTTCTGTCTTTTTAAAAGTACCATCCACAATAGACGTAGCTGTAATTGCTTTATCAAACTCACCAGCATGTGCATAGCCATAAACCTTGAATTCATTAAAATTAGCAGTAATCATAGCAGTCGCTCTTGTAACAGCTGCCGTATTAAAACCAATCTCTGCCTTCTGTCCCAGATTCTCAAACTCCTCATTCTGTGTACAACCTGTCATAGTCGCAACAGCTGCAATAGCCAATAAAATCTTCTTCATAATTGTATGTTTTTAAGTTTACTAATATTGTTATATTTCGTTTATGTTTAATCTCACTCAACAGGTAATACCACTTCACCTCCATCTCCCCAATCTCCAATATCGCCATCAAATCCTCCTCCTCCATCAGGATTAGTAGTCGGCTTTTCAACCTCAACCCTATCATCAAGTGGCAACTCTATCTCTGTTGGAGGCTCAACAACATCACCACCATCATCTCCGCTACTTCCACCTCCACTCTCAGAATCAGCAATCACCTCCGTTATATCAATCTCCGCCTTCTGCACGGTTTTATCTACTTTAATAAATGCCAACGTCAACTTTATAGCAAGACCTGCCCGACTCATCGCCCCTTCCGGTAATCCAAAAGCTGTAAAACTACCCGTTACTTCGCCCGAACGTCCTTGCGCTTCAAAGTAGATAGGAGCATCGTTCATTATCCCGCAACATCTGCCCAAACAGTAACAACCCGCCATGCCTTCCACACTTCCAACGATTGAAGAAACATATTCCAGCCCTTCCACCTTGATCTTGAAAGAATAGGTCTTTACCACTAATTTCGGTTTCCAATCCAGTAGAAGCTCTTCTTCACTGTTCGCTATATGTAAATCATCTATCTGCACTACGTATAAGGGATCAGGTCCCCATACCATTTTCTCCGTTCCCGCTATTCCCAAACCATTGCAATAGCCTGTAAATGCTTCAATCGTCTCATAGGCTTCTTCTCCTCTGATCTGTACCGTTTCAGTGTCGTAGTTGTAAGCCACTACCGAGTAACGCCCCGGCGGCACCTTTACTTTTCCACCTCTTGCTGAAAGGTATGTATCAATCTTTCTGCCTTCCGCACTCTTCGGATAAAAAATCACCCGAACCCCTTCCGGCAACTTATCGGTAACACCGTTCCAATCTAACTTTATATCTACCCCACTTACGGGATAATCATCCAATAGTTCGCGACGGCTACATCCGGTCAGCATCAGCAGCGAGGACAGAAGCACAAGAAATATGTATCTTGTATCTTGCATAACGTCCTTACCTCCCCCTTTTTATCAGCCATACCAGAGAGACTTTCGCCTTGGTAGGACCTATAAAGTTATAACGTCCACTAGTTGTCCACACGATATCCCCCTCGTAAGGAGTATATTTCTTATATTCAGTTGTCAAATACCCGATGCCGAAGCTAAATTCAAGCGACAGATGGCGAGCCAATTGACGCGCATACCCGTAGGTCACTCCCGCAGCTCCGTAATAATCACCCCGATAACCGTCTCCCTTCCATTGGAAATCGTAGGTTCCACCTTCAGCATAAAGTCCTACAAAATGGCCTGTCAGCCGATTGCGCTTCTGACGATTGCCCAACCAGCAACGTCCTTCCACTCCTCCCGAAAGAAGCTGATAACAGAAATCGTGTTTACTGTTGAGCCACCACGGACATTTGTATTCAGCATTTAAAGACCACCTTCTGCCTACCGGAATCTCTACTTCCAGATTGGGCGCCAACGCCAAATCGTACAGCAGATTATTCTTCACCGCAAGCACCGTCTTACTTCCAACCGGCCCTTCTGCCTCCGACACAACAGCCTCACAAGCTTGAATCTCTTTACTATCTCCCTCTGACTTATCAGGCTGATTATTCGGAAGCGCCTCTTCCTGACTTGAAACAAACAACCCGGAGACAGAAGATACCGGTTCTAAAGTATTCTTATCTACTTCCGGAACTTCCCGGACAACTGTAATCTCAGACCGCCTCAACTTGGGCAACACATTGCGGACAATATATCGGTAAGCCATTCCTTGATTCAATTTCTGCAACAGTTCTTTTCGCTTCACGATGTTATCCCGATGATAATCTATCAGCATCAAGACCTCTTCCCGGTCCGGCAAGTCTGAATCCGATGCCACCAGCTTACGAAATTCAGACCAATCTTCTCCTTCAGAAACAAGTCTGATCTTTTCAGCATCAACAAACGGATAACGTTGCCGCAAGAACTCTCTCATCGAATCGTTTCTTCGGACGGATAATGCGGTGTTATAAACTGAATCTCCGTCAGGCGATACAAAAGTGACCACATTCAGCGCAGTGATATATTCTGAATTTACTTTTTCTTCAAGCAAGGAATCCAATACATTAATTCCTTGACTATTAGTTTTATAACAAGAACCAACGCCCGTTTCTTCTTTCTCGAAATATATCACTACCCGCCTGATAGTGTCACTCGTAACCGTGAAAGCCGGAATCACTGCATATCCACTTTCTGATAAGGCAAGAAATGCCACGAAAATAGCCCATGTATAGATTCCATTTCTCATAATTGTTCGTTTCTATGAACAAATATAGAAGATAAAAACGAAACTAAATTATACTAAGGGGATAAAAAATAGGACATGGAAGGTTCTGTGAAACGATTGGAACGAATTTGCAAGTTTATGAATATGGATGGATAGAGAATAGAGGTAAAAAAGAGAAAACTACGTTTTTATCTGACTGAAAAGAAACGAATCATCCCTGTGCAGGAAAGAAACGAAACTGCACAGGGATGAACAATATTTGAGATGAAGGCACGAATCACATAAATCATCTCAGAAGAAAAAGTTCATGTGATCCCGCATGATTGTTGTCTGCCGCTAATCCTTCTTCAGTTTGCCGATAAACATTATATTATTATCGTCTTCATCGAGTGAACGAAGTAACTCATTCAACACCTTTTTATCTTTTTCCGTACAATCGCTTTCAGCAAGACGGCTTTCAATACGATCCATCAACTGCAAAGGCTCGTACACAGCAAAGAAATAACCGTTTGAGAAGTTCACAGGTGCCTCTATGCCACCTACGAAATCGTTCCTTAATTTCACAAACTCAGATGATTTCGTCCGGGTGTCCGCCACCAATGTACCGCTACCGAATATAATGACTACGTATTTATCAGGCAATTCAATGTATATTTTGAAACTGTCTTTAGGCCCGTTGACCGTTGCAAAGCAAGCCTCCGTCTGATTGTTCTTCCAGTCGTAGTGATAGAGCGTATCAGCATAGGTATACTTATAACTTGGCTCGCTGACATTATTATAACTCCATATTTCATGATTGAAACCGACTAAAGCTCCTTCATTATCCATTGAACTTACGCCTTCATTGGCAGAAGGAAGATAGCGGGTCACTGTTCCGTCTTTATCTATATGTGCAGCCAGCATCTTGCTCGACTCCTTGAAGCAGAGATGAACCACGGAGATACTTCCGTCTTCATTCAATGTCAACTTAGGTTTATTCATCTTTTCACCCACTTCCAGCCCTGTGTCAAACTTGCCATCCATGCCGTACTTCAGAATCTTATCGCTTCCAAAGAAGGGGGCCAGATAGATACATTTATTTTTCTCATCAATCAGTTCGCTGTAGAGTGATCTGTATTCACCGGGCCCTTGCCCTACATCGCCTATGTCACAAAGGAATTTACCCTGACGGTCGAACAGTTTGAATGCTCCTTCATGCTGCCGGATACCGATATGCTTATCGGTTATGACGGGCCACCACATTTTAAAGAATGCCGTGTCCTTGTCTTCAAAACGCACTACCTGGAAGTCTTCCACCCATTCACTCAGTGGGATTTCCAATGTATCTTTCACTTTGCTGATGTCGCATACAGTCAATGCACGACCGTTTATGCTTACCGTAGAGAGAGTACCGTCATCTTTTACCTGTGGCTTGGAAGTACAAGCAGCGAACATACTACTTGTAATGACGACAACCAAAATGCTCTTAAACCGATTACTTTTATTCATACGATATTGATTTGAGTGTGTTTTAGTGTTCCAACAAATATACGAAAAATTCGTAATATGCTGGTAATTTGTGCAAAAAAAATGCACAGAGTATCGGGCATAAACCGATTTCTCCGTGCATTTTTTCTCGAAAGTGCGTTCATTACTGTTTCTCCAAATAGGTATCCATTACATTCCCCCGCATATTCTGTATATGCACCGAACCTTTTACGGGAATGATCTCTTTACGTTCATATAATACTTCCCATCTGACTTTACTCAGTTCATCACGACACCTCTTTATATAAGGATGGTTCGGGTCAGTAATCCGATCATCCACAATCCGGGACTGATCGCCCTTAGCCGGACCGCTTATATCCAACTCCACCTGAATTTGTTGGATTGTTCCATCCATATCAGGCAGAATGGTATAAACCACCACAATCCTTCTTCCGTCAAGCTCAGGATCCTTATTCCAATCCAATGCTTCCAGTATCTTCTCACAAGCTGCATACCCCTTGTCATCACGGGGAGTTATATAATTGCGATAAACATCCATATGGAGAACTTTCCCTTTTTCTATTTCACTGTCAATTTCTATGGGATAGTACTCTCTGAACTTTTTCAGCTTCTCACCATATATCAACAACGGACGACCGCTATACCATGTCGCTTCTATCCGCTCACCGGGCTTCATATCCGGAAAGATACGCTCTAAAGGAAACGGTTGCTTATCATTCAAACGCCGGATACTTTTCAGGAACAAACGATTGTCGGAAAGTTCCCATGTCGCAACATATCCCCGCCTGCATTTGTAGTCGAAGCATTTATTGACATAGGGACGCAGCCGGGCATACAGACGAGTATCATATTGAAGTGGAAACTCTCTGATTGCATAAAGCGTATCTTTTAAATAGACAAGATCCGGAATTTGATGTTCTGTAAATCCAGCTTTACACCCTTTTCCACCCCATATGTTTTCATAAATTATTCTCCATTCCTTTTTTCCATATAGATGGGTGACATCCCAGTCGGGAATGAGGTCAAGGCATCTTTTCAGTTCCTTTACATACGGATGATCAGGTTCATAGGTCTTCAGATCGCCTTCGTCTATTCGCAGAGAAATACTAAGGCTATCTATTTTCCCATTATCATGAGGCAACAACTCAATACGGGCATATAACTTCCGGTCGGCTAACTCTGGAAATAAATCGCCGTTGAAGTTCTCTAAAATACTACAGATGGCATGTCCCCCGCTTATGGATGCTTCTTTTATCATATTGTGATAAGTCTGCTTTTCTGTTACTACGCCATTCTTTAACTGATATACCGTTTCATGTTCAAAGATTCGTCCAAATTCTCCATAGGTGAGGAACTTTCCTTTAATAGTCCGCATCTCTCCACTAAACCACGAAGCCTCGATTCGTCCTTGTTTGTCTTTGTAACCGTCAAACACACTTCCTATATTCGCATAAGTGTAAGGTTCATTACCACAATGATCTATAATTTTCTCCAAATAGAGTCTGTCGGCTTCCAGCCTCCATATACCGACATACCCCCGCCAGCAATCAGTAGAGAAGGAACGCTTCGAAATACAGTTCTTTATCTGCTTACTCAGAGTCTCACTATCTCCCAATGGGCAAGTAAGCATTTCCAATGTATCTTTACCTATGACAAGATATTCCCCTCTTTGATCTGTTGCCTTAACCTGTATGCAGGAGCCAACATACAAAAAGATAATAAATAGAAAAGTGTGCTTTCTCATAGCTTTATAATTTTAGAAAACCGGATATGCATATATATAATAGAGCAATAATACTCATTTCGGTATTTATCATATGCAAATAAACGAATTATTCTGTTTGCTCAAATAGAATTACGTACAAATTAGCTGTATTATAGTATAACCAATGAAAAATCAACATGATACTTTGTCATACAAAACGGTCAATGAGAGAAAGACAGGAATCGTCATACAAATTTACCAATACACTAATCCTATGAATACGATACTGTCTTCTCCCGATTTACCCACAATGAAAAACATAGACACTTTATACTAAAACCGTATTTGAGTTTCTAATAAATTCTTTCATCGTTTATTAGAAACGGTTCCCAAGTTTATTAAAAACGCCGATACGCCTTTCAGATCTCTTTTTCTTGAATTTATGCAACAAAAAAGGCTGCAAACTTCGTAAAAGTTTGCAGCCTTTTGCTCATTGGCGGGTTACTTCTGCCCTAATCCTCATAAGGATCTCCTAGATGTTTTGTTATGATCTTATACTGTTTTGATGTCAAAAGCCGATGATTGTACGGCAAATAACTTGTCGGTATAAGTTCTTTGACCAACGGGTTACAACCTTTAATCCATCGGCTGAGACAATGCACCGCATTTTTACTCGTTGTACATCCGGGGAAGTACATCGCAGCCAATGCGGCAAAAGATAAGATTCCTCTCATTCGTTTCTAAGTTTTAATTTGAGTTTTATTGTTGTCATTACGACTACAAATATACAACATAAAAAAGCCTTTGTCAAGTCCTCAAGCCCTTCGAGCGTTAATAACAAATTAAATAACTGGAGTACTGGCACATAAGCAAGGATTGCATCGTCAATGATTAACAAGTTTGTTACTAACAACTTTGTTAGTAACAAACTTGTTAGTTAATTAAAGAATCGCTATATTTGCAAGGTTACCAATAAAGAGATAAGCATGGAAAAGCCATTTGTTTTTGGTGTAGCTACTTCCGGAGATAACTTCACCGATCGAGAGAAAGAAACTCAACGTCTGCTCCTTAATTTCGCACATGGTGTGAACACAATACTGATATCCCCAAGAAGATGGGGGAAAACATCGCTCGTGAAGAAAGTAGCCCAGCTAGCTCAAACAAAGACCAGAAAGATAGTCTATTTAGACATCTTCTCCTGCCGTACCGAAAGCGAGTTCTATCGTCTTTTTGCTACTTCTGTATTAAAACAAACTTCTTCCAAATGGGACGAGTGGGTTGAGAACACCAAACAATTTCTCGCGCATATCAATCCCAAAATTTCCATTGGCACAGACCCTATGAACGACTTTTCTATCTCTTTTGAGTATAGCATGCAGGATAATGCCGGAAATGATATCTTGCAATTACCTGAAAAGATTGCAATAGCAAAAGGGATTCAAATAGTAATCTGCATCGACGAGTTCCAACAAATCTCAGATTTCGAAGATTCAAAAACATTTCAGAAAAAGCTACGTACGGTGTGGCAACTACAGCAGCATGTCTCATATTGCCTTTTTGGAAGTAAGAAACATCTGATGAATGAACTTTTCGAAAAAAAGAATCTTCCATTCTACAAATTCGGAGATGCTATCTATCTCACCAAAATAGAGACTAAATATTGGATAGACTATATCTGCAAACGCTTTGAAAATACAGGGAAGCGTATTTCACCTGAGCTTGCCAAAGAAATCTGTCGCCTTGTGGACAATCACTCTTCCTACGTACAACAACTTGCCTGGTTGCTTTGGATACGCACCACCGATATAGCAACAGAGGAACAGCTAACTCATGCTCTGGAAGATCTACTCGATCAAAACAATATTCTTTTCCAAAGCGAAACTGAAAACCTCTCCGCTTATCAGATGAATTTCCTAAAAGCAGTCATCGATGGGATACACTCTAAATTTAGCAGTAAGGAGATCATTCTAAAATATAACCTCGGTACCTCTGCCAATATCGTTCGCCTGAAGAGTGCATTACTACAAAAAGAACTAATAGAAACAGACGGAAAAGAAATCATTCTAGCCGATCCTGTATTCGGTGTATGGTTTAAAAAAGAAATATCATGCTGATATAAAAAACAAATGATTGACTAACTCTCTTCCAGAAGCAAATCTTCTATCGTTTTGGTATAGTCCTCTCCCATACTTTTACGATACTCAATAATGAAAGCCGAATATATTTTGGAAAGATTCTCAAAGTCATTCATCTTTTTATAGCATCTGACACAATACATCAATGCTTCCTCATTCAACGGATCTCTTTTCAGAATAATGAAACAGATGCGCAACACATAACGATACTCATTATGCTGATAATAAACCGGCAAATCCTTAGGAAGCAATGAAAGAATGGTGTCTTCCGAACGTTGCTTATACTTATCGAACAATGAATGCTCGATATTCTCCAGCAACTTTCCTCTTTCCCATATTGGCAGGAAGTATTCACACGACTGGGGATGCGTAGCTAAATGTATATGCAAATTGAAATAATCGCAAAAACAGAGAGCATCTTCTATTTCTATTTTAAAAATACCTTTGTCATAGACCAATCTAATTCCATCGAGTCCCAATAGTGTCTTACGCAAATTACTGATAGTAACTCCCTTCAGATTCTTGGCTTTATCTTCTTCCTTGTCCGGCCAGAATATCTCATTCAAAGAGGATGAACTTACCCCTTCCCCTTCTTTAATGCTATTCAACAGAATATACAGAAAGATATACTTAAGCTTCTTACTGAATAAATGAGTTACATCACGCCCGTCCCGGTTATAAACAGTAAACATACCATATATATAGATCCGGTTGGCTTCTTTTTTATCATTCGTACGAATCTTCGTTTCCGAAGTGAGCAGCGAGTTCATCGGGCCCGTTGCAGAATGACCACCGGACGAAAATGTGACAGGACGACTTTGAACAACTTCCTTTTGAATCTTCCTCCTCTTACGAAAGCCAAAAATCCAAATACTCAATGCCGCTATACACAGAACTGCAAATAACAATATCAATTTTGACCATCCGATGCTTTTCTCACCCGAAACATAATATTCCATCTCTGCCTTACTCACAGGAGGTGCAGATAACGTATAAATGGTAGCTCTTACCTGTTTAGCCTGCTCATTGCATTCTTGCGCTACACAATAGTACTCTTTTAATGTCGGATTATAATATAAAGATACGGTAGAAATAATCGATCCGGAAACAAACGGAATAGAATCTCCCAATGCTTCCATACTGCCATCCTCTATGGATATTCTGTACAATTGTAAACTGGACGTTTTTATATACTCTGCATAGCGAATCACATAAAGATACTTTCCGTCTTCAGATAAAACCATCTGCTCGGAAGGTACACGCTTCTCTTCCACAGGATGGCTCCAGTACCGTTTTATGGTACGACGTTCCAAATCAACACCATACAAATCATTATAATAATTATGCCCAATGCTCTGGTCGCCGGATTCATTGCCTACCCCTCCATATATATACAAATAATTGCCTTGTGCAGAAGAGGTCATTGAAGAGAAAAAGCGGGGAGTTATATTGTCTCCTTTAAATTGCAAAGTATCCCACCGGTCTACTCCTTCATTGTAGACCAAAAACTTATTACTATATAATCTATTTCCGAATCCTCCAAATACTATATAACGATGATTCTTATTGTCCCAAAAACCATTATGATGATGCAACTGGACTTTAGAGTATGCTCTTCCTATAGGCTCCCATTGCAGCGTAGACAAATCCAGAGACGATATGGTGATACTGTCAACAGGCAGGTTGTTTATCTCATAAGCATACATTCGATTTGCCGACTCATTAATAAAATTAGTTCCCAAGAGCATTTTTACCGGCATCCTACTCGCATATGGTCTTCGCAGCATTCGCTTCTTTGCAGTCTGATAGGTAAATAACGAATCGGGACTGATAAATTGTATTTCCTGCTCTTTCCAGTTAAACTTTGATCCCACACATTGAGAAACAATGAAAGAGGTATCTTTCCTCCAATGATAAGAATCTCCTATTAACCAATAAGGATTCTCTACCCATCCCAGTATTTTACCGTCACTACTGTGCACCTCATGTCCTTGGCTCTCATTCAAATCAAAAGAATAGTTCTGCCTTTCACCGGATACTTTCAGATTACGGATAGCAAATGCCGGCAAATCCACCAGATGTTCCCTACGTCCGAAAATAAGTACAGGAGACGTTTGATTGGACGGGGCAACAGAATTTGCTCCATATTCTCTCTTGCCGGCAATCATCAACATACTTTCACCCTTCAGAAGATCAATTCTTAATTTTACAGGCAACCATTGTGAGATGACAGAGTCATTGGGCACAGTGACTGAAATATGATTGACCTTTCCTTCGGTATTAAATTTAAAAACACTATTCTTTTCACTTACATAGGTATATGTCAGGCTGTATGCCTCATCACTTATCGGGTTGAGCATATGAAACAGATACCCGAAAGTTTCACTCTGAGATATTCTTAATTCAAACTCTATATCGATAAAATTAGAGAAAACCGGAGTTTGTTTTTTCGAGAAAATAGTATAGGAAGTCCGTTGTTCAATCGGTACTTTATTTCCAAAAAACTGCAGACCTTGAGCGCTTAAATGAGGTGTTGCAATTAGTATAGCTATCAATTCGATAATTAGATATTTATATTTTGCACTATCAATCATACTATTAAGACTTACGTTCACGGTGGTAAAGATACTGCTTAAAATCATAATGCCATCGTTTTGCCGCCAGAAATAAATAGTAGGATTAAAAAAAAGGCCCGGTTAATTAACCCGATTTTAATTCTGCAATTAATAATGCTTTGTTTAATTTGCAAGCAATTAATCTTAAAAGATAAAATACCTTATGAAGACCAACAATCGTATAAAATGGATGATTAGTTTATCCTTCGTTTTATTTATCCAAAGTACAAGCATTGCTCAAAATGCCGGGCAAGCCCCTCAAACGGACTATGCTCAAATGGTTGATACACGTATAGGAAGCAAAGGAAATGGATTAAGCTGCGGATTTACCTATATTGGTGCCAGCTATCCGTTTGGAATGATACAATTCACACCTTCTTTCTTTTCACCGCAAAAAGGCATCGTAGTCAATCAGATGTCCGGTTCCGGATGTCCGCATATGGGCAATTTTCCGGTACTGCCTATCAGTGGGAAAGTGACAAAGTCTCCTAAAAATATGGAGGATTTTCCGGCCTATAGTGAAATAAGAGAAGCAACAGCCGGATGTTTATCTCTGCAAATGAAAGATGATGTTATCTGCGACGTTACTGTTTCAAAACGTAGCGGAATCGCCCGGTTCATATTTCCCGCTGATAAAAAAGAAGGTACCGTATTGATTGGTGCAGGAGTCAGTTCCACAGCCCTTTCTAACGCCTATATCAAAATAACTTCACCTTCTTCCTGTGAAGGATATGCGGAAGGCGGAGATTTCTGCGGTTATAAAACTGATTACCGGATATTTTTTGCCGCTGAGTTTAATCACAAGGCAAAAGAATATGGAACCTGGAAAGGAAATAACATCAGAGAAGGCAGAAAACAAATCGGAGGAGCTCAGTCCGGTGGGTATTTTACCTTTGATACGGAACAAAATGCTTCGGTTGAATATAAAATCGCCATATCGTATGTTTCGGTTGAGAATGCCAAAGAAAATCTGCGGATGGATAACGAAGACCGTAATTACCAACAAGTACTTTCGGATACACGATACGAGTGGAACAAGCAACTGGGAAAGATAGAAGTTCACTCGGATAATCCTGATAAGCTAACCCAATTCTACACTCACTGGTATCATACACTCATCCATCCCAATATATTCAATGATATGAATGGAGAATATATAGGAGCCGATTTTGCTGTTCATAAGGTGCCATCCGGAAGAGAATACTATACTACTTTCAGCGGATGGGATACGTATCGTACCCAATGCCAGCTGTTGGCCATGTTCTATCCTCAAGAAGCCTCAGACATGATGCAATCTGCCATAGACTTTGCCGAGCAAGCCGGAGGCTATGGACGATGGATCGCCGCTAATATAGAAACCGGCGTAATGCATGGCGACCCGATGCCTATCATCATTGCCAATACGTATGCATTTGGCGCACAAAACTTCGATATTCAAACGGCTTATAAGCACATGAAACGTGGCGCCTGTACTCCAGGGACTTACTCACAGAATGTAGAAGTACGTCCCGGACTATCTAATTATATAGAAAAGGGGATAGAAAACGCCTCCTTATGTCTTGAATATGTATCCTCAGACTATGCTATAGGGCAGTTTGCTCTTCAAGCCATGAAAAATAAAAAGGAGGCTTCTTTCTTTATGAAACGCTCATTAAATTGGAAGAATTTATATGATCCCTCCACCAGATGGCTACGCTCACGCCACAATCATGACTTAAACTGGAAACATCCCGATCATGACTGGCGCGAAGCAACCAAAGAAAACTATTTTTGGATGGTACCCCATGACCTGGAAACACTGATTGATACCATCGGAGGTAAAAAAGCTGCATCTAATCGACTGGACAGTGTGTTTGTACGTCTGGATGCCGGCTACGATGATCATTATTTTGCTGCAGGTAATGAGCCTGACTTCCAGGTTCCCTGGATTTATAACTGGACAGACCGCCCTTATAAAACATCGGAAACAGTACACCGGATATTAAATGAGATGTACACTTCCAAAGCAGATGGTATGCCGGGAAATGATGATTGCGGTTCAATGGGATCATGGTATGTATTTGCTTCCATCGGGTTGTATCCTATGATTCCCGGAGTAGCCGGATTTAGCGTTAGTCTGCCATATTTTAATGACATCACTTTACACTTTCCTAAAGGAAAGCTGAAAATAAAAGGAGGAGATTTCTCTAAATCTTATATCAATGGTATGAAAATAAATGAAGTAAAAAGCAATAAAACATGGATTGACTGGACAGAAATAGTCAATGGTGGCTTTATTGAATATAAAGCGGATAATAAAGCTAATAAAAAATGGGGGCTATAATTAATCATCTGTCAAATAATCAATTAACATACAATGAAAAGTGAAATAAATACATGATAATATCAGTGATTAATAAATTTATCCGATTAATTAACCCCAATTTAATTATCAAATTAAGGCCAACTAGTTTATTTCGCTCAAAATAATATTTAGAATATGAAAAAGCACAGTAAATCTCCACCAACTCTTAGAAGTGGTATCTTATAATTATCATATAGATACAATCAGTTGAACCAGTATTAATCTCAATCATAATTTATAAATCTAAGAACCATGAAAAATTTAAAAATCAAAAGTCGTAAGACGAGGCTAGTATTTCCGCTATGCGTTGTACTGTTATCGCTTCTTACTATTTGTTGTAATGATGATCTAAAGGTCGATAAAGAGACTTTTTTTCCTCCTAAAGCAGATAAAGAATCCAGATTTGATATTTTTTATCCTGATAGTGGTGGCTTCGGTACGAAACTGATATTGAAAGGCTACAACTTTGGCACAGATACTAATTATATCAAAGTAACAGTCAACGATAAAAAAGCTAAGGTAATCAGAGCGAACGATAATATTATTTATGCGATAGTTCCTTCAAGAGCAGATACCGGCTATGTCCGCTTATATCTTAAAAAAGGAGAGGAATTCGAGGAATTTACTTCTGAAACAGAATTCAGATATCTATTCAAAAGTAATGTGAGTACTTTATTCGGTGTACCGGGAAAGGCTGCAGAAGATAATCGCCTAGACGGTCCATATGCAGAAGCTTTACTACGCAGACCATGGCAAATTGTAACCGATAATGATGGTACCATTTACTTTGTAGACGAAGGCCGGGGACAAAGCAAAAACGGAGCACTCAGAAAAGCATCCAATGGAAATGTGGAAACACTCGTCTATGATAACAACGGTGTATTCCAATCACCCAATGGGGTCGTTTTCAGCTTGAATGAGGATACCCTCTTTATACCCAACCGTTGGACTGGTGACGATGTTAAAACAGAGGTCAATGTAGTGTTCTCTACTCGTGATGCTAATTTTGTGAATACTAAAGCATTGGTTACTATTCCCAAAGCAGGTACTAATTCAGTGGCTGTACATCCTAAAACCGGAGAGGTCTTTTTTGACCATAATTCAGAAGGAGCCGTTTATCGTCACACTGGTAACGGTAATTATGAGAAAATGTTAGTTGTCCGTGAAGGTTATAACGATATGGAAATGCGTTTGCTTTTCAATAAAACAGGTGATATTCTTTATATTATAGCCCGTAAAAAGCACTGTATATATAGAGTTACTTATAATGCCGCAACACATACATTTGGCATTCCGGAGCTATTTGCCGGTGATTACGGAGAATCAGGATATGCTTCCGGAAAAGGAACAGGTGCGCGTTTTAACCAGCCAAGTACTCCTTGCCTGGATCCAGAAGGTAACCTGCTTATTCCCGACAAAATGAATCATTGTATTCGGAAAATAACACCGGAAGGTGAAGTGACCCTATACGCCGGACAACCTCAAACATCAGGTCATACAGACGGATTGCCCGATAAAGCTAAATTCTATGAACCTGAAGCCGTAACATTCTCAGGTAACGCTGTAATCGTTGCGGACAGAGGAAATCATTGTGTCAGAAATGTCGTTATCGAATAACATATAAATCTATAAATTATCCATGAATAACATGAAACGAATATTCATTCTGCTCCTCATCACAACACTATGGGGAGTACAAGATAATATCTCCGCACAGCAATTACGAAAAGAGAATAACGCATCAGAAGTGCAGGGAATAATAAAAGATATAACAGGTAATCCAATTATCGGAGCAACAGTTATAGCAAAGAATCAGCCGGGACTCGGTGTAACCTCAGATATGGACGGAAAGTTTAAAATCAAAGTAGGGGAATATGACATATTGGTTATTTCTTATATTGGATACACTACCCAAGAAATCCCTGTTATAAGAATTAAAAATAAAAAGGAAGCAATAGTCACCCTGCAAGAAGATAACCAGACTATCGACGAAGTAGTCGTAACAGCCAGTGGACATCAGCAAAAGAAGACTCTGACAGGAGCCTATACTACAGTAGATATAGCCCAATTAACAGCGCCAAGTTCCAACATCACCAACTCTCTGGCGGGGGTAGTACCAGGAATCATCGCAGTACAAAGTTCTGGTGAACCGGGTGAAGATATGTCCGAGTTCTGGATTCGCGGAATCAGCACATTCGGTGCAAATCAGGGAGCATTGGTTTTGGTAGACGGAGTAGAAAGAAGCTTTAATGAAATTCCAATTGAAGATATTGAAAGCTTTTCCGTACTGAAAGATGCTTCCGCAACAGCCATTTACGGACAGCGCGGTGCAAATGGTGTGGTATTGGTAACCACCAAACAGGGAGTTGCCGGAAAAGTAAAGATTAATGCAAAAGTATTAGCAGGATTAGACGCCAGAGGTCCGATGCCTGAATATGCGGATGCTTTCACTTATGCCAGTCTGGCAAATGAAGCCCGTATAGGCAGATATGAATCTCCCCGCTATACTCGTGAGGAGTTAGACATCATACAGAATAATCTCGACCCGGATTTATACCCAAATGTAAATTGGCGTGATCTGATGCTGAAAAAAGTATCTCCCAAATACATAGCAAACATTAACTTAAGTGGAGGTGGAACAAATGTAACATACTATGTTTCATTAGGATATAATAGTCAGGCAGGTATTTATAAGAGTAAGAGTGCCGAAAATAAATACAATACCAACACAACTTACGAACGATTCAATTATCGTGCTAACGTAAATATGAATGTCACTAAAACAACACTTGTTAAAGTGGGAATCGGCGGCTACCTAATTAATCGCACTCAACCAGGTAGCAGCACAAATGATATCTGGGGATCTTTCTCCAGATTGACTCCACTGAGCATTCCCCGTAAATACTCGACCGGTGAGGAACCATCCGTAGATGGAGTGAAAACACCAGAATATTATATGACCAAAACAGGCTATAAGACTATCTGGCAAAATAAAATGGAAACTAATATCAGACTGGAACAAGACTTGGATTTCATTACTCAAGGATTGAAATTTGTAGGAACATTTGCATTTGATACATATAATGAGAATGAAATTAAGCGAATTAAAACTCCTGAATTATGGGAAGCAGAAAAATATCGTGATCCGGACGGAAATCTTATTTTAAAACGAGTGCAGACAGCACAGTTAATGGGACAGGAATCAACTACGAAAGGAGATAAACGATATTATACGGAAGCCTCTCTCAGTTATTCCAGACTATTTAACCAAAAGCACCGTTTTGGCGCATTTGCTATGGTCTATTTACAAGAAAAATCTGATACCAATTTAGGCACAGACATTATCGAATCTATTCCGAAGCGGAATCTGGCGTATTCAGGCCGATTCACTTACGCATACAAAGATCGTTATCTTGTAGAAACGAACTGGGGATACACCGGTTCGGAAAACTTTGAAAAAGGGAAACAATTTGGCTTCTTCCCAGCTTTCTCTGCCGGTTGGGTTATCTCTGAGGAACCGTTTATGAAGAAGATTGCTCCATGGGTAGAAATGCTTAAAATCCGGGCTTCTTATGGTGAGGTAGGAAATGATATTATCGGTGGACGTCGTTTTCCATACATTGGATTGGTAAATTCGCATCCGGATGGTGACTACTCATTTGGTGAATTTGGAACTAACAAAATACAAGGTTACAGAAATGGTACTATTGGCACTCCTAATCTGACTTGGGAGGTTGCTAAAAAATATAACCTGGGATTTGATTTAAGTTTATTCCACGGTAAATTCACAGGAGTCGCTGATATTTTCCTGGATAAACGAGATGATATTTTTATGACGCGCAGTCATATGCCTGAAACAACAGGACTGGCAGATAAAGCTCCAATGGCTAATGTAGGTAAAATGAAGAGTTACGGATTTGACTGGAATGCAGCATATTCCGATCAAATCGGACAAGTAAAATTCACTATTCGTGCAAATATGACTTATCAGAACACTGAGATTCTGGATAAAGATGAGGCAGCCAACGAATTATGGTACAAAATGGAAAAAGGATTCCGAATGAATCAGACGCGTGGCTTAATAGCTATGGGGTTATTCAAAGATGAGGAAGATGTTCGCAGTAGTCCAAGACAAGACTTCGGCGGGAAAGAAGTACTCCCCGGAGATATCAAATATAAAGACGTAAACGGTGATGGAGTGGTCAACAATGATGATATCGTTCCAATAGGCTATAGAACTGTTCCGGGAGTCCAGTATGGTATGGGATTAAGTACAAGCTGGAAGAATTTTGAATTCAATATCCTGTTCCAAGGTTCAGGAAAATGTGACTTCTTCATCGGTGGAAATGGGCCACACGCATTCCGAAATGGACAAACCGGTAATATTCTGCAGACTATGGTGGATGACAACCGATGGATCCCAAGGGAAATCTCCGGAGATATTTCTACCGAAAATCCGAATGCTAATTGGCCGCGTTTAACCTGGGGGAATAATGACAACAACAATCAGAAATCAACTTTCTGGTTAAGGGACGGACGCTATATTCGCCTTAAAAACATTGAACTACGCTATAATGTCCCTACAACTTTTACTCGTAAGTTCTTTGTTAGCAATATGCAAATCGGATTTATTGGCGAAAATCTACATACTTGGAGCCCATTCAAACTGTGGGATCCTGAGAATGCAACAACTGATGAAAAAAATAGTGGAGTTCGAAGTGGAAATGCTTATCCTATAAACAGAACCTACTCTTGCTATATTAAATTAAGTTTCTAAATAAAATACCATATGAAAAAGATAATATTATTCATTACTATTTTCTGCGCTTCATTATCCTTTCACTCATGTGCAGATTTCCTGGACGTAGATAAATATTTCTATGATATGCTATCGGTAGATTCCGCTTTCTCCAAACGAGTATATGTAGAAGGATGGTTATCCAATACATACGACTATTTAAAACAAGACAATCTAACAGAGTTCGGTTCCAAACTGATGTGGGCTAGTGATGATTTAGTCCACCCGGACGGAAAAGCTCTGCAGAACTGTAATTATAGTGCCAGTAATTTCCCTATTTACGAAAACCATTTAAATAGAACCTATGAATGTATTCGTAAATCCTCTACATTTATTGACAAAGTAGTAGAGTGTCCGGAACTTACTTATGAGGACATTTCGGATATGCAGGGACAAGCCCGTTTTTTACGAGCATTTGCCTATTGGAGTTTAATAAGAACTTTCGGTCCTGTGCCTTTAATTCCTGAACATGGATTGGATGTTAGTCTTTCATATGAAGAATTATCTCTGCCCCGCGCTAAATTTGATGAAATCATCGATTTTATCGACAATGATCTAAAGCTCGCTGCTCGTGTTATGCCAAGAACACGTACCATTAATAATTTAGGACGTCCTACCAAAGGCGCTGCTTTAGCATTAAGAGCTAGAATACTATTATATGCGGCCAGTCCTATGAATAATGGAAATACTGATTTCTTTAATATTAAAAACCTGGACGGAACACAACTATATAATCAAGAATATGATGAATCAAAATGGGCCCGTGCCGCTGCCGCCGCAGAAGATGTGATTAACCTACAACAATACAGCTTATATACAGTGGAACCTAAAAATAATGTGCTTGAATATGAACGCCCCCCTTATCATGAAACTTATTCTAATGAAGAATTTCCTAATGGATGGAGCAATATAGATCCTTATGCTTCCTATAAAGAAATGTTTGATGGAACAATTCGTGGCTCTAAAAATCCTGAATTAATATTCACTAAAACCAAAGCAACAGGAAATTGTGGAATCGAAGATTTCTTTAATAAGAAAAGTATGCCCAGAACTGCCCATGGAGATAACAAAGTCGCTATTACTCAAAAAATGGTCGATACTTATTATATGAACAATGGACAAACTATAGAAGAGGCAGAGACAACAGGATATTATGTAAAAGAAGGATTCACAGAAACAGCTAATGACCCGCAAACTATGAATGGAGCTCCATTCATGGGAGTAGGTATATCACTGATGTATGCTAAACGTGAACCACGTTTCTACGCTTGTGTTGGTTTTAATGGTGCTACATGGGAATGTGAAAGTTCCTCGCTGTCTAGTGAGAAAAATTTCCAGTGTTGGTATTACAGAGATGAAGTAAATGGTAAACAAGGATTTACAGAGAACTGTCCACTGACCGGTATAGGATTTAAAAAGTACTACAACAAAGAAGACTCTTATTCTGAGGGTGGATATCGAACAAATAAAACAGAGCCGACTATACGGTATGCAGAAGTTTTACTCATTTATGCAGAAGCTCTCAATGAGTTAACTAGTGGAAACACATATACTATGCAAACGTTCAATGACCAAGAAGTGGAAATCAAACGTGATCCCATCAAAATGAGGGAAGCGATGAAGCCCATAAGAATGCGTGCCGGCTTACCTGATTTTGATGATAATACTTACAATACTTATAGAAATTTTAAAGAAGTATTAAAAAGAGAACGTCACATAGAATTATTTGCAGAAAACTGTTTCCGCTATTTTGATTTAAGAAGATGGAAAGATGCAGAAGAAGAGGAAAATCAGGCATTAATGGGATGTAACATCAATATTACAAAGGACGACGAGTCAAGGCAGGGATTCTATATTACAACTGCAGTGACTGCTATTCCCAAAGTCTTTTTGAAGAAAATGTACCTTTGGCCTTTTCCGACTGCAGAATTAAAACGTAACGTCAATCTGACACAAAACCCAGAATGGTAATTAAAACAAAGAAGAATATGAAAAGAATAATAAACATAATATCCATTACTTTAGGAATATTCATCTTCACAGCTTGTCAAGATGAACTAAACAACGAACTGTTCCACAAATTTTCCTATTTGGTAGAAAATGGATGGCAAACCTGTGAAGTGGAGATTAAAGATGGAAATATTGCCGAATTATTAATTGACTTCGGTATTAACGGAACTTCTGAGAATGATAAAGATATAACTCTTAAGATAACTAATGACCCAGATACTTTAGCCGATTATAACTTCGACAAATTTAAAAATCAAATAAGTTCCTATTATATAGAACTTCCAACCAATTGTTATAGTTTCGACCAGGAAGTATATACTATTCCTAAAGGAAAATACAAAACGACAGCCAAAATTCAGATAGAATTGGATAAGATTCAAAATATCTACAACGACTATGTATTACCCTTGAAAATAGAATCTTCCACCGGAGAATCGGTTGGACCAAGTAAATATAGCAAATTATTAGCTTATATTTTACCTACGAACAGATTTTCCGGAACATTCTCAGGGTCTGGTAAAATTACAATTGACGGAACAAGTCAGAGTACTTCTGTTGGCAGTGCCAAATTATATGCCTCATCAATTAATACGTGCTATATGTATGCCGGTAATACCAATCAGGACACAGATCCTAATTATAAAGATTATGCTATTAATCTTAGCTTTGATGAAAAAGAACATATAACTCTGACTGCCAGAAATGCCGAATTAGGGCTAGAACCAATTACTAGTACTCTTACAAGAAAGTATGTATTACACGATACTGATACCCGATATTATGTACAGACCAGTGTTTTGTATTTAAAATATAAATACAAAGATTTGACAGAAGGAGAACGGCGCACAATCGTGTATGAGGGCACACATACTCAAATTAAAAATGTATTAATAAGTGACTATCCCAATGTTAAAGTGGAAGAAGAGTAACTGGACCAATAACTATAAAATATATAAAACCTTTTAGATGAAAAAACAACTAAAACTAACATTGCTAAGCTGCTTGTTGTCTATCCCGGCAATCACTCAGGCAGGTCCTAAAGACGATATCTATCGAAAAGGATGGATTGATTTTAATAAAAATGGCAAGATGGACATATATGAAGACCCGTCTGCCCCGATAGAGGAGCGCGTCAAAGACCTGCTAAGTCAGATGAACATGGATGAAAAGACTTGTCAAATGGCGACTCTCTACGGTTCCGGTCGTGTTCTAGCCGACGCATTACCGACTGAAAAATGGAAGTCGGAAATATGGAAAGACGGTATAGGGAACATTGACGAAGAGCATAACGGACTGGGGAAATTCGGCTCTGAGTATGCATTTCCTTATGCTAAACACGTTAAAGCTATACACGATATCCAACGCTGGTTTGTTGAAGAAACACGATTGGGAATTCCGGTAGACTTTACCAATGAGGGAATTCGTGGGGTTTGTCATGAGAAGGCTACTTTTTTCCCTGCCCAATGCGGGCAGGGAAGTACCTGGAACAAAGAGCTGATTGCCCGGATTGGTGAAGTAGAAGCTAAAGAAGCAACTGCTTTGGGATATACAAATATCTACTCTCCTATTCTGGACATAGCACAGGACCCTCGTTGGGGACGTGCGGTAGAATGCTATGGCGAAGATCCATACCTAGTAGGACAGTTAGGAAAGCAGATGATTCAAAGTTTGCAAAAACACAAGCTGGTAGCCACTCCAAAGCACTTCGCCGTATATAGTATTCCAGTAGGCGGACGTGACGGAGGTACGCGTACGGACCCGCACGTGGCTCCGCGTGAAATGCGTACTCTCTACCTTGAGCCCTTCCGCGTTGCATTTCAGGAAGCGGGAGCATTGGGAGTTATGAGCTCATACAATGATTATGACGGTGAACCTATTACCGGAAGTTATCGGTTCCTCACCCAGATTTTACGTCAGGAATGGGGATTTAAAGGATACGTTGTCTCAGACAGCGATGCTGTCGAATTCATCTCAGGCAAACACAAAGTTGCTGATAATAATGAAGAAGCAGTAGTACAATCGGTCAATGCAGGACTAAATGTACGCACTAACTTCAGTTCTCCGGCAGGCTTCATAAAGCCGTTGCGAAGCGCTATTGCCAAAGGAAAGGTATCACAAGCTACTATCGACCAACGCGTAAGTGAGATTTTGTATGTCAAATTTTGGTTAGGTTTATTTGATAATCCTTACCGTGGTGACGGAAAATTAGCGGATAAAATAGTGCACTGCAAAGAACATCAGGCAGTAGCATTGGAGGCCGCCCGTCAGTCAATTGTTCTTTTGAAGAATCAGGATAACCTATTGCCCCTTCAAAAGACATTGAAGTCTGTAGCTGTAATAGGTCCGAACGCAGATGAGCAAAAAGAACTCATCTGCCGTTACGGTCCTTCCAATGCCCCAATCAAGACAGTGTACAAAGGTATTAAAGAAGCCCTGCCGGGAGCTAAGGTGGTATATAAAAAAGGATGTGAAATTGTGGATCCACATTTCCCTGAAAGCGAAGTTCTGCCTTTTGATATAACGCCCAAAGAGCAGCAGATGATGGATGAAGCAATCGAAGCTGCAAAATCAGCCGAGGTTGTGATTATGGTATTAGGAGGTAGTGAAGTCACTGTGCGTGAAGAGCGTTCACGCACAAGTCTTGACTTACCGGGCAGACAGGAAGAATTACTAAAAGCTATATGCAAGCTGGGGAAGCCCATCATTCTGGTAATGATTGACGGTCGTGCTTCCAGCATTAATTATGCAAAAAAATATGTACCTGCCATTCTCCATGCATGGTTCCCGGGAGAGTTCTGCGGGCAGGCAGTTGCAGAAACAATCTTTGGAGATAATAATCCCGGGGGTAGATTAGCAGTCACTTTCCCAAAGTCAGTAGGACAAATACCTTTTGCCTTTCCATTCAAACCAGGGTCTGACAGCGGCTGCGGCACTTCAGTTACCGGTGCTCTTTTCCCTTTTGGACATGGATTGAGCTACACGACATTCGAATACAGTAATCTGAAAATATCTCCTGAACAACAAGGAGTACTAGGGGAAGTGAAAGTGAGCTGTACGGTTAAAAACACAGGCAAAAGAACCGGTGATGAAGTAGTACAACTTTATCTCAGGGATGAAATCAGTAGCGTCACAACATACGTAAAAATACTGCGCGGTTTTGAACGAATTACCTTGCAACCGAACGAAGAAAAAGAAGTGACCTTTACACTGAACCCACAAGACCTTGCCATCTGGGACAAAAATATGAAATTTCAGGTAGAACCGGGTACATTCAAAGTAATGATCGGAGCTTCTTCAAAGGATATCAAGCTTGAAGGTAAATTCACAATCAATAAATAGGTATTAATATAGAAATAAAGGAATTATCAAAATGAAAAAAAGAACCATTTTATTAGCTTTACTATTTGCTGCAACAGGACTCAGTCCGCTGCAGGCACAAAAAAAGTACAAAGCTTATATAGTCTCGAACTCGCATTTGGATACTCAGTGGAACTGGGATGTACAGACAACCATTGACGAATACCTCAAGCATACACTGGTCAGAAACTTCTATCTGTTTCAGCATTATCCCAATTATGTATTTAACTTTGAAGGCGGAGTGAAATACAACTGGATGAAAGAGTATTACCCGCTTGAGTATGAACTGGTGAAAAAATATATCAAAGAAGGTCGTTGGCACATCTCAGGCAGCTCTTGGGATGCCAATGATACTAACGTACCTTCACCCGAATCTTTCTTCCGCAATATTCTGTTGGGACAACAATTCTATAAACAAGAGTTTGGGGTTAAATCTACAGATATTTTCTTGCCGGACTGTTTTGGATTCAGTTATACATTGCCCACTGTTGCAGCACATTGTGGCTTAATTGGTTTCTCAACGCAAAAATTACAATGGAGACACCATAATATGCACGGAAAATCCAAGATGCCATTCAATATCGGTCTATGGCAAGGGGTAGACGGTTCACGCATCATGGCAGCTTTAAATGGCAAAAACTATGTTCACGAATGGAATGGTGGAGATATCAGCCAAGATAACGACCTAAAAAATACGGCAAAAAATGGAGCCAATAACACTGCATACCGTTACTATGGTGCAGGAGACCGAGGTGGTTCTGCTAATATAAATTCGGCTGTTTCCATAGAAAAAGGTGTTAAAGGCAATGGAGAAGTTGAAATTATAAGTGCTACTTCCGATCAGTTATACAAAGACTATCTGCCATTCGATAATCATCCTGAACTTCCTGTATACGATGGCGAGTTACTGATGGACATCCATGCTACCGGCTGTTATACTTCGCAGGCAGCTATGAAATTATATAATCGTCGGAACGAACAATTAGGCGATGCAGCCGAACGAATTTCAGTAATGGCTGATTATATTGACGGAGCAAGCTATCCGGCAAATACGCTGACTGATGCGTGGCGTCGGTTTATCTGGCATCAATTCCACGATGACCTCACAGGAACGAGTCTTCCTCAAGCCTATACCTATTCCTGGAATGACGAGCTGCTCTCTCAAACGCAGTTTAATGACATCATCCGTACCGGAGTCGGTTCTCTCGCTTCTTGCTTGGATACAAGAGTAAAAGGAACTGCACTGATCGTTTATAATGCAATGGCTGCCCAACGGAAAGAACTGGCAGAAGCATATATAAATATCTCCAAAAAACCTGCTGGAGTACAAGTATTTGACGCTAATGGCAAAGAAGTTCCGGCACAATTACTTAATTGGGAAAACGGGAAAGCACACGTTGCCTTTAGTGCTTCTGTAGCTCCATTAAGCTGTTCCGTATATGATGTCCGTTTTGGAAAAAACAATAAGAGTTCCTTCTTGAAAGCAACTCAGAATTCTTTGGAAAATAGCATCTATAAACTGACTTTAGATACTAATGGCGATATTGTTTCTATTGTTGACAAACGTAGTAATAAGGAACTGGTAGAACAGGGCAAGGCATTCCGTCTGGCTTTGCTCATAGGCAATGAATCGAAAGAATGGCCTGCATGGGAGATTCAAAAGAAGACTATAGATAAGCCCGGAACTCCAATCTCGGAAAATGTTCGTATCAGTATCGAAGAACAGGGCCCCTGTTATGCAGCTCTTCGCATTGAACGCACTTATAAATCTTCGAAATTCGTACAATATATCCGCATGAGTGAAGGTGCAAATGATGAACGAATCGATATCATTAATGAAATAGACTGGTCAACAAAAGACGCCGTATTAAAAGCAGAGTTTCCGATGAATGTAAAAAACCAGGAAGCTGTTTATGATCTGGGTATCGGAACTGTAAAACGTAAGAACAATACAGATATTGCTTATGAAGTATATGCACAGCAATGGGCAGACATAACGTCTCCCGATAAAAGTTACGGAATCTCAATCCTGAATGATTGTAAGTATGGATGGGATAAACCCAATGATAACACTCTACGCCTGACACTACTCCATGCTCCTAGCACCAAAGACAGATATAAATACCAGGAGCAGCAAGACTTTGGTCATCATACCTTCACTTATTCAATCGTCGGTCATCAGAACGAAGCATTGCAGGCCGGAATCAGTCATTTAGCAGAGTCTCTGAACAGTCACTTGGCTGTATTCAACACCCCCAAACATAAAGGTGCATTAGGGCGTGAGTATTCTTTCGTAAAAGTAAATACCCCCCAAGTGGCTATTCGTTCCCTAAAAAAAGCAGAAGAAAGTGATTTGTACATCATCCGTTTATACGAGATGCAAGGTAAATCTGCACAAAATGTAGAAATTACATTCCCTGACGCCATTGAATCCGCCTATGAGACAAATGGTATAGAAGAAAAAATAGGTGAAGTCACTATACAGAACAATAAATTATGTTTTGATATGGCATCTTATCGACCAAAAACTTTCGCTGTCCGCTTGAAAAAAGGAAATGTAAAAGCAGCTCCAATAAAAAATATCCCACTTCAGTTACCATTTAATAGCAAAGCTTTCACTCCTGAAAACTTTGGTTATACTGTTTCTTTCGATAAAAAAGGAAATAGTTTCGCAGCTGAATTAATTGGTGATAAAGTAACTTGTGATAATATCACCTTCAGCATTGCTAACCATGAAAATAAGAATGCTATCAAATGTAAGGGAGATACAATCCAGCTACCCAAAGAAGCAGCGGGAAAGAAACTATATATTTTGGCTGCCTCTACAGACAAAGATCGCAAAACAACATTCCTTGTTAATGGCAAATCACATGAGTTTGAAATACCTTATTACTCCGGTTTCTACGGACAATGGGGACATAAAGGTGTCAGCGATGGCTATATCCGCAATGCTTCGCCCGCTTACATCGGTTCTCATCGACATACTGAAAAAGGGAATGACACCTATATCTACACATATATGTATAAATTGGGTATCGAGCTTCCCAAAGAGGCACACACACTGGTACTTCCTAAAGACGAGAATATCGCAGTATTCGCTATTACTCTATCCGACAACTATATCGACGACATTAGCACAGCTAATGAAATGCGGACATTACCATTGGAAGTCTCTAAATGATAAGATAACAACACTGTAAAACTTCAAAATAGAAAAGAGTCTTTTTCCCGATCTGTTTCGGGAAAAGCTCTTTTTAATCCTAAACATTCCGATCATGAAAATCAAATTACTATCCGCACTTATTATTTGTTTATTATCCTCCATTATGACATTCGCCTATAATGGCAGACATGGCTGGTTTATACAAAAAGCACCTCAACAATTAATCCTATGCAATGGGGAAGGACTCAGTAGGGCAGAAAGTATGCTTTTAGAGTCATTATCCGGTCTATGCGGACAAGCGGTGAACGAAGGTTCTTTTGATGAAATGGTCTGGATAGAAATAAACAACAATTCCTATCATGAGATTTTAAAAAGCTCACAGGAAAGCTTGAATATCACTAAAGTAATCCGAATGGATGTCTGGGAGCTCCTGGAACATCTCATGAAAAAAAAGATTATAAAAGGGTATATACTCTATAAAAACGACACCTCAACAGGAGAAAATTACTCACGAAGAGAAGGAATCAATTATTCAGCTAATGTGGCAACAGTATATGCCAGCCTTCTGAGAGGTGTACTAGTAGAAGAATCTTTAGAGAAACGAATCAAACAGTCCGGATTAAAGAAACTAAAAGACGCACGCAATGAATCTCCGGAATCATGTTTCAAACGTTGCAAAAAGCAACTTAATCGAAGTTCAGCTCTTAGCATCGACCCAAAAGTAAGTAACTGCAGAGATATCGCTATAGCCCAGAAACTGATGCTATATTATGGAACGGGACGTTTTTCCGAACAAATACTGGAATGGGTTACTCCGCTTTCACCCATATTAGGCTGGAATTATGGAAATGAAGATGAATATACAGGGGCTATCACAAGATGGGGACATTATAATACTGCTTCAAACTGGTGTCGTAACCTTCCTGTTATCATGGCGGCTTCCGATAAAATGCATCCTTTACCCATACATGAAATTAAAAAAGAAAATATAGATTTCGAAGATAATTCAGCATTCCATTCTTTTGTGATCAGTGACGGCGATAATATGCAGTGGACAATGGGGGAATTCCTTGATAGTCCGGTGTACTATGGCAATAAAGACGGAAATCGCTCTCCGGTTTCATGGACTCTTTGCCCGGTTAATCTATCAGTAGTAAGTACTTCCACCTGGAACCGTTTTGTAACCATGAAGAAAGACAACTCAAGTGTGATAGAATATGGAGGAGGATATCAATATCCTGATGAATTTGCAAAAAACCGTCCCAACCGGGAAGAACTTCTGATTGAATTTGCACAGCGTATGAACTGGCATTTCAAGAAATTAAATATCAAAATATTCGGATTCATCTGCAAGGATGTATTCAGCAAAGAGGCCCGGCAGGCCTATGAGATATATGCCCGTGAGATAGAAGGGTTGACAGGAATGGTGGCCATTCAATACAGTCCGTATAATATGGGAGGTGATATGATATGGGTGAAAAACAAAGAGAATATTGAGATTCCGGTAGTTACCGCCAAGTTCTCTATCTGGTCCGGATTATTTGATAATCCATTGTGTGGTGGTCCGGATTATGTAGCAGCTCTCATTAACCGGGATGCAGCTAAAGCGTCTAAACAAAAAGATAAAGAGAATCCATTATCCTGGACAATTATACATGCTTGGTCGGATTTCAGTAAAACAGCACATTCTGATAATTTACCCATAAAAGGGTATAATGCAAGTAAAACTTCCGATCAACTATTATCGCCACAGGTGAAAAATATTTCTGTGAATGAGCTGTTGTGGCGGATAAGAGAGCGACACTATAATCATTCTATGATACACTAAATATAAACTCGCTTATGAAACTCACGGCCTTATCCTTATTGATAATTGTTGCATCCGCCATAAGCGCAAGCGCACAACAATCCTCCCAAAATGCAGAAAATATCTTTCAAAGATATTTCCAACAAGCAAAAGTCGTCTCTTCTGCTTATCCGCAAGAGAAAGTGTATCTTCATTTTGATAATACCAGTTACTACGCAGGGGATACTATCTGGTTCAAAGCATATGTGACTCAAGGACCGGAAAATCGACCGACCACTCTTAGCCAACCACTCTATGTAGAGTTACTTGACCAACTAGGACATATCATCGACAAACAGATCATTAAAATGCAAAAGGGAGAAGGACAAGGACAATTCTTATTGGAAAAATCCGGTTTATCCGGCTATTATGAAATCCGTGCATTTACTAAATGGATGCTGGCTTTCGGAGATGAATACTATTTTTCACGTACCTTTCCTGTCTATCGTCCTCGAATGGGAAGTAATAATGATGAACGTTCCATAGCTACATATGATATGAGTCCCTCTATGAAGCAACGTCCAAAAGATGAGATAAAAAAATTGTCTGTGCGTTTTTTTCCGGAAGGAGGACGACTGATAGAAGGCATCACCTCCATAGTAGCTTTCAAAGCGGAAAGTAAAAAAGAAGGAGCAGTCAATGTATCCGGCGTATTACGTACAAAGAAAGGTGAAGAGCTAACAGAATTTAGAACAGTACATGATGGAATGGGTTGCTTGTCTTACACGCCACAAACAGGTATAGAAGTAGAAGCGGAAGTGGAATACAACGGTGAGAAATACAAGTTCTCACTGCCTGAGGCTCTGCCGCAAGGCCATGTATTGAATGTGACCAATCGTGAGACAACCATTGATATCCGGGGCATGCAAAATGAGAATACTGCTCCCGATACTTTAGCCCTCTTTATATCTCACCAAGGTATTCCTCTGGCATGGTATACCCTTCCTTTCGAGAAGAAGCAGGCAGAACTTATTCGTATTCCCGCAGATAAGCTTCCTGTCGGAATCATTCAGCTTTCACTAATGAACCGTAAAGGTAATGTATTGGCAGAACGATATTGCTATATTATGCCTGGCGGTTCTCTACAGTTAACTGCCCAAACCAATAATTTATATTATTACCCTTTTGCTCCCATTCATTGCAAGATAGAAGCGAAAGATACAAATGGGCAGCCGATAGAAACCAATCTGTCTGTTTCTGTTCGTAGCACCCTACAGTCTGACTACCTGGAATATGATAACACTATATTCACAGATTTACTTTTGACTTCCGAGTTAAAAGGTTACATACACCAACCTGGCTATTATTTCGCCGAGAATAGCAGGCAGCGGAAACAAGAACTAGATATACTAATGCTAATACACGGATGGAAGAAGTATAACTTGGAAGGGATGGTCAGCAATCCGCCTTTCTCACCCCGCTATCTTCCCGAAAACAAACTTACTATACACGGACAACTAAAATCATATGTACTCAAGAAAAACAAAGAGAATCTCGAGGTCTCTATTCTATCCAAAAAAGGAGGTATGTTCATGGCAGGAAAAGCAATGTCTGATTCTCTGGGACGTTTCCAAATACCTGTAGAAGACTTTGAAGGAATTATACCGACTAATATACAGACACGCAAGTCTGGCAGCAACCGAAAGCAACTCTGTTCTGTCTTACTATTTCGCAACTTTTCTCCGAAACTTCGCAAATACAATTTTTACGAGACACATCCGGACTGGAAAGATACTAATGAGTTAAGAAACATCATAAAGCATAAAGACTCGGTCTATATGGATTCCGTTCGTAAAGCTGATCCGTATTTTTTAGCAGAAGTAACAATCAAAGCACGTTATCCTCAAAAACGTACATTATTATTTGAACAGAGCATAGATGCTTATTACGATGTCCAAGCAATGATTGATCAGATGAGAGATGAAGGTAAAGAAATATTTACCCTATATGATTTTCTCAATAAAGTAAATCCTGAAATACGTCTTCAAGAAGGAAAACAAATAATGTATCGTGAAAAGTCACTCCCACTAGTAGTCGATGGCAAAATTATGCGAAACCATCAGCGCTTTCTTATTGAAGAAGATATTGATGCTATCAAAACATTAGTAATCAGTAGCGGAAGCGGAGCCAGGGACGAAATAGGAAAACTTGACTTTGAAGAAGCTCTTACACCACTCGAAGAAGATTTCGAAGAATTAGAAGACGAAATGGAAGTTACGGCGACAAACGAGAAAGAAGAAGCCGATAAACAAAGATATGGCAAAAGTATAACAGGAGAACCTACAGCTATTGCTTATATTGTCTCTGCTGACGGCTGGAATGCCAACAGAGACTTCCGTCCGCCACGCGGAATCCGTATGACCCGTATACATGGCTATACTCGTCCTTTAGAGTTTTACTCACCAGTCTATATAAACGAAGCCTTACCCAAAAACAATGATCAGCGCCGCACTTTATACTGGAATCCAAATGTAAAAACCGACAAAAATGGGTGTGCTGTAATAGAATGTTATAATGCAGATAGAACTTCACCTGTTACTATCAGCATAGAAACTATTTATAACGGCAAACCCGGAGCTATATTGAAGCATTCGATTGAATAACCAACTCATTGATTATAACAGAAACAAACATGGTTATTCAAACGCGAAACTTGTCTTTTCCCCATTAAAGGTACATCGAAAGATATCTCTTTTACGTCTATTGTGTGCGATAACAGTGAAAATCCGTGAAAGAAATCAAAAGAGACGCAAATACAAGAATATTATTTGGAAGGAATAGCAAGAAGGCTTACATTTGTCATGTGATTTTTTTCATAGTATTAGATTTAAGGTTAACAAAGGTTGGAGCAAGGCGTTGCTCCTTTTTTTATGCCCCAACCTTTCTTTCTTTATCCTACCTCTGAGATTTATTACTGTCATTTCAGTACGGTCATTGGCTATTTTTCGGCTTTCCACAGATATAAACCTTGCATTGGTAAGGCGCCAAATCCACCATTATGTTATTCACTGCATTTTCCATAGAACGGCTGTCAAGACTATACACCTGCTCCAAAGACAGGCCTTCCACCGTTTTTGAATTTAATTCTATAGTACGCGGAGTATCCGCCCGGTTAAAACAAGCGACCGCTTTGCGACCGTCAGCCAACGGCTTTACCCAAATATCATAATGGTCTGCACGGATGCTGCGGTCCGCCTGCTTGCCCAACACGTCCTGGTTGATAGCAATCAGGTCCCTATCCAACAGAACCTGCAACGTACTGTCATTCATACTTCGTACGTCATTTCCGCAAAGTAATGGAGAAGCCATCATACACCATAATGCAAAATGAGACTTATACTGTTCGTGGGTGCAACCTTCCGATTCATATCCGATACTCATACTCTTCCCACCGATACCAACTACCAGCATATCCGGATCATTCCAACCGGAAGGACCGCCATATTCACTCAAAGGAGCATTGATTTCAAGAATATTCAAGATGCCACGAAGTCCGCCCAACTTGTTGGCTTCCCGATTCCAGACATCGCCTATATCTCCCGAAACACGCCACAAATGTCCGCCTACCTGCTTTGCCCATTTCCAAGGTTCTCGCTGCCCCCACTCACAAATAGAGAACACGATGGAACGTCCTGTAGCACGCAGCGACTTCCCCATCTTTGCATAACGCTCCATAGCCTCCACCCGGTCGACAGGAGCATTGCAAAAATCATACTTCAACAAATCGACTCCCCACGAAGCGAAATCTTTCGCATCCACTTCTTCGTAGCCGTAACTGCCGCATACACCGCCACAAGTTTTATCTGCCGCATCCGAATAAATTCCGAGTTTGAAGCCACGCTCGTGCAGATAATCTGCCACATACTTTATTCCACGCGGGAACTTATCTTTATTGATCTGCAAATGTCCATCAGCTCCCCGTTCGGGCAACTGCCAGAAGTCATCGATATTAATATAGGAATAGCCTAAATCCCGCATCCCGTTGGCTACCAGTGCATCCGCAGTTTGCAAGACCAACTCTTCGGTGAGATGCCGTCCGAAAGTATTCCAACTGTTCCACCCCATAGGAGGAGTCAGTAGCAAGTCATCACCAATGCGGATCATGAGCTTTTCCGTGCTGGTTCCCAATGCGTTCTTAGCTTTAAGGGTGACAGTATATTCGCCTTTTGAGTCTACCGTCCCCGTGATAATCCCTGTTTTCGAATCCAGTTTCAATCCTTTCGGAAGTTTCTCCGCACTCCATTCCATCGGTCGCTGACCGGTAGTAGGTATATAAAAGAGGAAAGGACTGGTAGGATAATTGCCAACCGCCCGGGGAGAGTTAATACACGGTTTTCCTTCAAAAACCTTCTGGGAAGCATCCGGCAAAGAGATATTTCCGGCAACAGATACGCTTGCTACAAAGAGAGCGAGCATAGACAGAATTACGATACAACGTGTTTTATTCATAGTCGTTTTTTTTTATTACGCCACTAAGATAAGGGAAAAAAAGCAGGATGAATGGTGATAAACATTTTTTTTATACCTTTGCCGCCCGCAAACTAAAAAAACAAGAAGTATGATATTCCACAAAATCTTTCGTTTCACCTATTTTCTTATTTTCTGTATATGGGGACTGCAAAGCTGCACCAAAGACGACTTGATAGAAACGCCGGCAGACACAGACAGCGAAACGACAGAGAACCCGTATGGAATGATCCGAATAGCAGAGAAAGACCTGACTCCGGATGTTTTCAAATTAATGCTTCAGGATGATGAGCCTGCCACAATTCTATTCAATAACACCCAGCGGGGATTCAGAGTAAACCAGCCTCTGCAAGTCAGCATCACCGAACAGCAAGAGTTATTTATCCGTTTCTATTCGCCCCGTCCTGTCAAGGAGGTGACTGTGTGGGCAACCATCAGCGGATATGAAGAAGCCTTCCAACTGGCAAAGTTCGATGTGCTCCCAGCTTTCACTGAATTTCATAAGGAACTGCCGATGCTGACGCAAAGCAAGCGTTACATCACCCGTTCAGGAAAAGAAATCCAGATTATGGCAAATCCACACCTGTCCGCAGCCGACTTCAAACTGGAAATAGAATGTAATGACAAATACTATCAAAAACTGCTTTCCACCAAATCCAAATACAACGTACGTTTCTCCGCCTACAGTCAGACCGGTTCATGGGCCTATCCACTTTATCCGGCTCATGCCCGGGAAGCGGTAGCAATGATGCTGAACTACGGCTATATGTTCTCGTCACAGGAATTTGCCGAAGAACTGGAAAAATACAGAGGCAAACTGCATAGTGACGCCAACAAAACTGTTATTGACATCGATATGCTCCTCAAAAAAGTAATCAACCACTCCGGCTTCGTTATCGGGAAAGTGACAACCGTAGACGGACTGGGAGGCGGAGAAACTTACGGACTCAACGAATGGTGCTTTTTGGAACACTACGCAGACGACGGAGCGCACACCAGCGCCACGTTTCACGAGTTGGGTCATTGCCTCGGCTACGGGCACAGCGGAAACATGACTTACGAACAAACGGGAACCGGATGGATTACCCTCTGCGCCACCGTATACAACAAACTATGCATCGAAAAGAAACTTCCGGTGTACTCACGAAGATTTATGCACACCCGCCGCTATGGCAAACTTTATGGCAGCTCAAAATACAACGCTTCCCGATACATCATCGAAGACCCCGAACTGGATGCAATCGACGGCGGATTATCACCGACATTGAAAGAAGAAGAGGAGGATACTGCGCAAGGAACACCACTCTCTTGCACCATCACCTACAAAGATATTCCCCAAGCCACAGAATCGACTTTTGCACCCAAGGATGTCTGTGTATATGGCAACCGAATCTACATCGTGAATAATGCCAGCGGAAATTTCAGTCTGGAGATTCTGGAAGAGCAGAACGGCAAGCTGACGCACATAAAAAGCCTGAAAGAATGGACGGAAGGAGGGGCGACAAAGGGATTTGCCGCAACACCGAACGGCGTGACCGTAGCCCACGGTAAGATTTACGTTACAAACGAACAAAGCCGGACAGATATTTTTGATGAAAAGACTTTTGAGCTGGTGGCAACCATCGGCACAGGCTCTTGGGGAGAAGGAAGCAACCAAACGGTTCATGCTTTCGATGTACTGGTACACCGGGGATGCGTGTTTATCCGGGATAAGAAACGGGTATGTGTATTTCTTGAAGACGATATTGTCCCCGGAAAAAGTTTCAAAAATGTGCCCAATTATTGCCGGACATCGAATATGGGAGAGGCAATGGGTACTTACGGGCAGACAATCGGCAACGACGGGTTACTTTATACCACCCACCAGGGAAATAAGAAGATTTATGTATTCGACCTTCAGACAATGCGCGAACAGGTGGAATGGAAAGCCCAACGGGTCATTAATCTGACCTCTTATTCGCCGTACGACATTGCATTTATCGGCAAACGAATGTTCGTCTCCTTTGCTACAGGCAAGAATCAGCCTATCGCCCTGGCCGAAGTCAATCCGGAGACAGGGACTGTGATTAAGGATTACACAACTGTCGAAGGACACACTTTCAGTAACGTGGAAAAGATGTCAATGGCACGGCAGACATTGTTCATAATAGACCGGAATGCACATACAGTAACGGGAATCCCTGTAGAAAAGTTGAATTAAAAAAGAAGAAGACATGAGAAAAGAAAAATTATATACCGGATGTCTATTGCTAATGGCGTTAATCACAGGTAGTTGCTCGGAAGAAGAAAACCCGGAAGTCCGCCCGGCTGCAAAACCCGCAGAGCCATATACAAGCTATTATTACTATTCATACGAAGCGGCACGACAGTTATCCGCCACAGACTTCGCCTTGGCCGAAGGTCAATTCACCCCCGGACCTGCTTACATAAAAGGAGATACTCTTTTTGTAGCCAACATTCAAAGCGGAGCTTTTAGTCTGGAGCTTTATGACCGGAACAAGAACCGACATCTGGCTTCGCTCAAAAGCTGGAAATATAAAGAGGCAGAACAGAAGTTTCCGGATAAGATTGAAGCGATTGGAATATCTGGTAATCGGCTGTACCTTGCAAACATAAGTTCCCGAATAGATGTATTCGATGTACGGACGCTGGAGTTCATCACACGCATCGGTACAGGTAACTGGGGAGACGGAATCAATCAGATGGTACACTCTCACGCTATGGCTATCACACCGGACGGAAATATCATGATTCGTACCAAAAAGAATCTGTTAGTCTACCGGGAAGCTGACGTAACTTTGGAGAATTATCAGAAAGTTACTTTCTATTGCCGCAGTAAAGGAGATGGAATGGATGTGAATAACGGTTTCCATTCTCATCAGATGGTACAGGATTCCACCGGTATCGTCTATCTTGCTGATTTCGGGCAATATGGCAATCAAAAAATTCAAGCCATCGACACTACACTGATAGAGAAAGGAGATCAGAAGATACTGATTGACACAGAAAAAACACTCCCTCTGAGCTTCAATCCCTGCGGTATCGCGTTGCATGAAAATCGAATGATTCTATCTGCCCAAAACGGGTCTCTATTTATCTATGACCGAACCAAAGGGAACTGGGAAAACAGTTTTAAGTCTGTCAAAGGATATACTTTTAAGAAACCCGAGAAGCTGCTGGTGGACCAAAACACTCTTTGGGTTTCGGATGTAAACGCCCAAAAGCTGGTAGAAATAAAAATCTATAAGAATGAAATACGGGAATATTAATTAAAAATCCATCCTCGCCACAGATAGTTGTAGCGAGGATGATTTTGTTAAAAGGGGAGTTTTGGCACATCCTCTTATTTATGAATCCCTCCAGGATCTCAGCTTTGTTGCATCGGTTTTCTCAGCTTCTCTGCCACTTGCAGCAACTGTCCTTTATGGTCTACCATGGAGATGGCCGGAATAGCTCCGGGAGGCAAGTTCTTTTTGATCTCCTCATTCTTCCTTATCAATTCTTCGCAGGCTTTATCACACCACTGAGCAGCTTTCTCACGCAATGACATATCTGCACATTCCTTATTAAGCCAGTTCACCCATTGCAATAAATGCCCTTCGTCACCCAAAATGGTATGCGAAGCAAGTATCTTATCGCCACGTTTCACAAATGAATCCCATTGCTTCATTATACCGTCTCTGCTGAGGCGCAGACTCTCGCCTATCATGTCAGCTTCCGCCACATTCATCTGTTTCATCTGCGCCACGTAGGCATCCAGTCCCTGCTCATCAAACGTACAGTGATTGGACTCGTCCACTTTCAGATAGGCATATGAACCGGCTATCCAGTCTTCAAGCAGTCTGCGGTCGAGAGAAGCGGCCCGGCGGGGAAATTTATCAGTAATTTCTTTCTGATGGTTTATCGCATACTGAAATGCGGAAGAGTTGACATCATGCACATAGTAATAGAATATCAAAAAGTAATCTTCATCTTCCAGCATTTTCTGTTCACTTCCCTGCAAGAAATCAGCTGCCACCTTTCCTGCCTCCTGCTCACGGTTGGCAGCAGAAAGCGCATTGATATATCCACAGATAAAAGCCAAGTCACGGTCACCCGCTTCATAACGCTTCTTAAGTCCCGAAAGTCCACCGGACTCTACACCCAGTTTCACTTTTTTCAGTAATTCAGGAGCGTCCTCAGCACCCACCAGTCGGTATACGACCTCACCGCTTGAATTAATGAAAAGAAGGGTAGGATAAGCGTGTACCTCATATTTCTTTCTGAGTTCCACTCCTTCACCTTTCTCCATGTCCATCTTCAGATTCACAAAATGACGGTTAAAATAATCGGCAACCAGAGAATCTTTAAAAACGACCTTGGATAACCTCTTGCAAGGACCGCACCAAGTCGTGAAGCAATCGACAAAAAGCAGTTTGTCTTCCACCTCAGCTCTTTTTAACGCCTCAGAAAAAGAAAGTACACGAAAAGCAATCCCATCAGCTTGTGCAAGAGTCATTTGTGTGCCGGCAACAGGTGTTGCGGAGATTTTCTGCGCAGGCACCATTTGTTGTCCACGTGTGTTCTGAACGGATAACAGGCATGCTGCTGCCATGAATACTAGAAAATGTCGTTTCATTTTAAATTGTTTTAGGTTGGTTATTAGATTTATAGTAATTGATAAATTCCTCCTGCCAATACCCGTACGACTCCCTTCATTTCCAGTTCAAAGAGAATTGCACTCATTTTATGTACGGGAATATCTGTTTCTACCACTAAGGTGTTAATCTGTAAGTTTCCTTGTTTTTCCAACGTATGGACTACCTTTTGTTCCTCTTCCGACAGTTCCAGGAACAGGCTGCGCTGTACACTTTCCGCCTTTGCCGGATGCGAATCCAAAGTCCATCCCATTGCCTCCACCAAGTCCTCGGCAGATAATAGAAGGGATGCTTTACTGTCACGGATCAGCTGGTTACATCCTTTTGAATATTCATCGGTTGTACGACCGGGGAAGGCAAAACAATCGCGGTGATAGCTTTCCGCAAGCTCGGCTGTGATTAGAGAGCCGCCTTTAGCAGCCGATTCTACGACAATCGTAGCATCACACATACCTGCCACAATACGGTTGCGGCTGATAAAATTGTGTTTATCCGGTGTTGTACCGACAGGAAATTCTGTCAGCAATCCGCCTTTATCAAGCATTTCAACAGCTGTCTTACGATGAAGAGAAGGGTAAATACGGTCCAGTCCGTGAGCTAACACGCCGACTGTAGGCAAGTCATTGTCCAATGCACTCCGGTGGGCATTGATATCAATGCCGTAAGCAAGGCCGCTGACAACTAATACGTCAGGACACAAAGTTTTTAAGTCACGGAGGAAAGTAGTACAGAGTTGCGTACCGTAATCAGTAGCGTGGCGGGTGCCCACCATATTAATGATATGGAGAGCATTCAAATCGGCATTTCCCTTATAGAACAATACAATAGGAGCGTCTTCACACTCCCGCAAGCGGGAAGGGTATGCCTCATCATGAAAAGTCAGGCACTGGATATGATTCTTTTGCAGGAATAGGAGTTCCTGTTCGGCACGGGCAATAATTGACGGACAGTCCAGTGCATCCGACACCCGTTCATGTACTCCGGATAATCGCTGCGCCAGTTCTTTCCGGAAGCGGAACACATCGGTGGCACTCTTCATGCCCTCTACCAGACGTTTCGCTCCAATGTGCCCGATACCGGGCACCATTGTCAGAGCGATGCTATATATTTGTTCTTGTTCGTTATCGGTCATTTCAGGTATGGGGCAAAGACATTGTCGAACAATTCGCTGTTACTTAAACGTCCGTTTACCACACATACCGTCTCAACAGTGGATTTCACTACTACTTTCTGATCGCTTTTACGGAAGATATCCTGATAGAATACGTATTTGATGCCTTCTTTCTTCATATATAGTTTGGAGACAAACTCGTCCCCACTCTTCAACGGAGTCTTGAAAGCCATATTGATACGCGCTACTACCGGATCGACTCCCTGTTCATGAAGCACCGCAAAGCTAACACCTACCGAGGTCAGAAACTCATGGCGGGTATGCTCCAGATAATGCTGATAATTGGCATTGTTGACAATCCCCTGAAGGTCACATTCGTAATCTCGTACCTTCATCTCCAATTCGTAGATATACTGGCTCATTGTTTATCCTCTTTTCTGTTCTACATCAAGTCCCTTGAATTTCTTCAATTCTTCGGTAGATACCAATTTATATAATTTGTCGCTGGGACGTATCTTCTCTGATTTCATTGAGAAACGCTGACCTTTCTTTACCGTCTCTACCGGCTTCAGATCGACACGCGCTTCGTCCAGTGTCATAAAGACCGCACCGGTGGTAGGTCCCGTTATCAGCAGCTTGTCTCCGACACTGACTTCAGCAGCCTCTACCAAGAACTCAGAGACGCCGATATGGGAGAAGTATTTGATGCCTTTGCCCACATAGATTTTACGTTCCGTAGCGGCCGAACCATAATTCCGTGTCCATTCGCCCAAACGTTGTCCCAGATAGTAGCCATCCCAAAAGCCACGGTTAAAGACTGCCTTCAGACGTTCATCCCAAGCAGTAATCTTTTCATCTGTAAACGTATCATCCAGATAGGCCTTTATCGCTTCTTTATAACATTCCACCACCGTACGCACATACTCAGGACCGCGGGCACGTCCCTCAATCTTGAATACACGCACACCCGCATCCATCATCTTATTCATAAAATGAATGGTTTTCAAATCTTTCGGTGACATGATATATTCATTGTCGATATCCAGTTCTACATCCGTCTCCTTATCGCGAACCGTGTAAGAACGGCGGCATACCTGCATACAGGCACCCCGATTAGCAGAATGATTCATCTCATGCAGAGACAGATAGCACTTACCGGAGACTGCCATGCACAAGGCACCGTGACAGAACATTTCAATACGAATCTGCTCTCCGCTCGGACCGCAGATATTCTCTTCCCGAATCTGACGATAAATCTCGGCCACCTGTTCCAGATTCAATTCACGGGCCAGCACTACGACATCGGCAAACTGAGCGTAGAATTTCAAGGCTTCCGCATTCGATATGTTCAATTGAGTAGACAGGTGTACTTCCTGACCGATCTGACGGGCATAGTTCATTACCGCTACATCGGCAGCGATCACTGCTGATATTCCTGCCGCTTTAGCCGCGTCCACAATGGTACGCATCAAAGGAATATCCTTATCATAGATAATGGTATTAACGGTCAGATAGCTTTTCATTCCATGTTCATCACACGTCTGAGCTATCTCACGCAAGTCATCAACGGTAAACGTATTGGCAGAACGGGCACGCATGTTAAGGTTTTCTATACCAAAATAGATAGAATCGGCTCCAGCCTGAATGGCTGCCGCAAGGGATTCACGCGAACCGACAGGCGCCATTATTTCAAAATCTTTTATATTCATTTTACTATCTGATAATCATTAAAATGTGATAGGAGAATGCAAAGGTACGAATTAATCCGTATCCGTGAAACTTACCTCAACAAATAGTTCTTTCAGTTTTTATCCGTACCTTTGCACCGCAAAAAGAAGTATCGATTATGAAAATAAGCCATATAGACCTGGGAGAACATCCTATACTACTCGCCCCGATGGAGGACGTGACAGACCCTGCTTTCCGCCTGATGTGCAAAAAGTTCGGAGCTGACATGGTATATACTGAATTTGTATCGAGCGATGCACTGATACGCGCTGTCAACAAGACTGCACAGAAGCTGAGTATCAGCGATGAAGAACGCCCTGTAGCTATTCAGATTTATGGTAAAGATACGGAAACGATGGTCGAAGCTGCGAAGATCGTAGAACAGGCACAGCCTGATATTCTCGACATTAACTTCGGCTGCCCCGTGAAGAGAGTAGCAGGAAAAGGAGCAGGAGCAGGAATGCTGCAAAATATTCCGAAGATGCTGGAAATTACCCGTGCCGTAGTGGACGCAGTCAAAATACCTGTAACGGTAAAAACCCGTTTGGGATGGGACGCCAGCAATAAAATCATTGTAGACCTGGCAGAACAACTACAGGATTGCGGCATTGCCGCACTGACCATTCACGGTAGAACCCGCGCACAAATGTACACCGGAGAAGCGGACTGGACACTGATCGGAGAAGTGAAAAACAATCAAAGGATGCACATTCCCATCATTGGCAACGGAGACGTGACAACACCCCAACGCTGCAAGGAGTGCTTTGACCGCTACGGGGTAGATGCCGTCATGATCGGTCGTGCCAGCTTCGGACGTCCCTGGATATTCAAGGAAGTAAAGCATTATCTGGAAACGGGAGAAGAATTGCCGCCACTCAGTTTTGAATGGTGTATGGAGGTGCTTCGCCAGGAAGTGATTGACAGTGTGAATCTGCTTGATGAACGCAGGGGTATCTTGCACGTGCGCCGCCACTTGGCTGCCAGTCCGCTATTCAAAGGGATTCCTAATTTCAAAGAAACCCGTATTGCCATGTTGCGGGCAGAAACGAAAGAAGAGTTGTTCCGGATATTCGAAACAATTCCTGAAAAAGTAAATTCTCTTTTAGATTAGTTTTACTTAAACATCGGCTGCGCAAACCATTTCTTGAACATCCAGGTTGCCACAACATACAACAAGAATGCAGAGAAGAAACCTACGATCGCATCGATAACGTAGTGTGCCTGAATATATACTGTAGCTCCGCAAAGCAGCATATAGAAAGGAATCAGGCAGGCAAAGAGCTTCTTACTGCCACGCCATGCCATAATCATAAGAATGGTAGAAATACCGACATGTGAACTGGGGAAAGCTGCCGTAGGACGCTCTCCTACCTGTTGCGAACCCTCTACCAGACTGTAAAAGAAGCCATGTTGATAGCCCGGACCGGGAAGTAACTCCTGATTGTTATTGAAATAGTCGCCAATGGCCGGAAAAATTCCTTTAGATACATTATCAAACCCTATAGCCGGGAAGTAGAACTGCGGCCCTGCTACCGGAACAAAGATATAAATCAGATAATAGATAAAGAAAGAAGTCACCAGTACAAACGACATCTTCTCAAACCATTCAAATTTATAGATAAAATAAAACACCGTCACAATGAGCATCATCGGATAATAAAAGAAATATCCCATATTGAATGCTTCACTGACCAGAAGATGCGGGAATGTATGGCAGAACCAGATAGCAGGCTGTCCGTTAAAGATAAACTGCTCGGTTATGGCAAATACATGATCGAGATTGGGGAAGAACCGGTTAAACTCAAACGTATCCGGATACCAGTAGGAAAGCAGACTCATCTGAATGGCAACACGCACAAATGCTGAAAACTTGCAGGGTGCCAGCCGATAAAGATACATCAACAGAAAAGTCATTGCAGCGATCATCGCCCTATCCAGCAACATGTGCCATGGATGATCCATTCGCTGAAACAGGAACAGAATCAAAATGGAGGTCAACAGATTATAAATCAATGTTATCTTCTCCACAGCAAACAACCCCTTCCGGGTTTCCACTCGCTTAAATAAGTCTAAAGCCATCCTTCGTTTTTATACCAGTCAATGGTTTCACGGACTCCCTTCTCCAAGTCATATTCGGGAGTATACCCTAACTCATTAATGGCAGGGGTTATATCACATTGCCAGTTACGTTGTTTCATTATTTTATATTTATCAGAATTCAGCGTACTGCTCTTGCCGGAACGTGTTGCAATGAATTCAGCGAGCAAAGATATAACTTTTAGCACAATTAATGGACATTTCACATGAATAACAAACGGATTCCCCAGTTCTTTTTGTATTAAGTCCGAAAATACACGACTTTTATACACCTTCCCGTCAGTCAGAAAATAGGCTCTTCGCGTCACTTTTTTTTCTATTCCTAAAAAGATGGCCCGCACAATGTCTTTTACATAAACAAAAGTCAGGTCCTGCCGCCGGAAGCCGACAGAGAAGTCAACATGCTGGCGGATGGATTTTGCCATCAGGAAATAATCCAGTTCACGAGGACCGTAAACTCCTGTAGGACGATAAATAACATAAGGGAAACCGGGAATACTCTGAATATAGAGTTCAGCCTTGAGCTTACTAAAACCGTAGGCAGTATTAGGCATCGGGGCATCATCGGCTTCTATCGGCGAATAGTCTTTTTCGCGTACGGGCCCGAATACGCTCAGCGTACTGATATAGATGAATTGCTTCGGAACCATATTCAGCGCTTTCAGTGTATCAATAAAGTATTTGGTCTGTAGATAATTCACATAATCAAAAGTTTTCTTATCCGGACATTTTGTGACTCCCGCACAATGGATGATATAATCAAACTTGTTATAGGTCCCTTTATGTCCGGAGAGTTGGGCACGCAATTCATTGGGATGGGCAAAGTCCAGTTCCAGAAAGTGAATCTTCCGGTTCTTCAAGTACTTTTTGCTGCTGGTAGGACGAATCCCCGCCCACACACCAAACTTTCGTTTTAATGCCTCTTCGACAATAAAACTCCCTATAAATCCGCTTGCTCCTGTTATTAAGATGCTCTCCATTAATTATAACCTCGATGTATAAGAAAAGAATGATGCTACAAAGATACAATAAAAATGAAACAAAAACCATTTTACATTTCTCAATCTTATAAGCATTCTTACCGAAGTGATCCAGAAGGGATGCTTTTTATTTTAATAAGAACGAAATTAGCGAAGTCAGCGAAAGTTTTATCCAATTCATAACTATCAAATTCAAATATTTGTTTACTTTGTACTCCCATCAAAGAATTTTCAAATAAATCAATTCTATACATTATGGCGAAAAAGAAAGAAAAGAAAGAGAAAAAGGCCGGCAAAAGAATGAGTAAGAAAGAGCTGGCAGCGTTATTGATAGACTTTTTCCATGCCAAACCCAGCGAAACGCTTAGTATGAAGTATATTTTCTCGGAGTTGCATCTCACTACCCATCCGCAGAAAATGCTATGCGCTGACCTGTTACACGACCTTTCAGATGACGATTATATTTCCGAAATTGAAAAAGGAAAGTTCCGCCTCAACAATCACGGAACGGAGATGATCGGTACCTTCCAACGCAAGAGCAACGGGAAGAACTCCTTTATCCCCGAAGGTGGAGGCGATCCGATCTTTGTTGCCGAACGCAATTCGGCACATGCCATGAACAATGACAAAGTAAAGATCACTTTCTACGCCAAACGGAAGAATAAAGACGCGGAAGGAGAAGTCATCGAAATTCTGGAACGTGCCAATGATACCTTTGTAGGTACACTGGAAGTAGCGAAATCGTATGCCTTCTTAGTTACAGAAAACCGTACACTAGCCAACGACATCTTCATCCCGAAAGAGAAGCTGAAAGGAGGAAAAACCGGTGACAAGGCAATCGTGAAAGTAACCGAATGGCCCGACAAGGCAAAGAATCCTATCGGACAAGTGATCGACATCCTCGGTGTAGCAGGAGACAATACGACAGAAATGCACGCCATCCTCGCTGAGTTCGGCCTGCCCTACGTATATCCGAAAGCGGTAGAAACAGCCGCCGATAAGATCCCCGCAGAAATTACTCCGGAAGAGATAGCCAGACGCGAAGACTTCCGTAAGGTAACGACTTTCACCATTGACCCGAAAGACGCCAAGGACTTCGACGACGCACTTTCGATCCGGTCAATCAAAGACGGATTGTGGGAAGTAGGCGTACATATCGCCGATGTGACTCACTATGTAAAAGAAGGCGGTATCATCGACAAAGAAGCAGAAAAGCGGGCGACTTCCGTTTATCTGGTAGACCGTACCATCCCGATGCTTCCCGAACGCTTGTGTAACTTCATCTGTTCCTTGCGTCCGAATGAAGAGAAACTCGCATTCTCCGTCATCTTCGACATCACCGAGAAAGGAGAAGTAAGAGACTCCCGCATCGTACATACCGTCATCAACTCCGACCGTCGCTTCACTTACGAAGAGGCGCAACAGATCATCGAAACGAAAACGGGCGATTTTAAAGAAGAAGTTCTCATGCTGGATACCATCGCCAAAGCACTTCGCGAGAAACGTTTCGCAGCAGGAGCTATCAACTTCGACCGCTACGAGGTGAAGTTCGAAATCGACGAAAAGGGAAAACCTATCAGCGTATACTTCAAAGAATCCAAAGATGCCAACAAGCTGGTAGAAGAATTCATGCTGCTTGCCAACAGGACAGTAGCAGAGAAAGTGGGACGTGTGCCCAAGAACAAAAAAGCCAAGGTACTTCCTTATCGTATCCACGATCTGCCCGATCCGGAAAAACTGGAAAACCTGTCACAGTTCATCGCCCGCTTCGGCTATAAGGTACGTACAAGCGGAACGAAAACAGATATATCAAAGTCTATCAATCATTTGCTGGATGACATTCATGGCAAGAAGGAGGAAAACCTGATTGAAACCGTATCCATCCGTGCCATGCAGAAAGCGCGTTATTCTACGCACAATATCGGTCACTACGGACTGGCATTCGACTATTACACCCACTTCACTTCACCCATCCGCCGATTCCCGGATATGATGGTACACCGCTTGGTTACGAAGTATATGGACGGTGGTCGTAGCGTATCCGAAAGCAAATACGAAGACCTCTGCGACCACAGTTCGAATATGGAACAGATTGCAGCCAATGCCGAACGTGCTTCTATCAAATACAAACAGGTAGAATTCATGAGCGAACGTCTCGGACAAATTTATGACGGTGTGATCTCCGGTGTTACGGAATGGGGCCTTTACGTTGAACTCAACGAGAACAAATGCGAAGGCATGGTTCCTATCCGTGATCTGGACGATGACTATTATGAATTCGACGAAAAGAATTATTGCCTCCGCGGACGCCGTAAGAACAAGATATACAGCCTGGGAGATGCCATCACCATTCGCGTGGCACGTGCCAATCTGGAGAAGAAGCAATTAGACTTTGCACTGATTGAGAAATAGAAACAAGTACTGTAAAAACGGATTAATAGTATACTCTTCTGTGCCACCCTATTGGCACGCTTGTGCCAAAGGCTTGGCACAAACCTTTAAAAACCGACATTAGAATGAAAACAATCGTTATCGAAGACAAGCAACGAATCGAATCCATTATTCTTCAAGCTGATGCCTGCTTTGTAGGCATAACAGACCTGGAAGGCAATCCATACGTAGTTCCTATGAACTTCGGTTATGAGAACGATACTCTTTACCTCCATTCCGGCCCCGAAGGCGGAAAGATAGAAATGCTGCAACGCAATAACAATGTGTGTATCACGTTCAGCCTCGGACACAAACTTGTCTATCAGCATAAGCAGGTAGCTTGCAGCTACAGTATGCGCTCGGAGAGCGCCATGTGCCGTGGGAAAGTAGAATTCATAGAAGATATGGAGGAAAAACGTCGTGCACTGGACATTATCATGCGCCATTACACGAAGGATCAGTTCAGCTATTCCGATCCTGCCGTACGGAATGTCAAAGTATGGAAAGTACCTGTAGATCAGATGACAGGAAAAGTTTTCGGCCTGCGGGCAGACGAAAAACCATGAGATGTACAAACCTCATGGAATCACCTGCAAAATCATGGTTTTCATGATGTTATAAGTCAGTCTATCAGTATTGATTTACTTCACCATCTATATACTCTGCCCTATTCTTTAACCAATTCTTCAACTCTACCACCTTTGCATCGAATGAACGGGTGTTTTCCCATAATTCACTATTTCTCGTTACAGATGGTTTAATAAGCTTGGCCTGATCATCTATATACTGCAACAACTCATTTAATTTATTTGACTTAAAGTCTTGCCAAAAGTTTTTATAGAGTTTCCTTACCCGACTGTCTTGTAGGAAGCGTTGGAAAAAAGCAGTTCCCACTCCATTCATGCCATCAGAAAAGAGCGGAGTTTCATAACTCCCGAAATGTGTCTCTTTACCTTCGTAATCATACGCCCAGTCAAAGTCCCAAATCGGTCCCATAACATATTTACCTTTCCCCTCTTTATGAATAAAGATACTTTTCGGATGGTTAATCTCCATATTGTGTACCAAATTAAAGGTAATCAGATATTTTGCAACCGATTCAATATCAATCATATCCACATACATATTTCCTTCTAACGGCTCCTTTGCAAACTGCACGGTAAATGCATTAAAATCTTTCTTCCAATACTCAAACTGCTCTGTAGTCAAATCAGGGTCTTTCACCATCACCGGAAGATTGAATGCTTTGGACTTGAATTTCGGATCTTCATCAAAATAGGAATCAAGCTCCCACATCACGCTGTTATTCTCATCCAAATCCACACGATTTTCTTTGATTTCTATCTGTTCCGTCAGCAGATAGGAGCCTTTGTATTTGCCATTCAGAACCACATCCACCGGAATGGCATGATTAGTGAAAGGAATATTCAGCAATTGCCCGACTTTGAAGGCAACTGAGTTAAGCATCAAGGTAGGATCGATATGATTAGCCAGTAATACATAATTCTTCGCTTTTCCCAAACCACAAATCTCAGATTTCTTATCAAGTTTTAACCGGTAAGGTTTCTTCGGATATCCCCATGTGGAGTTTCCTCGTCCTTTCACCTCCGTCTTGCCTGTATAGTTCTCATAAATCCCTTTGCCATCCACGGTGAGAGTTGCATTCAAATAATAATCCTTACTTGGTATCTCCGTAACACTAGGGTCTTCTGTCGTGATCGTAAACTGAGGAATCAGGATAAAGTCCAACGTCAGGATGTATCGGACTACTTCTCCATTCCGCATCACAAACTGATAAGTGACCGGAGAGGCGAAATCAATTTCCGTCACACCGCTGACCTGTTCTACATCATCTACCATTACTTTCACGGCATCAGTCGTAAAGACAGGAATCAGTTTCGATTGTGGAAATGTGTAGAAAGATACAATAGTCTCATCTTCAATCGTACATGAGACATCAGCAGTCAGCAAAGCATTATCTTTTCTCAAAAAGCGAAATTCGGATAAGACCTGCGCATCTTTCAAGACAACTTCGACTGTATATTGTTCCCTGCTGCCGTCTTCTGCTTCTACGAGAATCATCAGCGGCCGGGAAAAATCATTCGAAGTGATGCCGGATTCCTGCTCGGCTCCATTCACGCTTACAGACGTTCCCTCATACTTGAATGTAGCAATCAATGACTTCAGGTCATCATATTGATCCATTGACAGCGTTATCACATTCCCTTTAATGGAACCTCTCACGTCATTCTTAATTTTACCTTGATTGTCACTCTTCTGAATCGAAAAGCTGATTAATTGCTTCGTTGAAGAGAGAGGAGTTTCTTCATCTTTACAGGCAGAAAACAGCAGGAGAATAATCATCAGAATCCCTAACGTCTTGTTTTGCATAGTATTAAATAAAAATGGTTACTTGGCAAATATACGGTTTTGCCAAGTAACCACAGGATTATTCTCTATATTTCTTTCAAAAAAACGTTCCTTTACAAAGGATATTCTTCGAATGCGTACAGGATAGTAGATAAATAACGCTCTCCCGTATCGGGCAATAAGGCTACGATCATCTTCCCTTCGTTTTCGGGACGTTTCGCCAGTTCGGTAGCCGCATAGACGGCTGCTCCCGAAGATATGCCGACCAACAGCCCTTCTTTCTCCGCCAGCGCACGACTGGTACGGATAGCGTCGTCATTCTGCACCTGAATTATTTCATCTACGACAGAAGCATTATAAGTCTTCGGTACGAAACCGGCACCGATTCCCTGAATCTTGTGAGGTCCGGGCTTTCCGCCGGACAGTACCGGAGAGTCGGCAGGCTCTACCGCCACCGCCTTCACACTGGGATCGCGCATCTTCAATGCTTCTCCTACTCCGCTAATTGTCCCGCCAGTACCTACACCGGCAACGAAGATATCGACTTTCCCCTCGGTATCTCTCCATATTTCCAGTCCGGTAGTGCGTAGATGCATAGCGGGATTAGCAGGATTTTCAAATTGCTGTAAGATAACGCTGCCCGGAGTGGCTGCTTTCAACTCTTCCGCTTTGGCAATCGCCCCTTTCATTCCGTCGGCACCGGGAGTGAGCACGAGTTCCGCTCCCAGAGCTTTCAAAAGGTTACGACGTTCGACGCTCATCGTATCGGGCATCGTCAAAATCAGTTTGTACCCCTTGGCGGCAGCTACGAATGCCAATCCTACTCCCGTATTTCCACTGGTAGGCTCGATGATCGTTGCGCCGGGAGTCAAGACTCCTTTCACTTCGGCATCTTCAATCATTGCCAATGCCACGCGGTCTTTTACACTGCCCGCGGGATTGAATGATTCGATTTTCACTATCAGGCGAGCCTTCAAGCCGTTACTCTTATTATAATTACTTAGTTCCAACAACGGAGTGTTACCTATCAAATCCGTCAATTTCCTTGCAATCTTTTCCATATATATCTGTTTTTAATTTCCTTTGTTTTAAGATATTACAAAGATAGTGCAGTTTTTGTTGACAGGAAATACCATATATGTGGTAAATTTATACCATCATTATCCGGTAACCTACCATTCATCAGGAACTATTCCAGAAAATCAGCCCGCATGGGACTGAATGTGTCTATCAATACCCCGGCCTCCAGACAGACGCATCCATGCGGTTCGTCAGGTGCTACATAGTAGCCGTCACCGGTCGAAAGTATCTCTTTCCGGTCGCCGATGGTCAGTTCAAACTTTCCACTCGCCACGTAGGTAGCCTGGCTGTGGTAATGTTCATGCAACGTACCGACAGCTCCTTTCTCAAATTCTACCTTGACCATCATCAACTGTCCGTCGTATCCCATTATCTGGCGGCGGATTCCCGGAGCGGGATGTTCCCATTTCAACTCTTTCTCAAACTGAAAAACTTCACTACGCGTTTTCATATTCTCTTTCCTATTTAAATAACTGAAAACAAAGATAGCTTTTGATTTCCGTCTACCAAATGGATTCTACGGAAAAGACTTGCAGGTCTTTCACTTCGATACGGTTTCCCCAAAAGTGGAGTCCCTCTTTGTTGTTGGTGTCAGGGCGGCGCTCCATGGAATAAGAATACAGTCCGCCGTCGATAAAGACTTCGATAGAGGTGCGGTCAATGTAAATATCGGCACTCAATTCCATGCTGGTCGGGTCTTGGGGAGAGTAGAAACGGCCGTTCAGGGTATTGGAGTTCATGTCGTAGCCAATCATGCGCTGACCGAAAAGGTTGAATCCGGCATCAGTGGTATGAGAGAGTTTGATCGTTGTTTTAATGCGGAGACAGTCGGCGTCATAAAACTCTTTCAGATGGCGGTTGGCCTCATCCGAAGAAAGAGATTTCCAGGAACGAAGAGGTTTACACAAAGATTCGACCTCCTTTACGGGAACGTTGACAAGGCGGATGCCGTCTTTGGTAGTACGCAAAGTCAGTTCGGTGGGGAGCATCATCATTCCGTTGAAAGGCATACCGGGGTGGGAGATTCTTCCCCAGCCTATCTGGATGCGTCTGCCGTCGCTTGCCGGAATATTGGTAAAGGTCTGGGCCGCATAGATACTTCCGGTGGTATAGCAGTATTTTCCGGCTTCGGGAGTAAATACCTTGCCGTCGAAAGAGCCTAGCATATACGTACCGGTGGCACCGTACATCACCCACTTCGTGTGGTTCTTGTCACCGTCAACCGGCAGTTCGAACAATTCGGGACATTCCCAGAAACCTGTAACATGGCTCTCGTATTTCCAGTCTTTGAGATTGGAAGAGGTATAGATGGAGTGTCCGTCGCGCTCGTTCAGTACCAGTACCCAATGCTTGGAGGGCGCATACCAGAACACTTTCGGGTCGCGTGTGTCCTGAGAGTTCCATTTCTCCTTGGAGTTAATCACCGGATTCTTGTCGTACTTCGTGAAGGTACGTCCTTTGTCAAGGCTATAGGCTATTCCCTGCACTTGTCTGTCACTGCTGGCGGCGGTGAAGGCGGCAACCATGGCGGGAGTCTTGCCTTTATTGAATCCGGCGGTATTATCGTAGTCGATGACTGCCGAACCGGAGAACATCGTTCCTAAATGGTCGGGATACAGAGCGTCAGGTAATTCTGTCCAGTGTATCAAGTCCTTGCTGACCGCATGACCCCAGTGCATATTCTCCCAGTCTCTTTCGAAAGGATTGTGCTGGTAGAACAGGTGGTATTCGCCCTCATAATAGATCAATCCGTTAGGGTCATTGATCCAGCCTCTCCGGGTAGTGAAGTGGAATTGCGGACGGTTCTTTTCCTTATACAGTTCAGCTTGTCCTTCGATTTCGTCGGACTGGTATATTTTACTCAATCCCTTCTCATTGCCGTCGTAGGTTATCTTGATCGTCTTTCCTTTGAAAGCCGACACATCTTTAAACACCCAGTATTCCGCTTCATCCGGTGCCAAACGGATAACGACGGATAAATCCGGCTTGCCGTTTACTTCAAAAGTCATTCTTCCTCTGTTCTCTTTATGGGAGATGGGGAAGTTCAGGTATTGCCTGGTTATTTTAAAAGATACTTCTCCGGCTATCGCTGCCAAACAGGAGAAGGACAAAACAAAAAGAGTAAGTACAGTTCTGCTTAATGTCTTCATAGCTATTTTATTTATTAGTTTGTAAAATCGGAGTAAATGTAGCCAATACGACCGATTTCTGATATAATAAATGATTCACAGACTATGAGAAACGTTACATTTCACAGATATTTTCCTTAAATGACCTGTATTTTTCATTTGAACCTCTTCACATAATTAACGATCAGATAACAGGCAGGGCCGAGCACCTGACCGTGGTCAAATCCTTGCAGTTCATATAAAGAGACTTTCTGATTGCCGATATTTTTCAATACCGATGCCAGCAGTGCATTCTCTTCGTACCGATCAGCCATTTCCAGATTCTTGTCCCCTGTAATCAGTACAACGGGAGCGGTATCCTTGCGGGCCTTGTTTACCGGAGCAAATTCGTCAATGATGGGGATTCCGTTGGGCAGTCCACGCTCTTTGCGGATGGTAAAATGAGTGACTGTCTGTCCGCTGACAGGAAGATAGGCAGCTACACTATCCGCATCCGCTCCGTATGCAGTCATGTATTTCTTATCCATTGCCAGAATCAACGTAAGGTAACCTCCTGCCGAATGACCGGAAACAAAGATACGGTCTTTGCGACCGCCATACTTTTCGATATTCCGGAATGTCCATGCCACGGCTTCGGCGGCATCTTCTATATAAGCCGGATTCTTTGCTTTCGGGCTCAGACGATAATTAACCGCCACTACTGCAAAGCCCTGATCGGTCAGTTCCTTGGGAATATGTTTGCCTCCGCCTTCCAAGCCACCGCCGTGAAACCATACGATGGTGGAAAAGTCTTTTTTATTCTCGGGATAATAAACATCCAGTTTACAACGTTCTAGACGATAAGCATCTGTTTCGGAGCCGGTAATGTAAGGTACATCCTTGTCGGTACGATACGTATCCTGTGCCTGAACAAGGCAGGCACAAAGCAAAAAGAGAAGGAGAAAGCAATTCTTTTTCATGGTTTTATTCTTTTTAGTGTTTCAATATTGCATTATTATTTTCAGGCGGAACTGACGGACCTTATTTTAGAGCAAAGAAAGTATCTTCTGTAAACTTCCCAGATAATAAAAAGGAAGGTTAATCAATCGAAAGTTTCTGCCGGCCACCGTTTTAACATCATCTATGGAATAAGGTCCATTCCATATACGAATAGCCAAATCACCACCAGACAAATCGATGAATGAATGTAGTGAACGAAGATGAGCATTATTGCCACACTTTACCTCTATGGGAATAATTTGCGTCCCTCGTTGCCATACAAAGTCAGTTTCAGCGTTGGAGCCCTGTTTATCACGTACCCAAAAGCAGAGATCGGATATATATAAATCATCTAGTAATACGCGCAATTGTTGAGCAACAATATGTTCGGCAATAGCTCCCTGCCAAGTATCCATCAAGGTTCGGTCATGCAAAACCTCCGTTTGAATATTTGCAGCAAAGTTAACCAATCCCGTATCCAACCACATTAATTTAGGAGCACGCTTTAAAGCAGGTAGTGCAGGGGTACATACGGCTGTAACCGGATAAACCAAATGCAAAATAAAAGCTTTCTGCAAAATATTGAAAGCCTCGCGTACTTCTTTGGAGTTGTAGTTAGACTCTCCAAAATTTCCAAACTTAATGGTTTGTCCCGCTTTACTCCATCCGGTCTGAAGAATATGCCGAATCACATGAGTCTGTAACTGGGAAGGGGCATACTTTTCAACATCTTCATTGTAGCCTTTCAACAAAGAATTATAAATAGACTTCAGCCGAACCAAATCTTCATTCTTTGCATAATCGGCCACGACTTCCGGCATTCCTCCGATCAAAGCATAACGATGAAAACGAGCCATTGCCTCTTCATGCAGAATGGGCGGTAAATTAACTTGATCTACTGCATCACGATAATGTTCGTCTCCCATAGCTGTCAGATACTCGCCAAAAGTACAGGGAGAAAGCTGCATATATTCTACCCTGCCCACCGGAAAAGAAATACGCTCTTTCAAGAGTGACTGTAGACGAGAACCTGCCGCAATAACATACAATTCGGGCATATCTTCATAAAAATATCGGAGCAAAGCTACTGCCTTAGGCACATTCTGTATCTCATCTATAAAAAGTAACGTACGCCCTTCACGCAAAAGAATATTCTTTTGAAAACAAGCGATTCTGACGATTTCCTGCACTTTGTCTGTTCCTTGAAACAAACGCGCATCTTCTTCACGCTCCAAATTCAAATGAAGGTAGTTCTCAAAGCCCCGGGCAAACTCATTGACTAACGTCGTTTTACCTACCTGCCGGGCACCGCGTAGCACCAATGGCTTACGTCCCACACGTTCAGCCCATTCCTGCAATTGATTATAAATATCACGTTTAAACATAAAATCCTCTGTTAATCAGCGATAAAGATAAGACTTAATTTAAAAACATAGGCAAAAAATACAAGAAACATTCTAAAAACATAGGCAAAATCAAGAGAATGCTTTTGGGAAACATAGGCAAATAGAGTTGAGGACAAACATTTTATTCCTATATTTGCAATATTCTTTTATTGCATTTTAGTGGAAAATTGTATTTCAAAAGTCCTACCTTTGTATAACCATGATAAAATAAACTATAATGAGAAAACTATTACTCAACCTTTTTCTATCCACAGTAGGTCTCCTGTTTGCCGGGCAAGCATCCGCTCAAGAAGAAATTGCTCCGGGAATCATCAAGCTGCAAGCGGGAGAAATTGACACTTTTACCCCTTATTCCTTATTCGGCGGGAAACCTGCCGTAGAAGCAATGAAACAACTCCCGACCGCAAAGCCGCCCTTCAGCCCCGACGAAGTGCAAATAAAGATAACCGACCGTGGCTGTCTGATCGAAGTCCCTTTGGAGGACAACGAACAAATATACGGCTTCGGACTTCAATTCGAAACTTTCGGTCAGCGTGGTCTGCGCAAGCGCCCGATAGTAAACGACAATCCGCTGAACGGACTCGGATATACACATGCTCCGCAGACATTCTACGTCTCTACCAAAGGGTATGGTATTCTGGTCAACACGGCACGGTATACCACTTTCCTGTGCGGTTCCAATCAGAAAACCGAGCATAGCCGTCAACTACAAGCGGAAGAAAGAAAACACATTGCTACCACCACGGAAGACTTGTATAAGAACAGAAGCAACGGAAATAAAGTCCATATCGACGTACCCGGCGCCAAAGGCATTGAGGTATTTATCATCACCGGACCGGAAGTGCTGGACGTAGTCAAGAGATACAACCTCCTCTCCGGCGGCGGATGTCTTCCTCCGATGTGGGGGCTCGGATTCAAATACCGTGTCAAGGGAGATGCGACGCAGGATTCCGTCATGCGTTTTGCCAACTATTTCCGTGAGAAACAGATTCCGTGCGACGTACTGGGACTCGAACCGGGATGGCAGACAGCCACTTACTCCTGTTCTTATCGCTGGAGCGAAGACCGTTTCCCAAGGCACAAAGAAATGCTGGATCAATTGCAGCAGAAAGGATACAAAGTAAACCTGTGGGAACACGCGTATGTTCATCCTTCTTCCCCCATCCGGAAGGCGCTGGAACCTTACTCAGGCGATTTCCTTGTATGGAACGGACTGGTACCGGACTTCATCCAGCCGGAAGCACACAAAATATTTACCGATTACCACCGCACACTGATAGAAGAAGGCATCTCCGGCTTCAAACTGGACGAATGTGACAACTCGAACATATCCTTTGCTTCCGCCACATGGTGCTTCCCGGATATGGCACAGTTCCCTTCGGGCATCGACGGAGAAAAGATGCACCAGGTATTCGGTTCCCTCTATGTGAATGCGATGGACAGTATCTACCGTGAAAAGAATACCCGTGCCTATCAGGATTACCGGTCGTCCGGAATGTTCATGTCTTCACGCAGCGCTGTACTTTATAGTGATACATACGATCCAAAGGAGTACATTCAGGCACTTTGCAACTCGGCATTCGGAGGACTGTTGTGGTGTCCCGAAGTGCGTGAGGCACATTCTGCCGAAGATTTCTTCCATCGTCTGCAAACGGTGATTCTTTCTCCGCAGGCTATGGTCAATGCGTGGTATCTGCAATACGCTCCGTGGCTGCAATTCGACCGTGGAAAGAACGAACGCGGCGAGTTCCTGCCGGAGGCAAGGAGATATGAAGAGTATGCCCGCACACTGATTAATCTGCGTATGCAGCTGATTCCTTATCTGTACAGTGCTTTTTATACATATTATAAAGAAGGAGTACCTCCCTTCCGTCCGCTATTGATGGATTATCCCAAAGATGAACGTTTGCGCACCATCAGTGACCAATATATGATGGGAGACGGATTGATGGCTGCCCCTTTATACCAGAACAAGAAAACGAGAACGGTCTACTTTCCCGAAGGAACATGGTACAACTTCAATACCAATGAGAAATATGAAGGCAACCGTGAATATGAGATTACGACAGAATTAGATCAGTTGCCACTCTACGTTCGCCAGGGAACGTTATTGCCATTGGCCGCACCTGTCCCCTATGTGGATGCTCAAACTGTATTCAATTTGCATTGCAAAGTATACGGCGCTCCTTCGGCAACGTTCCTCCTTCTCGAAGATGACGGTATAAGTTACGATTTCCAAAAAGGACAATTCAACGAAGTAACGCTGGAAGCTGCAAAAGGAAAGGTAAAACTGAAAAGGACAAAAGAATACAAGCAGAAAAGATACCAACTGACGGATTACGAGTTCATCAATTGATTTCGGGCAGTACAGCTATTAGACATAAACAAGCCAACCATTATTAGGGAAGTACAGTAGCTTAATTAGTTTCACTGCTTGAAACCAGAGTTTCATCAGTGAGAAACTATAGTTTCATACGCTTGGAACTTTTGGTTTCAAGCCTTTGGAACTACAGTTTCAAGTAATTGGAACCAGAGTTTCAAGCAATGGAAACTGTAGTTTCCTTATTTAAAACAAACTCGGCTTATTAATAGCTGAAATGAATGGCAGCGTGACGGCAAATCTTTCCGTCACGCTGCTGTCACAGGTTGCTGTCACGGTCTTATGATTTAATTATCAGACTATTGTCACAGGTTTAGTGACAGGTGACAGCAATTTTTCAAATTTATATCTTTATGTAGGCGTTGAGTTCAAGTCATAAACGCAGGGAAATCTGACTTTCTTCCCCTCGGTCCGGCATACGAAGGCTGCAAATACCGGTCGCCTTATCCCAGCTCCACACCATACTTTCAGTGTCATCGTCCGGATTCTCTTCCAGACGTTCCGGCTTCACCTTCTTTACTTTCTTGCCTTGCACGGTAACTCCTTTGGGAGCCGTCTTCAGATACATACGGAAAATAAAGTTTCGGGGAGCGGGCACTGCATACCCTTTTCCTTCACGGGCACCAACCGAAAGAAGATAACCGCCCTTCTCCGTCCGGAAGCGAATGGGAGTTTTGGCAAACTCATCCCGTTGATAGCCGAGGTCTTCTCCCTCATCTTCGTACAAAGTGAATGAAGCCTCTTCTCCGTTCCTTGCCGGAAATACTTCAAAGATCAGCGGATAGACCGGTTTCTCATGCGTATAGTTCATCACCGGCATGGTGGGGATGATGGAACCCTGCTTTACAAACATCGGGATGCACGACAAGGGAGCTTCCACGGTAGTCCACTGTTCTCCGGTATAGACTGTTTGTTTATTGTTGTAGTCAATCCAAGTGCCTTCGGGCAGATAGACATTTTTTGTACGTGCCCCCTTCTTCACCACCGGAGCTACCAGCAGCTCTTGCCCGAACAAGAACTGACCATCCGTAGAGAAAGTCTCCATATCCGCCGGATATTCCAAAAAGAGAGGACGCATGATGGGCAATCCCGTATCATGAGCTTCGCGGGCGTACGTATAAATATAGGGCAATAAACGATATTTCAGTTCGATGGCCTCCTTCGCGTTCTTTTCCGCTTCCGGACCGAAGAGCCATGGTTCTACCGGATTATCTCCCTCGTGATGAATGCGGCTCAAAGGATTGAATGCACCGAATTGTATCCAGCGGGTATAAAGTTCCGCAAAGGGGTGATAGTCTTCGATGTCTCCGCAATACCCCGTAATGTCACAGGTAGTAAACGGAATCACTCCCAGCCCTGCGGAAAGAATCACCGGAATCTGATTGGCCAGTTGTCCCCAGCCCTGCAATACATCGTCTCCATTTCCGCAATCTCCCGTCCAGCCGAACGTATAACGCTGCAATCCCGCATAAGCGGCACGGGTCATCTGGAAGACGCGACGGTTCGGATTCCGTTTCTCGAATTGCTCTTTGACCACTTTATCCCAAGTCAGTCCGTAGACATTATGGATTTCATCGTGCATACCCAGGTGATGTTTCATCACAAGGCGTTCGGTCTGCTCTTCGTTGCTCCATGCGGGTTCGCCCATATCCGTCCAAAAGCCGGAGATGCCGTCGTCAATGGGCTTCTGCTGATAGGTCCCCCACCAGTCGGCTACGGCAGGCAAGGTAAAATCCACTACCCCACAGTTTCCACCCCAAGGCCACGGCATATCATAACTCTTCCCGTTCGTGCTGTCCTTGACAAAATACCCCAGACGGTCCGCTTCCTCCCATTGCTTCTTGTTGGCTTGCGAGATGACCGGGTCTTGCGATACGACTACCTTGAATCCCATTGCTTTCAGGTCGGCAAGCATCTTTTTCGGGTTCTCGTAGTTTCCTTTCCGCCATTCGAAGTCCTGTAGATGTTCCGTCCAGCCGATGTCCTGATAGATAATATCACAGGGGATGCCACGTGTCCGGTAGCCTTCGGCTATTTCGCGGCTCAGTTTCTCGCTTGTCAGCAGGCCACGGCATTGCGCAAAGCCCAATGCCCATTTCGGAGGCATGATAGGTTTGCCCGTCAGTCCTACATACTGACTCAGGATTTCCTTATAGTCCTTTCCGAAGATGAAGTAGTAAATCATCTCCCCGTCCGGCGCCTCGAAGCTGTAATAATCACGGCTTTCCGTTCCGAACTTAAATTCTGTCTTATACGTATTATCGAGGAAAATACCATATCGGTAACTGCTCATAAAGAAAGGGATGCTCTTGTAAAGAGGGTCTTCCACCACACTGTAACAAGGTTTATCGCTGTTCCACATCTTATAAGACTCTCCTCTGCGGTCCATCTTGCCGGTCTTCTCTCCGAGTCCGAAGAAATGCTCGTCACGGCGAAGCGTTTTATATTCCACCTTCTTCGTTCCTTCGCTTACGTGTCCTTTATCGGCATAGTCGCTGAAAAGAAGTTTCTGATATTTGTCGAATATCTGGATGCTCATTGGCGACTTGTTCACCCGTATGCGCAGCTTCGAGGTAAATATCTCATAGCAGGCGGCCTGTTCGTCCACATGAACCGTTCCCACATCTTCCAGTTCTTCATTGATCACGGCAAAGGAAGCGTTTCTCCGTTGCAGCTTCCCGTCCGGCGAGAACCAGATTCTTACTACGGAAGGACTGCAAAGTTGCAGTTGCAGCGCGGCACTGTCCGCCAGGTGAAAAGTCACCTGGCGTCCCTGCTGCGTAAAAGAGGTACATATACTTTTTGCGTTTTCTGCCCAGACCAACGCCGGAAACATCAGACACAACATCCACACCCCAAACTTATATCTAATCTTCATACCTATTGTTTTAGTTATTCCGTTGCGACTGCTTTATTCAGCTACAATCATTGTCCAGTATTTCAAGGCAGGCAATGTGAAGGAGACTACCCCGTTCTCCTGCGTAAACGCCAGCTCCTGCAAGGCTCCTCCGTGTACGTCCGGTGATGCCACCCACAATTTATTCACTTTGGCGGGCAGGTTCATCTGCAAGGCCGCTTTCGTGATCAGGGCAGGTTCGGGCATGGTGCCGTCCACGTCCCGCCAGCTAAGGCTGTTCGCCTGTGAGAAGTTAAGCAGATGCACCACTTGCTTGCCGTCTACCTGCTTGGCGTAGGTAGTGACCGACCCCAACTTTGGAGGCCATACGTTGAGTTTCATTTCTCCGTTGGTACAGTTCATAGCGATACTGTTCTCCGTTCCGCCGTCGCGGAGCAGGTTCTGATAAGACGTGAGGAAGTCGTAGTAATGAACCATCGCCGTTTTCAGTTCCTCGCTCATCGTCAGGTTGTCGTTCGGGAAATATTCTTTGCACAGCATATGGTCACCACCCAGTTCGAGATGCGAGCCACCCAAAGCAAACATCACCGCATCCGTCAGCAGGATGCCCGCTGTATTGAACTCTCCCCGATGATCCGCCTTATTATAGTTCATGTAGGCAGCGAAAACCGTATTCAGCTGATTATTGCCATACACTCCGTTTTCATACAGAACGGCTTTCAGATGGGTAAAGTCCGCCTCATCCGCCCACATCTCATTATAGAAGAAATCTACTTTGCCGGTTTCTCCGATCTGACGGGCACCGTAGCGGCTTACGGCATTCATCACCAGACTTTTGTCGGGATGCGCCTGCTTCATGGCTTCAATAAAAGAAGCATATCCTTCGCGGAGGTTGACCGGCGTACCGTCGTAGTTGTAAAGCGTTCCCCGCTTGCCCAACTGGTCGATCTGATAGCCGTCGAAAGCGAAGTTTGCATACACGTCGTCATTCCGTTCCGCCATGTATTGCTGCCATTCCTCGTCGGAAGGGTCTACCAGATAGATATTGCTCTTCCATCCGCTTGGCAGGTCGTGACTGTCTTTCGTGGTATGCGAAGCGTCCTTAAACAGATACCATTCTTCTTTCACTCCGTCGGAAGGCGCATCCTTCAATGCCCCGAAACAAAGATTATAGAACATGGACTTCATTCCGAAATGTTGCTGTGCCTTGATATAATTCTTCACAGAGCTTGTATGGACAGGGCGGTTCGCAATGTCGAGATATTCCTCGTCCAACTGCGTACGTGTGCCGCCCAGCGGCCAGTGATGTTTATTGTGCCAGTCCTGAAACTGTACCCAGTTGATGTGATGGCGGTTCAGATAAGCCATCTCTTCCAGCGTTTTCTCTTCTGTCTTGTCTCCGTCGAAATCTGCCACGAAGCCATATCGGGGGAACCGTGCCGGATGGCTGGATACATCTACCGCAATCGTACCGACGATGACATCCGTACCGTTTTCCTGCCGGTAAAGTTCTGCCATGTATCCTTTGAAATCGGTGGAAGGAGCCTTCCATGTCCAGTTCGTACCGCTGACCGGTTTCTCTCCGACTATTTCTCCCGAAAGGCGATAGCGGACCTTTGTTCCGGCAGGCAAGGCATCGGCGGCAGTGAAAGTCACCGTCTCGTTCGGTTTATAAAAAGCCTTGTCGGTTGTCAGTTCCACGCATAAGTCTGATGTCACCGGAGTTACTTCGGTCACACTGCCCGATGCTCCTCCGTTCTGTGAGTTCGATTCATGATCATCGCTGCAAGCCAGACACAGGAAGGCAGCTACCAAATATATTATCTTCTTCATCTTGAATACTTGTTTATTGTTTTACAATCGAAATCGTTTCTCTCAACTGGTCAATCGTAATCCGATACGAGCCTGCTTCCTGAATATTCCATTTATTGTCCAGACTGCCGAGGTCTGCATCCGGATACATATTCTTCAGTTCCGCATCCGTTTTACTGGTAAATAAGGCTGTCTCCACTTCACCGGTCGGTGTCTTTCCGTTCTTGTCCGCCATCAGCCAGTCTCCGTTCCAGTCGGACTGCTTATCGCAGGAAATCTTCATCTCCCCTGTATTCAGTGTACCGCTCCAGGTAAAGATGTAAGGGCTGTCGGCACTTTTAGTCATCGGAGTGGCGTTGTCGATGCTCCATCCGTTCGGGGTGGCATCGCCCACTAGATACAGTCCTTCGTAAGGAGTAAACGGACGCATCAGCATCTTTTCCTTTCCCTTGGTTGTGAGGAACAGCACTTTATAGGCCTTGCCGCATTCGCTTTCCTTCATTTGCCATTTATGGTCTTCACCTCCCAATACGACAGAAGTGGAAGTATACGGAGCGTTCTCTTCGGTAGGATGGAAGAAAGCATCCGACTGACCGAAGTCCTTCACGGAAGTAAACTTAAATTCACCGTCCGCCTTCCACGGAATCACGGCGCCATAATGGAACAGGTCCATCTGAGCGGCATCTTTAGACAGTGCCTCGAATCCCCAGCCATTGTCGCCGGTAAAGGAGCCGACGATGTAAAATTCTTCAAAGCGCCATCCGATGTTTTCCGTTTCGGTCATGGTCATTGTCAGGTCGAGCAGGTCTACCTTGACTATATAGGTCGCTTCCTTGCTGACTGTAAACGGTTCGTCCGGTTCGTCGCCCGATGTGCGGTAGATAAGCCGTAGTTCTTCTCCGGCAGCGGCATCCCGGTTGTAGGACGGAAGAAATTCTCCCAATGTCGTTATAAACTTGAATACACCAGTGTTCAGTTTTCCTGTCCACGTAAACTGTCCGTTGTCCGTGCGTTCCATAGGCGTCGCTTGATCGGCGCTCCATCCGTTCGGGGTAGCTTCTCCGATAAGGTAAAGCGTAGAAGTAACCGGTTGATAGGTAGTCACATCCAGCGCGACTGTGGTACGCTGCTCCTTTTCTTCCATTCCGGCAACGGTAGCGGTAATACGTGCTTCCAGCGATACTTTTTCGGCATAGCCGACGCCTAGCCGCGTGTTCAGAAACTGATTGAGTTCTTCCGTTTTCTTCGTCCACTGATAAGTTCCCGTTCCTAAATCTACGGAGTAGGCACGGGCGAAGTCTGTTCCCGCCTTGGCTATTTCCAGTGTATAAGAGATGCGGTTCCCGCTTCCATAGTTCGTTCCCGTAGTCCATGAAAGCGTTAACGCCTCCTGAGTGTGATTCTTTTCGTTCAGTACGATCTCCTGCTGATTCACCGTAAGAGTCAGCGTATCATGTCCCTTGTCCGTCTCCATATAGTCCTCGGCGCAGGAAACCATCGCTCCGCCGATGAAAAGAGAGCACAGCATCTGATATATATATTTCTTCATCATATTATCTGTCTAAATGAATGATTGTAAAAGCGATTAATAACCGGGATTCTGAGTCATCAGATTGTTAGAGTCCATCTCTGTCTGCGGGATGGGCAGCAGCAGGCGTTCTTTCGTCACCTGATTCTTGCCGATGGATTTCAGGAACTCAATCGCATAGTTACCATTATTGATACGAATCATGTCAAACCAGCGATGTCCCTCAAAAGCAAGTTCCATCCGGCGTTCGTGAATAATCTTTTCCCGCATTGTTTCCTGATTCAAGGTAGTCGGCACATCCGTCAGTCCGGCACGCTGACGGACGATATTCAGAGGTGCGGCAGCCTGGTCGGGATGTCCCAGTTCGTTCAGGGCTTCCGCTTTCTTCAACAGGACATCCGCATAACGGTATATCACGAAGTTATTCGGGTTGGTATTATATTCCGGCGAAACGGTCTTCGACACAAGGAACTTCCGGACGTTGTAACCTGTACTCGACCACGAACGTCTGTACTCCATGCCGTCGAAAGCAGGACAACCTTGATATAAAACGGTCACATCTTTGCGCAAATCGCCCGCTTCGTACTCTTTGATAAATTCTTCCGTAGGCAGATTCCATCCGTAAGCGCCTGCCACCATACCGGAGTTACGGGGTCCCATGAAGGTCGACAGCCAGGAAGACTGATTGTCCCCTCCCCAGAAATCGTATTCCGTACTGCCGGAGTATTGTACTTCGAAAAGGGATTCCGCACCGTTATTGATCGTAGCGTCGAAATTATCGGCATACCTGCACTGAGACAAATCATATCCCATCGCAGTAATCTGGTCGCACAACGTAACGACTTCATTGTAATAGTCCCGATGGTTGGGCGCCAGCGTCAGGTAAATATCTGCCAGCATAGCCATCGCCGCCTCTTTGCAGGCACGTCCCTTGTCACTTTCTCCGTAACTGCTCTTCGGGGGAAGCATATCCACCGCATTCTTACAGTCCGAAAGAATCTGCGCATATACCTCATCTACCGTATTGCGGGCAATATCCGTCGATTGTCCCGGCTCAAAGGGCTGTAACCGCAAAGGTACGCCACCATAAAGACGGACGAGGATATAGTAGTAATGAGCACGCAGGAAATATGCCTCACCCATGCAACGGTCTTTTATCTCATCGGAGATGGCAGCCGAAGGCAGATTGGAAAGCACGATATTACAACGTCCGATGCCTACCCACGGAGAACGCCATACGTACAGGGCAAAACCGTTGTCGCTCTGCGCTATAAAGTTAGATGCCTGAACAGTTTCCAGTCCGTCGGTTCCTCCTCCGGCGCCTACCTCGCTGTTGCCGGCAATAATATCGAGGCTCCACAGGCGCTGATTATACATATTGGATGACTGCAACGTCTTATAGCAGGCAGTAGTCAGTGCTACGGCAATCTCATTGGTCACTTCCGATTCGGGGTCCACACCATATTTGGGGTACTTATCTAAGAAATCGCTGCATGATGTCAAGGCAAGAATAGCAAGCATCATCACCAAAGTTGTTATCTTTTTCATTTTCTTCCTCCTGATTTAAAAGTTAAAGTTCAAGCCCATACTGAATGTACGCGAGATAGGGTAACGGCTACTGTCTATACCGTTGACATCCACCTCGGGGTCGAAGCCCGAATATCCGGTGATAGTCGCCACATTCTCGCAAGAGAAGGAGATACGGGCGTTTTCCAGTTGAATCTTTTGCAGCCACTTTTTAGGCAGTGTATACGAAAGGGTGATATTTTTCAGACGGAGATACGAACCGTTTTCCACAAATCGGTCGGACACGCGGCAGTTCTGGTTCGGGTCGCCCCAAATGGCACGCGGCATGGAGTAGCTTGTGCCTTCTCCTGTCCAGCGGTTCAGTACGGCTGTGGTCTGGTTGTAGGCGGCAGCCATTCCTTCGTTGTCCACGTTGTTGGCATTATAAATCTTGTTGCCTGCCACTCCTTGCAGGAAAACGGAGAGTTCCCATCCTTTGTAAGAGAGGTTGTTGGAGAGGGAGAAGAACCAGTTCGGATTCGGATTGCCAAGAATCGTACGGTCTTCGTCGTTGATCACTCCGTCGTTGTTCAAGTCTCTGAAACGGATGTCTCCCGGAGCTGCACCCGGCTGGGTGGCGTGGCGGTTGACTTCCCCCCAGTTCTGGAAAAGCCCGTCGGTAACGTATCCATAGAAAACGTTGATCGGGTAACCGGCTTTCAGCATGGTCACGTATGAATTGCCTATCTGGTTGATAAACATCGGAGTTTCGCTGTTCAGATCCAGAATCTCATTCTTATTATAGGTAGCCGTTAAAGCGGATTCCCAGGAGAAGATGCCTTTCAGGTTGATGGTACGCAATGTCATTTCCACTCCTTTGTTGCGCATCTTACCGGCATTGGTGAAAGTCTCGGTAGTATCTTCAAAGCCCGAAGTGATGGGGATGGAAGCCTTCACCAGCATATCGTTCGTATTCTTGATATAAGTATCCAGTGAGAGGCTGACACGCGAATCGAACAGGCTCATGTCCACACCGAAGTTGGCCTGGCGCACTTCTTCCCAATGGATGTTCGGATTGGAGAGGGTGGTAGATACCAAAGCGGTGGAGTTATTGTTTCCGAAAGGATAGACACCCGTGTTGTAGGAAGCGACAAAGCCGTAGTTGCCGATTTCCTGATTACCGGTCACACCGTATCCGACACGCAGTTTGAGATCGTTCATCAGGGAGTTATCTTTCGGGAACCAGTCTTCCTGAGAGACACGCCAAGCCAGAGATACGGAAGGGAATGTTCCCCATCGGTTGTTCTTACCAAAGCGGGAAGAGCCGTCACGGCGTACGGTAGCCGTCAGCAGATATTTGTCTTCGTATGAGTAGTTGAGACGTGCCATCAGTGAGAGCAGTGCCCAGTCGCTTTGGCTGCCGCCAAGGCTGTACATCTTTTCCCCGTTGTCCATCTCATGGATATTGTCGAACATGAAGATGTTTTTCTGTGCGTTCAGATAGTCGTAGTTGTTCCACTGTGCGGAAGAACCTGCCATCACACCTACGCGATGCTTCTTTGCAAAAGTATGGTCGAATACGAAGTAGTTGTCCCACAGGTAAGTGAATGATTTGTTGTCGCTTTTGTAGCGGGAAGATTCTTCTACCGGATTCGGTTTCCAGTCGTATGCCGGAGTAAAGTTGTCGGCAAACCAGAACTTGGCGTCATAGCCGAAGGTACTTTTCAGTTTCAGCCATTTAGTGAAGGTGATCTCTCCGGTGATGTTTGCGAGGAAGTTATATCCTTTCGTCTCGTTAGTCATCATGTGAAGCGTACCGATCGGGTTACGGACGCTTCCGTACCATTGCGCTTCCTGTCCGGGACCGCTCCAACTGCCGTCGTCATTCTTCACCGGTTGGGTGGGAAGGGCTTTCATCGCATCGCCGATACTATAACTTCCTCCTTCTTTTACGTCTGTGCTGAATGTCAGGTTGGTGGTGAATTTCAGCCATTTGTTGACTTGGGCGTCACTGTTCGCCTGGAAGTTGAAACGGCGATAATTGACACTCTTCACAATGCCGGACTGATCGAGAAAACCGCCGGATACATAATAATGCGCCTTTTCCGTGCCGCCGGAATAGCTGACCGAATAACTTTGCTTCACTCCTGTGCGCAGCATTTCGTCGAGCCAGTTGGTTCCTTTTCCCAATGAAGAAGGGTCTGCCCAGTAAGGGTTGGTGTTATCGTCATTGTTTGAGAGCATATCATTGCTCAATGCTGCATATTGGGCGGCATTCAGCATATCAGGCACTTTGGTTGCATTCTGTATCGCCCAGTTCGCATTGACCGTTACCTTTCCGGCGCCTTCGGCACCGCGTTTGCTGGTAATCATCACCACACCGTTGGCACCGCGCGAACCGTAGATGGCAGTTGCCGAAGCATCTTTCAGCACGTCTACCCGTTCCACATCGGCCATGTTCAGAGAAGACAGGCCTAAGTCGGTAGGGATTCCGTCGATCACCACCAGCGGGTTGCTGTTGTTGATCGTGCCCAGACCACGGATTTTAATCGTCACATTGCCCCCCGGTTTGCCGGCATCGATAATTTGCACGCCGGATACTTTTCCCTGCATTGCCTGACCGATATTGGCTACCGGAGAGTCTTTGATATCTTTGACTCCTACGGAAGATACGGCACCGGTCAGGTCGCTCTTTTTCATCGTTCCGTAACCTACTACAACGACTTCGTCCAATACTTCGGTATCTTCCTGCAAGGTTACTTTCAGTGCGGTTTTTCCGTTCACCGAAACAGTCTGCGTCTTATAGCCGACAAAAGAAATGGTCAATGCGCTGTTAGCAGAAACATTTAATGAGAAGTTACCGTCAATATCGGTAATCGTGCCGTTCGTGGACTTGCCTTCTATCACACTGGCACCGATCACCGGTTCGCCCGTGGCGTCCACTACATGTCCTTTTACTGTAATCTGCTGTGCGAATGCACTAAGAGATAGTAACAAGCCCCACATTATTAATAGGAGGCGATGTTCAAAGCCTTTCGACTTTATACTCTGTTCCATGTACATCAATTTAAAGTTAATATTAGGATTACTTTTTGTTTTCACTGAAACAAAAGTATCCACAATTAAATGCGCTTCTTTTGCCAGATAGCAAAAATATAGTGGTTTATACAGTACAAAACAGCATAAAACACTAATAATAAGAATATTACAGAATAGAGACCGTGCTAAAAAAGTAGTGGATTTCTTACTCTTCCACCTTCCCTATTTTCATTACTTTAGCCTCAAACTCATCCCGTTCGCCGAGTGCCTTGTTGCGGACACGTGTCCGGTAATTATAAATAGTGGTCACAGAGTAGCGGAGGAACTGGGCGATCTTGGTACTATCCGTAATCCCCAGACGGATCAGGGCAAAGATACGAAGTTCGGTATTCAGCAGTTCGCCCTGCTTGGGCTGCATCGGTTCGACAAGTAACGCATTAAACTCTTCCACAAAGTTAGGGAAGAGTTGCAGGAAGGTCATATCGAAGTTTGCGTAGAAGTCTTTCAGCTCTTCTTCGAGGAATTGGGAGGATTTAATAGCTTTATACAACTCTTCTACTCTGCCGGCAGCGGCAATTTTATTCAGAGAACGACGGTATAAGTCCATCTTATCCAGATAGGTGGAACACTGGTCCATGTAGCGGCCGATGTATTCCTCTTTAATATAGTTAGCTTCCGAAAGGGTATGGTTCATCTCTTTCAGTTGCGAATTGGAGTCATGAAGTTCACCGTTCAGCTCTTGCAGAAGCGTATTCGTGTCAATCACTTCCCGACGGGCGGCAGCCACTTTCTTCATCTGCTTGTAAACGAAGAATATAGCCACCAGCAGAAAGACGGAAAGCAGACTGATACAAATCAAAGATATCTTCATTTCCTGTTGCTGCCGCTTGGTTTTCAGCTGGTAAGCCTGATCGATGATGGGGAAGACTTGCGAGATTTCCAGTGTACGAAGGCGGGCGTTGCAGAGCGTAGCATCTTCGAGCGAGCATTTCAGATAGTTGTATGCACGGTCAATGTCTCCGTCTTCATATACAAGAGAGGCGAGTTTCCGCAGGGAGACGTATTCTTTGACTGCCGATTTTAAATCGGCGATGGCCGAGAGAGCCAGAAAGTGTTTCTGCCCTTTCTTGTCTCCTTTGAGGCGATAGGCTTCTGACAAGGTATAAGTAATCATCGCCTTGGAATGATCGTCCAGAGAGGGTTTCCGGTAGAAGTCGGTCAGCATGGTTATTGCCTGATCATATTGGGCATGTACGGTGCATTTGTCGGCCATCACCAGCACATGACCCAATGAGTCGGAGGCATTAGTCTGTAAAAGGGAATCCCGATACAGGTCCGTCATCCGGTAATACTCTTTTTTCTCCTTCTCGGTGACGGCATAATCTCCCATCAAACCGTAAATAGTACGATACAAGTGGTAATAATAGGGATAGAGATAATCAGACAGGGTTTTCTTGTCTATCTGTCCCAACTGCTCCAGAGCTTCCTTGTACATTCCGGTGGTTCCCATCACCTCTGCCATATTCATGGCGGCATCATCCAGATAATCCTGTTTGTTCAAATGAGAAGCCAGTCCCTGCTTCCGCTGTGCATATACATACGAAGAGTCCAGATTATAAGCCCGATATTCATCGAAAAGCCTGCCGCAAAATCCATAACGCTGCTCATCGGAGGTAGCCTCGGACAGCAACTTCTTCAAATCGGAGATGCGTGCCTCCTTTTCTGCTCCGTAAGTCTGACGGTTCTTGATAATTCCGTCAATCTCACGAAGCAGCATATCTGTACTCTTATCATCATTTCTTGCGCAAAGCAAACAGGGAAGGACAATTGTCACGAAAATCAAAATAATCTTTCTCATAGCGCCATATGTATTATATCTGCAAAGATAAAAGTCTTTCAGAAACCGACGGCCTTCTTTGAGAAATTATTGCAAGTATTGGGAATAAAAACGTGTCCGATCAGTAAGCCCTCAAACCGAAATCAAAGCTCATCTTTTTAGTTTCCCGTACTTCGATTTTCAACTCATTCTTTCCTTTTCGCAAATATCGGCAATAATTACTGATATTGTACTGATTATATTGCCTGGTTTGTTTCACCTCCTGCGAAAAGACCTCCACTCCATTCAACCATACCTTCACATCTCCGGTAGCACGCACCCACAAAGACAAATGGCTGAATTCCTCATTGACATCAAATGAGGTTTCCGACACAATTTCCGAACGGGGAGGACAATCGAAAGGCAAAGAGGTTATTTTCGACTCCTGCCCGTTAAGGCTGACTGCACGGCTGACCGCACTCCCATTCTGAGCATCGGGCACCAAAGTAATGACTTTCGCCGGATTGACATGATATAAACGATCGTGCATGATATGCAACAAGCCTTCCGGAATTTTAATAACTTTCCGGTCATAAGTAATCAGACCATTTACTTCACCTTCGACATCAGTGGTTTGTGTATAAATCGCCGCACTCAGCCCCTGTGCTATCAATGTCTCCAAATCATAGACCAAACGACCATAGTTATCCATCAGCGCCATTGCTCCGTCAATATTTTTATATCCCCAGTTCCGCATACCGGGATTCCACAGATGTTCTTTGATGGCCCATCCATACCCTCCGAATTCTCCTAAGACAGAAATCCGATTGCCATTACAAGCGGGCAAAATCATGGAAGCAGACGGATAATTGTGTACATCATACATATGGCCTACTCCTCTGTCTGTCCAGCCGGTTACTCCGTCAATGATACGGCTTTTATCGTATTCCATTACCTTTTCCACTATTTCTACCGTATTATGCTGTCCCCATCCTTCATTGAAGACTACCCACGTTGTGATACAGGAATAAAAACGCAGACGGTCAATCATCTCGAACATCTCCTGTTGCCATTGGTTAGTATGTGATGCGGGTGCATTCCAGTCCGTTTGCGCATTGGGCTTAATATGTTCTTCATCTTTTCTTTCGGTAGAGAAGCCGGATACCATATCCTGCCACATCATCAAACCCAACGAATCGGCATAATAATAATATTGCTCCGGTTCTACTTTAATGTGTTTGCGTATGGTATTAAATCCCATATTTTTGAGCTGAACCATATCCCAAAGCATTGCTTCTTCGGAAGGAGGTGTCAGCAAACCATCCGGCCACCAGCCTTGATCCAGTGTTCCATACTGGAATATTGGATCACCATTCAGACAAATACGCTGGTAACCACATTCATCTTTGCGGATACTGACCTCACGCATCGCAAAGTAGCTTTTTACCTTATCTATTACTTGTCCTTGACTTAACAACTCAATATTCAGATGGTAAAGTTTCGGAGAAGACGGACTCCAAAGAACAGCCTCCGGAACTTCCATTTCTATCTTTGAGGCTAATTTTTGCTCTGTCGTACCCACTACCTTACCTTTGTCCAGTAATTCCACTTTTACTTTTTCTCCTCCTTTGGCTTTAGCTACACTGATGTCCAGACTAACCGTCTTTTTATGAATATCAGCTGTAGGAAGAACCTGAAGAATATGGGTTGAATTTACAGCCTCCAACCACACAGTCTGCCAAATACCGGATACCGGAGAATACCAGATACCTTTCGGCTCCAACTGTTGCTTGCCACGGGAAATTGACTCCGTATCCGTAGGGTCGATAACAGCAACCTCAACAAGTTGCGAACCACCTTTTCTCAGCAATTTGGTTACATCGAAAGAGAAAGGATTATTCCCCCCTTTATGAATGCCCGCCAATTTGTTGTTTACCCATACCTGACATTCATAATCTACAGCTCCGAAATGCAAAATCACTGTTTTTCCTTTCCATGCGTCATCAAGGGTAAAGTTACGCTGATACCACAATTTCTCGGTAGGCAGAAAAGAACGCTGCACCCCCGAAAGGGAAGATTCGATAGCAAACGGAACGAGAATCTGTCCCTCGAACTTCACTTCTTTTTTAGGTGTATCCTGAGTAGTAACCGCATACTGCCATAACCCGTTCAGATTCATCCATTGCGAACGTTGTAACTGAGGACGCGGATAACTCTGCCATACATTTTCCGACGTAACTTTATCAGCCCAAACTGTTTTCATTCTATTTTCTTTCGGGCTTGCTGCGCAAGCGAACGTATGTGCCATAGCACTTACAAATACTGCAATTAGTAGTTTCTTGTTCATAAGTTCCTATCTTTTCTTTCCTACTGTGTTTTCCTACTTATCTCTATATTCTTTAAAGTCCTTCCGGCGTCCTTTATTATAAGTATTCCAAACCTTCGGGAAATAAAGCACATCACTATGGTCTGCCCACTCAAAATAAGCGTCTTCCAGTTCCTTTGCCATTTCAGGGTATTCCTTTATCAGATTATGTTGTTCTGTGCGGTCTTCTTTGATATTATAGAGTTCCCATTCATCACCTCTAAAATTCGCAGAGACCAGTTTCCAGTCACCTTTGCGTACCATACGATTACCTTCATGTTCCGCATAGATATAACGGTCCGGCATTTCTTCACCGCGTACAATAGGAAGGATTGACTTGCCCGGTGTAGGTACAATCTTTCTTCCTTCGTATTCTTCGGGATATTTAGTCCCTGCCAGTTCGATGCAAGTTGCCATGATATCCGAGAATTGTGCCGGTTGATGGTCAATACTGCCTTTGTGTTTGATCTGTTTACCCCACTGGATAATGCAAGGAGTGGATATTCCACCTTCATGCGCATAATGTTTATAAAGTGTAAATGGGGTACAACAAACGTTTGCCCAGCCGGTTCCGTAATGATGATAAGTTCCCGGTAGTCCCATCTGGTCTAATTCAGCACCAACATGAGTATGATATTCTGTTCCAGTTTGCTTGTCGAAACCAAATTCATGCCATTCGGCACAAGCTCCGTTATCCGACATGAACATGATAAATGTATTATCCAGTTCGCCGTTCTTCTGTAAAGTATCCAATACCCGACCAATATTGGTATCCATAATATCTATCATGGCAGCATAAATAGCCATACGGCGAGCCAGGTCAGTCTGCTGTTCCTTTGTTAAAGAATCCCAGGCAGGCAGCGGATGTGTCTCATCCTCAAACAAACTTTCGGGAACAACACCACGCGGGCTTAATGCTGGTTTTCCTTGCAGAAGCCCCATCTTTACTATTCGTTTCCAACGTTGATCTCGAATCTTATCCCAACCCTGCAGGTAAATCTTCATATATTTATCCGTTACTTCTTTCGGAGCGTGCAACGGAAAATGAGCAGCATTGTATGCCAAATACAGAAACAAAGGTTTTTCTTCCTGATGTGCCTGATTAATAAAGTCTATGGCATAATCGGTTATTACGTTAGTAGCATAAAATTCTCCCTCTTTATATTGACGTGGGTTACGATCCTTAGGCAATCGGGTATATACGTCCGGATTCCAAAAAGAGTTGAATCCACCTAACAAACCATAATATTCCTGGAAACCGCGGTTTATCGGATTGGCGGATTTGCCCAGATGCCATTTACCGGACATGGCTGTGAAATATCCGGCATCTTTTAATACTTCGGCAATGGTAACGTTGTCAGAATTGGAACGAAAGCCGGCATATCCTTTCGGCCATGCCGGACGGGTTGCATCCATGTGTCCTAACCCTGTCTGATGCGGATAAAGTCCGGTTAATAAATTGGCACGTGACGGACAACTCCGCGCACTGTTATACATTTGTGTCATACGGACACCCTGTTTGGCCATCTTATCCAATACCGGTGTCTGTACTTCTCCTCCGTAGCAACCTAAATCGGAGAAACCCAGATCGTCCGCCAATATAACAATGATATTAGGCTTTTCTTGCGCAAAAGTCATTGCTCCGAAAGCCAATCCCCCGGTTATCAATAGTGATGTTTTCATTTTGCCTGATAATTGTGATTAGGTTTAAATTTTCCGTTTTCATAAAGCATCGGAATCAATCCCGGCCGGCATGTCACTTTATATTCGGCCGCCTGTGCGCCACGAGGGTTAAAAAACATGGTTGCCCACCAGTTGCCATCCTTATCCTGAAACAGATTGTTGTGTCCGCCGCCGGTAATTGCGTTATACCGTTTACCATAAGGACCATATACATTGTCAGCAGTGGCAATGATACAATCATAGCTATAACGAGTTTTCTTATTAGTTACCCCTTCCTTCTCGACATAAGTGTCCCCCTTCGCCGTGCGGTGTGCCCAAATAGCTTGTACCAAATGATATTTTCCATCATATTTAAAGATGAATGCTCCTTCAACATACGGCTCCGGAGAGTATTTACTTTCTTTTAATGTCTTTATCTCTTCTGCCAAACCACTCATATCTGGTTTCATGCGTGCTATATAGTGGTTGTGACCGACAAAATATACGGTACCATCCGTATCTTCAAACAGGCTTCCGTCAATGTTTGGAAAAATGGCTTTATCCTCGTTACCTTCGATATTTTCATAAGGTCCCTCCGGCTTCCCGGTAGTACTCCGCAGAATAAAAGAGCCTCTTCCGCCTGCCGATTGATTCATGCAGGCTACAATAAACCAATTTTTCGCACTCTTTATATAGTGCATTTCCGGTGCCCATACAGCGTGAAAACGGTTATCCATCGGATCATTATTGATAGACTTTTTCGCATATTTCTCTCCCTCTTTATATACTTTGGGATCTTTCTGCCAGGTACCGTCTTTTTCCATTGACCAGATTCGTCCCATGGCTTCCCATATCTTCAGGTCTTTGGAGCGCCAAAGATACAAACCGTCATTCCAATCCCAGCAATGTCTCTGTCCCGGAAAGTGACGGTCGGGGGTAGAAGTGGTTCCAGTGATATAGTAGTAACCGTCGGGACCTAGTGTTGCCCATGTGTCACGCATCCAGTAGTCAAATGCCGGTTGAACAGATTTTGGGACACGCAGCTCCGGAGCGTTTGTATCAGCAGTTCCATATGCTTGTGCCGATGCTGTGCTGACTGAGACAAATCCTGTCAGTAAAGCAAGTCCTAATCGCAATATAAATTTCATAGATTACAGTTTTATTATTTACGGATACAAAAGTAGGCTGTTACAGGATTGAGCTCATGGAACAATGTCTTTAATATCCGTCAATATGTACATTCTTTTGATTTATTATTGTTCAGGTTGGAGATAATTATAAGCATCCTGTTTAAAATGATAACGTTTCCGGGGAAGAGGGAGTGGATCCTGCAGACGTAATTCCCATGCGACTAACTTCGTCAGAAGCTCTGTCTGAACAGCACTATATTTCTTTTTACCAAACAGGTTATCTACTTCCGAAGGATCTTTCTTAAGATTATATAGTTCTCCGTTTCCATAGTTATCCATCACCAGTTTCCAGTCGTCTTTTCTGACCATACGAGAGGTACCGCTTTGAGTCCAGGTATTGAGTTCATCAAAGTATGCAATCTTACCCGGCGTCAATGCCCCTTCCTGTTCGAAAGTAAGAGAAGAATCCAGTCCGACATGTGCTCCTCCAAAACCTTGTTGTACGACAATGCTGGAAAACTCTTCTTTGGGGTATTCTTTTCCGGTCAACATCGGCCATAAGCTACGACCTTGAACACCAGCCGGAATCTTGGCACCGATTGCAGAACAAAGAGTAGGAAAAATATCAGCAATTGACACATGGCTATCCATAGGGGCTGATTGATTCTTGACATGATATCCTGCCCATACCATCGGGATACGTGCGAGACTTTCAGAAAGTCCGGCTCCTTTGCGGATCAACCCGTATTCTCCCCAATAATCGCCATGATCTGAAAGAACAACAAAGATTGTATTTTCAAACTGCCCGCTGGCTTTTAGCGATTCAATCAGTCTCTTTATCTGGTCATCTATTAAACGGATCATGCCGATATAATTAGCACGGATTCTGGGTAGGTCCTGTTCCAGATTAGGACAAGACGCATCTTCCAGTTCTGCTAAAATGCGATATTTCTCTCCTTTCTTTTCCAAATCTTTACGTGACGTCTTCAATACGGGAAGCTTATCCGGCGAAAACATAGAATAATAGGGTTCGCAAACCTGATAAGGATTATGAGGTTCCGGGAAAGATACCCACACAAAGAAAGGATTCTCTTTTTGACTCTCTATCCATGACAATGTCTCATTAACGATTTTAGCAGGGTGTTGCTCTTCTACAGGAATTGGCGAAGGTTCCAGCCATTGTCCCCTGGCTTTCTGGTTTAAGAAACGAGCCGTCTCTTTTTCTTCGGGAGTCGTTTTCTTATTTTTACCCCAATGCCCGTATTCTGACCAAAAGTCCAAGTCAGCAGGTTTCAGATAAGCATGGTTTTTACCTACAAGTGCTGTTTTATATCCGTTTTCTTTTAATACACCCACCAAATCCTGTTCAAAAAATATGTCCGGAATGTTGTGGTTGGTACGTACATGGGTTGCCGAAGGAAAACGTCCGGTGAACATGGAGCAGCGGGCAGGAGAACTGGCCGGTGCTACAGTATATGCTTTGTTAAACCATACATTTTCCTGAGCTAATTGATCTACATAAGGAGTAACTTCCAGAGGAAAACCTTCTCTGCCACATAGGTCAGCACGCTGCTGATCGGTCATAATGATTACAATATTCGGCTTGTCGGTTTGTGCCATCAATGACATAGACAAACCCTGTAATGCCAATCCCGTAATACAAAATGCTGCATTTCTCATATTTATCTTATTTAAAACGGTATACAATCATTGAAGAAGCCTCAAGCTGCAAATCTTTGTTTAAGTCCAGTGTTACGGTCGACTGAACTGGCTTTACTGCATCCGGCATTTCCGGAGTGTTATTCTTGCCGGGTTCCAGACTCAATGTTATTTTTTGTGCCTGTATCTTTTTCCCAAATCCTTTCACTGCTGTTTGAAGTACCACCTCCTGTTTTCTCAAATTGATCAATTTCAGGATATATTCTTTACTTTCACTATCATATCCCATCGTAACAAAGACATTCTGCAAACCCTTCATCCCCTGAATCCCAGCATCCAGGCAAACATCGAAAGTGTGGTCTCTGAACATTTTTGATAAATAATAGAAAGATGTCCTGATGCTGCAATCTACCCCATTGATTAGCATAGAGTGCAACTGACGATGCTCTGAAAAATCCCAATGGCGCATCACCGGACGTTCTGCCAATAATGGATTCAAGTCTCCATTACGTTCAAGAGACATTCGTACCGCTCCGCTGGCTAACAGATTATAGGGATACTTCCCGTCAATGCCCAATTCTCCAACAAACAAATCCGCTATTCCCCGTTCATAGTTGTCAAAACGGTAATGCTGCTTGCAAGCCCATTCGACAGGTTGATAATGGTGTTCATCGAATACCTTCACATTCTTCGGGTTCACAAACTTCGCAATATCAATCCGTTTGTCGTCATTTTCTTTGCCTATGATACTGTTGGCTATGTATATCAAGTCGGGGTACTGTTTGTGTAACGCTTGATAAATCTTCTCGTAACGTTCCCAATAAACAGGTCCGAAGTCTTCGTTTCCAATTTCAATGTACTTTAGAGGGAAAGGCTTCGGATGTCCGTTCTTTACACGTAAAGCCCCCCATTTGCTGGTTTCCGGACCAATTGCGTATTCTATGGCATCCAGTGCATCCTGAATATAAGCATCCAGATCAACGTCCGGTTGAATGAAATTCCAGGGAGAACTTTGCTTTACCCAACCTGTACAGATCATCCCTGTAGGGATTACGTACATAGCATCTGCTCCCAAATATTCGCACAATTCGTAAAACTCATGATAACCAATTCCATCTGTACGGTAGTAAGGCGCCCATTTACTCCATTGTCCCGGTCGATTTTCAATGGGACCTATTGTCTTTTTCCAGTGGTACATGGTAGCTTCATTCACCCCATGCACAATACATCCGCCGGGAAAACGAATGAAATCCGGTGCATATTCTTTCAAGTTCTGCATAATATCCGCCCGAAAAACTGATTTTCCATTGTCCCATGTATCAGAAGGGAATAAAGAGACGACATCCAGTTGGAATTGCCCTTTACCTAACGGCTGAATGGCAAGCATCCCCCGTTTGACATCTTTATCAGGTTTTAATGTTCCGGTAAGTTTCGTCCACTCTTTACCCTTTACATCCAAAACAAGCTGAGTACTGACCGGTTTACCTTGTTCGTCTACCAGCATAACTTGAAGAGGAGCTGTATAATTTTTGCTTTTTATATACATGGAAAGATGATAGGATACCTCCTTTCGTAGATTCATACCGTAATATCCCCGATTCAGAATCATTGCCTCCGGATTGTTTGCAATATCTTCAGTCACGTTGACCAGCATTGAATACTTATTCTCCTTATTCAGAGGATTTTCTTCTGTACGGCTAATGAAAATGGGAGTATAAGACAGAGGATAAGTGTTCCATCCGATCAGAGGGTCTACATGAAATACATCTTTGTTTTTTCCATGCGGATTCGGCACATTCTGATAAAGCCCATTTTTGACCGCCAGATCTGCGGGTGGAGTTGCTTCTTCGAATGAACGGTTGCGCACCAGTTCGGCATGCAAGGCACCTTCTCCTATCATACCAATCTCTTCATAATGGAACCCATATTGGACACGGCTTACTTTGTGTGTTTTCTGTTTGTCGATATGCAAAACACCCTCATGAGTATCATTTACCTGGCTTCCTGTTATCGGCTGGATAAACATAAAACAGCACAGGCAATACACTGCCGTTCTGCAAAATTTTGTTTTCATGGTCTTTTCATTTGGTTTACGATACAAATGTAGAGAATTCAAAGAATAAACGTTCGTAACATCATGTTCAATATAAGGAAGCATGTATTGTTTGAACCCATAAAGCTTCGATTGTGCACATAATTTCTAATGGAATATACATTTGTACTAGAAAAACCGATAGAAAAAAGACTATCTTTGAGCGTTAAACAAGGAGTAGAATCAGATATGAAAAGGAGTACACTCAAAAATCTTATATCGGTAGCAGTTTATTTATTATTCCTGCTTCATCCGACATTTGCGGAAGGAAAAATCCAATATAATAATGTCCGCTTCAAACAGCTAAGTATTACAGAAGGGCTTTCTCATAATACTGTCAATGCCATATCTCAGGATAGTAAGGGATTTATGTGGTTTGGCACCAGGAATGGATTATGCAGATATGATGGGTATAATATTACCCGGTACTTTCACGAAGAAGGGGATTCCACTACGATCAGCCATGATTTTATCACCAAACTATATAATGACCCCTGCCGGAATGTCCTCTGGATTTCTACGGAGCAAGGAATCTGCAAATACAATCCCCAGAATGAACAATTCACACGCTATCACATAGAGGGAAACAATAAGAACAGTGTCTTATTTCTGAACACGTCTGACAGCAGATTACTGACCGGATGCAGTAACGGCATCTATCAATACGATAATGAAAAAAACTGCTTCACTCCTTTTATATTAAATGAAGGAAAAGGAGAAAATATTCGTGGACTGGTAGAAGACTCAAACAATGTTCTATGGATAAACAGTAACAAAGGGGTGAAACGCTATAATCTAAAGAAGGAACAATTTGAACCACTGCCTTTGAACATCCGTCCATTTTTGGAAACGTGCATTCAATTAGTTATGTTGCCGGGCAATCAGTTGTTATTCAATACACCTCAAGAGGTATTTGTGTATAATATCAATAATGATTCGCTGTATCCTCTGGCCGCGATCAAGGATATCAGACAATTCAGATGTGCAACAACTGATACTATGAACAACATCTGGCTGGGAACCGAAAATGGAATTTTCATTTATGACCAGACCTTTCGGTTAGTGACTCACTATCAGCAGTCGGAAAGTGACTTGAGTAATCTGAACGATTCTCCTATTTATAGCCTTTTTGAAGATTACAATCATAACATGTGGGTTGGAACCTATTTCGGTGGTGTGAATTATTTTATATATGCTTCAGATCAGTTCCGGATTTATCCTTATGGAAACTCTCCCAATCATCTGAGTGGTAAAGCTGTACGCCAGATCATCAATACCCCAGACAACGGTCTCTATATTGCTACCGAAGACGGAGGGCTTAACTACCTGAACAGCAATCGGGAAATAACGCGTTCCGAACGACTCCATGAACGGATGAATATAAAAGCCCGGAATATACATTCCTTGCTGATTGACAGTAAACAGAACCTATGGATCGGTCTGTTTCTTCGGGGAATGAACTATTATATGCCCAAAGAGAACAAAACGCTTTCTTTTAATGACGGAATGGGGAAAAACTCATCCGGTTTCTGCATCATAGAAGACGAAACCGGCAAAATCTGGTATGGAGGGCCGTCGGGACTATTTACCTTGAAGAAACAGAACGGCAGTTTCCAGTTGAAAAAAGTTTCTGCACTTCCTGTCTTTTGCATGCTTAACCTCAATGACAGCATTATCTGGACTGGAAACCGTCAAAATGGAATATACCAGATAAACAAACGAACAGAAGAACAGACACCTCTTCCACAATTCTCATCCAGTAAGTTGTATATGACTTATTTATATATGGACTCGCAGGGGAATATTTGGGCAGGAACGAACAATGACGGGCTTTTTGTTCTGAATAAAAAAGGCGAAAAATTGAAAAGTTATTCGAAGAAAGAATTGGGATCGAACGCTATAAAAGGTATAATAGAAGATGATCAGAACACTATATGGATAGGAACAGACAACGGATTATGTAATATTCAGCCGAAATCCGGATTAATCAGCCGGTATACCATAGCCGACGGACTGCCGACCAATCAGTTCAATTATTCCTCTGTCTGCAAGAAACCCGACGGCGAACTGTTCTTCGGAACAATTAATGGAATGATTTCTTTCTATCCTGAACAGGTGCGCCCTGTAGAACCTCATTTTAATATCGCTTTGACAGGAGTATGGAGCAATAACGATGTCGTATCTTCCAGCAATCCGGATGCGCTACTGCCCGCCTCTATCTCTGAAAGTGATGTGATGACGCTTACCCACGAACAGGCACAATCCATACGTATCGAATACTCAGGGCTTAATTATCAATACAAAGATAAAACGCAATATGCCATGAAGCTGGAAGGCATCGATAAAGAATGGCAGTTTGTAGGCAATCAGCATCAGGTACGTTTCTCTAATCTCCCGACCGGAGATTATACATTGAAGATTAAAGCAAGCAATGACGGAGTAAACTGGGATGAAAAAGGACAGAAAGAGTTGACTATCCATGTACTACCTCCGTGGTGGCTTTCTATATGGGCCTATCTGACCTACGTATGTATGGTTCTCTGCATCATCTATTTGGCATATAAATATACCAAAGCCAGGTTGATTCTTCTTATGAGACTGAAAACGGAACATGAGCAACGGGTTAATATGGAGAAGATGAATCAATCGAAAATAAACTTCTTTACGTACGTATCTCATGATCTGAAAACACCGTTGACTTTGATCCTGTCACCACTTCAGCGGCTCATCAAACAGAAACAAATCGATAATAATGATCGCGAGAAACTGGAAGTCATCTACCGCAATGCCAACAGAATGCATTATCTTATTGATGAACTGCTCACTTTCAGTAAAATCGAAATGCAGCAAATGGAAATTAACGTCAGAAAAGGAAACATCATGCATTTCCTGGAAGAGATTTCTCATATCTTCGATATTGTATCTAAGGAAAAGGAGATTGATTTCATTGTCAGTCTGGAAGAAACGGATGAAGAAGTCTGGTTCTCTCCATCCAAGCTGGAACGCATCATGTATAATCTGCTGTCTAATGCTTTCAAATACACCCAGCCGGGAGATTATGTGAAACTCAGTGCCAAGCTTCTCAAAAAAGATTCGGAAAATTTCATCGAAATATCAGTAAAAGACAGCGGCAGAGGGATTCCTAAAGAGATGAAAGATAAAATCTTTGACAGCTACTTCCAAGTAGAAAAAAAGGATCATAGAGAAGGCTTCGGATTGGGGTTATCTCTCACGAAGTCACTGATTCATATGCATAAGGGGGAGATTAAGGTTGAAAGCGAAGTCGGAAAGGGATCGGAATTTATCGTCAGCCTGAATGTTTCAGAATCTGCCTATAGCTCTTCGGAGAAATCTTTGGAAAGTATCACGTCCGAAGAAATACAGAAATATAATCTGCGGATGAAAGAAACGATTGAACTGATTCCCGACCAGTTGATTTCTACCGAGCAAGATAATACTGACGTCAAAGAAAGTATCCTTATTGTAGAAGATAATAAAGAGATGAATGATTATCTGGCAGAGATATTTAGCAAAGATTATCAGGTATTTCGTGCTTACAATGGTGCTGAGGCCTGTAAGTTACTGAAGAAGCAACTGCCCGATCTGATAGTCAGTGATGTAATGATGCCCGTGATGGATGGTCTGGAATTAACGGCATACGTCAAACAGGATTTGAATAGCAGTCATATCCCGGTAATTCTGCTAACTGCTAAAACGGATGAATTGGATCATACTCAAGGGTACTTGAAAGGGGCGGATGCGTATATAACCAAGCCTTTTAATGCACAGAATCTGGAACTATTGGTTCAGAATATGCGTACTAACAGAAAGCAGAACATTGAGTATTTCAAGCGGATCGAGAAGCTGAACATTACACAAATAACGAACAACCCACGTGATGAAATATTTATGAAAGAGTTAGTTGACCTGATTATGGCTAATATCAAAGACGAAGAGTTCGGAGTTACTGAAATTATTACTCATATGAAAGTGAGCCGAAGCCTGTTGCATACCAAGCTTAAATCATTGACCGGATGTTCTATCACCCAGTTCATGCGGACTATAAAGATGAAAGAAGCAAAGATTCATTTACAGAATGGCATGAACGTATCAGAAGCTTCGTACGCCGTAGGAATGTCCGACCCTAACTATTTTACAAAATGTTTTAAGAAAGAATTTAATATCACTCCTACTGAATTTATCAAACAATTGAATCTGTAATTTAAAAAACAAACTTAAAAGTAGAAAATTTATTGGATAAAGAATTCCTATGCTAAATTTAGCTCCGGCTTGTGCAATAAATAATCCCTTTCAGTGCATAAATTAATTCGTCCGCCTATAGCCGGACGCAAGTTTGCCTATAGCCGACGTTGCGTTTGCCTATAGCCGGACGAAACGTTGTCTATAGGCGGACGAATTAATTTATGCACCAGCGGACATTATTTTTTATAAAGAAAATGTTTATTGTATTCGACGGCAATGGTTGCAGTAGTTGGGAAGCAGATTCAGAACCGAATCAGAAATTAACCATAATAAAGAGGAAATTTCCAAATTCTAAGTGCTTTTTAATATGCAAACAGCTTAAATGGAAAAATCCCCGATAAAAAACGACTGGAAAATCAAAAGCCTCTATTTAATATATCCTAAAGATTTCAAGAAGACCACAGTAGCTGACATCGTTTTTTCAAAAAATTCTTCAAACTTAGCATTAAAAAAGCCATGCTTTTGCCCCGGATATACCAATAAATCGCAACGTGACCCTACATATTCCATTTTCTTCTTAAACTTTAGAGCCGTTTCAAGCAAAACAATATTATCCTCACTCCCTAAAAAAAATATAGCAGGAGGAGCATCTTTTTTTATATTATGTATAGGAGAAAAATCTCTATAATAATCTTTTACTCTGTCGAATCCGTACCCATGAGGTCCATTATCTATAACCGGATTAAAAAGGATCAAAGCTTTAGGAATTGATGACACATTAAGATCATCCTCCGGATTATTAATTTGATGACAAAAAGCTGTTGCAGCAGCCAAATGTCCACCTGCAGAGCCACCACCTGCCAATATTTTATCAGGATCAACATGTATGGACATTGCATGCTGCTTCAAATAACGCATAGCTGATTTTGCATCCATTAAAGCTTCTTTAGGAGTCGTACCCGCATTCTTTTGGGTTCGATAATCAGCTAATACAACTGTTACTCCATACTTATTCAAATAACTGGCTTGTGGTTCAAATTGTTTAGGAGAACCGGAATTCCAACCTCCACCAAAAAAGAAAATAACAGCCGGAGAACTCTGATTCGTTTGGTCTTTGGAATAATAAACATAAAGTTTACCTGTAGGATAGTGATTATATCTCAAAATCGTATCTGCACTTAAATCATTGTTATCTCTAATAAACAGGTTGCTACCTATTAATAGGTTTCCACTATTAATAAGAACTAAAGATAATGTTACAATAGCCTTTAATTCTATACACCGTATTAGTTTAATTCGCATTATTATACTTTTTATCATTTCATTCAAATTAACAGGTTTATTTATATCTGTCATTGGATAGCGAGATAACTGACCTCATCAATATCAAAGATAAAACATTTATCCTCCTGAATCCATTGTCCCATAGGATGAAGACCATTAGAAGTATCTACTTCAATCTGCACACTGTTTACACATCACTTTTGTTTGGAAGGCATATGATCAAACGCCCGCATTTCGGTAGCTTGCCCTTCGTCTCCACACGCTTTCATCCATTTCTTTAGTTCTGCATCCAGCCGAATAATAATATTGGAGTATTTCGTATCTCCTGCCAAATTGTTCATGCAAAATGGATCATTCCGTACATCGTACAATTCAATGGCAGGACGATGCTGATACTTGAATGTCATCGCCTTTGCATGGGAATCTGTCTCTGCAAGCTGTTCCCATTCTTTAAATAAAGGCGTAGCAGTCATCGCATTCTGGAAGGTTGCCTCCGGAGTAAGGTTAACAATATATCGATATCTTCCATCATAGGCTGAGCGTATCCCGTAGTACTCCGGACCTTTATTTATTCCCCTGCTAGTCTGAAGAGAGAAAGAATATTTCTTATGCTCCTTCTTCTTCCCTGTCAAAACAGATTTAAAGCTTTCACCATCTACTCTCGCCTGCGGTTTTCCTCCTGCTATATCTACAAAAGTAGGAACTATATCCACATATTCTACTAATGCATCACTGACACTCCCCGATTTGACTACTCCCGGCCAGCGGACAATGCATGCCGAATGTACGCCTGCATCATAACAAGTCCATTTGGCAAAAGGCAGACTGTTTCCTTGTTCACTCAAATATACTACAACAGATTGATCAGCGACCTTTTCCTGTTCCAGAATAGAGAGTACGTTACCAAACTCCTGATCCATAAAGTTGACTTCTGCAAGATACTTAGTAAACTCCTGACGTGTTTGTGGAACATCTACATACATAGGTGCCAAAGTTAATTTATCCGGATCGAACTGTGAGACATCACCTTTATTCCAAGGGGTATGTGGCTGATTGGAAGCAACAAACAGGCAAAACGGCTGGCCTTTCCTTTTGCAATCAGCGATAAATTCCTGAATAGCTTCAAAATGTAATTCCCCCTTTTCACTAGGCACGTAGAGATCAAAGGGAAATACTGACTTTGGAGCAACATGCTTCTTTCCAATCAAAGCTACTTTATACCCCAATGGATGCAAATGATGCACAACGCTTAAAGTACCCTGATCAGCACAAGTATGGTTTGGATAAGCTCCGCTACCCACAGGCCATAAACCTGTATACAGATTATGGCGGGTAGGCGATGACATAGGAGCAGCTTGATAGGCTTGGGTGAAACGCACTCCCTGTGTGGCAAAATTATCTATATTGGGTGTTTTCGAATCCACACTTCCATAGCAACCTAAATCGTAATATGAACAATCATCGGCTATGAACAACACCAAATTAGGCTGCGTGATTTGCTGCGCAAAAGAGCAAGTTGTCGCACTTAATGCAACAGAAACACTCAAAAATAGTCTATTCATAATTTATTTCTCCTTTCATGGGAGTGCTTAATTTAAACATATATCTTTAGTACCCGGGATTTTGCTGTACTCCATCATTGCGAGAAACCTCTGCAAATGGTATCGGAAAATATTTCTTTCTTGCAGCCATAACTCCTTGCTTTTGTACATCCGCAGCCGGTCGTGATGGAATGAATGTATCCTTTATGTAGTCATACATCTGCGTGTTTTCATCATACTTCATACGAATAAGGTCGAACCAGCGTTTCTGTTCACCGGCAAATTCCAATCCCCGTTCCATGAATACCAGCCAGCGGAATTCTTGTTTGGTCAAGGTACGTCCGATATTATCGGGTCTGTCCGAACCTATATACTTCGGATAAGCACGTTCGGTTCCGTTCGCTTTGCGCGCACGTTCACGCACCATATCGATAGCCTGGCAGGCTTCTGTGTACTTTCCAAGTTCGTTCAATGCTTCTGCTCTTATAAGATACATATCGGACAGACGCAGACGTGGCATATCGTTTTCATTGGTACGGTTATTGATACCTTGCGGATCAATAAATTTGCGGATATATCCCCAGTTCTCCTGTGAGTTGCCTCCGGCAGCAGGATATACGGTTACGATATTGCCCAATACTCCTGTATTATTGTTCTTTTGTTGAAAACGTCTCCAGAATGTAACCTCAATCCGGTAATCTTTAGAAATGAGTTTGGATTCATCAATGGATGCATCAACAGAGGGGTCACTGTATCCTAGATTACCCTGATCGTCCTGGAAATATTTGATAAACCATTTTTGTACCCTATGAGCTCCTGCTCCTTTTCCATAGGGATTTCCAGAAACCAATTTACCACCAACCTGCACACCTGCCGGATTAAATAAATGAGCAATATTAGAACCCAATGACTGATCTGCTAAAGCATCTTTGTCACGAAAGAAAGGTACTGAGAAGATATGTTCGGTTTGAGCTAATGACTCTTGCTCAATGTCCCATAAATTCTGATAATCATTGACAAACGTATATTGTTCGGAAGAAATCACCTCTTGGGCTTCTCTGGCCGCATCCTCCCATCTTCCGAGAGTCAAGTAGACTTCCGCCAAAAATGCATGAGCAGCTCCGTTAGTTACACGTCCGCTTGTGTACGCCGGATCTAAACGTTTCGGCAAACGGGGAGTATCATCATCGTTCAGTCCGGCTGCATATTCAAAATCACTTATTATCTGTTCGTAAACTTTAGATGCGGGAGATTGTGGTACATATGCGTTTTCAATTCCGGTCACAGGCTCAATAACAATAGGAATACCATTAACACCACCATACAAGCGCATTAAGTCATAATGATAAAGTGCTCTCAGAAAGTAGGCTTCTGCAATGATTCGATTCTTATCATTTTCACTTTTGAAGGAAATAGAAGGAACACGTGCTATTACTTCATTAGCGTTTTTAATGCCATTATATAGCTCTCCCCAAAAATTAACAACTGGAGCGGAACCAGCACTGTGTGTATTGTTGGAAACAGTGGCAGGTACAGCATTTCCGGTAGAGAACATAGCGTCTTCATAGGTCGGAAGTATGATAGCCCAGTTTGTTTTATGATAAGCGAAAGCGTAAAGAGTGGAATATACCCCGTTAATAGCCGCCAAGGCATGATCTTCCGTTTTGAAGAATCCGTCCTCTTTTTCTACACGGTCTACAATATCTACATCCAAACAGCTTGAAAGCAGCGCTGTTCCTATCAGTAAGGATAATATATATTTCTTCATATTTTCAGTATTTTGATGTTAAAAAGCTAGATTTATACCCATAGAATACGTACGGCTAGAAGGATAAGCAGCATAGTCAACATTAGGTGACATAGCGCCCGAAGTAATGCTGACTTCCGGATCGTAACCGCTATAATTAGTGATTGTAAAGACATTGGTAACGGTACCGAATACACGTACACTACGTAGCCATCGTAGTTTTTTCAAGCTAAACTGGTAGGCGAGTGTCAGATTCTTCAGACGGAAAAATGAACCATCTTCAAGCAAGAAGGTAGAGAAACGCTTGTTAAAGTAAGAACTGCCTTGCGAACCGTTTACTGCCGGATAAAAGTTACTGGTTCCTTCGCCCTGCCATCTTCCTTCCCAAGCCTCAGCACGAATATTGTCGTTGGTATCTGTAAAAGAATCCAAGAAATAACGGTTCAAATTGGCGATATCACCTCCTACACGGCCCGTGAAAATCATGGATAATGTCAGCCCCTTCCAAGATAGCTCAGAATTAATACCATAATTGAATTTCGGTTCTGCCGTACCGATGATAGTCATATCGTCAGAAGTTATTTTTCCATCCGGCAGCCCGTCGGGTCCACTAATATCTTTGAATCTCAAAGAACCCGGAGTAGCTTGTGGAGTATCAAATGGAGCCAGTTTTGCTTCTGCTTCATTCTGATAAACACCATCCACTACGTAGCCATAGAAGCTGCCTACCGGATAACCGGCTTTAGTGATATGTATGCTTTGGCTGAATACACCGCCACCTGCCAGATAGGAGGTTCCCAGTAACTCATTGCCGCTGATATCGTCTACTTTATTACGGTTCAGGTATATGTTTCCTCCAAGAGTCCATTTTACGCGACCTGTCAGAATATCCGCACTGGCTTCCAGCTCAAATCCTTTATTGGTCATTTTTCCCATATTGTAAGGTATAGAACCGTATCCGGATGATAAAGGCAGTCCAAAATTCATCAGCATATCTTTGGTAGTACGTTGATATACATTCATGGTTACTCTAAAACGGTTGTCTATAAAACCTAAATCCAGTCCGGCATTGTAGGTAGCAGTACTTTCCCAACCTAAATTAGGATTAGCCAGCTTCCCGTTGACCATACCGTGAGTCACTGCACCTCCGGAATAAGAACGGACATGGTTCATAATGGCGAGCGGAGCGGCATAAGCAATGCTTTGATTACCTGTAACACCATAGCTCAAACGCAGCTTAATATTAGAGATAGCAGGTATATCTTTCATGAACTTCTCTTGATTAATGCGCCAGGCTACTGCAAATGATGGAAAGAAACTCCACCTGTTTCCACTTGCCAACAAAGAAGAACCGTCGTAGCGTCCGGTTGCCGTGAAAATATAACGGTCATACAGGGTGTAGTTCATACGCCCTAAGAAAGAGGACAGTTTGGTTTGAATGACTGAACTGGATTTGTCCATCGTATTCGTTCCTTCTCCGATAGCGTAGTACAACAAGTCATTGCCTGCAAAATCACCTACCTGAATTGCCAGTGTCTTTCTCTGACGGTCTTCATGCGTATATCCCAAGACAGCATTGATGTGATGATGCTTCTTAAATTTACGATCATAATTAACCGTCGTTTCCAATACAATATTCTGGCGATTGTCTTCTCCACGAAATGCCATACCATGGGCACTGTTTCCAGCATTGGTACCTATTGGATAATAAGTAGAACGCGAACCGTCTGTACGATTGAAGCTACCGGCACCTTTCCAGGAAAGCCCTTTACCAAAGTTATATGTCAAAGATGCATTCAGTATGAAGAACCGTTGTTGAAGAATGTCTTTTAGTTCGGTCGCCATAATATAAGGATTGTCTGCCGGAACATATTCCACATTTTCATCCTCATAAATTTGATCTCCAGGCATTAATGTCGGTTTGGTAGTCAAGATACGCCGTACCATTTGGTTCACACTTGAAGATTGAGAATGCGACGTTTGCTTCTGCTCGGTCTGTGAATAACTTGTGTTCAGTTGCAAAACTAAACGCTTGGCAAGCTCAGATTTAAGATTCAGACGGAAAGAATAACGTTCGAGTCCAGTATTCATAATAATACCTTCTTGATCGGTGTAGCCGGCAGTAATATTATATTGAGTCATCTTGTTACCACCATTGACAGCCAACTGGTGGTCCTGAGATACTGCCGTCTGGTACATTAAGTCCTGCCAGTCAGTTGAATAAATCTTATATCTTTCCAAGGCATCATCTGTATGTCTGGGGACTTTTGTACTTGGAATGACGTTTCCTTGCATATCGTATCCGTTAGAGGTTCGATCCAATTCATTCTCAAAAAGCGCATAGTCATGAGCATTCAGTAAATTATAGCGTTTGGCAATGTTGGAAATATCTACACGGGCATTGTAGTTCACATTGACTTTTCCTTCTTTTCCCTGTTTGGTTGTGATCAAAATAACTCCGTTCGTGGCACGTGAACCATAAATAGCCGTTGCGGAAGCATCTTTCAGAACCTGGATAGATTCAATATCATTGGGATTGATGGAAGCTAGCGGGTTCATCGTCGGCTGTTGGCTCAACTCACTGGTGCCACCATTTACACTTGCTGTTGCAGCCTCTATCGGGAAACCGTCGACTACATAAAGCGGGTCTGTATTGCCTGACAGTGTAGAGACACCACGTATTTGAATATTCATGCCCGCTCCGGGTGCACCACTGTTAGCTGCGATACTGACGCCCGCTATACGTCCCTGCAAGAATTGGTCGGCACTTGTGATCGGCATAATCTCAGCTTCATTCTTCATGCTGACAGCACTTACCGAACCGGAAAGGTCTGATTTGCGAACGCTTCCATAGCCGATGACCACTACCTCGTCCAAATTGCGTGATGCTTCCTGCATTGTAATCGTCATCTTCCCTTTTAACTGTACCGGAACAGTTATAGTAGTAAATCCGATATACGATATCTGTAACTGGGCCTTGGGATTTTTTACTTCCAGCGAGAAGTTACCGTCAATGTCTGTAATGGTTCCGTTGTTAGCACCCTTCACTTGGATTGTAGCTCCAATGATAGGAGACTTTCCTTCATCAACTACCACACCGGAAATTTTATGAGACTGTGCTGATACGGTTGATATATATCCTAAAAAGCATATTAGTAGGACTAAGTATCTATCCGTCAACTTAAATCGAATCTTCTGTTTCATAATATTATATTCGTTATTCATTGATTGTTAAACCTTATTTTAATAAGCCCTGTAATGTCGGGTATTCACTTCCCATTTCCCAAACCGTACTGAAATTCCAGTTTGTGAATGAAGATGTGTTCTTCATTTCACTTGCAGACAGGTTCTTATAACTGGAAGAACCACCTGATATGTATGAGTCACTTCCGCTACTCTGTGACTTTCCGTCTTCGTTCAAAGAAAAACAGCTTTTCATTGTTATTTGAGAAATCTTGCCATCAGTACGATGGAACAGTCCGTTTCCGAAAGAAGCCCCGTTCGCAGTTGTCATGTCTCCTACGTTATGACAGTTTTCGATTGTCATGCCACCTCCTGCTGCTATAGTACATGTCGCTACAATTCCTGCGGCATTGCTGTTGCCATTGGTAGCTGTACCTGTGCTCTTTATCGCACCTGTATTGTAGCAATCTCTGACTATAGCATTGGTTCCACCCATACGTGCGATGATACCACTTGCCGAGCCCATCGCAGTGATAGAACCAGTATTGTAAGACTGGGATATTTCGGTATCAATAGTTGCACGACCGACAATTCCTCCTACTTGATTGTTAGCCTGAGTTCCAGAAATTTCTCCTGAATTTGCACAACCAGTCACTTTGATCAGGTCATTTCCTGCTGCTCCCGCTATTGAACCGATCACACCTCCAACCGGTGATTTGCTGCTGCAAACTACATTCGCTTTATTGGTACAATATGCAACGGCAGGAGCATTGTTAGCATCACGCATTATGATTCCTACAACCCCACCGACACAACCGGCTGTCCCTTCAATAGCCGCTGTATTAGAGCAATAGGAAACTTCGCCTTTCTCGGTGAGATAACCGACAATTCCTCCGAGATAGATTTCAGCATCCGTAGTTGCAGCCGTACTGATGCTTCCCTCATTACCTGTTGTGTGGCAAGAGATAATTTTACCAGAACAGTTACCGGCAATCGCACCAACTTTGGCTTTGGCCTTGATAACAACATTCTCGATACATACATTACGTACGATACCTTCTGCACCGATAGAAGCGAACAAACCGCAATTAGTATTGGAACTTTTATTCAGCGTCCAGTTCTTTATCTTATATTGTTCGGAAGAACGTCCTGTACCGGTATCGATAATATCTCCCTTAGTTGCTTCGTATACTCCGGTGAAATTACCGTTATAAGTGTTATTGACCAGTTCTGTACTGATAGGTGCCATATCTATGCCTGTAAGGTCAATATCTACAGTCTGTTTGTAGTTCTTATCAAGATACTTGCTGACGTTCCTCAAATGACGGGGCTTCGTGATAATATATTCTGATCCTTTTTCTCCGTCTCCGCTGGTCTCGTCAAACAGATTGTGTGCCTCTATAATTTCACTTCCCATCTGAGCTACAGTTCCTCCGCCAATGTTTGCGTAAGAGAATAACTGAATAGAAACCATTCCTACATATCCTTTCCAGTCAATAACATCCAGATTGTAAGATGCCGTTCCCGAAGGAATATCGATTGTGTTTTCGTTCTGGTCTGCAATGACTTTCAGCTTATAGCCGTCCACACCGGTAATTTCATTCCATGAAAGCAGGAAATCGTTGTGATCATCCAAAGTAATGACAGGAGCTTCCAGTTTGTCGGCCTGAATGACAGGAATACTCAGACTCTTGTCGGCAGCTGTAAAAACCAAACTGGCTTTACGTACCACTTCTGTCGTATTACTCTCGGTAGTGACTTTCAAAGTGGCTGTTCCTTTTCCTGTAACAGGAGTTACTGTACACCATGTAACCGGAGTATGAGTCGTTTCATCCACTACTTCGACATTCCATTCTACCGCATTGGTTTGTAGAGTAATATCCTTTTCACCTCCTCCAATGTTATATTGCAGTTCTTTAGAATCCGCAGCCAAAGAAGTTTCGCTGGCTTCTTGCTCCACAGTTACTATCTTTATCTCCTGCGATTCATTGATAAGAAAAGTCAGTTCTGCCGTACGAGGTTCATTCCATGGATTCTCAGAATACGAAACAGGCACTTGGGAATATTTGAACCCTTCTGTTTCTGATACGCTGCACCATGCTTGTGAACTACTTAACGTCCATTTATCATCAGATATCACTTTCAATATATAGGTTCCCTCTGGTCCCGGTACTTGTAGAGGGGACTGAGTGAGCTCGTTTAAGGTCAAATAAGTTTCAGCGACCTTTGCATCCGGTTCGGGATATACAATATCTTCTTGTTGACACCCCGCGAAACATACAGCAGTCAGCATGATGACGGCTAGTTTACGATACTTATTTTTCATATGTTATAAATTAAAGATTATAATTCCGATACTTCTTATTTGAGATATTCTTCTACAGGAGTATACCATTTACCAACCTTGAATTCGATCTCACTTTCTACTCCGATATGATCTGCCATTTTTTGGTAATCATGAATCATTCGGTTCAGTATTTCAGGCTCCTTATCTGCGAGATTCCGCATTTCAGTAGGATCATTCTTCAAGTTGTATAGCCTCCATTTCGGCTCTTTATATTCCTGCACTATTTTCCATTCTCCGTCACGCAGCATTTTGTTGCCTTCGTGTTCCACAATGGTCGGTTTGGTTTGCTTTACCGGTCCTCCCTTTAATAAAGGCAGTAAGGATATACCTTCCATTGGAGGTACTTTATGGCCGCCACGCGAAGAGGGATAAGTAGCACCTGTAAGTTTCACCAAAGTAGGCATGATATCTACTATATGTCCGTAATTGTCCTTTTGAATAGTGCCGTTCAGACTTTTATCAATTCCATTCGGATAGGAAACAATAAACGGTGTGTTGCAACCTCCTTCATGACCGTGATGTTTGTACAAGAAGAATGGTGTATTAGCAACGTCTGCCCAGGCAGCACCCAGAAAAACTGTACTCCCCGCTGAACCGGGATTCTTTCCAGCAAAGCGTCCTTCTATGCCCGGTTCTCCATTTCCACCATTGTCCGAAAGGAGGATAATCAGGGTATTATCCAGCACACCTTTTTCTTTTAAATGTTCTACCACACGCCCGATACTCCGATCTACTTCCTCAATAACAGCTGCATAAATAGCCATCTGCATGTCATAGCGCTCCTTTTCTTCCTGAGTCAGTGAATCCCATTCCGGAACCTTGGGATTACGAGGTGTTAACTGGTCAGGACGCTCGAATAACCCTAATTCTAATTGCTTTTTGAATCGTGCATTACGCACATCTTCCCATCCCTTCATATATTTTCCCTTATATTTATTGATGGTTTCTACAGGAGCCTGCAAGGGAAAATGTGCAGCATTATGTGCCAGATACCAAAAGAAGGGCTGTTTTTCTTCAATAGCTTCATCAATAAACTTTAATCCAAAATCTGTCCACAAATGAGTAGAATACCAATTTTCAGGTAAACGATCATCATCGAATCCAATTTCTTCATCATTTAAATAAAGATTTCGTTGGTTGGTTCTTTCTTTTTTATTCTTCTTCAATGATTTGTCAGAAGAAAAATAATAGCCGCCAAACGGAGCGTTCAGTGAACGGTCAAATCCTCTGCTTATTGGAGTAACACCTTGAAAATATCCTAAATGCCATTTACCTGTCATGACATTAAAATATCCAGCTGTTTTCAATGCTTCAGGCAAGAAAACATTATTCTCATTTGGATATCCCTGATATGCCGGATAACCCGGAACTTTCCCTAAAGCACCATTCCCAACTTGATGAGGATATAAACCAGTAATCAACGAAGCCCTGGTTGGCGCACTCCGAGCCTGGTTATAAAAATGACGTAGTCTAATACCATTTTCAGCAAGCCGATCTATATTAGGAGTATTTATTTCCGAACCATAACATCCGAAATCGGAATATCCGACATCATCCAATAATATAAGGACAATATTAGGTTTTGATACATTCTGCTGGGCCAATACAGGACAAGCACCTATTGACGCACCAAGGGTCAACATAAAAGTATAATCTATTCTTTTCATGGCTATATATTATTTTTTATTATTAGGAAATGGAATTAAAACTTTTGTCTCAGCTGCCCATATGGCCCATTTGTCCGATAACTGTTTAAGGATATCCGGATGAACGGCTGACAAATCACAAGCCTCCACGCGGTCTTTCCCGATATCATATAATTCCCAAACTTTTCCTTCCTGATCCCATACCGCTTTCCAGTTTTTCCAACGGACAGCTCTATTACCCTGATGTTCCCAATACATATATTCATGAATGGAAGAAACTTTTCCTTTTATAGCCGGCATAAGATCAGTGCCCACTAAAGGATGTATCTTATTACCATTGTGAAAGGTAGAAGGATATGTGGCACCAGTTACATTCAGTATGGTCGGCATGATATCCGGAAGATATCCGGGAACGTGGCACCATGTATTTTCAAAACCTTTCAAACGATTTTTCCATGTAATTATCAACGGAGTAGATATTCCCCCTTCGTATGCACGTTGTTTGTACTTTCTGAATGGAGTATTTGAGGTCTGAGCCCAAGCTTTGCCATACGAAGGATGGCCGCTTACCGCCGGATTATTGATATCTTTTTGCTTGCCACCACCAAGTTCATTATGCGGTTCGGCACATGCCCCGTTATCAGACATGAAAAAGATCAAAGTATTATCCAACTTTCCACTCTTTTTCAGGCTCTCAATCAGTTTTCCTATGTTATAATCCATACAATGCACTTGTGCAGCATAAACAGCCATTCTATAAGCTGTATGATCTTTTTCTGCTTCAGAGAGCTCTTCCCACTGACGATTCTCCCATTCAGCAAAACCGATCTCTGAGTCGATTATTCCTAAATCGGCCATACGTTTATGGCGTTCTTTACGAATCTGGTCCCAGCCTTTCGTACGATACAGTTCATAATATTTCTCTATATCTGCTTCTTTAGCTTGTAAAGGCCAATGCGGAGCATTATATGCTAAATATAAGAAAAAGGGAGTATTATCTTTTTGTTCATTTATAAAATTAACGGCATAGTCTGTAAACGCATCGGTAGTATAATAAGGTGCCTCGGGTGCAGGTAACTTTTCGTTGTCTAGGACCAATCCTCTTTCACCTTCTGGCCTCAGATAACTGCAAGCCCCTGCCAATATACCATAAAAGCGTTCAAAACCACGCTGCAAAGGCCATTTTTCCATGCCATGCATCCCTAAATGCCATTTACCCGTCATATAGGTATGGTAACCTGAACTTTTAAGAACTTCGGCAATAGTCACACAATTACGGTTCAAAGCCCCCCTATATTCAGCAACACCCCAGTCTTTCGGATCTTTATCGACATTTTTAAAAGGATCTTCTGACATCCATCCTATCCCAGCTTGATGTTGATACAAACCAGTCATAAGACTTGCCCGGGTTGGGCAGGAACGAGAAGTATTATAAAATTGAGTCAGCCGGATTCCCTGTAACGCCAAACTATCAATATGCGGGGTTTCTATCTCGCTACCATAACATCCGATATCGGAATAACCCATATCATCTGCCAATATCATAACTATGTTCGGACGCTCTTGTCCCGAGAGATTTCCAAACTGTAAAAAGGATAAAGCAACTATGCCTCCTATTCTTTTTCGAGATATAAAATTACCATCCATCATAATACATATTGTTTTATATACTTCTATTATTTCCACATTGGCTTGATAACATTTTCTTTATCAATCGTAATACTATATACGTCATTTTCCTTCTTTAAGATTAACGGAACAATGCGTGTCTTACGCGGCTGCACAATTGAATCTGAATGATGAACATGATATACATAGTAATATCTTCCGTCCAAACCTTTAAACAAATCCCCATGTCCGGAGCCGTTTTCGTGGACGATGCTTCGGTGAATGATAGGATTGTTTGCATGCTTCTTCCACGGACCGTAAGGAGACGTAGACGTAGCATATCCCACAGCATAATCTATATTCTTGAAATGATTGGCAGAATAGAACAAATAATATAAATCATCGAGTTTGACAACAGTAGGACCTTCCATTACTGGTGCCGATTTATAATTAGGCGTTCTTTCCCATGCCTCCGTATTATCGAAACACTTTTTCAGAGTTTCGGGCTTAATACAGCCTTTCTGCAAGTCAAATTCAGCTACCCACAGATAATTACCTTTATTGAAACGTACATGATACAAGTAGTACTTTCCATCTGAATCTTTGAATAAAAATGAATCGATATTTTTGGCCGTCTCGTCAATAGGACGTATGGAGTCTTGTCTAAATGGACCATATACAGAGTTGGAGGATGCCAGTGCAGTATGTTCATTAGCCGTATATGTCAGATAATACCTATTTCCTTCCTTAAATAATTGCGGAGCCCAGAATCCTCTTTCACCATAAGCGGAATCTCCCTTGCGTAGTATCAACTGAAGAGTATCTCCATTAGCAGTCTTCCATTCCTTCAAATCTGTAGATTCGAATATAGCAAATCCATTAGGTTCTCTATTGCGCGTACCTGTCAGATAATACTTGCCATTTTCTACAAATATAGTCGGATCTGCAAAGGTAATTTCATTCAATTTATCGTCTGTTTTTTCTTCTTTTGCAGTCTTGCAACATACACAAGCTAAAATGGTGAATGTCGCCAATAAAAATTGGATGAGTGTTTTCATATGATTCTAAAAAGTTAAACGTTATTTATGTATGATTGTGATGCAGCAAAAGTAAAAGAAAAAAGGTGTAGACGATAGAAAATATGTTTTATTATGAGCACACATGTTCAGAAACTATCCTTCTACACCAATTCCTGCAAAACAATCTAATACCTAATCAATAAAATGCTTTCCAGAAAGGTTTATCGGGCTTATTTTAATGGTTCTTCTTCCACCTCACTACGATAAAATCCATCTGTTTGCACAAAAAATTCCTGCTTTAACCGCTCAAGCAGTTCCGGATGTCTGCCAGCTACATTAGATTTCTGTCCCTTGTCTGATTTTACATCAAACAGACTGAATTCATCCAAGTTCCCCAATTCATTTCCGGTCAGGTTTCTTTGCGAACCTTTATAAGGTGGCATCATAATCCAGTCACCACTGCGGTAACCCAGTCTGCCTTGAGCTTCGATAACCAAATTTTCACGAGCTTTCAGTTCTGTTCCCATGAATGCATTTAAATAGTTGCGACTATCCAGTCCATCCGGCAGAGTGGCTCCCACCATGCTTCCTAAAGACGCCAACAAGTCCATCTGGCAGACTAGTGCATCCGATTTTACAGGCTGAATCTTTCCTTTCCAATAAACGAATAAAGGAATATGTGTACCTCCATCGAACAAACTATATTTACCACCACGTAATCCTCCGGCAGGAGCGTGCTTGCCAGCCAGTTCGGGAGCACCATCTTTATATCCATCATTCAAAACCGGACCATTGTCACTTGAAAAAATAATCAGAGTCTTTTCCAGAAGTCCTTCTTTCTTCAAATGAGCTAGTAATTCACCCACACACCAGTCTGCTTCCACAATTGCATCTCCACGAGGTCCCATAGTCGTTTTCCCAACAAAACGTTGATGAGGCGCGCGTGGCACATGAGGTTCATGCAAACCATAATAAAGAAAGAATAAAGAGTCTCTGTGTTCAGTAATAAAGTTCTTTACCTTGCCTACAAAATAATCAGCCATATCTTCGTCTTTCCAACGGGCTTTCTTCCCACCTTTCATATAACCGATACGGGGTATTCCATTTACAATCGAATTATTATGTCCGTGCGCCCATTGCATTTTCAGCATTTCGGGATTGGATATAGCAGTCGGCTCCCCCTCAAAGTTCTGTTCATAACTCACCTCAATAGGATCTGACGGATCACGACCTACCACATCTCCATTTTCTACATAAACAGTCGGAACGCGGTCATTTGTTGCCGCAATCAGACAAGAGTAATCAAAGCCAATCTCTTTTGCTCCCGGCTTGACTGTCTCATTCCAATTGACATTTCCATTTCCCATGCCCAAATGCCATTTTCCGATAGCTCCGGTCACATAACCACACTCTCGCATCATCTTTGGTAAAGTGTATTGGCTCTCGTTGATAATAAGAGGAGCATCACCCGGAAGGATTTTTGCATCTTTATTCTTCCATGGATACATTCCGGTCATTAGGGCATAACGACTGGGGGTAGAAGTAGCCGAAGTAGCATATCCGTTTGTGAAACAAACTCCCCCACGGGCAAGACTGTCAATATTCGGTGTATGAATAGTAGTTGAACCATAAGCACTGACATCACCGAACCCCAGATCATCAGCAAGAATGACAATCACATTCGGCTTTTCTTCTACCTGCTGTGAAGTGCAACCTGCTAAAGATAACGCAGGAACAAGATAGATTATTTTTTTCATAATATTATATAGTTTATAATGATGCAAATTTAGTCAGTGCTTATTTATTTAAATAGAACATATGTTTAATAATAGGGAGTAATGTCCATCCATATCTATAAATGCACTATCTTAATAAACAAACCTAACTTCACATCACCCCAATTTAACTCCCTTACGCTATTTGAAGTACCCCATATATCAAAGACCAAATTAAAAAATTGGAGGGTGACTGTTTTACAACCACCATCCTTTGCTGGTTATTGTTCTAAGTTAGTAATTTTATTCACTTTTACTTTTGCGTTTCAATTGTAAAAGCATCTTTTTTTCATAACTTTGTCCTCTGTATCCTGATTGTCTTTTTCTGTCGGAATATAACTTACTTATCCGGGATACTTCATAACGTATGCAGATTCGACTACTACAACTAGCTGTTTTACTCATTTGCCTGTCCGGATGCATCGATAGACATACGAATACTCCCGCATTTTATGTCTGGAAAAGCAAATTGAGTGCAGAAGACGCGGATACTGCTTATCTGAATACACTCGGAGTCCAAAAGGTATATGCCCGTATGTTCGATGTAGACAATAAAGGAAACGGAGCATTCCCTACGGCAGACTATTCACCTTCTTCCGGCAATCCCGACTTTCAGCAAGAGGTAGTCCCCGTTATATTTATCACCAACCAAACCATCCTGCAATGTCCTGCCGCAGATATAGAAAAGCTTGCCCGCAATTGCGCCGACCGGATAGATACCGTTTACCGTTCGCATTTCAACAAGCTCCCGAATGAATATCAGTTCGACTGCGACTGGACGGCAAAGACAAAAGAAAACTACTTCAACTTCCTGAAACACATCCGGAAACTAAGGAAAGGAGTCCCGGTAAGTTGCACCATCCGCCTTCATCAAATCAAGTTCAAGGACAAAACCGGAATACCTCCTGTGGACAAGGGAACGCTGATGTATTACGCTTCATCGGAACCTACGGACTTCGAAAACAAAAACACCATATTAAACAATAAAGACGCTGCTTCATATATCAAAGACGTCGGCTCCTATCCGCTGCATCTGGACATCGCCCTGCCGCTCTACAGTTGGGGAATAGTGAGAAATCCATTCGGACAGATTAAACTGATTAACGGAATCCGCCAAGCTACTATCGACGCACGTCCCGAATATTATAAACAAACGCAAGAAGGTATCTATAACATACTCCAATCGCACTATCTGGGCGGTATATGGGTGAACAAGGACTACGAACTCAAAGTAGAAGAGGTCAGCCCGGAAACCTTGCTCGAAGCGGCCCAGCTCCTGAACAAGAAACTACGAAAGGAAAACAGGGAAATCATCTTCTACCATCTGGACAAAGAGATTCTCAAACAATATTCCACGCAACAATTAACTAACATCATAAACGCTTTCTCATGAAACATCTGAAACGTTCTATCCTCACACTCGCCATAGCGGTGATTCCCTTCCACTCCTACGTCAACGGATGCGGAGGCGATTACTACGATTATATGAACTACTATAATCTTTTCGACCAACTTCTTTTAGAGAACAAAGGTCTGCAACCTTTCCTCCTGACCACGGACTACGCATTCTATGGAGAAGACACGAATCCGGACGCCGAACAGCAACCCGACGAGAACCTGAATGCGTGGATGACATTCTTCAGGAAAAACAACACCCTGCAAGGGATGGATGCAGCACAATTCAAAACATTGCTCTATTCCGCTTCTTACCAGTCGTTAAAGCAACCTTCTTCCCCATACGTCATCGCCCTGAACAAGACAGACGCGGGAAAGCAGACCCTCACCTACCTGCAATATGCAAAGGAACTGGAACCCTACGCACAACTATCGGAAAACGATGGTTGGTGGGACATGAAACGTGCCGCCTCCCCTTCGGAAGAGACGTACGCCCACTACAAAAACAAAGGGCTGGAACTCTACCAGCACTGCCCATATAATGAACTAAAATTAAGATACGGCTACCAGCTCGTACGCTTGGCGCACTATATGCGCAACAAGAACAATGAAGCCATCCGAATGTATAACCTATACGTGAAACCTCTCAAACAGGAACATTATATCTACTACGCCGCCCTTGAACAAACAGCCGGCGCCCTCTACAACATAGGCAAACTGGCAAATGCCAACTACCTCTACTCCCGTGTGTTCGACCATTCGGACAACAGAAAGAAAATAGCCTATTCCAGTTTCAGAATCCAAAGCGAAGTAGACTGGAACGAAGCGATGACCTGGTGTAAAGACAATCGGGAGAAAGCGGCCATGTACGCGCTCCGAGGGTATAATACCTTCTCCAACGAACTGGAAGAGGTGGAAAATATTCTCGAAATATATCCCGAATCCCCCTATATCAAGCTGCTCGCCATCCGTTATATCAACAAGATGGAAAGGAATGTGCTGACCCGCTACAATCATTCGAATGCCACAGATGACACAAGCTCATTCATGCAGCCTTCCGGAAAAGTACTTGCAGAGTATGAACGCGGACAGAAGGTTATCAAAGCAGTGATGAATCACCCCAAAGTGAGCGAGAAAGACTTTTGGGCTCTCTACCTGGCACACCTGTCGTTCCTCTGCAAAGATTACCAACAAGCAGCCGCACTCATCGACTCCGTCCGGACCACGAAACCCGAATTGCTAAAACAAAAAAGCCGTACACAATTCAGCCTCTATCTGGCACAACTGAAGTTTATCGGTACAGACGAAGAAAAAACAATCCGCCAATACCTGCAGACGAGTAATGCCGATGAAGATTTCATCAACGAAATTGTCGGCCATCTCTATAAGATGCAGAAGGACTACGGCAAAGCATTCCTTACTCACAACCGTATAGAGGACTTGCGCCAGAATCCGGATCCGAATATTATCAATTCACTCATGAGTAATGCTGAGAAAGAAAATGACCAAGCAATGTTAACCCAGCTTTACGAATTGAAAGGAACTTACTTCCTGCGCATGAATAACTTTGAAGAGGCAGCGAAATGGTTTGCCAAAGTTCCGCCATCTTACAGTATCGCTCACTATGATTACGATTATGAAACAGAGAAATATATTCCCGTAGAAATTCTCCCGAACGAGTTCAACGGCTATTCAAAAATCTCCCCATTGATATTCAGTAATGGATTCAAGAGACTGTTCAGTGTGCCCGCCGCTTCACAGCTGACGGATACGATGTACGAACAGTATCCCTACCTGAACAAAGAACACGATAAGGCTACATTGACCGCTGCCCTGATGCAACTGGAAAAAGAAAGCCAGATGATGACAGAAGAAAGCGCACGGGCTGCCTATATGCTGGCCAACTATTATTATAACATATCTCCTACCGGTTACTACAGGAATATTCCCATGTACTTCAGAGATAATTCCTATTATTGGTCTGCGTATGGATCATACGGCTCGGCAGTTTCAAACCGTATTCCCGATTACAGCAAAGAGTACAATTACAGGGACTTCACCCAAGAATACATGACTATCAACAATATGGAAAACGCCCTTGCCCTCTATGAACAGGCTGCCACTTACTTTACCGACCGTGAATGGAAAGCACGCGCATTGTTTATGGCATCCTCCTGTACAATGGACCTTTATGCCCAAAACTGGTGGGATAGCTGGAACAACATCCTCGACCCTGATTTTAAACGGTCGGATGAAGAAAAGAAGGTGGACAGCTATTTCTACCAACTGGCAAAATCCTATTCCGACACGCAGTTCTTCAAGCAAGCCGTGCACGAATGCAAGTATTTTGATTACTACGTAAAGAATGAATTCTAATTCTCCCACCATCATTTATAATATGAGAACAACTTCATTTAAAACTAAGATCACAGCCGTCGCTATATTACTGACAGGACTGACATTATCTTCTTCCTTGCTTGCGCAAGACATTTCGGGCACATGGCATGGTAAACTCTCCCTTCCTGCCGGTTCGTTAACCATTGTATTCCATATCAAGCATACGGAACAGGGAACTTATGTGGCAACTCTTGACAGCCCCGATCAGGGAACCAAAGATATAAAAACGGAAACAACTTCTTTTCAAGACTCTATACTAGCTGTTCAGATACCTGTTATCCATGCCTCTTATAAAGGGAAACTGAATGCCGACCAAACCATTACCGGCACATTCACACAAGGGATGCCCCTCCCATTGAATCTGACGAAAGGAGAGTTTAGCGGGCCTAAACGCCCGCAGGAGCCTCAGCCACCTTTTCCTTATAAGGTCGAGGAAGTCAGCGTAAAGAATATGCAGGACGAAATCACTTTGGCAGGCACATTAACCCTTCCGGAGAAAGGGAATAAATTTCCGGCTGTAGTATTGGTTACGGGAAGTGGTGCTCAAAATAGAGATGAAGAAATCATGGGCCATAAACCATTTCTTGTTATCGCCGATTATCTGACACGTAACGGAATTGCCGTACTAAGATGCGATGACCGTGGCACAGCCGCTTCACAAGGAGATTATGCAAGTGCTACCAATGAAGATTTCGCAAAAGATACGGAAGCAGCGCTGAACTATCTACGCAGCAGAAAAGAGATTAACACCCAAAAAATCGGTATTATCGGACATAGCTGCGGTGGAACAATCGCATTTGATATTGCCGCCAAAGACCCCAACATCTCATTTATCATATCATTGGCAGGAGCTGCCGTGCGAGGTGACAGCTTGATGCTTAAACAAGTTGAATTGATTTCCAAGTCCCAAGGGATGCCCGATCCGGTGTGGCAGACAATGAAACCATCCGTTCGCCACAGATACTCTTTATTACAGCAAACGGACAAGTCGTCGGATGAAATCAGAAAAGAGGTGTACGCTGATGTTACCAGAACCATGTCTGCCGAACAGTTGAAAGACCTGAATACCGTACAACAACTATCTGCCCAAATAAACTCCATGACCTCGCCGTGGTATCTCCACTTTATGAGATACGATCCGACTGCAAGTCTGAAAAAAATAAAGTGCCCGGTCCTCGCATTAAACGGAGAAAAAGACATTCAAGTAGATGCCGATATGAATCTGACTGCTATCAAGCAGCACATCAGCGAGAACGGAAACAAGAATGTGACAATCAAAGCCTATCCTAAACTAAACCACCTGTTTCAGACTTGTGAGAAAGGAACTTTAGCCGAATACGGACAACTGGAAGAGACGATAAATCCGGAAGTCTTGAAAGACATGACTGAGTGGATAAAAAAGCAATAAATTGATTTAAATCAAAATCATTCATGGCGAACTCATTCTGAGAGATTTTGTTTTACCTTTGCACCCCGTAAAAATACGCTAAATAAAGAAGGTAAAAAGTAACAGGTATCAGGTTGAGTTTCGTATGAAGAAGAGTCTTATTGCATTGGCATTCGGTACCCTCGGACTGGGTATCGCCGAGTTTGTGATGATGGGTATACTGCCCGATGTAGCCAGAGATTTAAAGATAAGCATCCCTGCTGCCGGACATTTCATTTCCGCCTACGCACTAGGCGTTTGTGTCGGCGCCCCTGTATTGACATTAGCACGTAAATATCCATTAAAACATATATTGCTGGTATTAGTCACGCTGATTATGGTAGGCAATATCTGTGCGGCATTATCACCTAACTACTGGATGCTGCTTATCTCCCGCTTCATCTCCGGACTTCCTCACGGAGCCTATTTCGGGGTCGGTTCTATCGTTGCGGAAAGGCTTGCCGATAAAGGCAAGAGTTCAGAAGCTGTCTCCATCATGATAGCCGGAATGACCATTGCCAACCTGTTCGGCGTACCGCTGGGAACTTCTTTAAGCACCATGCTTTCATGGCGGGCTACCTTCCTGCTGGTAGGTCTTTGGGGAATCGTCATTCTGTATTACATCTGGCGTTGGGTTCCTCAGGTAGAAGGGTTGAAAGATACCGGTTTCAAAGGACAGTTCCGTTTTCTCAAAACTCCGGCTCCCTGGCTCATTCTGGGTGCTACGGCATTAGGTAATGGCGGCGTATTCTGCTGGTATAGCTATATCAATCCAATGCTCACTCATGTCTCCGGTTTCTCTGCCGAAAGTATCACCCCGCTGATGATTCTTGCCGGATTCGGTATGGTCATGGGAAATCTGATCAGCGGGCGGCTCTCCGACCGTTACACTCCCGGAAAGGTAGGAACTGCCGCACAAGCACTGATCTGCCTGATGCTATTGCTTATCTTCTTCCTCTCTCCCTACAAATGGGCGGCTGCGCTATTGATGTGCCTCTGCACCGCAGGACTGTTTGCCGTATCCAGTCCGGAACAGATATTGATTATCCGCGTGGCCAAAGGAGGCGAAATGCTCGGAGCTGCCTGTGTACAGGTAGCGTTCAATCTGGGAAATGCCATCGGAGCTTATGCAGGAGGACTGGCAATCAGCGGCGGCTACCGTTATCCCGCCCTGACGGGTGTTCCGTTCGCATTGATCGGCTTCATCCTTTTCCTTATCTTTTATAAGAAGTATCAAGCCAAATACTAAACTTTGAGTCAAAGCAAGCCACTGGGTAAATAACTTAATCCAAAGAAAAATAAATCACCCCAAGTAATACCCCAAACAAAACATACTTTTCTGCCGACAAACGCAGATTAATGGGTTTTAATTGCAGATTAACTCTGTATTAATCGCCATCACACTATTTTATTAATGCCTCCCCTATAATTTTGCATCTGACGTACTTTCTCAATAAACAGATGAAAAACAATGAATGCTTTAAAAAAAAGTTGGATGTTATACTTGTGCATACTATGTGGATGGACAAGTGTGTCGGTAGATGCAAAACAGGACGATAAAACAGCGGGAAGATACACTCTTTCTCTGAATGGTGGAGAATGGCATTTATGGCAGGACAAGCAGGCGGAATGGAAAAACGATAAACTGTTTCTGCCGGAAGATGCTACGGATTTGTCACTCCTTCCTGTGAATGTTCCGACAGGAGGCTGGGAACAACTGAATCCGGCCAATGCCGCAGCCGTGCAGGTGCCGGGAACCGTGGAGGAATATTGTACAGTTTCCAGTCGCCCAAGTCCGGACGATGGAGCAGGAGTCAGCTGGTGGTTTAGAACTATCAAACTCCCGGCAACACTGAAAGGCAGACGGGTGCTGATTCATTTTGAATCGGTCCGTATGCGTGCCGAGATTTATCTGGACAGGAAGCTGGTGGGATATGATATGATTGGAGAATCCCCCTTTGACGTGGATATTACAGAAGCGGTGAAACCCGGTGAAGAGCAACTTCTGGCAGTACGGGTGACACATCCGGGCGGTAATTTCCATTGGCAGGACTTCACGGAGATGAATTGGGGCAGCTATCAGATACCGCCCGGAAGGTCATTCGGAGGAATCATAGGCCGGATACGTCTGGATGCAGTCTCTCCTTTGTTCATATCAGACATCTATATGCAGAACCAACCGGAATATACCAAAGTGAAAGCGATTCTGACAGTGCACAATACCCTGATGAATACAGAAAAGGGGCAACTCATGTTCATAGTTGCAGAAAAGGAAAACCCATCGAGAATTATAGCTCGCAAGGATTTGAAGAACGTTATCTTGCAAAGGGGAGAAAATACGATAACAATGGACCTGAACTGCCCGAATGCGAAACTCTGGAATCCGGATTCCCCGCATCTGTACGTTTGCCGGGTCGAACTCAAATCGGCTAAAAGAATATGGGATGCAGATTCCCGGACTTTCGGTTTCCGCTGGTTTGAACCGACAGGGATTGGAAAAGATGCCCAGTTGAGACTGAACGGGCAGCGGGTGATGCTGCTTACCGCCATCAGTTGGGGATATTGGCCTGTGGGCGGCTTGTATGCCACTCCGGAAATGGCCGAAAAACAGATACTTACAGCCAAGGCTTTAGGACTGAATATGCTGAATTTCCATCGTTCCATCGGTTCGCCGGTAGTGCTCGAAAAAGCAGATGAACTGGGACTGCTATATCTGGAAGAGCCGGGAGCTTTTCACTCCGCAGGACACGATCCCTTCATCCGGACCATAGTCAATACCAAACTGCAACGAATGATCTTGCGGGACAGAAGTCATCCAAGTCTCGTCATTTATAATCTGATAAATGAATGGGGAGGTCCTCGTGCCAGAGATAAAGAACTGACTGCCCTGCGTATGGAAGACATGAAAAAGGCGCATACCATTGATCCGAGCCGGGTGATGACTTTTACTTCCGGATGGGCTTCTGCCGAACATTCGGAAGAAGACGCCAAGGCAAATTTGTTGCCTTTCGATTCGGTACTGCACCGGAAGGGATGGTTCGACAACCACCGCGCCGCAGGGCCTGCCACTTGGGAGGAAGATTACTATAGAGGTCCGAAAGACAATCTGATGTATACGGACAACCGGACCGAAATCTATATACGGGGCGAAGAAGGCGCTCTTTCAACCCCTCCCCGCATTGCCGAAATAGCCAAAGAAATAGAACAGACCGGAATCAAGGGGTGGGACGGATTATTCTGGAAGAATCAATATGAGGCATTTCAGCAGTTTTTCCATGAGAAGAACCTGGCGCCTTACTTCGGCTCCATTGACTCGCTGACACGCGCCATGGGAGATGTCTCCTTCGACCATCAAGGACGGCGCATTCAAGGAATGCGTATGCAGAATACAGGAGACGTTTATGCAGTGAACGGTTGGGAAGCGATGCCGTATGACAACCATTCCGGCATTGTAGACATCTACCGGAACTGTAAAGGAAATCCTTCCACCTTTACTTACTATACCCAACCGCTCTATGTAGCGGTCTCTCCCCGCACACAGTTTGTACACCTGCCGGGAAAAGTACCGGTCGATTTCTACATCGTTAATGAAAAAAATCTTTCCGGAAAATACCGTTTATCAGTATTTGTCTGCACACCCGACGGGAAGGAAGGGAAACACATCGAAAAAGAAGTGCACATTACCGGAGGAGACTGTTTCGGACAGCTATTATTGGAGAACTGCCATTTGGAAATAGAAGGAGCTTCCGGTTTATATCAAGTCAAGGCGCAATTACGGAATGCGTCGGGACACCTGTGCGCCGAAGGGAAAGATGAAGTACTTGGCATTTACTGGGATGAGAAGCAATTGAAAGGAAAAGGTGCTTTATATGGTACTCCCGATGATCCTGTTGCTACCTTTTACCAGAAAGCAACCGGATGCGAGCTTCCTGCTTTCCGTTCGGATATGGAGAAACTGGACTGGATTGTAGTGACACGTTCATCCCTGGATGCACCGCAGCCTGTTCCTGTTGAAGCATTTTGTCAGAAAGAAGGCAAATCGGTTTTGGAACTCTCTCTTTATAAAGACGATGACTTACGTGCATTGGCAGGGGTGACCCAAGACAACAAGATAGACCGTACTTTCGCAGACGGTGCCCAACCGGACCCCTTGCTTCCTGCCAACCAATCTTTTTCAGCTATCTGGAATGGGAAATTAAAAGCCCCTCAGTCCGGCACCTATATGATTGGGGTTACTTCCGATCAGGGAATGCGTCTTTCCGTCAACGGACAGCGTATTGTTGATGAATGGAGAAATAATAAAGAATTGACCGTCGTTCGTCCCTTCTTGTTGAAAGCAGGTGATGAGGTCACTGTCCGTGTGGAATACAGTCAACGCAATCCCACGGGAAGCGTACAATTAGTCTGGTCTCTTCCGGACCATGCGGCGATTGCTCCCCAAGAGTTATTGGATCGCGTAAGGGAAGACGGTACTTCATTGCTCTTGTTAAAATCGGCCGAGTCATGGATGGATGCTGTGAGCGCATATACAGGTTCGGCTTATCATGGCTATTATTCCGTAGGAAAGAACTGGGTAGGCGGCGTTCATTTCGTGAAAGACCACCCTCTTTTCAACGGTCTCCCGGTCAATGTAGCAATGGGATGGCCTTATCAAGCCCTGGTGCGTAACGGCGACCGGCGTTTAGGGCTACATATAGATAATGAAGAATTAGTGGCAGGCTCATACGGCAGTGCTCCGTTTAATCTGGGCTCTGCTGTCGGAATCATCTCTTGCGGAAAAGGGAAAATCTATTATTCAACCTTAGATTTGGTTGATAACCTGAATAACCCTGCGGCTGCGGCTGATGTAGCCCGCAAGCTGTTTTGCAACTTTATTCTTTTAAGTAAGGATAGATAATGCGAATCAGTAATAGCTATAAAGCAATCGGGTAGTTATTACAAGAAAAAATAATTCTGAAAGGAGAGAATATTTTCTCTCCTTTTGCCTGAAAATCAACAAGATATTTTTATATTTGCGAGAAGTGTGAGCCTTTTGTACCTAATCACTTAAAAAACGACGAATATGACACAACAGTATCTGTTCGACCGCTTCTCGCAGCAAGCGTTGCAAACCCTGCATCGCTACCGTGCTGTTATGTTCAGTCCACCTGCCACCCTATGTAAATTGCATTTGAGATTCTTTTTTTCTTAATTTCCATAATCTACATAGATCAGATTAGTATGGACAAACAATATCAACCGACCCTTACCGAAGTACAGGATTGGGTACTCAAACTGTACAATACCTGTGAGCAAACCATCACAGAAGCCGAACGCCGCGAACAGCATAAATACGCTGTCATGGTGCAACGTCCGCAGGACAAGAAATTCCTTGTGAAGATGCTGGACGAATCTTCGCAAATCCGTGACCGAAGGATACTTGCCAGACGTATCAAAACCCTTCTCGACCAATACGGCGTTCCCGAATTTCTGAACAAGCGGGACAGCTTCCTGTTCAGAATGTATCAGGCATTCGGCCATCATTTCGACTTTATCGCCATCCCCATCATCAAGAAGCGCCTGCGCATGGACACCTCGCAGGTCATCATCAACGAAGCGCGTCCGCAACTCACGAAGCATCTGGCCACCCGTGCAAAGGAGAAAATCGGGCAGAACGTCAACCTGCTGGGCGAAGTGGTGCTCGGCAACGGAGAAGCCGACCATCGTTACCACCATTATCTGGAAGCGCTCGAATCACCTGACATCAACTACATATCAGTGAAAATATCGGGAATCTATGCGCAGACACACGCCTTGAATTATGAAGAAAGTTTTCCGGAACTCGTTTCGCGAATGTCCGCGCTTTATCAGAAAGCGATTGATTTCCCCTATACAGACGAAGAAGGAGTCAGACGATCCAAGTTTATCAATCTGGATATGGAGGAGTACAAAGATACCCATTTCACATTACGCCTCTTCAAGACAGTGCTCAGCCTGCCGCAGTTCAAGAACTATTCCGCCGGAATCGTCGTTCAGGCATATCTGCCGGACGCATACGACTTTCAGACCGAACTGATCGAATTTGCCAAAGCACGCGTAGCAGAAGGCGGTGCCCCGATCAAGATGCGTCTGGTGAAAGGCTGCAACCTGGAAATGGAAACCGTCATCTCTTCGCTGAGAGGCTGGCCCAATCCGATCCGCCCTTCCAAAGAAGAAGTAGACGCCAACTACCTGCATCTGCTGGAACGGGCACTGATGCCCGAAAACGCAAGGGTATTGCATCTTGGAGTAGCTTCCCATAACCTGTTCTCCATTGCCTACGCCTATCTGCTGGCTCAGAAATATGGTACAGCCGAATATATGACCTTCGAAATGCTGGAAGGGATGGCGAATCACCTATGGAGAGCCCAATCCATGCTCGGCAACCGGGTGATTCTTTATACTCCCGTAGTGAAAAACGAACATTTTCTGAATGCCGTCTCATATCTCGTCCGCCGGATGGATGAGAACACGGCACCTGATAACTTCCTGACTCACTCTTTCAATCTGAGGCCGAACACAAAAGAGTGGGATTTTCTGGCTAAGCAGTTCGAAGATGCCTACGCCATGAAAGATCAACTGAGTCATGTGTCCCCACGCACACAGAATCGCAATCTTCCTTACACGCCTGTCCCACCGGCAGACGTCCTGAAGAATGAACCGGACACGGACTTCGACCTGCCGCAGAATCAGGAATGGGTGCGTTCTATCTTCTCCAAATGGAAGAAAGACGGAACGGAACAGCCGGAAATCATTCCGCTGCAAATAGGTGCGGAAACGGTGGTATGCGAAAGCCGCTACCCATATACGGACCGTTGTCAGGACGATGAAGTCTGTATCTGTGAAATGTCGCAGGCGGACAGCGCACAAGTGGAGAAGATCATCGGAATTGCAGAGGCAGACCCTGCCGGATGGAGAAAGACTACACTCGAAGAACGCCACCGGATCATGTACGAAGCTGCCAACCGGCTCGCCGATATGCGGGGCGATCTGATAGGCTGTATGTGTGCCGTGACGGGTAAAACCGTCATTGAAGGCGATGTAGAAGTATCGGAAGCGGTAGACTATGCCCGTTTCTATACGACAGCGATGAAGAAGTTTGCCGTGCTGGATGACGTAGAAATGAAACCGAAAGGCACCATACTGGTCATCTCCCCGTGGAACTTCCCCTGCGCCATCCCCGTGGGCGGTATAGTAGCCGGACTGGCGGGAGGAAATACCGTTATACTGAAACCTGCCACCGTAGCCGCCCCTGTTGCATGGATGTTTGCCAAGGCATTCTGGGATGCCGGTGTGCCGAAAGAAGCGCTGCAAGTCATCATCACCCGCCGGGAAGCACTGAAAGTACTGACTACCGCCCCCGCCATCAAACACATCATTCTGACAGGAGGAACGGACACCGCACAGAATATCGCAAAAGCCAATCCGACCACTCCGTTATCGGCAGAAACGGGAGGTAAAAACGTTATTATCCTCACAGCGTCGGGCGACCGTGACCACGCCATCATGAACATCGTCACTTCCGCCTTCGGCAATGCCGGACAGAAGTGTTCCGCCTGTTCGCTGCTGTTAGTCGAACGTTCCGTATACGAAGACGAAAACTTCCGTAGCAAACTGAAAGATGCGGCGACAAGCCTGAAAACCGGCAGTGTGTGGAATGCCGGAAATATCGTCGGTCCGATGATTACCAACAAGAACGACAAGTTACTGCAAGCCTTCAACCTCGAACCGGGTGAGTCATGGCTGGTTCCTCCGCATTTCATCGACCGCAAAGAGTACATCCTTGCACCAACTGTCAAATGGGGAGTAAAACCGGAAAGTTTCTCATTCCGCACCGAATTGTTCGGTCCTCTGCTGAGCGTGGCCTGTATCGAGAACCTTGAAGAAGGAATCAAGCTGGTGAACGGGCTGGATTACGGATTGACCTCCGGCCTGCAAAGTCTGGATGAAAAGGAGCAGAAACTGTGGAAGAACTCCGTAATGGCAGGAAACCTGTATATCAACCGGGGAATTACCGGAGCCATCGTCAACCGGCAACCATTCGGAGGAATGAAACTATCCGCCTTCGGTGGTGGCATCAAAGCGGGTGGCCCCAACTACTGTACCTGTTTCCTCGAAATCACCGACAAACCGGACAGCCGGACCGACTACCGGCAGAGTTATGCCAAAGCCTATCAGGAAGAGTTCTCGAAACCGAGAGACGTCAACCGGCTATATGGAGAACAAAACCTCTTCCGCTATCTGCCTTTGAAGAACATGATTCTACGCCTCTTCCCGAAAAATACAGACGAAGAAGCGACAATGATCGCACATGCCGCCCGTACATGCGGAACCCCGCTCACCATCAGTTTTGGCCCGACAGATGACCGTAGCAGCAGACTTGCCGGACTCGGCTGCACACTCCGAAAAGAATCATTAGAGGACTTCCTGAAAGAATTGCCGGAATATGAAAGAGTACGTACCTGTTCGCCGGATATACCCGATGTCATGTACGAACGGGCAGCGGAAACCAATAAATACATTGCGACAGCACCGCCCGTGAAGCAAGGACGCATCGAGCTGATACACTATATCAAGGAGCAAAGCATCGCCTTTGAGTATCACCGTTATGGCAGTATTTCGGAAGTACCGCCTTGCGAATAATGAATGCATTAGCTAATACAAAAAGTACAGGAAAGGAATCAATTTATTCTGTACTTTTTGTATTTTTGTGAAATATCAGATACCCTCCGCAAAAGACTATGCAGATGATAGAACGTAATTAAAAATAAAAGCGTATGAAAAGAATGGCATTAAGCAGTATACTTGCCTTGATTTTCACATTTTTCCATGCGAATGCTCAAAATTGTGAAGTCTTAAATCAGTATGTAGACAGTATCTATACTAACGAAGAAATACATACATTGGAAAAGCGAGTTTGCAAATTGCTGAAAAAGCAGAAAGCCGTACCAAATGATAATAAAGTTAACATCTACTATATTCCAGATTATGACATACCTGATTATTGTATTATGCCGCCCGACTCCATACAAGAATACTATTTATTGGGTAAACAGGGAGTGAGAGTAGACAAGAAAGATTTTCTTACTGGAGGCTTTTTAAGAAAACTATTTCGTCAAGAAATGACTAGTCGTAATAAAATATGCGGTACAACTTATATTAGTGCCAATGTTATTGTAACAAATTCATCCGACAATCTTATTGCATCTGGAGATGCCCATTGTTTATACATAACCGCACACTATAATAAAGACTTTTATGATAATGATTGTTTTATATTAAAAAAAATGCGTGAATTGAAACTGAAACATTTATTTACCCTTCATAAGATTTGGATGCTTCCGACTTTTGGGGTCACTGAAAAAGATGAAATTATTGTTTTTCTATATGATAAGGGGCATAAAGTGTATACGATTGAGAAGTTTGTAGATATTTATTCAAAAAGTGAGTTTTATGGAAAAGTATTTAGTAATTGATATAAACCAGCAACGAAAAACAATAATCAAATTTATGAATATAACTATGCAAAAGATAATTATATATATCTGTCTCACTTCTTTGTTTGTCTTCTTATCATGTACACCAACACAAACAAAGGTATACAAACAATGCAAAGAACAGGTCGAAACCATAAACAGAATGCGTTTATATGCAACCTACCTCGTACCAGTAGATAGTTTGGGTCAATATATGAATGACGAAGTGATTTCCGAAGATATGTACCACCATTGCGAGGTAGTCGCAAACGTCAATCCCAACCAAGCGCATGTATTAGCAATCCTCTATTTTGACAAAGCCGGCAAAGTACGTAAAAGTATTGAATGGTGGAGTGATGGTGGTGACCTTCGCAATGTAAGCTATTATAACAATCAAGGCAATGTCATATACGCCATTTATAATTATTATGATAATAATTGCGGGAAATTATATATTAATGATTCCAAACACTATATCGAATATCCTTTCTCACAACCCGATAACAAACATAAAAACATCTTTCCAGCATTAAATATCAGTGAATTAGCTTCTGAGTACAAAGTACATTTACAAATGCCGATCAACTGTAGCACAGTTTCTTTTAAATCTATTCAAGAAGGAGATAAGGCATTTCTTTGCACAGAAAATATTTATGCAACACCTAAAGGGAGAAATATAAAAAATGAGAATGCTTCTGTCACATGGTTTGGTAAATTGATACGCATAGATAGTATTGCAAATGATTGGTGTAGAGTTACAGAGCTATTGGGTAATCCGATAGGCTATGTACAGGTCGATAGCATAGAGTTATTTCAAAGGGACTAATCCAAGTACAAATAAAATTAAGATCTACCAAAAAGCAAAGCGAACTCTTTTTTATCTATCAAAATAATATTATTTAAGCCATCCTAATGACATACATATTTTGAGAAGAACGCCAGTCAGCTCTCAGAGAAAGAATAGAATGTATCAATATGCAGACTATTTGCATATTATTCCTATTTTATTGGAAGATTATGCAAAAGCATCGTTACCTGACACGCAGAATATATATATCCAACTTGCAGAACATTAATGTCTGACATGTTGAGTAAGGTTACCTGACAAGTCAGACATTAATATCCAACGTGTCAGTCAGCCTTATCCAACGCATCAAGCCTTCATATTTGACAAGAAGGTCATGGTTTCCCAATTATTAGTCTTGTAAAGATTCAGATACCGCTCTATTTATGAACAAAATACAGATTTTCATTCGCATATTTCCGTCCACTCCCGACGTCGGGCAGGAAAACGGCATTCTGAAGAGACTAAAAATTCATTTTGTCAATTTGCTCAAAACCTTTTTCCAGCCAGCACAATTATCAGAAAAAGACAGAAAGTGCACCAAGTTTCCCTCATTAGCTCAAAAAATGATTATCTTTGCAAACTAAAATGAGCAGGCTGGCAATCAAAACTGTTTTTATCGGGAGATTAGCGCCAAGTCGCTGCTCACATGATATGATTCATTGATAATAAAAGAAATAATAGATTAATATGGCATTGCAATGTGGTATTGTCGGACTTCCGAACGTAGGTAAATCGACACTTTTCAACTGTTTGTCAAACGCAAAAGCGCAAGCGGCAAACTTCCCCTTCTGTACAATCGAACCGAATGTAGGCGTAATCACCGTTCCCGACGAACGTCTGAACGCACTGGCAGAACTGGTACATCCCCAACGGATTGTCCCCACGACTGTAGAAATCGTAGACATCGCCGGACTGGTGAAAGGTGCAAGCAAAGGCGAAGGACTGGGAAACAAATTCCTTGCCAATATCCGCGAAACAGACGCAATCATCCATGTACTCCGCTGCTTCGACGATGATAACGTGACCCACGTAGACGGAAGTATCAACCCTGTCCGTGACAAAGAAATCATCGACTACGAACTTCAGCTCAAAGACCTGGAAACCATCGAAAGCCGTATCCAGAAAGTACAGAAACAAGCTCAGACCGGTGGCGACAAGGCTGCAAAGCAGGCTTATGACGTACTCGTTCAATACAAGAATGCACTGGAACAAGGCAAATCCGCCCGCACCGTCACTTTCGAAACGAAAGACGAACAAAAGATTGCTCACGAACTCTTCCTGTTGACCAGCAAACCCGTGATGTACGTCTGCAACGTAGACGAAGCAAGTGCAGTAAACGGCAACAAATACGTAGACATGGTGCGTGAAGCCGTGAAAGACGAAAACGCAGAAATCCTCGTTGTCGCCGCAAAAACCGAAGCAGACATCGCCGAACTGGAAACATACGAAGACCGTCAGATGTTCCTTGCCGAAGTAGGGCTGGAAGAATCGGGCGTCGCACGTCTTATCAAGTCAGCTTACAAGCTGCTGAACCTCGAAACTTACTTCACAGCCGGTGTACAGGAAGTACGTGCATGGACTTACGAGAAAGGATGGAAAGCTCCGCAATGCGCAGGCGTCATCCATACCGATTTCGAGAAAGGATTTATCCGCGCGGAAGTAATCAAATACGATGATTATATCCAGTACGGCTCCGAAGCGGCTGTCAAGGAAGCCGGAAAACTCGGTGTGGAAGGAAAAGAATATGTGGTGCAGGACGGCGACATCATGCACTTCCGATTCAACGTATAAACTCAAACAGTATGAAATATCTTATTGCAGGAACCGGAGGCGTCGGTGGCAGTATCGCAGGATTCTTGTCGCTAGCCGGAAAAGATGTTACTTGTATTGCCCGCGGAGCTCATCTGCAGGCTATACAGAAAGACGGTCTGAAACTGAAATCAGATTTAAAGGGAGAGCATACGCTGGCTATCCCTGCCATGAATGCGGAAGAATTTAACGGGAAAGCGGATGTGATCTTCGTCTGTGTGAAAGGATATTCCGTCGATTCGATTACCGAACTCATCAAAAGAGCATCGCATGAGAAGACGGTCGTCATCCCTATCCTGAATGTTTACGGGACAGGACCACGCATTCAGCGTCTCGTTCCGGGTGTAACGGTGCTCGATGGTTGCATCTACATCGTAGGCTTTGTTTCCGGCACGGGAGAGATCACTCAGATGGGGAAAATCTTCCGTCTGGTGTATGGAGCCCACAAAGGGACACAGGTGGCTCCGGGCATTATGGAAGCCATTCAGAAAGACCTTCAGGAAAGTGGAATCAAAGCAGAGATTTCTCCGGACATCAATCGGGATACATTCGTCAAATGGTCGTTCATCTCGGCAATGGCGGTCACCGGTGCTTACTATGACGTGCCGATGGGTGAAGTTCAGAAGCCGGGGAAAGTACGTGATACGTTCATCGGCCTTTCTACCGAGAGTGCCGCACTGGGGCGTAAGCTGGGAGTCGAATTTCCCGAAGACCCTGTCAGCTACAATTTGAAAGTCATTGATAAACTCGATCCCGACAGTACCGCATCCATGCAAAAGGACTTGGCACGGGGACATGAATCGGAAATACAAGGTTTGCTGTTTGACATGATTGCAGCAGCCGAGGAGCAAGGTATCGACATACCAACTTACCGGATGGTTGCCGAAAAATTCACAAAACACTAATTACAAACCGTAAACCGTTATCCAACATGAATACCCTTTTATTATCAATCAACTGGAATCCGAATCCCGAACTATTCAACCTGTTCGGCATTTCTATCCGTTATTACGGATTATTGTGGGCAGTAGGAATCTTCTTTGCTTACATCATTGTCCATTACCAGTTTCGCGACAAAAAAATAGACGAGAAGAAATTCGATCCACTCTTCTTTTATTGTTTCTTTGGTATTCTGATTGGAGCACGTCTGGGGCACTGCCTGTTCTACGATCCGGATCAGTATCTGACCAGCGGAAAAGGATTTGTGGAAATGCTTCTGCCGATCAAGTTCCTGGCAGGCGGCGGATGGAAATTCACCGGTTATGAAGGACTTGCCAGTCACGGAGGTACGCTCGGATTGATGATCGCCCTTTGGTTGTATTGCCGCAAGACGAAACTTCATTATATGGATGTGGTGGACATGATTGCCGTCGCTACTCCGATCACTGCCTGCTTCATCCGTCTGGCGAATCTGATGAACTCCGAAATTATCGGTAACCCGACCAATGTACCCTGGGCGTTCGTATTCGAACGGGTAGATATGCTTCCCCGCCATCCGGGACAGCTTTACGAAGCGATAGCTTATCTGATCCTTTTCTTCATCATGATCTATCTTTATAAGAATTACAGCAAGAAACTGCATCGCGGCTTCTTCTTCGGACTCTGTCTGGCTTATATCTTTACCTTCCGTTTCTTTATCGAATTCGTGAAGCAGAACCAGGAAGCATTCGAAGACAACATGATGTTCAACATGGGACAATGGCTGAGCGTTCCTTTCATCATCATCGGTTTCTACTTCATGTTCTTCTATGACCGGAAGAAGGTAGCAAAGAAATGAAACAAATCATAGATATAGAAAACTGGGAGCGGAAGGAGAATTTCAACTTCTTCCGCCACTTCCAGAATCCCCAATTATCCATTACCTCCGAAGTTGAGTGCGGAGGAGCCAAGCAACGTGCCAAAGCGGCCGGACAGTCTTTCTTTCTCCATTATCTTTATGCAGTGCTGCGTGCAGCCAATGAAATACCGGAGTTTCGTTACCGCATCGATCCGGACGGACGTGTAGTGCTCTAGGACACCATAGATATGCTGTCTCCCATCAAGATAAAAGAGAACGGCAAGTTCTTCACCACCCGTTTCCCCTACCACGACGATTTCGACACTTTCTATCAGGAAGCAAGGCTAATTATCGACGCTATCCCCGAAGACGGTGATCCGTACGCGGCAGAAAACGGCCAAGTAGCCGACGGAGATTACGGACTGATTCTGTTAAGTGCGACTCCCGACCTGTATTTTACTTCCATCACCGGCACACAGGAGAAGAGAAGCGGCAATAACTATCCGTTGCTGAATGCCGGAAAAGCCATCATAAGGGAAGGCAGACTCGTGATGCCTATCGCGATGACGATTCATCACGGATTTATTGACGGGCATCATCTTTCCTTGTTTTATAAAAAGGTGGAAGAGTTTCTGAAATAATAGTGCTGTTCAAGTCGTATTTTCTCATTCCTTTTATCTACCTTTAGCGCGACTAAATGATAAAAATATGAGCACAAAAACACTATTCAAACTACTATGGGTGCCTTTCGTCACATCCATATTCGCAAGTTGCAGTGACAAAGAAGAATTACCTTACACTCCTGCGGAGGAAACGAATGACAGTTACATAAGCCCTGCCGTACCACAAGGCGATATCTGGATTGAATCTACAGCGTCACGTACCGAACTTTTCCTTGGGGCCGGATATGATATTATGGGCAGCTACATAGACAATAGTTCGGTGAAAGAACCAGTGTTCGACCTTAGCAAAGCAGATATTCGCAGCAAATTATATACGAGTGGAACGATGAACACTTTCAGAGGACGCGACATCACTGAGTTTCTTCAGTCAATCAAGATATCAAAAGACTTTGCTGTACCGACAGAAAACAAAGACGACTTACTGTGCACCGCAACCATTACCGGACTTATGCGTTTCAAAGAACCTTACGACTACTCCACTCAATATACTTTTATGTACAATGACTTGGGAGCCTCCATGTCAATCATGCAATTGGTATCCCCCAAGAATCAGGACTGGACATCCTTGCTGACCGATGATTTTCGGGAAGCGCTCGAACTGTTATCGCCCGAAGACATCATAGACAGATACGGTACTCATATACTGGTAAAAGTCCAACTGGGGTATACCGTCAGGACTCTCTATTGTAGCATAGTAGCAGAAAATGAATCTGCCATATTGAATACAGCGACTACAGGGATGTACGCACGCCGAAGTACCGTTTATAAGTCCTCGAATATTCCAGATACCTATCCCGAAGAAGAGGTGAAGAAGAATTATGGAGGGACTATCGCAATATCTTTCCAAGGAGGAGACCCCAAGCGTCTTCCATCCATTAACTTCACAAACGATAAAAGAGAGATAATAGGTGGCCCGATGGACATCAGTCCCTGGATACAATCTGCCAATGAAGGGAACTGTACCTTAACTACCCTGACCGGCAAAGACCTTATCCCTATCTATGACATAATAGCCGATCCCGTGAAGAAACAGCAAATAAAAAACGCAGTAATAGCTCACATCAAAGCTCACCAACCGTCCATACAACAAACGGTCCCCATCTTTCAAGCAAGCGACGGGCACTATCACCGCTACTATACCTCTTATAAGGACTTAACTGCAAAGGCCGATATCTGTCAAGGCGTGATAGGAAGTGTATTTGTCAGACACGAACCGGGTACAGTACCACTTTACCTGTCTTCTAATGGGGAGAATCACCGTTTGTCACTAGAACCGGCACCGAACGGAGCCGGAACAATCATAGGATACGTCTATGAAAAAAAGAGCGATGATTTAAACTGTATCTACGAAATATCGGACGGAAAGAACTTTGCCTATACCACGGAAAAGAAGGATATTTACGGAGACAAAGGCACATGGAAGCCAACCGGAAATACTTTCTATACAAAGAAAGTGTAAGCACTAAGCAAATGCTTGTGCCATGCCGTTGGCACAACTGTTCCCTCCTATTGGCACAACTATGCCAAGCCGTTGGCACAACCGTTCCATGCCGTTGGCACAGCAAGCCACTCTATAGCTTAACAATAAGAACGTACTAACATAATATGAATAAGAAAGCATTCTACAAACAACTACTGCTACTGACAAGCTTTATAGCCTTGCCGACTTCTACATCTACAATCTTTGCACAACAGCAAGGAGTCAACCAATATATCCCCGTCAGCCAACACCAGACAATAAAAAGCGGAACTTACTGGCCCGCAGGACAAGTACTGCCCCACTTCGCCACTCCCGCACCCCAACTGGACGGAGTAGACATGAAGCAAGGCGATCTTTCACCGGAAAAGAAAACAATGCTCCTGGCCCTCCAAGGACTGGTAAACAAGAAGCAGCCCCGTATCTTCCTCTTCGAACACTATAGCGAAGGAAAACACAAATGGCCCCGCCTGCTGAATCTGTCGATTCAAGAACTTGAAGCACCGCAGTACCTGCAATTGGCAGACAAATACAAGAATGAACTAAAAGGAGTCATCTTATACTCCACCGAAAAGAGCACACATTATCTGAATCTCGCCTCAACAGTTGCCGGACTGGAAGATGCACTGCCTGTGACTCCCCAACTATACGACCTCTTAAAGCAACAGAATATTCATCTCCCCGTACTTGCAGATTTCACCAAACTACCTTTCACCAAGGCAACTGAAATCTACGAATATCTATACGACCATTACTGGAACAGATGTACGCACCGGCTGTTGGTCAGCCTTCCTCCCCAACGTGGTTTCACAAGAGATTTAGCTGTTGCATCAGGTGCGGCAATAGTCTGGCTCGATGCACGGGAATGGGCGGAAAACACCGTATTGCGCAAATTTCTAAAAGCAATGAAACCGGGCGAAAGCATCATCACCGGCTGGTATGCCGAAGAGCGTTCGGGCATCGGCCTTGCCACAGAGTACGGACTTTCTACGATTCCATCCGATTTTTATGAGAATACCACCGTATATGCAGGTATGCAACAACAGATTCAATACCCGGAAATACCCAAAATGCCGGTATTGGAGAACAAGATTTATCTGGCACTATATATGAGCGACGGTGATAACGTGCAATATTGCCAGCATGCCATGTCCGAACTATGGGACAAGAAAGGAAGAGGAATTATTCCCATCAACTGGACCATCAGTCCGGGACTGACAGACTTTGGTCCGGGACTGCTCAATCATTACTACAGCACAGCTACAACGAACGACTTCTTTGCTTCCGGCCCTTCCGGCATGGGATATTCATTGATCTACGACGCACATAATTATCTTTGGAACGCAACCTCCGGAACAGACTTCACTCCTTATGCAAAACTAACCCAACAATACCTGGAGAAAAGCGGATTGCGGGTGATCACCATATGGGACGAAGTAAATCAGGAACAAATGGGAGCTTACGCCCGCAACTGTCGTTACCTGTACGGTCTTACCCAGCAAGACTGGGAACGACGCCCGTATAAAGTGCCGACTTACATACAAGACCATAAACTCGCCTTCATCCCCAACCTCCCCTGCTATGCCAATGGGATAGACGTGATCTACTCCTTCTGGAAAGATACAATAGCCGGATTCGATGGCTCGCAGCCTGTCTTTCTCTCAGCCCAAGGTGAGTCATGGAAAATGGACCCCGATAACATTGTCGCCTTAAAGAAACGACTGGAAGAGTTATCTCCGGGAAATATCGTAATCTGCCGTGGCGACCATTTCTTCAATCTCTATAATCAGGCGAATTATCTGCCGTTCAATCTGACGCTGTCGCCGGAGATGAGGATCACCTCCAGTCCTGCTACCACAAAGACCGATGTCGCAGCAGACGGAACTCCCAGCGAAGGACACGTATGGATATCAAAGAAAGAAGGCAATCACGCCTGGATTCAGTTCGATTTTAAGGATGAATATCTGATTAACCGCTACGTAGTACGCCACGCCGGAAACGCCGGATTACCGGAGCAGTTAAATACACGGTCTTTCTCGATTGAGGTCAGTCGGGACGGCAAGGAATGGACACGCATAGATACTCAAAAGGAGAATACAGCATCTGTGACAGATGTAGATATTGCTCCGGTCAACGGAAGATATGTTCGCCTGCTGATACATGATGCGGGGCAGGATGGTATCGCTCGTATCGGAGATGTAGAAATCTACGGATGCAGGAGATAGAACCTCCATAACTTAAAAGACGGTCACCTTCGGGATACTCCTTAAGAGTATCCTTTGAACAAAATAAATAAGCCAACTCATCTCTAAAGAACGAGTTGGCTTTTATTATTTTAATACAGGTCTATTGTATGATACAGTGCCGTTTAGCGATCTGTCATTACTTGCCTCTGACTATCTTCTTTATATCGTTCAGCTTATTCAGCGCCTCAATCGGAGTAAGGTTATTCACATCCAGATTCAGTATCTCATCACGAATCTGACAAAGTATCGGGTCGTCCAACTGGAAGAAGCTGAGCTGCATACCGCTTCTGTTTTCACTGACTTCCGCCAATGGTTTGCCGGAAATACCTTGCTGGCGGTTGTCCGATTCCAGTTGCTTCAATATAGTATTTGCACGCTTCACAATACTCTTCGGCATACCTGCCATCTTTGCTACATGAATACCGAAGGAGTGTTCGCTTCCCCCGCGCTCCAGCTTACGGAGGAAAATCACTTTATTGTCCACTTCCTTCACAGACACGTTATAGTTCTTGATGCGTTTGAAGGATTTCTCCATCTCGTTCAGCTCATGGTAGTGCGTAGCAAACAGTGTGCGGGCTTTCGCTTTGGGATGTTCGTGGATATACTCGACGATTGCCCAGGCTATGGAAATACCGTCATAAGTAGACGTACCACGTCCCAACTCATCAAATAACACCAGACTTCTGGAAGAGACATTATTCAGAATATCCGCAGCCTCATTCATTTCCACCATAAAAGTAGATTCGCCCACCGAGATATTATCGCTGGCACCTACACGGGTGAAAATCTTATCTACCAGACCGATATGAGCACTCTCCGCAGGAACAAACGAACCGATTTGCGCCAACAGCGTAATCAGTGCCGTCTGACGCAAGAGCGCAGACTTACCTGCCATGTTCGGACCGGTAATGATGATAATCTGCTGTGACGCGCTGTCCAGCATCACGTCATTGGCAACATACTTCTCACCAATCGGAAGCTGCTTTTCAATCACAGGATGACGTCCCTGACGGATATCCAGTACATCATTGTCCTCAATAACCGGACGGATATAATTATTCTCACGCGCCACATTAGCGAAAGACAACAGACAGTCCAGACGGGCAATCTGATTCGCATTAATCTGTATCTGCGGAATAAACTCCGTCAATGCCTGCACCAAATCGGTATATAACTGAGTCTCCAACACAAGAATCTTATCTTCGGCTCCCAAAATCTTTTCTTCGTAAACCTTCAGTTCCTGCGTAATATAACGTTCTGCATTGACCAGTGTCTGCTTGCGAATCCATTCCTGCGGAACTTTATCCTTATGTATATTGCGGACTTCAATATAATAACCGAATACATTATTGTAAGCTACCTTCAGACTCGGAATGCCTGTCTGCTCACTTTCACGCTGCTGTATCTGCAACAGATAGTCTTTGCCGGAGTATGAAATACGGCGCAAATCATCCAGCTCCTCATTCACACCATCTTTAATCACGCCCCCTTTGTTGATCAATAAAGGAGGATCATTATTGATCTCTTTGGCAATCCGGTCACGAATAGAAATACAAAGATTCAGCTGTTCGCCTATCCGGTTCAAACTTGCGTTATCCGCTTCAAGACAAGCCTGCTTGATCGGCTCAATAGCCTGCAAGGCAACTTTCAACTGCACCACCTCACGTGGCGACACACGTCCTACGGCTACTTTGGAAATGATACGTTCCAAGTCTCCTATCAGATGCAACTGCTCCTCGATCAGCTCTTTAAAATCCGGCTGGCGGAAGAAGTATTCCACCACATTCAGACGGTCGTTGATCGGCTTCTCATCTTTCAACGGGAAAACCATCCAGCGTTTCAGCAGGCGGGCTCCCATCGGACTGATGGTACGGTCGATCACATTCAGCAAACTACTGCCGCCGTCATTCATGCTGCCGATCAGCTCCAGGCTGCGGACTGTAAACTTATCCAGACGCACATACTTATCCTCCTCGATACGGGCAAGGGAAGTAATGTGACCAATCTGCGTATGCTGTGTCATCGTCAGGTATTGCAGGATAGCACCGGAAGCAATGATACCATTCTTCAGGTGCTCCACCCCGAATCCTTTCAGATTCTTTGTCTCAAAGTGTTTCAGTAGTTTCTCACGGGCGGTGGATTCGGTAAATACCCAGTCGTCCAGTTCGAATGTGAAGAACTTGCTGCCGAAGTTACCTTCAAACATCAGGCGTTTGCCCCGTTCGAAAAGAATCTCTTTCGGTCCGAAGTTATTCAGCAATTTGTCTACATAGTCAAAGGGACCTTCGGCGGTGAGGAACTCACCGGTAGATATATCAAGAAAGGCAACTCCACAGGAAGCCTTTCCAAAATGGACGGCAGCCAGGAAGTTATTCTCCTTATAATTCAGTACGTTATCATTGATAGATACACCGGGGGTAACCAACTCGGTAATACCTCTTTTCACCAGTTTCTTCGTCAGCTTCGGGTCTTCCAGCTGGTCACAGATAGCTACACGCTTTCCGGCACGAATCAGTTTCGGAAGATATGTATCGAGTGCATGATGGGGAAATCCTGCCATCTCAACGGTCTTTCCTTTTCCATTGGCGCGTTTTGTCAGTGTGATTCCTAATATTTCGGATGCAACAATGGCATCTGTAGAATATGTTTCGTAAAAGTCACCGCAACGAAACAGCATCACTGCATCCGGATGTTTGGCTTTCAAATCCAGAAACTGTTTCATCATAGGGGTAAGCACGATTTCTTCCTCGTTCACGGTTCGCTCCTTTTCTTTTTTGTTGAGTGAGTAATGAGATTAACCTTGCAAAGATAACAGTTTTTCGTCAGAGAATCAACGGAATTTCCCGTTTCAATTTTCACAATTAGTGTTGCATCCTTTTAAAAAAGAAGGGTATATTTCTTAACAAGTAAAGGAAAACTATTAAAACGTGTTATAAAACATACTATTTTACTTGGATAATTTGCTAATTTCCCAATAGTCCGTATCTTTGCAATGTGTTTTTCATAGTATTAGATTTAAGGTTAACAAAGGTTGGGTCAAGGCGTTGACCCTTTTTTTATGTCCATACGTCCCGTTTGCTTCTTTCCTTCATTCATTTCTATTCAGCCAGCATCATCTTTTTATAGTAGGACGGAGTGAATCCGGTATTCTTCTTGAATGACTTATTAAAATGAGAAATCGTATCAAATCCGCACTCCACACTGACCTGTGAGATATTCATATCGCCCATGAGTAAGAGTTTACACGCATATCCTATCCGCATCTCCAATATGTAATTCTTGAATGATTTCCCCGTTTTGCTCTTAAAGAAGCGGCAGAATGCAGCAGGATTCATAGCTGCCAGAGAAGATATTTCATCCAGATCAATCTGTCGTGTATAGTTCTTATTCAGATAAGCTATGATTTTGTCTATTCTCGACCCATCGTAGATAATATCATTTTCAAAATCGGAAGTCGATAGCATAGACCGTGAAGCTACGTTTGCCATTTCTTTCAGAAGTTGCAGGAAAGAAGTGATCTGATCGACTCCTGTCTCCACCGGAATCGATTCAAGTAAATCAACCAGCCGCTGGGAGCATCCTGCGGGAAAGTAAATTCCCCGTTGCGCCTCTTCAAGCAGGTTCTTTATCTTCATAAAATGGGGATAATAATTGAAAGCGTGGTGCATGAAGTCCTTTTCAAACTGAATGATAGTCCCTGTTGTCCGAAGCGTACTGCCTTCTTGCTGATACACCTCATCGCTCTTCATATAATGAGGCAGGTCGGAACCTAGCAGAAGAATATCACCATCGGCATATTTTTCCGCGTTATTTCCTACAAACCGCATTCCCGTGCCCTCCTTGACATAGATAATCTCATACTCCGTATGGAAATGCCACGGGTAAGTAAAATAAGGATAATCATAAAAACGAGCTTTCAGAGGAGACGACTTCGATATAGGAAGTTGCTCATTCATCATTTTTCTCATAATCTATTCTATTTCTTTTCAGCCCAATACACCCCGCAGACAATACAAGCTGCGCCGCCTAAAGCAACCAAAGTAATCTTCTCATCCAGAATGAGTGCCGATGCAACCATTGTGACCAGAGGATTGAGATAAATATAATTGGATGCCCGTACCGTTCCCAGCTGTTTTAACACCACATTCCAGAGCACATAGCAGATCAGCGAAGCCAATACGGCCAGAAACAGAAGGTTGAACAGCACGGCAGGTTGAAGAAGTACGGCGGTATCGGGCTGTAGGGGATGCAGGAGGAAGGCAGGCAGAATCGTCAGCACTCCGTAAAAGAAAATCTTGCGGGTAATAAATACGGTAGGATAACGCCCTGCCATCTTTTTAATAATCAGACTATAGAATGCCCATGATAATGCGGCAAGTAAGGTCAGCAGGTCACCAATCGGAGATATTTTGAGCACAAAACTGCCGTTAAAGACAATCAGCCCTACTCCCATCAATGCCAGCAGAGAACCGTATATCAATCCCTTCGATGCCTTCTCACTTTTATAAAAAAGCAGAGAAAGGATAGTAGTCAGCAAGGGAGCCGTGCAAATGATAAATGATACATTCGACGCCTGAGTGATACCCAAAGCGGTATTCTCTGTAAAGAAATAAAGGGAGCCGCCGAATATACCGCCTGCTACCAGCCACAGTTCATCCTTCCAGTTATTGGTGAACAGGCGTTTGGGAGAAATTACCCAAATGCCAAGGTATGCAATCAAAAAACGGTAAAAGAAGATTTCCTGAGGTGTCAGCCCGTGATTTATCAATACTTTAGTTGAAATAAATGTCAGTCCCCAGATAGCTACTGTTAGTATGGCAATCAGATGATAGTACCCATGCTTTAGTTCCATAATTATGGTTTTAATGAGAATGCAAAGATACAGGGATTCATGGATATACCCACTGACTTTTACAGATATATTTTCAACAAAATTTCGCCGAAAGAGAACCGGTTATACATCTGGATATAACAAGAAAGCGAATATCCGGATGTCTGATAAAATGGCTGTATCTATTCAGGTAATCGTCTGCTTTTACCAGTTATCTGTCCGGAAGGGCGCTGCGGGGATACCGTGAATACTGAAAATACTCGCTTCCACATAATTCTTATACGCATACCGCACGGCAACAGGATGAGGGACTTTGTCACTCGAAACCGCCAGTCGGGCAGTCTTGGTTTCTATTTCGGCAAAAGCCGGATAGAATACTTTATCCTCGCCCGCAATCTCAAATCCTTTAAGAGATGTCCACATCGGACTTAGGCCGCGTTGAGCATTGTCGAAGTTTATATAGATTTTGTTCTCCTGTATCTCCATCGATTTATAAACAGGAGGAGCGTATCCGAATCCTTTCATGCCGTAGGTCTGTGCCAATGCCCAATACGCCAGTCGGTTCCCTACCGTCTCCTTGTCTACGGGATGGATGAAAACAGGGTGGCCGACATCCATCGTCGTAACCATGCCGCTATTCGGTATATCCTTCATATTCTGCAACTGGACTTCGCGCAGGTGGGCAGCCGATGTACCGTCAGCTTCTTCGTAATTGAAAGGCGCTATCTGCACAAAGTAGAAAGGAAGTTCGCCCCTGCCCCATTTCGCACGCAAGTCGGCCACAAAGGCGGGCATAAGGCTCTGGTAAAGGTCGGCATTGTCACGGTTACTTTCGCCCTGATACCACAAGAAGCCTTTCACTGCAAAATTAGTCAAAGGAGCTATCTTGCCATTGTAGAGCACACACGGAGTGGCGGTAGGGTTCTTCACTTCAGCATCGTTATCGAGGATGGAAAGATCGATACTACTAAAAGGCTTTATGGATTCTCTGCTCATCCATGCCTCTACTTTTGATCCTCCCCACGTAGAAACGACGATGCCGACCGGAACTTCCAGCACCTCCTGTATGTAACGCGCAAAATAATAAGACACGGCGCTGATATGGGAAACGTTTACCGGTGTATTTTCCAGCCATTCGCCCTGGCAGTCCTCCTGAGGCGTTTTACTAAACTGGCGTACCCATCTCCCGTCCTTTGAATCTGTAGTATACATTCGGATAGGCGTGGATGGCTTGGCTTTGGCAATAATGTCGTTCGTCCCTCTGACCGGTTGCCGGTCGAAACCGCCCATCGGCATCTCCATATTCGATTGTCCCGAGCAGAACCAGACTTCACCGATCAGTACATTCTGCAACGTCAGTAATTCGCCGTCATTGAAGGTAATCTTATAAGGTCCTCCCGCAACAGGGGTAGATACTGTTAACGACCAGCCTCCCTTGGCATCCGATGACGATTTATATGTCTGCCCGTTCCACGAAGTTTTCACCGTTACAGTAGCATTGGGACGGGCTTTTCCCCATAGTTTGACTTCTGCTTGCTGCTGTAATACCATATTATCTCCGAGTATGGAAGGTAATGCCACTTTAGCCTCACTTTTCATTGTAAAAGCAAGCGCTAAGAATAAAAAGCTGATAAGATATTTCATATATATATTTAATTTATTTATTCGGTTAGTTACAACATGATTGACCAATCTCCTGAGTAGTAGGCTTTATTCAGCTTCTCCAATGAACGGACATCTTTGTTCCGGACGAAAAGATATTCCAGGTCTTTGTACAGGTACAACTGCAACCAGTATCCTTTATCGTACTTCTCACGAATGGATAATGCCTGCTTCAACTTGGCATACCAGTCGGTATTCATCCGGAAGTGTTTGGCTACCTTGCATGCCTGCATCGCATTTTTCCACATACCGTCCGCCATCCTGTCCATCAGCTTCGTAAAGTCTTTGTATTTAAAAGAGGAAATATCAATGAGTTCGCAACGGTCGTCTACTCCCATCTTTTTTAAGTCTACGATTGTTTCAAAGGTCTGATCACCGTCGAAATCATACTCCAGATAATCAAAAAAGCCGTTCCCATCTTTATCCGTGTATTTCACTGTCGCAAAGCGGGAAGGATTCTTGTCCAGTCCGAACCACAGTCTGTCCCATCCCTGGTAGTAGTCTGTATTCTGATCGATGCGCCAGCATCCCCATTCCGCACCATACAGATGGAGTCGGCCGTCAAACTTGCCGATATAGAGCTTTCCGTTGCCCGAATGATTCAGGTCCCATTCTCCACGGTCGCCTGCTACATCCGATTGTTTGTTGTTGTCAATTCCGCCTTTGTTCCATCCCACCTTGAAAGGGTCGCGCGGGTCGTACAACTCTACGCGTTCCCAACGGTGGCAATCATCGTCTTCATCGTATACAAAATAAATCTGATCCCATTTTCCCCTGTTGAATATAAGGTCCCATGCACTGTCATGATCGGGATAAATCAGCTCGGTCAGCCTTCTGAAACGAGGGTCTACAAAGAAAGAATCCGTCTCGGGCAGTCGGGGATTCCGAAACTTATGCGCCTGATCTTTATAATCAAATCCTTTTCCTCTGAAAGAAAGGGTGAGGTCAAAGTCAAATTCGTCACCCGGACGATTGTCATTATCCATATCGACGGCAATCGAAACCCAGTCGATGTTTCCGGTAAGCTGCTTGTTGACAAAGCTATTGGCAGGCGCATTGTTATCTACTTTCTTTGGAGAATCTACCAGTCTGATTGCCATTTCACTCAGTCCGTCGCCGTCTTCATCGTAGAAAAGAAACGGATTTTCCCAGTTCAGTCTTACATCCTGCATATTGTAAGTAGCGGCATGTATCTTAAGAAAGGCCGACTGTCCGCTATAGTCCATGTAGAAATCGCAGATACCTGTCTTGTCCCAGCTCTTAATCTGCATGGTATTCCAATCGATATAGTTGAATATATGATCTTTGTCGGTATCCAGTACAATCATATAATGCCCGTTTGGCCATACTTCGTCCGCCTTCTTCGGAGGGTACTCGGCAACAATCTGTATATCGGCTTTCCCGTCATTATCGGTATCTATCCAGTCGATAATGAGATCGCCATGCCCGCCATAAATTCCGTCACGATTTCTGTCTATCAGAAGGCAGTCATTCTTTGTATCTCCTTCCCAATCATCCCATTTCATATCCCCGTCATCGTCCAGCCATAATATCGGGATACTGTCACGGGTAATCGAATAGATAGCATCCGGCTTTCCATCGCCATTCAAATCCACGATCTTCGGAGTATATCCTGCCGGGGGAGGAGGTAGTCGGAATGACACAATCTTTAGCTTGTTATTCCAGTAGTCTTTGCTTTCCTGTGCTTCAGCAGAGAAGAATGTAAGAACCAATGTTAATAGTACCAGCAGCTTTTTCATTTCTTAGAATTTTATGATAACTGGCACAAATGTAAGTCCCGCTAGTTAATTTAGTAATTAATTTGCAATTAATTCGAGGAGAAAATAAAGGATATAGGTCCGAAAAGATACTTTTTAGCCGGTATTCGGGCTAATTTAACGTTTATTTAAAGGGATTTTTAGTTCAAGCTCTCATTTTCTGACAGTAAATATCAAAGAGGAGCTATTCAATTGAATATGGGCACATAGCCGATGCAAAAGATTAAATCAAGCAGTTTTTTAGATTAAGGTTTTTATTAATACATGCTAGTCAATTACTGAAAAAATGACCTTTCTTAAAAATGGCATATTTAAACAGTCAGAAAAGGCAATAATTACATACGGGTATAAAGTAGAATAGAAAAACACCGGCATTTATAAGAATGAAGATCCTTCGTTTTATCATTCGAGGAATTTATCAATCAAATTGAAGATATTTCTTCTTTATATTTATCATACAAATAGCAATTACACAAGAAATAAGATATTTCGACACTTTACATTTTCTCAATATTTGTAATGAACTAGAGAAAATATGAGCTCAAACAACCTCTTTACACCTTCGTCACCGACAAAAAACAAGTTCCTCGGTGAGGAATGCCTCGTTGGTTTAAAACCAACAAGGTATTCCTTTAAAAGAAACGACTACTAATATTGCTGGTTCTCATGCATATTTCCCTCATTTAGATTCAAAAACAAGATCAATTCTGCATATTCTTACGCTATTTTATACTATATTTCTTATATTAGAGCAAACTTGTGTATCTTTCTTTTAGTTCCAATCTTAAAAATAGGACAAACTCTAACTTTCTGAAACGAATGCAATCTAAACTACAAAAATTTTATCCAATGACGGAGATAAATAACCCTAAAATATAAGCACAAAGTCTTTATATCAAAATAAATATTATGCCAACACAAAAAAGTTATAACTCACATCAAGGCTATTCAATATCTAAAGTTCTACTTTTTGTTTCGCTATCTCATATTTTAATTGATAGTATTTCGAAACTTTATCAAGACCAATTATATCTATATTTTTTATAAAACTCACATAATCTTTTAGTTCCCATGCCTTTAATGCAGAATCTAAGGCTTGTTCCTGTATTATCTTTAACGTATAATTTCTAGCTTGTTTTTCAGTTGAATCTTTCAATAATTTAATATTCCCCTTCAATATTTCAATACCTATTTTACTTTCAAAAAGCAAAATAGTATTTTCCACAAACGAGCTCAAACTTATTTTTTCAATAGGAAATTCTAAATTAAAAACAAGCCTAATTATCTCATTATTTAAAGGATATAACATTTCTCCTACTTTCCCTATTTCTATCAGAAATGAGTGTTCATAGTCATTACATATGATATGAACTTTCACATTATAAGACTGAAACAATATACCTTTCTCTGAATCTTTCCCAATATTAAAACCATACTTATGAAGTATTGGGAATATCTTTTCTTTCAAAACAACATTAAATTCCATGGTTTAAATCATTTTATGAGTGTCAATCAAACTTTCTTTGAACAAATTTATCCATTGCCATACCACTAGTCTCTACATCATTTCTCATACTATGGTGCGGAGTATTGCTCATCCACCACCCACCGTAAATATAAGAAACAATATTAGTGTTCTCTAATTTTATTCGGCATAGTAAAATTAAACAAATATAAAAATACAAGATACCCTGATATAAACTTTTAATAAGTTTATATCAGGGTAATAAGTACAACTTATTTAAACAATTATTTTAAATGAAAGAGTCCAACGTGCATATACCAATTGCTAGATTCTTCATCTTTCTTAATCCATTTCCCTTCCGTAGAAAGTAGAATTTTTTTAATCAGATCATTATAGTTGTATTTTTTATTATATTCACAATTATTGTAAGGTACTGGTCTTTCTAAAATATGAATCTCCTGTATTTTAAGCTCATTATTGAATAGTATTGAATACGGAACTCTAACATTCAGCTCCCGATAATCATATTCATCAGCGCTTTCATAATAAAGGCTATCACAATAATATCTTAAATGTTCTCCACCTCCAATAAAGCCAATATTAACATCTATTAAATTTATTGTATCCAATGTATTGTAAAAGTAATCAACTTTTATTTTCTCATCCATTTTATAAAGTCTGAATATAGGTAAATGATTGGTCGCATCATAGAATATAGAATCTTTTATTTCTTCTTTTTCTTGAGCACATAAAAAACATGGCATTAACATACCTATTAAACTCAACATTAATTTATTTCCCATAGCCTAATCTTTTTAACATTTTATCATTTCTACCATATACAAATGGATCAACTCCTTCTTGTGTATGACTGAATGGTTTATTTCTTAAATATAATATTACATGTCCAAACTCATGCGCTATTCCTACCGTCCTATGATTTAGGGTACCCCTTCCATTGATAATCACTTCCACATTCTTACCTACGGACTTCTTTCCAGAAGCTAAATCCCTGTCAGGTACTAAGGTTTGCCCAAGATTACCTTCAATTAGCTTACCAACCATACTTCCTCCTAATAACATTAAGCTCTCACATTCTGCTCCATATTCACTTGTATTAAAATCATACGGTGCATCCCAATTCTCATTTATGATTTTATCATTCATTTTATAAGTATTTTTATTAGCTATAGACAATTCAACCATTTTCTTATTCGAAGCAATCTCATATAAATCCTGTAAAAAAAAGTCTGATGTATTTCTTGCCTGTTGTTCTATTGAAGTAGGATCAAGTACACCGTTATTCCACTTCATTGCAACATCGGTCCCATCTTGTAATCCATTAAAAATAGCTAACACAACATCTTCTGTATTGGTAGATTTACTAATAGAAAGACTATCTCCGTTAATATCAACGATATTAACAGGATTATTTGCAGCATATTGATAAGGAGATAAAGAAACATATTTCTCAGAAAATCTATCTGCAACCATAAATCTTCCTAAAGCCGCATCATAATGCCTTGCCCCATAGTCATACCAATTCAATCCCTTATTAACATCCAACTCTTTACCATTATATTTATAATGTTGAGCATTATTCGAACTTGCATAAATTCCTCCGAATGGATAGTAGCGATTCATTTCCTCTATTTCTCCAGTTTGATCAATCACTACGCAATTATTTCCTTGATGGTCCTGCAAATAATAATGATATACCTTGTCAGCAAAAGTAATATATCCAGCATTCGTTAATAATATTCCAAGTACACCATTTTCATAGATCAAGTTGCCACAATAATCGGTAGTCGTAGTCACTCCGTTTATTACGTGCGTAGTTTGGAGTTTTACTCCATTGGCATCATAAAGATAGGAAATACTACTTCCATCACCAAACTGTATCAAACTAGGCAAATTTAAATAATTATACTGAATATCAATGATATTCTTATTTAAATCTTTGATTAAATTTCCATTAGCATCGTAAACATACTCTACCGCAGTTTTAGCTCCGTCTTTAAATTCGAATCCATTATCATATGCAGAATATTTCGCCGTATCATTGACTGCCTTCAATTGATTGCCATCATAAGTATATGACAGTTCGTCTACAAAACCATAAGAATTGACACCAATCTGTCCATAACGCTGCAAACCAAGAATGTTGCTGTTTTTATCATAAATTACTCGTTCTACTGGAGTCGGAGTTTGACCCGCCTTCCAATGCACTGCGTTTATCAACCGATCTAACATGTCATATTCCAAATCGTAACTATGTTCTGTTTGTTCAAGACCATATCGGTAAGAAACTCCTGTAATATCTCCGCTGTATCTTCCGTAGCTACCGTCAACATACTCCAAACTTTGAGAAAACAAGTTTCCTTTGATATTCATCAACCAACTGCGTATATTATATGTATAATTTAATGATGAAGCGGTCAAATCATGCACCTGACGATTACTTACCCTTCCCAGTTCATCATAAGTATTGGAAATAAGACAAATACGTTTCCCACCATCTAATTGATGATATACAGATGCAAGCCGTCCGCCATGGTCATAATAGTATGTGTAATATTCAGTCAAGGAAACCCCTCCCTCGGTAGTATGGATATGTTTACTTTCCACCATATCTCCTGAAAAATTATAAGCATACCACATCCGGTCACTTCCTCCCAAATGGTTGGTAGAATGATGCTGAATCATTCTACCACGTTCATCATAATACATAGCTTGGTAAATATAACTATCATCCATCAATCGTATAAGTTGCCCTGTTTGAAAACCGGTAGGATTCCCACTACGACAAACACCATATATACTTGAGGGACCACACCCCAGCACACTACCACCAAATGCCGGAACTCCATTCTTATCCATGAATTCATAATCGTCATAATAATTAGCAACCTGTACCATAGGAGAAGAAAGAGTAATGCCATTTACCTGATATCCTTTAAGAACGTTCGTTTGACCATTTCTTATTGCACGTACAGTAACATCTTCCAAAGGATTGAAAGAAAAAGAACAAATATTTTTGCAAAGACCTTGTAATGCCACTCGTCCGTGAGCATCAGGAATAGTAAAGAGACATTCTTCTTTCTTTCGCATATTACCATCTTGTGATAGTATAAGTTGTCCCGATTGATCATAGTAATAGTAAGTCCATGAGACACCTGGCAAACGTTTGTGAGAGCATCGACCATGTCCATCATAAGTATATAAATAAGCATATTGACGTACTAATTTACTTGAAGAATTACTCCATGTATCACCAACTGTAGTCAATGAGTCAGACAGTTGAGGAGGAAGTATTGCACGCAGTCGAGAATTATCATCATACACATAATAAGTATAGTGATGACCTGAATATTCTTTTAGAATAATGCGTCCCAACTTATCTGTATAAGTAGCAGTTAAACGATAATCTTCATCATATTCTCGTTGCACTAACAAATCTCCAATATCATACATACCTGCAAGTCGAATATTCACTATGGTATCATTCCCACCACTGGTAGCTACGTACCGACAAACAGATGTGGAAGATGTCAACACATCATATTGATATTCATGTCCTGAAGGATCACCCACCCATCTGTCGCCTGGAGCATACTCTATTTCCAAACGATTCAATGGAGAATCTTCAAAAAGAGATAAAGAATAACCATAGATATCTCCATTATAGAACTCGCGACTTTTCTTTTTCAGTGTATCCAATGGAAGAAAATTTGCTTTAGTTTCTGTAAGAACAGGTATCCAACGTTTATTTTGATGCCCCATAAAGTCATATTCTTGATAAGTAACCAAACTTTTTAAAGAAGGAGTTATACCAATTTGTATATTTTGCAAAGAACGCCCCCATTCATCCATATATTCCACATTGAGCAGACAATCCATAGACGATAATCCATTAACACTTGATACTGCTTTCCGTGGAGTGCGGGTCAAGACATAATTCTTATTCGCATCAAACACAATCCCCTGAGCCTCTACTCCCTCCAATGCCCCCAATAGGAGAATAACAGTCACAATTAATCTAATTATTTGTTTCATCATAAAATAATCTTATTTATAGTTGTTTGTATAGTAGTAATTATAATGTTGCAACACTCGTTTCTCAACGCCTTCTTTATAAAAGCTTTCTCTGAGCCGCCCATTCGTATCGTAATCATAATAAATAGTCTGCCCATCAGGTGAAGTAATACTTTCCACTCCCACCAAAGGTTTATAGGTATATATAGTAACTAAACTTTGAGGTAAGGCAGCACGTAAGGCATTTAACACTACAATGTCGTTATTGGTTAAAGAAACTTTTTCACAAAGTTCCTCCACAGTTGTTCCCAATGCAGATAATTTTGAAGCAACTACTGTATATGTGACATTGCTAATCTTCGCAACAGGATATTCCCCTTTGTAGCTCCAAAGATATACGAGCGATGTACCATTTTCGCGTTTTTGCAACAACTTTCCATTCTTATTGTAAAGATCATAATATACTTGCGCTCTATAAGCAGACCGATAAGAAGCTTCCGGTAAAGGTAATTTGGCATCCAACTTATATTCTACAGCAGGCAAATACATATTCAGTGTATCTTTATAAGAAATTTTATTGCCTGAAATCACTTGTCCATTGAGCAGTGAAATCTGCTCCACCGGGACAGCAACGTAATGGCTTTTAACCATTCCTTGAGATATGACATCTACATAATCAGTAGGATAGAATATTTTCTTCTCCACCCATTGTCCATAAGGCTTCGTTTTTTTAGATTTAAGTAATAGATCCTCATTGTACACATACATTTCTTCATTAATAGAAAAGTTATTAGAAGAGGATAAACTGCTTTTGATTCTGGTAGTTTGTACCTTTTTAGTATTCCATTCTACCTGATAGTTATAAGAATGATGAGTCATATCTCCCGAAAGATATTTGAAAGCTTTAATTTCTGGTGAATAGGTCGCTTCATATTCATACTTCTCTTCTTTCATTACCTGCTTCCCTTTACAGTACTGAATAGATTTCAACAATCCATTTTTAAAATTAATAAAAGAAATCATATATGGATGATCATCGATCAATTCTTCTTGATTATTGTAAAAAGAGTAAATGATGCTAGGTTTTTCATTTCCAATAGCCTCTTCTATTACCGTTTCTGTCACCGTGTCATAACCTATATAGTTACCATTTCTAAAAGATGAAAGCGGGCTAATAGACTCTGATGTCTGAACGAAATATTGAAGATGACCTGTCTGAGAACCACTATTAGTACATGTCACTGTTTCAAAATAAGATGTGACAAGATCAACCAATATAAGTCCACCGGAATATGTAAAGGTTCTTTTCTTTCCCCCTCCTTCTATTTGAGCTATTCGCAATCCACCACCTTTAGCTATGTTAGGGGTCGGAACAGCGGGAGGAGTCGTCCTATCCTCATAACTTAAAGTCCAATGGGCAAACGTATCCGGTGGAGGAGGAAAGGCATCAAATACATAAGTGCCAGCTGCTAAAGGAACTCTTATTGACTTCACCGTCATTTCTGTATCACCATATAATTCGGAAGGTCTATGAGCAAACATTTTTTTAGATGGATGATCCAATCTTGTGATTCTCACAATGTCCGCTTCATAATCATAATGCTCGTCACGACTCACCACAACAGATTCCATATAACCAGATAGATAGACATCTGTCTGTTGAGATAAAGTAAATGTAAGCTGAGCGTCATTAGGAATACCTGGACAATCATCATATCTACCTATGGTATATACATCAAAGTTATATGTTTTTTGGGTAGTACCACCACTAGGAGTATTCGAGCCTATGATCGCCGAACCAGTAAATGAATGCTCTTCGTAAGTAAACGTTTCCATACCCCCAGTTGGATGCTGAATAGATTGCAGTGTTCCTATCTTCAAATAGGATAAGTTACTACTTTTATCCGCGCCTGCATAAGAAGATCCACCATAATATGCTTTACAATAATAATTACCCCCATAACTCTTTCCATTACAATACCCCCAATAATCAGTATCTTTAGAGTTCTTTGCAGGAAATGTCCCGCCAAAATAATTGAATGCATATTTGTAATTCGCATCAAAATAATCGGTAATTTTATCAAGACGCAAGCGCTTAAACACATAATCATAAGTACCTGTTTTCTCCTCATTAAAATAACTATAGCTGAAGTTATATCCTTTCACCAACAGCCCCGACTGGTTGTAAATTCTCACATTCTCTAGCTTTTGAGGCGAGTTTGAAGCTTGCTTCATATCCTCCCGCTCCGATGTATTAAATTCAATATATCCATTATCCCAATTTATACGGTTTAATCGATAGGTTTCATAAACGGCTTTATTGGTTGAATAATAAGGAAAAGTCGTGTTTTTACCACAGTCTGTTTTATTTCCCGAGTAACTCAAGAAGGTGTATTTTACGCAAGATTCCTGTGCGGGAGATTCGTATTTCTCAGTCTTGTAAGAGAAAGTGATTTCCCGCTTGTTAGAAGTAATAATTTTACTGAGCAACCAACTAGATACATAATGAACAGGTAGTCCCAAAAAAGAGGCATCAGTATCATCCCACTTTGTTGCATTTGGATTATTACTATGCAAAGAACCACCTCTGCTATGTAAATATGCATGCTCTTTCACATTGAAAACATATCTTGTCCCATCCGGAGTAATCACCGTAAAATTCTTCTTTAGAGATGAATCCTTATTAACAGTAATTTGCAAACCGGACGATTTGTCAAATAATACTGCCCCTCTAGATTTATCCAGTATAAATTTCCCGGAATATCCCAAAAAAGAATAATAAAAAATATCCGGCTCCGTGTCTTTCACTAGCTGAAGTTTCAGACCAGAATCTGTATATATATAAGAGTAATACTCCGATGAAGCAGGATTTGTTATGTCACTATCGTCATAATATCCCTTTTCTACATCTACTCCCGGATATGGATATTCCAAAAAGTCATCATAACATTGTACACTTCTAGATATACACCCACCAGCATTCAAACTCCATCCCAATCCTACCCAAGATGATTCTTGAGCAACTTTTATTCCTGAAGCATTATAGCTTAGTGAAATAGGTATTTTAATATTGTCCACACTAATTTCATAAAGTGGAATTCCAATGTTAGGAGTTCCCGAATAATACGACACCGGACAATCTGCATACTGAATCAGTGACGCTATGGTAGGTGATGGAGGAACAATTGGTTGAGTCTCTTGCTGCTGTCCCTTCGCTACAAAACAGAGCAAAAGAAACAGAATTATCAATTGATATTTCTTTATATTTTTCATCATTGTTTTTTTTAGTTAAGTTGTAATCAATATTTTCTCAAGAAGAAAATCAGCAAGGAAGTCACTGATATAAGAAAAACTCCCTTGCTTATTAAAAAACTACAAGTTCATCGAACTACCGCCCAACGCACCCAACACTGCGGAAGCCACCGCAATAATCACTTTCAAAATCGTGTCCCATACCTTTCCTTTCATAACTTTAGTCTCCTTTTAATTAATAGTTAGTAATTTAAATTTCTAAAAAAGTACACGCGTGCTTGTCTAAGTCAAATAATCTTTGTTTCTTTGTGTTAGTTAACTGTCTGACGATGCAAATATACTAACTGTTTTATGAAAAGCAATTCATTTAGTCTATAATAGTTAGCATATTCACATCATTTAACTAACAAAGATCATAACTATCATTAATAAAGTAAGTATGGAAGGCTGGGAAAGAGTACAATACATCATGGAAGCGGAAGAGTACAATAAGAACTCTTTCAGCACTGCAATTGGCATTAGTAACAATGTGACTATCACTAGAATAATCAATGAAAAGAGGAATCCATCACGAGCTACCTGTCAGAAAATCATTGATCGTTTTCCACAATATAGCTTTGACTGGTTATTTTCCGGGATAGGTAATATATTGAACGAGCGGCCAACAGTTAGTATTAAATCAGAAGAAGAGGAAGTAAAAGCAGGAAATTACACTAACATACCATTTACATCCAATGCAAACCGATTAGAAACAACCGGTTTCATGAACGTCCCCCTAGTGCATGTCCGTGCCCAATGCGGATATCTGAACGGTTATGGAGATGAAGGGTATTTGGAGAGCCTGCCGAGTCTGCCTGTTATTGTAGACCGAACCTATCATGGAAAATACATGCTCTTTGAAGCGGAAGGCGATAGCATGGACGATGGTTCCAAGGATTCTATCTGCGATGGTGATATTGTATTGGCAAGAGAAGTGAACAGAGATCTATGGAGATACAAACTTCATATTAAAGACTGGTATTTTATTATTGTACATCGTACGGAAGGGATAGCGATAAAAAAAATCGTTGACCACGACGTGGAACACGGAATAATCACCTGTCATTCTCTTAATGATATGTTTCGGGACTATAAAGTAAATTTAGACGAAGTAGCCGAACTGTATAATCTTATCAAAATTGTGGATAGAAGTGCCCGTTTGTAAACAAATCACCACTACCAAAACATTCCCATTAATATATCATATTTTTACCGCATAAAAAAAGGAAGAGAACTTTACTCAAAAAAAGTTTTCTTCCTTTCTTACACTACACCCCCGGAATCGAATAAATTCCTTCATCGTTTTTAATAAATAAAGAGAGAGTTTATTAAAAACGGTATCCAAGTTTATTAAAAACTATTTTTAGGCGTTTCCAGCAGTCTCAATAGAATTATTATAACAGAAATGGGCAAGAACCTTCGCAGTTTCTTGCCCATTCGTTATCCTGGCTATGCAATTCTGCACATCCGCCTATTGAACTTATGTTATAATTTTTATATATCCTATCATTACTTTTCCGTTTTATATTCCTCCAAATATACGAAATAAAAACAAGAAAGTCAATAGCCGGACGGTATTTACCGTGATATTTCTTCATTTATCAGGCATTACCTTGTTATTCGGGCGATACCTTATTATAAAAGAAAGGTTTTTTTCACTCACTACGTGGTTATCTGAAAATAAACACGTAAATTTGCTGGCTCAAATTGAAATAACAGTATAAATCACTATAAATAAAAACTTTATCACTATGGAGTACAATTTCAGGGAGATTGAAAAGAAGTGGCAGCAAAGGTGGGTGGAAGAGAAAACCTACCAGGTTACGGAAGACGAATCGAAGCAGAAATTCTATGTATTGAATATGTTCCCTTACCCGTCAGGGGCCGGACTGCACGTAGGGCATCCGCTGGGATACATCGCTTCGGACATTTACGCCCGTTACAAACGACTGCGTGGCTTCAATGTACTCAATCCGATGGGATATGACGCATACGGTTTGCCGGCGGAACAATACGCTATTCAGACCGGGCAGCATCCCGCAATCACTACTAAAGCTAATATCGACCGCTATCGCGAGCAACTCGACAAAATAGGCTTCTCTTTCGACTGGAGCCGTGAAATCCGTACGTGCGAACCCGAATATTATCACTGGACCCAATGGGCTTTCCAAAAGATGTTCAACAGCTACTACTGCAACGACGAACAGCAGGCACGCCCTATCCAGGAACTGATCGACGCATTCGCAATCTACGGAAACGAAGGACTCAACGCTGCCTGCAGCGAAGAACTCAGCTTTACCGCCGAAGAATGGAAAGCCAAAAGCGAAAAGGAACAGCAGGAAATCCTGATGAACTACCGCATCGCCTACCTCGGCGAAACGATGGTGAACTGGTGCCAGGCACTGGGAACCGTATTGGCAAATGACGAAGTCATAGACGGCGTCAGCGAACGCGGCGGCTTCCCTGTAGTCCAGAAGAAGATGCGCCAGTGGTGTCTGCGTGTATCCGCTTACGCTCAGCGTCTGCTCGACGGACTGGATACCATCGACTGGACCGAATCACTGAAAGAAACTCAAAAGAACTGGATCGGACGCTCCGAAGGTGCCGAAGTACAGTTCAAGGTAAAAGACAGCGATCTCGAATTTACCATCTTTACTACTCGTGCAGATACCATGTTCGGTGTGACCTTCATGGTACTGGCTCCGGAAAGTGAACTGGTAGCCCAGCTGACCACTCCCGCCCAGAAAGCAGAAGTAGACGCCTACCTTGACCGCACCAAGAAACGTACGGAACGCGAACGTATCGCCGACCGCAGCGTTACCGGTGTATTCAGCGGTTCGTATGCCATCAATCCGTTTACAGGTGAAGCAGTGCCCATCTGGATCAGCGATTACGTATTGGCAGGATACGGCACAGGAGCCATCATGGCTGTACCCGCCCACGATAGCCGCGACTATGCTTTTGCCAAGCATTTCGGACTCGAAATCCGCCCGTTGGTAGAAGGTTGTGACGTAAGCGAAGAAAGCTTCGATGCCAAGGAAGGTATCGTCTGCAACTCTCCGCGTCCGGATGTGACTCCGTACTGCGACCTGTCTCTGAACGGACTGACCATCAAGGAAGCCATCGAAAAGACCAAGCAATATGTGAAAGAACATAATCTGGGACGTGTGAAAGTGAACTACCGTCTGCGCGACGCCATTTTCTCACGCCAGCGCTACTGGGGAGAACCGTTCCCTGTATATTACAAAGACGGAATGCCGTACATGATCGATGAGGACTGTCTGCCGCTGGAACTTCCGGAAGTAGACAAGTTCCTCCCCACCGAAACGGGCGAACCTCCATTGGGACACGCCAAGGAATGGGCGTGGGACACGGTAAACAAGTGCACGGTAGAAAACGAAAAGATCGACAACGTTACCATCTTCCCGCTGGAACTGAACACCATGCCGGGATTCGCCGGTTCTTCCGCATACTATCTGCGCTACATGGACCCGCACAACAACAAAGCGTTGGTGGACCCGAAAGTGGACGAATACTGGAAGAACGTAGACCTTTATGTAGGAGGAACGGAACACGCTACCGGACACTTGATCTACTCCCGTTTCTGGAATAAGTTCCTGCACGATGTAGGTGCATCGGTAGCAGAAGAACCGTTCCAGAAGTTAGTAAACCAAGGCATGATTCAAGGCCGCAGTAACTTTGTATATCGCATCAAAGATACTCACACCTTCGTTTCACTGAACCTGAAAGACCAATACGAAGTGACTCCGCTTCATGTGGACGTCAACATCGTATCCAATGATATCCTCGACCTGGAAGCATTCAAGGCATGGCGTCCCGAATATGCGGAAGCAGAGTTTATCCTCGAAGACGGAAAATACATCTGCGGATGGGCAGTTGAGAAGATGAGTAAATCGATGTTCAACGTAGTCAATCCGGATATGATTGTGGACAAATACGGCGCAGACACACTTCGTATGTACGAAATGTTCCTCGGTCCGGTTGAGCAGTCCAAGCCTTGGGATACGAACGGTATCGACGGTGTACACCGCTTTATCCGTAAGTTCTGGTCATTGTTCTACAGCCGTACGGACGAATATCTGGTGAAAGACGAGCCTGCAACGAAAGAAGAATTGAAGAGCCTGCACAAACTGATCAAGAAAGTAACGGGAGACATCGAACAGTTTTCTTACAATACGTCTGTCAGCGCATTCATGATCTGTGTCAACGAACTCTCCAACTTGAAATGCAACAAGAAAGAGATACTGGAACAGCTCGTTATCACCCTCGCTCCTTTCGCTCCGCACGTTTGCGAAGAATTGTGGGATACACTGGGACACGAAACTTCCGTATGTGACGCCGCATGGCCCGCATTCAACGAAGAATATCTGAAAGAAGATACGATCAACTATACCATCTCCTTCAACGGAAAAGCACGCTTCAACATGGAGTTTGACGCTGATGCCGCTTCGGATGCCATCCAGGCTGCCGTACTAGCCGACGAACGTTCGCAGAAATGGACCGAAGGCAAAACACCGAAGAAGGTCATCGTGGTGCCGAAGAAGATTGTAAATGTAGTAGTTTAAAATAAGTAACAGGTAATAAGTAATAGGTAATAACCGTAGCTGCTTTCCGAGCATATCCGCAAGGTTAATACCTAATACTTAATACTTATTACCTGTACCTATCGACTACGACTTATTACCTATTACTTAATACTTATTACCTATTAATTAAATGCGCAAACCAGCAAAAGCGGAAATAATGAGAGAAGTGAAGGATTATACCTACATCACTCTCGGATTGATCAGTTATGCTTTGGGATGGGCGGCGTTCCTGCTGCCTTACCAGATAACGACAGGAGGTACTACCGGTATCGGGGCCATCATTTATTACGCAACGGGATTTCCTATCCAGTGGTCGTACTTCATCATCAATGCGGTTCTGATGACATTTGCCATCAAGATATTAGGTCCGCGATTCAGCATAAAGACTACTTATGCGATTTTCATGCTGACTTTCCTGCTATGGATATTCCAGGTGTTGGTAAACAACTACATACAAACGCCCGATATGTCGGCCGACGGAAAACCTCTGCTGCTCGGCAGCGGACAGGACTTTATGGCTTGTATCATCGGTGCGGCTATGTGCGGTGTAGGTCTGGGCATTACTTTCAATTATAACGGCAGCACCGGAGGAACGGATATCATCGCCGCTATTGTCAACAAATACAAAGACGTATCCCTTGGAAGGATGATCATGATTTGTGATGTGTTCATCATCGGTTCCTGTTACTTTGTGTTTCACGACTGGCGTCGGGTAATCTTCGGTTTCGTCACTTTGTTCATCATCGGTGTCGTGCTCGACTGGATTATCAACAGTGCCCGTCAGTCCGTCCAGTTCTTTATCTTCTCCAAGAAGTATGATGAGATAGCCGACCGCATCATCAAAGATACAGACCGTGGGGTGACTGTGCTCAACGGTACCGGATGGTACAGCAAAAACGATGTAAAAGTACTGGTCGTACTGGCCAAAAGGCGTCAGTCGCTGGATATCTTCCGACTGGTAAAGCGTATCGATCCGAACGCTTTCATCTCGCAAAGTTCCGTCATCGGGGTGTATGGCGAAGGGTTCGATCAGTTGAAAGTGAAATAAACAGGTGAATGAATCCGGATAATTCCACTAAAAAACAAGAATAAGACAATGAAACGCAAACTTGTATTTGCCACTAACAATGCTCATAAGCTCGAAGAAGTAGCCGCTATTCTCGGAGATAAGGTAGAACTGCTCAGTCTGAATGACATTGACTGCCACACGGACATTCCCGAAACAGCCGAAACGCTGGAAGGAAATGCCTTGCTGAAATCTTCTTTTATCTACCGGAACTATCAGCTGGACTGCTTTGCCGATGACACCGGACTGGAAGTGGAAGCTCTGAACGGAGCGCCTGGCGTGTACTCTGCCCGTTATGCCGAAGGCGAAGGACACGACGCTCAGGCGAATATGCGCAAGCTGCTCCACGAACTGGAAGGAAAAGAGAACCGGAAAGCGCAATTCCGCACTGCTATTTCGCTGATTCTGGACGGAAAGGAGTATCTCTTTGAAGGAGTGATCAAAGGGGAAATCATCGAAGAGAAGCGCGGAGATTCCGGCTTCGGTTATGATCCGATATTCAAGCCCGAAGGGTACGAACAGACTTTTGCCGAACTGGGAAACGAAATAAAGAACAAGATCAGTCACCGTGCACTGGCTGTACAGAAACTTTGCGAGTTTCTGCAACGCTGATTCTTTGGCATATTCCATACAACAGTCTGCCTTAGCGTGAATGAAGTGCCAACAGCGAAAGTCTCTTAGGGAATTTCTTAACTATATGACACAGAGTTTAATAAAAGAATTTTTGTAATCTTCAGAAGAAAATTATTTCTTTGCAAAAAAAATAGAGCATAATGAAGAAAATTGCATTATTTACTTTCCTTACATTGTTATTATGTACTTCATGTGTAACGAAAAAGAAGTTCATGATGACAGAAGCCGCACGTATTGCAAGTATCGACAGCTTGCAAAGTTTATTGACTGATTGCCGCAACACGGGCGACCAGTTGTCAGCACAAATCAAGAAGCTCCTGCGTGATACCACCCAGATGGGAAACAGTATCCGCCAGTATCAGAGCATGCTTAGTACTAACATGACGGAACAGGAAAAACTGAATGCCTTGTTGAGTCAGAAGAAAAACGAACTTAGCGAAAGAGAACGCACCATCAACGAACTACAGGACATGATCAACGCTCAGAACGAGAAAGTGAAACAACTGCTGAACAGTGTGAAAGACGCGTTACTGGGCTTTAGCACAGACGAACTGACGGTTCGTGAAAAAGATGGAAAGGTGTATGTAGCAATGTCGGACAAATTGCTGTTCCAGTCAGGAAGCGCCCGTCTGGATAAACGCGGAGAGGAAGCTCTCGGCAAATTGGCGGAAGTCCTGAACAAGCAGACCGACATTGACGTGTTCATCGAAGGTCACACCGACAATAAACCAATCAACACCGTACAGTTCAAAGACAACTGGGATTTGAGTGTGATTCGTGCTACCTCTGTCGTACGTATTCTGATCAAGAACTACAGCGTAAATCCTTTGCAGATACAGCCCAGCGGTCGCGGCGAATATATGCCTGTTGACGACAATGAAACTGCGGAAGGCAGAAGCAAGAACCGCCGTACGGAGATTATCATGGCTCCGAAACTGGACAAGCTGTTCCAGATGTTACAGACTTCCGAAGAGGTTAAATAAATATTATTTAGGCACGGATTACACGGATGAACATGGTTTTTAGATACTCAATCTTTTAAAACCGTGTTCATCCGTGTAATCCGTGCCTATTTTTTTATAATTCGGTTCGTCCCGTGCGAACGAATACCTTTCTTATCCGTTAATCCACCTTTATCGTATTCAGACAATTGGCTTTCGTAAAGAACCGGAATGACGTGCCTTTCAGCTTTACCGTCACCGCCTTATCCTTGCCTTCCTTTTCCATATACAACAATACGGTGCTTCCGTCAGGATTCTCAAATGCCAGTATCTCTTTCGCAGAACCTTCCACCGGACGATAAACCGCTCCCGGCAACACAAAATGGCTGATATGCTTCATCAGATAATATTCATAAGTGAATCTGAAAGTTCTCGATTCAGGGTTCACCACCACCAATGAGTTTTGTCTCCATCCCCAACGGCTGATTCCTCCTTCTTCAAGAGAGATATTCCAGTAATCATAGATGGAGATACCATTATCCATATAGTGCTTCAGCAAGTCCCATGAATGAAGCATACCGTTCCAGTTGTTCTGTCCGTCGCCACATTCCTGCTCTGTCTGCATCAGTTTCATCTCCGGATAATGCTTTCTCACGTCTTTCACCGCATCTTTTCCTGCCCATTGAAAACCGACTGCCTTGACGTATTTCTTCGCGTCGGAATCCTGTAAAATGGTATCCACCAGCAAGTAGTTTGCACGCTCCATAGTACCAAACATAACATCAACGCCCAGTTTCTTCATCTCGGGACCCAGATAGCTGCCGACAAACGAAGCCAATCCTTGTGCCGTCCAGCAGCAACTGGGGAAAATCTGTGCTGAATTGAACTCATTCTGAGGCATTACACCGAAGATGTCGATCCCTGCTTTCCGATAAGCCTTGATAAACTTTGAGAAATACAACGCATATGCTTTCAGATATTCGGGCTTCAGGATAAACATATCCATTCCTTCCCTTCCCGCACGGTCGGCCGGAAGCCCGTTGTCAAACTTCGTATTCTTCAAGGATGGATCACACACGGCGCTTGCATAATGTTTGTTATGCTTCATCCACGAAGGAGGACACCAAGGGGATGCCCAGACCTTTACATCAGCATTCTGACGCTGTGCGCTCTTTATAAACGGTATCAAAGTCTCCGTATCGTTTTGTACCGAGAAGTTCTTCATCTTAAAGTCACCGTCGTTCTCATTATACGAATACCAGTCGCGGGAAAAATCGTTTGCGCCTATCGGCATCCGGCAAATCGTGAAATTGGCTCCATAGTTCGGAAGAAAAAGCTCTTTCATGATTGACTCGCGCTCGTCGGAAGACAGCAAGCTAAGCGATACCCATCCCAGCTCATTGAAACACGCTCCGAATCCCTCGATCGTCTGACCTTTACCGTTTGATATACTTATCTCTTCCTGGGCTTCGCCACCCTTTGCCTTCGTCCGGTCTGTTACCTCTACCCAGCTGTCAGTGGGCGAAGTCGCAACTTGCCGGTACATAACCTTTGATTGCCCCCATGCACTCATTCCCCCCAAAGAGAGGGCAATGAGTACAAGTATATTTTTATATCTCAGTTTCATGAGCAGTAACTATTTGACTACAATCATATTCTTGAAATGAATCTTATCCGACGAGCTGCCGACCTGTATCTCAAATTCTCCCGGTTCTACTACTTTCTTCATATATGCATTGTAGAAAGCCATTTCGGAAATCGGCAGTTCCAGTGAAACCATTGTCTTTTCTCCGGGTTTAAGGTTGACCTTCTTAAATGCTTTCAATTGCTGGATAGGAACAGATATAGAGCTGATCATATCTCGTACATACAGCTGAACGACTTCTTTACCTTCCCGTTTTCCAGTATTTTCCACTTCTACGTTTACCATCAGTTTTCCCTTGTCGGAGAAGATGGAATCGCTCAGTGTACAACTGTTGTATTTGAAATCGGTATAGCTCAGACCATGTCCGAAGTTATACAACGCATACGGTTTCTCAAAGATATAGTGTCCCTTAGGCTCTTCCGGTGAACCGCCCTGGTCAAACCATTGCTCACGGTCAGTGGGGTAATAGTTATAATAACAAGGAGTATTACCGGTACTTCTGGGAAAAGATACATTCAAACGTCCCGAAGGGTTTACTTTTCCCAGCAGAATCTCGGCCATTGAGTTACCTTGCTGTTCGCCTGCGTAGAATTGTACCAATATAGCATCTGCATTTTCCTTTGCCCATGAAAGAACCAACGGTTTACCGGTGATCAGAACTACAATCATAGGTTTGCCTGTTGCCTTCACAGCTTTCATCAGTTCCAGTTGCTTGCCCGGAAGCTCCAATGAAGACAAGTCAAAACCTTCGCCCGAAGTCACTTTATGGTCTTTAGCATTACGTCCCAGCCAATAACTGCGTGTACCCACTGCCACAATTGCCAGATCGCTCTTCTCTACCATCTTCACTGCATCGGCAATGCCTTGTTCATTCTGACTCCACCAGTCACAGCCGTCCACATGATTAACCGTCACCTTCTTGCCGAATACATTCTTGATGCCTTCGTACAAAGAGACACATTCTCGGTCTTCCGGATTCACCCATGCATAGTCTCCGGCAACTCCGTGATCGCCGTTCGGTCCTACGACAGCGATGGATTTGTATTTGGACAAGTCCAACGGCAATATATTATTCTTGTTTTCCAGCAGCACGGCACTCTCGTCCGCCACTTTCTTAGCCAGTTCCACATGTTGCTTGTTGCGAACTACCTTGCTGACACTCTTCGGATCACCATAAGGATCGTCAAACAGCCCCAGTTTAAACTTAGCCGTCAAAACACGACGAACGGCACGGTCGATATACATCATATCCAGCTGGCCTTTCTCTACCTGACCCTGTAAAGTCTCATACGCCGGGTCCCACACGTCCACATCAATACCCGCCATCAGAGCCATTTTAGCAGCGGCTTCGGTGCTCGGAGCTGCCATATGGAATGTTTTCAGACGATCGACAGAACCCCAGTCGGAATAGGCAAAACCTTTAAAGCCCAGTTCTCCGCGCAGAATATCAGTCATAAAGTAAGAAGAACCCGTCACAGGAATTCCATCATAGGCACTATAGCAACTCATGACAGCAATCGGATCGGCCTTCTCGATCACACGAGCAAACGGATACATATACAGATTACGTAGCTCACGCTCGCCACCGGCTACGAAAGCACTGTTCAGTCCGCCTGTAGGAGTACCGTGTGCCACGAAATGCTTGGGCATACATCCTACTCCGTTTTTCTGAAAGCCTTGCACAAAACCGGTAGCCATTTCAGCGATCAGGTAAGGATCTTCTCCGAAAGTTTCCTCAACACGCCCCCAACGCAATTCACGCGCTATGTCCAATACCGGAGACAGCACCTGACGAATCCCCATCACACGTGCTTCCGCCGCTTCTGCTTCCGTCATCTGACAGATCAAGTCGGGGTTCCATGTGCTTCCCTGCGCGATAGCCTGCGGAAAGATGGTACATCCGTTCTGCAAAATACCGTGAATACCTTCTGCCGAAGTCAGGATAGGGATACCCAGACGGGTCTCATTGGCCATGTATTCGTGTATCTTCTGGTATAAATCGGCGGCTTGCTGAGCCGATATATTCATCTCGTGAGCAGTGCCGAAGCTCTCCCCATTATACGTACCTCCGATATTATTGATATCCCACGTACAACGCTGCTGCAACTGCACTACCTTCTCGCGTAAAGTCATCCGCCGCAGCAAATCTTCCACACGATCTTCGATCGGGGCATTCTTATCTTTATAAATCGGCCGTTCATCGGCCCAAACCGCCGAAACGCCCAGACACAAGGCTAAAACTGTCAATTTAATGATTCTCATGGTTTTCTGAATTGTTTTTTAATGTGAGTTTGATAGAAGAGGAGAATAAATCAACCTTGGCTTATATCCAACTCTCGTTATATTATTTCTTTTTATTCTCCGTTTACTTTCCCCAGCCGGATGGTTTCTTGCCCATCTTGAATACCATCGTACCACCGTTCATAATGTCCTGATGAGTGATGAAGAAATCTTTGTGTTTCTTCCCGTTCAAAGTCACCGACTGAATGTAGATATCTTCGGGAGACTTGCGGATGGTCCGGATACGGAACTCCTTATTACCTGCCAGTTTCAAAGTACACTCATCCAAAAGCGGGGAACCGATGATATACCGGCCGTCGGCAGGATTGACCGGATAGAATCCCATCGCACTGAATACATACCAGGCAGACATCTGACCGCAGTCATCATTTCCGGCATATCCCGAAGAAGTGTTGTTATACAGCGTGTTCAGAATATGACTGACATACTTCTGCGTCTTCCACGGCTGACCTGCAAAATTATAGAGATAAGCTACGTGATGGCTGGGCTCATTGCCATGTGCATACTGTCCCACAAATCCCGAAGCGTTATGATTCATCTGCTCACTCTTATAGGTAGAGGTAAAGAAGGTATCCAGCTTTTGTTCAAAGGCTTTCGTGCCTCCTGTCAGTTCCATCAAGGCTTGGATGTTGTGCGGAACATACCAAAAGTATTGCCATGCGTTTCCTTCGGTAAACGGATGCCCGCCGTTTCCACCGTATTGATACGGGTCGAAAGGCTCGATCCATTCTCCCTTGTCGTTCTTGGACTGGAAGAACTTCGTTTTCGGATGGAAAAGGTTCCGGTAATATTCAGAGCGTTTGTGGAATCGCTGATAATCGGCATCCTTGTTCAGTTTTGCAGCCAGTTGGGCAACACACCAGTCATCGTAAGCCTGTTCCAGAGTGATGGATACAGATTGAGTCTGAATGTTTTCGGGCATAAAGCCATATTTCTCCCATACCTCAAAAGGAGAGTTGGGGTGTGAGGTTACCGAACTGTTATAGACTGCTTCATAGGCTTTCTCCACATCAATTCCGGGAATACCTTTCAGGATGGCATCAGTGATCACAGGGATGGAGTGGTTACCGATCATACAGTAATTGTCCTGCCCCCATAATTGCCAGATAGGCAGGTAGCCGTAATATTCATACTGGCGTATCATGCTCTTCACGAAGTCAGTCACCCGTTCGGGTTCCAGCAACGTGTAGAGAGGATGAGAGGCGCGGAAAGTATCCCACAGAGAGAATGTGGTGTAATGAGTTTCATTGTTCGCCACCTTGCGGGTCGTATAGTCGGCAGCCATGTATTCGCCGTTCACGTCGGACATGGTGTTAGGCTGTATCATGGTGTGGTAAAGAGCCGTATAGAATATCTCTTTCTGCACTTCCGTACCTTTCAATTCGATCTTTCCCAGTTGTTTTTCCCAATCAGCGTCCGCAGCAGCCACATAGCGGTCGAAGTCCCAGTGCGGTGCTTCCTGTTCCATGTTCTGACGGGCATTCTCCATAGAGACGGACGAAAGGGCTACCTTACACGTCAGTGGCTTGCCATTCAGTTGGCCAAAACGGAAACAGCCATGAAGATTCGTACCGTTGATCACGGCTGTGTTTTCATGAACACGACCGCCGTCTCTCAGCGTAGAAGTAAGGATAGGGCTCGAAAACTCCATGTAGAAATAAATCTTGCGCAGTTTCGCCCATCCGGTGATGATCCGGTAACCTTCCACTGCATGATCATTCAGGATGCGGATCTGAGAGTTAATGATCCGGCGTCCCCAACTGCCCTTATCTGCCGAGTGGTCCATATCCAGTATAATCTCCGCATCTTTGCCGGCGGGATATTGATAGCGGTGTATACCGTTTCTCTGAGTAGTAGTAAGCTCTGCATTAATATTCTCATCTTTCAGCATTACCTGATAATAGCCGGGACGGGCTTTCTCTTCGTCATGCGTGAATGCGGAAGAAGTGCGTCCGCTGCTGGTCGGCATCAATGTAATGTCGATCAGGTCCGAAGCTCCTGTCCCACTCAGGCGGGTATGGCTGAAACCGAAGATCGTAAGTCGGTTATAGTCGTAGCCGGACGCGTCCCCCCAGTTGGGAGCTTCGCTGGTGTCCGGAGAAAGCTGTATCATACCGAACGGTGAAGTCGCCCCCGGGTAATTATTACCCGAAAGTCCCCCATCGATGGCCCCCGTTCCAATAAACGGATTTACATATTTAGTGATTTCCCCTGCCTGCAACGTAGCGAGAGTCAATGAAAATGCACATACACTTAAAAGTAATTTCTTCATGGTTCGTGGTGTTTTTATAAGATATGTTTCTTATGTCTATGGCTTTTTATTCTGCTGTTATTTCAATGAGACGGCTGTTGAGCTGCTGTGTTGTAAAAAGATCCAGTCCGACGTTCATCAGATATTCTCCGGAGAAAACCTGGTCGTTACCCTTCAATGAGGAACCGTTGCCGGGCATCATATTGATTTCCTTCACACGGTACTTCTTGTCGGCATCCAGTCCTTGCAGGCGGACAGGCAATGTCTTTTCTGCATAGCGCGGATGGATATCGAAGGCAAATACCGCAGCCGTTTTCTTGTCCTTGCCTACAAACATGGAAGAAGTATGGTTGCTTCCGTAAGGAGAAACGAGGCGATACATATCACCTTCAAGGATGACAGGTTTCAGACGGTTGTAGTTCTTGACTGCCTGATCACAGTACAGGTGCTCGTTCTGGTTCATGTCTTCCAGTTTGATGTCGAATCCTAATTTGCACATCATGGCCACATCGGTACGGAACTTAATACTGGTTCCGCGGTTCCAGGTAGTGACGTGGGCACACAGTGTCTTACTTGGGAAGATCTGCGAATAGCCCCATTGGATAAACAGGCGTTCGATAGGATCGGTATTGTCGCTTGGCCAAAATTCTGTGAAGTACTTCAATGCTTCATAGTCGGAGCGTCCGCCGCCACCGGCACACAGCATCATCGGAAGATTAGGATATTTAGCCTTGATTCTGTCCAGCACCTTGTAAAGTCCGCGTACATAATCAACGTACAGATGAGACTGTTTATCTTTCAGATACACCGAATAGATATTCGTAATCGGGCTGTTGCAGTCCCATTTGAAGAAAGCGATGCCGGGATATTTGGTCATCAGGTTGTCCACCACGCCGAATACATGATCCTGTACTTTCGGATTGCTAAGGTCGAGAACCATCTGGTTGCGGAAGTAGTATTCATCACGGTTAGGCAGATGAATCACCCAGTCCTTATGCTTTTCGTAAAGCTCGCTTTTGGGATTCACCATTTCCGGCTCTATCCATATACCAAACTTGATACCTTTCTTTTGTGCTTCTTCAACAAGACGCCCTACTCCGTTCGGAAGTTTGCCGGCAGTCTCTTCCCAGTCGCCCAAACCCTGATGGTCACTGCTACGGGGATATTTGTTGGCAAACCAACCATCGTCCAGCAGGAACATATCTACGCCCAGCTTGGTAGCCTCATCCATCAAGCCGATCAGTTTGTTTTCATCAAAGTCAAAATAGGTAGATTCCCAGTTGTTGAGCAAAGTCATGCGGGTATCATTACCGTTTTTCACCTGATGATTGCGTGCCCAGTCATGGAAGCTGCGGCTGGCCTCACCTTTTCCCTGTGTGCTGTAAGTGAAATAGAAGTCCGGAGTACGGAATACTTCTTTGGCGGGCAGGGTGTATTCGGAGTCGTATGGATTGATACCGCTGATAATGCGCAGTTCGTTCTTGTTGTCCACTTCGAAAGTAAAACGGAAGTTACCCGTCCATCCGATAGTTCCTACCAGTACTTCACCTGCATTTTCCTGTGAAGGATTGTCAAGAGCCAGCTGGAAGAAAGGAGCCACAAACATATTAGCACGTGCGCCCAACTTCGTATCGATCACCTTTTTGCCGAAAGCCAGTTCTCTTTCGGTCACGTTGGCTTCGTGTGCCCAGTCACCGGAAAATTCCGTCAGGAAATACTTGCTGCTGTTCAGGTGAAGCATCGATGAAGCATACTTGCAAAGTATCACAGGTTTCTTCTCCTCATGGCTGATTTCACTGAACGCACGGATAATGTTCTCTTTGCCGTAAGCCACATAATGCAGCTTCACGGTCACAGGGTATTTATCATCTTTAAGAGTAATCACGGTTTCGTTGACTCCGTTGCCGATGGCATTGCTCGAATGATCTACGTATTTCAGCAGCAATGAAGAGTTGTTGTCGTTATGGCGTATGTGAATAGCCGGTTCAAAGTAGTCCTCCATGCCGTGAGTCAGATAGGCTTCGGTTCCCTGTGGCAGATACTGAATATCGGAATCATGGTTTAGCTTTTTGCCCAAGTATTTCTGATACAGACGTCCGTTGTCAGCAACCTGATAGATAAGGCTGGTCCGTTCGGTTTCTATTTTGATCAGCGGCTTGTCGGCAGCCTGCAAAAGAGAAAAAGAACTCAATAGAAAAAAAAGTAAGAATGCTTTTAATTTCATGGTATACATTGTTATGGTTGATATTTATTCTCTGGTGCGGAACGGAGGTACGGGAAGTCCGCTCTTGCCGTATAGATTGCAAACGGGATTGTCTGCCCACGCATAGCAAGCCGCTGTCGGTATTTCTATCCGGTCGGATTGCAGAATGACTTCTTTTCCCCGAATGGTAGCCTGTGCCGGAACGTATTTCCCGTCCGGTCCTGCCAGTATAAAGCCTTTCGGATCACCTGCCTTGGCTACTACTTCCTGATCGAAACTAAGAATCAGCGTACGTCCCGAAATGCGGTATCCAAGGAATGCAGGCACTTCGTATGTACCTTTGTCGTAGGTCTTCGCCAATGCCGCTTGTGCCAGCCGCCTTCCTACCTCTTGCTTGTTTTTCGGGTGGATATCATAATCTTCGCCGAGGTCGATGGCACACGCCATACCCGTATTGGGCAGATGCAGCGCGTGTGCCTGTGCATCACGGAGAGCCGCCCATTTGGAGTCCGGCTGCACTTCTTCCGGTTTCAGATAATTGGCCAACTGCACAAAGTAGAAAGGAAAATCCTGCTTCCATGCCCTTCTCCAATCTGTAATCATTGACTGGAAAAGTACCCTGTACTGCTCGTCGAATCCTACATTATTTTCTCCCTGATACCAGATAGCGCCCTTGATAGGGAAGACGGTAAAAGGATGTATCATTGCATTGTAAAGTACAGTCGGGTAACAGGATGTCGGCCAGCCGGTTCCTTCGGGAGACAATGGTCTGGAAGGTGCGCCGGTCATTGATACTCCGGTGTGATAGTTCCAGTTGCCCGCCAAGGAAATCTTCTTGCCGTTCGCTTCCATATACATCTGCTGAGGTTCTCCGTGGATACCGCCTTCGCCGCCATAATCTATGGCACGTATGGTGATAACTCCTTTGCCTGCCTTTGCCAAGGCTGCGGGAATCTTATAAGTACGCATCGTATTGCATCCCGAAGTTCTTCCTATCTCCTTCCCGTTAAAGTAAGTGACGTCGTCGTCGTCGATCATAGCCAGATGGAAGGAGATTTCCTTGCCGTTCCAGTCAGCAGGTATTTCCACTTCTTTCTGGAACCAGACAGTACCGTCAAAATTCAGTCCGCGAGTTTCCCAATAAGCGGGCAGTTCCATCGGTTTCCATTCATTCCCTGTCTGAAGAGCTGATATCCATTGGGGAGCTCCGTCTTTGAATCCGGCATCCCTGGCATCGAACTGCTGAAGCCACTCGTCCATTTCCCGATAGTAAAGTTCGACAAGTTTCTCTCTTTGGAAGCCTGCGCTTTCCATTTCGGCCATCTTTTTCTGGAATCCCATGACTTGTTTCAATGTCTGATGGCTTGTCCATGATTCGGCAGGTGTGCCGCCCCAAGTGCAGTCAATCACCCCAACGGGCACATTCAGTTCTTTCCACAACTTACGGGCATAGAAATAAGCAACGGAAGAAAACTCCGGTACAGTAGCGGAACTACATTCCTGCCAGCCGTTCATATTCATTTCTACGTTATCCTGCGGAGAGAAAGCGACGGTCTTCTTTACCTGCAACAGACGGATGGAAGGGTAATTGGCATCGGCAACCTCCTGTTCGTAATTCATCACTTTTCCCCATCCGGCAACGGGCATTTCCATATTCGACTGTCCGGAGCAGATCCAGACTTCGCCTGACAGGACGTTGTTCAGCACCAGTTTCTCACCATCCGAGACAGTGATCTGATAAGGTCCTCCGGCAGACGGAGTCGGTACTTCTATGCTAAAACGACCGTCGGCTGATGCTTTAGTCGTATATTTCTCATGATTCCAGCTCACCTTCACAGTCACTTGTTTACCGGCCTTCGCTTTTCCCGGTAGCGTCAGCTGACTGTTTTGCTGAATAACCATATTATCGGTAAAGAATGACGGCAATGTGACCTTCGCTTGCGCAAAGGCTGCCACACATAACGATAAAAGAGTTAATTGGTATTTTTTCATTTCTCCGGTTATTTAAATTCTAGTAATTGCACGTCTTTGGAGGGTATGGTCACTTTAAGCTGTCCTGTGGCAGAAGTCTCGTTGCCGCTCCATAATTCCTTCACCTGATAGCCGCGTGCCTTGTCCAGTCCTATTCTTTCCAACGAAAGTACAGTTGTCTGTTCCTGGTCCGAGTAGTTGAATACCGCACAATGGAAACGACCATCGGGTGTCTTTCTTACAAAGATATGTTCCGACTTCTCTCCGTTTCCTTCCACGGGACGAAACACTTCTCCTGTCGCCACCGCATTCACTGCCGCATTGGTCAGATATTTCTGTGACTTCTCTTTGCCGTCTTTTCCTCCGCCCGCACTGAAATCGTCTCCCGTAATGTAAATACCCGTAATGACACCCGAAGTAATACGGGCACGGTTTTCTCCATCGGTAGCATCTCTCAGTACAATATGATCGGCATCATTATATTGGTAGATATACTTCTGCCACCAGCCGTATGAAAGAGCGTTCAATGTATATTCGGTATCCTTGATCTGATTCCACGCATCACAGGCTATTCTGCGTGACTGCGCATACTGAGCGGGAAAGACAGGAGAAATGGAGAGATTGATATACATATCTCCAAAATATTGATTGAGCAGCTTCATGCCATAATTATATCCCTGTATACCTGTCGTAATCTCAGGATTAAACCATTTGTCCGCTTCCATCGCACCGTGTGTCATGAAGTCCATCTTCACATACTCGAACCCTGCACGGTGGAACAAACCGGAAGTCTTTTTCATCATAGCTTCCACTGCCGGATGCGTTGGATCGACTGCATAAGCACCGTCCAGTTCCTGGGGCTTTCCGTTGGCATAGAGATAGATATCTTTGTATTTATATTCCGGTGCTGCATCTACCGTCCGTTCCGGATCGCGTGCCCAGTCGGTGAACGGAGTCCAGTAGATACCACCGATCTGTCCGTTCGACTTACACTTTTCGATAAATGACTTCAGTTGCTCCTCATTCATACAGTCCCAACCGGAATCCAAACCGATATAGACAGTCTGATCAGGGTTTACAAAATGATTGTTCTGCAGATTCTCCTTGAAATAATCGGAGACTTCCATCGCTTTCTCATAAGTCAGATTGAATTGTAATGCCCCCCAGCTGTTCCAACCAAATGGAACAGCTTTCTCCCATGCTTTGGGAGGGGCAATTACAGCGTTGGCTTTTGCATACGCTTCAAGTCCATCGCACCAATTATCAAAGAAACCCAAAAAGACTTTAGGGGATTTAATCTTTTTACCTGCTAATGCACCGTGAGCCTTTACGTCACGAGTCTGCTCATCTGCTATGCCCCCATAACATACCAGCGAACCAATGTTATCACGATCCCCCTTACCTATTGAAATACCTGTTTTCCAGTTATCATGTTCTACGGAGCCGATCACCAGACCGTTCCGGCTTTCATTATTGAATATGGCTGTCACTTCATAACTCACCAATGTATCGAAACCAAGCGGATGAGACTGATATCTGATCCATTTGTCATTGTCGAACGGAACAAAAAGGGCACGGTTATCACCTGCCTGCAAGAATCCGGATATAGAATCGACATTGACAGGAGCCATTCTGCCGGAACTGATTTCCTCTTTCGCTTCGACCGTAAAATCAGTCAGTATATATTCCTTACCCGGATAAAGATAGAAATACTGAGTCAGCTTCGGAAGTTCCTTATCCGTATACTCTACCTTATATATATGTCCTTTCCCGAAAGAATCGGAAACTTTGTCCGTACTGATTTTATGGCGGGCATAGTCACTCGTCTTGATCTCCTTCCCCTCCCATTGATAGGAAGCATACATTCCGTTACAAATATTTTTTGACTTATAGGTGAGTGCTATCCCCCCTTGCTGATCATCGTAAGTTATATTCCATACATCGGTAGAGAAAATCTTGTCTCCACTGGCACAGTTGGAAAAGAAAAGAAACAAAAGAAGCATCAGGGATACTCCCGACATTTTTTTTAGTAGTAGCTTTTGGTTTTTCATATGGTACAATGTTCTTATGTAAAAAAAATAAAGCATACCCGAATAAGAAACCTTTTTCTCTTATTGAGGTATGCCACAAAGGTAAGGATTGGCATCTCCTTTACTATATACAAACGATTCAAAAAATGATAAAAATACGGCAAATAAGCTCCAATGCGGGCTAAGAGAGGTATTTTATCTATTTTGTGCCCTCTCCTGCCTCGACATTCTTTATCTCCTGCGTGATAATGATCTGCTTGCCGGATTGATATTGTTTCTCAAAATCTTTGGGTGTCATGCCGAATTGTTTCAGGAATAACTTGCTGAAATAAGACGGCGAATTGATGCCGACCATATAGCAGATATCTCCGATCCGGTATTTACCTTCCTGAATAAACTCTGCTGCCTTCTTCAGCTTGATCAACCGGATAAAATCGAGCGGAGACAAGTTGAACAGTGTCTTGATTTTCCTTAACAAACTGGAACGACTCATGCAGAGTATATCTGCCATTCGTTCTACACCGAAATTATCATCGGTTATGTTATCTTCAATGACCTTGATCACCTTATTCATAAATTCCTCGTCCGCCTTGTTCATCTGCATATTGTTGACAGAGAAGAAGGGGCGTTTCGCAAAGGCTTCTCTTTCCCTGCGCCTGTTGTCAAGCAAGGACAGGACTTGTTCTTTCAGATAATTGAAAGAGAAAGGTTTCTCAACGTATGCTTCCGCACCATATTTCAGACCGTTGATTTTGCTGTCGATGTCATTCTTGGCTGTCAGGAAGATAATAGGAATATGAGAAAGCTCCATATCCGATTTTACTTCCTTACAGAGTTGGTATCCGTCCATTACAGGCATCATGATATCACTGATGATCAAGTCGATATGGCTGCTTCTCAATATTTCCAGTGCTTCTACCCCGTTCATCGCTGTCTCTACGGTGAAGTTTTCCTGCAAGCGTTCGAGAATAAAGGTCAGCATACTTTCATTGTCTTCTACCAGCAGGAGGGTATATCCATACATATCGGCCGTGACGGGCGTATGTTCGTCCAGCTCGACAATGTCTTTCTGTATGGCTTTGTTGTTCTCCTGTTTAATGCCCTCCATATTCAAAGGAATGGTCAGTACAAACATATTGTTTTCCTGACGGGTATCCAGATAGATCGTGCCTTTGTGCAGGGATGCCAGCGAACGTGCCAGAGACAAGCCGATGCCTACTCCATTACGGGGCTTCTCCTTTCTTTCCACCTGATAGAACGGTTCGAATATATATTGGCTGACTTCCGCCGGAATCTTGTTTCCGTCACTGGTGACGCGAATCGTAAAGCTGTCTTCTCCTTTTTCCAGTTCTACCAGTACATTCTGGCTGGCGTATTTCAGCGCATTATTGAGCAGGTTGCTCAGTATCTTGGTGATTGCTTCTTTATCTACGGCTGCCCATACCTGCTCTTCTGTCGATTTTAACTGCAATTCTTTTCGGTTCAGGCTGAATGTCACTTCAAAGCGTGCCACGATTCCCGCAAGAAGTTCGGTAATATCCACGCTCTCAAATTTCATGGTCAGCTTGTTGGCACCGATCTTCTGGAAGTCCAGCAGTTGTCCGGTAAGTTCCAGCAGGCGTTTGGTGTTCTGAACCATCACACTGATATACTTCTTCATCTTGGGCTCCTGTATCTCCATTTCCTCAATGGCTTCGAGAGGACCGTTGATCAGTGTCAGTGGAGTACGCACTTCGTGCGCTATCTCTGTGAAGAAGTCTACTTTGGATTCGTACAGTTCCTTCTCCTTTTCGATCTCGAACAGTTTTTGCCGTTCTTCCAGTTGTTTCTCCTTGCGGCGTTTGTACCATAAGATGGTGCCAACCACGATCAGGATAATACACACGGTATATACAATGTAAGCGATGATAGACTGCCACCACGGAGGAAGAATGATAATAGACAGAGAACGTGTGGACGACTCGGACTTGCTGCCGTGAGTAGCCTGCACACGGAAGGTGTATTTTCCCGGCGGAAGTTTGGCATACGAGATGTTCTGGTTGCTGGCTGCCCGTACCCAATCCCTGTCAAGCGGTTCCATACGATAATAGTATTGGTTGGACTCGGCAGTAGAGTAACTGAGCAAGGCCACGTCAAAACTGATATTGGCCTGATCATAAGGCAGGACAATTTCATCCGTATGTACGATACATTGTTTCAGGGGTGAGTCAGGAGTATGCACTGTCACCTCCTTATTATATATACTAAACTTGGAAATGTAGACAGGAGGAAGCGGCTTTTCCTTTTCCTGAACAGCAGGATCGAAAGCGATCAGTCCGTCCACCCCTCCGAAGTAAAACCTTCCATCCTGAGCTTTCAATGCCGATTGATAATTGAACTGATTACCCAGCAATCCGTCCTTATTGGTAAAGACACGCACATCTCCACTCTCGGGATTGAACTTGACCAATCCTTTATTGGTGCCAAACCACAGATTTCCGGCATCATCTTCCAATATATTGTAAGCTACATCGTCCGGCAGTCCGTCTTCGATACTGAAAGTGGTAAAGTCGTCCTGTGCTTCATTATATCTGCATATACCGCCACGGTCGGTAGAGAACCATATATTCCCTTTACTGTCCTGCATGATGGAGCTGACGGAGTTGGAGCTTTTCCCTTCATTAAAGTAATAGTTATGATACGTACCGGTTTCAGGATTGCATTTCCAGATACCGTTTCCCATCGTGGCAATCCAGATCAGACCATCCTTGTCTTCCATGATATCGTAAATCCAGCAATACCCTACTTCATCTATCTTATGATATTTCTTTTCGTTGGGTTGCGACATATACAGCCCCCATCCCGGACCTATCCATCTGCGCCCTTTGCTATCTATCAGGAAACTATATACACTACCTTCCTCAATGCCCAACTCCGCATCACTGACATACCGCAGATGTTCGCCGGGCAGGCTGATATCGTTCATCCCCTGTTTGAGCAGTCCCACATAGACATGATCATTGTAATGTCTGACGCATAATGTAATCAGACGACCGGGAACATGATCGTGTATCTGATGCACTTCACCCGTTTTAGGGTCCAGCACATTGACACCATTATCTTCCGTCCCTATCCAGATGCATCCGTAGTTATCTTCCGCCAACCCTCTGATTCGTTTGGTATTCAACGAATGCGAGTCACTTCCCGGCACATATTTATCAAAAGTCAGCTCACGCTTGGGCAGGTAATTGGCACCGCCGAACATCGTACCGATCCAGATTCCTCCTTCATGATCTCTGTAGATAGAATAAATACTGTTATCGGAAAGGCTGAACGAACGCATCAGGTCCTCTTTGAGATGAGTCACCTTATTCTTCTTCTCATTAATGATAAAGACGCCGTGAAGCGATCCTACCCAGATTTCATCTTCAAAACACATCACATCCCGCAGGAATGTCTTCTTCTCGCCAAGGAAGGGAATATCACTTAATTCATTGGTGACAGTATTATATTTTATCAGATCTCCTTCGTGTATGGCAAGGATGGCATTTTTACCCTGAAAGCAAATACTTATAATTGTCTTATCTGCCAGCGAACGTCCGGTCCGGTCGGTCAGATATTGCTCAAACTTATCTTCCTTGGGATTATATTTGAATAGCCCGACTCCTGAAGTACCTACCCATACTTCACCTTTTTTATTCACACAGATACATTCGGGATTGTTATTCTTGAGATTGTCCTTGATAGTGAGAGAGTAGAAACTTAACTTTTCGTCCTTATAACGGAAGATTCCCTGATCGGGAATCAGTATCCATATATTATCCAATGAGTCGGACAGTATCTCCGCTACCCAGTTATCAACAGTAATTCCTTCCGGTGTGGACAGGCTGAAATGAGTAAAGATATCGACTCTCGGATCATAAATGTAAACGCCTCTGTCCGTTCCTACCCATAAGTTGCGTTCTTTATCTTCGAAAAGGGCGGCAATATTATGATTACCCATTCCCGCCACCAGATCATCACAGTTGAACTGAAGAATGGAAGTTCCGTCATAGCGGTTGAGTCCGTTTTTAGTTCCGAACCACATAAATCCATAACTATCCTGCAAGATTGCTTTCACATTACTGGCCGACAATCCATTTTCTCCATTGACATGAGCAAAATAGAAATCGGAGCGATCCTGTGCACGAACGACACAGATGGAGAGTAACAACAGATAGTTCAGAAGGAACAATCGCACTAGGTGTTTTTTCATATATACAGAGCTTTTATGTTTGCTACGCGGGCAAATATACGCCAAAAAATGGTACGTAGAAAGCAGTTGACGCATTTGTTTCAGTAATAGGCGCATTTGTCCATTTTTAAATTTGCCTTCCCGGATACCTTTGCAGCATCATTGAATAATTATTTTATAACATGAGAAACATAACGAGATCACTTGGCCTGATTATCGGGGCCACACTTCTATTCAGTAGTTGCTTGCCGTCAGAAGCAACCACGGATAACATGAAATTATGGTATGACAAACCTGCTGACGAATGGATGAAATCTCTGCCTTTGGGAAACGGTCGTCTCGGAGCAATGGTATATGGTGGCGTGGAAACGGAAACCATCGGTCTGAACGAATCGACCATGTGGTCGGGAGAGTATGATGAACATCAACAGCGTCCGCTGGGAAGAGAAAAACTCGACGAGATACGTAAACTGTTCTTCGAGGGCAATCTTGCCGAAGGCAACCACATCGCCGGAAATACGATGGCCGGAAGTCCTCATTCCGCCGGAACACATCTTCCTATCGGTGACCTGAAACTGAATTTCACCTATCCCGAAGGAGAATTGGCAGACTACCACCGCGAACTGGATTTATCTACTGCTGTCAACACCGTCACTTATAAAGTAGGCGACACAGAATATACCCGTCAGTCTATCGCTTCCAATCCGGATGACGTAATTGCCATGTATATAACAGCCAGCCGTCCGGAAGCCATCACTATGGAACTGGAACTGAATTTGCTCAGAAATGCCGAAGTTATAGCCTCCGGCAACCAACTGATCTATACCGGTAACGCCGAATTTGAGAAACACGGCAGAGGAGGAGTATTGTTTGAAGGACGCATCGCCGTAGAAATAAAAGGAGGAACCATCAAAGCCGACGGAAAGAAACTCCTCATCGACAAGGCAACGGAAGTAACCTTACTGTCTGACGTACGTACTAATTATAAGAATACGACATTCGCAGGATACGACTACAAGCAGAAATGCAAGGAAACAATCGAAGCAGCCTCTAAGAAAAGCTTCAAAACACTGAGAAATATACATGTAGAAGACTATGCTCCGCTTTTCTCCCGGGTAGCCCTCTCATTCGGAGACAATGGTAAATTGAGCCATCTGCCGAACGACCAGCGCTGGGCACGAGTGAAAGCGGGAGAATCTGATCCGGGACTGGATGCCTTATTCTTCCAGTATGCCCGTTATCTGCTGATTGCTTCTTCACGTCCCAACTCTCCGCTGCCCGTAGCCCTGCAAGGATTCTTCAATGACAATCTGGCTTGCCACATGGGTTGGACGAACGATTATCATCTGGATATCAATACGGAACAAAACTACTGGATTGCCAATGTAGGTAACCTGCCCGAATGTCATCTTCCGCTTTTCGACTATATCAAGGACTTGTCAGTGCATGGTTCAAAAATAGCTCAGGATTTATATGGCTGCAAAGGATGGACTGCCCATACCACCTCTAACCCGTGGGGATATACAGCCGTATCGGGCAGCATCCTCTGGGGATTGTTCCCGACTGCCTCTTCATGGCTCACTTCTCATGTATGGACTCAATATGAATACACTCAGGATAAAAAGTTCCTGCAAGAAACCGCTTATCCTTTATTAAAGAGCAATGCCGAATTCCTGCTGGATTATATGGTCATCGACCCACGGAACAACTATCTCGTGACAGGTCCCAGCATCTCACCGGAGAATAGTTTCCGCTATCAGGGACAAGAGTTCTGCGCATCTATCATGCCGACTTGCGACCGTGTACTGGCTTACGAAATATTCTCGGCATGCCTGCAATCTACGGAAATATTAAATGTCGATGCCTCATTTGCCGACAGCCTCCGTACCGCCATCAGCAAACTCCCTCCTTTCCGTATCAGCGCAAACGGAGGAGTACAGGAATGGTTTGAAGATTACGAAGAAGCACATCCCAATCACCGTCACACCACACACTTGTTATCTCTCTATCCTTATTCGCAGATTACGTTAAATAAAACACCCGAACTGGCAAAAGCTGCCTATACCACCATCGAAAGACGCCTGGCTGCCAAAGACTGGGAAGATACGGAGTGGAGCCGCGCCAATATGATTTGTTTCTATGCCCGCCTGAAAGAACCAAAGAAGGCATACGACAGCGTGAAGCAACTATTAGGCCCCCTGTCCCGCGAAAATATGTTCACTGTTTCTCCTGCCGGAATTGCCGGAGCCAACGATGATATCTTCGCTTTCGACGGAAACACGGCCGGAGCCGCAGGTATCGCAGAAATGCTGCTGCAAAGCTACGACAACCGAATTGAACTGCTCCCCTGCCTGCCGGAAGAATGGAAAGACGGAAGTTTCAGAGGACTTTGCGCCCGTGGCGGAATTGAACTGGATGCAAGCTGGAAAAATGCCCGGATAGAAAATACCGAATTAAGAGCATCCGTCCCGGCTGAATTCTCTTTCCGCATCACAAATGCGAGCGCATATAACTGGAAAATGAACAAGAAAGCATTTACACCGGAAATAAATGCGGACGGTTCGGTACAGATCAGTATGAATGCGGGGGATAAACTCACCGTTTCGCTGTAAAAGGTATGCTTGACCAATTAGTTTATAGTATCAGATTCATCTGTTCATTGTATCAGACTAAATGGAACAAAGCTGTGTCTTGCTTGTGCCAAGCCTTTGGCACAGTTGTGCCACCCTATTGGCACGGTGATGCCAAGCGCTTGGCACGGTTGTGCCAATAAGGTGGCACAAGCAAGATCATACTATAAACTAATTTCAATAGCCTGTAAGCGGCTCTTTCCAAAGAGGTCTTTCAGCAGACAACAGCGCAAAATAGAAATAGTATTGGTTAAAACCCGCAGAACCCATGAAATAACGGATATTATAGCCTATTTTGGCGCATTCAGACTAAAGTTTGCAGCATTCGTACTTAGATTTAAGCGAGCTTTATCGTACGTTTGCAACACCAGATAATTAAAAAAAGAATAGATTAACCTTAAAAATTTAGGAGGAATTTACTATGAGTAAATATGTAAGTAAATTATCGAAAGTGGGTATATCGCTATTTGCAGTTATTTGCATAATAGGATGTAGCACTAAAGAAATCAATCACAATTATGAGAACATGGTTTACGTCAATCAGACTTCACTGGACCTGTTCTTCGGAGATACGGAACAACTGACCGCAAGCCCCACCGAAAGTACATTTGAATGGATTAGTGAAGACCCATCTGTCGCCACAGTAACCAATGACGGACTGGTAACCGCTACAGGAGTCGGTAACACACAAATCATCATTACACAGGGAGAATGGAGCAAAACAATCGATGTAGCCGTAAGCCTTCCCACCTCTAAAGAAGTACTGGCACGCGCAGGAAATAAACGTGTTTTAATAGAAGTGACTATCGACAACGAAAAAGTCCAGAAGATGAACGTCGTATGCAATAACAACGCCAGTTCCATCGAAGAGGATGTAAACTACAAAAGCGGCGTATTCAAATTCTATTATGACGATCTGGAAGAGAATAAGAAGTACGACTTCACAGTGACTTGTGTAGACCGTTATGGAAACCAAGCAAATCCGATCAACGTTTCTGCCAATGTATATGGTGAGTCATTCCAATCTACACTGAGCAATCGTACCGTAGAAGTAGCTACCCGCTTTGGTAACGGACTGGTAGTGAAATGGAAAGATAAACCGGGAAGCTGTGTACTGAACTACAAAAATGAAGCAGGAGAAGATGTCACCAAATATATTCTTAGCAGTGAAACAAACTCCTATTTATTAGACTTTGGCTCCGACCTCTCTTATGCAACTTATGCAGTTCCCGAAAGTAACGCCGCAGATACATTCTATGTAGCCCCTGTCGTTCTAGACAATTATGAAGACTTGCGTTCCATACTTTCCGCTTCTGAAACCCGCGAGATTTCCGTTTTCAATTTCGACCTGGGAGGTGAAGGCATCGGCTATCATGACAACAGCGATAATAATGAAGCAGGTTACAACTACCGTTCGGAAAAAGGTGACGACAATAGTCCCGGCGTGGATTTGGAATCCGGCATGAACATCGGATACACCGGAGCCGGTGAATGGCAAATGTTCACCCTTGATGTGCAGGATGAAGGTACATACGCGTTCGACCTCTTCCGTTCTGTCAATAATACTGGCGGTACATACTATTCGCTGGAAGTAGACGGTGTGGCAACGAATTCTGTTCACATGGAAAATGACAACGAATGGAGCGCCTTCAAATGGCAACATAGTACTTATCCTGAAAATCAACCCAAGCTTCACTTCACGAAAGGAAAACACACTGTAAAACTTGTCGTTGGTGAGGGAGGTAACTTCAACTATAAATTTATACGTTTCACATACGAACAATAAACCGTATAACATTGATTGCAAGAAATTATTCTATAATCAAATAATAAACAAAAAGAAGTATGAAAAACAGTGATAATCTTCTATTATACGATAAGAAGTAGAGCCCATCACTGAATCAACGTCAACATTATTTCAATTTTAAATATAATGTTTTCACACTATCAATAACATTATGTAATATCAATATTATGAAGAAAAATTTAATACACCAAATTCTTTTTTTATTCTGCATAGGAGGATGTGCCTTGACGATCATCATCGCAACTTCCTGTGAAGATAAAACATCGGTTCAGGTACACAACCCCAATGAACCTGTCACAGTTACTAACTTTTATCCGGACTCGGGAGGTATCGCTACAGAAGTAATTCTGAACGGAGAAAATTTCGGAACTGACTTAAGCAACATTGAGGTCTATTTTAATAATAAGAAAGCGGCATTAATCGGCTCTTTGGGAAATAAACTTTATGTAATTACTCCGCGTCGTCCGGGAGATGGTATGCCGGATGATGGTGATCCGGATCATGATCAGGTAGAAATCACCGTTAAAGTAGGCGAACAGTCCGCAACATATGATAAGAAATTCGATTATCACATTCAGACGGTAGTTACCACCTTATGTGGACGTCCCGGTACAAGTGAAGTTAAAGTAGGCACACTGGGTGAAACGGAATTCCCGGAAGTCGGTTTCTTATCTACCGATGCCGAAGATAACCTCTTTGTGTGTCCACGTGAATTGTGGGGAGCCAACAAACTGATACTAATCAGTGAAAAAGAAAACCAATCTTCCATTATTATCGATAATGCGGGACAATACCCTTTGAACCAACCCTGTATTATAGATAACGGATTGGGACTGGTGATTCCTACTGACGGTGGTAACACATTCTGGTCAGTCAATTCAATAGACTTCTGGACACCCCGAAGAAGAGATTACATGGCAGCTGAAGGTGAAGACGCCAGTAAAGTACAAACTACTTATAAACATTCTTTCGCCTATTGCGAACTGGATAATCATTTTTACTGTCGTACGAAGGATGCTAACTTTTTCTTGAAGATTGACGGAAAAACGGGATACGCTTGGGTAATAGAAGTAGGAAACAATGATTTATTGGCCACCTCCGACTGTTACATGACATTCAGCCGGACAGACCCGAAAAAACTCTATATGGCATTTACCAACCAACATTGTATCGGTGTATTTGAAGATATCACCGACCCGACACGTGAAGGAAACTTCAGAATATATGCCGGAGATAAAGGCCGTGCAGGACACGCTGACGGACAAGGAACAGAAGCACAACTCAATAATCCACGTCAATTAGTATTGGATGAAGAGGAAAACCTTTATATCGCTGACTCGGGTAACCATTGTATCCGCAAAGTAACTCCTGAAGGCGTAGTCAGTACTGTCATTGGTAACCCTAATAGTTCAGGATATAAAGATGGAACACCGGAAGTCGCACTCTTCACCGAACCGTGGGGACTGGCTATCGACAGTGAAGGTAACATCTTTATCGGCGACAAAGACAATCGTTGTGTCCGTAAACTCTCTATTGAATAACGCAGTAGGTCATTATAAACAATAACGCTATGAAACATTTATATATTATAACCGCCTTTTTGTTCTGTTGCCTCTGCATTAAAGCGCAAGAGCAAACAAAAAAAGAAAATACAATCACCATTTCAGGTACGGTACTCGATGAATTCAACGCCCCGATCCCAGGTGCCAATGTCTTTCTGAAAGACCGTCCCGGTGTAGGTACTGTCACCAACATGGACGGTAAGTTTACCATCAAAGGAGCGCAAATGGGTGATGTAATCACTCTGTCATTCCTTGGTTATGAAAAACAAGAAGTGAGAATTGACTCCAGGCTGGACCGGAAAAACGCGCAATTCAAATTGAAGCCTTCGACCAACGCACTGGAAGAAACAGTAATCGTCGGACTCGGCTCACAACGAAAAGTCAGTGTAGTAGGCGCTATCACAAATGTAGACGTAAAAGACCTGCAAACACCGGCTACTTCTATCCCTAATATGCTGGGCGGACGTGTACCGGGTATTATCTCCCTGCAAAACAGTGGTGAACCGGGAAAGAATATTTCTGAATTTTGGGTACGTGGTATCGGAACCTTTGGTGCTAACCAAGGTGCACTGGTACTGATCGACGGATTGGAAGGTAATTTAAGTCAAATTGATCCGGCGGATATCGAAAGCTTCTCTGTATTGAAAGATGCTTCCGCAACAGCCGTTTACGGTACACGTGGTGCCAACGGTGTCGTACTGGTTACCACCAAACGTGGTGAAGTAGATAAACTGAAAATTACGGGACGTGTCAACCTGACCATCTCCCACTTGCAGAATATGCCCGATTACCTCGGTGCTTATGATTATGCAACGCTTGCCAATGAAGCAAAACTGGCTCGTGGCGAAGAAGAACTTTATTCGCCGATGGCTCTTGATTTGATAAAGTATCAACTGAGCCCTGATATTTACCCGAACGTAAACTGGCGTGATCAGATTCTGAACAAGAACTCCCTGCAACAGACTTATTACATGAGCGCCCGTGGTGGTGGTAGTGTGGCCCGTTACTTCTTCAGCTTGGGTATGTCTAATGAAGACGCTGCCTACAAACAGGAAAAAAGCTCTAAATACAGTACCGATGTAGCTTATCGTACTTATAACTATCGTAGTAATATCGACGTAAATCTGACAAAGACAACTACTGCCTACTTAGGTACGGAAGGTTATCTTTCTGAGAAGACTGAACCGGGAAACGTTTCGACCGACGCACTCTGGAGTGCCCAGCAAAGACTGACCCCGTTGACTATTCCTCTGCAATACTCTACCGGAGAACTGCCGGCATGGGGGGCAAACAACGAATACTCTCCCTACGTCATGCTGAACCACACCGGAAAAGCTAAATGGCGCAGATTTACCAACAAAGTAACGCTAGCTGTTACTCAGGACCTGCCTTTCATAACCAAGGGGTTGAAGTTAAGAGCACAGATTGCTTATGACTCGGAAAGTTATCTGAAAGAAATCCGGAAAGTAGTGCCAGCAATGTACTATGCCAGCGGACGTACTGTAGATGGTACCTTGATTATGAAAAAAGTAGTAGACGCAGAAACTGCTTCGTATGCTAACGAAGAATCACAATGGCAGAAGTTGCACTTCGAATCGACTCTTAACTATGACCGTGCATTTGGTGACCATCGTGTCGGTGGTTTGGTCTATTACTATATGAGTAGCTATCATAATACCTGGTGTGACATCGACGATCATGGCTTCAACTGTAACGACGGTTCACACAATATTCCCAAACGCTACCAAGGTTTGTCCGGTCGTGTGACCTATGGTTTTCGTGATACATATATGGTCGATTTGAACTTCGGTTACACCGGTTCCGAGAACTTCCAGAAGGGACGCCGTTTCGGTTTCTTCCCCTCCGTAGCTCTTGGTTGGGTACCGACCAACTACGACTTCGTACGCGAAACATTACCTTGGCTGAGTTTTTTGAAAATCAGAGGATCATGGGGATCAGTAGGTAACGACCGTATCACCAACAAACGTTTCCCTTATCTGACTATCATGAATGAAAATGCAAACAGAGGATGGAACGGTAGCAGCGCTATATCAGAAAAATCGGTAGGTGCCGACAACCTGCAATGGGAAAAAGCCACCAAACTGGATTTAGGTATTGAAGGAAAGCTGTTCAATGAAAAAGTGGATTTCACGGTAGACTTCTTCCGCGATACCCGTAACAACATCTTCCAGCAACGTACCATGGTACCCGACTATATCGGACTGGCAGAACAACCTTTCGGAAACGTGGGCAGCATGGTCAGCTACGGGTCCGACGGAAATATCTCATTCACTCACGATATCGGCAAAGACTTCTCATTCACTATTCGTGGTAACTTTACATACACAGCCAATATGGTAAAAGACTGGGAAGAAGCTTACCAAAAATATATTTATAAAGAAAGAGCAGATAAACCTTATGAATTTTATGCCGGATATATCTCATTAGGATTATTCCGCGACGAAGACGACGTGAAGTTCAGCCCCGACCAGAGCGGAATTGCCGGACGCAAGGTACTTCCGGGCGATATCAAATACAAGGATGTGAACGGTGACGGTGTAATCAACTCCGATGACCAGGTTCCTCTTTCTTATAAAGCAAACTATCCGAGAATAATGTACGGATTTGGTGGAGAAGTACGCTGGAAGAAACTGACACTGGGATTCTTATTCAAAGGAACAGGTAATGTAGATAATTACTGTGTCGATAACTACAAAGCATTCGGATTCCTTCCGTTCTCTTCCGGAGAAACAGGAAACACCCTGGCTATCACAGCGAATCAGGCAAATCGTTGGACACCACGCGAAATTTCGGGTGACGCGTCTACCGAAAACCCCAATGCTATGTTCCCGCGTCTTTCTTATGGAAATGACCACAACAGTACACAACCTTCTACATTTTGGAAAACCAATGCCCGCTACTTACGCTTGCAGGAAATCAATTTAAACTATAACCTGAGTGCCGGCAAAATTCTGAAACAGCTGGGTGTTTCGTCACTCGACTTACAGTTTGTAGCTTCCAACATCTGTGTATGGAGCCCATTCAAACATTTCGATCCGGAACAAGCATATTATAATGGAGGAGCCTATCCTATACCGGCCCGCTATGCTTTCCAGATGTATATTAACTTCTAAAAAATGAATCGTATGAAAACCCAAATAAGCCAGATTATATCGAAGAGTCTTCTCTTCGCATTTATCATCCTACTGAGCTCTTGCAATTACCTGGACGTAGATCAGTATTTCGACGATACACTGAAATTTGATTCCGTATTCACAGAGAAACGCTATTTTGAAGCGTATCTGTGGGGCGCAGCCGGACAATTGCCCGACGAAAGCAAAATCTTCGGTCACGAATATGCACCAGGTATTACAGCCGGTGACGACATTTTCACAGTTATGAGCAGTGATATCTTCCGTGGATCAGCATTTGTACTGGGATACGTGAATCCCGATAATCTGAGAGGTATGAATATCTGGAGTGATATGTATAAAGTAATTCGTAAAGCCAACCTGATGCTGGCACGTATGGACGAATGCCAGGACATGACAGCACTCGATCGCCGTAACTACACCGGTTACATTCACTTCCTGCGTGGATATGCTTATTATCATATCCTGATGAATTGCGGTCCTGCCATACTCGTAGGCGACGAAATATTCGAAAGTAATCTGGAAGGTGCTGCCTATAACACCTATCGCGCTACTTATGACGAAACAGTGGAATACATCTGCTCGGAACTGGAAACAGCAGCAGCTTATCTGCCGCTAAAAGCATCTATCGCACAATTTGAACGCCCCACAAAAGGAGCCGCTTACGCATTGATAGCCCGCCTCCGCTTGCATGCCGCTTCACCACTGTTTAACGGAACATCCACTACCCGCCTTTACTTCGGTAACTGGAAACGTACTTATGATAAAGCATATTACGTAAACCAAAGCTATAGTGAAGAGAAATGGGCATTAGCTGCCGCTGCCTGCAAACGTATCATTGATATGAATGTTTACGAACTGTTCACAGTGAGCAAAGATAAGAACACTCCTCAACTGCCGGCAAATGTTCCTACAGAAAATTTCCCTAGCGGAGCCGGAGGTATTGACCCATTCAAGTCTTATTCGTATATGTTCACAGGTGATGAACCGTTTAAAAATAATAACGAAGTCATTTGGGGACGTATTTCAGAAGAAGTGAAAAACTATACACAGCAATCATTCCCGCAATATATGGGTGGATACAACGGTATGGGTGTGACACAGAAAGTGATTGATGCCTACCGTATGGAAGATGGAAAGACGATTGAAGAAGCTATGGCAGCCGGAGAATATAAAGAAGGTCCCAACGACTTTACTTCCGGACCGCGTGATTTCTCAGACTATCACCTCAACAGCAATATTTGGCAGATGTATGCCAATCGTGAAATGCGCTTCTATGCATCTGTAGGTTTCAACGGATGTTACTGGCCTGCTTCATCAACTACCGACGGGTCTTACCGTCTGCAAACCGTGAAATACTGTATGGACGGTAACTCCGGCAAATATGCAGGTACAGTAGGTAGCGACAACTATACTCCTACAGGCTATGTGATCAAGAAATACATTTCTTCTTATGACGCATGGCGTGGCAACAGCAGCGAACGTTACGAAAAGGGATTCCCTATCATCCGTTATGCCGAAATATTACTGTCGTATGCCGAAGCACTGAACCAGCTGACCACAACTCATGCCATTACACTGCCCACAGGCGAATCATACAGCTTGTCACGTGACATGGACGAAATGGCCAAAGCATTTAATCAGGTACGCTATCGCGCCGGACTACCGGGACTAACTCAGGCCCAACTGGAAAGCCCGACAGAAATGTTCGAGCAAATCAAGCGTGAACGTATGGTAGAGTTTTTAGGTGAAGGACGCCGCTTCTACGACGTACGCCGCTGGGGTATTTACGAAGATGTAGATTCAGAACCGATCATGGGCCTCAACATTGCAGCTAATGAATACGGTGGTTTCTACCAACGTACTGTAGTAGACGAGAAAAACTATCGTGACCGTGTAGTACACAGAAAACTACTGTTCTTACCTATCGACAAATCCGAATTGAGAAAAGTAGAATTACTAGACCAAAATCCGGGATATAGCAACTAATTTTGAATCATCAGTAAAACAGATAATCAAATGAAAACAATGATAAAAAAGGCCGGTTATTTTCTGGCAATGCTTGCTCTGACAGCTTGCGAATCTTTTGACTTCGAACAGGAAATGGGACAAAAGGTTATTTGTATCATCAGTGACAATGACTTGGTATATACGGGTATGCACGACCTCAACCAGGCAGAAAGCACAGGATATATTTCTATCAACTGCGGTGGTTCACTCAAAATAGATCGGGATGTAAACGTAATACTCGAATATGCTCCGGAGGTATTACAAGATTATAATAAAATAAAATATGATATTGATCAGTCAAAGTATGCCAAAGAACTTCCTTCAAAGTACTACTCCATCGCACAGATGGGGTTGACTTTGAAAGCCGATAGTCCCGATACATATAACGTGATGCCGATTCAGGTAAAACCGGAAGGATTGTCACCCGACTCAATTTATCTTATCCCATTACGTATCAAGAGCGTATCAGCCTATTCTGTCAATCCTGAGAAATTTCAAGTACTTTATCAGGTACACATGAAGAATCTCTATGCCCGTACTGACGAAGCTACTATCTACAGTGCTTCCGGAAATCTACAGACAGAAGGAGATGACGAACGTGGTGCAGCCGCTTCACAGACGTTCCACCCACTTACGAAAAACTCATTCCGTATTTTCGCCGGCATCAAGGGATACGAGAAAAATGAAGAAGTAATCAAAAAGAACGGTATCATAGTTACAGTAAATGAAGACAACAGCCTGACAATGAAACCATACGATCCGGAATTTATCGAATTAGCCTCCCTCAATGAGGAACAACCCGATTATTATGGAAATTATGAACTGGCAGACGTTTATGGCGGAAAGAAACGCCAACGTTTTAACTTCAAATACAAATACCGTTTCAAAGGCGATTCTAAATGGACAATCGTTGATATGCGCTCTTTACGCAGTGTCACTCTCGATCAGATTGATGAATAACTAACACTAAAATAACATAGAATGAAAAAACTAATTTTACTTTTAATCTTCATGCAGTTGGGGGTAGTGTCAATGGCACAGGATTTATACAAAAATATGAATGCTCCCATACATGAAAGAATACAGGATCTTTTGTCCAAACTGACCATAGAAGAAAAGATCTCTCTGCTGCGTGCCACTTCCCCGGGAATTGAACGCATGGGGATTGATAAATATTATATGGGAAATGAAGCATTACATGGAATCATCCGCCCGGGAAAATTTACAGTTTTCCCGCAAGCGATCGGACTTGCCAGTATGTGGAATCCTGAATTGCATCATATTATTGCCAGCGTCATTTCGGACGAAGCCCGTGCCCGCTGGAATGAACTGGAACGGGGAAAGAAACAGAAAGACCAGTTCAGTGACCTATTGACGTTCTGGTCACCGACTGTAAATATGGCCCGTGACCCTCGTTGGGGACGTACGCCGGAAACGTATGGAGAAGACCCTTATTTGTCCGGAGTATTGGGTACAGCATTTGTTAAAGGGTTGCAGGGAGATCATCCCCGTTATCTGAAGTCCGTATCTACTCCCAAGCATTTTGCCGCCAACAACGAAGAACATAATCGTTTTTATTGTGATGCTGCCATCACTGAAACAGACATGAGAGAATACTATCTCCCTGCATTCGAGAAATGTATTCGCGAAGGAAAAGCAGAATCCATCATGACGGCTTACAATGCCATCAACGGTGTGCCATGTACTGCAAATAACTGGCTGCTGAATAAAGTATTAAAACAAGACTGGGGTTTCAACGGATATATTGTATCCGATTGTGGTGCTCCCGGATTGTTAATGACCGACCATCGTTATGTGAAAACTCCGGAAGCGGCTGCCATGATAGCTATCAAAGCCGGATTGGACGTAGAATGCGGAGACTATGTTTTTGCAGACCCGCTATTAAGCGCATACAAACAATATATGGTCAGCACTGCCGAAATAGACAGTGCAGCTTATCATGTACTACGAGCACGTATGCGTTTAGGTATGTTTGATGATCCTGAAAAGAATCCGTACAATCATCTGTCTCCTGAAATCGTAGGTTGTGAAAAACATAAGGAGTTAGCTCTCGAAGCTGCCCGTCAAAGTATCGTATTACTCAAGAATCAGAAAAATACTCTTCCACTGAATGCGAAGAAAATCAAGTCAATAGCTGTGGTAGGTATCAATGCTGCTAACTGCGAATTTGGTGATTATAGCGGAACTCCGGTTAATGCCCCGGTATCTGTACTGGATGGTATCCGCAATCGGGTAGGTAATGAAATAAAGGTAGTACATGCACCGTGGGTATCTTCAGAAGAAGGTTATCAACTCATTTCTCCAACGAATCTTCCTAATGGACTGCAAGCTGAATATTTTGATAATCCTACTTTTCAAGGAACTCCTAAAACCCGTGTAGACAAAGGTATCAATTTCGAACCGAAGAATCAGGCTCCGGACCCGTTCCTGCCCAAATCTCCGCTTTCTATCCGCTGGACAGGCGAATTAGTTCCGAGCGTATCCGGTGAATATGTATTCAGTTTTACCAGCGACGACGGTTGCAAATTATATATTGACGACCAGCTAATCATAGACGACTGGAATGTACATAGCGCACGTACGGAAAAAGCTTCCATGAAACTGGAGAAAGGCAAGAAATATCAGCTGAAAGCCGAATATTTTGATAATGGAGGAGATGCTATTGCCAGACTTCATTGGCGTGTACCTAGCATGGAAGAATATGATATGCTGAATATGTACGGTGATGCTTCAAAAGTGATTCGTGAATCTGATGTTGTGATCGCAGTAATGGGTATCAATCAATCTATCGAACGCGAAGGACAGGACAGAAGCTCTATTGAATTACCAAAAGATCAGCAAATCTTTATCCGCGAAGCCTATAAAGCTAATCCGAATACAATTGTCGTACTGGTTGCCGGTAGTTCTATGGCAGTAGGATGGATGGATCAGAATATACCGGCTATTATTGATGCATGGTATCCGGGCGAGCAAGGCGGAACAGCGATAGCAGAAGTTCTGTTTGGAGATTATAACCCGGCCGGTCGTTTGCCGTTGACTTTCTACAACAGCATTGAAGATCTTCCAGCCTTCAATGATTACAATGTAAAAAATAACCGCACTTATATGTATTTCGAAGGTAAACCGTTGTATGCATTCGGCTACGGACTAAGCTACACCAAATTCGATTATCGCAATTTGAACATCAAACAAGATAATCAAAACGTAACTTTGAATTTCTCTGTAAAGAACAGTGGTAAATATAACGGCGACGAAGTAGCTCAAGTATATGTACAATTCCCCGATCAGGGAATCAAGACTCCGTTGAAACAACTAAAAGGATTCAAACGCGTTCATATCAAGAAAGGAGCAACTGAACAAATATCTATCGAAATTCCGAAAGAAGAATTACGTCTCTGGGATGATCAGAAGAAACAGTTCTATACTCCTTCAGGTACATACAATTTTATGATAGGCAAATCTTCGGATAATATTTGCTTGCAACAAACTGTTAAATTGTAAAAGTAAGAAGATTCTTCATTTAGGTTATTCAGGCTTGTCAGTCAGCCCTAACCAATATATCGAATCGTTTGATATATTGGCAAGGACTGGCTGACATTATTTAAAAAACACCTTTAAGAAAATATGAAAAGAAACTCATTACTGATAGTAACGCTGTTCATCACTTTCATTACTTATGGACAAGACTTAAAACTATGGTACAGTCAGCCTGCTCACAATTGGAATGAAGCTCTCCCCATAGGAAATTCACGCCTTGGGGCCATGGTATATGGTGGAATAGAACAAGAAAAACTAGAACTCAATGAAGAGACTTTTTGGGCAGGTTCGCCTCATCACAACAACAGTCCAAAAGCATTACAGCTTCTGCCTGAGGTACGAAAGCTAATTTTCGAAGGGAAGAATCAGGAAGCTCAGGATCTTATTGATAAAAATTTCCTCATTCCACAAGATGGGATGAGTTACTTACCTTTAGGGAGTTTATGCATTGATTTTCCGAAAGTTGGTGAAGTATCCGAGTTTTATCGGGATCTTAATCTGGAAAACGCAACGACCACTACCCGATATAAAGCTAATGGTATAACTTACACACGTACCACGTTTGCTTCATTGGCAGATAATGTCATTATCATGCATATCCGTGCAAGCAAAGCACATGCCCTGAATTTCAAAGTGACTTATCAATGTCCTTTAGAAAAAGTGATAAACATTAAAGATAATATTCTAATCATGCACTGCTCCGGAAGAACCCAAAAGGGGATGCCCGGAGCGGTTCGTGCTGATTGTCGGACAAAAATAAAAACAGACGGGGAAGTTACTCATACACAAGAGGCACTTCAAGTAAATAATGCGACAGAGGCTACGGTTTATTTATCGGCAGCCACAAATTACATCAATTACAATGATGTCAGTGCCAATGAATCTATACGGGCTGACATATATTTACGACAAGCGATGTTAACACCGTATTCAAAAGCATTGAAACGTCATATAGCTCTCTATCAAAATCAATTTCAACGGGTACAGCTTCACTTGGAAGCCCATCCATCTGCTGCCCAAAAAGAAACTTTAGAACGTATCCGGGAATTTAAAAATGGTGCTGATATATCAATGGCTGCCCTCCTGTTTCAATACGGGCGCTATTTATTGATATCCTCTTCACAACCGGGCGGGCAACCGGCCAATCTGCAAGGAATCTGGAATCATCACGTAAATGCCCCGTGGGACAGCAAGTATACAATCAATATCAATACGGAAATGAATTACTGGCCGGCAGAAATAACAAACTTAAGCGAAACTCATACACCGCTTTTCAATATGCTGGAGGACCTGTCCGTCACAGGTGCCCAAACTGCCCGAACAATGTACGGATGCAATGGATGGATGGCACACCACAATACTAATTTATGGAGAATATGCGGGGTAGTAGATTATGCCGCCTCCGGTATGTGGCCTAATGGCGGAGCGTGGTTAGCGCAACACATCTGGCAGCATTATTTATTTACCGGCGATCAACTTTTCCTGGAGAAGTATTATCCCATATTAAAAGGAACTGCCCGATTCTATTTAGACTTCCTGACAGAACATCCCACGTATAAATGGATGGTTACCGCTCCTTCCGTATCACCGGAACACGGCCCTATTACTGCCGGCTGCACCATGGACAATCAAATCGCTTTTGACGCATTGAAAAACACATTGCTGGCTTCAGAAATAGTGAAGGATAATGCTCTCTTTCAAGATTCTCTAAAGCAAATGTTGAAACGATTGCCACCTATGCAAATTGGTAAATATCATCAATTGCAAGAATGGCTGGATGACGTAGATGATCCACGGAATGAGCATCGCCATATTTCACATCTTTATGGACTTTATCCCAGCAATCAAATATCTCCTTATTCTCATCCGGAACTTTTTCAAGCTGCCAAAGCAACTTTACAGCAACGGGGAGACATGGCAACAGGGTGGAGCATTGGATGGAAAATAAACTTTTGGGCACGAATGTTAGACGGAAATCACGCATTCGAAATCATAAAGAATCTGATTCAGCTTTTACCCAACGACGATCAAACAGGAGAATATCCCAACGGAAGAACTTATCCTAATTTGCTGGATGCCCATCCTCCTTTTCAGATTGACGGTAATTTCGGATATACAGCCGGAGTAGCAGAAATGTTATTGCAAAGCCATGACGGAGCAGTTCATTTATTGCCTGCTTTACCTGATGCATGGAATACGGGAAAAGTAAAAGGATTGGTGGCACGTGGAAACTTTGTGGTAGACATGGACTGGAAAAACAAACGATTAAGCAAAGCCGTTATTCATGCAAAAATAGGAGGAACACTACGTATTCGTTCTTATGTTCCGTTGAAAGGAAAAAAACTGAGAAAAGCATCCGGTGAATGTCCCAATCATTTATTTGCTTCCTCTTCCATCAAAGATCCGTTAATAGCAAAAGGGGTAACAATAGAATATCCGGAATTACCTGAAATTTACGAATATGATTTGGAGACCTTACCCGGACAAGATTATGTTTTGACCTCCATTTGACGTCTGTTTGCGATAGTGACACTATGCCATTGTTATAGTGACACCATCTTGCCGGTATAGTGACACTATACTAACAGGATGGTGTCACTATCTTTTTTGCAGTTATTTCAAGGAAATTACAGGCTGCAAGCATATTATATATGCATATAAATTTCGAAAATAAACCGTTTGCTGCAAATCTTTCATTTTTTGCTCTGTTTATATATACTCAATCGTTTATTCTTGACTACTTTTGGCACATCAAATTTATTCATTCATTCTAATTATCATGAAACACGTAATTACATTTATCTTATTGTTCTTGTGTATTCCCGTATTTGCCCAACAAAAGATTGTACGCGAATATATCGAATGGTCCGACATCTGGATTCCCGGAGCTAACAAAACCGATCTTCCACACGTATTGCTTATCGGAAATTCCATCACACGCGGATATTACGGAAAAGTAGAAGCAGCTCTGAAAGACAAAGCATACGTAGGGCGGCTCTCCAATTCGAAAAGTGTGGGTGATCCGGCTTTAATCGAAGAACTGGCCGTAGTACTCAAAAATACCAAGTTCGACGTTATCCATTTCAATAATGGTTTGCACGGATTCGATTATACAGAAGAAGAGTATGATAAAAGTTTCCCTCAATTAATTAAAGTCATTCGTAAATACGCTCCCAAGGCCAAGCTGATCTGGGCAACCACCACTCCTGTCCGTACCGGAGAAGGAATGAAAGAATTTGCTCCTGTCACCGAACGATTGAAAGTACGTAATCAGATTGCTTTGAAACATATCAATCGTGCCGGCATAGAAGTGAACGACTTATGGAAAGTAGTAATCGACCACCCCGAATATTATGCAGGCGGAGACGGAACACATCCGGTTGATGCAGGATATTCAGCTTTAGCAAAGCAGGTAGTCTCTGTTCTGAAAGACAAGTTATAACAATCTCATAAATCGAAATATCTGTCAAAGATTAAACCCAAATTATATGGATAAGAAAAAAATCAGTTATTTAATACTCCTTTGTTTATTCTCTTTAAGCTGCACGCTACAGGCAGAGAAATATGAAACGGTTTCTCCTAACGGAAAACTGAAGATTAAACTGAAAATAGACAAAGGTACCCAATACGAAGTATGGTACGATAATACACAACTTATACTCCCCTCTCCCATCGGCTTACATCTGGCAGACGGCAGAGTAATCGGCAATGGAAGTGTAAAGTCGGCAAAGAAAAGAAAGGTGAATCAGACTATCGACGTCCCTGTTGGTAAAAACAAAGAATTACAGGATACATATAATGAACTCACCGTTTCTTTCAACGACAGCTGTGATCTTGTAGTACGTGCTTATGATGAAGGAGTGGCCTATCATTTCGTTACCCGTCTCAACGGAGAAATTACGATCATCAGTGAAGATGCTATTTTCAACTTTGCTTCCACCCCGACCATCTATTATCCGGAATGCGATGCTAATTATTCCGGCGAAACGGATCAATCCGGACGTACCCATCAGGTGCATCAAGGATATAGAAACTTTGAAAGACTCTATAAAGTCTACAAAGGTCCGTTGGAAATTCCTTACGAACGTTTTGCCGTTTCTCCGGTATTATACGAATATCCCGATTCTCCTTATAAAGTGGTCGTAACGGAATCGAATACATACGATTATCCGGCTCTGTATATGGAATCCAACGGCTACAACTCCATGCGCGGAAAATGGGCAAACTATCCGAAAGAAACCATAGACTCCGATCCGTCAAATCCTTACTACTGGTACTCCAATCATTTGGTTGTTACCAGAGAGAATTACATCGCAAAAACTGATGGAAACCGTAGTTTTCCGTGGCGTGTCATCATCGTTTCGGAAGATGATAAATCATTATTGAACAACGAACTGGTATACAAACTGGCCGATCCTTGCCGTCTGACCGATACTTCCTGGATTCAACCGGGAAAGAGTGCATGGGAATGGTGGCACAAAGCCGTTTTGGAAGGTGTTGACTTCCCAAGTGGAAACAAGCAACTTTCTCTTCAATTATATAAATACTACGTAGACTGGGCTTCAAAGAATCATATCGAATATATGACTTTAGATGCCGGATGGTCCGAAGATTACATCAAAGAACTATGCTCGTACGCCAAAGAAAGGAATGTGAAGATTATTGTCTGGACATGGGCTAGTTGTGCCAGAGAGAATCCAAGCGACTGGATTGCCAAAATGCACAGCTACGGTGTATCCGGAGCAAAGATCGACTTTTTCGAACGGAATGACCAAATAGCCATGCGATGGGGAAAAGAATTTGCAGAACGCCTGGCCGAAAAGAAAATGGTAGCTATTCTCCACGGTTGCCCGGTTCCTACCGGATTGCATCGCACGTACCCCAATATACTGAACTATGAAGCAGTAAGAGGAGCGGAATGTAACTTCTGGGAAAAGACGTTAACTCCCGAATATCATACTCGTTTTCCTTTCATCCGCCTGTTGGCAGGACCGGCAGATTATACTCCGGGATCCATGAGAAGTGTCACTCAGGATGAATTCAGACCGATGGATATAGATAATACTCCGCCTATGAGCATGGGAACACGTTCGCATGAATTGTCCATGTTTGTCATTTACGACCAATGGATGGCTTATTTATGTGACTCACCCACTGAATACAATAAATATCCGGATGTACTTGATTTCCTATCCAAAGTTCCCGCAGTATGGGATAAGACCTTGCCATTGCAAGCAAAGTTAAGCGAATACATCGTAACAGCAAAACAAAAAGGTAACGACTGGTATGTGGGCGGAATGACCAACTGGGATGCCCGTTCTACAGAAGTGAACCTCAGCTTCCTGAAAGACAACGTCTCCTATCAGGCAACTATCTTTAAAGACGCTCCGAACTCTTACGAGCAACCTAAAGAATACATGGTAGAGAAAAGAACAGTGGATAACAAAACAGTATTGAATATAGATATGGCAAAAGGCGGTGGATTTGTTGTCCGGCTGGAAGCACAATAAATACGCTAAAATTATAAACTAGACTATTCACAAATAAGTAAGTTGTATCAAAATAGAAACCTGTTTATCATTCTGATAAGAAGAACGAAGTGAAGTATCTTTTCGCCTGACTCAGAAAAGAAGAAGCTACGAAAGCTCGAAATGGTAGAGATAAATGATAGTAAAAATCTATTTTGATACAACTTTCTTTATATATCAACGAACTATAATTTGAAAATTATAATCCTAACTTTATTGAAATCTATTTATATTAGGAATACTCATGTATTTTGAATATCATTATGTTTCGAAATTTACAGTTTCTTGAAAATGTTGTTCTTTAGCATAAATATATTTATTGCAATATCAATAAATAATACTTATCTTTCGCAAAACTACAAACAATCATAGTATGAAAACATTATGTAACCTTAGCGTAATATTCCTAATAGTATTACAGTTATGTTCTTGCACAACAGAACAAATAGAAGAAGCTATCCCTCAGACAACTGAAAACCAGTCTCCTAAAACGAGGACCTCTCTTTCAACTCATTTAAGTTATTACGACCCTGACTATATTGTCATTGATTTTATTACTACTTATGGTTATTATGTGAAGCAAATGCAATATTATACAGCAAATAAGTGGGTAAATGTCCCTACTTCACAAGGTAGTGGAATTATAATTGATTGTCCTGCAAAATTATCCAAAAAGAAACTTCCATCTGGTCCTATATCTTTCAGAATGCGAGAATTAGTAGATTATAACAATATGGATAGTGAAAATGCTATACCTGGCAAAATAGGCGAATGGTCTATACCTATGGAATTTTATAATGATTATATACATAAAATAGCAACAAACGTTGATCCAAGCACACAAATAGCAGTTATTGTTACTTTTAATTTTTCACCTAATATACCGACTGTTGATGAACTTCAAACCTACTTTAGTGCATCAGTAGAGATAGGTAGTCATATGGTGTTAAGTGTATCACCACCGCGAACAAATACTGGAAGCTCGTTTACAGATTATACGACCGTACCCATTAATGAACTTTCTTCAGGCAGCACGATTATAGTTCGTAATAATAAATTCAACAACTATTTATATTGGAATGATCAATATGTAACTTATTCAAAAGGATCAATAGTTAATATAGATATAGGCGTACGATTAAATGGAATCAGATGAAAACATTCATTCTCTCATTCATACTCTCATTTACAGTGAGCATTTTTGCGACTCACTCACAAAACGCACAAACGATTTTCGATGACTATCATCACCGTATGATTCAACTTGCAGATAGCTTTCCCCGCGAAAAAATATATCTGAACTTTGATAATAACAGCTACTATTTGCGTGATACTTTATGGTTTAAAGCCTATGTGGTAGAAAATGAAAATAAAAAACTGGTTCCCACCCGACAAAGCAGACCGCTGTATGTAGAACTGGTAGATCCGTACGGGCACGTGAAAGAGAGACAAATAATACAATTAGAAGGAGGCGAAGGCAATGGTCAATTTGTACTGGATGGCTTTATGTTGCCCGGTTTTTATGAAGTACGTGCTTTCACCAAATGGATGCTGGGGTTTCAAGAACCCTATTACTATTCCAGAGTATTCCCTATATATAGGATGGAAACATCCAAAAATTCCAGTTCCAAAGTCATCCCGGACTATTATTTGGACCCTTCCATGCAAGTACGTCCCGAGCAAAAAAAGAAATTTACTCTTCGTTTCTTTCCCGAAGGAGGAACACTGGTGAAAGGCATTACTTCCAGAATTGCTTTCGAAGCTGTCAGCAAAGAAGAAGGAGCTGAAAATATAAAAGGAGTTGTCTGCACCCAAAAAGGAGATACTATTACAACTTTCCGAACGCTGCACGAAGGCATGGGATATTTTATGTATACTCCGGATAATACTCCTGTCGTGGCTAAAGTAAACTACAAGAATAAACTATATACATTTGATTTGCCCGTAGCATCGTCCAGTGGATATGTAATGCGGACCGAAAATATGGGAGACAGTCTGAAAATACAGATAGCCCGTTCCAATGATATAAAAGGTGATACACTAGCTGTTTTTGTCACTCAACAAGGCATTCCCTATAGTTATCAAATCGTACCACTCACACAACAACTAACAGAAAAAGTACTCTTACCCACACATCCGCTACCTGATGGTATTGTGCATATCAGCCTGTTGAACAAACACAAAACCATCATCTGCGACCGGTCTTGCTTTATCCCTCAGCGAAAACCTGTGTCCCTTTCTGCATCAAAAATGAAGTCTATATATATGCCATTTGATTCTGTTCGTTGCGAACTGCAACTCAAAGACTTTATCGGTATCCCCAGACGTTGTACACTTTCAGTATCTGTTCGTGATGCGTTTCGTTCGGACGAACGGACTTTCGATACTACCCTTCAGAATTACTTGTTACTAACCTCAGATTTGCGTGGTTATATCCATGCTCCCGGCTACTATCTTTCAGACCAAAGTATTCGTCGGAAAGCTGAGTTAGATGTATTACTACTGGTACGTGGATGGCGGCAATATGATATGGAAAACTGGTTAAATGAAACAAACTTTCCCATTTATCAACCGGAACCTGCTTTAATACTCCGTGGTCAGGTAAAATCAATTGTCACGAAGAAAGATGAAAAAGATATGGAGGTAAGCGTCATTACCCGACGTAATGAACTGTGGCTTGCAGGAAAGGTAATGACAGACTCACTCGGACGATTTGATATTCCTATTAATGATGATAGTATTGTAGGCACCTTGGAAGCTGTTTATCAGACTCGTAAACTAACCAAAAAGCGTAATAGAATGTGCGATATACGCCTCTTCAGATCTTTCTCTCCACCTCTAAAAGAGTATGTCCCCCAAGAAGTATCTCTTGTCTTTGACGATAAGAATACCATCCGTCGGCTTGCATATAAAACCGATTCTCTCTTTCTTGATTCTATTAAGAACTCTAACCTTCGAAATGAATTTGTACTCAACACAGTATGGATAACAGCCAAGAGGAAATCTAACTACTTTAATGTCGAACAAAGCATCTCTGCCTATTACGATATCCGATCCGAATTGGATAAGCTGAGAGATGAAGGCAAAGACTTTTATGATCTACCTGATTTATTACACACTCTCAACCCTTATTTTCGTGCTTACATAGAAAGAGCAGAAGCAGTTGAAGATGATAAAGGTATCACCTATAAATCGTTACCCATTACGTTCATTAACGATGGTAAAGTGCTTTCATCAAGAAATGCCAAATTACTGTTATCACAAGTAGACGGGATACAAACTGTATTGCTTTGCCAAGGAGCAGGAGCTTTTGATATAGCTCATTTTGGCACACCTAACAATTCTGAGTCAATGAATATCTATAATAATATCCAACAATCACAGAAAAGCAGACAGTTTGAGCATGAAGGTGAAGTAAATTCTCAAGAAAAAGATGTGAATAAACATAAGTTTGGGTCAAGAGAAGAAAGAAGAAGAATCTCCAGTATTGATTTGGCAGGGACCGTTGCCTGCTACATTTATTTTTTTCCTCGCTGCAATCCTTATAGCAATTATGATGCTGCCCGTGGTACACGGCTTAGTACTATCCAGGGATACAGTCAGCCATTTTCCTTTTATTCGCCGGCATATAAAGATGGAGAATTACCGGATGAGGACGATTATCGCCGGACTTTATACTGGAATCCAAACTTGAAGACTGACAAAACAGGACGAGCTATCATTCGTTGTTATAACAGCAATCACTCTACTCCGTTAACTATTCAAGTAGAAACAATCTGCAACGGAGTACCGAAAAGTTTGCTGATACATACAGCAAAGCAAAAGACAGAATGACAAGAATACCTGACAGCTCAAATATTAATTCACAACACTCTGAACAGGATCTCATAAAAATATATGATTTCACTGCTAACTAATAACTCCTCTTTAGTCAACAATCCATTGAACTAAAGAGGAGTTATCATATCTTCATAGAAGACCACTTTCAACTTCCGCCTACAATCCCAGCTTCGCCGAAATCTCTAGCATCCGCTGAATAGGCTTCACTGCCTTCTCCGCTATTTCAGGATCCACCGTAATTTCCGGTGACTCATTCTTCAGACACTCATAGAGCTTCTCTAACGTATTCAACCGCATAAAGCTACACTCGTTACATCCACAGGTGCTATCGTTCGGAGGAGCAGGGATAAACGTTGTCTGCGGACACTTCTTCTGCATCTCATGCAAGATACCCGATTCGGTAGCCACGATATACGTATTCTCCGGGTGGTTCACCGCATACTTCAGCAGTGCAGCTGTAGACCCTACCACATCCGCCAGTTTCAGCACCGTACTTTTGCATTCGGGATGTGCCAGCACCAATGCTTCCGGATGCTGTGTTTTCAGCTCCACGATCTTTTCCACCGAGAACTGTTCGTGCACATGACAGGCTCCGTCCCAAAGCAGCATATTCCTGTTCGTAACTGAGTTGATATAATTTCCCAGATTCCGGTCCGGACCAAAGATTATTTTCTCATCTTTGGAAAAACTTTCCACGATCTGCCGTGCATTGGTGGAAGTCACCACCACATCCGTTACTGCCTTCACGGCAGCTGTCGTGTTCACGTACGAAATAACGGTGTGCCCCGGATGCTCTTTGACAAACTGCGCAAACTGATCCGCCGGACAACTGTCCGCCAGCGAACAACCCGCTTCCATGTCGGGCACCAGCACTTTCTTATCCGGACAAAGCACCTTCGCCGTCTCACCCATAAAGTGAACGCCGCACATCACAATAATGTCCGCCTCCGTTTTGGCAGCCAGTTGAGCCAACGCCAGACTGTCGCCAACGTAATCGGCGATATCCTGTATTTCACCCTTCTGGTAGTAGTGTCCCAAAATGATCGCATTCTTTTCTTTCTTCAGCTCGTTAATAGCCTTTATGAGATTATTCATAATAATATTCTTTTATTCTTTCCTTTTAAAAAAAAATCCTTTGTTAGTGATGATAGCCTGTTAATAGTGTTAGCAAATAAATACGATTTTTCTTGCCGGATAAGTTATTAGTTCATACTTCCACTTTATGAGTCCGTTATGAACGGAAGGAAAGGTGGAAGATTGACTATTTATTATCTTCATTATCAATGCAAGCCCTATCAAATGGGAGAATACTATTAACTCCCTGTTGATAAAGTGCAAAGTTAAAAACTTTATGGATATAAACAGGCAGATAAGTGCTGAAAAATATGTTGATGTCTGCATAGAAAGTTTCGTCTTTGTTTTTTGGAATGTTCATAATGAAGGCCCCTTATACCTTCTTTTGAATAATGCAAGAATTATTTTTCAAATTCTTTCCCGATTGTTTTGACAGGTTTTAAACCGTTATCAACACCTCTGTTAACAGAAAAGAACTACCTTTGCAACCGAAACGTAATAAATGGACAACGTATGCGAAAACTGAAAATAACAGAGCTGAACCGTATCAGTGCCGAAGAGTTTAAACAGGCAGAAAAACTGCCTTTGGTGGTAGTGCTGGATGATATCCGTAGCCTGCATAATATAGGTTCGGTATTCCGCACGTCGGATGCTTTCCGTATCGAGTGTATCTATCTGTGTGGAATAACGGCTACCCCTCCCCACCCCGAAATGCATAAGACGGCTTTGGGCGCAGAGTTCACTGTTGACTGGAAGTATGTTAATAACGCTGTTGATGCTGTTGATAACCTCCGTAAAGAAGGATATATTGTTTATTCGATAGAACAGGCGGAAGGCAGCATTATGCTGGATCGACTCGAACTGGACAAGACGAAGAAGTACGCTATCGTAATGGGAAATGAAGTGAAAGGGGTGCAACAGGAAGTGATTGATCATTCGGATGGTTGTATCGAGATTCCCCAATATGGTACCAAGCATTCTCTGAACGTGTCTGTAACAACGGGTATTGTTATTTGGGATTTATTCAAAAAGCTGCGTTGATGGTGTAAAATCAGTCGGTTAATAATTAGTTAATAAGTGGTTGATATCATAGTTAACTTGCTATTAACCAACTATTTTTTTCTGTTCATAATTATGTGTGATGATAAGAGTATTGTAACAACCTACTCTTGGTTGAGTCTGATTGATTCAGTGTTTATTAACCATCCTGTTTCAAGCTGTTATCAGATGGCGTCACAGCTATTAATAGCTGACTTCTCAACTGTTAATACTTGTCATGCAGACTATTAACACCTGACAAGTCAACTGTTAATACCCTAGAAGTCAGATAAAGCGGGGTAATTTTCCTATGGTGATAGTGGAATTAGATTTAATAGAAATATGATGGTTAATAACAACGTTGATAACCTTATGACAAGGTGAATCAGATTTGTCCGTTCTCTACCAGCAGCACAACTCTTTCCGTCAGTTTATCTTCTCCCAACGGATCATATTCCTTTTTCAGACTGGCACCGAACAGTGCGGCAAATGTCTGATAGAATCCTGCTTTGAAAGGTCCCATAAAAGCTTTCACCAGTTCATAACTGGTGGAATTACTTTGGCGGTCTATCAATTTAATCAAGAGTTTGCCTTGTGTAAAAGAGAGTTTCTTCATCCGTGCGGTATATTGTTCCTTCAGTCCTTTTTCCACCCGTTTGAGATGTTTTTGGCGAGCCTTCTCGTTGGGTAATGTCTGAAGATACTCGTAAGTTTCAATAATAGCCTGGTTAATTTCTTTGGAGATAGGATATACCTTCTTTACGTTACGTACCAGCCGGTAGTATTCCAGCCGTTCTTTTTCGTTTTTGAATTTTAGAGGGCGGAAGATATAAACAGTCCTTAACTGGACACATGGAATGGTATCTCCGTTGTAGATACACATCGGAACCAAGTATCCGTTGATGCTTTGCTTGTCCTGTGCCTGCATCTTCGATGAACAGACTATAGCAAACGCCATCATTATTACTATGTTAAGTCTCCTTTTCACGTTACAAAAATAGAATTAAAATTTTATTATTCAGACATTTCTTTTAGACGTTAACCTATTTAAAGTATCTTTGCGCCCTTGTCTGTAAAAACGCAAGGTGTAAACAAATAATTTATTGATGAAAACTACTCAACTATTTCGGTTGATAAGTATTATAAACAGCCTGTTCATTATTCCTGCTTGTAGTGCTCAAAACCCTTCTCAAAGTCTTATAGAAGATATTTTTGAAGATTTATCTGTTAATAATAGTGTTGATAATGCTGTTAATGAACCCAATTGGGAGAATGAACTGGAAGAACTGTCCGTCCGCCTTCACGAACCTGTAGATTTAAACCGGGCTACCCGTCAACAACTGGAACAATTTCCTTTTCTCAGTGATATTCAGATTGAACATCTGCTGGCCTATATATACGTGCATGGGCAGATGAAAACTCTTTATGAACTTCAGTTGATAGAGGATATGGACAGGCAGACTATTCAGTATCTATTGCCTTTCGTATGTATCAAAGCTATTAACAATGAGTCGTCTTTTCGGTGGAAAACTATGTTGAAAAGCGCAATGAAGTATGGAAAGAATGAAGTGATAACTCGCATAGATATACCGTTTTACAAGCGAAAAGGTTATGAACATACCTATTTGGGACCTTCTGTTTATAACTCTGTTAAGTATGCTTTCCGTTATCGCGACCAGCTCTATGCAGGTTTCGTTGCGGAGAAGGATGCCGGAGAACCTTTCTTTGCTCTGCACAATCGTCAAGGGTATGATTATTATTCTTTTTATCTCTTACTCAAAGATTGTGGGCGGTTAAAAACATTGGCTGTTGGTAACTATCGGTTAAGTTTCGGACAGGGATTGGTGATCAGCACGGATTACTTACTGGGAAAGACCATATATGCTTCTTCTTTCAACACCCGCAGCGGAGGAATCAGGAAACATTCTTCTACTGACGAAACTAATTATTTTCGGGGAGCGGCGGCAACCTTAAGCATTACAAAGCAATGGAGTATATCCGGCTTTTACTCACACCGTTCGCTGGACGGTGTGCTGACCGATGGCGAAATAACTTCTATCTACAAAACCGGACTACACCGCAGTCAGAAAGAAGCCGATAAGAAGAACGTATTCACCATGCAGCTGACTGGTGGAAACATGAGTTATCAACAGAATCGTATCCGGCTGGGTATCACCGGTATTTACTATGTTTTCAACCGACCTTATGAACCGCAATTAACAGGTTATTCCCAATACAACATTCATGGAAATCAGTTCTACAATTTAGGAATAGACTATGCTTACCGCTGGCATCGCTTTTCTTTCCAAGGAGAGACGGCTATGGGAAAACAAGGCAGTGCTACTTTGAACCGTCTTCAGTATTCACCGGTGGAAGGAACTCAGTTGATGATCGTACAACGATACTACTCATATAATTATTGGGCCATGTTCGCCCATTCTTTTGGGGAAGGAAGTGCTGTTCAAAACGAACAGGGGTATTATTTTGGGGTGGAAACTTCCCCTTTCCGCCATTGGCACATCCTTGCTTCCTTCGACCTGTTTTCTTTTCCGTGGAAGAAATATCGGATCAGCAAACCTTCCCGAGGTGTAGACGGATTGTTTCAGGCTACGTTTACTCCGCACAATAATTTGACAATGTACTTAAAATATCGTTATAAACAAAAAGAGCGTGACTTGACAGGTAGCAAAGAAAACCTAACGCTTCCTATTTTTCATCACCAACTTCGATATCGTTTGAACTATTTTTATGGAGATGTGTTTAGCTGTCGTACAACTTTAGATTACAACCATTTTCATTCTCAAGACAGGGCTGCTAGTAAAGGATATCAAATTACACAAATGATGTCCTCCCAACTGCCTTGGACCAGGCTGTTTGCTGACGTTCAAGGCAGTTATTTTTCTACAGACGACTATGACTCGCGGGTGTATGTATCAGAGAAGGGATTGCTTTATACATTTTACACTCCCTCCTTTCAAGGTCGTGGATTTCGCTGCGCTGTCCGTCTGAGATATGAACCGAATGAACATTGGATGTTTATAACTAAGTTCGGAGAAACTGTCTATCTCGACCGGAATGAAATAGGTTCCGGCAATGATTTAATCTTTGGAAATAAAAAAGCTGACGTACAAATGCAACTCCGTATTAAGTTTTAAAGTATCTTTGCCTCTGGATATTATGAAATAGTAAATGATAAAATAATGTGAGTTTGATGTGACAAACATCCGTATTGATATTGAACTCACATTAAAATAATTAATAAAAAGATGACTATTATTTTTCCTTCACCCATCTTCGGCCCTGTTCATTCCCGCCGCTTGGGTGTATCTTTGGGAATCAACTTATTGCCGGAAGACGGAAAAGTCTGCTCGTTCGACTGCATTTATTGTGAATGCGGCTTCAATGCCGACCATCGTCCGAAGAAGCATCTGCCCACTCGTGAAGAAGTGCGCATCGCCCTGGAAGAAAAGCTGAAAGATATGCAGAAGAACGGTCCCGCCCCTGATGTACTCACATTTGCCGGAAACGGTGAACCGACTGCCCACCCTCATTTTTCGGAAATTATAGAAGATACACTGGCACTTCGTGACCACTATTTCCCGAATGCAAAAGTAAGTGTATTGAGCAATTCCACCTTCATCGACCGCCCTGCGGTATTCGATGCATTGAACAAGATAGATAATAATATCCTGAAGCTGGATACGGTGAACGAAGAATACATTCATCTCCTGGATCGTCCCAACGGGAAATATTCCGTAAGGAAGATCATCGAAAAGATGAAAGAATTCAAAGGAAATTGTATTATTCAGACTATGTTTCTGAAAGGAAGCTACCTTGGGAAAGATATGAATAATACATCCGATGAGTTTGTGCTCCCCTGGCTGGAAGCAGTCAAGGAGATCGCTCCCAGTCAAGTGATGATCTATACGATTGACAGGGAGACTCCCGACCATGATTTGCAGAAAGCCACTCATGAAGAACTGGACAGGATTGTAGAATTGATAAAGCGAACGGGAATTCCGGCAACAGCATCCTATTGATGGATAAGATATTGATTAGTAAATAAAATACCGAAAAACACTTTCAAAATATACTCAAATGAAGAATTGGAAATTTTTATTGCTGTTAAGTATAGGGAGTTTGTCTTTAATATGTATTTCATGCGAAAAAGAAGAAGAAATAGAGTTCCCTATAACCTTATATGGAAGTGAAGTAGTGAAAGTTTCCAATATCAGAATGTTTACGAACAAAGAGGAAATTTATGATACGGATAAAATAATGCAATTTGCATATAGTTCTAATGTTGTTCTACCGGGTATTCCGGATAATATGGATATAAAGAATTCGTTGATACCTATTTATTTTTGTTCGGAAGATAGTGTGAGATTTAAAGATGACCCATTTGTTTATGATGTAGAAAAGAATGGTAGACAGTTTTTATTTTCTTCTCGTTCAGGATTTCTATTTGAAGGTGATGTTAATTCGATATGTTTTCGAATGCTGAAATATCCTATGAAGTATGATCCGCCACTTTCTATTTCGAATGGGAGATATTGGACAAAAGATATACGTGTGGCATATGGTTCTTATCAAGATATTGAATTATGCTATTTGTTATACAAGACATCGGAATATACAGATTATTCTTATTCGCTAATGGGAGGAAAAGTTCTTAACGAATTCAATCCTGAAGTTGTTAGTTCGTTAGGAGTCAGGGATACATTGGCGATACAAGAATATCGGATTAGATTTAAAAAATAAGGTGACACGCTATTGACCTCCACTTATCCTCATGGGATTTGTGAATAAATAATAATAAAGCAGCTTCTGATTTAGGGTAACCGAAAGATGAAGTGTATTTATTACCAAACGAGTAATTTTACAATCTGACATTAACAGTCTTAATTTCTAATACCAAATAAATAAAAACATGAAAAAAGAAACCCCCATCTCTTTACGACATCTCAGGCGTATTACCGCCATTTTATTCTTATGTCCGATTTCCCTTTCTTCCATACAGGCATCCGCAGCATCGGATCAGAATGACGTTTCTTCGGCATCCGTCCGCCAGGAACAGACTTCGGGAATCCTTCGTGCAGAGAAAATAAACCCGACGACGGTTGATGTACTGTTCGCGAACCAGCAACGGATGACTATCGACTTTTACGGAGAGAATATTTTCCGTGTCTTTCAGGACAATTCCGGAGGCGTCATCCGTGACCCCGAAGCGAAACCTGAAGCGCAGATACTTGTAGACCAGCCCCGACGCAAAGTTTCCGGATTGTCGGTGGATGAGAAAGATGGATATATCACCCTCACTACCGCCCAAGTACGGATTGAACTGAATAAGCAGACCGGACTGATGAAAGTCTTTAATCCGTTGACCGGCAAATGTGTGATCGAAGAAATCGCTCCGGTGGTATTCGGTCCTAAAGAAGTGACTGTAACTTTGAAGGAGAATCCCGAAGAATACTTCTACGGAGGCGGTGTGCAAAACGGACGTTTCTCTCATAAAGGCAAGGTCATTGCCATCGAAAATCAGAATAGCTGGACGGATGGCGGAGTGGCCTCCCCTGCCCCTTTCTACTGGTCTACCAATGGTTACGGAATGATGTGGTACACTTTCCGGAAAGGTGAATATGACTTTGGAGCAACAGAGAAAAACACAGTGAAACTGTCTCACAATTCTTCTTACCTTGATATTTTCTATATGGTCAACGACGGAGCCGTTTCCCTGTTGAATGATTTCTATCAGTTGACGGGAAACCCCGTTTTGTTGCCTAAATTCGGTTTTTACGAAGGACATCTCAATGCCTACAACCGTGACTACTGGAAAGAAGACGAGAAAGGAATCCTCTTTGAAGACGGAAAGCGATATAAAGAAAGCCAGAAAGACAATGGCGGCATCAAGGAGTCTCTGAATGGCGAAAAGAACAATTATCAGTTCTCGGCACGTGCCGTTATCGACCGTTACAAGAATCATGATATGCCTCTCGGATGGTTACTGCCGAACGACGGTTACGGAGCCGGATACGGACAGACGGAAACGTTGGACGGTAACATCGCCAATCTGAAAAGCCTGGGAGAATATGCCCGCAAGAACGGAGTGGAAATAGGACTCTGGACACAGTCGGACCTGCACCCGAAGGAAGGTGTAAGCGCCTTGTTGCAGCGTGACATCGTGAAAGAAGTCCGTGATGCCGGTGTGCGTGTACTCAAAACTGACGTGGCATGGGTAGGAGCCGGCTATTCCTTCGGATTGAACGGAGTGGCGGACGTAGGACATATTATGCCTTATTATGGCAATGATGCCCGTCCCTTTATCATTTCACTGGACGGCTGGGCAGGTACACAGCGTTATGCCGGTATCTGGTCGGGCGACCAGACCGGAGGCGAATGGGAATATATCCGTTTTCACATCCCTACTTATATAGGTTCCGGTCTGTCCGGCCAGCCGAATATCTGCTCGGATATGGACGGTATCTTCGGTGGAAAGAATGCGGCAGTCAATATACGTGATTTCCAATGGAAAACATTTACCCCCATGCAGTTGAATATGGATGGCTGGGGCGCCAACGAAAAGTACCCCCATGCTTTAGGCGAACCAGCTACATCCATTAACCGCATGTATCTCAAACTGAAATCGGAACTGATGCCTTACACGTATAGCTTTGCCCGTGAAGCGGTCGATGGCATGCCTCTCATCCGTGCCATGTTCCTCGACTATCCGAATGAATATACATACGGAACGGCTACCCGCTACCAATATATGTATGGTACCGACTTTCTCGTAGCCCCTGTCTATCAGAATACGAAAGCTGATAAAGAAGGCAATGATATCCGCAATGGAATTTATCTGCCCGAAGGCACTTGGATTGACTATTTCAGCGGAGAGAAATACGAAGGCAACCGTATTCTCAGCAACTTCGATACTCCGGTCTGGAAGTTACCCGTATTCGTAAAGAACGGCGCTATTATTCCGATGACACAACCTAATAATAATGTCAGCGAAATAGACCCCTCACTTCGCATCTATGAATTTTATCCGAACCGCCATACTGCAACCGTAGAATATGACGACGACGGTGTGACGGAAGCCTACCGTCAGGAGAAATCGGTATCTACCCTGATCGAATCAAACGTAGACGCAAAGAACCGTGTGACTATCACCATTCATCCCACAGCCGGAAGTTTCGACGGCTTTGTAAAAGATAAAAAGACGGAACTGCGCATCAACGTCACGGAGAAACCGAAGAAACTGACTGCAAGAATCAACAACAAGAAAGTAAAACTGACGGAAGTAAGCACGGCAGCGGAACTTCTGAATGGAGAAAACGTATTTTGGTACGAAGAAACCCCCAATCTGAATAAGTTTGCAACCAAAGGAAGTGAATTTGAGAAAGTGGTTATCACAAAGAATCCGCTGTTGCACATCAAACTGGGCAGCACCGACGTCACCGCCAATCGTATCGAACTGGACGTGGAAGGTTTCCGCTTTGAGCCGGCCGACCGTAACTTGGTAAGCACCGGAACCCTGTCTGCACCGCAAAACGCTCAGGTAAGCGAGCAGAACAGAGAAGCATATACCCTGCAACCGACTTGGGACAAAGTACCCAATGCCGATTACTATGAGATTGAATTTAACGGAATGCTTTATACGACTATCCGGGATACTCACTTACTGTTTGAAGACTTGAAAGCGGATACTCCTTACGCATTCAAAGTGCGTGCTGTCAACAAAGACGGTGTTTCCGAATGGGCAGAGATTCAGGTGAAAACGAAGACTAATCCGCTGGAATTTGCTATTCGTGGCATTGAAGGCGAATCGACTGCCGCATCACAGGGAGGATTCGGTGTAGACCGATTGTTCAACTTCTCCGAATCGGGAGATACATGGCACACGAAGTATAGCGTTAATTCCATACCATTAGATTTGATTATCGACCTCAAAACAGTTAACCAACTGGATAAGTTCCATTATCTGCCCCGTGCGGATGCCGGCAACGGTACACTGCTGAAAGGAACAGTATCTTACAGTATGGACAAAGAAAACTGGACGGAAGCCGGAGCATTCGAATGGCAGCGGAATGGTGATGTAAAAGTATTCACTTTCACAGAGCGTCCAAATGCACGTTACATCAAACTGAACGTTACGGCAGGTGTAGGAAACTACGGTTCCGGTCGTGAGATCTACGTGTTCAAAGTACCGGGAACGGCAAGTTACCTGCAAGGCGACATCAACAATGATGGCAAGATCGACCGCAATGACCTGACTTCTTATATGAACTATACCGGATTGCGTCGTGGCGACTCGGACTTTGAAGGTTATATCAGCAAAGGCGATATCAACATGAATGACTTGATAGATGCTTATGATATTTCTGTCGTAGCCACTCAGCTCGACGGCGGTGTCGACAGGGAAGCTACGGAGAAAGTATCCGGCTCTCTGTCCATCAGCACTCCGAAGAAGCAGTACCAGAAGGACGAAATCGTTGAAATCCGTGTGAAGGGTAATGATCTGCGGTCGGTTAATGCACTTAGCTTTGCTTTGCCTTATGATCAGAGCGACTATGAATTTGTAGGTGTGGAACCGCTGAATATGAAAGCAATGGAAAATCTGACTTATGACCGCCTGCATACGAATGGTGTGAAATCCCTCTATCCTACTTTCGTCAATATGGGAAAACAGGAGGCTTTGGAAGGTTCGGAAGAACTCTTTATTCTGAAATTGAAAGCGAAACGTAAAGTGAAGTTTGATCTGAACCTGAAAGACGGAATATTGGTTGATAAGCAACTGAGGATGCATTCATTCTAGAATGTATTTCGTGTAAATCATTGATATATAACAAAAGAGGATGCCTGTGGGGAACTGTTGGCATCCTCTTTGCTTTAAGAGCTATTTTATTTAGACGTTATAAATATACGTATAATAGATAGACTTTCAGATTAATTTTATACATTTACCAAGTACACAGGGAAGAAGGAAATAAAGCGATAAATCTCAAAGATAATTTTCACAAACAAATAATATAAAATAACAAAAGTATGAGTGATATAGAAAAACAACATAACTCTATCTTTGAACAGATAAGACGAATAGATGAGAACGGTAATGAATTTTGGTCAGCTAGGGATATGGCAAAAGTTTTAGAGTATTCAGAATATCGTCATTTTATTCCGGTGATTGAGAAGGCGAAAGAAGCTTGTCGCAATAGTGGCCAAAATTTTATGGATCATTTCGAGGATTACCTCGATATGATAGAAATAGGGAAAGGAGGAAAACGTCCGGTCGATTCAGTTAAGCTTTCTCGCTATGCTTGCTACTTAATTATTCAGAATGCAGATCCCAGTAAAGAAATTGTTGCCAATGGGCAAACTTATTTTGCTGTGCAGACCCGTATTGCAGAAATTAAGCAGATGGATGAATATAACTATCTTTCTACGGAAGATGAGAAGCGTTTATTCTTGCGTAATGAGTTAGCAAAGCATAATGCTCAGCTTGCTAGTGCTGCTAAAGATGCTGGTGTACTTGATTCCAAAGATTATGCAATCTTCCAAAATTATGGTTATAAAGGATTATATGGAGGATTGGATGCGAAAGCTATACATACACATAAAGGTTTAAAGAAAAGTCAAAAGATACTGGATCATATGGGAAGTACTGAATTAGCAGCCAACTTATTTCGTGCTACACAAACAGAAGATAAACTTCGCCGTGAGCAGATTCAAGGAAAACAGAAAGCTAATCAGACTCACTATCAAGTAGGAGCCAAAGTTCGCCAAACAATTAAAGAATTAGGTGGTACTATGCCAGAGGATTTACCCACAGTAGAAAGTATTAAAAGCATAGAGAAAAAAGAACAGAAAAAATTAAAGGATGATTAAATAATTAATAGGATAGATTTACTCGCTTTTTCTGCATGAATAAATGATTTCTTCGAAAAAAAAATCAATCGCCCTCAAATGTATTTCGTGTAAATCATTGATATATAACAAAAGAGGATGCCTGTGGGGAACTGTTGGCATCCTCTTTGGGAGACAGACGGGAAGGATTACTTTCACAAGCAGTCCTTCAGTCTGCTACCTCCATATTTAATCTGGTTAGGGGTTTCTTCATTTGAATACTCTTTTTATGAAGTGAGAATCATTCTATTAGATAGTAATCTTTATTCTATTGTACGTAAACTGATTAGTTCCAGCCATTTATTCATACTCAGGTCAATGCCTCCTTTCTCTAAATAGTAAATGGCTTTTTTATAATGTGGGTTATCTTGCTCTCCAAATAAATTGTTACTTAATTCTCCAAGATTGTAATAAAGGCGTGCCATCTGCATATAGTCCAGCATGGTGTAGTTTTCATCGACGGCTCCGTCGGCCAAACGGTTTAACAGTTCATAAGCAATTCCTTTTTCTTCTTCCGATAATTCGGAGAGTGGAGAGTGAAGGAGTTTAGTAGATTGCATTAACTGAATAATGTCTTTTTTAAAATCTGATTGCATGTTTTGTTATGTTGCCGCATCAGTTTCCTGTTGGTGCGCGGTTTATAAAAAAAGAGGACGTGGAAACTATCTACTATGCCATCATAAGGTATCCACTACGACCCTCCAGCGACATAAGTGATAGTCCCACGCCCAATTGGTATATAACAAAGTATATATACGATTGTGCGCGAGACCTGTCACTTATTGATATTCGCTGTAAAAACTAGTGGATTTCTATGATGAATTCAATAAATAACCGTTCTCAATACAAAATTTAAAAGCCTCTTTCTACGCATGAAAGTAAGCATGAGACAAAAGTAGCGATAATTATTTGTTTTACAAATAATTTTGTTTTATAATTTCGTTGATAATAATAAAGTAAATACTAGCCTGCAGATCACTTCCTTTACTAAGACTTAATACTGTGTATGCAAAGAACTAGTACTCGTTATACTTGAGCCTATTCGTCTGACTATAGTTGAACTTTCGTCTGACAGTTGTTAGACGAAAAAACAACAGTAGTCAGACGAAAGTTCAACAACTGTCAGACGAATAGTTTTATGCATAACTTGGAGATAGATTTATTAAAGATAAGAGGCAGATATGTGTTAATCAGTATTAGTCTATTCTTGTACTGTTTAGCTCATTACACGCAGGAAATGATTCAAAGCTGTGCAGGAATGAATAAAATATAGTGTAATTTCAACTTCTTGGACGTTATAAATATACGTATAATAGATAGACTTTCAGATTAATTTCATACATTTACCAAGTGTGCGAAGGAGTGTGCGAAGGAGTGAGCGTATAGGAGTTAAAGATAATCATCACAAACAAATAATAGAATGAAAGCAAATTTATTATTACTCATACTTATAATCGGATTTAATAGTAGCTTGGTAGCTCAAACTTCCCAAGTAATAACGGACTCTGTAACGATCAATGGGCGTGTGACCGATTATGATAATCATCCGCTGGACAATGTTTCAGTCAGTTGGGCACGTCCGGACTTCAGTGAGGTATCGGTAACGCTAACAGACAAAAATGGAAATTACAGCATACGCATCCCCAAGGGAAAATATCATTCGATGGGTGCATTGAATATGGATGAATACATCATCGCCAATTCTACCCTGCCGGAGAAGAATCAACGACTGGAATTTTGGGGATGGGATTTTATCGCCGATCGCGACACAACGCTCAACATACAATATCATCGTATGGAAGCCTATGGACTGCGTGCTTTCAGAATCCCGGGTGCAACACCTGCTTATCAGGTGTATGTCCGTCCTATGAGTCTGACACGTACGCAGGCATGGATGAAAGCCGGAAAGCCTAAAGAAGCAGTTCTGGCCCCTGAGCCGGAACAGTTGAAAGCTGTTGTCTGGATCAACGGTGAAGAAGTTCCTATACTCATGAAGCAGGAGATAAAAGAATATTTCGCTCCTGACGAGTGGGGAAATGCCTATCTGTTGACAGTCGATATGCCTAAAAACAGGAATAATACTTTGCCTTATTATGTGTTTAAGGTAGAACTGACAGATTTGGAGAACGGGGATAGAGGCGAAGCTATTTATTATATGGAAAAGGAGACTTACGTCAGATAGAATTTATTAGTTACATACAGGAGCTATATGCCCAATATATTGGATATATAGCTCCTGCGCGTTGGATATATAGCTCCTGTACGCAGGACATATATACCCTGCACACAGGCTAATCAGCTCTTACTTTACATCATCCCATGTATCTGTCCGGAACGGGAAAGCAGCGATCCCCAATGTATTGCGTAAAGTGATGTTTCCTACATAATTGCGGAAAGCATACCGTACGGCTACCGGTTGGGCGACCTGATCGCTCCATACTTCCACATTTCTTGTGCGACCTGCAATCCGTGCTTTTGCCGGATAGAACTTCTTGTCGGCTCCTGCAATCTCAAAACCTTCCAATTCACAATTGCCCGGTGCCAGTCCGGAAGGGGCATTGTCGAGTGTGACGATCGCTTTGTTCTTTGAATATTCCACCTTTGTCATCATTGGTCCGGTAGATGGAAATTTATGGAGACCGTATGTTTTAGTCAGTGCGAGATTGGCCAGCCGGAGTCCTACTACATTTTTCTGAGGTGGATGAATGCAGAACTCGTCGCCGACATCTATCGTAGGAATCATTCCGGAGTTGGGGATTGTCTGCAATGCTTTCATTTGTGCTTCCTGCAATAAGGCGGAATTTATGTTCCGGCTGTTTCCGTATTTGTGCGGAGCAATCTGGACATAATAAAAAGGCATATCCGGTGCTTCCCATACATTTCTCCAGAGCTGCACCATGGCGGTCATCATCGGAGCATAGATCTGATAGTTGAATAGATTCGACTCTCCCTGATACCATAGAAATCCGCGTGCCGTAAAGTTTTTCACAGGCAGTAACATGATATTATACAGACATTGCAGTCGGCTATTCGTATCTAACTTTGGATTTTTGGCGGCCTTTATATTTGCGCCTTCCACGGAGGCGAGCGTTTCTTCTGTCATCCATGCCTCGATTCGTGAACCTCCCCAACTGTTGATGACCAGTCCTACGGGGAGATGAAGCGTTTCCGTCAGTTGTCGGGCAAAGAAGTAACCTGCGGCACTGCAATCCATAGTGGTTTCGGGCGAAGAAACTTCCCATTTCGCTCCTTCAAAGTCTGTCCGTTCTTTCACTCCTTTGGTTCGGGGGACAGTGATAAAACGGATACGGTCGCGGTAGTTGCCTGCGTTCAGAAGAGTTTCCAGCGAATGGTCGATGGGTTGTCCCATGTTTCCTTTCATGGTCATTTCCATGTTAGACTGACCGGAGCATATCCATACTTCTCCTATTAATATATCCGATAGCGTGACCCGGGTCCCGTCACTGATGGTAATAGAATAAGGAGTAAAACTTCCGGCAGGAGTATCCACTTTGACCAGCCATGCTCCCTCATCGTCTGTCGATACCTTATAAGTACGGTTATTCCAAGAGGTGGTGACAGTCACCTTTTTGCCGTCTGCCCATCCCCACAGCTTAACGGAACTGTTTTGTTGGAGTACCATATGATCTCCCATCATGGCAGGGAGCTTCACTTTGCCTTGTGCAAGCGAGAAAAATAAAAGAGAGATTGTAAAAATCAGAAAATGTTTTTTCATACTATTGTTTTATTAATTAGGATTTGACAAATACTTCACTTAGGTCTAGGGCAAAATTACAACCTAATTTGAATATGGAATAATACTATTTAGTCATTCTCTGACAGATTTTGGTCGATTTACTCTAACTTAGCTTCTATTCCAATGATTCATTTCCTTTCCGAGGTACTTGCAGGGGAAAGAAGTTTTGAATATATTTGTATTAAGACGCTTTACAGAATATGTTTTTGATGAGACAATAACTGAATAATAATATGAATTTGTTAATACTATGAGTAAATTATCAGAGAATAACACATCCAGACTTGCTTCTTTGGATATTCTTCGAGGTTTTGATCTATTTCTTCTTGTCTTCTTTCAGCCGGTGTTTGCGGCATTGGCACGACAGTTGAACTTGCCGTTTCTCAACGATATCCTTTATCAGTTTGATCATGAAGTGTGGGAGGGATTCCGTTTCTGGGATCTTGTGATGCCGTTGTTCCTGTTTATGACAGGCGCTTCGATGCCGTTTTCACTGTCAAAGTACGTCGGTATGTCCGGCAGTTACTGGCCCGTCTATCGGAGGATTCTGAGGCGGGTGTTTCTGCTGTTTATTTTCGGAATGATTGTTCAGGGAAATCTGCTTGGACTGGACAGCAGTCATATTTATCTCTATTCAAATACTTTGCAGTCTATTGCTGTCGGCTATTTCATTGCGGCAGTCATTCAGTTACATTTTTCATTCAGGTGGCAGATAGGAATTACTTTATTGTTGCTTTTCATATACTGGATTCCCATGACATTTTTGGGTGACTTCACACCGGCTGGAAATTTTGCCGAACAGGTGGACAGATGTGTCTTAGGTCGTTTCAGAGATGGTGTTTTCTGGAATGAGGACGGAACGTGGAGCTTTTCACCTTATTACAATTACACATGGATATGGAGCAGTCTGACATTCGGAGTGACTGTCATGCTCGGAGCTTTTGCCGGAAAGATTATGAAAGAAGGGAAAGCGAACCGTAAAAAGGTGGTACAGACTCTGTCGGTCATTGGTGTGCTTTTAGTAGGGCTGGCGATGCTTTGGAGTTTGCAGATGCCCATCATTAAGCGTTTGTGGACAGGTAGTATGACATTACTATCCGGTGGTTATTGCTTTCTGTTGATGGCATTATTTTATTATTGGATTGACTATAAAGGACACAGCCGCGGGTTGAACTGGCTGAAAGTGTATGGTATGAATTCCATCACGGCTTATCTGTTGGGCGAAGTGGTGAACTTCCGTTGCATTGCTGATTCAGTCAGTTACGGACTGAAACAATACATGGGAGATTATTATCCCGTATGGCTTACTTTTGCTAACTATCTTATTCTTTTCTTCCTGTTGAGAATGATGTATAAACGTGGCTTGTTTTTAAAAGTTTAGTGGAGTGGTAATCCCTCTCTTAAAATAAAAAAGAGCCATTTTATCTCCTGCTTTTCGGGATTAAAATGGCTCTTTCTTTATGTTGGAATCTCTTTATTTCATGACTTCTTCCGCTCTGTCCAGCGCTACCTTGAAGTTCGGGCAGATATTTTCTTTTCCCAGCAATTCATAAAATCCGGATTTCTCCAACACCTTATATACTTTCTCATTGACTCCGGAAAGAATGACGGTGATCTTTTCTTTCTGCGACATTTCGCAAAGTGTAGTCAGATTATGAATACCTGTGGAGTCGATGAACGGAACTTTACGCATACGGATGATGCGCACATTCGGACGGTCTCCCAGTTGCGCCATCGTTTCTTCGAACTTCGTAGCGATACCGAAGAAGTAAGGGCCGTTGATCTCATATACTTCCACTCCTTTAGGAATCATGATGTTTTCTTCATTGACGGCGATATCCGATTCTTTATTCGGGTCGATCTCATCCGTAATGACGGAGATTTCAGTAGTTTCCATGACACGTTTCATGAAGAGTACGCAGGCGATGATCAGTCCTACTTCGATGGCAACTGTCAAGTCGAAGATAACAGTCAGGAAGAAAGTGATCAGCAGTACGGTGACATCGGACTTCGGATTCTTCAGTAAAGCCTTGAAGACGCGCCAGCCGCTCATATTATAAGATACGATGACCAGTACTCCGGCAAGGCAAGCCATCGGAATATACTGTGCAAGGGGCATCAGGAAAAGAAGAATCAGAAGAAGGATAATCGCATGGATAACACCTGCAATCGGTGTCTTACCTCCATTGTTGATATTTGTCATCGTACGGGCAATAGCTCCGGTAGCGGGGATACCTCCGAACAATGGCGCTACGATATTTGCCGCACCCTGTGCGATTAGTTCCGTGTTGGAATCATGACGGTCTCCTATCACACCATCGGCTACGGTGGCAGACAAGAGTGATTCGATAGCTCCCAGCACTGCAATAGTGATAGCTACCGGAAACAGATTTTTGATAGCTTCCCAATCCAGAGCCGGTACAACGGCATCCGGCAACTCTGACTTAATGGTGAAACGGTCACCGATGGTCGGAATGCAATCTATTCCGCCATAAGTCTTCATCAGATAGACGGCCACTGTCACTACAATAATAGCAATCAGCGATCCGGGAATTTTTTTAGAAAACCGGGGAGTGATTGCAATGATAATGATGCTGACAATACTTACGATGGTATTCCACCAATTCACGGTATCGAAATGACGGAAATAAATCATCCATTTCCCGACAAAGTCCCCCGGTACCTTTTCACCTCCGAAGGACAGTCCGAAGATATCGGCAATCTGCGTAGTAAAAATGGTAACGGCAATACCGCTGGTGAAACCGACGATAATGGGATACGGAATAAACTTGATAACGGCTCCGAGCTTGAACACTCCTAATAATATAAGGAGAACACCTGCCATAAGCGTCGCCACAATCAGTCCGGCTTCGCCATATTGCTGGATGATGCCGTAGATGATCACAATGAAAGCTCCTGTCGGTCCGCCGATCTGGACTTTGCTTCCTCCCAGCAGAGAGATGATGAATCCGGCAATAATAGCGGTGATAATACCTTTCTCGGGCGATACTCCCGAAGCAATACCGAAGGCGATGGCCAGTGGAAGTGCTACGATACCGACAATGACGCCTGCCATCAGGTCCGCCATAAACGTTTCTTTCGAATAATTCTTTAAACAAGAAACCAATTTGGGTTTAAATTCAAATAACTTCATTTCTGTGAATTATTATATATAATTTGCTCTTTTGCAAAGTAGAGGTTGCAAAATTACGCAAAATAATCGAGATAAGTATGTTTAGCAACATGCTATTTGATTGTTGATAGGTTTTATCTATGAATCGATAGTTTTTATTCATTAAGAAAAGGGAGCTTATTACGAACAAATCGCTTATATTTGCGTTATAAATAGTACGACAAGTTACGTTTGGTAATAACCAATTTTAAAATAGATTAGAATTATGACTAAAAGCATTAAAGGAACCCAGACAGAGAAGAATCTGCTGACTTCATTTGCAGGAGAATCACAGGCAAGAATGCGTTACACTTATTTTGCAAGTGTTGCAAAGAAGGAAGGTTACGAACAAATTTCAGCAATCTTCACAGAAACAGCTGATCAGGAAAAGGAACACGCTAAACGTATGTTCAAGTTCCTGGAAGGTGGTATGGTAGAAATTACTGCCAGCTATCCGGCCGGTGTGATCGGTAATACACTCGAAAATCTTCGCGCTGCCGCTGCCGGCGAACATGAAGAATGGTCACTGGATTATCCTCATTTCGCTGATGTGGCAGAACAGGAAGGTTTCCCGATGATTGCCGCTATGTACCGCAATATCTCAATCGCCGAGAAAGGCCACGAAGAAAGATACTTGGCTTTCATGAACAACATCGAAAATATGACCGTATTCGCTAAAGAAGGCGAAGTGGTATGGCAATGCCGTAACTGCGGTTATATCGAAATCGGTAAGGAAGCTCCCGAAGTTTGCCCGGCATGTTTGCATCCGCAGGCGTATTTCGAGGTGAAGAAAGAAAACTATTAATAAGAGGTGTTTATTAGATAATAAAAATGGCGCTTGCAATCATATGCAAGCGCCATTTTATTTATTAAGACATATTTTTATCTGAACTTATCGTCTCTGTAGATCGTTACAGTCCTTTCTTTCGTAGAGTCATTTTTGATACTGGTCACATCTCCTTTTGTTGTAAAGTACACATAGTTTCCCATATCCATAAAACGATAGACTTTGACTCCGTCATGCTCGAACAAATAGCTGACTTCGTAAGTTCGGTTGTTTTCCGATTTGCCTTGCTTCAATGGGATCCCTGTATAGCAGGAACTTACACCTGCCATAACGAATAAAAGAATAAATAGTCTAGTTAATGTTTTCATGATTATTTTTTAGCGTGTGGATAATCAATCGTATAATGCAATCCGCGGCTTTCTTTGCGTTCCATCGCCTGACGCATAATCAGATATCCTACGTTGACCATATTACGCAATTCGCAAATCTCTCTGGAGGCTACGCTGCGTTTGAACAGGCTTTCAGTTTCTTCGTAAATGATATCCAGTCGGTCCCAGGCACGTTTCAGGCGAAGGTCACTGCGGACAATACCTACATAAGTACTCATAATTTGGTTGACTTCCTTCATGCTTTGCGTGATCAGTACCATCTCTTCCGGTGAGCGGGTTCCCTCGTCGTTCCATTCGGGGATAGCTTCGTTGTAGGCATACTGGTCTACAACTCTCAGGCTATGCTTGGCGGCAGCGTCGGCATATACGACAGCTTCGATCAGTGAGTTGGAAGCCAGACGGTTACCACCGTGGAGACCGGTGCAGGAGCACTCTCCCACTGCATAGAGGCGTTCGATGGAAGACTGTCCGTTCAGGTCTACAAGGATACCGCCGCAAAGATAGTGGGCTGCCGGAGCTACCGGAATGTAATCTTTGGTGATGTCGATGCCTAAGCTGAGGCATTTCTCGTAAATATTGGGAAAGTGCTTCTTTGTCTCTTCCGGGTCTTTGTGGGTGACGTCGAGATAAACATGGTCATCACCCCGATTTTTCATTTCGTTGTCGATGGCACGGGCTACGATATCGCGCGGAGCGAGTGAAAGACGGGGATCGTATTTCTGCATGAACTCCTTGCCGTCCATTGTGCGGAGTACGCCACCGTAGCCACGCATCGCTTCCGTAATCAGGAACGAAGGGCGGTCGCCCGGATGGTACAGGGCGGTAGGGTGGAATTGTACGAACTCCATATCCTTCACCGTACCTTTGGCACGATAGACCATAGCGATACCGTCTCCGGTAGCTACTAGCGGATTGGTGGTCGTTTTATAAACAGCTCCTACTCCACCGGTGGCCATAAGAGTCACTTTGGCGAGGTAGGTATCTACTTTTCCGGTTTTCGGGTCGAGGATGTAGGCACCGTAGCATTTGATGTCCGGTGTCTGGCGGGTAACGGTTACCCCCAGATGATGTTGGGTCAGTATTTCAACGGCAAACTGGTTTTCGATCACCTCGATGTTCGGATGCCTTTGCACGGCTTTGATCAGGCTGTCCTGAATCTCTGCTCCCGTATTATCTTTATGGTGAAGAATGCGGAACTCGGAGTGTCCTCCCTCGCGGTGCAAGTCAAATTCGCCTTTCTCGTTTTTGTCGAAGTCCACGCCCCATTTGATCAGTTCTTCAATTTGCGCAGGCGCTTCGCGCACTACTTTTTCTACTGCGCCACGGTCACTGATCCAGTCGCCGGCAATCATCGTGTCTTCAATGTGTTTGTCGAAATTATCCACCAGCAGGTTGGTGACGGACGCCACTCCTCCTTGTGCGAAGTACGTATTGGCTTCTTCCAGCCCGCTTTTACAGATAAGAGCAACTTTACCTTTGTGCGCCACTTTGAGCGCAAAACTCATACCGGCAATTCCGGAGCCGATAACGAGGAAATCGAATTTTCTTACCATAATTTTGTTTATTTCTCACCGCAAAGCTACAAAATAAGTCACTTCGTTGTTCTTTTCGTTGTCACTAATTCATAAATTTGCTACCTTGCACGCAAAAATCTGACAAAATGAATCGAATTTTTCATGCCCGCATCGCCTGGTACCAGTATTTTCTGCTGGTGGTGCTTACTGTAAATGCCGTGGGCGCTTTGTGGTGTAAATATATCTTGCCGGCAGTGCTACTAATGCTCCTGCTTATTGTAGTCATCGAACAGATTATTCATACGGTTTACACTGTATCTACCGATGGAGTTCTGGAGATATCCACCGGACGTTTTATGCGTAAAAAAGTAATTCCTATTGCCGAAATCACAGCTATCCGGAAGTATCATTCCATGAAATTCGGAAAGTTTTCGGTGACGAATTATGTCTTGATAGAGTATGGAAACGGGAAGTTTGCTTCGGTGATGCCTGTCAAGGAACGTGAATTTGTGGAGTTGATTAAAAAGAGAATGGAACAATAAATTTTATACCTATGAAATACCAAGTCATTATCATCGGTGGTGGTCCCGCAGGATATACAGCCGCCGAAGCTGCCGGCAAAGCCGGTTTGAGTGTACTCCTTATCGAGAAGAATAATCTGGGAGGTGTCTGCCTGAATGAAGGATGCATCCCGACGAAAACGCTGTTGTATTCGGCAAAGACTTACGACAGTGCACGTCATGCCTCGAAATATGCGGTGAATGTCTCCGAAGTCTCTTTTGACTTGCCGAAGATCATTGCCCGTAAAAGTAAAGTGGTGCGCAAACTGGTATTGGGTGTAAAGGCAAAGTTGACCTCCAATAATGTTGCGATGGTGACGGGAGAGGCACAGATCGTAGATAAAAATACAGTTCGCTGTGGCGAAGAGACATACAATGCGGAAAATCTGATCCTTTGTACAGGCTCCGAAACCTTCATCCCTCCTATTACCGGCGTGGAAACGGTGAATTATTGGACGCATCGGGATGCGCTGGACAGTAAGGAACTGCCTGCCTCCCTTGCCATTGTAGGCGGTGGCGTGATCGGTATGGAGTTTGCATCATTCTTTAATAGTCTCGGTGTGCAGGTAACGGTGATTGAGATGATGGATGAGATTTTGGGAGGAATGGATAAGGAACTGTCTGCATTGCTTCGTGCCGAATATGCGAAGCGGGGCATTAAATTCCTGCTCAGCACTAAAGTTGTCGCCTTATCACAGACGGAAGAGGGTGCGGTTGTTTCATACGAGAATGCAGAAGGAAAGGGCAGTGTTATAGCAGAAAAGCTATTGATGAGCGTTGGACGCCGACCTGTGACGAAAGGTTTCGGACTCGAAAATCTGAATCTGGATAAAACCGGGCGTGGCGCTATCAAGGTCAATGAGAAGATGCAGACTTCGCTGTCCGGCGTTTATGTCTGCGGTGATCTGACAGGCTTTTCTTTGTTGGCTCATACGGCTGTCCGTGAGGCTGAGGTTGCCGTACATTCTATTTTGGGTAAGGAAGATGCAATGAGTTATCGGGCTATCCCCGGCGTTGTTTATACGAATCCGGAGATTGCAGGAGTCGGAGAGACGGAAGAATCGGCCTCAGCAAAAGGAATTACTTATAAGGTGGTGAAACTTCCGATGGCTTATTCCGGTCGTTTTGTGGCGGAGAATGAAGGCGTGAACGGAGTCTGCAAAGTACTGCTGGATGAACAGGAACGGATAATCGGAGCACACGTGCTGGGCAATCCTGCTTCGGAAATCATCACTCTTGCCGGTACTGCCATTGAGCTTGGATTGACTGCCGCCGCATGGAAGAAGGTTGTTTTCCCTCATCCTACGGTAGGAGAGATTTTCCGGGAAGCATTATAAGATTGAGCATAAGCGGATAGCCGTGATATCCAAGATACGGAAGAATCTGAAGTAGCATGAAAGTTAATATAGAAGGTTGATGAAGAAGTATTTGTTGTTTTTGGTTTTATCAGTTGCCCTGTTGCCCGCATCCGTATGGGGACAGGCAAATCTTTCTCAGATTGATTCACTAATCAAAAGAATGCTTCCCGAAGCATCCGAAGTCGGCATATCCGTGTATGACCTGACAGCGAAGAAGTCATTATATACTTATCGTGATACGAAACTCTCCCGCCCGGCTTCTACCATGAAGCTGCTCACGGCTATTACAGCCCTCTCCCGTCCCGATGCGGACAATCCTTTCCGTACGGAAGTATGGCACGACGGGGTGATAGAGCATGATACGCTGCAAGGCAACTTATACGTTGTCGGTGGGTTTGATCCGGAATTTGACAGTTTGATGATGGATTCATTGATCGAAGAAGTAATCACCTTCCCTTTTTCGGTGATCAACGGACAGGTGTATGGCGATGTTTCGATGAAAGATTCCCTTTATTGGGGGCACGGATGGGCATGGGATGATACTCCGGAGGCTTATCAGCCTTATATGTCTCCGTTGATGTTTTGTAAGGGTGCTGTGGAAGTGACGGTGGTTCCCGGCTCTCTACAAGGAGATACGGCAAGCGTTTCCTGCAAGCCTGTGTCTTCTTATTATACCTTGACGAACCGGACAAAGACACGTACTCCTTCTGCCGGAAAATATTCATTATCGAGAGACTGGTTGACCAATGGGAATAATCTGATCGTAACAGGCAATGTTCCTACGTTTAGAAAGGATTTGATAAATGTCTATGATTCAGGGAGCTTCTTTATGCATACTTTTTTAGAACGTCTCCGTGCCAAAGGAATCGTGGTTCCCCAATCGTACGGTTTTGCTGAATTACCGTCCGATGGAGCAGAGCAGATGGCTCGCTGGGAGACTCCGGTGCAGAAAGTCTTGAATCAGCTGATGAAGGAAAGTGATAATCTGAATGCGGAAGCAATGCTTTGCCGGATTGCGTCACAAGCTACAGGAAAGAAACGTGTGACGGCGGAGGATGGCATTGTTGAGATTATGAAACTGGTTCGTAACCTCGGGCACGATCCGAAAGACTATAAGATCGCGGATGGCTGCGGATTGTCTAATTATAATTACTTGTCTCCTGCCCTGTTGGTCGATTTTCTGAAATATGCCTATTCACAATCCGATGTTTTTCAGAAACTGTATAAGTCCCTTCCTGTTGCCGGAATAGACGGAACGCTGAAAAACAGAATGAAGAATACTCCCGCATTCAGAAATGTCCATGCAAAGACCGGTTCGTTTACGGCGATCAATGCCCTTGCCGGTTATCTGAAGATGAAGAACGGGCATACCTTGGCTTTTGCCATTATGAATCAGAATGTGCTTTCGGCTGCCAAGGCGAGGGCGTTTCAGGATAAGGTTTGTGAGGTGATTATCGGACATTGAAATGAGCATTGAATAAGGTTGTTGATAGAAATGATAAATATCTGCTGAAAAAAGTACTCTTTTATTTGAACGTTTGCTTTGCTTGCGTGTATGCTTTGTCAGAACGGTTCTAATTAAGCAATGTTGAATTTAATAAAAGAGTGAATAATGAAAACTATCAAATACTTGTTACTTGTCTTATTGTGCTATTGTACAGCACAGGTTTATTCTCAAAACAAGGCAAGCTGGGTCCCGGACTCTATTGCATCTCAGATTCCTGTAATTCAGAATCAGGCCCGGGAATGGAAACAGAAGATCTATGAAAACCCTAAAGATGAAAAAGCATGGATGTCCTATACACGAACGATTCAAACACTCAAATCGCTTACTCCCGGCGATGGTATAGAAAAGGAAATCAATGAGATGATGGACAAAATGAAAAAAGAGATACCCAATACTGCTACTTATGCCTTGATACAGAATATGATTTTACCTTTTGGAAAAAATGATATGACCTTTGATGAAATTATGGATAAGTGGCCCGATGCTGTGATGCATTATCCTGTTTATATGGGCTTGTCTTTTAGTAATAAGGATAGGCTGAAAGACATTTCTACCCGGTGGTATCAATCAGGTGCATATCCTGTTCAATCTTTAAATTATACCTATAATGAATTGGCTTCTGCCGAAAAGGACGCATTGATATTTACTGATGTTAATTGGACGCTGTTTGGAAGTTATCTGCTTCAATATGGAAAGGGATTGTTTGATGATAAGAAAGTAATCCTTTCAGGTTTAATCCTTCCTTCATTTTCTATGAACAGGCTTACGGAGGAATTAGGCATACCGGAGTTCAAAGATACTGATCCGGAATTTTATAAAAGTAAAACTCCTACGGCAACATTTGCAAATGAAATCAAAAAACGTATAGAGCATATTGCCAAATATACCAACCGTCCCATTTATATCTCTGTCTCAACCAACGAAGCTGTGAAAGATCTGCTGAAAGACCATTTATATACTGAAGGTCTGTTAATGAGATATTCTGCCAAACCTTATGATAATCTGGCTATCATGCGTCGCAATTATGAGAATACTTATCTGTTAGATTACTTATACGAGTCTTTTTATCCTGAGACGTTGACGAATGTTTGTCTTGATTTGAAAGGAGTAAAAATGCTTAGCATATATTATGTACCGGCTTTCAAGTCCCTTCTCCAGTTTTATAAGGAATCAGGTGATGTGACTCATTATGATAAGCTTCATGCTTTATTGGAATCTATCATTAAGAAAGCGGATTATTACAATGAGGAAGTACGTGAACGGTATCTTAAAAGTATTAATTTCTAATCATTCTTTTTCGAAAAGCTCATGAAATACTATATATTATATCTTTTTATTGGTTTGAGTACAACATTGTCTGCTCAAATCACAGACTCTTTGAAAGTCGGACGATTGGAGCTGCGTTTGGAGCCGGGGCTAGTAGACTTTATTCCTTGCGGGAAAGAGTGGTTTCAGGTTCAGAAAGATGCTTGGAAGTTAGAAATAGACAAAGACCCAAGAAATAAAAGATCATGGGAGAACTATTATATAGCTTGTAAAGGTTTCTGGGAGGAAGACACATTATTGAAGAAGAAGGAACTCCCTCAGTTATTAAGGAAAATGAAGAAATATATCCCCAATACCCGACTGTACTACCAATTGTTGGATGATGAAGTGATAACACCTGATAAACATAAGCTGGAAGAGATCAGACGGAAAATAGTCTCTTTGAAACGGGATTGTGAAATGGATTATCGGGATGATATAGTATATTATCAACAGCAGGGAAGAATGGATAAGGTAGAAGAAGTGGTACGTGCGTGGTTCGATAGTGGGTTATATTCATCCACTATTCTATCTTATTGCTATAATGAGTTGATAGGTTTGGAAAAGAATGCTATTCTTGCAGGGGCCAGGTACCAATGGAGTTATTGTCTTCTGTTGCAATATGGGATGGGGCTTTTCAAAGATGTGGAATTGGTTGACCTGAATGATTTGATGAATCCTGATTCTGAAAGTCAGTTTTGGAAAGAAAAAGGAGTGGATACGCAGCTCCTTCCTAAACGGAGGGAGATAGAATGTCCCGGTGCGTGGTATTTTGCAGTAAAAGAGAATCGTCCTGTATATATCACTCAATCCGGGAGTGGCATGAGTCTGGAGCGAATGCAAGATTTTCTCTATTCGGAAGGATTGGTATTCAGATATTCGTTGAAACCATATGATAACATGGCTGTTATGAGGAAAAACTACGAACAAGTTTATTTGCTTGATTATTTACGGTTTCCTGTAGTCATGGATGCTTTGCGAAACAATGATCGTTATATTTTGGCTTTCCTTCCTCTTTTGAAGTTTTATCAAGTGAGTGGGGATAAGAATCAGTTTCTGAAGTTAAGAAGGCTCTTGTTGAGTATTGTTGATCGTATGGATAATGATTATTTTAAGAATAAACCTTGGGTAACTACGGAGATGGTTGAACGGATGAAACTGACTAAGGCTATTTTTGATCGCATGGATGAAATGGAACGACAGGGAGATTCTCCAGTTGCCTCTTTTTCATTTAAGGAAGAGCACCGAAAAGAATATCAACAATTAATAGAAATGGTAGAGCCATGATGCTATTCACTTCTTTCAGCCACGACGAAACAGACGAACAGCTAATGGAACGCTTTGCATTCAGGAACAGTGAGAAAGCATTCGAAGAGCTTTACTGCCGTTATGCTCCCCGATTTAAAGGTTTCTTTATGCGGATGCTGTCGGCAGACGGAGCGTTAGCGGATGATTTTCTGCAAGAGTTGTTTCTTCGTGTCTATGAGGCAAGAGGCAGTTATCAGCATGGAAAACAGTTCTCTACGTGGGCGTTTGCGATGGCGTATAATCTTTGCAAAAATGAGTACCGCCATCGTGATATAGTAGACGAGTATCGTTTACAACAATCATATACCAATGAAGAAGATAGCTACTCCTCGCTTGAGTTTGAAGCGGCACACGATCGTCAGGTTTTCGACCGGCAGTTGAAGAAAGTACTTGCAGGGTTGACAGATGAACAACGGGCAGCATATACGCTGCGCTATGAAGAAGAGCTTCCGGTACAGGAGATTGCGCAAATCCTGTGTTGTCCGGAAGGTACGGTAAAGTCTCGCTTATATTATACTTTGAAAGTATTGCAGCGTTCTTTATCAGATTATAACCCCCAAAAATAGATGAATATGAAAAGTGATGATTTAGAAAGACTGGAAGAGTCTCAGGAAATGCAACAGTTGATTCATGCTGCTAAAGAGCAATATGAACAGGAAAAGTCAGTTCACCCTCCTGTTTCTTATACTGCTTTTGCACAGAACCTCAGAGAGAGACAGAAGGACGGAAAGATGAAAGCGAAGCAGGAACCGCCCGAAAGGGAAACTTTTGAAGTGAAAGGTGGAAAGCGCTCGGGAATTTCTCCCTGGTGGCTGGTGGCCGCGTGTTTGTTGGGTGGGATAATAGGCTATGGGATTTCAGCCACTTCAGACAGGCAGGAAGCTGGTTTGGAGAGACTCGCTGTAGCAGATACGGTGATTGTCGTACGTGAACGGGTGGATACTGTCTATCGGGAGGTGAAAGTTCCGTCTCAGACTTTGATAGCTTCACGGTCAACGGTAAAATCCAAAAGTACGGGACTTCCGAAGGAATATGTTAAGCAGAGCAGGAAAGCTGTGCAGAAAACGGAACCTGCTTTTATCTCTATTGAGTTCTTGCAACAGCAACAAAATCTGCCCGACCCGAATAGTGAATGTTATGCTGCAAACGGGATGACTGTTGCAGAAGGTAATTATCCGTTCCATTTATTGGCGACAGTTCCATGTAAGTAGCACTTTGTTGTTGCGGATGCCAGCTTACGTATTTGTTTTTACCTGTAACGAATCAATGACTTGGTAGTCTTGCTCAATGACAAAGTTTATAGGAACAGACATACGGACTGCTACAGGACGCCCCAGTTGCATACCTGATTTCCATCGTGGCATGGATTCGATGATGCGTAATGCTTCTTTATCCAAGCTGGCAGATACGCTTTTGGTAACTTTTGTATCGCTGACATATCCGTTTACGTCGATGGTGAACTCTACGGTGACTTGTCCCTCTTCTCCTGCCTGAAAAGCTTCTTCCGGGTATCGTATGTTTTTCTTGATAAATTCATCGAGCCCGCTTAATCCTCCCGGGAAGTCGGGATCGTTGATTATAAAATCAATCATCGTTTGCTCAGGCATATCTTCGGGCTTAACTTTGATAATTTGCTTTTTCTGAATAAATATATTATTAATTTGAAAAGTGTCCGGTTCCATTCGCACAAGAAGTTCCGATGGAAAATCTTTATCCAATTGTATCAGCACATCTTTCATACCTATGTGTGAGAAACGGAGTGTCTCTTTATGTTTGGCCTCTACAGAAAAGTCTCCATTCATGTCCGAAGAAGTATATCTGCCGGTTCCCGGAATATAGACACTTACAGCACGCATAGGCTCTCCCTGCAAGTTGGTCACCTTGCCCTTGAACTGTTGCAGTTCCCTTTTTTGCGAAAAAACATCGTTTGTATTTGCAACGCAAATACAAACGATGAATGATAGTATGAACGACAGACGTTTCATGCCTTATCTGGCATATTCCGCCCAATTCGTATTCTTCATATCCCCGCTCTTGGCCAGTTCGGCGTGCATACCGAGTGCGGCCTGGATAGCGTGTGGAGTCTGCGCTTTGCCACCAGCCAGTTTGAGATAATCCCAGAGAAGCTGTTTGTAGTCGGGATGTGCACAGTTTTCGATGATGGCTTGTGCACGTTCCTTCGGGCTCTTGCCACGCAGGTCGGCTACACCTTGCTCGGTGATAATGATATTCACGGAGTGTTCGCTGTGGTCGAGGTGAGAAACCATCGGGACGATAGCACTGATCTTACCTTCTTTGGCAACAGACGGACAAGTGAAGATAGAGATATAAGCATTGCGGGTGAAGTCTCCCGAACCACCGATACCGTTCATCATCTTCGTTCCGCTGATATGAGTAGAGTTTACGTTACCGTACAAGTCCACTTCGATAGCCGTATTGATAGAGATAATACCCAGTCGGCGAACCACTTCCGGATTGTTTGAAATTTCCGACGGGCGGAGAACCAGCTTGTCGCGGAAGAAATCCATATCGTTGTAAATACCTTCCAGACAGTCGTTGGTAACAGTCAGTGAGCAGGCACTACCGAATTTGATACGTCCTTCACGGATCAGACCGATGACGGAGTTCTGGATAACTTCGGTGTACATTTCGAATGCGGGAATCGTCTTGTCACGTCCCAGTGCACCGAGCACGGCGTTAGCGATATTTCCTACGCCCGATTGCAGCGGAAGGAAAGTAGACGGGATAATGCCACGCTTCATGTCGGCAGCGAGGAAGTCGGCAACGTTCTCGCCGATTTTGTCAGTCAACGGATCAGCAGCGGCAAAAGAGCGTGCTTCGTCCGGCCAGTTGGTTTCTACTACGCCTACGATCTTTTTCGGGTCTACCTGAATATAAGGCAATCCGATGCGGTCACTCGGCTTGTAGATGGGGATTTCGCGGCGGTAAGGCGGGTCGAGCGGTTCGTACACGTCGTGCAGACCCATGCAGGATTTGCTGTGTGCGGCGTTCAACTCAACGATGATCTGATCCGCCAGGCGGCAGATAGTCGGAGAAATACCACCGGCAGCAGTCAGATAAATCTTTCCGTCCGGAGTCACTTCGCAGGCTTCGATGATGGCTACGTTCACTTTGCCCATGAAGCCATAGCGCACTTCCTGTGCCATTTGCGACAGATGGATGTCGTTGTAGGCAATTTCACCGTTATTCACGGCTTTGCGGAAGTCGGAGTTGGTGGTATAAGGAGCGCGGTAGCGGATGGCTTTTGCACGAGACATGACGCCGTCGCAAGACTCTCCGGTAGAAGCACCTGTAAAAATTCCTACTTGAAATGGGTTGCCTTTGGCATGTTCCGCTTCTGCAATTTTTGCAAGTTCAGCTGTAACAGCCTTTGCAGTTCCGGCGGGAGTAAATCCGCTCAGACCGATGTTGTAGCCATGTTTGATCAGGCTTGCAGCTTCTGCTGCCGAAATACGATTGAATGACATAAATAGTATAATTTCGCGTTAAATGCGGTTGATATTTGTTAGTTAATACTTATCACTTAATACTTTCGCTGCAGGATTTCTCCCCAGATAATAGCGCGGCGGGCTTCTTCTACGGAATGGATGGAGAAGTCTTGGTCGCTGTCAGGTTCCGGATGGTCATAGTGGGAACCTTGCTTCGCGTTTCGTTTATCTTGTGCGGAACTGTTTGCTATGGATGCAGCTACAGATACTTCTTCTTTTTGCTTTTTCTTTGGCGCCGGTGTCGGCATCTTCTTTGACGTCGACATCGGCTTGGGCGCCGGTTGTTCTATGGGTATGGGCTGGAGCAGTTCGTCCATAGTCCTGCTACTTCTTCCCCAAAATTCGGGTATGGGAATAGCATCAGGATCTACTTCGACCGGAGACGGTGCAGGCGGGACGGGGCGTTTATTCTGAGCCTTTTTTGACTTGTTGTTCTTGCTCACCTCTTTGAATATTCCCACAAGAATGACACCTGCTATCAGGAGAAATTTCAAAAAATCTTCCATTCTGTTTCACTTCTAAATAGTTAATCTGCCAAAGTTACACATTATATCTGGTTTGAGCTAACATTTTGTTATGAAAAAAGGGCAGCTTCACAGCTCCCCTTAATTTTTTTAACCTAAACCTTAACTATGAAAAAATCTAATGTTTCTTTCATTGCACAAATGTGAAAAATAAATTTAAATTTAGCAAGGATATGCCCCGCAAATGTTTATTTCATTAACATTAATTATCAGAATAACGCCTGAACTACAAGTTTTTGCGTTATTTTCGTACCATTTTACCACTTATTGATTTCGAAGCCGTATCTTTGCGGACAAATTTAAAACAAGATTTGAATATGAACGAATTAACGGGAGCGGACTTTAAATCCGCAACTGCTGATGACAACAAGAAGTTGTTTATCGAGACTTATGGCTGCCAGATGAACGTGGCGGACAGTGAGGTGATCGCTTCGGTGATGCAGATGGCGGGCTATTCGGTAGCCGAAACGCTGGAAGAGGCCGACGCAGTGTTTATGAATACCTGCTCTATCCGCGACAATGCGGAGCAGAAGATTCTGAACCGCCTGGAGTTTTTCCATTCGCTGAAGAAAAAGAAGAAGGCCCTGATTGTAGGCGTACTGGGCTGTATGGCGGAACGGGTGAAGGATGATCTGATTACGAACCATCATGTCGATCTGGTGGTCGGTCCGGATGCTTACCTGACGTTGCCTGAGCTGATTGCCGCGGTAGAGGCCGGCGAGAAGGCGATCAACGTAGACCTTTCGACGACCGAGACTTACCGTGACGTGATTCCGTCGCGTATCTGCGGAAACCACATTTCCGGATTTGTATCCATCATGCGCGGATGCAATAACTTCTGCACCTACTGTATCGTGCCTTATACACGCGGACGCGAACGCAGCCGTGATGTGGAAAGTATTCTGAATGAAGTAGCCGACCTTGTTGCCAAAGGTTATAAGGAAGTCACCCTGTTGGGGCAGAATGTCAACTCTTACCGGTTTGAGAAGCCGACGGGCGAAGTGGTTACTTTCCCGATGCTGCTCCGTACGGTGGCCGAAGCTGCTCCGGGCGTGCGCATCCGTTTCACGACTTCCCATCCGAAGGATATGAGCGATGAAACGCTGGAAGTGATCGCCCAAGTGCCGAATGTGTGCAAGCATATCCACCTCCCTGTGCAGAGCGGCAGCTCCCGCATCTTGAAACTGATGAACCGCAAATATACCCGTGAGTGGTATCTGGACCGGGTAGCCGCTATCAAGCGTATCATTCCCGATTGCGGACTGACTACCGATATTTTCTCCGGTTTCCATTCCGAAACGGAAGAGGATCATCAGCTCTCGCTCTCTCTGATGGAGGAATGTGGCTATGATGCCGCTTTTATGTTCAAATATTCCGAACGTCCGGGGACGTATGCGTCGAAGCATCTTGAAGATAATGTGCCCGAAGACGTGAAAGTTCGCCGTCTGAATGAGATTATCGCTTTGCAGAACCGTCTGTCCGCGGAGTCCAATCAACGTTGCATCGGCAAGACGTATGAAGTGCTTGTAGAAGGCGTTTCCAAACGTTCGCGCGATCAGTTGTTCGGTCGTACGGAGCAGAATCGTGTGGTGGTGTTCGACAGAGGCACGCACCGTATCGGCGATTTTGTCAATGTGCGGGTGACGGAAGCCAGTTCGGCTACGCTGAAAGGCGAAGAAGTCTAGTATATCATTCTCTATTTGGGCAGGTATATATCTGCTATACAATATATAAAGAGGATGTCAAACCCCTTTTATGACTTTCATTTAGGCACGGATTTCACGGATTAACACGGTTTCAATAAACTAAAGCCGTGTAATCCGTGAAATCCGTGCCTAAATAATATTATTTGGGGAGGGCGGAGAGTGGTTGTCAAACTACATCATCATATGTTTGCGGATGGAGAATTTCACGATTGCCATTGCATTGATGGTGCTGAAAGGGATATCCATCGGGTCGTGATGGGTATTGTAGCTTACCAGCTTGAGGCATCCTTCCTTTTCCGAGCGGTTCACATACTTCACCGCCAGGTACTCATCCCCTTCGATAGTAAACGAAACCAGATACATTTCGCCGTAAATAAGATTGCTGAAACTGTTAATCTCTTTAAAGCCTACGATGTCTCCCGATTTCAGTATCGGATACATACTGTCACCACTGATGTAGACGGCTCCGTCGCATAGAGGAATACATGGAATCTGTATCTTTCCTACCATATATTGTCGCTTGTTGGTGAGCAGCGTTTTCAGGTTGGCAGCAGCTGTAATATCATATAGGGCGACGCTGCGGTCGTCTAACGCCTCTACTGTTTTAGGGTTGTGAATCATCTGGACCTCACCGCTTGCTAAATCGCTTTCGCAGAACTTGGCTTGATGTCTGGGCGTACCCTTCCCCACCAGCAGCCAATTGAGGTCTACGTCTCTCATTTTGTTGAGCAGCAGATGAAAGTCAATCCGGTTTCTGGCGCACCAGTTGGATAATGTTGCACGTGAAACACCTAAGTAGCTGGCCAGTTCACTATCCTTTTTAAAGTTGAGCGCCTGCTTGGCGCGCTTTACTATTCCCGAAACATCTAGAAATGTATCCATTTTATTCTTGTTTTAAATTAGTGTAAAGATATTCGAACTTCTTATTCGTTCATTGATAGTCAGTTATGTAATTTTTTAGCGTTAATTTCTAAAACCGTTTGTTTTATATAAGAAAACTGTTTTATCTTTGTAGCAGCAAACTTAGAAATATGTTTCAAAAATATAAATTAAAAATAGAATAACCATGAAAAACGGCAAAAAGTTTATGAAAGGTTGTAAAATGCCTCATCCACCCCCTTCCGGAAGATTCTGTATCGGATGAACACCAGTGATATTGAGCCGGTTTACAGCATCTATATATCCTGCATACAGGAGCTATAGATCCAATACGCTGGCCATATATCCCCAATATGCAGGAACTATATGTCCGATAATCACATAAACAAATATTTAAGCATGAAAACTTTAAAACGCAAAATCAATATGGAACCTTTAATGAATCAATCTCTGCACATTTGCGGGTGCTGCAAACGGGAGCTACCGCATGAGGCCTTTTATACAAACAAACGCACCGGGATCCTTGACAATTATTGCAAGGAATGTCGCAAGGCAAACACCCGCAAGCGTCGTGATTTGAGACGATGTACATCATTTGAAAACAAACCTGTTTCTTATCCGGTGATAACCGAGGTGAAAGACCCCGCTTTGCGGATGCTTCTTATTCTTCATGCCCGTCAGGTGGTGGCAGAAAGTATCTCACGGAAACAAGAAAAAGAAAAACTGAATACGTTATGGGAAGAATAAAACGGGGACTGGATTATTTCCCCATGAGCACTAGCTTTATGCACGATCGGATGGTGCGCCGAATTATGAGACGTGAAGGTGATTCTGCCTTTGCCACACTGGTGGAAACGCTGTCGTACATCTATGCCGGGAAAGGGTATTATATCTCTGTCGGTGACGAATTTTACGAGGAGCTTGTGGACAGCCTTTACAGTACGGAACTGGATGATGTGAAGCGTATCATCAGTCTGTCCGTGGAATATGGCTTGTTTGATGCCGGACTTTTCCGGCAATACAACATCCTGACTTCCGCCGACATCCAGCGGCAGTATCTTTTCATCACCAAGCGGCGTAGCAGTGCGCTGATAGAGCCGGACTACTGCCTGCTGGAATCGGAAGAAATCACCTCATACCGTTCGTCTCAGAGTGGTAAAAGTAGTACGGACGATTCTGTGGATAGCGAATGTGCGGAAGCGGTAAACGGTGATGCTGATCACAAGACCGCCTGTACGGTAACATCAAGCTCCGATTCTGTAACAATGGAGGATGAAATTGCAACATCGGGTACACAAAACAAAAGAAAACAAACAAAAATAAATCAAAACAAAGTAAACCACCTCCCTAACCCTCCTCAAGGAGGAGATGAAGGAGGAAAATATTTGAAAAGTAGAACGGCTGTGACACAGGAAGATATTGACTGTCTGCAACCGCCATGCGATGGTGTGCAACGTAACTTCCGGGGACTGACAGATAACCTGCGGCTTTACAAAGTTCCGCCTTCCGAGCAATATGCCATTATTCTTAAAAGTAACTTCGGAGCTATTGGAAACCCTGTTTGGAAGGGATTTAACACCATCCGGGGGAGCAATGGAAAGATCAGATTGCCCGGGCACTACCTGCTGAGTATAATTAATTAATTTATGAACGCACTTTGAAAAAATGATTAGGTCAGTCTGAATAATGCTTCTATCTTTGCAATGTCATTAAGCTTGAGGACAAAACTAAACGAAATTATTAACACAAAAAACTATTACGATTATGGCAGTATTGTACAAGTCATTCCAGTCTGTTCTGGAAGACAAAAATCACAAAAAAATGTTTCATCCCCGTGTGATATACACGGCTAATATCAGCACTTCGCAGATCGCTAAAGAGATTGCCGCTTACTCGTCTCTCTCCCCGGGTGATGTGAAGAATACGCTTGATAACCTGATGACTGTGATGGGGCAGCATCTACAAGCATCGGAAAGCGTGTCGCTTGACGGTTTCGGGACTTTCCGCATGGTGATGAAATCCAACGGTAAAGGCGTGGAGACTTCGGAAGAAGTGTCGGCTGCACAAGCTTCTCTCACGGTCCGTTTCCTTCCCAACTTCACCAAGAACCCCGATCGGACTACCGCTACCCGTTCTTTGGTGACCGGTGCGAAGTGTGTACGCTTCGACCGTACAGACACTCCGGCTTCCGGTAGTGGAAATACAAATAAGCCGGGTGGCGGCGATGGTGGCGAAGGAGATGGTGAGGAAGCACCGGACCCGACAGTATAACCTTCCGTCACAACACAAAATGTAAGAACGAACGACTAAACTAAATCGGAAACTTAACTAACTAGTAATCACTTATTCACATGAGAATTATCAATTTGATCGTGGTGCATTGTACCGCCACGCAGGGGAATCGTACGCTTTCTCCGGAGGCTTTGGACCTGATGCACCGCCGCCGTGGTTTCAACGGAACAGGCTATCACTACTACATCCGCAAAGACGGAACGGTGCATCTTACCCGCCCTGTCGAACGCATCGGTGCACACGCAAAAGGCTTCAATGCCAACAGTATCGGAATCTGCTATGAAGGCGGTCTGGACTGCCGGGGACGCCCGGCAGATACCCGGACTCCGGAACAGCGTGCTGCGCTTCGGCTGCTGATTCATCAGCTGCTGGAGAAGTTTCCCGGCTGTCGGGTGTGCGGGCATCGGGATCTCTCGCCGGACAGGAACGGTAATGGAGAGATAGAACCGGAAGAGTGGATGAAGGCGTGTCCGTGCTTTGATGCCGAGCAGGAATTTAAAGAATTTGCGGCAGAAGGTATGGAAGAAACACAGAGTAAACTAAACTATTTAAAGAACAAGAAAGGAGGTAAATGATGGCAATGAAGAGATCTGTATGGGATATGATCCTGAAGGTGGTTATCGCGGTAGCGTCGGCTGTAGCAGGCGTTTTGGGTGCTAATGCGATGAATCTTTGAAAATAGCTTAAGCTAAAGTATTTAGTTCCCCGCCACGAAAGTGTGCGATGCTCTCGTGTAGCGGGGATCATTATACATTAATTATTAAAATAAATAGATAACAATGAAGAAACGAATTATATTTTTTATAGTGATGGCATCTCTCATTTATTCCGGATTATTTGCTCAAAGTCCCCCAAAGAATGGAATTGGATTTCTTGACGCAATACCTGTGACTTTATCTGCGGGGCGGTCATCTTTTACTGATACGCGAAATACGGGCGAGCCTGCTTATGGACAATATCGATATTTTTCACCGAGAACGGGGTCATATGAGATTACTGATGGATGTGCAGTATATTATAGGCTACAAACGACTGCGAGTGGTGATATCAGAATTCATAACTGGGATTCGGAAACTGCATTTACCACTTTATTTCTGGTAGCTCCGCTCCATCCGGGTGAGGAGCCGGAATGGGGATATAATAGCGAACTGATGTACAATGTAGCTATGTTTGACAGAGGAGACACTTATGACTTTGATGAAGCGGGTATTCCCGAATATGCTTCGCACGGAGCGGCATATCTCCATGTCTCCAATCTTCCGGCAGGCACTTATTTTCTTATAGCTGCCGGATATAAAGGAAGCAATGGTTCGGTGCGGAACGGAAAGATTAAAACGACTATTATAGCAGACCTAAGTTCAGGTATCCCGGAAGAACCGGATATGAAACCTGAAGAAATTAATACCTGTCCGATACAGTATCAATACGATCAGTCGGGCAACCGAATAAAAACTATCAAAACGAAATAATTATGAATATAATATCGAAAATAAAGATTTTAGTGGCGGGGCTATTGGTAGCTCTACCTACACAAGCGCATATATCTGCGTTCGGAGATCATACGGATGTGGGAGAAATACCTGTTCAGTATGCTTTAAGTCCGACAGGTGCCGTTACCTATCAGGTGCCTATAAATGTTCATTCCGCTTCGGACGGTTTTCAACCGCAACTGTCGTTTAGCTACAACAGTCAGCAGAATGAAAGTGCGTTGGGATATGGCTGGAATATTGGCGGACTTTCTGCTATCAGTTATGTGAACGGAAGTATTTATTATGATGGGAGGACAACTCCGTTATCCACTTCAGAAGATAAATTAATGCTGGATGGTATGCGACTGATGAAGAAAAGTCCGGATACCTGGCAATCCGAACAAGGATTTGTCAAAGTGAAGAGACTGGTAAATGGCACATTGGAAGCCCGTTATCCGGATGGAAACACCGTCCTGTTCGAAACATCTCCGCAGGCTCCTTTCGGTTACGTGATGACTTCATGTACAAATCGTAAAGGACAGTCTATAAAGTATGAATATATATATGTAGATAATATGTCCTATATTAGTAAGATAATGTATGGAGAAACAGAAGGAGTATATAATGACTCTGTGATATTTACCTATCGCAACGTGACCGATGACATCACGCGTTATGCCGACGGAAAGTCGCTTAAGTATAGCCGTCTGTTAGAAAAGGTGGAATCTTATTATAAAGGAGGATTATGGCGCCGTTATCGGCTTTCTTACCAAAACAGGGGAGTAAACCTGCCTGTACAGTTGGACTGCGAAATTGAGGGTCGCAAACTTGTTCCTCTGTCTTTCAAGTATGGAGATGGACGGAGTATCGAGTTCCTCAGCGGAAATACTATTTATTTGGAAAGGTATTTTCCGAATTCCGCTCAGGGATCGAACGGTCATAGCTCTCTTGCCTTGTCACGCGGTAAGTTCAGCCGGACATCTAAGAGCGATGGATTGATCTCGTATCCGATGCTTTATAGTGGTTTTAATGAAGAACAGCATTTGCTTATATATAAAGATTTATCTGATTATTCGGTTTCTCCTGTTGTCTTTACGGCTGGAAAGGGTTTCATGCAATTAGTGGCGGCCGATGTGAATGGAGATGGTCTGGAAGTTCCGGTAAAAGTGAATTATTATGAAGAAAGCGGTACAGACAGGCTAGTGGCTTCTGTTTATGGAAACGATGTTGACCCCAATCGCCATTCAGACTATGTATATTCGGAATGGGGTGGATATGTGCACGAACGCCAAGTGCTTTTTGGTGACTTCAATGGTGATGGTAAAACGGAATTGCTGGCTATATCCAGTTGTCATGATTCGAATAGAAACAAATATCCGTCACGCGCCTTACTGGTCGACTTGAATTATCGAAAGGCCATTTATGATGGGGAATGTTTCGACTTTACACTGTATCAGACGGACAACAGGGCATTGTATTCTGATCGTATGATTCCTATGGATTATAATGGCGACGGTAAAACAGATATTTGTCTGATTAATATAAACGGTCTTTATGTATATGAGTTTACCGGAGACGGGTTCAGGCAACTGGCATATTCGAGTGCTATCAATATCATGTACTTCAACTTTGAAAGCCCTACTATCAAAGACAGAGAACTGATGGTAGCGGACATGAATGGCGACGGAAATATGGATATTATTCTTGGTCCCCGGCGTGTACATTGCATGGAAGGATTCAAGCATCTGGGAGATGGTATCTGCCATGGCGCATGTAATAGTGAAAGCAATTTGAAAAGCACGAGTGCGGCTGGATACAAACATTATGTACATTCCTCCGGGCAGGAATGTATGGTAGACCCAAGTGTGACCGAACGGGATTTGGTTATCTTTGACTGGAATGTGGAAAACGGCAAACAATGGAAGTTTCTGATATCTACCGGAAATTCATCTTACAGTGATAGTAATCCGGGATTCAAGGTGCATACAGAGGAGTTGTTCTACAGTTTCTACGAGACAGTGGGAGATAACTTTATGCTGATAGATGTAGATAGCGACGGCCGGCCGGACTTGTTGCGTAACGTGCGTGGAAAAATAGATCTTTATCTGAATGTGAATGGAAAGATTAGTCAGACTCCTAATATACGTTCCTCATTGCAAATGGATAATCTGTCGGCACAGTTTGCTATGGCTAATGTGGCTAAATCTTATTACTGGTCGGGAAGTCTGATTTGTGTGGACAATGAAAAACTCCATGTGTATGATTATACACATAATGAGTCGGAGGCGCGTATGCTGCATGACTTGACCGATAGCTACGGAGTTACTTCGAATCATTATTACATGGATATTATGAAAGTGCCTGAGAGTCGCTATGTGAGTACTCCGGACGCATCGTTGGGATATGTCAGATATCCGTATACCGTAATGACTCCCCATTTGTATGTGTCGGGATGGCTGAAGAAGTTGAAAGGGAATGAGCAGCTTTCGTGGGAATATTATAATTATACGAATGCCGTATTTCACCGGACGGGTTTAGGTTTTCGTGGTTTTAGGAAAATAGAGACAGAAGACATCGTGAATAAACGCACAATGACTTCCGTGTTTGATCCGGAATTGCTGAGTGCCGAAGTGAGAAAAGAAACTCCTACCGATACAATTGTACGCAAACATGTGTTAGAAAAGGCGCAAGATAAGACTGTGCTCCTGAAATTAGAGAGGGAGACGGTAAAGGATGCTCTCAACAAGACGGAAAAGAGTACTGCGTATGAATATAATAATTATGGTCAAATAGTTAGTGCATCTATCTCCTATGATGCCCATAATACGGAAAAGAAGTCATATGGTTATCAGAATGTAGATAGGAGTGATCTGTATCTATTGGGACTTCCGTATTATGTTCATACGAAAAGTTCCCGTAATGATTCAATCATCTTTCAGGAAGTAAGAACGGATTACGACGACCGTTACTTGCCTGTAAGAAAGACTAATTTTTTCAATGGGAATATTACTTCCCAAGAACTCTGTGAGTATAACGATGCGTTAATGCTGGTAAAGCGGAAGCAGCGTCCGTATGAAGCTGTAGAATGGTTGACTGAAACGTACGCTTATGACATAGAGGGACGATTGTCAAGTGAAAGCAATGCTATGGAACGCGTTACCAGTTACACCTATGATGAAGTAACAGGGCTTTTGCAGAGTACTACCGATCATAAAGGGCGTATAACATCCTACGAATACGATGCATGGGGACACTTGCTGGTTACTCGTTATCCCGACGGACGTATAGAGCAAGCGTTAATGGTATGGAGTAAGGAGGAAGAACCGGGTTTATACGTCGTGACTGCTGTAGAAACCGGAAAACCTCTGATTAAGACATATTATGATTTTCTAAATCGGGAAGTGCGCACATCACAAATCCGTTTCAACGGTCGTGAAATGAAAAAGGACAAGGTGTATAATGGTAAGACCGGACTATTGGAGAAGGAATCTTTACCTACAACGGACAAGGTTCCCGCACGCTGGAACAGCTATTCATACGATCAATACAACCGCCGTACATCTACTCATTATGCTTCCGGTAAAATAGACTCTTGTGCCTATGGTGTCCTGACCGATACCATCATCGAAAGTGGAATTCGTCACATTCGTAAGTATGATGAAGCAGGCTTGATGATACAAGTTGCGGACCCGGCAGGAAGTATCGCTTATTATTACCGTTCAGATAGGCAACCGATTTTAGTGCTGGCTCCGGGCAATGTCCATACCCGTTTTTATTATGATCAATATGGTCGCCGTACTGCCATCAAAGATCCAAGTGCAGGTATTCGCCACACGGCTTATGACAAGGCAGGGAATATTTGTAAGGAGACGGATGCTGACGGTCGTGAGATTATGAAAGAGTTTGACTGCTATGGTCGTCTTATAAAACAGGCGACAACGGAACTGACAACTGTTTACACCTACGATGATACGGAGAACTTGTTGCTTTCTTCAGAATCGAGCAATGGTAGTGCTATGTACTACACTTATGATGGGTATGGCAGATTGTTGACACAACGGGAAGAAACGCCAGATAACAAATGGTTGCAAAAAACGTACAGTTACACAACTGATGGTTTGCCTGCTTCTATTGCTTATACTTCACAAGATGGAGCATTAGCTACGGAACTGCTAATTTATCAGAATGGTTTTTTGACTGAAGTGCGCCTGTCGGACGGAACGTTGGTTTACCGTCATGATGATGAAAATGTGCAGGGACAGTTGACAAAACTTACTACTGGAGGGATACAGCGTGGTTACATATATAACGAATCGGGATTGCCTGTCAGACGTATTGTCACTCATACAAATGGGGAATCAATTTCCGACTACGGATATGTGTTTAATGCGACTAATAACAATCTGCAAAGCCGTACAGATGAGCAAAGAAAACTGACGGAGTCATTTGGTTATGACCACTTGAACCGTTTGAAGACCTATGGTAACTGTCAGGTAATGTATGATGATAATGGAAACATTCTTTCAAAAAGCGATGCTGGAACATTAGCATATACCAATCCGAATCGACCATATGCAACGACTGGTTTACAACCAACTAATAGCAATCAGCAGGTTACAGGATTGAATGTTACTTATACGTCTGCCGAACGTCCGTCAGTGATAACGAAAGGTGCAAATCAAGCTATATTGACATATAATGCCAATCATGATCGCGTGCGTATGCAATTGTGTGCTAGTGGTTCTGTAGTATTGACACGCCATTATCTAAGTGGAAACTACGAACGGGATACTGATAATACTGGAACACAAGAACGTCTTTATTTAGGGGGCGACTATTATGATGCTCCTGCTGTACTGGTGAAGCAGAATGGACAGAGTCAAGTGTATTATATTCATCGTGATTATTTAGGAAGTATCCTGCAAATAACCGATGGACAAGGGAACATAGTGGAGGAGAATAGCTATGATGCCTGGGGATGCAGACGAAATCCTGTGACACAAGAGGTTTATGATTTAGGTATGGCTCCTGAACTAATGCTAGGCAGAGGTTATACCGGACACGAGCACCTTGCAAAATTTGGACTCATCAATATGAATGCACGATTGTATGATCCGATATTGGGACGCTTTCTGAGCCCTGACCCTTATGTGCAGGCTCCGGGTTTTACGCAGGCATTCAACAGATATAGCTATTGTATGAACAGTCCGTTGTGTTATGTGGACGAGAATGGGGAGTTTTTTCTCTTTGCTATATTTACAACTGTTAAGGACTTTTTGGTGAATACATTTGGCAGAGTATGGTCAGAAGGTTTCAATGCATGGTCTAACGGCTCAAACTGGCACGCTACCAGTAATGCATGGAAAATGACCAGCGGATTATTTAAAGGAGGGTTTGGAAGAATCGTTTCCCGGTTTACATGGGAGATTCCGCAAACGTATATCGGACATTTAACTTCACAGGCGCTTAATTTTGGTGGCGGAGTGAAAGATGTTAGTTATTATGAAGGAGCGACTGTTGCAGAATCTTATAAATCTAACTGGGGGGCTTTAACTATGGGAAGCTTCATACTTGGAAACAGAGGTATAGAAGCTGATCCATATAACAGCCTTTTCCAACATGAATACGGACATTATTTGCAAAGTAAAGCTTATGGATTTGGATATATAAGTAAGTATGCATTGCCAAGTTTATTCGATACGTTTAGTCCTAGTACTGATCATGATTTTCATCCTATTGAGCAGGATGCTAATGCCAGAGCCTTTAGATATTTTAACAAGACTGTTCCTGGTTTTTATAAGACGGAAGAACAGTATGATAAAGGAGGTAGAGGCTGGAATTTTGAAAAAAATCCATTGAACATTAATAATAGGAGATCAGATGATTATGTCGATTATAACAATGATGCTCAAATGAAACAAGTCGATGGCTTGAGGCAGCATGCCGGATTTTTTGACTATTTCTCTTCTTTTTCGACTGATATAGGTGGTATGGGTATTGTCTCATTATTTAATCATGTGTATTATAATGGTACAAAGTTACATAATATGGTACCTATAGTTGAAAAGAAGTAAACTATAATGAAAAAGAATCTTCTTGAAGTAGAAAGAATCTGCTTCAAGAGGATTCTTTTGTGATGGAATGTTTTTTATGCAGTCTTTTCTTTTTATATTTGTACAGAACATTACAAATAACTTAAATGATACTATAATGAATAGACAAAGCTTTTTTAAGAGTTTCCTTTTTGTCTTCACGCTTTTATTTTTCACGGCTTGTGAAAGAGATGCTCATGAATATATAAATTTTGTTAATCATTCGGATATTCCTGTATGGGTACATACTAGTGTCTATAGTGAAATACCAAAGGATCTTAAGCCTATTCTTACTGATAATTATGTTGAAGCTCATGAGAATTTACAAATTGCTCCTAGAGGTGGCTTTGCTTGGGAAGGATCTTTGTATCCTAGTCGCTTGCTACTAATATGTGTATATAATCAATCATTAAGTGGTAAACCTGATGATGAAAGCTATAAAGAGTTTGCACAAGCGCATTTGTTACAGGAAAAATGGTATACAATAGAGGAACTAAATGAGTTGAATTGGGAAATAAACTACTATCCGGAAGAAAAAGGTAATCGTGGAGATTAGTTCTTTCTAGAGACTGATTTTATGATATACTTATCGTATTAGCGATTATCTCGTATGAAATCCTGTTGAATAATACAATGAAATTATGATTACGCTGGAGCATCTTAGAATTTATAAAAAGTATCATGGTGATGGAGATATATTAATTCGCTGTGCTACTTTGAAAGAAAAAGAATTGATGGATTACGAATCTTGGTCCATAATTGATGATCTTGTACAGGATTTAATCTTTGTCGAAAAAGGGGTTGCGTCTGATTCTTATATCAAGTTCACTAATGATAAATTAAAAGAGTGTTGCGATAGTGAAAATACAATACGAGAACTAAAAAATATTGCATTACTTTTGAGGAATGAGAAATAACTAACACAATATCTATTAATTTTACGTATAATGAAAAAGTATATAATATTTTGCCTCTTGTCAATAATTAGTTTCAATATGTTGGCGCAAGTATATCATATGAGAAATAAATATGAGAATATCCCTCAGGATATATTAAGCAATATAGATAAAATGGGGATGGATGATAGTTCGTTTCTGACAGAGTTGGAAGGTAAATATTTAAATACTGTTGCTGGAATATCAGAAAAAGATTTTAACTTCAGTAAATCAAAGGTCGCTTTTTTTAGAGGCAATATTGGCACTATTAGAAGTAGTAAGAAAGAATATTTCAGAGTGGAGAGAGAATGCTTAAAAGTGTGTACTGATTCCACCTTGCTTTATTTTGGTACATTGTATATTTTTGATGCTAAACAAAAAGTAGAAAGTGGTGGGTATGATGCAGCGATTGTTGATAGAAGTAAAAAATTACTTTCAACTAAAGAAGTGGTTAGACAGTTGAAGAAAAAGCGTTAGGAATATCATAAAGTATATAATTGCGTAAAAATGTTAGGGCAGGTTCATTCGCAAGAAGACTATGAGATTTTAGAGCGTCTTGCAGCTGATAATGGGGAACTCTATGCCTTGGACAATAAAAGTCTGAATGCCTATATGATCTTTGTGGAAAATTTTAAGCGGATGATAGAAATGAAATCATATAAAGGTGGAGCTCTCCAATAGTTGTGGCTATAATTGTTTTAGAAGAGGGTGGCATTTTTTCAGGTTTGTGAGTTATGAACGTTAATCACGATGATATGAAAAATATACTTTTTGTTCAAGATCCTGGTGAATATAGATTATTAGATTCTTACATGGGATATATTCCAAAAGTATTTGATAAAGAAGATTTGTATACCAAGCTTTCAGAAGGTCTTTCTTTTCCTGTTTATTTTGGGAGGAACTGGGATGCACTTTGTGAATTATATTTGGATTTCTATTGGATTGATACAGTTGATATTGTTATTGTTCATGAAGATATTTCAAAGTTACCTGCTGGTAATTTTAGAACATATATAAGTATTGTTTTACAATCTATCGATTCCTGGAAGAATGATTCCGGCCATAATATCTCTTTTGTCTTCAATCAAAAAGAAAGAAAACAGATAATGGATACGATACATAATTGCCTGCAGGCAGATTGTTGTGAATATGATCTGAAAGAAACAGATTTGTAAAACAATCAAATTAAAGTCCGATTCAGGAAGGTGTATGTGGGGGATTCTGTTCTGTTTTTAAGATTATCCTTGAAAGAAGGTCGATCAGATTCATTCAAATAGAAGAAATACTGCATAAAAAGATGCAAGAATATGCAGGAATGATCTTGTTTTTGGATATAGATAGGTGAAATATGCATGATAACTACCAATGTTAGGAGGCGTTTCATTTAAAGAAAAGCTTCGTTGGTTTTAAAGGAACGACTCGTTGGTCGGTGAGAAGCACTTCGCTTCATTTAAAGGAATGGGTAAAAAGGTACTTTGAGTGCTTGTTTTGCTCCGGATGTCGTCAGTTACAGAAGAATTTGAAAATATTAGATTGAAAGTTAAATGATGAAATACGTATTCGGAATTTATGTTTTTGATCTTATCTGTGTTTTATTGACCGATATAAAGTAAAATCTGTGTGATTTGGAAATATGCCAATCGCGAATCCTTCCGTTTTTCCAGTTCAGTCTGTACTTGTGTTGTATATTTCTGATTCTACGAGATGATTCCTATCCATTCTTCATGTACTGAGAAATCGCTGTTCTGATTGAGGGAAGTTGATTCACATTTAATTTTATCCCCTGTTTTGGGATACACTTTGAAATAAGTGTCAGAGTAACGTTATATTATTAAAAGTACTTAACGAAAGCCCAATCCATCACTTTTTATTTGTTTCTTTGCACCAAATTCGGGAATAGTGTTGTCTTGTGAATCGAGGCAGCACTTAATTTTGCTTAGAAATTAATGGAGAAACTCATTATAAATGCTTGTCCGGTGTGTGGCAGTACGCACTTGAAACGCGTCATGACTTGTACGGATTTTTATGCTTCGGGCGAACAGTTTGAACTGTGTTCGTGTGAAGACTGCGGATTCACGTTCACGCAAGGTGTGCCGGTAGAAGCAGAGATAGGCAAGTATTACGAGACTCCCGACTACATTTCCCACACTGATACGCGCAAGGGCGCGATGAATACCATCTACCATTATGTACGTTCCTATATGCTGGGTCGCAAAGCGCGTCTGGTAGCAAGGGAAGCACACCGTAAAAGAGGGCGTTTGCTCGATATCGGGACGGGAACCGGGTACTTCGCCGACACCATGGCACGCCGTGGATGGAAGGTGGAAGCAGTGGAGAAAAGTCCGCAGGCACGTGCTTTTGCAAAGGAGCATTTCGATCTGGACGTAAAACCCGAATCCGCTTTGCAGGAGTTTGCTCCCGGCAGTTTCGATGTGATCACCCTTTGGCACGTGATGGAGCATTTGGAACACCTCAATGAAACATGGGAAATGCTTCGTGAACTGCTGACAGAGAAAGGGATGCTCATTGTGGCAGTGCCCAACTGTTCTTCCTATGATGCAGGACGTTACGGTGATTATTGGGCGGCATACGATGTCCCCCGCCATCTCTGGCATTTCACTCCCGTCACTATTCAACAGCTGGCTTCCCGTCATGGATTCATTATGGCGGCGCGTCATCCGATGCCGTTTGATGCGTTCTATGTATCGATGTTGAGCGAGAAGCATCGCGGCAGTTCGTGCAGTTTCCTCAAAGGGATGTATGCGGGGACGCTTGCGTGGTTCAGCACGTTGGGGCGGAAAGAACGGAGCAGTTCGATGATTTACGTATTCCGGAAAAAAAGATAGCACATGGGAAACAAAAATAGATATAAGTCGAAGTCACTGTTCGATATGCAATTCATAACGTCCAGTATCAGTACGACATTGGTGTTGTTGCTGTTGGGGCTGGTCGTGTTCTTTGTGCTCACGGCGCACAATATGTCTGTATACGTCCGCGAAAATATCAGTTTCTCCGTTCTCATCAGTGATGACATGAAGGAGGCGGATATTCTGAAACTCCAGAAGAAACTGAATCAGGAACCTTTTGTGAAGCAGTCCGAGTACATCTCCAAAAAACAGGCTCTGAAAGAGCAGACGGAGGCGATGGGTACCGATCCCGAAGAGTTTCTTGGCTATAACCCTTTCACGGCCTCCCTTGAAATCAAGCTTCACTCCGATTACGCCAATTCCGACAGTATCGCGAAGATAGAGAAAATGATCAAGAAGAACTCTAACATACAGGATGTGCTCTACCGGAAAGAGCTGATCGATGCCGTCAATGAGAATATACGGAACATCAGCCTTGTGCTACTGGCGCTGGCGGTGGTGCTCACCTTTATATCCTTTGCACTGATTAACAATACGATACGGCTTGCCATCTACTCCAAGCGATTCCTCATTCATACCATGAAGCTGGTGGGTGCCAGCTGGAGTTTTATCCGCGGACCTTTCCTGCGGAAAAACGTGTGGAGCGGCGTATTGGCAGGTATGCTTGCCGATGCCATTCTGATGGGAACTGCCTACTGGGCGGTGACGTACGAACAGGAGCTGATTCAGGTCATCACACCCGAAGTGATGCTCATTGTCTGCGGCAGCGTGCTGGTATTCGGAATTGTGATAACGTGGTTGTGTGCTTACATCTCGATGAATAAATATCTGAGGATGAAAGCCAATACCTTATATTATATTTAGGAGAATAACATATAGTTGGAAATTTAGTAACTTGTAACAAAATAAGCTTATGTCTGACAAACAGAAATTTGCCTTCGATAAAGTGAACTTTATCTTGCTCGCGATAGGGATGGCGATTGTCATTATCGGATTTCTATTGATGACGGGACCTACGTCGTCCGAAACAGTTTTCGAACCGGATATTTTCAGTGTACGCAGAATCAAGGTAGCACCTGTTGTTTGCCTATTTGGTTTTATATCGATGATATACGCAGTGTTGCGTAAACCTAAAACAGAAAAAACAGAAGAATAAAGATGGGGGATTTAACGACATTTGAGACGATTATTATTGCTATTGTAGAAGGGTTGACGGAGTTTCTTCCGGTTTCTTCTACCGGACACATGATTATAGCGCAAAACATATTAGGTGTAGAAAGTACGGAATTTGTGAAGGCGTTTACTGTTATTATCCAATTTGGCGCGATTCTTTCGGTCGTTTGCCTTTATTGGAAACGTTTCTTCCGGCTGAACCATACGCCGGTGCCGGAGAATACGCCTGCTTTCAAGCGTTTCCTGCATAAATTTGATTTCTACTGGAAGCTGTTGGTCGCTTTTATCCCTGCTGCTGTGCTCGGCTTCTTGTTCAGCGACAAGATAGACGAGATGCTGGAAAGTGTGGTGATAGTGGCGGTGATGCTGGTAATCGGCGGTATATTCATGCTGTTTTGCGATAAGATATTTTCAAAAGGAAGCGAAGATACGGTGCTGACGGAAAGAAAAGCATTCAATATCGGTTTGTTTCAGTGCATAGCTATGATACCGGGAGTATCCCGTTCGATGGCTACCATCGTAGGAGGTATGGCGCAGAAACTGACACGTAAAGATGCTGCCGAATTTTCGTTTTTCCTGGCAGTGCCCACCATGTTTGCGGCAACCGGCTACAAGGTGCTGAAGCTCTTTCTGGACGGTGGAACGGAAATCCTGCTCAATAATATGCCGGCGCTCATCATTGGCAATGTCGTGGCGTTTGTCGTTGCTCTGCTTGCCATTAAGTTCTTTATCAGTTTTGTTACGAAATACGGCTTTAAGGCATTTGGCTGGTATAGAATTATTGTTGGCGGAACGATCCTGATTATGTTGTTGCTGGGATACAATTTAGAAATTGGCTGATGAATTTTAAAAAAGGAGAAGTACTGTTTTTCAATAAACCTCTCGGCTGGACATCATTTAAGGTAGTAGGACACGTCCGTTATCATATCTGCCGCCGGATAGGAGTGAAAAAACTGAAAGTAGGTCATGCCGGAACGCTCGATCCTCTCGCCACGGGAGTGATGATCCTTTGCACCGGCAAGGCTACGAAACGAATAGAAGAATTTCAGTATCATACCAAGGAATATGTAGCCACGCTCCGGCTGGGCGCTACCACTCCCTCGTACGACCTGGAACATGAGATAGATGCCACCTACCCTACCGGACATATCACCCGGGAGCTGGTGGAAGAAACACTGACGCACTTTCTTGGTGCCATCGAGCAGGTGCCCCCTGCCTTTTCCGCCTGCATGGTGGACGGCAAGCGCGCTTACGAACTGGCACGTAAAGGCGAAGAGGTGGAACTAAAGGCGAAGCAACTTGTTATTGATGAGATAGAGTTGCTTGAATGCCGTCTGGACGGTCCGGAACCGATGATCCGAATCCGCGTGGTGTGCAGCAAAGGGACGTATATCCGTGCCCTTGCCCGTGACATCGGTGAAGCGCTTCAGAGCGGAGCCCATCTGACGGAACTGATCCGCACACGTGTAGGGGATGTCCGTCTGGAAGATTGTCTGGACCCCGAACACTTTAAAGAGTGGATCGACCGGCAGGAAATAGAAAACGACGAAGATAATAATTAACGTAATAAGGAATAGATATGAAGCTATCACAATTCAAATTTAAGTTACCCGAGGATAAAATCGCTTTGCATCCTACGAAGTATAGAGATGAGTCGCGCTTGATGGTGTTGCACCGTCGTACTGGAGAGATTGAACACAAGATGTTCAAGGATGTTTTGAACTACTTTGATGATAAAGACGTATTTATATTCAACGATACGAAGGTATTCCCGGCACGTCTGTATGGTAATAAAGAGAAGACGGGAGCACGTATCGAAGTATTCCTGTTGCGTGAGCTGAACGAAGAACTCCGTCTGTGGGATGTGCTGGTAGACCCTGCCCGTAAAATCCGTATCGGTAACAAGCTGTATTTCGGTGCCGACGACTCGATGGTAGCGGAAGTAATAGACAACACCACTTCCCGCGGCCGTACGCTCCGTTTCCTTTATGACGGACCGCACGATGAGTTCAAGAAAGCCCTCTATGCTTTGGGTGAGACTCCCCTGCCCCATTCCATCATCAACCGTCCTGTAGAGCCGGAAGATTCGGAACGTTTCCAGTCCATCTTCGCCAAGAACGAAGGTGCGGTAACTGCTCCGACAGCCAGCCTGCACTTTAGCCGTGAGCTGATGAAGCGTTTGGAAATCAAGGGTGTTGACTTCGCCTATATCACTCTGCATGCCGGTCTGGGCAACTTCCGTGATATCGACGTAGAAGACCTGACGAAGCATAAGATGGACTCCGAGCAGATGACTGTAAACGCGGAAGCCGTCAATACGGTCAACCGTGCCAAGGATAAGGGCAAAAACGTGTGTGCGGTAGGTACAACCGTGATGCGCGCCATCGAAAGCGCAGTGAGCACCGACGGACATCTGAAAGAATTTGAAGGCTGGACCAACAAGTTCATCTTCCCTCCGTATGAGTTTACTGTGGCCAATTCGATGATTTCCAACTTCCATATGCCGTTGTCTACACTGCTGATGATTGTGGCCGCTTTCGGTGGTTACGACCAGGTGATGGATGCTTATCATGTAGCGTTGAAGGAAGGTTATCGCTTCGGTACATACGGTGATGCGATGCTGATTCTGGATAAATAAACGAAAAAGTACCGCTATGAAAATCTGTCCCAAATGCCACGAAGAAGTAGAAGATAGCTTTGAAATCTGCTGGAACTGTAATTACAGTTTTCCGGACGATAAGATATTGGATATGACTCCGGCGGAAGAGAGTGATGATAGCGGGCGGTCTATCGACTGTCTGCGCTGTCAGGTCAGGATGGTTTATTCCGGAAAATATGAGTTTCATGAAGGGATGAACACAGGTGTTTTTGGAAACTTGTTTGAGTTATTCCAGAATCGCGAAGCATTCGACTTATACGTCTGCCCGGAATGTGGCAAAGTGGAATTCTTTGTTCCTTTGGGCAGGGAGCGGGAGTTTAAGGTAAGATAGACCGGTAATGGCGAAAGTGTATATAAGTCTCGGCACTAATCTGGGAGATAAAGAACAGAATCTCCGGACTGCCGTGCAAAAGATAGAGGAGCAGGTAGGGAAAGTCATTTCCCTGTCTGCTTTTTACATCACTGCCCCTTGGGGATTCGATTCGGAACATAGTTTCTTGAATGCGGCGGCGTGTATAGAAACGGAGCTGCTGCCCCTGGAAGTATTGCAAAAGACGCAGGAGATCGAACGGGAACTGGGACGTACACATAAGTCTGTCGGCGGCGTATATAGCGACCGGCTGATTGATATAGACCTGCTGCTTTATGATGATCTGATACTTTCGGTTACTTCTCCTTCCGGAGCAGAACTCAACCTCCCTCACCCGTTAATGGCGGAACGTGACTTCGTAATGCGCCCCTTAACGGAGATTGCCCCCGAACTGGCGCATCCGGTATTGGGAAAGACTATGAAGGCGCTGCTGGCGCAGATAGAAGAATAATACAGCATTCTCTTCCCCTTGCTTATCCTTTTACTTTTTCCTTTTCTTTTCGGCGATAAACCTCGGCAGGTAAGCCACACAGCCCACCAATACTGCATATAACAAGTGAATATCCTGAAACTCAATCTTCAGGAAGTGGCATACAATGGCGTAAATGGCAATGGTGAATCCTATATAAAGCGCCAGTACAAAAAGGGTTCTTAATTTATTGTTGATAATCATATTTTTTTCTGTTTAGGATAGCGGAGGAATAAATGACGGTTCAGAAGGCAGATGATAGTTCCGCCGATCCCTCCTTTTGCAAACTCATACGTCCATGAAAATTCGTCTCCTTTCCAGAAATAATCCATGACGAGGAAGATGATGACCAGAAGGATAATGGAAAATACATATTGCATTAATGTAATTGTTCTCATACCAATTTCCTGTATATATGTGTTAAACATTGCCCAAAGATAAATATAATCTCCGAATAATACCTATCTTTGTCCCCGAAATGAAAGTGTGGACAGATTTGAGCAGCTTGCAACCACGGAAAAAAATGCTAAAACACGTCTTGTTGACGCCTTTTCGGCAGGTTTCCGCAGCTCTCGTCTCTTCCCCTCTTTATTTTCCCAATTTTAATTTTCAATTTATAATCTTTAATTTAAAAAGATGGGATACTTATTTACATCCGAATCGGTGTCAGAAGGACACCCCGACAAGGTAGCCGATCAAATATCGGACGCCGTGCTTGACAAACTGTTGGCTTACGACCCCAGTTCTAAAGTAGCTTGCGAAACACTAGTAACTACCGGACAGGTAGTATTAGCGGGTGAAGTGAAAACTAAAGCGTACGTTGACCTCCAGCTCATCGCACGTGAAGTGATCAAGAAAATCGGTTACACTAAAGGAGAGTACATGTTCGAAAGTAACTCTTGCGGTGTGCTTTCTGCCATTCATGAGCAGAGTCCCGACATCAACCGTGGCGTAGAGCGTCAGGACCCGATGGAACAGGGTGCGGGCGATCAGGGCATGATGTTCGGCTATGCAACGAACGAGACAGAAAACTATATGCCGCTTTCGCTTGATCTGGCACACCGCATTCTGCAGGTGCTGGCTGATATCCGTCGCGAAGAAAAGGTGATGACCTACCTCCGTCCGGACGCCAAGAGCCAGGTAACGATTGAATATGACGACAACGGAACTCCTGTCCGTATTGATACTATTGTTGTTTCTACGCAACACGATGACTTTATTCAGCCGGCTGATGACTCTGCCGAAGCACAGCTCAAAGCTGACGAAGAAATGCTGTCTATCATCCGTCGTGACGTTATCGAAATCCTGATGCCCCGTGTCATTGCTTCTATTCATCACGATAAAGTACTGGCATTGTTCAATGATCAGATCGTCTATCACGTCAATCCGACCGGAAAGTTCGTGATCGGTGGTCCTCACGGAGATACCGGTCTGACAGGTCGCAAGATTATTGTGGATACTTACGGTGGTAAAGGCGCCCATGGTGGTGGTGCTTTCTCCGGAAAAGACCCCAGCAAAGTAGACCGTAGTGCCGCTTATGCTGCCCGTCACATTGCCAAGAATATGGTTGCGGCAGGTGTTGCCGACGAAATGCTTGTACAGGTGAGCTATGCTATCGGCGTAGCACGCCCCATCAACATCTTCGTGGACACTTACGGACGTAGCCACGTGAATATGACCGACGGTGAGATTGCCCGTGTGATCGACCAGTTGTTCGACCTTCGTCCGAAAGCTATCGAAGAGCGTCTGAAACTTCGTAACCCGATCTATCAGGAAACTGCCGCTTATGGTCATATGGGACGTGAGCCGCAAGTGGTATCGAAAACGTTCTTCTCTCGTTATGAGGGCAACAAGACGGTAGAAGTAGAACTCTTTACATGGGAGAAACTGGACTACGTGGATAAGATCAAAGCAGCTTTTGGTCTGTAATTTTATTTGAAATCAGCTTATAGCTTTACGGCTATTTAGTCCATAGTGAGCCGCAATTTCATCTCTTCTTATACGAGAAGATGAGTTGCGGCTTTCGTTATGTCTCTAAAGCCGGACTTGCGTTTTATAGTTGCTTCCGAAGCTAAGAAATAAGTAACCTGTCTATATGAAAGTTGTCCATATTATTGATGATAAAATAAAGCAGAATCTTTAGAATAGAAACGTTTCAGAACCATTCTTCGACCACGGAAAAACCGGTAAATAATCAGCTAAATTTAATGGCTATTTGCTGATTTTATATGATCATTTTGTATCTTTGACTATTTCCTCATTATCCGAATACTTTGATTTCAATACTCAGCCTCTCCAAAAATGGTGGTAGAATAGATATTTGATAATTTTTACTCAAAATTCTGACGAATAACACCCGGTCCGAGTGTGTGAAAACCTTTATACTTGCCCCCGATTGCTATGTATGTGTATAATATCTTTTAAAAGAACGTACAGCGCAGTATGTTTTAGAAATAGTTCAACTTTTAATTAACGCTTATATGAAACATCTTTTAGCCTATTTCTTGCTTGTATTCATGGATACAAGCATAAGCCATGCCTGTTCCTGCCCTTCCTCCTGTTCCGGGCTGTTTGCTCAACTTGATGGAGGTAATAGTAGTACATACCCATTCCAAATGGCCACTATCCTTTCATTATCGTTTTGGGAGAATGAATGGATATATCCTGTCGAAGGCTTAATGATAGGACTAATTATCTTTCTGACGACCCATTACAGACTGATGCGCAGTGAAAAAATGCTTTCTGATGAAAAGCTGGGGTTATTTCTGAAAATCATTCATAAAACGCATACCCCGTTGACACTGATACAAAACCTTATAGGTGATATTGCCGCCTGTGAGCTTCCCGAATCCGCGTCGGGAGATATTAAGTACGTTGCCGGGCATGTCAACCACGTCATTGACCGTTATCGAAATGTTATGTTGTTCGACAAGATGGAAGAGAGAATGCAGCCCGGAACTCCCACTGTCGAGTTCGAACTGTTCGCTTACATCACCTCAATAACCGATCAATTGCGAGTGTATGCCCGGACAAATCAAGTGCAGCTGAAAGTCAGTAAAAGTCCCGGATATATCGGTTGCAGGGTGAATGAAATTACTATGACTGCTGCACTTCAATGCCTTGTTGAACAGATGATTGATGCCACTCCTAAGAACGGATGTGTAAATATTGCGGTATCGCATCGTACAGATAGCTGGTGCTTGCAAATAAGCAATTGCCCGGACAGCAAAACGGACAGGAACAAACTATTCTGGCAACTATATGCGTTGATGTCGGTGCATTGTTGCGGGAGTCTCAGGCTCGTGAGAAAAATAATCCGGCTTCATGGCGGAAAAATGATTGGAATCGGGCATAGACGTGCAGTCACTTTTCTGGTGACTATTCCTTTAGGTTATCTTGGTGAAGCAGAAGGTTATATGGCAGAGAAGGACTGTACTAATAAAGGAATCGGAACTATAGGAAAAAAAATGTCGCTGAAATCCGACAGGGTATCGCATATCCTGTTGATAATGGCAGACAAGGAGCTGAGCGATTATCTGGACAGAGCTCTTTCAGAACGATTCAGGGTGTCTATACTTAAAGATGCGGAAAATATTTCCGGTATCTTTAGCAGCGATAGTCCTGAGGCCATCATTATTGATGAAACTGTCAATGGGATTTTGGGAGACGAGCTCTGCTCCAAGATTAAATCGGATGCCAGCACCTGCAATATACCTGTTATTCTTCTGATACATTCCAATGATAATGAGAGTTATCTCGCTCATCTGCGTTGCGGGGCCGATAAGTTGGAACAACGCATGATTGATATATGTAAGTTGAAAGCGGACATTCAGTTTCTCATAGATGGACGTGTCGCCCAAAATGAGTATTTCAAGAAGTTCATGACAGGCAATTGCTATGCTGATCTTCCCGTAGTAACCAAGAGAGATGTAGAGGTTGCGCAATTCATGGAAAAAGTGCATCAACTCCTGGAGAAGAACCTTTCAGAAGATAGCTATACGGTGAAAAAGTTGGTTTCGGACCTCGGAATGTGCCGTACCAAATTCTACAATAAGATTACGGAAATTACCGGGAGTTCGCCTCAGGAATATATCTTTTCTTTCAAGATGGATAAAGCCAGAATGTTGCTGCTTACACAGCAATATACTGTTGAGGAAATTGCCACTTGTCTGGGTTATTGCGACGGCAAATATTTTGGCAAAAGATTCAAGGAGTTCTATCATGTTTCGCCGACGCAGTATGTGAAAAATGCTATAGGATAAGTCTTTTATATTGATCTTTTTCCTGTTTCTCGGCAAGCCTTTGACAGCGTATCAGCGAAGGTTTGCCAACGTATCAGCAAAGGCTTGCCGTCATGTTGGCGGGGGCTTGCTGGCTTCGTCAATCTACTTGTGGAAATTCTCTCAGGTGAACGTGTGTGATTCCTTTGCGATAAGTACAAGACTTGACCGTGAGAAGTACTTCGGTTACTGGGGTTTAGTACTACAGGTGGGTTGATGATGTATAGCGTTTGGGGCGGAGATGTACAACGTTTCGGGCAGAGATGTACTACAATTGAATGAAAGATGTATGACTTTTATCCTATGCTATTATTATCTTGAAATCTGCATTCAGCTTTTTCAGTTTCGTCCGCAAGCTCCCTGTCAGAAGGGGATAGCGGCTGAAGGCACTGCTTTACAACCCCGTCTCTGACATACTTTGGAAGGGGGCAGGTGGTTTCAGTTCTTTCAGCCCTGACGTACGGGCTAAATTTTGTAAGCCCCAAGCTGAACTTCATTTATCGCCGAGCTGAAGTCTGCTCGCCTCCGAGGTGAAAGTTGGCGAGCTGCCGGCTTATTTCAGATCAATCAAGCGAAGAGAGTGTTCTGATCAAACAGAGGGTTTGTTTGCCTTGGATAGAGGCTCTGTTTATCTTGAATACAGGCTCTGTTTGAGGTAAATGCAGGTTTTGTTTAATCTGTTGGCAGAGTTCATTTATACGTAGTGGGATGGATGGTAATTAGCGGAAAACCGTACAGGAATGAATGCCCAATAAGTCACCGAGAGAAGTATAACATCCAATGTACAGGCTATATATACCCTGTGCATTGGATCTATATGCGCTGTACGTTGGATCTATATGTCCTGCACGTTGGAACTATATCCTCAACAACCAGCCATTCCTGATGCTTGTTGGAGTCAAATCTTATCAATAAAGTATTTGATCGACCTTTATTTTTAATAGTAAAGATTGTTGGTGTCGTAAAAAAGGTTTTTCTTTGTATTATCATAATACAAAACGATAATGGCAGGTACACAAACATATTATTTATCCAAGCGTATGGCTCTCCGATTCTCTGTTTTTATCGGTCTTTTTCTTTTATTCCTTTCTTCTTGTACTTCTCGAAAGGAAAATCAATTATTGTTGTATGCTGATTCTTTAATGACTGAGTATCCTGATAGTGCCTTGGTTTTCCTTGAAAGTATTCCTTTTCCACAAAAGTTATCGCATGGCGATGGGGCGTTGTATGCTTTGTTGCTGACTCAGGCACGACATAAGAATTATGTAACTTTGAATGATGATTCATTGATAAAAGTAGCGGTGAATTATTATGGTAAGAAGAAAAGTCTGCGGGCTGCGCAGGCTCACTATTATTGGGGAGCTACGTATCGGGATATGGAGCGTATTCCTTTTGCTGTGGATAAGTATTTAGATGCTATTCAGTTAATGCCTGATGAGAATGAATTCTTGGCAATGATATATGATAATCTGGCAGAGTGTTATTTGGAGGAAGATTTATATGATGTGGCTATGGAGGCTTATAAAAAAGCCTATCAAATTCTTTATGAAGATAAGGAATCTGCCTATTATTCGCTAAGAGGTATGGCGCATGTTTTTTTGATGCGGAATCAATTGGATAGCGCATTGTGTTATTTTCGGAAAGCCTATGATTGCGTATTAGTTACTCAGGATTCGAGTCGGTTGCCAATACTCTATAATGACTTTGCGACAGTATATGAGCAGAAGAAAGAATATGTTCGAGCTAATGAATATATTTCAAAAGTAATGTCAATGCTAAAATCGGATGAGTTAGATAAGGTTTATCGTCATAAAGGAGAAATTATGCTCGAATTGGACCAACTTGATTCTGCTCGGTATTACTTTGCTCTGAATAAAGATGTACAAGATGTCTATGGGAGGGCTGCACGTTATGACGGGCTATATGAGTTGGAAAAGAGACTTGGTAATTGGGAAGCTGCGGTGCAGAACGCTGATGCTTATATGGTTCTTTATGATTCTATTCAAGAATTATCTGATAGACAAAAACTTGATGAATTAATGGACAATCATCAATTGGAGGAGCATAAAAGAATGGTGTCCCGGCAAGAACAAGCCGTGATTGGCTATTTGGTAGGTACTGTTTTTATTCTTGTGCTAGCAGGTGTTTTCTTTTTCATGTGGAATGATAGAAGAAGAAAGAAACGTTATATTGCTCTGCAAAAAGAGCTTATGCAGAAGCGTGTGGACACTATGGAGCTAAGGGAAGAAAAAGCTATGGAATCTGAAGAGGAGCATATAAATAAATTGGTAGAACTTGGAGAACGGCAGTTCAAACTATGTATGTCTATGTTTGAATTAACTGAATGTTATAAGAAACTGCAGGCGATGGAGACAGCAACTCCTAAACAGTTGCTGTCGATGAGTGCTTCTAGATTTGAGATAAATGTGGCGATTCGCAAGGCGTTTATTGACGTAATGGCGAATTTGGAAAAGTGTTGTCCGGCTTTGACTAACGATGATTTATTTTATTGTGTACTCTCATTGATGCATTGTTCAAATACAGTCATTTTAGAATTAATGAATGTATCTTCGGAAGCTCTTAAAATGCGGAAGAGTCGCATTAAAGGAAAATTGAGAGAGGATATATTTGAATATATATTCTTTGGATAATTAGCTTGCTACTGATGTTTTGTTACTGACTGTTACCTTTTGTTGGAAGGGCTGTTACCGTTGTTACCTCATAAAAATAGCTTTATTCATCATACTTGTGTATTTTTGAAACAGGATTTAAAAAACACAATTATTATGAAAACAAAACTTCTATTTCTTTTCTTATTGACAATGTTACTTCAGGTAAGTGTTGACACTTTTGCTATGGGGTTGGCAACTAGGCAGAGCATTAAACTGAAAAGTAAAGGAATGCAGGATTCTCATCGTTCAATACCTCTTCTTCCGACTGCTTATATTGATGGTTCATTGTTGTCGGTTGATTTCCCTGTTGTTGCTAGTTCAGCAACGATTACAGTGAAAAATGCTGAAACAGGTGAGATTGTTTATTCATCCACCGATTTGAATGTAACTACACTCCAAATAGACCTTACAGGAGAGGCTGCTGGCGAGTATTCTTTAGAAATTAGTATCGGAAATTCGACTTTATCAGGTGATTTTATTCTTGAATATTAATGAAAAACTTATGGTGGTGGTTAACCGTAGAACACGATGAAAAGGAATATTTTTATCGCATTAGCTGCATTCGCAATATGCAGTTCTTGTAGCGACAGTTATTATTTACCGGAAACTGAGCAGGATTTGGCTCAATTGAATAGCGAGTATGATGACGTTAAGGCTAAGGAAGCTGATGACGAGGGAGAAAAGATTGAGACTTTGGCTAGTGAAGATGAAATTCAAGCATCTATGGATGAGTATAAGGCAGAATTGATGAATCGTGAATCTGTGGCTAAAGAGAGGGTGATGAGAGGTGTGTATGCAGCAAAAGGGGGTGTTGTTGGTGTGTTCAAAATCAGTAGCTGCGGTACATACAAAGAACTTAGAATATCTATGGATTGTGAGGACAAGAGAGACAATTCGTATACTACGGGAAATGTAGGTGCTACATATATTGAAAATGGTAATGTCAATTTTGTTTTCTGCTTAACAAATGCAAGTCGTTATTATCCCGGAGGCGTATTACTTGTTGACCATATTAATTATAATCTGACATTAACTCAAGAGTATCGTAGGGAAAACCGTCAAATGGATGTAATTGTTTGCCACCATGATGCGGAAGATAATAATCCGTCTAACTATGTAGAAGGTAATGACAATCTTTATAATAGTAAAGCCAGTCTTGGCGGTTATACGAAAATAGATGACGATGTAACATTAGCTTGGGGATTTCCATCTAATGGATCATCTTTCAGTATAGCCAATTATTTTGGTCCTGCTGGTATACAATATGGTTTATTGTCGACTACCAATGCTGCAACTGGAACGATTCATTGTGATGATGAAGATAGCAATAATAAAAACTGGATACAAAGATACAATCTTGGATATACTTTAGATAATAGTTTTAACGAGTCCGTAGCATTAAATGATTTTGGGATTACTGAAAATGGAAATACGACCTATTCAGTATCTTTAAGTACAGATGCTAAATTTAGTAAAAATAATAGATTTTACCCATCTCGTTTATATTGATGAAACAATTATTATGCATATCTTTGCTTCTGTTGCTATTTTCTTGTTCTCATGCGAATAAGGAAATAGTGGCGGAAGTGAATGACGAAACTATTCTTTTATCAGATCTGTCGGAAGCTAGTAAACAGGAACTTTTTGATTTATTGAATATGGCTTATGAAATAAAATCAAAAGTATTGGATGATCTGATAAAGAAGAAACTATTGGATAAAGAAGCTAAAAAACAAAACATGACTGCTGAGCAATATTTGGAACTATATGTGGATATGAGAACAGGCACTAACTTAGATAGCATCAAGGCGCTTTATAAATTGGATGATAATCAGGTAAATATAGTAAGAAGCCAATTGTATGGTTCCTCCCCAAAAACGATGGAAGGGGAACTTACTCTGAAAAATAAGCTCCGTTCAATATTTATCCAGCAGTTAGTTGATTCATTGTATAGCAAAGCAAGCATTAAGAAGTATATCTTTCCTCCTAAACAGCCTAAATGCGTAATAACCGACTTATGTGTTTATTATAGAGGAAACATGGATGCTTCTGTTAGCTTTATTGTAGCTTCTGATTTTACTTGTGAACGCTGTGTGGCATTTGAGCGTACATTACAACGCATTTATGATAAATATAAAGATAGAGTAAAGTTTGGGTTTGTCAGTTTTGGCGATTCCCCTACCCTTTCTGCATTAGCTTGTGAGGCAGCCGGTCGGCAAAATAAATTTTGGGACTTTCATGATACTATTTTTGCATATGAAGGAGTTGCTGATTCCACTTATATATTTAATTTGGCAAGGAGCAAGAACTTAGATATGACGCGGTTTAAGCGAGATCTACTTTCGTCTGAGAACTACGAGATGCTAGATAAAACTATAAATGATTTGGTGAATCGAGGAATTTTTGCAACTCCTACTATCATCATTAATGATCGTCTTGTATACATGACTAATTCGTATGAAGAACTATCTAGACTTTTAGAATATGAATTGCAGTAAAAACTGAAGAACCTATAACTGACTATGAAGAAATCTATATGTTTTCTTTTTCTTATAAAAATAGGAATTTGTTCCTTTTGTTTTTTCTTCCTGTCCTGTGAAGAAGAATTTAAAGTCGATATGCCTGACAATATAGCCAATGGAATTGTCTTTCGAGGACTTATCTCAAGTGGTCCTCCTCCTTACTTTTTTCAACTGACTAAGCCGGCTACTATATCGGCGGAGAAGTATTACTATGAAGGGATTGAGGATGCCGAGATTGTGATAGAAGATGTTACAGCAGGAATTAAAGATACTCTACAGTTACTAATTCCTCAAGAAGAAGGCTCTTCTTATGTGGAATTGCATTATTACAATTACCGAACTCAGAAAATGGAATATGAGCCATTAGGTAATGGGCGGTATAGGGGACGTGGGGTATATATAACTACAAAAATTTATGGTATAGAAGGTCATACCTATACATTGGATATCTATTATAAGGGAGAACATCATACAGCCACAGAAACAATGATCCCTAAGACTGAAATAACAGATTTGAAAGTACAGAATTTTGATTTAGGAGAAGGAAAAACGGCATCTTGGGCCCCTATTATCAGTTTTGTCAATCAACCGGAGATCGAAAATTATTATCTGTTTCATGTAAAAGAATATTCTTCCTTGACATTCCCCGTTTCATCTATTCATTGGTTGTTTCGGGCTGATGAAAATTGGAGATATTCTATTTTGAGCGATGAACATTTGGCTGATACAGTAGTGGATCTTCTTGTGAGTGATGGAGAGGGGGTGAGAAATATTGCACCTGGGTCACATTATCCAGTCATTGGTGATTCTGTATTTATCACAATGGAATCAATATCCAAAGCATGCTACGATATTTATGATAAGGCTATTGAGCAACTTCGGATAGATGGAGGTGCATATACCCCTACTCCCACAAATGTGGAAAGTAATATTAGTGGTAACGTATGGGGGCTCTTCCGGGTAAGTGCTTATTCTGAGAAGGGAATGTTTGTAGATAGAAGGCATTAATATAATATTGCAATGAAGAAATCGGTTGTTTGCATATCATTGTTTGTGCTTTTGGGTTGTAGTTCTTTATCGGAACTATCTGCACAGACGTTGCTTGTGAGAGGTCGTGTCGTTGACGGACAGACAGGAGAAGTATTGTCTGATGCCAATGTTTTCGACTATACTTCGGGTGTTGGAGTTTCAACAAATTCGTATGGAATGTATTCGATAAGTCTTGAAAAAGGGAAACGAATTATTCGGTGTTCTGTTTTGGGCTATGTTACGCAGACGGATACTTTGAATATAATCTCGGATAAGGTGTTAAACTTTGCACTTCAGCCGGGCGATTATCAACTAAAAGATGTGGAAGTAGTGGCAGACCGCAGACATACCGGTCAGTTTCGGTTAGGGCAGAAAGATATACAGGCATTGCCAACAGTAGGTGGTGAGCCCGATTTGCTGAAGGCCCTGCAGTTCCTCCCTGGAATTGCTAGTGGGAATGAAGGGGCAAATAATATTTCTGTGCGTGGTAGTAATCAGTGGGGGAATTTAGTTCTGCTTGATGAGGCTGTCGTCTTTAATCCCAATCATGCTCTTTCATTCTTTTCTGCGTTCAACAACGATGCGGTGCAAAGCGTGAATTTGTATAAATCATATTTTCCGTTGAACTATGGTGGAAGAGCTTCTTCCGTTATTGACATACGTATGAAAGAGGGAAATAATAAGAAACATAAGAGAATGGCTACAGTCGGGTTGGTTGCTTCGAAGGTCATGTTTGAGGGGCCACTGAAAAAGGATAAGAGTTCTTATTTGGTTGCTGGCAGATTTGCTTATCCCGGACTGACTTGCAGTTTATTGGGAAATAAGTTTGCACCAGATCCACAGATGTACTTCTACGATGTAAACGCAAAGATTAATACGATTATTGACGACCGTAACCGAATTTATTTCTCAGTGTATACAGGTGGCGACCATACTGTTTTTGACCGATTTGTGCGGGGGTATGGAATGGATTGGGGAAATGCTACATCTACTTTCCGTTGGAATCATGTGCTGAATCATAAGACTTATACCAACTTGAGTGTTATCTTTAGTAATTACTACTATCGCTATAAAAATTATTCGGATGGGTTGCACTATTTGTGGAAGTCAAATATGCAATCTTATCAACTGAAGTATGATTTGGAGCATACTGCTTCCCGCAATCTGAAAATAAAAGCTGGAGGAGCGCTGCATTTTTTTACTACAAGACCGGGCAGCCTTGATAACTATGGAGGCTTCACTCATGTGGTCCCTTTTCAGATGGATCGGAGAAAAATGCTGGATGTTGGACTTTATGGAGAGATCGAGTACCGGTTTGCTTCCCGTTTCCAATTGAATGGAGGGATTCGTTTGGCTGCACTTTATACCCCTTCGGGACCCGGTTACGAAGGAAAGACTTTCATCGTTCCCGAACCGAGAGCGGAACTTTCTTATGATCTGAATCGAAATAACCGTTTGAATATGTCTTTCAATCAAGCCTCGCAGAATCTGCACATGCTTTCAAACTCTTCTGTCGGTATCCCATCGGATATGTGGATTCCAGCTAATAAAAATTTGGAGCCTGAAGTAATGAGGCAGTTAGCTGTCGGATATGAATGGAATAAGGCAGATCGCCAATATACATTCTCCATGGAAGCTTTTTATCGAAAGTCGGATCATATTATTGATTTCAAAGATGATGTGAATATCTTCATGAATAATTTGATTGAGAAAGAGGTGGAACAAGGAGAAGCCGAAAGTTATGGGGTGGAATTTTATCTATCCAAGAACAAAGGAGATTTAACGGGCTGGGCGAGCTATACACTTTCTCATGCCCGCAACCGACTGGCTAATATAAAGGATACGGAATATCGTCCGGTATACGACCGTCCCCATAATCTGAAACTGTTTCTGAACTATAATATCAATAAACGATGGTCGTTATCTTCTACTTTCTCTTATTGTTCGGGGATGAATCTGACTCTTCCGGTTGGTAAGTATGAATTTCAAGGAGCTCTTTTATATATCTATAGTTCGAGAAACGGCTATCGTGCACCTGCTTACCACCAATTAGACTTATCGGCAGCCTATCGTATGAAAAAAGGAACTCTTACTTGTTCGATTATTAATCTTTATAACAGGAAGAATGTATTTTCTATTTATGCGGGGCGTGGAGATGTGCATTATTCTATGGATGCTGCGAAGACATATAAAATCTACCTTTATGGCATAGTTCCGTCTATAATCTATAGCTTTGAATTCTAAAAAAACAAACCGAAACATAAATTGCACATTCATTTTGATATGTATCTGATTTCTTTGTACTTTTGTACCCATTCATCCAGTAAACTTGCAAAAGACAATGAATCAGATACATTCCGTATGCGTATACAGCGCATCCAGCACTAAGATAGCCCCCGTATATTTTGAAGCAGCCGAAAAGCTCGGTAGCTTGCTTGCCAAACAACATATCCGTCTGATAAACGGTGCCGGAAGCATCGGACTGATGCGCTCCGTAGCTGACGCAGTTCTGAAGAATGGCGGTGAAGTGACAGGTGTTATCCCTCACTTCATGGTCGAGCAGAACTGGCATCACACAGGGTTGACGGAATTGATCGAAGTCACTTCCATGCACGAACGCAAGCAGAAGATGGCGAATCTGAGTGACGGCATCATTGCCTTGCCGGGCGGATGCGGCACTCTGGAAGAATTACTTGAAATCATCACATGGAAACAGCTCGGACTGTATCTGAATCCGATTATCATTCTGAATATAAACGGCTTTTTTGATCCGCTACTCCAAATGCTCGAACGGGCCATAGAGGAAAACTTCATGCGCCAGCAACACGGTGATATATGGAAAGTGGCACAAACACCGGAAGAAGCGGTGGAGTTACTTCAGACAACTCCCGTATGGGACGCTTCTATCCGTAAATTTGCAGCCATATGATAGCCGATATACTGAACTCCGGATTCGAGGGAATCCCTGTCTCCTACTCTCCCCGTACGGATGATGTGATTGCCTTGACATTGCTCGCCTGCTTCTTTCTTTCCTCCATCGCTCTGGCTCGCGGAAAGAAGTTTCTCACCCAACAAGTGAAAGACTTTGTGCTGCATCGCGAGCGGACAAGCATTTTTGATAGTTCCACGGCAGCCGATGTGCGCTATCTCCTCGTACTGGTAGTGCAGACCTGTGTATTGACAGGTATCGTCTTTTTCAATTATTTTCATGATACATGCCCGATGCTGATGACCAAGGTCTCCCCTCTTCTGCTATTGGGGATTTATGTCGGCTTCTGCCTTGCCTATTTTTTACTGAAATGGTTACTTTATATGTTCCTCGGATGGGTGTTTTTTGACAAAAACAAGACAAATATATGGCTGGAATCTTATTCTACGCTCATATATTATGTCGGATTCGCCCTTTTCCCTTTTGTTCTATTCCTTGTTTATTTCGATCTGAATCTGACCAATTTAGTGATAATCGGACTAATTATTCTAATTTTTACTAAAATATTGATGTTTTATAAGTGGGTAAAGCTTTTTTTTCATCAATTAAGTGCGGCTTTCCTATTAATTTTGTACTTTTGCGCTCTTGAAATCATACCCTGTCTGCTACTCTATCAGGGAATGATTCAGGTAAACAATGTATTGCTAATAAAAATTTAGGACGTTGAAAATTAAAAAAGTACTAGTTTCGCAGCCTAAGCCTGCGTCAGAGAAATCTCCCTATTACGACATAGCAGAGAAATATGGCGTAAAAATAGATTTCCGGCCGTTTATAAAGGTCGAGAGTCTTTCGGCGAAAGAATTCCGGCAACAGAAGGTTTCAATTCTTGATCACACAGCCGTTATATTCACTTCCCGCCACGCAATCGATCACTTCTTTAATCTGTGTACGGAGATGCGTGTGACCATTCCGGAAACAATGAAGTATTTCTGTGTCACGGAAGCGGTTGCATTGTACATTCAGAAGTATGTGCAATATCGCAAACGTAAAATCTTCTTCGGTGCTACCGGAAAGATTGAAGATTTGGTGCCATCTATCGTAAAGCATAAAACGGAGAAATATCTCGTCCCTATGTCGGACGTGCACAATGATGATGTGAAAAACCTGCTCGACAAGAATAACATACAGCACACGGAAGCGGTGATGTATCGTACTGTGAGCAACGACTTTACATCGGATGAGGAATTTGATTATGACATGCTCGTGTTCTTCAGCCCTGCCGGAGTAACTTCTTTGAAGAAGAACTTCCCGGACTTTGACCAGAAAGAGATCAGAATCGGTACCTTCGGGTCGACTACCGCGCAAGCTGTACGCGACGCCGGACTCCGTCTGGACCTTGAAGCACCGACAGTGCAGGCTCCGTCGATGACGGCTGCGCTCGATATGTTCATCAAGGAAAACAATAAATAAACAGCGTGAGCGTATATACTTTGCGTAAAGCCGAAAGGCTGAATAGTAAAATATTGATCGGAAAGATGTTCGAAGGCGGCCATTCCAAGTCGTTTTCCATCTTTCCGATACGCGTTGTATATATGCCCGTAGAACAAGGTGAAGTGCCGGCAACGATACTTATCAGCGTATCGAAGCGACGTTTCAAACGTGCTGTAAAGCGCAATCGGGTGAAACGGCAGATACGCGAAGTCTACCGGAAGAATAAACAGCCACTGCTGGACGGCCTGCAAAGCAGGGGACAGCGCCTGGCAATCGCCTTTATCTATCTGTCGGACGAGTTTGTAGTCACTGCCGAACTGGAAGAGAAAATGAAGACAGCGCTTTCGCGCATTTCTGAAAAATTATCCTCATGAAGCCCCGTGCTCACCGGATGTCTGTCTGCTGGATGTCCCTGAAAAGTCTTGTGAGGAAGGTATTTTCATTCTTACTGCTGATTCCTATCTATTTTTACCGGGTGTGTATTTCGCCCCTTACCCCTCCGTCTTGTCGGTTTACGCCCACCTGCTCGGCCTATGCGGTCGAAGCTATCAAGAAGCACGGTCCCGTCAAAGGACTCTATCTGGCTGTCCGGCGCATCCTCAGGTGTCATCCGTGGGGTGGTTCCGGTTACGATCCTGTACCTTAAAAACGATTTGTCCTAAAGAACGAGAGATATGGAGAATAACGCGAGTCATATTCTGGATATTCATACTCACAAGTCGGAGGATGTTTCCCACGGTAAAGCGATTATCAATTATCCATTACCGGTGGATGATTCGCTGTGCCTGTCGGCTTCGGATGTCAGGACGGCAGGTAAAGAGGGATCTTTCTATTCGGCCGGCATTCATCCCTGGAAACTGACGGAGCGCAATGCGGAAGAGCAATTTGAACTTCTGCAGCAGTTGCTTGTGAAAGAGCAGTTTGTAGCGGTAGGAGAGGCGGGACTCGATAAACTGACAACTGCTCCGATGGAGCTTCAGATAAGAATGTTTGAGAAGCAGGTGGAATTGTCGGAGAAATATCGGTTGCCGCTGATTATTCATTGTGTGAAGGCGATGGATGAGTTGCTGGCGGTGAGGAAGAAACTGAATCCGGCTCAACCCTGGATTTGGCACGGCTTTCGCGGGAAACCGCAGCAGGCGGAGCAACTGATAAAGAACGGTATTTATCTTTCTTTCGGTGCGCACTATCCGGAGGAAACGGTGAGGGGAGTGCCTGTCGGTCACCTGTTTCTGGAGACGGATGACAGTCCGGTCGACATTGAAGAAGTGCTGAGGCAGGTGGCGAAAGCACGAAGCGCGGATGTGGAAGAGCTGCGGCAGGCGATTCGGGAAAATATTCAAAAAGTCTTTTTTAGGCGTTAAGAGTTGTATCTTCCGAGAAAGAGTCGTACTTTTGTCGCACATGGAATTGAAAGACAATAAAAACCTAATAAAAAGAGTAATACGATGAATTTTGTAGAAGAATTGAGATGGCGTGGCATGCTGCAGGACATCATGCCGGGAACGGAAGAGTTGTTAAACAAAGAGCAGGTGACTGCCTATTTGGGTATCGACCCGACTGCCGATTCGCTACACATTGGTCACCTTTGTGGAGTGATGATCCTTCGTCATTTACAACGCTGCGGCCATAAGCCGCTGGCACTCATCGGTGGCGCTACAGGTATGATTGGAGACCCTTCCGGAAAATCGGCAGAACGTAACCTGCTGAACGAGGAAACATTGCGTCACAATCAGGCGTGTATCAAAAAACAGCTTGCCAAGTTCCTCGACTTCGAGTCGGATGTGCCTAACCGTGCTGAATTAGTGAACAATTATGACTGGATGAAAGAGTTTTCTTTCCTTGACTTTGTTCGCGAAGTAGGTAAGCATATCACTGTAAACTATATGATGGCAAAGGATTCTGTAAAACGTCGCCTCAACGGAGAAGCACGTGACGGACTGTCATTCACCGAATTTACTTATCAGCTGCTTCAAGGCTACGATTTCCTTCATCTGTATGAAACTAAAGGATGTAAACTTCAGATGGGCGGTTCCGACCAGTGGGGAAATATCACTACCGGAGCAGAACTGATTCGCCGTACCAATGGGGGAGAGGTGTTCGCGCTGACTTGCCCGCTGATCACAAAGGCTGACGGTGGTAAGTTTGGCAAAACTGAATCCGGAAATATCTGGCTGGATTCTCGTTATACTTCTCCCTATAAGTTTTATCAGTTTTGGCTGAACGTAAGCGACTCTGATGCAGAACGCTATATCAAGATTTTCACTTCGATCGAGAAGGAAGAAATCGAAGCATTGGTGGCCGAACACCAGCAGGCTCCGCACTTGCGTGCTCTGCAGAAACGTCTGGCGAAGGAAGTGACTGTCATGGTTCACTCCGAAGAAGATTACAATGCAGCGGTTGATGCGTCTAATATCCTGTTCGGTAACGCTACTTCCGAGTCATTGCGTAAGTTGGATGAAGATACGTTGCTGGCTGTATTCGAAGGCGTTCCCCAGTTTGAAATCTCTCGTGACGCCTTGGCGGAAGGAGTGAAGGCTGTTGATCTGTTTGTCGATAATGCGGCTGTATTTGCTTCGAAAGGCGAAATGCGTAAATTGGTTCAGGGCGGTGGCGTATCATTGAATAAAGAGAAGCTGGAAGCCTTTGACCAAGTCATTACGACTGCCGATCTGCTTGACGAGAAATATCTGCTTGTTCAGCGTGGTAAAAAGAACTATTTTCTGCTGATCGCGAAGTAAAATTCAGCGATTTGCAAGGTGGCAAAGTAAAAAAGTAATCGAAATATTTGGAGGTTTGCTTGCAAACCTCTATCTTTGCACCGCTTTTTAACAGAAAGCGCATATGTTTGTCCTATGGTGTAATGGTAGCACAACAGTTTTTGGTTCTGTTTGTCTAAGTTCGAATCTTGGTAGGACAACAAAAAGGAAGCTCTGATAATCATTGATTATTGGAGTTTCCTTTTTTTATATCATTTTATTTCATTGAAAATAGCCGTCAAAGTGTGCGCATACCGACTTCTTTTTTCAGAAAAAACAGGGACAGTCTATTTTTCTTCTGTTAGGTAAAAAACTCCTTCGAAACGTATTATAGTTCGTTAAAAAGATGTACATTGCATCAATTATGGACATTTTTGGTGGATAATTGGAACAAAATTGCAAGGTTAACCCGTTTTCTTTTACTATTTTTGCATCGTGTACGTAAACGATGTGCATTTGAGAAAGAGAGCTTATTCAATAACTATAAATAAATAAGGTATGAAAACGAACTATGAAATTCGCTATGCTGCGCATCCCGAGGATGCAAAAAGTTATGATACTGCAAGAATCCGTCGCGATTTCTTAATCGAAAAGATATTTGTTCCCAACGAAGTGAATATGGTGTACTCCATGTACGACCGTATGGTTGTAGGCGGCGCGCTTCCGGTAGGAGAGGTGCTGACACTCGAAGCGATAGACCCGTTGAAGGCTCCGTTCTTCCTGACCCGTCGTGAAATGGGTATTTACAATGTAGGCGGACCGGGCGTAGTGAAGGCCGGAGACGCGGTTTTCGAACTTGACTATAAAGAAGCCCTCTACCTTGGTTCGGGCGACCGTGTGGTGACGTTCGAAAGCAAGGACGCTTCCAATCCTGCCAAATTCTATTTCAACTCACTGACCGCACACCGCAACTATCCCGACCGTAAAGTGACGAAAGCGGATGCCGTAGTGGCTGAAATGGGCTCGTTGGAAGGTTCCAACCACCGTAACATCAATAAGATGCTGGTCAATCAGGTATTGCCTACCTGCCAGCTACAGATGGGTATGACTGAACTTGCTCCGGGAAGCGTATGGAACACGATGCCTGCCCACGTGCACAGCCGTCGTATGGAGGCATACTTCTACTTCGAAATCCCCGAAGAGCACGCTATCTGCCACTTTATGGGTGAGGTGGACGAAACTCGTCACGTATGGATGAAGGGCGATCAGGCTGTTCTGTCTCCCGAATGGTCGATCCATTCGGCTGCGGCTACCCACAACTATACCTTTATCTGGGGTATGGGCGGCGAAAACCTCGATTATGGCGATCAGGACTTCTCATTAATTACAGATTTAAAATAAACAACTACAATAGTTTTCATCATTTAATAACAAAAAATTATGAATCAGTATTTGAATTTTTCTTTGAAAGGTAAAGTAGCTCTCGTTACAGGTGCTTCTTACGGTATCGGTTTTGCAATTGCTTCTGCTTACGCAGAACAAGGCGCTACTGTATGTTTTAACGACATCAACCAGGAGTTGGTAGACAAAGGCATGGCTGCCTATGCTGAAAAGGGAATTAAAGCTCACGGTTATGTATGCGACGTAACAGACGAACCGGCTGTTCAGGCAATGGTTGCTACTATCGAGAAAGAAGTAGGTACGATTGATATCCTTGTTAATAACGCCGGTATTATCCGCCGTGTTCCTATGCACGAAATGGAAGCTGCTGACTTCCGTCGTGTGATTGATATCGACTTGAACGCTCCGTTCATCGTTTCTAAGGCTGTGTTGCCTGCCATGATGAAGAAGCGTGCCGGTAAAATCATCAACATCTGCTCTATGATGTCTGAGCTGGGTCGTGAAACTGTATCGGCTTATGCTGCTGCCAAAGGTGGATTGAAGATGTTGACTCGCAATATCTGCTCTGAATATGGTGAATACAACATTCAGTGTAACGGCATCGGCCCGGGTTATATCGCTACTCCGCAAACTGCTCCTCTTCGTGAGAAACAAGCAGACGGAAGCCGTCACCCGTTCGATTCATTCATCTGCGCCAAGACTCCTGCCGGTCGTTGGTTGGATCCGGAAGAACTGACTGGTCCTGCCGTATTCCTGGCTTCTGAGGCTTCTAACGCTGTTAACGGCCATGTTCTTTACGTAGACGGTGGTATCCTGGCTTATATCGGAAAACAGCCGAAATAACGATAACAAGAGATTATAATAAGGTGATAGGGTGGTAAAGGGATTCTTTACTGCCTGTCACCTTATCGTTTTTCTGTTGAATAGTTTACGGTTTACATTTATCCCCTTTCGTTTTTTACCTGATTCTATCCCCTTATTTGTTGTGTATAATATGAAGAAGATATTTATTCTGGCTGCTATTGCCCTGATGGGGTTTGCCTCTTGTGCTGACAGCAAGCAGTCAATGACGGTTACAGTAACCAATCCTCTGGCGTTGGAGCGCACAGGTGAAATGGTTGAGGTTCCGATGAGTGACGTTGTAGCCAAGCTGCAACTGGCTGATACGGCTCAGATCGTAGTGCTTGGTGAAGATGGCCAGCAAGTACCTTATCAAGTGACGTATGACGAGAAAGTGGTTTTCCCGGCTACGGTGAAAGCAAACGGCACAGCCACTTATACTATCCAATCGGGTACTCCCGACCCGTATAATGTAATTGCCTGCGGCCGCTATTATCCCGAACGTCTGGACGACGTGGCATGGGAGAATGACCTGGGCGGATACCGTGCCTATGGCCCTGCCTTGCAGAAACGTGGTGAACGTGGTTTCGGCTACGACCTCTTTACGAAGTATAACACTACGGAACCGATTCTTGAAAGTCTTTACGCTGAAGAACTGGATAAGGAAAAGCGTGCCAGAATTGCCGAACTGAAAAAGACAGATCCTAAAGCGGCTGCCGAACTGCAAAATGCCATCTCTTATCACATTGACCACGGCTACGGAATGGATTGTTATGCCGTAGGTCCTACGCTGGGCTGCGGTACAGCCGCTCTGATGGCGGGTGATACGATTATCTATCCTTATTGCTATCGGACACAGGAAATCCTTGATAATGGCCCGCTGCGCTTCACTGTGAAGCTGGAATTTAACCCGTTGACTGTCCGTGGCGATTCTAACGTGGTGGAGACGCGTGTCATTAGTTTGGATGCTGGTTCTTACCTGAATAAAACCGTTGTTTCGTATACTAACCTGAAAGAAGCGATGCCTGTGACTACCGGAATCGTTCTTCGTGAACCGGACGGTGTGGTTACAGCAGACGCTGCAAACGGCTATATCACCTATGTAGACCCTACAACCGACAGAAGCGGCGGTAACGGTAAGATATTTATCGGTGCTGCATTTCCTTCACTGGTAAAAGAGGCAAAAACGGTTCTTTTCCCGGAAAAGGAGAAGAAGGAGCTGCGCGGTGGAGCTGACGGTCATGTACTGGCAATCAGCGAGTATGAACCGGGCTCGGAATACACTTATTACTGGGGTTCTGCCTGGGATAAGGCTGCTATCAAGACGGTTGATGCGTGGAATGCGTATATGGCTGAGTATGCGCAGAAAGTGCGTACACCGTTGACGGTGACTTACTAAGACGGTAGTTAATAAACTCTGGTACAAGCATTCTAATATGTCACGACAGGTCTTAATATCTGACTTCTCAGGTATTAATACTTGTCGCGTCAGTTATTAATACTTGAAAAGTCAAGTGTTAATGGCTGATAACCCAGTTATATAAGGCTCTCCTTATTCATTCGAAAGGCTGAAATAAGGAGAGTTTTGTTGTAAGGTAGAATGTGGGTATAGCAAGAGAAACGGTTTTTTAGAGAATATCCTAATGTGAGTATTGTACAGGCGAATAAAATAGTAGCTAAAATGTATATCCTATCACTCCTGACCAGCCATTAACGAGGGCGGATTTCTCCATCATGTCTCTTAAACCCTTGAATTGAGCACGCACACATATCATTTGTTTTTTCTTTTGCGAAAGTTTGAAGTTTATTCCCGCATTAGCATAATAGCCTGGATAGACACCGTCCAGCCATCTCTCGCTTTTATCATTAGTCTTTATTTTAGCATTGATCATTCCGCTGACGTCCAATCCTAGTTCGGCAAATGGGCGTACCATTCCCTTCGGATAAGTATAGCGTATTCCCAGTTTGCCTGAAAGCATTGTTCCGCTATGTTTGTATGTATAGTATGAGTTATTATAATCGCTAAATGATTTTGCAGAAGATGCGATGCGTGAAAAAGACAGATCAAAGCAGCCACTGAGCGAACTCATCCACCGTCTGTTGCTGATAGCTAAAGTAACTCCTGCCAGATAAGATAAATCGGGTGAGCTATAGAGTCCGATCGAACTGCCTGATGGAACTTTGTATTGTATAACTCCTGCATAAGGAGTAACGTCCAGTTGTATCGAGCGTTTATCTTCTTTCGCTTCAAACTCGATGCACTCTTCGTTGTTGGTACACATTGCATAATGATATTCCTTAGTAATTTTCATCATTTCCTTGCGATTGAAACGTGCCCGGTCAATTTTGGGTGCCAGGCTCGGACAATCCTTGAATGCGTAGTGCAGAAGTGGGATATATCGGTCGGTCTGGTCTTTAAACTGCATACTGGTAGTCTGCCTGGATAGTTTGGGTGCATCTATTTTTACAAGAGTATTATTGTCTTCGACAAAGTAGACAGGTATGTCATCTTCTGTCTCATAGTAGTACAGGCTTTTCATTCCTTGCAGCAGGTATTCGAGGAAAACGGGCTTAGGGACGCCATATTGCAATTCTATATTCTTGGAGATATAGTATTTACCATCATCCGTAAAACGGTATCCCAAGATATCAAAAGGGTGATAGGTAACAGGTTTACCACCACTATTATCCTGGGTAAGAAAGACACAACGTGTGGCATTTATTTTATCTGTACGATAGTCAATTTCTCCGTATACCGTATCTTTTTGAAGGGTGATGATAAATCCCGGACGATAGTTGCTTTGAGCATAAAGTGCAGGGATTGCCAGTAGGAGTATATTTAGTAATAAGAAACAGTGTAAAGTTGCTTTTGTGTACATAATATAAGAGTTTGACGTTGTTTTAATGCGTGCAAAATACAAATATTTTTAAAGATATACTTCATGATTCAGTATATTTGATAAGAAATAGAGAAATTATCCTCTATGGCAAAAAGAAACTTAGAACAAATTAAAATTCCACGAAGTTACACGATGCTACTACATCCATGTAACTTGTGGAATCATAATGCTAGAATATTAAGAGAGAGATTTAGTTTTGAAATTGCAGTTGTCCTATTGCTGCTGTTTTAACCTTTCTAGAGTTTGTAACTCCTCTTGTAGAAGAAGGAGAAGCAAAATTAGACACTCTGCTCATAGTAGGTGAATACATAAACGGTTCATCATCTTTGAAATTATATATTTCATTATCAACATGAGATCGCATACAATAGAAAGACCCTATAAGTTCATACTGTTGATTTCCGATTGTCAAAATGTTATTTATCCATTGCACTGTGCCGTCACGTTGAAGCATACCTATATAACAAATAAATGAGCCATTGACATATGAAAGATTACCACCACCAGCATCAACTAGTCCTCGAAACATTACATCATAATCACCACTCTCATCTGTAAATATTCCTAGGTCTGTTTGTTGCGTGATGTAAATATATTGGGTACTTTCGTCAAAAACAGCTTCTAATGCATATTCACTGTTAACAGCAATTTCAGATTTTCCCCAGCCTGTCACTTTATAAGTTGAGCCTTCTTCCGATTTAACTATAGATAGATTATAAGTAAATGGAGTGCCACTATCATAACCTGTCAACACCCAGCTTCCTAGATAATCAGAATAAATAGTCGGTCTTTGAGTAATATTAATAGTTGCTGTCAAAGTTTCAGAAACAAGTGTGACTTTTGCAGTTCGCAAGGGTTGATCGCTATTATCAGTTGCTGTCAGTGTGACATAATCGTCTCCAGAAACAATAGTCAGCCAATCAGCATCAGATGAAGCTTTAAAAGGTAATGTACTCTTTACTTTAATAGTAGCCTCGTCACCCCCATTATACATTGTTATATTTTGCTTTTCAGGTATAAGAGTCAATCCTGACTGTGTCACTATTAATTCTGATTCCAAACCGGCACTAGTTAACTTCACTTTTGTTCTCAACGTATTCATTGTATAATTCTTCTGAGCCGTAAGAATCAGATTGCTACCATCTACTTGTGCTGTAAGCCAAGAATCTTCGGGAACAGCAGTAAAAGACATACCATGATAAACTTCTAACTTTTCAGTTCCGCCATGGGCATCAAATGCTATAGTTCCAATACCGGCATCAGGGAAGAGGTTACCCGGTTGTGTCACAGCAAAGGAAATACTTTGCTGGTCTTTTGTAACCGTAATCAAGGCCGTACGTCCTTCTAAAGCCGAATTAGGTTCAAGAGTGATCGTAACAATTTTGCCGGACACACTGGCAGCACACCAGCTTTGATCTGACATTGCTGCATCTGCCTCTACTGATAAAGTAGCAGTCAAAATACCTCCGACAGGTGTGGTTTCTATATCTCGCTCAATAACCTTGAGCTCTATACCGGTATCTGACTCATCATCACAAGAGACGAGGCACACACACATCAATAACATGAGTATATTTATAATCTTTTTCATAATTTTCTTTCGCTTATAAATTTTCAATCTTGTTTTATAAGAACCGGATTCACGATACTGCCCGCCAAACGATATCCTCCATCTACATAAATAAACAATATAGTATTGACACTCGGATTATTATTATTATACGTAAATGTAATAGTCATCGGATTCTCTGTGGTAACTTTTCCGGTAAATCCAACTCCTGCATAAGGATATAAGGAAGTTCCATAACCAGGATAAAAATAAAGATCGAAGCCTCTATATTTACCTACTATTTGCGATAATAGATCAATGCAATCGGTATCTTGATTATAATCAAAAACGAGTTCTATAGGAGTAGTACCAAGACTCATATTCAAGGAGTAAGTCGATCCCTTTCGTTTCTCTTCTAAAGAGCATCTGATCGCTCCTCCATCCATTTGGAGAATATAGTTACCTACATATTTCGGATAACCTTCCGGACAGAAAAATACGATTTTTGCATCTACGCCTTCATCCGTACAAGTATAAGTCGCGCTTTCTGAATCCCACGAGAAATGAGACATCTCGACTCCGTCAACAATTAATGGTTCATACATCTCAGCTCCCTCACTTGTGTAAATAAACGGATAACTTTTTACTGTTGTCTGTCCCATATTATCCGTCTCGGCAATAGTAAAAGCATGTTCACTACGTCCTACCTTTGTTACTTCCTTTCCGTTTATCACTAGATTGAATGTGGAATAAGCAGCATCTTCTGCTAAAATAGCGATCTTCGTCAATTCTGTTTTCCAATCAAGATCTGCAGGGATAGGAGTCATCACAAGTGTATTCCCATGTTTCTTTCCTGTCAAAACTATTTTTTCTTTTGAGGCGGAACGGAATATAAACTCATAATCACCTGCATATCCGGGATCATTATAGCCATTAGGCTCGCAAAATTCATGAATGATCTCATTGTAGGAGTCTAAACTTAATTGTGTTCCTTGTAAAGAGCTCACTTTATACATTGAAGTTACACTTTCTCCTGCATCATAACTGGATGTAGCTATCTCAGAAGCCAGTGTTACATATTCTCCCTCAAACTTAGCATAGATATTATATCCCCCATACTCAGCTCCTTCACCTGTATAATATTTAAGAGCCCAACCATTTTCCGCGCTTTCCAATACTTCTTTGTATTCATTGACAGATGCTATTGCCCGTTGAGCTGAAGATTCATCGAAGACATCCTTTTCGCTAAATAGACAAGATTGCATCATGAGGCATAGACAGCCCAACAAACCATATATTTTTATACTCTTCATATATTTCTTTTTTTAAAGTGTACTCAAATCTAATAATGAAATCTCATTTTGGCGACGATGTACAATTTTACGCAGTACATTCAAATCGACTCCCCAAGAATTCAGCATATAGTCATATACAATCTCAAACTTCTTTTCCAAAATAGGACGTCCGGTATCGCCGCCTAATTGCAACATTCTTTCCCATTCTTCAGCTGTATGTGTCACATAAATTGATACAATTTCAGCAAAATCCTCTGTGGCGCGGTCCATTGCATAGGGGGTAATACATCCTTTTGCCAGAGCTTCCGCATCATCTATCTGATACCAGCTTGATCCTACGTAAACGGATTCACTGTATCGTTCGAATGCAGGATCATAAGGTTTCTTTTGATTTAGAATGTGTGTAAATTCATGGTGCATAGTTTTGAAGTAGAACTCATTCAATTGTTCAGGATCAATGTTGTTAACATCTATCTCATTCACTCTGAATAGAGTTACTTTCAATCCTCCTTCAGCTTGTCCCAAAATCATGCCGGATTGCGTATAGGCTACATTACCAATCAATTGAATGAGCTTGGGAACATAAGTTCTGGTTTGTTCCACTCCCCATAATTCATCATAGGCCTCTATCCACACATGTTTCACAATTTTCATCAAGGCTACTGCCCTATCATAATCAGCAGGAACCAAGTCATATTTTACATCTGTTTCTGTGTCATCCAGACGATATTTCACCTGAATGTTATAAGGATAGACATAATTGCTGAGCAACCATTTGTCGAATCCGTTAGGGGCGGCTTCCGAATCAATGAAAATACTATTTTTAGTATCTATTTCCTCATCATTGTTGCACGATACAAAGCAGCATCCGGCAACTAACAGAAGGTATGCGTATTTTAAATATTTATTCATGACGTCAATCTTTTTATTTATTTCTTGGATTAGGTGTCATTCCGGAAGAGATTACGTCATCCGGAATCTGTATAGCACGTCGCGGGTCATCTGTCTTCAGTTCATCGGTAATACTTACACGACCTGTATTACTGATAAATCTTCGGTAAATTACTAAGCCATAACGTTTGATGTCCTGCCAGCGTAGACCTTCATGCAATGTCAATACACGTCTTGCATGAAGTATGCAATGTATCAGATTCTCCTGAGTTTTATCAGTAATGGTGAAATCAGGATGCAGCTCTTTCTTTACTGTCGGCTCAAGTGGTTTGTAATACGATAATGCAGAATAATAAGCATCTATGGACTCCACGGTTAGAGGTGTTGTGGAGCGTGTATAGGCGAATTGCCAAGTATTCAGGTCGGCAATGGCCTGTGCATAGAATCCGGCACCCTTCATGATATATGCTTCTGCTCGGCAAAGCAATGTCTCATCTGTTGTAAAGGCTGCATTCACCATATATCCGTTGATGGTTCCTGCTACAGCGTCAACTACTTCTTTATATTGGGCTACCTTTTGTATTACAACTTTGGTCGGCAGTGCACTTGAGTTTGTCCAAGGATACATATAATAAATACTTTCATCTTTTTTACCGCTGTAGTTTCCCCAAGGTCCGTTTGAAGAACACGTTTCAGTAGCGGCTAGTGGTCCATGTGCATAACGCTCACCAATGCCATAAGGGGCATGAACATATCCCCAATAAGAATGTGCGCTTACAAGCAGTAGGTTAGCATTGTTGTTAGCATCTACATAAGCATTAGGCTCCACGTCTCCATTCAGATCGAGCGCTCCCAATGATTTCCAGTCACGAACTGCCTGCGAAGCGTTGTTGCCAAGAACTTTATCTGCATAAGTTATCACTTTGTCATAATTCGATTTGTCCGGCTGGACATAATACAGATAGAAGCGTGTCGCAAAAGCATAAGCCGCTTTCTTGTTAAAATGGTATTTAGCTACCTTGTAGGTATTATCGCTGATCAATTCCATTCCCTCCAACAGATCAGCCTCGATATTCTTATAAGTCTCTTCTAGCGTTCCACGATTATATTCAGGGCGGACGGTAGTTTCAATACCTTTCATGTATGGAATACCCAACTCTGTTTTTGCTGTGGTACTGTATGCTTTGCAAAACACGTTCGCCAACAGAAAATGAGCATAAGCACGGCATACCAGCGCTTCTCCCCTTACGTAATTCAGGGAAGCAGGATTGCCGGCCTTTTCTACTGTTTCCAACGCTTGATTGCAAGCAGCGATGGAGAGATAACAGGCTTCCCACAGGCCATCAGGAGAATCGTCGCTCTTCTCTCCTGTGTCTACCCATTTATAAAGATCTTCTTGCAAGCGGTTATAAGAAGAAAAATTATTCGGATAAGCATCTGTATTGTCTGATGACATTTCGGCTATCATACACGGGGTTATGGTGGGATATGCCGCTAATAATACTTTATCTACATTATCCGGATCAAGCTCTGTACGGTTGTCTGGAAGTTCACCTAGAAAATCTGAGCAGGATGATAGTCCGAATGTGAATGCTGCGGTTAACCCCGCCAATAATATAATTCTTTTCATGTTCATTTCTTTTTTAGTTAAAGTCCTAATCTCAAAGTCAGCGTAAACTGACGTGGAACCGGAGAAGCTACACCACCGGCATTAAAGAATTCAGGATCTTGTCCGTTCAATTTCTTATCGGCATAAAGCAAGAATAAATTGGTGGCTTGTATTTTCAGTGACAAGTCTGAAATCTTCAAACTGGAAATCCATGATTTCGGGAAATCATAAGCTAAAGAGATCTCTTTCAGACGAATGAAGTCGCCTTTGGCGATGCGCTCTGTCGAATAATTGTAGGCATTGTATCCGTAACGCAAATTGTCATTGCTGTCATAGTCACGTCTGTTCAAGATAGCCGGTATAGTCGTTTTATCTTCATCACCAGGCAAGGTCCAACGATTCTTGAATTCACGTGTCATAGCAGATAAATCTGAATATTGGGCACTAAACACTGGATTCAGACGAATGACATTACCGAACGAGTAAGTAATGAATACATTTAAACGAAATCCCTTGTAAGTGAACATATTACCTAAACTTCCTGTGAAAGTCGGATCTGTAGGTCCTTCATATACCAGATAATCGGTATTCTGACGTTCTTGAAAGTTGATATCCGTACTGGTAACTTCACCTTTCTCGTTGAGTACCATTGGAATGCCGTCTTTATTCAAGCCTTTAAATGGAATAGAGAACAAACCACGCACGGGATACCCCTGTTTGGCAAAACCATTACCAGATACAAGATCCATTACGTTAGAATTCTGTTGTAAATCCGTTACTTCATTCTTGGCATGCGAGAAGATGAAGTCGGTGTTCCAGTTAAACTTCTCACTTTTAATGTTCCGGGTGGAAATAGTAAATTCTATACCGTGAGATTTCATCGAAGCAATATTGGCATATTTCAAAATCTGCCCTCCTACGCCCTGTGTATTAATTATACCAATCAAATCGTAGTTGTTACGTGTATACCAGTCGATTGAGAAATTAATCCTGTTGTCAAGGAATCCCATATCGGCACCGATATTCAATTCATGCTTCTTTTCATAGGTTAATTCGCTGTTTTCCAATTCTTTAATGTATAACCCTGCTTCTTGAATATTAGCAAAAGGACGATATGGAGAATAGCTTGTAATAATGGCCTGCGAGTTGGTTACATTGGCCGGTCCGCGGTCGGCAGTCAATGAATAAGAGGCCTTCAATGTGAAATGAGAGAAAGCTGGTTGGAACTCTTTAAAGAAATTTTCTTCATGTGCATTCCATGCTCCCGATACGTTCCATGTAGGCAACCAACGGGAAGAACGACTTCTGCCCATACGATTGGTGCCTTCGTATCGTGCTGTTCCGTTCACAATGTATTTCCCTTTATAAGAATAGGTAGCATTGCCAAAAAAAGCTACACTACGGCTACGTGTCCGATCTAAAGAGTAGTATTGATTTCCGTCTTCAATTCCTTTCTTAAAAAAGTCATATACATAATATGGAATTTCTCCCATATTATATTGCATTCCCCAGCCTTGAAAATAAGACTTGGAACGATCGGTAGAGTTCAACTCCATACCGGCAAAAAAATTGGTGATGTGAGTATCTTTGAAAACATGATTCCAGCTTGCAGTGGCACGGAAATCATATCCCAGCATCTTGTAATCTCTGCGTTGATATATACCTCCCTCCGGAAGGATGGAAATAGGCAAAGCATATGGATTATCCGGGTTGGTATAAAGGAAAGGATTTCTATCCATAATCGTCTTGTCATCCAATCCTGCGCGATAAGCCTCTGCCTGATTTGAATTGTCTTTTATATTATGTTCTTGTGAAGTTCCTTGATATTTCACAGCTCCAAGTACGCCTAACTCCAATTCCGGAATTACTTTCCACTTCAATTCTCCCTGGAATTTCACATCTGCAATATTCAAGTCCATATAGTTATTCTCTAATTCATTCAGAATGTTGAAAGGAGAATAATTGCTTGTATAATATTCATTCGGGTCCAATGTACGTGAGGTATTCAGAGCATAAGAATAAGGGTTGATATCAAAATCACGCTTTACCTGTCCGCTTACCACATCGACATCCTGTCCCAAAGTGCCAGGTGCTTTTTGTTTACGATAAGAAGCGCTGGATATTAAATTGATACTTAAATTCTTTAGGATATTATAAGTCGTATTCAAATTGGCCGTGTAGCGGTCTACAGAGCTTTGCTTATACCATCCCGGGTCGTGCATTGCACTCAAAGAGGCATAAAATGAAGATTTTTCTGTTCCGGAGCTGATGCTAACCGAATGGTTTTGGCTGAGAGAATTAGAAAAAAGCTGAGAGAACCAGTCGGTATTTCTCATTTCGGCTGCACGCAAATAATTGTTTTTAGCATTCTCGGTATTGGGCAGCACATAAGATCCAGTAGTTGGGTCATAGGTATTGAGCAGCTGGTACATCTTTCCATAAACTCCGCTCTCAGCGTTTCTTGAAGTTTCGGCAAAGTTTAACCATCCCTTTTCATACATTTCCTTATAAACTCCCATCTGTTCCTGAGAGTTCATAATATTAAAGTCATTGTAGCTCGGGATCAAACGAGTGGTAAACTCACCTGTATAACTGATTTTATTGACACCAGCTCTACCTTTCTTTGTCGTAACGACAATCACACCAGCCATAGCGCGTGCGCCATAAATAGAAGTTGCGGAACCGTCTTTCAACACCTGGAAGCTTTCAATATCGTCAGAATTCAAACCTGCAATAGCTGAGCTGATTAATGTTTCAGCATCACCGGAAGAAAGTTGGTCAGCGCTTACTTCCACTGCATCTTCCATAATTACACCGTCTACTACCCACAAAGGTTTGGAACTACCATAAATAGAAGTTGCACCACGAACACGAATTTTAGGAGCTGTACCAAAAGTTCCTGATACGTTTTGAACGGAAACACCGGCTGCACGTCCTTCAAGCCCACGGCTGATGTCTGCTAAACCATCAAGCTTTACACTCTCGGCAGTAAGTTTACTGGCTGCTCCCGTAAATAGTCGTTTGTCCATCTTCTGCATACCAGTCACCACGACTTCTTCCAAAACTTCAGCATCGGGTTTCAATACGATTCTTATTGTTCCTGCTTTGATAGGAACCTCTTGAGTCTTCATTCCGATGTAGCTAATCTTCAAAGTTCTAGAAGAACTTGGTGTTTTATCCTTTTTGATGTAATAAACAAAAATGTACATCTTCGTCAATAAACGATTTTTATACAAATTACCTATAGCTAAGATTTTTTTTCTATTGTTGACCGTCTTAAACAATCGTAATGCAATCGCAATACTGACATAAAGACAATTTATACGCTCCGAAAATTGATAAAATATGATATTTGCTTTCTAATTGATAAAATATAGCAAATAAAGAACAATCCCTGCTATTAATATGAATATACAAGTTTTTTCAAATTAATTTTCATATTTTGTTTTGTATTTATAAATATGTGCTTATATTTGTGAAATCACACTTATAAAATAAGCGGATTATTAATTATTAATAATAAAGCGTGTTTATGAAAAGAAAATTAATGCTGTTATTGGCCTGCTTGCTGGCAAGCATAGGTCTAGTGATTGCCCAAACACCTAAGAAGGTGACAGGTGTCGTCATTTCTGAAGAAGATGATCAACCTGTTGTGGGCGCATCCGTGTTAGTGAAAGGTACAACAATGGGAACAGTCACCGATATCGATGGCAAGTTTACCATAAGCGACGTACCAAGTTCTTCTAGAACTTTGAAGATTAGCTACATCGGTATGAAAACTCAAGAAATTCCTATCAAACCCGGAACCATAAGAATTTTATTAAAGCCTGATGCTGAAGTTTTGGAGGAGGTCGTGGTGACCGGTATGCAGAAAATGGATAAGCGCTTATTTACAGGAGCGACTCAACAATTAACAGCTGATAATGTAAAATTGGATGGTCTTCCTGATATTAGCCGTGGGCTTGAAGGGCGTGCTGCAGGTGTTTCTGTTCAAAACGTATCTGGTACGTTTGGTACTGCTCCAAAAATCCGCGTACGTGGTGCCACCTCCATTTATGGTAGTTCCAAACCTTTGTGGGTGGTAGATGGCGTAATTATGGAAGATGCTATTGATGTAGGTCCTGATGATTTATCTTCTGGCGATGCCGAAACTCTGATTAGTTCTGCTATTGCAGGATTGAACTCTGATGATATTGAAAGCTTTCAGATATTGAAAGATGGTTCTGCTACTTCTATTTATGGTGCACGTGCTATGGCGGGTGTGATTGTAGTAACTACAAAGAAGGGAAGGGCCGGTGTAAGCAAGATTAATTATACAGGTGAGTTCACTACTCGTATGGTTCCCTCGTACAAAGAATTTAATATTATGAATTCTCAGGAACAGATGGGAATATATAAGGAACTGGAGCAGAAAGGTTGGCTAAATAGTGCTGATTTATTTCGTGCAAAGAATTCAGGTGTGTACGGGCGTATGTATAAACTGATTGATCAGTTTAATGAAACGAATGGCCAGTTTGGGCTGATGAATACTTTGGAAGCACGTAATGCTTATCTGACTGAAGCTGAAATGCGCAATACAGATTGGTTTGACGTATTGTTTTCAAATAATGTTTCACAGAATCATTCTGTAAGTGTTACTTCAGGTTCTGATAAGTCGTCCTTCTATGCATCGTTGAGTGCTATGCTTGACCCGGGTTGGTATAAGCAGAGTGAAGTGAAGCGCTATACGGCCAATGTGAATACAACTTATAATATATACAAGAATCTGTCGATAAACTTGATATCTAGTGCTTCCTATCGTAAGCAGAATGCGCCGGGGACAATGAATTCATCGCTTGATGTTGCGGCAGGTCAGGTTACACGTGATTTTGATATCAATCCTTATTCCTATGCATTGAATACTTCACGTACTATGGATCCGAATACAGATTATGTCGCTAATTATGCGCCTTTCAATATTCTTCGTGAACTAGATAATAATTTTATTGAGTTAAATGTTGTGGATGTAAAATTTCAGGGAGAGTTGAAATGGAAGGTAATACAAGGGTTGGAAGTCAGTGCACTTGGTTCTGTACGCTATCAATCGTCATCACAGGAACATAATATAATGGATGATTCTAATCAGGCAATCGCTTATCGTACCGGTTTGGATGATGCCACTATTCGCGATGAAAACGATTGGCTATATAAGAATCCGGATGATCCGTATGCATTGCCTATCTCGGTTCTTCCTGAAGGAGGTATTTATCAGCGTCAAGATCGTAAGATGTTAGGGTTAGATTTTCGTGGCACCGTATCCTGGAATCATCTATTTGCAGAAAAACATATAACTAATCTTTTCGCAGGAATGGAAGTAAACGATCTCCAACGTTCTAATTCTTCATTCCAGGGATGGGGTATGCAATATTCTATGGGGGAGATACCGTCATACGTTTATCAATACTTTAAAAAAGGAATTGAGACAAGTGAAAAATATTATTCTATGGGACATACGCGATATCGTAGTGTAGCTGCATTTGCAAATGCTACTTATTCGTATGACGGGCGTTATACGCTGAATGGAACTTTTCGCTATGAAGGGACAAATCGAATGGGGCGCAGCCGTTCTGCTCGTTGGCTGCCAACGTGGAATCTTTCTGCAGCGTGGAATGTTCATGAAGAGAAATTCTTCCAAACACTTCAACCAACACTTTCGAATTTGACATTTAAGGCATCTTATTCATTAACAGCCGATCGTGGTCCGGCTGATGTTACGAATTCACAAGCTATTATCAAGAGCTATTCACCTTATCGTCCTTTTACAGATATCCAAGAGACAGGTCTTCATATAGTGGATTTGGAGAATAGCGAATTAACTTATGAAAAGAAGCATGAATTGAATATAGGGGTAGATGTAGGTTTTATTAATAATCGCATCAATCTTTCTGCTGACTGGTATACGCGTAATAACTACGACTTGATAGGGCAGATTCCAACACAGGGTGTCGGAGGTACTATTTATAAATACGCCAATGTGGCTACAATGAAATCTCATGGAATTGAATTTACCCTTTCAACCAGCAATATTAAAACAAAAGATTTCTCGTGGAATTCGGATTTCATTTTTTCTTATGCTAAAAATGAGGTTACTGATTTGAGAGGACGTACCCGTATGATGGAACTTGTTTCGGGAAATGGATTTGCCCGTGAAGGATATCCTGTACGTGGCCTTTTCTCTATTCCTTTTGCAGGTCTGGATGAAAAAGGTATTCCTATGTTCGATATCAATGGAAATATAACATCGACTGATATTAATTTCCAGGAACGTGAGAAATTAGATTATTTGAAATATGAAGGTCCGACAGATCCTACAATAACCGGTAGTTTCGGTAACATTTTTGCATATAAAGGGTTTAAGCTCAATGTATTCATGACTTATTCATTTGGTAATGTCGTTCGTTTGAATCCATATTTTAATTATAAATATTCCGATTTGAGTGCTATGCCTCGTGAATTCAAGAATCGTTGGACTCTTTCTGGGGATGAGGCAAAAACTAATGTTCCTGCAATCTTAAGCAATCCGCAATATGAAGCAAACCGAACATTGTATAAAGCTTACAATGCTTACAATTATTCTACAGAGCGGATTGCAAAAGGTGATTTTATCCGTATGAAAGAAATCTCACTTTCTTATGAGTTTCCTAAGAGCTGGATTTCTTCCGCAAAGATATCTAACCTTTCTTTGAAGTTACAAGCTACGAACCTATTCCTCATTTATGCGGATAAGAAACTAAATGGACAGGATCCTGAATTCTTTAATACAGGTGGTGTGGCTTCTCCTGTGCCGCGTCAATTCACACTGACTTTGCGTGTAGGATTATAAGAGAATGAATTTTATTAAATAAAAAAGATTAATGATGAAACGAAATCAATTATATGTACCATTATTCATTGCAGCTCTTGCTGTTACTGGCAGCTCTTGTAATGATTTTCTTGATGAACTACCCGATAACCGAACGGAGCTGAATTCTGAGCAAAAGATAGCAAAGATGCTTGTTTCTGCTTATCCGGAAGGGTCAGCGAATGAACTGTTCGAGCTTTATAGTGATAATACCGATGATAATAGTGCTCGATATTCTTATTATCAACTGGCTGAGGAGGAATGTTATAACTGGAAAGATACCCAGGAAGAGTACCAGGATACGCCTACGAATCTTTGGGAGACCCATTATATCGCAATTTCTTCCGCTAACATGGCTTTGGCGGAAATTGAGAAACGGGGGAATCCGGAATCGTTAATGCCACAACGTGGGGAAGCACTTGTTTGTCGGGCGTACAACCATTTTGTTTTAGCAAATATTTTCTGTAATGCTTATACTGCTCGTGCATCACAAGAGTTAGGTATTCCTTATATGACTACGGTGGAAACAACTGTGCAGCCACAATATCAGCGTGGCACTTTGCAGGAGACTTATGAGAAGATTGAAAAGGATTTGTTAGACGGCATGGCTCTTATCTCTGATGATAGTTATTCTGTGGCGAAATATCATTTCACAAGGAAAGCGGCGTATGCTTTCGCTGCACGTTTTTATCTTTATTATATGAGGCCTGATTTTTCTAATTGTGATGAGGTAATAAAGTATGCAGATCGTGTATTAGGAAATGATCTTGCTGCCGAATTACGGGATTGGGAAGCATTAGGAAAGCTTTCTGCCAATGGTAATGTGCAACCCGATGCGTATATTGCTTCTACAAGTAAGGCTAATCTGCTAATTGGTAGTACCATATCCAATTGGGGTTATCTCTTGAGCAACTATATGGCAGGAAAGCGTTACATACATAATAAGTTAATTGCTTCTTACGAAACTTCGCGTTCTTCCGGATTATGGGGTATTCCTGACCGTATGTATATGCAACCTTTTACAACATCGGGCTATGAATGTAGTATGCTGAGAAAAAGCGGTTATTATGCGGGAGATTATCTTTATTATATGCCTGTCATTTTCTCAACAGATGAAACTTTACTTTGCAGGGCTGAGGCTTATGCGTTAAAAAAGAACTATCCGATGGCTGCTGCAGATCTTACTAAATGGGAGCAAGCCTATACTTCTAATAAGCAGACTTTAACTCCGGAAATGATAAATGAGTATTATGATAAGATGGCTTATTATAATCCGACTCAAAATCCGACTCCTAAGAAAAAACTTCAGCCTGATTTTGCTATTGAAGCAGGTATGCAAGAGAACTTTATCCATTGTATTCTGCACGTAAGACGTATTGCCACTTTGCACGAAGGGCTGCGCTGGCCGGATATTAAACGTTATGGAATTGTTATCTATCGTCGTTCTATTGCTAATAACAATATAGTCGTAACAGATGAAATGCCAGTAAATGACGCAAGACGTGCTATGCAAATTCCTAAGAGTGTAGTTCTGGCAGGAATGCAACCCAATCCACGTACTGAAAATTAAAAGGAGGAAATAATATGAAGAAATATTATATTTATATACTAACGGCTGTTTTGCCCATTCTTTGGGGAGCCTGTAATAATGGCGATGATATTGACACTAAGCATAGTATTTTTTCGACAGAACCAGTGGAACATAATGGTTTTGATGAATGGTTGCTTGCTAATTATACATATCCGTATAACGTTGATTTCAAGTATCGTATGCAAGATATTGAAAGTGATCATAAATATAATCTGGTACCGGCGGATTACGATAAATCGGTTGCTTTGGCCAAGATTATCAAGCATGTATGGATGGAAGCGTATACTGAGCTTGCCGGGCCGGCTTTTCTTCGGTCTTATGTGCCAAAAACTTTTCACTTGATAGGTTCTCCTGCCTATGATAGCAGTGGTACGAAGGTGTTGGGTACCGCCGAAGGAGGAAAGAAGATAACATTGTATGAAGTGAACAGTCTGGACTTTGAGAATGTCGATATCGAAGTTTTGAATGAGTATTACTTTAAGACGATGCACCATGAATTTGCACATATCCTGCATCAGAAGCGTAATTATGACCCATCGTTTGATCGCATTACCGAAGGAAAATATGTTGGTTCTGACTGGTATTTCTATGTCGCTGAAAATGGAAATTCATATTTGCGAGAGGATGCGGATGCATGGCCGGAAGGATTTGTGACGGCATATGCAATGAGTGAGGCACGAGAAGATTTTGTAGAGAATATCGCCATGTATGTTACTCATGATCAGGCTTACTGGGATAATATGCTGAAGGTTGCCGGAACTGCCGGAGCGGCTATTATTAATCAGAAGTTTACTATTGTATACAATTATATGCTTGAAACTTGGGGCATTAATTTAGATGATTTGCGTGAGATCGTGCTAAGGCGTCAGCAAGAAATTCCGGAGCTGGATTTAAGTACTATTGAATAAAACAGGAAGATTATGAAAAAGAATATAATGATTTATTTGTTGATGGCTCTTGTATGCTTTGGTTTGCAATCCTGTCTTTTCCAGGAAGAGGATTATTTTGATGATTCTTCAGCGAACCGTGCAACAGAGGAAGTGAAGCAATATAGTGAGCTATTAGAATCGGCGTCTAATGGTTGGAGAATGGAATATTACATAGGCCAGGACTATGCTTTGGGAGGCATAACTCTTCTGTGCAAGTTTGATGGTCAGCGAGTTACAATGGCATCTCAAGGATATGAAGGCGATGAGACTATTTCATCTCTTTATAAGGTTGTATCGGAGGAAGCTACAATGCTAACATTCGACACTTATAATGCTTTTATTCATGCATATGCCAAGCCACAAGGCGGCGGTTCCAACCCCAATGCCAACCTGCAAGGAGATTATGAGTTTATTATAAAGGAAGCTTCAGCCGAGAAAATTGTAATGCAGGGCAAAAAGTATGGAAATACGATAGTAATGTATGCGCTTCCGGATGATTTGAACTGGGAGGCATATATAAACTCTGTGAATGATGTAGAAGAGAATGCTTTCTTTATACAATATCAGTTGTTGGTTGATGGAAATTTAGTTGGTATGACGCAGCGAAGTAATTATACTTTTGTTATAGCCTATAGTGATGGTGGTAGCGTTGTACAAGTGCAATCTCCTTTCCTTTTTACAACCGATGGCTTTCGTTTTCGGGAACCAGTTTCACTGGCAGGAGTAACTGTGCAAAATTTTGTGTGGGACCCTTCCTCCGAGCTTTTTACTTGTACTGACGAGGGGGCAACTAACGTTAAAATGAAAGGAATTTATCCGGAGGGATATATTAAATATAAAGATTATCTAGGTAATTATACTCTTACCTGCAAGATGTATAAAGATAATAATTTGACAGACGAAGAATTATCAATATCTATTATAGAGGATGTAGAAAATAAGAGTTATATTCTCAAGGGACTAATTGGTGATATAGTGCTCGATTATGATAGAGGTGAAGGAATTATGTCCTTTAAGACTCAAAAGGTAGGTTATATATCAGGATATTATTTGGGATGTACTACCTATTGTTATGCCATGGGATTTTATCCTACATATATTAGTTATCAGGCAGGTCTGATGTTTGGTTTTGTGGCAAATGTACAACAGTCTCCATTTGGATTTACATTTGAGGATGATGGGATATTCGAAGCAGTAGGTGGCGCAAAAGCTGATTATATGGCCTTCGACCGCTATTCGGCACCTGATTATAGTCAAAGTTCATATGTTCAAGGGGTGGCACGTATGTATGGAGAGATGGTCTTTATGAAAGTTGAGGAATAAATAAAAAACTAGATTATGAAAAATATACTGAATTTATACTTAATAATATTCTGCTTATTTTTTGTTGCAGGATGTTCTTCAGATGACGATGCTGCCGCTGTAAAATTGACAATTGTAAAATCAGATTTGGATATGAAAGCTAGTGGTGGTACTGGAACTGTTGAATTTGCAGCAACTGGAACTGTCACGGCTACGGTGAATGCCGATTGGTGTCAGGTAATCGAAGTTGCAGATCATAAAGTTACCATTTCTGTAGATGCTAATACGGGTTATCCGGGACGTAGCGCACAAATTGTTTTGACTGACGGTGTGAGTACGCAGCAAGCAACCATACTGCAGGAAGGAGCTATTTGGAAATATAATAGAGATGCTACCTACTTCACATTGACAGATGCCGCAGAGGAGATCCCTGTTGAAATGTCGAGTAATTTGCCTATTCAGGTATCTATTCCAGCAGATGCTTCTCAATGGTTATCTTATGAAATGACGAGTGATGGATTTAAGTTTATTGCAAAAGAGAATCCCACTGGTAAAATTCGCTCGGCCATTGTAAAAGTGACTACCGGTATTCGTGAAATTGAATATGCTTTGTTGCAGTATGATATTGATGACTTATTGGGACAATGGACAGGTGTTGTGAAAGTTGTTGCTACAGAATTTGGTATTAATCAAGTTCTTTCACTGGAAGAAAATACTCAAATTGTTAAAAACCCGACTGGTAGTGGCTATATATTCCAGCTACCAATGACAAGATTGTTGGGAGCAACGATTGTTTTAGCGGTCGCTTATCAAGATGGAGCTTTGGTTATAACTACTCCACAGCAACAAAATTATGCTTTGTCTGATGGTCAAGGAGGATTAATATACGGCTCAATAATAACTAAAACTGATGATGGTATGTATTTACAGGGAGAAATTGTTCTTTCTCCTGTATTAATGACTGACGGGCAGGTTGCATTAGCTTATACTACAGATGCATATATGTCAATGGGATTATTTAACGGAAGAGTTCCGTCTCCTGCAAATTTCGCGGGACTCTCTATTGATTTTCCTGCTATTCTGATGCAATATGCTGAATAATATTTTGCGTGAAATACTTTCTATGCAGTGGTTTAACTGTCTGCTGTGAAAAGAACTTATATTAATCGATCATAAGAGGGTGTCTCATTTGGGACATCCTCTTGTTAGTTTAATAGATTCACTCTAGAATCTTGCTGTATTTTAATGTTGGAAATGAGTTTTTTCTTTGCTAAGGACAAGTGGGTAGAACATAAGAATATTGATTTGAGTGTGTGGGAGTAGTCTCTCTCTTGTCAGAGAGCGCTGGATAAGTTCCATTTCATTAGAGGATAACTTGTTTTTCTTTAATACTAAACTTGTTTTTTATTTAATGTAATCTATAAACGTAAGTACCGTTTTTAAAAACGAAAGCTTCATTTTTTAAAATATAGCTTTCATTTTTATAAATGAAGCTTGCAATTATAGATTGGTTTTAAGTAAGAACGACTTTACTATTAGGGAAAAGGACGTTGGCATCGAAAGGAAAATAACTTTTCTATTAATCGATGACAGGGGAAGGAGTAATCAATGTAATATAAACGAGTAACAAGTGAATGTTTCGGTATCAAAATTATATGTTTTATACCTTTGGATCGGTTGTTTGAGAATGTTTCCGTTCCCAAAGTGCTTTAATTGCAGGCTCACTTTTATGGGAAGGTGAAAAAGCTTAGTGTTTTTGTTGCAAGAAGAATGCTGTTGGCTTTTCCTAAATGTTTGAAAATTAATAGAGTGTAAAGTCTGTGTTTTCTTGAATTATAAGTGGAAGTCTGAGGAATGATATAATGATAATGTAAATTAAAATGCTTTTCTATTGATAAGTTCTTGCAGAACTTGGTACATTGCTTATCGTGAACTTTCCGTCGATGTCGGTGACCGTTCCCATTGTTGTACCTTTCACTAATACAGATGCTCCTACAACAGGCTCATTGTCTTCTTCCGAAGTAACAATACCCGTTACCTTTCTAGGTGTTTGAGCAATCACTAAGCCTATTCCTGTCAACAGGCAGACTAATAACAGCGCTAGTTTTCTTTTCATAAATATGCTCTCATTCTAAAATTAAACGACCAAAGAATAGTTGTTTTTTTTCTATAACATTTCGCAAAATTAAGCATATATTTATAAAATCAAAATAAAAACAGCAAATAATTGAAAAAAGTATTGTTTTAATAAAAACGTTATTTTTAGATCTTTTATTGTGATATATTGATCTTAATATGCTGTAATCTGCTTTTAGTAGGGCGTTTTAGATGTGTTTTATGTAAAATAGTGTTTTTGTTTATGCCTAAATTAAAGCTAATAATATGTTAAATCTATATTCACATTGAGAAACACTTTAGCTTCTTGTGTTTTACCGTTTCACTAACAGTTTTCAAGTTAATTATCGAGAATGATAAACGGATAAAATCTGTTTTTTATTCCTTTTATGTATGAAACATCTTCATTTGTGTATACCCAATTTCCATTCGGGTATCATTTACTTCCGTTTATGTATATATATTTATACTTTTACGTTCTGCTGTTTTTATTCATTTCCCAGAATGAGAGTGCTAGGGAAGAATTTCGTAATACCAAGTTCTGCAAGAACTCTGCAAATCAGTTATATTGGTATGCGGACGCAAGAGGTTGCTATTAAAACGACTCTCCTGAAAGTAGTTTTGAAACCGGATGCGGAAGTTTTACAAGAGGTTGTTGTTACGGGTATGCAGAAAATGGACAAACGTCTGTTTACGGGAGCGGCGGACCAGTTATCGGCAGCTAATGTAAAGATTGACGGTATGCCGGAAATTAGCCGTGCTTTGGAAGGACGTTCTGCCGGTGTGTCTGTACAGAATGTATCGGGTACATTTGGTACCGCTCCGAAGATTCGCGTGCGTGGAGCTACCTCTATTTATGGTAGTTCAAAGCCACTTTGGGTGGTGGATGGAGTCATCATGGAAGACGTGACGGAAATCAGTGCTGACGCATTATCTTCCGGTAATGCCGAAACCTTGATATCCTCTGCTGTGGCAGGATTAAACTCTGACGATATTGAAAGCTTTCAGATTCTGAAAGACGGTTCGGCGACTTCTATTTATGGTGCACGTGCTATGGCAGGTGTGATTGTAGTAACGACTAAAAAAGGTAAGGCAGGAACGAGCCGTATCAATTATACCGGTGAGTTTACGATGCGCATGAAGCCAAAATACAATGACTTCAACATTATGAATTCTCAGGAACAGATGGGAGTTTATAAGGAGATGGAAGCCAATGGTTATCTTACCCTTGCTGGAACTTTCCGTGCTGCCAATAGTGGTGTATATGGAAAAATGTATCATTTGATTAATAATTATAATCCCGCTATAGGCGGCTATGGATTGCTTAATACGGAGGAGGCACGCAATGCTTACTTGCGTGAAGCCGAATACCGCAATACAGATTGGTTTGACGAACTCTTCAACACGAATGTGATGCAGAATCATGCGGTCAGCCTTTCTACGGGTACGGAGAAGGCATCCTATTATGCTTCGCTTAGTTTCATGAATGATCCGGGTTGGACCAGACAAAGTTCTGTGCAACGCTATACGGCGAATGTAAACGCACTTTATCATCTGAGCAAAAAGTTCGAACTGAATCTGATTGGAAATGCGGCCTATCGTAAACAGAAAGCACCGGGAACATTAGGTTCGGGATTGGATGTGGTAAGTGGTGAGGTAAAGCGCGATTTTGATATCAATCCTTATTCGTATGCGTTGAATACATCTCGTACGCTTGATCCGAATGCCAGTTACGTCAGGAACTACGCTCCGTTCAATATCACAAATGAATTGATTAACAATTATATGGATTTGAATGTATTGGACAGTAAGTTTCAGGCAGAGTTGAAATATCGGCCGATTTCAAAGGTTGAATTAGCTGTTTTGGGAGCCTATAAGTATTCTACGACTACTCAGTCGCACTATATCAAAGATTACTCCAATCAGGCATGGGCATACCGTGCTATGGATGATGCGACCATGCGTGACGCTAATCCATGGCTTTATACCGATCCTGATAAGGCTAATTCATTGCCGGTAAGCGTACTTCCTATAGGAGGATTCTTTAAAGAAACCAAATACTCTATGAATAGCTGGGACTTCCGTGCTACGGGTAGTTATAATGATGTTTATAATGAGGATCATATTTTCAATTTCTTCGGGGGTATGGAAGCGAACTCCGTTGACCGTTCGGAAACTTGGTATAACGGAGCCGGTATGCAGTACGATATGGGTATGCTGGCAGCTTATGATTATCTTTTCTTCAAACAGGGAAGTGAAGAAAATGCGCAATACTATACTGTGAAACCGACTTCTACACGTTCGGTTGCCTTCTTTGGCACAGCCACCTATTCTTATCAGAGACGATATACGCTAAGCGGTACGGTGCGTTATGAGGGAACCAATAAACTGGGTAAATCGACTAGTGCCCGCTGGTTGCCGACATGGAATATCTCCGGTGCATGGAATGCTCATGAAGAGAAATTCTGGCAGATGCTGGAGCCTACACTTTCTAACTTTACATTAAAGGCTTCTTACTCGCTGACTGCCGATCGTGGTCCGGCTGATGTATCCAATTCGCTTGCTATCATTCAGAGCTACAACCCGTGGCGTCCTTTCACAAGCGTGAAGGAGAGCGGGCTTCTTCTTAAAGACGCTGAAAACAGTGAACTGACTTACGAGAAGAAACATGAGTTGAATATCGGAGCTGAAATCGGTTTCATTGATAACCGTATCAATTTTGCTGTAGACTGGTATAAGCGTGACAATTATGATTTGATCGGACTGGTTAATTCGGCTGGTACAGGTGTTAAGATAACCAAGTTTGCCAATGTGGCGAGTATGAAGAGCCACGGTGTAGAATTTACGTTGTCTACTAAAAATATCAAAACGAGAGATTTTAGCTGGAACACCGACTTTATCTTTTCACATGCAAAGAATGAGGTGACTGACCTTCAATCAAATGCGCGGGTTATCGAGATGATCACCGGTACTGGATTTACAATGGAAGGTTATCCGGTCCGTTCTCTGTTCTCCATTGATTTTCAGGGACTGAACGAATACGGTTTGCCAACTTTCATCAATGAAAATGGTGAATTGACTGTCAGTGATCTGAATTTTCAGGAAACGGTTAAGAGAGATCATTTGGTTTACGAAGGGCCCACGGACCCTACTATTACAGGTAGTTTTGGTAACAACTTCCGTTATAAGGGATTTAATCTGAATCTGTTTATTACTTATTCGTTCGGTAATGTCGTTCGTCTGGATCCTGTATTCAAGAGTACGTATACAGACTTGACATCCATGCCCCGTGAGTTCAAGAATCGTTGGACGTTGCCGGGCGATGAGCAGCGTACCGACATTCCGGTGATTGCAGACAAGCGATTGAACCAGCAGGATTCTCAGCTCAACTACGCTTATAATGCGTACAATTATTCAACTGCCCGCGTTGCGAAAGGTGATTTTATTCGTATGAAAGAGATTTCAGTCGGATATGATTTCCCGAAGAAGTGGATAGAACCATGGAAGCTGAATAACCTCTCCCTGAAATTGCAGGCTACCAACCTTTTCCTGATTTATGCAGATAAAAAGCTTAATGGTCAGGATCCGGAATTCTTTAACACAGGTGGTGTGGCAGCTCCTGTGCCCAAGCAGTTTACTTTAACATTACGTGTCGGACTTTAAAGCTATTAGAATTATGAAGAAAAGAAATCTATTATATACCGCCGCAGTAGGAGTGACAATCGCACTTTCTTCCTGTAACGATTTTCTGGATAAGATGCCGGACAGCCGTACAGAGGTGGACAACGAGAAAAAGATTACCGCAATACTGGTATCGGCCTATTCTCAGACTTATCCTATCATGTCTTATGAACTTGCTTCGGATAATACGATGGATAATGGAGCCAATTATGACCCTTACTGGAAGTCAATCACTCAGATGTACCGTTGGGAAGATGTAAACGAAGTAGATGATGACGACCCTAAAGGAATCTGGGAAGGATGCTATGGTGCCATTGCTTCCGCTAATATAGCACTGGAGGCTATTGAGAAATTGGGAAGTCCCGCCAGTCTGGATCCTCAGAAGGGAGAAGCGTTGATTTGCCGTGCTTACTGGCATTTTGTGTTAGCTAATACTTTCTGTAAGGCCTATAATCCGCAGACCGCAAATACAGATGCAGGAGTTCCGTATACACTTGTACCGGAAACGAAGCCAATGGAACTGCCGGATCGAGGCACGATGGCAGAACTTTATGCGAACATTGAAAAAGACATTGTAGCAGCGTTACCGCTGATTAATGACGATATTTACACTGTACCTAAATATCATTTTAACCGGAAGGCCGCTTATGCTTTTGCAACTCGTTTTTACCTGTTCTATACGCATACCGACAAGTCCAACTATACGAAAGCCATCAACTATGCTAATGTAGTGCTTGGCGAAGGTGATCCGGCAGGTTTGGTGCGTAACTGGTCATCTCTGAACTCTCTTCCCAGTGACCTTACTCTGATTGGTGATACTTACATTTCGGCAAATGATCCTGCCAACCTGCTTCTCTGCCCGATCTTATCGGTCTGGGGTTACGCACACGGACCTTATGAAGGGCGTAACAAACGTTATGGTAACGCGAATACCCTTTTTGCCAGAGAAGGACCACAGGCTACCGGTCCATGGGGCGCATACTCTAATTTGCGTACGGTAGGAAAACTGTTCGGATTATCTCAGAAGTCATTTGTACCGAAGATGAATGCGTATTTTGAGTACAGCGATAAAGCTGCCGGTATCGGATCTCTTCATCTGGTAGTCCCTATGTTTACTACAGACGAAACGCTGCTTTGCCGTGCTGAGGCTTATATCTTAAATGGAAACCTGGACGCCGGTGTGCAAGACATTAATTATTGGCTGAAGAACCATACAGTAACGTATCAGACGAAAAACCGCACTGATCTGGTGAATTTCTATTCAGGAATTGCTTATATGCCTACTATTCCTGAAAATATGAACCAGCGTACAATTAAAAAGCAACTGAACCCTGTCGGTATCAGTGTGGAAGACGGTGATCAGGAGAATCTGATACAGTGTATACTGCATTTGCGTCGTATAGAGACGGTGCACGAAGGTTTGCGTTGGTTGGATATAAAACGCTACGGCATTGAAATCTCTCATAACCGTGACGGTGAAACTACTGATGTGCTGACTAAAGATGATTTACGTCGCGCATGGCAACTTCCGCAGGATGTAATTTCTGCCGGTGTTCCGGGAAATCCGCGTAAGTAATACGAACTATTAACGAAATTAAAAAAGAGCATGAATATGAATAAGATATATTATTTAGTAGTGGCTATCGCGGCTCTCGTTTCGTTCGTTTCCTGCAACAACGATACGGACCTCGATCACAAGAGTATTTTTCCTGATGGCGTGGATAAGACTACGCAGAATGAATTTGACCTGTGGGTATTGGACAACTATACCTATCCTTATAATATCCAGTTCGAATATCGCTATTCGGATAAGGAGGCACATGTAGAATACGATGTAGTTCCGGCAGAATATGATAAGTCGATTGCAGTAGCCAAACTGGTGAGGCACCTTTGGGTAGACGCATACAACGAATTGATGGGACGAGACTTTTTACGTCAGTATTCTCCCCGTATGATCCAGCTGATTGGTTCGGCAGAATATAAAGAAGATGGTTCCGAAGTATTGGGTACTGCCGAGGGCGGAATGAAGATTTTCTTGAATAAAGTGAATCTGCTTGATCTTGCCAAACCTGATATGTCAGTTATCAGATTCTATTATATTAAGACCATGTATCATGAATTTGGTCATATCCTTCAGCAAACCAAGAATTATTCGACAGAATTCAATACGATTTCTACCGATTATCAAGGTCCTAGTTGGGTAAATGTAGGTGACTATGAAAGCAGAGGTGCTACGGAAGCACTCGAAATGGGTTTTATCAGCGCTTATGCTTCTTCGGAACCGGGTGAAGATTTTGTTGAGATACTATCTTTCTACGTAGTATACGGCAAAGAATATTGGGAAAGAATGCTTAGTCTTGCCGGTGAAAGCGGAGCGGAGAAGATGCTTCGTAAATATGCTCTGGTCAAGGATTATCTGAAAACGAAGTGGGCGATTGATATTGAGACACTGGAACAGATTGTTCAGCGCCGTATGGGTGAAGTGCCTGATTTGGAGTTGACTGCACTGAATTAATCAACGTAATTAATAAGAAACATTATGAGAAAACAGAAGATATATACAATGGTCGGCATACTGGCACTATTGCTGTTAGGTGCCTGCTCGCTGCACGAAGAGGAGAACTTTTTCGATGATTCCTCAGCCAATCGTATGAGTGAAGCGCTGAAAAATTATAAAGAAATACTTGTTGCACCGGAGAATGGGTGGCTGATGCAATATTATCCGGGCAATAACCAGGCTTATGGTGGATATAATATGCTGGTTTCATTCGATGAAAACGGGAGTGCGACGGTGGCTAGTGAAATAGCCGGTGCAGATAAATCTGCAACAAGCCTTTATACATTGAAGCAGAGTGCAGGACCGGTACTCACCTTTGACAGCTATAACAATATAATGCATTTGTTCAGTGAACCTTTGAATGCATTGGGCGGTGATTTTGAGTTTACTATCATGAGTGCTGCTACGGATAAGGTTGTATTGAGCGGAACGAAAACGCGGAATATGATCATACTTACTCCGATGGCTAAAGAGCGGACATGGACCAGCTATCTGGAGAGTGTTCTTGAAACTCAGGATGCTATTTTCCTCGGAACGTTCAAATTGATGATGAATGGAAAGGAAGTCGGATCGATCATGCAGGACTACAATGTATTTACCCTTACTTATGCCGATGCCGACGAGCGTGACCCTAAAGTAGAGATTCCTTTCCTTTACACTGATGAAGGCATTAGATTGTATGAGCCGATTACAATAAACGGAGTAACAATGTCCACTTTCAAAGCTGATGTTCCTAACGTTTCATTGGTTTGTGCAGATGCAGGAGTAGACGCTAAGTTTGAAGCTTTCTATCCGGCAGGATATCGTTTCTACAATCAGTTGGTTGGTACGTATAAAATGGGAACTAAGACGGTTAGAGTAGCAGCTAATCCGGATGGCAAGACATATACACTTACCGGATTCTATAGCCTATCTACTGTTCAGGCGGAATATGCACGTACGATGGGGACGCTGTCTATCAAGGCACAGTCTGTAGGTATGGCTCTTGGATATTATGCGCATCTGTGTACATGGAATACTTCCAGCGGTAATTTAACGTGGACAGAAGGATTTGGTATGATGGGTGTGAATACGATAGATGATCCGTTGACTATTTCTTTTGTGGATAATGGTGCATGGGGCGAATCAGACTCATTCATTGTGTATGCTTTCAGTGGTTTGCCTCCTGTAAATGGGAATGCGGTTGGAACATTAGAAAGAATAGTTGCACCGGTGATGGTGAAACAAGATTAATAGAAACATGAAAAAGTAAGTAAATTATGAAGAAATTATATAGTTTATTCCTCTTGTTGACGGGCCTTCTTTGCTTCACTTCGTGTGGTGATGACGACTATACGTATACTGCGCCCGAAACATTAAATGTGACGAAAGCTGATTTATACTTCACATCAAGTGGTGGTACAGGAAACGTTGAGATAAAAAGTAATAGTGGATTGCGGGCAACATCGTCCGTTGATTGGTGTACAGTCAGTGTATCGGGTGGTGTGATTACTGCTACAGTAGTAGAAAACGTGTCGCTGGAAAGCCGGGCGGGCACAATTACTGTAAACGATGGTATGCTGTCGTCTTTGGTAGCTGTTTATCAGGAAGGGCTGGCTTGTATCATAGATATGTCGGCTTTTCAGAAAGTCAATCCTAACACTGCGGGTTCCACATCTGTCATTGTGGATAGTTCTTCGCCTTATACTGTTACAATATCGTCCTTTGCAAGTTCTTGGTTGAGCTATACGAGCGAGGACGGAGAAGTGACATTTAATCTTGCAGCTAATACTACAGGAGTTCCTCGTGGAGCTTATGTGACTATAGTAAGCGGATCAAAAACATCTACTTTTTTAATTGCTCAGTATGATATAGAGAGTCTGGTAGGAACTTGGAATGCAACGTACTCAGATGGCGATGCTCCTTGTGAAGAAGAAATGGAGATAACAAAGTTAGATGACGGTATGTTAGAGTTAAATTTCAAATTGCCTATTGCAAATGTAACACCCGTATTCCAGTGCACACACACGGATGGAGTCATAAAAAGTAAAAATGGAATTGCTCAAGGAAGATATTCTACTTACTATCTCTTTTCTTCGGTAATTACCGAAGAAAAATATATGACTGTGGGGACAAATGTTACTTACTCTGGATCCATTGATATTACCGAAGATGGCACTTTCCGTTTTAAGTTTCATGATGATGGTAGTTGGCCTAATAGGGTCGTTAAGGGATTAGCAATAGGAGCGTTTAGTTCGTCCACTCCATCAGATAGTAACCTTGGGGGATATATAGCTCTATATTTAGATTTAATTCTGCAAAAATGAAACCTTAACGTAACTTCTATATAAGTATTCATAGTATTTGAAATAAAATATACGACTTATATAGATGGACTTTACATAAATTCAACTCTTAAAGGGAAGGGGGCAAAGTGATTTGCTCCTTCTCTGTATTTAATGGCATACTTTTTAATAATGAAAGTAATAAGGTCGTACTAGTCCTTTGGTGAATAGACAGCGTGAATATTACGTATTAGCCCCGTGTACTTAGCCCTTTTCACTGCACTACCTTTAAAAATGGCTTTATACTGTTCTTCGTTCAGCGAATGCCAGTCATCCTTCCTCATACTTAGCAAAGAAGGAGACGGTTGAAATTCGACTGTCCGGCAAGGAGTGGCAAAGCGATTCCAAGGGCAAGCTTTCAGACATTCGTCACAGCCATATATCTTGTTGCCCATTTTTTTGCCTACATTGAGCGAAAGTTCCCCACGATGCTCAATGGTAAGATAAGAAAGACATCTCTCTGAATTGAGCCTGAAAGGAGCTTCCAGCGCTTTTGTCGGGCAGGTATCCAGGCAACGTGTACACGAACCGCATTGATTTCGTTGTGGAGAGTCATAATTATCAGCTTCCCTATCAAGAATAATTTCCCCTAAGAAGAAGCAGGAGCCGGCGTGAGGAATGATGAGTTGTGTATTCTTTCCTATCCATCCCAAGCCGGTACGCCATGCCCAATAACGTTCGAGTATGGGAGCGGTATCACAGAATATGCGGCCTTGAAGTGGAGAAGCGGAGGTTTGGGATACTGGGGCTTGGGGTGCTGAGGCGTAGTTTTCAGTATATGTGCCGATATTGTTTGTTGAGGCGATAGTACTGTCTGTTTCTTTGGAGAATGAAACTTCTTTCTCTATAAACTCAAAAAGTTCCTTCAATTTCGCCTTCATCACATCGTGATAATCTTTCCCGTAGGCATACCATGCAATCTGATACTCACCTTCGGGAAGTTTTTTTGCCGGATAATAGTTTAGCGCAACGCTGATAACCGTACGTGCCCCTTCCACCAACAAGCGCGGATCGAGCCGTTTATCCTCATAATTCTGCATATACGCCATCTCTGCTTGGCAACCGTCCGCCAGCCATTGACGGAAGGCGGTAGCCACAGTTTCATCCACAGCTTCGGCAGGCGCCAGTCCACAGGCGGAAAAGCCGAGGCGTAGTGCTTCGGCTTTAATTCGGTCTGAGGAGAGGAGCTTTTTCATAATGGATATGGATGAAAACCTTATCGGTAATTAGAAAACTTGCTGTCGGCAGGTAAAATGTTTCTTTGCCGGCAGCTAGAATACCTTGAACTCATAGCCCTCCGCTTTCAGAAACTCGATGGCACGGGGGAGGGCATATTGCAGATTCCCGTTGTTCCACGATTTCAGAGAGTCGTGGAAGGTGATGATGGAACCGTTGCGCACGTAGCGTTTTACGTTGTTCAGTACCTGTTCCGGTTTCATTCGCTTACTGTAATCGCGGGTTACGAGATCCCACATGATGATACGGTAATGGTGGCGAAGGGTGTAATATTGCCGGAATCCCATGTGCCCGTGTGGCGGGCGGAATAAGTCCGAATGGATAATTTCGTCTACCCGTCTGGTGTTGGCTAGATAGTCCGGATTGGAGTATTCAAAGCCGCGGATGTGGTTGAAAGTATGGTTGCCGATGCGGTGTCCGTGTTCTACCACCATCCGGTATTCGTCCGGGTGTTTGCGGATATTGTCACCTACCATGAAGAAGGTAGCTTTAATATCGTGTTTCTTCAGTAGCTCCAGTACCCAAGGGGTAACTTCCGGAATAGGGCCGTCGTCAAAAGTCAGGTAGACTGCCCGTTCGTTTGGGTCCATCCGGAAGATGGCTTGTGGATACAGCGCTCGGAAGAACCAAGGTGGTTGTTCTATAAACATAAGAGTCTTTATTAATAAGTAACAGGTAATAGGTAATAAGTAATAACCGTGCGGCTTATGGCGCAGCTTATTACTTATTACTTAATACTTATTACTTAGTTTTTATTTCCCTTTCATTCTCGCAACGTACTCACTGTATAGCTGGTCGAGTTGTTCCGAGTAATGTTTAGCCAAGTCTTCTGATTTGTATTTCTCCATCAGGCGTACTTCCGCGTCAAGCAATCCTGCGTTGTACATGAAGTTTTCGCTGGCGATGGAAAGTTGGTAATCAGTCAGGCTGAGGTACCAGATCATGTATTCGAGAGACTTGTTGGCAAGTTCGTCGATGATCTTGTTCGCTTTTTCGTTTTGTCCCAGCTGGTAGTAGGCTTCCGCCATTTGGAAGGCGCCGTTTGCCCAGTCATACGGTACGTTGTATGACGGGATCATCTTCTCGGCGTAGTCGAGTGCGGCGAGTGCCTTGTCTTTTTTGCCTTCCTTGATGAGTTGTCCTACGAGCTGTGTGAAGATGCGCCGGTGTGTGTAGCACATACGCATTACGTTTTCGTCGATGTAGATGCCCGGTTTCTCGATGCCGCCGAACTTGAACTTGTTCATCAGGTTGTCGTACATCTTTTCGCTGTCGATCTTGCTGTTCAGCTTGTCCGTATCGAACGGAGTGAAGCGGTATGCCAGACCTTCCTGCATGAAGTGGTTGTCCATGCCGAGGTGGTTTTCACTGCCTACGGTGATAGCCATATAGATGGGACGTTCCCAGTTGGCGTTGGCAAGCATTTCGAGCATCATCAGTTCACTCTTGTAGAGGGCGCGTTTCGGGTTGCCATTGGCGTCTCTCAGCAAGATGGTCATGTATTCGGGGATGGAGTCGCCCAGTGCCTCCGGTATCTTCATGCCGGAACGGCGGACAGCTTCCTTGTCGATCTTCATTACGATGCTGTCGGTAGGGATGACGCGCAGTCCTTCCTTATCTGAACGAACCCAGTATTTGAGGATATTCTTCAGTTCATACGGGTTTTCTCCGAACTGTTCTTTCAGTTCGTTCATCGCTTCCGGATTTCCGTTTTCGAGCGCGCTGTCTGCCTGTGCATACATCTGGTCGATATTCTTCCTTACTTCCGGACGGATGGGGATGTATTCGTTCTGTCCTTCGACGTATTCCACACGGTCCCAAGTGATCGGGAGTGACGGAGAGTCGTAGGCGGGACGTTTCATCTGGTCAATGTACCAGTCGGTCTGCAGGTAGCTGAGGTTACAGGTACGTGCATCGGTACGGAAACCTTCTGTCTCCTGATTGTACCACAACGGGAAAGTATCGTTGTCACCATTGGTGAAGATGATCGGATTTCCTTCTTCCTGCAAGGTCATCAGATAGTTCTGACCGAAGTCACGGGCAACGAAGCGTCCGCTGCGGTCGTGGTCGTCCCATGTCTGTCCGGCCATTTGGATGGGGACAAGCAGACAGAGTACTGACGCGAGCGCGGCAGCCGGAACTTCCTTCATCTTGCAATAATCGCGTAACATACGGATGATACCTGCGACTCCCATACCCACCCAAATGGCGAAGGCATAGAACGAACCGGCATACGCATAGTCACGTTCACGCGGCTGCGCAGGTGTCTGGTTGAGGTAGAGCACGATGGCGATACCTGTCATAAAGAACAGGAAGAACACTACCCAAAATTGCTGGATACCCCGCTGGCTGTGGTATGCTTGCCAGAAGAGTCCGATCAAGCCGAGCAGCAGCGGCAGGCAGTAGAATACGTTGTGTCCTTTGTTGTTTTTGAGGTCCTGCGGAAGCAATTCCTGGTTGCCTACCAGCAGATTGTCGATAAACGGGATACCGGTGATCCAGTTACCGTGTTCTATTTCTCCGCTGCTCTGAATGTCGTTCTGCCGTCCGGCAAAGTTCCACATAAAGTAGCGCCAGTACATGAAGTTGAGCTGGTAAGAGAAGAAGAACTTGATGTTTTCCCATTGGCTCGGTACGTTGACCATCACCATTTCGCCGCATTGGTCGTATGGGACGTCATGCCCCTTGATGTCTACCCACTGCTTGTAGAGTGAGGAGTGTGCGGAGCTGTACATACGGGGGAAAAGCATATTTTGCGCGTATTCGTATTCGATACGTCCCGGCAGTTCGACGTATGAGTCTTTTTCGTCCGGTGAAGTCTTTTCTTTGCGGACGTATTTGCTTCCCGTCTGTGACTGGCGGGGGACGCAGTATCCGTCTTTCACGTCGAGTGCTACTTTCGAGGAGAAAGCAGGACCGTAGAAGAGAGGACGGGTTCCGTATTGTTCACGGCCGAGGTATTCGCCCAGTGTGAAGATATCTTCCGGAGAGTTCTGGTCCATCGGTGTGTTGGCGGTAGAACGGATCACGATCAGTGCATAAGAGGAATAACCGATCACGATCATCATGGTGCACAGCAATGCCGTATTCATGGTACGGGCGGAGATGCGCCATTTCTCCTTGATCTTTTCCTGTACTTGCGGAGCAAGGTAGATGCCAAGAATTGCGATCACTACGACACCGATAAGGATGCTGCTCACGCCGTGTCCGTAGAATGGAATACCCAGCAGGGCGATGGTCAGAATGAATGAAATGGCCATGCGGAGTCTGCTCTTTTCGGTGTAGCTTTCGTATACACCCCAGATAAGGGCGGCAGCAAGCAGAATGATATAGACTACGACGCCGGAGTTGAACGACATACCGAGTCCGTTAACAAACAGCAGTTCGAACCAGCCGCCGACTTTAACGATACCGGGCACGATGCCATAAAGCACGGCTGCTACGAGTACGCCCGATCCGAGCAGGGCGAGCAATGAGCCTTTGGCAGTGGCGTTCGGAGTTTTCTTGTAGTAGTACACCAATACGATTGCCGGCAGACAGAGGAGGTTCAGCAAGTGAACACCGATACTCAGTCCGGTCAGATAAGCGATCAGAATCAGCCAGCGGTCGCTGTGAGGCTGGTTGGCTACATCTTCCCATTTCAGAATCAGCCAGAATACAACGGCTGTAAAGAGGGAGGAGAAAGCATATACTTCGCCTTCTACGGCAGAGAACCAGAAGGTGTCGCTGAATGTGTAGACCAGTGCGCCGACCAGTCCGCTACCCATGACGGTGATAAGTTGTCCTTTTGTGATGTTGTTCTCGTCGGTGATCACCAGTTTGCGTACCAGATGGGTGATGCTCCAGAAAAGGAACAGGATACAGGCACCGCTCATCAGTGCGCTCATGTAGTTTACCATCTTCGCTACGGTGGTTACATCGGAGGCAAATTGAGAGAACAGGTTCGCTACCAGCATGAAGAAAGGTGCGCCGGGCGGGTGTCCTACTTCCAGTTTATAACCGGTAGTTATAAACTCGGGACAGTCCCAAAAACTTGCGGTCGGTTCTATCGTCAGGCAGTAGACCGTTGCCGCAATGATGAATGTAAGCCAACCCACGAGGTTGTTTATAGTTCTGTACTGTTTCATTAGCACTATCTAGATTTTTCGTTAAAAAACAGATTACGTGGGCGCAAAGATAGTGATTTGTAAGGATAATGAGGCAGAAAGTAAGAAATATTAAGTAACGGAAAGGTGATTTACTTTATCTTATGCCCTTTTAGGGAAACAGTGGAGAGCAGTTTTCGGATGAATGAGGAAGGAATTGCTGTGGATGATAATTCCCAAATGAATGTACTTCGTGAGGCATTGGTGAATATGCTAATGCATACAGACCATTTTAGTTCGATTCATTCCTGTATCCGTGTATATACTAACAGACTTGAATTTATGAATGCAGGCAGTTTTCCGATATCTATAGAACGCTTGTCTACCAGCATGATATCAAAGCCAAGGAATCCGACTATTGCCAAGCTGTTTCGTTTTGTCAAACTAGCCGAGAACGCGGGATTCGGCATAGATAAAATGAAAAGCTGGAAGCGATTGACAGGGAATGATATGGCAATTCAAAATGAAATAGACTATGTTACTGTGACCTTTGATATGAAAGGCCGAGGTGAGAATATTGACCAAGGTGGTCAAATAGGTGGTCAAATAGGTGGTCAAATGCCGAAGAATCGCGTTGAAATCTTACGTCGGATTATTGAGAATAATTATATTACTAGAAAAGAACTTGCAGAAAAAGTAGGTATAGCTCCCTCTGCCATTCAGAAGCATTTGGAGGTATTAGCCAGTGAAGGCTACATTAAACGTGAAGGCAAGACAAAATCCAGCTATTGGATTATATTAAACCGAAAGGAATAAATCTCAATAGAAACTTATATGAAAGCAACAAGAGGATGTCCTGCCTATGGGGTATTAAGGGTGACATCCTCTTTGGGAGGCGGATCGGCAGGACTACTTTCACAAGCCATCCTGCGGTCTGACGCCTCCATATTTAATCTGGTTAGGATTATTGTGTTTTCTATTGTGCACGTTATTCTATCGTACGCAGATTGACTAGTTCCAGCCATTTATTGATACTCAGGTCGATACCTCCTTTGGCTAAGTAGTGAATGGCTTTCTTGTAATGTGGATTATCCTTTTCTCCAAATAAGTCGTTGCTCAGTTCGCCGAGATTATAATAAAGACGTGCCGTTTGCATGTAGTCCAGCATGGCATAATTTTCGTCAATGGCCCCGTCGGCGAGACGTTTTAGCAAGTCGTAAACGATACCTTTATCTTCTTCTGATAGTTCGGTGAGTGGTGTGGTGACAAGTTTGGTGCATTGCATCAACTGGATAATGTCATTTTTGAAATCTGAGTGCATGTTTTGTTGGTTTGCCGCATCAGTTTCCGGTGGTGCGCGGTTTATAAAAAAGAGAGCGTGGAAACTATCTACTATATGCTCCTCATAGGTATCTGCTAGAACCCCCAGTGAACATAAGTGATAGTCCCACGCCCATTTGAGTATATAACGAGGTTATATATACAAGGTTGCGTGAGACTCGTCACTTATTACCATTCACTGTAAAAATTAGCAGATTTTATGAGGAATGAAATAAATAACCGTTCTCAATATAAAAATTGCAAGCTCCTTTCTACGCTAGAAAGTATGCTGCTACAAAAGTAGCAATAAAAAATGATTAAGCAAGCAATATTGTTGTATGTTTTCTATGAAATTATACGTTTTTATTTGATGGCGAGAGAACGAAACGGGTTATCTTGCTTTTATATCAAGCATTGAATCATTTATTGGTCAATAATACTTGCGTTGTCAGACATTAATAGCTGACTTCTCAACTGTTAATACCTGAGATGTCAACTATTAATATCTGACATCTCAATCATTAACAGTTGAGAAGTCGGTTGTTGCTGCCTGATGTGACCGTTGTAAATGACTGATATGCGGTGCAGCCGTTCTTTGACGTAGCACCGACAAGTGAATGCTTAGTGATGATGATGATGTTCACCGAGAACGCGGTGGGGCAACGTGCCGTGTCCCAGCAGTTCGATGGGGCAGTTGAAGTTCCTTTCCAGCCATTCTGTGGAGACGCCCGTGTCAGGGTGGTAATCCAGTGTCTCGTTGACGCAGGCGATGGACTTCACTTGTTGCAGCACAGTGCCGATGTCGTGACTGACAAGGATGATGGCGCATTCTTTGTTAATCTCCGCCAGCAGTTCGTAGAGTCGGGCTTCAAAACGTTTGTCGATATACGTGCTGGGTTCGTCAAGGATCAGTACCGAGGGGTCGGAGATGATGGCACGTCCCAACAGTGCACGTTGCAGCTGCCCACCGCTAAGCTGTCCGATGGAACGGTGTTCGAGTCCTTCGAGTCCCATGCGGGCGATGATATGCTTGCCTTTTTCTCTTTGCTCGGGAGTGAAGCGGGAGGTGAGGGATTTTTGGATACTTAGTCCGGAGAGTATCACTTCCTCTACCGAAATCGGGAATTTCCGGTCGATGGTACTATACTGCGGCAGATAGCCGAGGGAAAGTTGAGAGTTGAAAGTGGAAAGTTGAGAGTTGGAGGATGCTTCTGTAGGGGCATGGAAGTTGATTTCTCCGGCTGTCGGTTTCAGCAGACCGAGGATGCACTTGATGAGTGTTGTCTTACCGCCTCCGTTCGGACCGATAATGCCCAGAAAGTCCCGTTCGTAAACGTTCAGGTTGACGTCGTGGAGTACGGTACGGCCGTCGTATCCGGCGGCAAGGTTCTTTATTTCGATAATCGGTTTCATATTTGGAGAATTACTTCGTTTATGTATCATTCGGTCATTAACGCTATGGAGTCCCGTTTTTATTCGGGGTCCATAGGGGTGAGAGCTTTGGCTACGTTCAGCATTTCCGTTTCCCAGTCGTAGCTTAACGGGTTGATGGGGACTACCTTTGTGCCGGTTTGCTGTGCGATGGTCTCTGCGTTGCGCTTGTCGAACTCCGGTTGGACGAAGATGACGCCTACTTTCTCCGATTTGCACAGGTCTATCAGTTCTTTCAGATGGGCGGGCGAAGGTTCTTTGCCGCCTTCTTCGATTGAAATCTGATTCAGTCCGTAGTCACGGGCGAAGTAGGAGAGAGCCGGATGGTAGATCATAAAGGCTTTGGCCGATTCCGGAGCGGAAAGTTGCCGGCGGATGAGGCTATCGGTGTGCTGGATACGTTGGCAGAGGGAGTCGTAACGTGCCAGATAATATGCTTCGTTGGGTTTGTCGAGCATACAAAGTGCCTTGAAGGTGTTTCCGGCAAGGATGAGGGCGTTAGTGGTAGAGTTCCAGATATGTGGCTCTACGGCGTGGTTGTGCCCGTCGTGGTCATGATGTCCTGCTGCGTGGTTGTGCTCACCGTTGTTCAGAATCAGGTCTATGCCTTTCGAGGTGTCGAATACTTGGATATGAGGGGTGTTATTCATCAGTCGGTCCATCCAAGTCTGCTCGAAGCCGATGTAGCCGATGCGGAGATAGGCTTTGCTGTCTCCCAGAGAGACAAGTTGCTGAGGAATAGGGTCGTATGTCTCCGGACTGGAACCTTTCGGGACCATGCTGACTACCGTGAATTTATCACCGGCAATCGCTTCCGTGAAGTAGCGCTGCGGTTCGATAGTGACGGTAATGACCGGTTTCGCTTCTTCGCTGCCGCTTGCTTTGGACGCGCGACCTGTGCAGGCTGCCAACAGGAGGCAGGAGCCGAGAAGAAGGAGTGTTTTCAAATCTTTTAGTTGTTGTTTCATGACTATTGTATTAATATCGGGGGTTGATTTTGTTCCAGTTTTCGGGCACGTAGTATTTCCCGCTTTCCTCCCGGAGGACCGGGAAGGCGCTCTACGGTAAAGCCTGCGGCCTGTAACATACGTCGGATGACTCCTTTGGCGCAATAAGTGGTGAGGATACCTCCTTCATTTAATAAAACATATAAACGGTTAAATAGTTCCTGCGACCACATTTCCGGCTGCTTTTCCGGAGCGAAGGCGTCGAAATAGATAACGTCAAATAATAATGGAGAATGGAGAATGGATAATGGAGAATGGCTGCGCTGTGTAATCCATTCATTGACGTCGGCTTGTACTTTGCAAAGAGTGAAGTGTGAGGTAAAGGATATTTCTTCTTCCCACGGTGATGTATGAATCGCTCTGAACAGGTCGATAGGTGCTTGTTGTCCGCTACTGCTTGCTGATTGCTCATCATTTTCTTTCCCTATATATCCCAGTTGCTCCACCATCTGCCATTCCAACGGATAGAGTTCAAGTCCTGTATAATGTACGTTACGTCCGCTTCTTTCTGCTTCTTCAAGTGTAAGCCAAGCATTCAGCCCCGTTCCGAAACCGATCTCCAGAATATGCGGAGAGGGGGCAGCGGAGGCTTTCAGTCCCATATTGATGAAAATATGCTGGGACTCCGTACGTGCTCCTTTGGTCGAATGATAATGTTCATTCAATTCCGGAACAAATAGGGTGGCGCTCCCATCATCAGTCTTTTCAATCACTCTTTTCATCTCAAAAAACTTATTACCTGTTACTTATTACCTATTACCTATTATTTCATCCCGCAACGACGTTCCATGCGCTTTCCAGTACGTACAGAAGCAGAATATAGCGTATCAGTTTGCCGGCAAACATAGAGGCGGTGGTGAGCCATATATTACTTCGCATAAATCCCAGTGCGATGGAGATCACCTCGCCGATGGCCGGCAGGAAAGCGAAGAATGCCATCAATGCTCCTTTCCCTTGCAGGAATTTCATCATTTTGTCTACTTTCTCCTTCTTTACTTTGAAGTATTTCTCAATCCAGCTTATTTTGCCCAGACGCCCCATGTAGTAGCAGGTCATTCCGCCGACTGTGTTGCCAAGAGCGGCAGCCAGTATGCAGGCGGTAGGGTTCAGTCCGAGTTTTACCAGTGCTACCAGTACCAGTTCGGAGCTGAATGGTATAACACTCCCTGCGAGTAAGGCCGAGATAAACAATCCCGGAAGTCCCCATTCGATGAGGAGTTGTATCGTTGAGTCTATAAAAGCGTCCATACGTTAAAACCAAATAAGAGGATGAGGCCGACCATGGCAACAATGAAAAATACATTCGATGTTTTATTGTTGGTCAGCACAAAAAGGTGTCCGATCAGTATGCTGCTGCTTATCATGAGCAACGGCAGGAGATTGCTGCATTGTGACGGCTGTAGTGCAATCAGCAGGAAGAGGAAGAACGTCAGGTCTATGAGAAACTGCAAATAGGCGCGTGTACGTATCTTATCTTCGAATCCGGCAACGACGCAATGGGCGGCGCTGACGATGAACAATACAAGCAGATAACCGAGAGTCGCCAGCTCCCACGGCTGGAGTATCTGTAGGTTGAATATATCTCCAAAGGTAGCCAGTTCTTTGAAAGGATGATAGAACAGCTCCATCTGATCGTAGAAGAAAGCGTGTCCGAACAGCATCCAGTAGGGCATTGTCCATCCTATCAGCGCGCCGCAGAAACTGCGGAACGTAAGTGACTGAAAGCGATGCGCCTCAAACAGCCAGAGCACCGAGAAGAAGGTGAGCTGAGGAAAAAGGATGCTCCCTGCACCGATAAACAGGAACGAGTAGAACAAATATCCCGACGCTTGTGACTGCTGATAACTCTTGAACAGGAAATATATGGAGAATAAAAAGGCTATGGCGGCAACGTTTCCGGCATATAGCAGGTGCATCTCCGGACAGACGGTGACCAGCAGAAAGTAGATAGCTGTCTGCACGGAAGCCCGCATACGGATGATGCCGAACCGGTTGTTAAGTTCGATCAGAAAATAGCCGATAGCCGCGTAAATCAAGAAACTGACAAGATGCTCCGCCCATGCGGGAAGCAGCAATGTGCGGGCAGACTGCCAGAGCACGGAGCCGCCTTCTTTGCCCGTCGTCATGGTGAGGTCGGGCAATAAGACAGAGGTCAGCACCCAACAAAGGGTGCAGATGAAAATCGCAGCAGGGAGTGTCCACCGCCCTGCTGTGACCAGACCTTGTAGTCTCTTGTTTCTCATTATAAGTCGAATCCGATGTCGCGACGGAAATACTTCTTGTCGAAGTCGATCATATCTGCCACTTTATAGCTCTGTGCCAGCGCTTCTTCCTTCGTTGCGCCATAAGAGCAGACGGCGATAACACGTCCTCCGTTCGTTACGATTTGTCCGTCCTTCATGGCTGTTCCGGCATGGAAAATGATGCTTTCGGTAGCGGCAGCCTGTTCCAGACCGCTGATAGGGAAGCCTTTTTCGTATGCTTCGGGATAACCGCCGCTGACAAGGATCACACAACCTGCCGAGCGCGGGTCCATGACCAGTGTCTTTTCGTCGAGGTTGCCTGCGGCTGTGCCTTCCAGCAATTCCACGAAGTCGCTCTGAATGCGGAGCATCACGCTTTCCGTTTCCGGGTCGCCCATGCGGACGTTATATTCAATCACCATCGGTTCGCCTTTCACCCGAATCAGTCCGAGGAAGATGAAGCCTTTGTAGACGATGTTTTCTTCTTTCAGTCCGTTGATGGTAGGTTCGATGATGCGGGTACGTACTTTTTCCATGTATTCTTCGTTGGCAAACGGAACCGGAGTCACGCTGCCCATACCGCCTGTGTTGAGCCCTTTGTCGCCTTCACCGATACGCTTGTAGTCTTTCGCTACGGGGAGGACTTTGTAGTGTTCGCCGTCGGTAAGCACGAATACGGAACATTCGATACCGCTCAGGAACTCTTCAATAACGACTGTGGCCGATGCGGAGCCGAACATACCGCCAAGCATTTCCTTGAGTTCTTTCTTTGCCTCGTCCAATGTGGGGAGGATCAGAACGCCTTTTCCGGCACAGAGTCCGTCGGCTTTCAGCACGTATGGAGCTTCCAGCGTTTCGAGGAAAGCCAGACCTTCTTCGAGGTTTTCAGCTGTGATACTTTTATACCGGGCTGTCGGGATTTGATGACGCATCATGAAGCCTTTGGCAAACTCCTTGCTGCCCTCCAGCTGCGCTCCGTTGGCGGACGGACCGATAACGGCGATATGTTTCAGTTCGGGACGATTCTGGAAGTAATCGTAGATGCCTTCTACCAACGGGTCTTCTGGACCTACTACCACCATTCCGATGTTTTCTTTCAGAGCGAAAGCGCTGATCGCTTCAAAGTCGGTAGCTTTGATGTTGACATTCTCGCCTACGGCGTTTGTTCCGGCGTTTCCCGGAGCGATGTACAGCTTTTCAACTTTCGGACTTTGGGCAATTTTCCATGCCAGTGCATGTTCGCGGCCGCCCGAGCCTAGTAATAATATCTTCATAATGAGTATTAAGTTATGAGTTTTCAGTTATGAGTTTTTCGGTGTGATGCTGTGAACTGTCAGCTATAGGTTGTTGCTATAGGTTCTGCTCAAAGTATCGGGTGATTTTCTCGTGCAGATGTACACGGTCGCGGCCTGATACGTTGTGCTTGTGGCACGGATAGATAAACAGGTCGGGGTAGGTGCGGGCATCTACACAGGCTTTCATGAACGACAGTGTGTGCTGCGGTACGCAAGTGTCATCGTGGTCGTCATGGATAATGAGCAGATGACCTTTCAGTTGTCCGGCAAGGTTCTTCAGATTACATTCTTTATAGCCTTCCGGATTGCTTTCCGGAGTGTCCATGTAACGTTCGCCGTACATCACTTCGTAATATCCCCAGTCGATGACAGGTCCGCCGGCTACGCCTACCTTGAATATTTCGGGGTAGCGGAGCAGCAGGGCAGTGGTCATGTGGCCTCCGAAGCTCCATCCGTGTACACCGATGCGGTTTCCGTCTATGTAGGGGAGGGATTTCAGAAATTCAATGCCTTTCACCTGGTCTTTGCCTTCTTCGATGCCGAGGCGGCGGAAAGTGGCGTTCTCGAACTCCAGTCCACGGTTGGCACTGCCGCGGTTGTCGAGGGTGAACATGATATAGCCTTTGTTAGCCATATAAATATCCCATCCGCGGGAGCCGTTCAGCCAGCCACCGGTGACGAGTTGTGCGTGCGGACCGCCGTATACGTAGACGATGACCGGATACTTTTTGTTCGGGTCGAAATCTGCGGGTTTGGTGAGGCGGTAGTATAGGTCGGTCGTTCCGTCGTCGGCTTTGATAGTGCCGGTTTCGATGGTCGGCATCTCGTAGCCTTCGTATGGGTCCTTGGCTGTCAGCAGGTTGACTGTTTTCAGGCTTTTGGTGTCCACGATGTCAATGCGGCGCGGAAGGGTGGGAGTCGAATAACGGTCGATGAGGTAGCTTCCCGATGCGCTGAGCATTCCGTTATGTTCTCCTTCTGTGGTAGAACGGAAGCTGAACGGGAGGCTGCGCTTTCCTGTGTTGACATTTACTGCAAAGTTGTTGGAGCCTGTGCCATCTACTCCTTGGAAGATGACTTCTTTTCTCTTGGCGTTGAAGCCCAGAATGTCGCCTACCAGCCATTTGCCCTCGGTCAGTTGCTTCGTCGGGATGTATTCGATGTGCTTGCCGCCTGCGGCATCGCTTTTCCAGTCGCCTTTGAGGCTGGAGGTGAGGTCGCATAAATATAGATGGTTATATCCGTCACGCTGACTCTGGTAGATGAATTTACTGCTGTCCCACGGTAAGAATACGATGGGGTGCTGAGGCTCTACATATTTGGGGTGCGTTTCTTCCAGCAGCTTGCCCAGTAACTTGCCTGTCGTTGCGTCATATTGGCAAAGTACGGCATGGTTCTGGTCGCGGTTCAGTTCGATAAGGTAGATGCTCTTTTCGTCCGGTGACCAGCTGATATTGGTGAAGTAACGGTCGGTCGGATCACCTGCATTCAGATAGATGGTCTTGCCGGTGGAGGGGTTGTAGACGCCTACTTTTACTTGGTGGCTGGTCATTCCTGCCATCGGGTAACGGACGTTATTCACTTCTCCTACACGTGCGGTGATGTCTACAAGCGGGTATTGCGTAACCATGCTTTCGTCCATGCGGTAGAAAGCGAGCAAGTTGCCTTTCGGGCTCCAGAAGGTACCTTTGTTGATGCCGAACTCATTGCGATGGACGGACTGCCCGCAGACGATGCCTTCGGGTTCGTCGGTGATTGCCTGTTCGTTCACATACAGGTTGTTGTTGACTGTGTAGGCTACGTTTCCGTTGGCGACGCAATAATCTTCGTTGGCTGCTTTATCTTTCAGTTTCAGCGTGCTGATAATCCGGTGATTCTCGAAATCGTATACGATGTACTTCCCGGATACTTTCAGTAACATTTGCGGTTTGTCCGCCCACGGGTAGCGGATTGAGTACGGGGTCGGCAGCTTCCCTGCTTTATTGTCTGCCAGTACTTTGTTGATTTGTCCGAGGGTAGTCAGCACTGTCTCTTTCCCTGTTCTGGGTTGAACTGTGTAGATGGTGTCGGTACTTGGTTTGATACACACGTCTCCCCACCATTGCAGGCCGTACAGGTTTTCTGCATAACGGTAGGTCTCGCCGCCCGGAATCAAGTCTTCCAGTGTCAGCTTTTTGATTTCCTGTGCCATAACATTGAATCCGATTGGTAGCGCCAGCAATATCAGAATGGCTCTTTTTCCAATTTTACTCATTGCTTTTATTTATCTTTATTGGTTTTAAATCCTTCTATTTTACCCTGTTAAGGAGAGTTGTCTTTCTCTGTCGGATGATACGTCTTTTTCGAGATATTCAATTCGCTTTCTTACTCATCAAATGATAAGATCGCAAAATGCGACCTTATATTGTCTATCAATAAGTTAATGGCATTTTTTTAGTGAGATGCCATTAACTATTTATGAAATTACTCTTCTTCCTTCTTCGGTATCCTAGGCTCACGGTTTCCTCTGAATTCTCTCGGAGCTCTCGAATCTCTTTCCCCACGGAACTCGCCTCTAGGCTTTCTGTCCCTATCATCCCGGGTAAAGCCTCCTTCTTCCCGTCTCGGCTTGAAGTCTCCTTCTTTACGAGGTTTGAACTCCCCTTCCCGACGTGGTTTGAAGTCACCTTCTCTGCGTGGCTTGAATTCCCCTTCGCGACGCGGTTTGAACTCGCCTTCCCGTCTGGGTTTAAATTCTCCTTCTCCGCGTGGTTTAAATTCCTTTCTTTCTCTGGGTCTGGGAGTATCATAGCCTCCTTCAGTCTCTTTCTTCTCTTCTCCTTCTCCGTCCTGACTCTTGAACTCCTTATATTTCCCGTCGAAAATCTCGTATTTGCGGAACTCGCATTCCAGTGCACCATTGAACAACGGTACTTTCTTGCTTGGTTTCAGCCCGATCTGATCGAAACATTCTTCTCTATAAGAGAGTACCCAAGCCTCGTTTCCTACAAATGCGTGCTTCAGACGCTCGCCAATCATCTGGTACAGTCCGAGCAGGTCATTGGTGGAGATACGCTCGCCATAAGGAGGATTCATCACGATGATTGACTTCTCCTGCGGCTGTTCGAATTGTTGGAATGGTTGCAGTTTCAGCGTCACATCTTTGGATACACCCGCTGCCTTTATATTATGAGTTGCGATTTCATTTGCTTTCGGATTGTTGTCGTATCCGTATATCTTGTGAGTAAACTCGCGCTCCTGACTATCGTCATTGTAAATCTCATCGAACATCTCCGAATCGAAGTCCACCCATTTCTCGAATGCGAATCCTTTGCGGAATACTCCCGGAGCGATGTTTCTTGCGATCAGCGCAGCTTCTATAGGAATCGTTCCCGAACCGCACATCGGGTCAATCAGGTCACATTCACCACGCCATCCTGTCATCAGAACCATACCGGCAGCCAATACTTCGTTCAGCGGAGCTTCTACCTGTTCCTGGCGGTATCCGCGACGATGAAGCGACTCTCCGGAAGAGTCCAGAGACAACGTACAAGTAGTTTGTGCAATGTGAATATTGAGCAGCACATCCGGATTATTGATGCGTACTGACGGGCGTTTGCCTGTTTTTTCACGGAAATAGTCCACGATGGCGTCCTTCACCTTATACGAGACGAACTTTGAATGGCGGAATTCTTCGCTGAATACAACCGCGTCTATCGCAAACGTCTTGTTTACATCAAGATACTCTTCCCATGGAATGGCCTGTATCTGGTTGTAAACTTCATCAGCATCCTTTGCCGTAAAATTCTTGATCGGTTTTAGAATGCGGATAGCAGTACGGAGGCAGAAATTTGCCTTGTACATCATACGCTTGTCTCCTGTAAATGAAACCATGCGACGTCCTATCTGGATATCGTTGGCTCCCAATGTTGTAAGTTCTTCAGCAAGTATCTCTTCCAGTCCCTGGAAGGTCTTGGCTATCATCTCGAATTGTTCGCTCATATATAGTTTATTGATTTTATTTCTTTGCTTTTGTTTGTACAATCTTTGCTCCAGCAGGGATGTTTTCCGTTACCCAGATATTTCCTCCTACGGTTGCGTCGCTTCCGATAGTAATTCTTCCAAGGATGGTGGCGTTGGAGTAGACTATGACATTGTCTTCCAGTATCGGGTGGCGGGGGATACCCTTGATCGGTTTTCCGTCGGCATCCAGCGGGAAGCTTTTTGCTCCCAGGGTGACACCCTGATATAATTTGACATTGTTTCCGATGATGCTTGTAGCACCGATCACGACACCCGTTCCGTGGTCTATGGTGAAGTGACTGCCTATTTTTGCCCCCGGATGGATGTCAATACCCGTCTCGCTATGAGCCATTTCCGTGATCATGCGAGGAATCAGGGGAACACCCAGTTCCAGCAGTTCGTGCGCAATACGATAATTGCTGATTGCCTTAATGGCGGGATAGCAGAAAATTACTTCACCATAACTTTTGGCGGCGGGGTCACCGTTGTAGGCGGCTTCTACGTCCGTAGCCAGTATTCTTCTCATGGCGGGTAGTTTGCTGATAAAGTTCGCAGCCAGTCGGGCGGCTTCTTCTCTTCTCGACTCCGAGCAGACGTTGCAGTCTCCTTCTGCCGTACTGAAACATAGTCCGGCAAGGATTTGCTCTGTGAGCAAGTCAAATAACTTTTCGATATTTACACCGATGTGATAATTGATTGTCCGGCTGTTGATGGTGGAATTTCCGTAGTATCCGGGGAAGAGAATGGCACGTGAAAGCTCGATAATTTCATACAAAACTTTAGCAGAGGGCAATGGTTCGCCATCTTTATGTTGATGAAACAGCCCTTTGTAAGATTCGCTTTCCGATAGCTCATCGACTGCCTGTGTCAGAATGTGGGTAAAGTTCAATGGACTCATTAGGTCAGTTACTCATGTTTATATGGGGACAAAGGTATTAAAAAAATAATAAATTTCGTTGAGATTCAATATAATTAATGTATTTTTGTGGCATTCAAAATTAGACACGGGCGAGGGGGACGATTAAAGCGAAATCTACTATGAAGCTATTTGGGTTGATAGGGTTGTTGATATTGTTGAGCTGCAGTTGTGTGGATAAGCATCGCAGTCGTTCTTTTTGTGAGCAGTCCTTTATTGATTCTTTGGAAGTCCGAGCAAAAGATTCACTGTTTTCCAACCTGCCATATTCCCGTGCTTTATTGCGGAATGCGCTACGTCAGACGCAGGATTCAATGTCTTACTACCGCTTGATGGCATTGTATGGAAAGACATTCTTTATATCATCCGATTTTGATTCCATTCTTCATTATAACCGCCCTGTAAAAGAGTTTGATAAGCGCGCGGTTGACTGCCCGCAATGGAACGATGTGCTTTCCGACGTTTATAATATGGAGGGAAATGTATGGATGCAACTCAATCATCCCGATTCGGCAGTTGCCTATTATGAGAAGTCGTACGCTTATCGTCTGAAAGGGAATGCTACACGCCTTCTTCCGGATATCTGTATGAATTTGGCTGATGCTCACATACATCGGGGGGAATTGGCACACGCTATTTTATTCCAGCGAAAGGCATTGTTTATCTGCGATTCCCTGCATCTGTCCGATCATTCAAAGTTCCCCATTTACTGTGGACTGGGGCAGACTTATATGGATTTGCGCGATTTTGAACTGTCAAATCATTATTACGAACTGGCAGAGCAGTTCTTTGATGAGATGACAGTCTACGAAAAATGGGTGTATCTTACTAACCGTGGAAGTCATTATTATTATAAGAAGGATTATCAGTCTTCGTTGGTTTATATGCAGCAGGCGGCTGAAATGATATCAAATTATCCGCAAATGATCTTCGAAAGTAATCATTCGAAAGTCAACCTGGGCGATCTTTATCTGTTGACTAACCGTTTGGATTCTGCCGAAAACTACCTGAATGAGAGTTATCGTTATTTCTCGGGGATAAGGAGTAACTCGGCTGTGCACTATATTGAAACCCTGATGATTGAGCTTTCCCTGAAAAAAGGAAATATCGCGCGTGCCAGAGAAATGATAGCACGGACCGCTTCTACCGGACACGTGGATGCTAATATGCTTACTATACGCAACCAGTATCTGCAACATTATTATGAAAAGGCAGGTGACTACCGCAATGCGTATGAGTATCTGAAACGTGACTATCAACTGAATGACTCCATCCGTAGCGAACGGATTCGCACCCGTGTAGCCGAACTGGATATGCGCTACCGTCAGGACACGATTGTATTGCGCAAGGAAATGCAGATTCAACGGCAGGCGGGTGAAGTGCGTGTCTTGAAACTGAGTATGTATATCTGGGTGCTTGTCTGCCTGTTGCTGGCAGCCGGAACGGTGGTGATCATCTGGTATATGCGGAAAAAGCGGGAGTTTCTTCGTGAACGTTTCTTCCAGCAGATAAATCGTGTCCGTATGGAGAATTTGCGGAGCCGGATTTCTCCCCATTTCACTTTCAATGTGCTGGGGCGTGAGATTAATCAGTTCAATGGATCGGAAGAGGTGAAGAATAATTTGATGGAACTGGTCAAATATCTCCGCCGGAGTCTTGAACTGACAGAAAAACTAAGTGTATCTTTGCAGGACGAGTTGGATTTTGTACAGTCATATATCGGCCTGGAAAGCGGGCGTGTCGGCGAAGACTTCACGGCGTCGGTCGTAGTGGAGGAGGGGCTGGACGCAAAAAGTATAATGATTCCTTCCATGATTGTACAGATTCCGGTAGAGAATGCGATTAAGCACGGGCTGGCCGGAAAAGATGGTGAGAAGGAATTGACTATCCGTATTTCCCGTGAAGGAAAAGGAGTCCGTATCGTGATTTGTGACAACGGGCGGGGGTATCTTCCGCAAGTGGCTTCTTCGACCAGAGGAACGGGAACGGGGCTGAAAGTGCTCTATCAAACGATACAGCTACTCAATACAAAGAATAAAAATGAGAAGATACGTTTCAATATAGGTAACCGAAACGATGGGCAGACCGGTACGCAAGTGTCGGTGTATATACCGTTTCATTTTTCTTATGATTTATGATGAATGCAGAAGATAAATATAAAGTCGTTATTGTAGATGATGAGCGTACGGCAATCGATGTTTTGCGCAGGGAGCTGGGCGCCTATCAGGAATTTGAAATAAAAGGAACTGCAAACAATGGCGCAAAAGGCAAAAAGATGATAATGGAACTCCGTCCGGACCTGTTGTTTCTGGATGTGGAACTTCCGGATGTGCTGGGGCTCAACTTGTTGAGTGAGATGCGCGATGAGGTGCTGTGGGATATGAAAGTTGTCTTTTATACTTCGTATGATAAATATTTGCTTCAGGCCCTGCGTGAGTCCGCCTTCGACTTCTTGTTGAAACCTTTTGAGACGGAAGATCTGAGAGTCGTTATAGAGCGCTACCGGAAAGCTGTAGCTTCGATACCGGCAACTCCTTCTTCCTCTTTTTCTTCTTCTGTCAGTGCTTTGATGCCGCAACAGGGAATGTTTATGATCAGCACGGTGACGGGATTCAAGCTTTTGCGACTGGAAGAAATCGGCTATTTCGAATATCTGAAAGATAAGCGGCAGTGGCAGGTAGTCCTGTTCAATCAGACCCGATTAAATCTGAAGCGAAATACAAAAGCCGAAGATATTATTGGTTATTCACAAGCTTTTATTCAGATCAGCCAGTCGGCTATTGTCAATGTTAATTATCTGGCGATGATTGATGGGAAGTGTTGCCAGCTCTATCCGCCTTTTCATGATAGGAGTGATTTGGTGATTTCCCGGAGTTTTCTGAAAGGGTTGCAGGACCGGTTTTTTGTGTTGTGACAATTACTCCTTAAGATAGATGCGAAAACGCCGTTTCTTCATCAGGAACGGCGTTTTCTCTTTGTTAGAATATTAGAATGAGAGAGTATGTTGTTAAAAAAATGCTGTTACAAACTGTTACAAATTAGTATTGTCCATGGTTACTGTCATTTCCGGAACTAACACATAAGCACGTTTCTTATTGTTCCATTTATAGTAATTGGTTGTTACGGATTTTCCTTCGTATGTATAATTGATGCGGAGATCTTTTTCCCATTCCTCTTTGGTGCTGTTCCATTTCAAGGTCTCGCTTTCAATCATGCGCTTGTTGTCATCGTACTTATAGTTGTACTTCATATAGTTGGCAAGTGTACTTCCGTTCATTTTGTAAACGGTCTGACCTACCATTACTCCATTTTCTTCTACTGGATTATAAACCAACTGACCATCATAACTGCGTGCAGAAGCAACAAAAGAGGTCATGAGAAGAACTACGGATAGAACAAACATTTTTAAAGATACTTTTGTTTTCATGGCTATTTGATTTTAGTATTATACTTTCATTTATCTAGTAATACTCTTGTATTACGCTGCAAAGTTATATATTTATTCGGTGTTTATGCAAATATAAAGCTAAAATAATATCAAAATGTCAGAGAAGGGATGGAGAGATACCTTGCTTTTTGCCAAGATTGGTGACAAAAAAATATCCGGCAGTCAACCTGCCGGATATAGAATGAAGCACTTCGTTGGGGAAGTGATCTTTTTCCTTGCTTTCTGGATAGTGGGTTAAATAATGTTATAACTCATTCTCTCCATTATTTAGTTGATTTATCCTGCTTTGTTATGGCAGGATAAACCTTGTTTTAGTGTGCTTCGAGCCAGTTCTTGCCCCAGCCGCAATCTGCTTTCAAGGGGACGTGCATACGGTAAGCGTGTTCCATTTCCTCAATAACGATCTCTTCTACACGTTCTTTTTCGTTGACCGGTACGCTGAAGTTCAATTCGTCATGTACTTGCAATATCATTTTGGCTTGTATGCCTTCTGTCTGGAATCGCTGATAAATGCGTGCCATTGCTACCTTTATGATATCTGCGGCACTTCCCTGAATCGGTGCGTTGATGGCGTTTCGCTCGGCATAGCCGCGTACAACGGCGTTTCGTGAGTTGATGTCCGGTAAGAAGCGTTTCCGGTGGAAAATAGTTTCTACATACCCTTTCTCCTGAGCTATCTGGATACTCTTCTCCATATAGGCTTTTACGCTTGGATAAGTTTCGAAATAGCCATCGATCAGTTCTTTGGCTTCCTTCCGGTCTACGTTCATTCGCTCTGCAAGACCGAATACGGAGATGCCGTAGATGATGCCGAAGTTGGCGGTTTTTGCTTTGCGTCGCATATCGGAGTCTACATCTTTCAGGTCGATTTTATATATTTTGGCAGCTGTAGCCGCGTGGATATCGTGATTGCTGAGGAAGGCGTCGATCATATTCTTGTCTTCGCTGAGATGTGCCATGATACGAAGTTCTATCTGCGAATAGTCGGCAGAGAAGAACAGGCAGCCTTCGTCAGGGATAAATGCCTTGCGGATTTCCTTGCCGTTCTCGTCGCGGATAGGAATATTCTGCAGATTCGGGTTACTGGAGCTGAGACGTCCGGTCGAGGTTACGGTCTGGTTGAAAGACGTGTGTACCCGTCCCGTGCGTGGGTTGATCAGTTGGGGAAGTGCATCGATATAAGTTCCCAGCAGTTTTTTCAATCCGCGGTGTTCCAGAATCTTTTCTACTACGGGATGTTTATGCCGGAGGCTTTCGAGCACTTCTTCCGAGGTGACGTACTGGCCGGTTTTGGTCTTCTTCGCTTTCTCGATGATTCTTAGTTTGTCAAACAGTACCTCGCCTACTTGTTTGGGCGAAGCGATATTGAAGGTTTCGCCTGCCAGTTCATAAATCTCCTGCTCGATGCGTTGCATCTGAGCGGTGAAATGAACAGACGATTGTTTGAGCGCTTCCGTATCCAGCAATACCCCATTCCGTTCTATATTAACCAATACAGGTACAAGCGGCATTTCGATATCATAAAACAAACGTTCGGCATCGTTCTCTTTCAGTTCTTTCTCCAGGACGTTTTTGAGCTTCAACGTTACGTCTGCATCTTCGCAGGCATAGCGGTAGACATCCTTCGGGTCGAGATCGCGCATATTTTTCTGATTCTTCCCTTTCGGACCTATCAGTTCGTCGATGTGGATGGTCTGATAGTGAAGATAGATTTCTGCCAGATAATCCATTCCGTGACGAAGTTCCGGTTGAAGAACGTAATGGGCGATCATTGTATCAAAGAGCGCACCTTTTACTTGCACTCCGTAATTTTCAAGAACGATCATGTCGTACTTGATATTTTGTCCGACTTTCAATGAATTCTCATTTTCGAAGACCGGACGGAACTCGTTGACGATTTTTAACGCTTCGTCACGATTGTCGGGGACCGGCACATAAAAAGCCTGATTTTCGGTGATAGAGAAACTCATTCCGACCAGTTCGGCGTCCATTGGTTCCGTTCCTGTAGTCTCCGTGTCTAACGAGAGAATTTTCGATGTAAGTAACTTTTGAACAATTTCAGCTCTTTTCTTCTCTGTATCAATGAGTTGGTAGTCGCAATTAAGCGTTTCTAACGTCTCTAGATTCGATTTTTTGGCTTCGCCTGCCTCATTGCCCGTAAAATTCGCAAATAAATCGCCTTGTATGGCTCCTCCTTCTTCGGGAAAAAGTGGAAGAGGAGAGGGAGCACTTTTGGTTGTTACCGTTTTGCTTCCGGTTGCCGTTGTTACTCCGCCGGCAGAATTTTCTTTTTTCAGTACCCGGTCGATCAGTGTCCGGAATTCCAGTTCTTCAAAAATTCGTCGGAGTGAATCTTCGTCTGCCTGTTCGCGGACGAGCTTGTCCATTTCGAGTTGGATAGGAACATCGATTTTGATAGTGGCAAGGAATTTGGAGAAAGTAATCAGTTCCTTGTTGGTTTCCACTTTTGTTTTCAAGGCTCCTTTCAGTTGGTCGGTATGTTCCAGCAGATTTTCGATACTTCCGAATTCGGCGATTAGTTTCTGGGCAGTCTTCTCACCGACACCGGGACAGCCGGGGATATTGTCGGAGGCGTCGCCCATCAGTCCGAGCATATCGATTACTTGTGCGGGCGACTGGATATCGAACTTCGCTTTCACTTCTTCGATGCCCATCACTTCAAAACCTCCCGTATGTTTGGGGCGATACATGAATACGTTGTCCGTCACCAGCTGGCCGTAGTCCTTGTCGGGAGTCATCATATAGGTGGTGATGCCCTGACGTCCGGCTTCAGTGGCGAGAGTTCCGATCACGTCGTCGGCTTCGTATCCTGCCACTTCCAGAATCGGGATGCGGTAGGCGTGGATGATATCCTTTATAATAGGTACGGAGAGGCGGATGGCTTCCGGAGTTTCTTCACGCTGGGCTTTGTATTGTTCGAAAGCTTCGTGGCGGAAAGTCGGTCCGGAGGGGTCGAAGGCTACTCCTATATGTGACGGATTCTCCTTTTTCAGCACCTCTTCGAGGGTATTGACAAATCCGAGGATAGCTGAAGTATTGAACCCTTTGGAGTTGATTCTGGGATTCTTGATAAAGGCGTAATAAGCCCGATATATCAGTGCATAAGCGTCTAAAAGAAATAATTTATTGTCTGACTCCATAGATTTAATTAATTTTTCATGGTAAAAGTACAAAAAAATACCGTATTAAGCGTTTTATTATTACTTTTGTGCTCAAATAGTGTTATGAATGGATAGTATCTCTCTTATCAAAACCCCGATAGAAGCGGAACTGGAGGATTTTAAAGCTCTTTTTGACACTCCTCTTTCCGATTCGAATGCATTGCTCGACAGCGTAATAACTCATATACGCAAGAGGAATGGTAAGATGATGCGTCCTATCCTTGTCTTATTGGTGGCACGCCTTTATGGGGCTGTGTCTCCTGCCACCCTTCACGCGGCGGTTTCTCTGGAATTGCTTCATACAGCCAGTTTGGTGCACGACGATGTAGTCGATGAAAGTACCGAGCGTCGCGGCCAGCTTTCGGTAAATGCTGTATTTAATAATAAAGTATCTGTACTGGCGGGTGATTATCTGCTGGCTACAAGCCTTGTGCACGCCGAACAGACTAATAATTATGAGATTATCCGCCTGGTATCTTCACTGGGACAGAAACTTGCTGAAGGAGAGCTGCTTCAACTTTCGAATGTAAGTAATCATAGCTTCTCGGAGGAAGTTTATTTTGACGTAATACGTAAAAAAACAGCGGCTCTTTTTGCTGCTTGTGCCGAGGCGGCTGCCTTGTCGGTGCAGGTAGACGGGGAAGAAGTTGCTTTTGCCCGTCTGCTGGGCGAATATATCGGTATCTGTTTTCAGATTAAGGATGATATTTTCGATTACTTTGATAGCAAGAAAATCGGCAAGCCGACAGGGAATGATATGCTTGAAGGTAAGCTGACGCTGCCTGCCCTGTATGCGTTGAATACAACGAAAGATGAGTGGGCGGAGCAGATAGCGTTCAAGGTAAAGGAAGGTACGGCTACTCCCGATGAAATCGTTCGTCTGATTGAGTTTACCAAAGATAATGGCGGTATTGAATATGCTTGCCGTACGATAGAACAATATAAAAAGAAAGCTTTTGCTTTGCTGGCTACCTTGCCGGATTCAAATATTTGCGTCGCCCTCCGGACTTATCTGGATTACGTGGTCGACCGTGAGAAATAACTACTCCCCACTGTTTCTGAGCAGAGAGTAGCACAGGATTAATTCCTCCCAATCTTCAATTTTATTCGATTTCATCGCTCCTCCGATGAGGAAACTTTTGTCTATTTCTTCCGGTGTGCGGAGGATTTCGGAACATAGTGTGCTTGCCTGTTCGATATAATCCCAGGCTTGTTCTTTGGTGATATATCCGCAGTCTTTGGCAGCCCTTGCCAGCCCGACGACTTGTGCCATATCCCATCCGATTACTCCTCTCTCCAAGTCATTAATCCATACAATGGGGTCTCCTCTTTCTTCTATATACTCCTTGAATTTATACAGATTTCTACCCTGCTGAATGAATCGGTCTATCCCGTAGAAGCGTTCGCGGATGATGTTTTCAAACTGATTTAGGTTCTCAGTCGATAGCAGATAGGGGAGCATGATAGAGTATGAAGCCCTGTCTCCTTCGTTGATGAGGAATAGGAACAGCTGGCAGGACGAAACGGTATCTATGCAATGAAATTTGTCCGATAATAATTGAGTTAGTTTCAGTGGGTGCACTCCGGTTTCTATGCAGTTGAGATAGAAGCCGTCCAGTGCGGCCTCCATATAACCGATGCGCAGCCCTTGTCTTTTTTTGGCGCCGAGTATAAGGCTTAAGGGGTTGCGGTTAAAACGTAGGTTCTTTGTGTGTGACTTCATTTTATACTCTTTATCACTTATGGTTAACTAAAAAAAGCGTGAGAACTGCTGCAATATGTCTTTCCCTGGGGCTTCGGCAAGCCGTTATGATGACACATAAGCAACAGTCTCACGCTCCGTTCGATATATAACAAGAGTATATACGTGAAGGTGCGTGAGACCCGTTTGCTTATTACCACTCATAACTTTGAATTTTGCCGAATTCCAGGAATCAGGTAATAAATGAAACGTTCTCTAGTACAGTAGATTAGCTATATTTATATAGCTTCTTCTTTGACAAAGATAATGAAAATAATGATTCTCCCTATAAGTATCTTTAGTTTTTATTAAACAAAAAATACCGCGCTTCCTTCCGTATGAATGGAAGGTGAAGCGCGGTACGGCATATTTGATTGCTAATGTAATTCCTTAGAAGAACTTGATCTCTTCGCCCTTGATATCGGAAAGAAGCAGGTTGGCCAAACGGCTGGTTCCCAAGCGGAAGAGTTGATTGTTCAGCCATTCTTCGCCTAATATCTCTTTCACGATGGTGTAATAAATGATCGCATCATTGACGGTGTTGATTCCTCCTGCCGGTTTGAATCCGATCTTGTTATTTGTTTTCTGATAGTATTCCTTGATAGCTTCGCACATCACATAAGCGGCTTCCGGAGTAGCGGCAGGCTGTTGCTTTCCGGTCGATGTCTTGATGAAATCCGCACCCGAATACATGGATAGGATAGAGGCTTTCTTGATGTTGGAGGCGGTTTTCAAAGCACCTGTTTCGAGGATTACCTTGAGGTGGCGTCGTTCCTTGCAGACTTCTTTTAACTCCTGAATTTCCTCGCACATTGTTTCGTAGTCACCGCTCAGGAATTTACCGATTGAGATAACAATATCTATTTCGTCCGCACCGTCGGCGATAGCCAGTGCCGTTTCCGCTACTTTCACTTCGATGAAAGTCTGAGAAGAAGGGAATCCGCCCGAAACACAAGCGATATTGATACCGTCTACTTGCAGTGTATTCTTTACAATATCCGCGAAATTGGGGTATACGCAGATAGCAGCGACGTTCTTCATATCGGGGAATTCATTGTCGAACTCATTCACTTTTTCGGTGAAATGCATCACGCTTTCATCGCTGTCCGTGCTGTTCAGCGTGGTCAGGTCGATGCAGTTGAACAGGAGTTTCTTGACTTTTTCCGTATTGTTTTCCGGCACTTTCTTTTCAATCAGGTCAGCCACCCGAGCCTGTATGTCTGCATCGCTCAGATTGGTGTTATACTTTGCCAATGCGGCATCATACTTGTTGGATTGTGAGCTATTCTCTTCCATGATCGTTCAGTTTTGGGTTATTGATATGTCTTTTATTATCTCGTTTCGTTTTCTTTTCCAGGCTTTCCCGGAAGGCTTTGGTGACGTCTACGCCTGTCTGGTTGGCAATACACAGGAGCACCCATAAGATGTCTGCTATTTCTTCGTCAAGGTTGTCTTTCTCGCCTTCTTTGAAAGACTGGTCGCCGTATTTGCGGGCCATGACACGGGCCAATTCTCCGACTTCTTCAGTCAGTACGGCCATATTTGTCAATTCACTGAAGTAGCGGACGCCGTATGTCTTTATCCATTGGTCCACTTCTTTTTGAGCTTCTTCCAGGGTCATAATTACTGTTGGTTTATGATGATTAGTTTGATGTTTGGAGCCTGTTTATCGCTCTTCGAAGAGCTTTCCCGGCTTTCTCATCAAGGTTTTACTCTTTATTTTTGGTGTCCATACATATAGTAACAGGACCGTCATTTAAAAGTTCAACTTTCATGTCTGCTCCGAAAGTTCCTGTGCCGATTTCTTTTCCCAGCGCCCTGCTCAGGTCTTTGCAGAACTGTTCGTAGAGTGGGACAGATATCTCCGGCTTGGCGGCTTTGATGTATGACGGACGGTTGCCCTTCTTGGTAGAAGCGTGCAATGTAAACTGACTGATGACCAGAATTTCGCCTCCATCTTCCAGGATGGACTTGTTCATTACTCCGTTTTCATCGTCAAAAATACGCAGATTTACTATCTTTTTGCAGAGCCAGTCTATGTCTTCCTGTCCGTCAGATTCTTCAATGCCGACTAATATCAGCATCCCTTTTCCGATGGAAGACTTGCACTGCCCTTCGATGGTTACTGATGCGTAGCTTACTCGTTGTACAACTATTCTCATTGATATTTTCTCTATTCTATTGAATGTTACGAAAGGCAAATTTACGAAATTAAGAAGAAAAAACGATGGATTGGAAGGAAATATTATAGGATATAAGTATTAACCGTAGCTGTCATTCAGAAGCGTGTCTGTCTGTTGTGCAGAAGCATATCTATTAGGATGACAGATGTATTTATCTCATAACCTGATTCAGTTTGCCTTAGAACCGTACAGGAATGAATGCACAATAAGCTACCGGGAGAAGTATAATATCTAATACATGAGCTATATATACCCTGTATATTGGATCTATATGTCCTGTACATTAGATCTATATACGCTGTACGTTGGATCTATATGTCCTGCACGTTGGAACTATATCCCCAACAATCAGTTATTTCTGATACTTGTTGGAGGCAGATCAGGTAAGAAGTGAGTCTATTCGTTACTTAACCCTTTTTTTACAGTCTGAGCCTTTACTTCTCCTATGACCTTTGCGATCTCTTCAAGGGATGCCTCTTTGATTCGTTTTACACTCTTAAACTCCTTCAATAGGGCTGTTTTTGTCTTTTCTCCAATCCCTTTGATGCTATCCAGAGCCGATGCAACCTGTCGTTTGCTGCGCTTGTCGCGGTGGAAAGTAATCGCAAAACGGTGTACCTCATCTTGAATCTGCGTCAGCAGCCGGAATAAAGAACTTTGTTGTTTGATCCCAATCGTCTGTGCGGGAAACCCGAAAAGCAGCTCTGATGTGCGATGCTTATTATCCTTAGCCAAACCGGCAATCGGAATATTCAGATGCAGTTCATCCTCGATTACTTCTCTGACGACCTCCATTTGTCCTTTACCACCATCGGTAATAATCAGGTCGGGAAGGGGAGAATTTTCTTCGATGGCGCGCTGATAACGTCGTCTGACCACCTCTTTCATGGAAGCGTAATCATCCGGCCCCACGACCGTTTTAATATTGTATTTACGGTAATCGTTCTTCGATGGTTTCGCCTTTTTGAATACCACACAGGCGGCTACAGCGTCCGATCCTTGTATATTCGAGTTATCGAAACATTCAATCTGTAAAGGTGGCTTGTCTAAATGCAGTTCGCTTTGTATCTCTTTCAATAGGCGCATACTGCGTTGTTCCGGATTCAGTTTTTCGGCTTGTTTCAGTCGGTCGGCCTTATATTGCTTCACATTTAGGATAGAGAGATCGAGCAGTTTTTTCTTATCTCCCCTTTGAGGAACAGTGAATACGACATTATTCAACTCCAGATCGAGTTCAAAGGGAACAATAATCTCCCGTGAATGGCTCTTGTAGCGTTCCCGCATTTCGATAATGCCCAAGGTCAGCAATTCTTCTTTCGATTCATTCAGCTTCTTTTTATATTCAAAGGTGAATGCCTGATTGATGGCGCCATTGGTGATGTGCAGATAGTTGACGAAAGCCGAATTTGAATCGTCTTCTTCGATGGAGAAGACATCGATATTGTGCAGGACAGAGCTTACCACCTCCGATTTAGACCGGTAATTCTCTATCAGCAGATACTTCTCCTTAATCTTCTGAGCTTCTTCAAACTTCATTTCATTGGCCAGTTCCTGCATCTTTTCTACCAGCATACGGCTAATATCCTGCGTATTTCCTTTCAAAATCTCCTTGATTTCATCGATGTTTTTCAGATAATCCTCGTGCGATTGCAGTCCGACGCATGGCCCGGCGCACTTCTTGATGTGATACTCCAGGCAAACCTTGAACTTTCCCGCCCGTATGTTCTCCGGTGAAAGGTTCAGGTTGCAGGTACGCAGCGGATATAGATGCTTGATCAGGTCGAGCACCGCATACATGGAAGGAAGGTGGCTGTAGGGGCCATAATAAGAAGAACCGTTTTTGATAATCTTTCGAGTCCTGAAAATGCGTGGAAAGTATTCATTCTGCACGCAGATGGAAGGGTAGGTTTTGTCGTCCTTCAGCAATACATTGTAGCGGGGCTTGTATTTCTTGATCAGATTGTTTTCCAGCAATAATGCATCCTCTTCGGTGTTAACAACGATGTAGCGGATGTCGGCAATCTTGCTGACCAATACCCGTGTTTTGCCGGGTTCATGCTCTTTGCTGAAGTAAGAATAGACCCTTTTTTTAAGGTTTTTAGCCTTTCCAACGTATATAATCGTCCCTTCTATGTTCAGATACTGATAGACTCCCGGCTTCTCGGGCAGGTTGGCTACAATACCTCTCAGATATTCATTCGTTTTGGCTTCCGGTTCTGTATTCATAATCGTTATAGATGAAATAGCGGGAAATAAAAAAGGGCGTAGAGAATCTACGCCCTGCAAATATAAGCAATTTGTTTATAAAGTCAATACGGATTCTACTTCTACGTCATCTCCGAATACGGATTTACCATTCAGGTCTTTCAGCTCGATAATGAAGTTCACATATACCTTTTTAGGCTTCAGTTTCTTCACCAGTTCGCAGGCTGCTTTCATGGTTCCTCCCGTTGCCAGGAGGTCGTCGTGTAGTAAAACTACGTCGTTTTCATCGAGTGCATCCTTATGAATCTGTACAGTGTCTGTGCCATATTCTTTGTCGTAACTTTCTTCGATCACCTCTGCGGGAAGTTTGCCCGGCTTGCGGATAGGGATAAAACCTGCGTTCAGTCGGGTAGCCAGGATAGGCCCCATGATGAATCCTCTGGATTCTATACCTACTACTTTGGTGATACCTTTATCCTTGTACATTTCGAACATGATGTTCGATAATTCCTGCAAGCACCAAGGGTCTTTAAACAGGGTGGTGACATCGTAGAAAAGGATTCCGGGAATCGGAAAATCAGGAATTTCCCGAATACTTTTAATTAGCGTTTCTTTGCTCATAATCATTGGTTTATCTCGTTTCTTTAAATGATTTGTTTCACGTGAAACGTTGCCGCTTATCGGCCGGAAAGTACCAGCAATACGTTAATGTCGCTTGGTGATACTCCCGGAATCCGGCTCGCTTGTGCAATCGTTTCCGGATCAATCTTCACTAGCTTCTGACGAGCTTCCGTAGATAGCGACTGGATGGAAGCATAATCAAACTTTCCTTTGATCTTGATGCTTTCCAGGCGTGCCAGTTTTTCTGCTATCATTCGTTCTCTGTCAATATAGCCTTGATACTTGATCAGTATTTCTGCCGCTTCCAGAATCTCTTCTTTACGGTCGGAATCTGCAGCGGTTGCTTTTTCTAATTCTCGTTGGAAGGCGGGGACGTGCTTCGCTATATTCTCAATCGTGATTTGCGGACGATTGAGAACTTCGATCAGCTTACAGCCTTGACGAAGGGGAGTCGTTCCCAACTTTTCGAGGGCATAATTAATTAATGCCGGTTTCATCGAATAGTTCTTTGCGAAATCTACAATCTGCTCTAATGCCTCCTTCTTGATCTTCATTAATTGGTAGCGATCCTCCCTTGCCAGTCCGAGATGATACGCTCTTTCGGTCAGTCTCATGTCGGCGTCGTCCATGCGGAGAAGAATACGGTATTCGGCACGTGAAGTGAACATACGGTATGGTTCGTCTACTCCTTTGGTCACCAGGTCATCTATCAATACACCGATATATGCTTCGTCACGGGCCAGCGTGAAGACTTCTCCGCCGTGGCAGTTGATATGCGCGTTGATTCCGGCAATCACTCCTTGTCCTCCCGCTTCTTCGTAACCGGTGGTTCCGTTCACTTGTCCGGCAAAGAACAGGTTTTTGATAATCTTCGATTCCAGCGAATGTTTTAATTGGGTGGGGTCGAAGTAATCGTACTCAATCGCGTATCCGGGACGGTAGATAACGATATCCTTGAATGCCGGTACTTTTTTCAGCGCGGCTATCTGAATATCCATCGGGAGAGAAGAAGAGAATCCGTTCAGGTATAATTCCTGTGTCGTTTCTCCTTCGGGTTCGAGGAATAGCTGGTGCTGTTCTTTGTCGGGGAAGGTGACAATCTTGGTTTCGATGCTGGGGCAATAGCGAGGACCGATACTTTGAATCTGTCCGTTGAACAGGGGAGAATCCGGCAGGCCTTCGCGCAGAATCCGGTGCACTTCTTCGTTGGTATAGCAGGTCCAGCATTGCAGTTGCTTCAAGTGGCGCGTATGGGTATTCATGAATGAGAACTTGTGGAAGTCGCATTCTCCGTCCTGTGTATCCATCAGATCGAAGTGAACACTGCGTGCGTCAATTCGTACCGGCGTGCCGGTCTTCATTCTTCCGTAGGCGATGCCATGACGGGCGATGGATTCTGTCAGTTGGTAAGATGCGGGTTCTGCCATTCTTCCGCCGGGCAACTGGTGGCGGCCTACGTGCATGAGTCCGTTCAGGAAAGTTCCTGCGGTCAGGACGATACACTTCGCTTTGAATGTGACACCCCAGAGAGTCACGAGTCCGACTACCTCACCGTTTTCGATGAGTAACTCGCGCACGGTGTCTTGCCAAATATGAAGGTTGGGGGTATTTTCCAGTTTTTCGCGCCATGACCAGATAAACTTGGCGCGGTCGCATTGAGCGCGGGGACTCCACATGGCGGGACCTTTCGAACGGTTCAGGATTCGGAACTGGATGGCAGTTTCATCTGTCACCAATCCCATCTGTCCGCCCAGTGCGTCTATTTCGCGTACTATTTGTCCTTTGGCGATTCCTCCTACTGCCGGATTGCAACTCATCTGTCCGATCTTGTTCATGTCCATTGTGATCAGACAAGTTTTGGAACCTAAATTCGCAGCGGCGGCTGCCGCTTCACAACCAGCATGTCCGGCACCAATTACAATTACATCGTACTTAAAATCCATTCTACCTTATTTATTATCAAACGCTGCAAAGTTACGGAAAAGTTGCGAGAGTTGTATCTTCTGCCGGTTTTTGCTTCCGAAATTTCGGGGAGGAGGCGGGGCGGGCGCAAAAAATCGCCGTAATTTTAGATGAGAAAAGTACAGGATGTAACGTTTTAGGCTTCTTTTCTTTTGTGTCAAGTCTTCGATTCCTTTCAAAAAGAGATGTAAATGCTTCTTTTCGATATTCTAGGCTTACTTTTTGTCACTTGAAAAAGTGTGGGACTGTGTGATGAAATAGAAGACGAACGGAGCGTTTGGGCAGAATTTGTGTCAAATCGGCGTTCGGATGTACGTTTTACACCCAACCTTCACTCTTCTTCTTGACATAAGTCAAAAAAACAAGGCAAAATATGTTTTTTAGCATAAGAATCCTTGCTGTTTTCCAAAACACCTCTACCTTTGCAGTGTAGTTGTGAAACTACTAAGATTTTTAGGTATTAGAAAAAAAGGTAATAACAAAAGAGTAGTATTAGTTTATAAAATTAAGGTATTAGATTTTAAGATTAGTTTTTAGGAAAAAGATTGTTTTGATTAGGTATTAGGAAAAAAGTAGTTTTCAGGTAACAAGTAGATTGAGATGCAGAAAAAAGAATCCCATTTATGGGGGATTCTTTAGGTGGGGCGGAGTTATTCGCTCTTTTTTTATTTTATGCCCCTTTATTCTATTTTTTTATATGAGGGGTGAACTTACATTCTGAAAAAACAGATATATTTGTAAGTCATATCTATTATAACCAGTTTTTGCAGTAATTTGAAGAGAGTCGTTTTTTATTTGATTGATCTTGTGGCCGTATGAGCGATAAAGATGATTTGATAGTAGTAGGTGTCAACCAGAAGGACAAGAAAATCTGGAGGGACTTTTATGACCGCTATTATGCAGCTTTGTGCTCATATGTCGAGAAAATCCTGTTCCTTTCCGATGCCGTTGAAGATTTAGTCCAGGAGGTTTTTATCTCCGTATGGGAAGGTAAGCGTACTTTTTCCGACTCCCGCGAGCTGACTAATTATCTTTATCGTGCCTGCTACAATAATGCACTGTTGTATATCCGCAACCATCAGATTCATGATTCTATATTGAATGGCTTGCCTCAGGAAGAAGACTTCGAGGACGAGGAAATGCTGTATGCTTTGACTGTGAAAGAAGAAGCTATCCGGCAACTCTACTTCTATATCGAGGAGCTTCCCGCCGAACAACGTCGCATCATCCTGCTGAGAATTGAGGGGCATTCGTGGGACGAAATCGCATCCCAGCTGGGAGTCAGCATCAATACGGTTAAAACTCAAAAGAGCCGTAGCTATAAATTCTTACGTGAGAAGCTGGCAAATTCCAGTTATTCTGTACTTCTTGCTTTTATCTTTTATTAGAAACCGGTCTGCGCATCCTTGCTTTTTTTGGGGGGGGAAGTGTGGCTGTGAGGTGGCTTATTTAAGCGGATGAGCCGGTATGTTTAACAGGCAAACAAAGCCCGGTTAGTATCTTTGGTAAGCTATATGTGTTCGTTTCATGTCTGTGAACCATTCGGAATTACGTACGTGAGCCCATGGGATCAGGTACGTGGAGCGATGGGGCCATGTACGTGAAACGAAGTCTTGCTGGTGTCATATTGCATTGATCCGGCATTGGTATAGATTAATAAAGCAGGCATTTATGCTTAAGTCAAGGAGCTTTTTATGAAGTACGGAGCATCCTTCTTTTATCAGAAAGTGACGGTAAAATCCGAAATCTTTTTGTCGTCACTGCTTGTTGTCACTTTTATTACATTGTATATCAATGGGCTGAGTCGGAAAGTGACGGGTGGCGATAAAATATGATCTAATAACTCCTTAGTAAAAGCTAATAAATACATCATTTTAATAGCGGTAACGGAAAAAAATAAATATTTTTTAAGATGACTAATTGATATTTATTGCCGACTGATATTTAATCTAAAAAAGAGTTTTAGTTGTTAAATGCATTATATTTGTTGTTGAATGGTATCATAATGATAGTTTTTTGTTCTATTGTGTTTCCGTACGGAGAGCGTCTTGCAAAAAATACTCATCTTTTTGTCACCCATTTGTGGACGTTATGTATAATTATAGTAAAGCAATAATAAAATCCTCATTAGAAATAGATAAAATTATGAAAAAGTTAGAAAACACATTTCGAGATGCCTCTTTGATGAAAAAGGCTCTTTTGGGAGATGCGAGCGACGAAGAGCAGCTGGTGTTGGAACAACGTTTATCTAATCACCCGGAACTAAAAGCCGTGTATGAGAAATTACAGGATAGTGAGGAATTGAAAGATGCTTTTAATAAGTATAAAGAATATTCATCGGAAAAGGCTTACGAGCATTTCCTTCAACAAATTCAACAAAAAGAGAATCCTTCCGCCGGAAAGATCCGTCGTATCCGAATGTGGTGGTATGCCGCCGCAGCTATGGTGGTATTGGCTGTGGGAGTTTCTTTTTATGCCGTGAATCGTTATCAGGCAATGGAGGAGACCGGTGCACGTATCGCACAAATCAAGCCGGGCAGCAAACAGGCAGTGCTGACCTTGCCCGATGGAAGTACCATTGATGTTCAAAAGAAAGATATAAATGTAATAGTAGATGGCGTCCAGGTGAAATACAATAAAGGGGTGCTGTCATACCGACCGACCGTCACAACACAACAGAAACAACAGGAAGAAAAAAACGTCGATGAAAGTCCGGTTAAGTCAAATGAACTGGTTATACCACGGGGAGGAGAGAATACTGTCCTTCTTGCTGATGGAACCACTGTTCATTTGAATGCCGGTTCTAAATTGATTTATCCGGTTCGTTTTGTCGGCAAGCGCAGAATTGTGACACTGGAAGGAGAAGCCTACTTTGATGTGAGAAAAGACGAGGAACATCCGTTTGTGGTCCGGACTCGTTTGGGAGAAGTAACGGTACTCGGTACGGCATTTAATGTCAATGCTTATAATGATGCGGATGTATGCTATACCACTCTTGTATATGGGAAAGTAAATTTCTCTACACCTGATCAGAAAACTATTACGCTGGCACCGGGCGAACAGGCAATCGCTTCCTCTCGTGGAATCGAAAAGCGGGCGGTGGATGTCAATGAATATATCGGCTGGGCAAGAGGTGTATATGTTTTCAATAACAAACGATTGGGAGATATCATGAAAACCTTCGAGCGCTGGTATGATGTTCATGTCTATTATGAGAAGGAGTCTCTGTGCGACCTGACCTATAGTGGTGACTTGCAACGATATGGCACGATCAATACTTTCCTGAATGCTTTAGAATTAACCGGCGATATCTACTATAAAATAAACGGAAGAAATATATTGATATATGAGAATGAGTAATATTGAGTTTTGATTTAAAAATTATGAAGAAAAGAAGAGTCTTTATGCTATGTCTTTTTGCATTGAGCATGGTTCTCAGTGCATGGGCACTTCCACCTGATGAGAAGAAAGTGACACTTGATTTGAAGGATGTGCCGATGGAAACATTTTTAAACACGGTAAAACAGAAAGCTGGAATCAACATGCTTTATAACTCGCAGATGTTTAAAGGAGTTGAACCGGTGACTGTAAAAGCTACCAACGAGTCTTGGAAGGAATTGCTGGACCGTGTTCTTTCACCTAAAGGTTTCACTTATGCTACCAAAGATGGCATTGTAGTCATCAAGAAGAAAGATCAGAAAACACGTACATTGGAAGGTAAAGTGGTGGATGAACAGGGTGGCGAACTGCCGGGTGTAACAGTTCTGATACTGGGAAAAGAAAGAAACATCGGAACAATGACTGATGCAGACGGTGCTTTTTCTTTGGGACTTCCTGATGGAGATGTAACAATTCGTCTTTCCTTTGTGGGTATGCAATCTTTGGAAATACATACAGGCAAGTTGAATCTCGATAAAGTTCATACCTTTAAGTTGAAACCGGATTCCAAGCAGTTGGAAGAGGTGGTGGTAACCGGATATGCGAAAATTAGCAAGAATAGCTTTACAGGTACTTCTGTGACGGTTTCGGCAGATCAGTTGATGTCGGTTTCCAAAACAAATGTTTTGGGAGCTTTGCAGGTATTTGACCCTTCATTCCGTATTGCGGAGAACAACTTAGCCGGGTCGAATCCGAATAATGTTCCGGAGTTGTATATCCGTGGACGTTCAGGTATTGGAACTACGGAATTGGATGCAGAAAGCCTGTCTAAAACATCATTGAAGAACAATCCTAACCTTCCCACTTTTATTATGGATGGTTTTGAGATCAGTGTGCAGAAGTTGTATGATATGGATCCAAGTCGTATTGAAAGTATTACTATTTTGAAAGATGCTGCTGCTACGGCTATGTATGGTTCGCGTGCTGCTAATGGTGTGGTTATAATCACTACGGTGACTCCGAAACAGGGTAAAATAAATGTGGATTATAACTTTACCGGAACGTTGGAATATCCTGATTTAACAGACTATAATATGATGAATGCACGGGAGAAGTTACAGACGGAAGTAGCTGCTGGGTTATTCCAGCAAGATTATACTGACCCTAATTCTTCTTCACAAAGTGATTTGGATATATTGTATAATAAGAAGTTGAATAATGTAGTTCGTGGAGTAGATACCTATTGGCTATCTAAACCGCTGCGTACTGTGTTTAATCATAAGCATAGTTTATATTTAGATGGTGGAACAGATGATTTACGTTGGGGGGCAGACTTCTCATATAATACAGGTGAAGGAGTAATGAAAGGATCATATCGTGATCGTATGTCTGCTGGCCTTTCTTTATCTTATAGATTGGGCTCTTTTCAGGTTCGTAATTACTTCTCATACACTTATACTAAATCGCAAGAATCTCCTTACGGAAGTTTCTCAGACTATACAGCTAAGTTGCCGTATGATGTATATAAAGATGAGGATGGAAATTATTTGAAAGAAACATATGCATGGAATGGGGGCTCAGGATCAGAAAATCCTTTATATGAAGCTACATTAGGTAGTTATGATCGCAGTAAATCATGGGAAATGATCAATAATACTGAGGTATTATGGAACATTAATCATTATTGGTTGCTAAAAGGACAGTTTAGCGTTACAAAATCTAACAGTGAATCAAATACATTCTTGGATCCTCGTTCAAAGAAGAATGATCCAGTAATGAATATGACTAATGTTGTTTCCGGTCAATTGGATGTAATAAATTCGAATAGTTTGGGTTGGGATGCTACGGCTACTATTTCCTATAATCAAAGTTTGGGGAAAAATAATCTGAACTTTTTGGCTGGTATTAATGCTACTTCAAGTACTGGTACAGGCTTTGGAATTAGATATAAAGGGTTCCCTTCCGGTAGTTTGTCGTCACCGGGATATGCTCAAAAAGTATCGGAAAATCCTTCTAATTCAGATAGTAAGAGTCGTCTGTTTGGTGTATTAAGCACATTCAACTATTCATATGATAATATTTATTTAGCAGACGTTTCTGTTCGTTTTGATGGAAACTCGGAATTTGGATCAGACCAGCGTTTTGCTCCTTTTTTCTCAGGAGGTGTGGGGTTAAACCTACATAATTATGAGGCTATGAAGCAATTAGAATGGATGGATCGATTGAAAATTCGTGCTACTTATGGTATGACTGGCAAAGTCGATTTCTCTCCCTATGAGGCGCAAACTATTTATGAAATTCAAACCAATAATTGGTACAAAACAGGTATAGGAAGTGGAATTATAGCTCTTGGCAATTCTAATTTGGGATGGGAGAAGACTCATAATTTTGATTTTGGTGTAGATATGGATTTGCTGAAAGGGTTAGTTCAGATGAATTTCTCTTATTATCGTAAAAAAACAGTAGACTTAGTGAATAATGTGACATTGCCGAGTTCTACTGGTTTTACTACATACAAAGATAATATTGGTGAGGTAATGAATAAGGGATTGGAAATTCAATTGAGAAGTACACTTTTGAATACAAAAGATTGGTATGTTGCTGCATTTGTTAACATGGCTCATAATAAGAATGAGATAACGAAAATATCAGATAGCTTGAAAGAGTATAATAAACGTGTACAAGATAAATATGCGAAATCAGGAGATGTCCTTGAAAAGTCAAAAGAAGAATATAGTCAGACTTATTTGCAATATGTAGAAGGAGGATCCCTCACTTCTATTTTCGGTGTTAAGTCATTAGGCGTTAATCCTGCTGACGGTCGTGAAATTTATCAGCGTCCTGATGGAACCATTACGTATGATTGGAATGCTGCTGATCAAGTAGTTGTAGGTAATGAGGAACCTAAGATACAAGGAACTTTTGGACTGAATTTGCGTTGGAAGAGTTTTACTTTATATTCTACATTTATGTATGAATATGGTGGTCAGCGATATAACAATACATTGGTAAATAAGGTTGAAAATGCTCGTATTCAGAGTAATAATGTAGACCGTCGTGTTTTAACAGGACGTTGGCAGAATGTAGGTGACCGTACCCCATATAGCATATTACAGACAAAGTCTATTACAACTACTCGTCCTACAAGTCGCTTTGTTCAAGATTACAATGTATTGTCTTTCAATTCTCTTACACTGGGTTACGATTGTAATGCGGATTGGGTTAAGAAAGCACATCTTGGATTGTTGCGTATAGAGCTATCGGCAAATGACTTGTTTCGTGCTTCTACAGTGCGTGCGGAACGTGGCTTAGATTATCCTTATTCCCGTTCGTTTGCGGCATCTGTAAAGATGAGTTTCTAATAACTAAACAGAAGAAAAATGAGAAAACTATATATAATATTTATGTTGCTAGGTATGTTGCTGGTTACCAGTTGTAGTGATTGGCTGGATGTAGCTCCTAGTAATCAGGTCAATGATGATAAGATGTTTAGCAACGGTGACGGATACCGTAATGCATTGAACGGAGTTTATTCAAAAATGTCTACTGAATCGATGTATGGTCGCGAAATGAGTTGGGGCTTGATAGATGTAGTAGGACAGACATATGTGAAGTCACGTATGAAAACAACTTCTACCTATCGTAAAGCTGCGGAATATGCTTATGATGATAGTGACGTGAAGTCTATTATTTCTAATATATGGTCAGATAGTTACAAAGATATTGCTTTTTGTAATAATCTGATTGCTCATGTTGCTGTCGCTGATCCCTCGACTTTCGTTGAAGGAGAGTATGAAAAGAATTTGATATGGGGAGAAGCATTAGGACTGCGGGCACTTTTACATTTTGATATATTGAGAATGTTCGCTCCGTCAATGGCAACTGATGATAAGAAGTCATATATTCCTTATGTAGATACCTATCCGGTTACTAGTACGACATATGAGTCTAATGAAGTTATATTAGGGAAGATCAAGACTGACCTGTTAAAAGCGAAAGAATTAATGGCCGTTTGTGATACTGTAGAATCACCAAAATCTTGGATGACTACTAGTTATCGTATGTTGGGACAGGGGACTACGAATGATATGCCTTCAGATGTATTCTTTGCGTATAGAGGTTTTAGAATGAATTATTATGCTGTAACGGCATTATTAGCTCGAGTATATCGGTGGGAAGGAAATTATGAAGCGGCCTTTAAGTCTGCAAAAGAGGTAGTAGAAGCTATTGATGGTGATTCGAATAACTATTTTGATTTCACAAAATCAACAGAGTTAGAATCCAATCTAAAAGATTATAATAGCATTATTATGGCTTTGTCATTTAATGATCTCACAGAAAGGTACTCTTCATACATCACAAGTGGTGAAAGCGTTTTATTTATAATAGATGCCGAAACAGTATTCGAAAATTTGAAAGAAGACGCTCGTGGAGATGCTTTGTTAGGTGATCTAAACGGAAGTAAATATTCGTTGAAGAATACGATAAAGGTGGGAAATAATGGCTCGGATATGATACCTATGATACGTTTGAGTGAGATGTATTATGTGATGGGCGAGTATTATGCACGTAATAGTGATTTGAAGAAGGCTGCTGAAATGTTGCAAGTAGTCCGTTCGGCACGTGGTATTATTCAGCAAACACTGTCATTGGGATCTTGGGAAGATTTTCAATCTGAATTATTGAAAGAAGTGCGTAAAGAGTTACTTGGAGAAGGACAGTTATACTTTGAGTACAAGCGCCTTAATCAGAAGCCGGTTACTGGAGCAAAATTTGTATTTGATCGTCCAGAAAATGAAGATGTATAATTATAAAGATGTTAGAAAATGAAGAAATATATCTTGTTTATTTTAGTTTCCCTTTGTTTATGGGCATGTTCAGAAGATGAGATTAAACCTTATCATGGTGGACAATATTTGTATTTCAGCCACTTGATGAATAGCACTGAAAAGGCAATTTCTGTATCGTTTAATAATTATCCATTGGATGATGAGCATATAGTGAAGATTGGAGTTAGTCTTGTGGGAGACCCTGTAAAAGAGGCCACTGCCTATAAGGTAATTGTGGTTGATACGGCGACTACAGCTAAATCTAAAAATTACGAGTTGCCGGAGAATACCTACTTTAAAGCTGGAGTGGCTTCTGATACATTGGAAGTGAAATTGCTTAAAACAGATGATTTGAAAGAAGACGTGAAGCTTTGTTTGCAGATTGTTCCCAACGAGAATTTTGACGGTACCTTGAAACAGTATGAGCAGATTCGGATTATTTTCAACAATGTGATAAGTAAGCCTGTTTGGTGGACATCTGATGTTACGAAGTTCTATTTAGGATCTTATTCAAGAACAAAATATGAAGCATTGATCAAATATACAGGAGTATCTGATTTTGGATCATTAAATTCAGGAGAAAAACGTCAGTGTGCACTGAAGCTTAAAGATGCGATTGAAACATATCATTTGATGGATAAGGATGAAGAGGGAAATGAATTTCCTATGGAACTTCCTATTTATTGATATATTAATTGAATAATATGATGAAAATTAAATATATAATTGGCTTGGTTTTGCCCCTTTTGATAACTTCTTGTTATGAAGATAAAGGTAATTATGACTATTCTCTACTCAATGATATTGATATTGTAGTTCAGCCGGAAGAGAAAAGTTATGTACTTGGAGATATAGTAAAAGTTACTCCACAAATGAATTTTGCATTAGAACATGAGACGCCGGAATCTGATCTGTCTTTTGAATGGACATATGATTCACATCTCATTTCTAATGAGAAGAATTTGAATTGGCAGGCAGATACAGTAGCTACTAGCAAAGAATTGAGACTTGCTGTGTATGATAAGCATACAGGTATTACTTATTTTGGATCGACAATGATGTCTATCTTTTCTCCTTATACAGAAGAAGGTTGGTTAGTGCTTTCAGAAAAAGATGGTAAGAGTATGTTGACTTATCTTCGTAAACATTGGACAGAGAATAAAGAAGGAGAAGATGAGTTGGAATGTGTGGTAATACGTGACGTATATGGACTTGCCAATGACGGGGAATCTCTTGGAAGTGATCCTCAATCCATAAATGTACATTATGTGAATCAATTTGATGGAGAAGATAATACTGGATGGGTGTGGGTAGCACAAAAGGGAGGTCAAGGTTGCGTTGACTTATCTGGCACTAGTTATCAGAGGCAAGGTAATCTGAATCAGATGTTTTTGGAAGGAAGTTATCCTGCAGGTTTTACTCCACAGTCAGTCGTTGATTTTAAGTATCTGACACTGGCTATTGGGGAAGATGGAACCACTTATACGCGTGTGAAAGAGAGTGATTTGCTTTATAATTCAGGTTATTTTTTGGAACGTTCTTTAACATATGAAGGGGAAAATGTAGATTGTCGTTTGTTGGCAATGGCACCTTTTGCTGAACATGGTGGAGTATTGGTTTATGATAGTAATTCTTCTCGATACTTTCATATTTGTGATGCTATTGATTCTTATACAAGTTTTCCTAGTGGAAATATAGTCATAAGTGCCATTTATTCAGGAAAAGTAATGTTCCCTGTTGTCAATGAGAAAGATTATAAGAAAGTCCCTGAATTTACTCGCTTTGATGCGATGAAGGATGTCAAGGTTCATTATGTAGGTGCCTATAAGACTACAAGTTGGGGGAACGTAGGATATATGTCTATACTTGAAGAGAATGGGAAATTCTATTTGCAGAATTTCACGGTGAATGATTTTGATATTTATGCTCCAGAAGTAATTGCTGCTACCCCTATTTCACAAGAAGAAATACCTGGTTTGGGAACTTATGTGAACGGTTCTTCAAAAAATATATTCACACTTTGTCGTTATCAGAGTAAGGTCCCTTGTTTGTTTGTAACTTCTGATAATGATTTATATTTATCTTATTTGAAAGGAAACTCTTATGCTCCGGTACCTTTTGCTCATTTTGATTCTAAAATAACATCTGTCAATGTCGAGAACAACAATAACTCTTATTTGAGTGTGGGACTTGAGAATGGAGATTTTTATCTATTTTATTTGGATATGGGAGTTTTAGAAGAAGTATTGCAGAAGGGACCGATTTCTATAGACAAGGTTGATCATAAGAAATTTCTGTGGCATGAGAAAGATCTTGGCAGGATTGTAACAGTCTTGTTTAAGAATAACCAAAATGGTGAATGGGGCTGGATGTAATATCTGAATATTAATCTATAAAACGATAAAACATTGAAAAAACTGTATTTACTTCTTCTGGTCGCACTATGCGGAGCAATGATCAGCCCCGCTATGGCCAAGAAGAAAAAGAAGAAAGCTTCTACCGAAGCGACTACAAAGAAAGAGAAGAAGGAAACCAAGTACGACAAACTGTTTAAAGACAAGAAAGTCACCACAGCTAAAGGTTTCATTACTCTTCACAAGTTGGACAATAAAATCTACTTTGAGTTGCCGATTAAGGTGATGGATCGGGATATTCTGCTTGGTTCTACCATCGTGGAAACGACCGATAACCAGTTCGGCTGTGTAGGAGAGAAGTCGGGTGATCCTTTCCTGATTCGTTTTGTGCAACGCGATTCTACCATTACATTGCGTCGTGTACAGGCAGGTCAGTTCTCTGAAGACCGTGAAATCAAGAAGCGTTTGGTAAGCAGTACTATGCCGGCAATTGCTGAAACATTTGAGATCAAAGCATATAATAACGATAGCACGGCAGTGGTATTCGATATGACAGAATATCTGCTGAGCGATAAAAAGAACCTTTCTCCGTTCTCTCCATATTCAATGATGGAGATGATGGGAGCGGATATCAGCAAAGATTTTGAGAAAGAAAGTTCATTTATTCAGAAAATCAAGGGATTTGAAGACAATGTGAGCGTAAGTTCTTTGCTGACTTATAAAATTAGTGTAGGATCGAAAGGAAACTATGCTGTGAAGAAGATGCCGTTTAGTGCTGTCATGAACCGTAGTTTCATTCTGCTTCCCGAGAAACCGATGCGTCCTCGCTACGCCGATCCCCGTATTGGTATTTTCGAACATTCGATTGTGGAATTTGCTTCCGAAGGCCGCGGATTGCGGACTCGTCACATTGCCCACAGATGGAATCTGGAGCCGTCTGACTCTGCAGCCTATCTTCGTGGAGAATTGGTAGAGCCGAAAAAGCCTATTGTTTTCTATATTGACGATGCCTTCCCTTTGAGCTGGAACAAATACATTCATAAGGGAGTGGAAGTTTGGCAGAAAGCATTTGAGAAGATTGGTTTCAAGAATGCGATCATTGCGAAAGATTTCCCTAAGGATGATCCGAACTTTGACCCGGAAAACATTAAATACTCCTGTATCCGTTATGCACCGTCAACGGTAGCCAATGCGATGGGACCATCCTGGATTGATCCGCGCTCCGGAGAAATCATCAATGCGTCTGTTACAGTGTTCCATAACATAGTGCAACTGGTTCAGTACTGGCGCTTTTTGCAGACTGCACCAGCCGATAAGGACGTCCGTGATGTCGTATTACGTGAGGACTTGTTGGGCGATTGCGTAGCTTATGTACTTTCTCATGAAGTAGGGCATACCTTGTCTTTGATGCACAATATGGCAGGCTCTTCTTCGATTCCTGTGGAGTCACTGCGTGATCCGAAGTTTACCCAAGAGTATGGTACTACCTATTCGATCATGGATTATGCACGTAATAACTACGTAGCACAGCCGGGTGATAAAGAGAAGGGCGTGCGCCTGACTCCTCCGGAACTGGGAGCTTATGATTATTATGCCATTGCCTGGCTGTATGCTCCGATATTTGAGGCTAAAACAGCTGAAGAGGAAATTCCCATTCTGGACAAATGGATCAGCGAAAAGTCGGGAGACGATAAATACCGCTACGGCAAGCAGCAGTTTAAACGTCGTTTTGACCCGAGTTCGGTAGAAGAAGATTTGGGAGATGATCCGGTGAAGGCTTCTGAATACGGACGTCGTAATCTGCAATACCTGCTCAAGCATATGAATGACTGGGTAGCGGATAAAGATAAGGACTTTGAGTTCCGTAGCGCTGTTTATGACGAAATAGTATATGCTTATGTTCGTTATCTGAGTTTTGTTTTGGGAGATATCGGCGGTATCTATCTGAACGAACGCTATGACGGCGATCAGCGCCCAAGCTATAAAACAGTGTCGAAGCAGCAGCAGAAAAAGGCGCTGAACTTCCTGCTGAATGAGCTGAAAGACCTTTCATGGCTGGATGCACGCGAAACACTGAAAGAGTTCCCAATCCGTACTTCTGTTGCTATGCAGATGGAGAATGCCATTATTGACGGTATCCTGTCTCGTTGCGGTGCAATAGCTATTTGTTCGGACAAGGCAACAACATCTCCTTATACTCAGAAAGAATATCTGGCCGATATCGAACGTTTTGTATGGGCTCCTACACGTGCCGGCAAAACTCTGACTGAAACAGAAATGCGTCTGCAGATGAATTATCTGACGAAGCTGATCGAAGGTTCGGTAGCGGGAGTAGCCAAGAATGCCAATCGTAAAGGCATCGCTGATATGTATGCGACCATTGAAGTTCCCGAATGGCTGAAAACAGCTTCCCGCGAACGTTTTGGAATCATTTCGGAAGAGTTTATGGGATGTTTCAATAACAAACCCCGCGAGATGCAGCTTGCCCGTCTGAAAGAGATCAGCGGCTTCGATGATGAAGTAGAATTGAAAGCACCGCTGGAACCGATGGAGCACGTTTATTACGGCGAGTTGAAGAAAGTGCGTAGCCTAGTTGCTGCTAGTGCTTCTACAGGTTCGGCTGATACACAGCGCCATTATCGCTTATTGTTGTACAAGATTGATCAGGCATTAAAATGATAGGAAGTATGAGAAATAGATATAGTAAGATACTTTGTTTATTGCTTCTTTTTGCCTGTTGTCTGCCACAGGAAGGAAACGCTTTCTGGCCTTTTAAAAAGAAGAAAAAAGAAGATAAGAAGGAAAACCTGACACCTTACCAGAAGCTGTTCAAGAACAAAAAGGTTCAGACAGCACATGGACTGATGACCATTCACAAAGTGGAAGGAAAGATATACGTGGAATTTCCAATTGAGATGCTGGGACGCGAAATGCTGTTTGCCTCTTCTATCGAGAATACGAGTGATGGAGGCGAAGGCGCTCCCGGACAACTGGGAGGTGTTGATGTACGTTTCCGCTTTGAGATGATTGACTCTACCCTTGTGGCACGTATGCCCTTGCTGAGCAAACCTGTGAATACGAGTGGAGATACGTATATTGCCCGTGCATTGGACAGTGCGCACAATCCGGGTATTTTCAAGAGCTTTAAAGTATTGGCATGCACGCCGGATAGCTCGGCGCTTGTAGTGGACATGAAAGGTCTGTTTCTGGAAGGTTCTGCATTTACCAAACCCTTCCCCTCAACTTCTGCCAACGGATATTACGGATTCGTAACACGCGAGCATTCCCTGCAATCCGACAAGTCGGCTATTCTGGGTGTATCAGCTTCTGAGAATGATATAACGGTACGTGAAGAATTGGCATATACCGTTGACCATACATTGATGGGAGCTTACAGTATGTACGAGGATGTGCCTTTGACGGCCGTAGTCAACAAAATGTTGTGCCTCCTGCCGGAGGAACCGATGACTCCTCGTTTGGCTGACTCACGTCTGGGACTGACGACACAGTTGAAAAGCGATTTCTCGGGAGCTACCAAGGAGGTGAAGAGTATACGTTATGCAAAACGCTGGCGTATCGAACCTTCCGATTCGGCAGCATATAGCCGTGGCGAGTTGGTTCAGCCGAAGAAGCAGCTGGTTTTTTACATTGACAGTCTGATGCCCGCCAAGTGGAATCCTTATATCAAGGCCGGTGCGGAGTCATGGAACAAGGCATTTGAAAAGATCGGCTTTAAAAATGTAATCTGTGTGAAAGATTTCCCGAAGAATGACTCACTGTTTAATGCAAACAGTTTTGATTGCATGACCATACGTTATTCCGCTTCATGGATGAACTCTGCACAGACAACGCTGCACTCTGACTCACGTACCGGTGAGATACTGAATGCTTCGATCCTGATAAACGCAAACATGATCAGTGTGCAATATGCTGACCGTGTCGGTGCAACTGTCTCTGTCGATCCTCGTGTACGTACGACTGTTTTCCCCGAGGAAATACAAGGAGAATTGATTCAGGCTGCTATCGCTCAGGCTGTAGGTACCGGATTAGGACTTACAATGAACTGGGGATCTTCTTGTGCCTATCCGGTAGATTCCTTGCGTTCGGCAAGCTTTACACAGAAATATGGACTGGCTTCTTCCGTGATGGGCGGAGTGGTAATCAACGATGTAGCTACAGCTGATGATGTGCGCAATGGCGTATGTCTGGTGAATACAAAGCCCGGCCCTTATGATGAGCTGGTTATCAAATATCTGTATCAACCGATCTGTGCCTCTTCATTGCAGGCTGAGAAAGATACGCTGGATAGTTGGATTCGTAAGCATACGGGAGATCCGTATTATGCTTATATTCGTAATCAGTCCCGTTTCGATTCCGATCCCCGTAGTACTCGCGGAGGTCTGGGCGACGATCATCTGAAATCTTTTGAGTATATGCTTCCTAATATCCGCAAGGGGTTTGAGAACTATTATACTTGGTTTGGCAAAGAAGACCGTGACTTCCTGACACGCAAACGTGTACATGCAGCTCTTTATGAGAGACTGAACGGACGTATTTACGCGATTCTGAGTTATATCGGCGGTATTTATCTGAATGATATCCGTGAAAAAGATGCGATACCGAGTTACTCCATGGTAGATAGGGAGAAACAGAAAGCGGCACTGGACAAGGCTTTGGAATTGGCTAAGGATTTGGATTGGGTGGATGATACCGCTCATGCCAAAGAATTCGAAGTGTCGGACAAGAAAGCGGAGCGTTTACGTCTGGATATCTTTAATGGTATTTTCGGTCGCCTGCCTTATGTCGAGGTATGTACAGAACGTTTCCCTGAAGCTGCCTACACTGCTTCGGAATATCTGGACGATATCTATGGTGTTGTTTGGGAAAGTGCTCTGAAACGTCGTCCGTTAGCTGATTTCGAAAGAGCCTTGCAAACAGCTTTTTTGGAAAGTATCATTTCAACATCGACGGCAACTTCTCCAGTCGGTACCTTCAGCGCCTCAAAAACAGCATTTGCAGCTACCGGCAAACCGGAGATCAATCTGACTGCTTTGAGAAATGGCGGAAAGGTGGATATGAAGATGCATTCATTGCAAAATGCAGAAGAAGTAGCAGGCTTTTCTTCAGTTCCGCCGATCTATACCAACCAGACAAAAATAGCTGCTTACTATTTTGACTTGTTGATGCGCACGAAAGACATGCTCGAAAAAGCAATTTCGACGGCTCCTGAGGCAGATCGTTCTCATTATGACCTGTTGATCTACCGCATCAATAAAGCAACGGAAATTGAATAAATCTCTATTACATAAACTCTCTCTTAATTAATTTGTCTCTATGAAAACAATATTGTAAGAGATGTTTTTAAAGATTTCTTCTATGCAATATTGAGTATTTTTCACCCGGGTTTACATTGTCGAATGTAAATCCGGGTGAATTTTTTATAGGCGGATATCTTTTGGAAAGTACCATACAACTAGATTGTCCGAGAGAAAAATATCAGTCTTTCTGTATAGAACATTATTATTTAATTTGTATTTTTGGCGCAAAACTCCCGAAATGACTAACAATGAGATTTCCATAGAACAAATTAATAAGTTGGATGCGGCTGCTTTCCGACTGCTTTATAAAAATTATTATAAAGCATTGGTTTGCTATGCAATAACAATTGTCGGAGATTCAGAATCTGCAGAAGATATTGTCCAGGAGTTATTCTCCACTATTTGGGAGAAAAAGATGTTTTTCCGGTCTCTGGCTTCATTCAGGGTTTATCTGTATAACTCTGTCAGAAATGCTTCCTTGGATTATTTGAAACATAAGGATGTGGAAGGCAACTATCTTCAGAAGATGCTTGATAGTCATTCCACTACATTTAGGATGGAAGAGGAGGAAGAGGGCTTCTTTAGTGAAGAAGTTTATCGCCAGCTTCTTCAGACAATTGATGCGCTGCCGGATCGATGCAGGGAAGTTTTTTTGATGTATATGGAAGGCAAGAAGAACGAGGAGATTGCCACTGCACTCCATGTTTCTCTTGAAACTGTAAAGACTCAAAAGAAGAGAGCAATGTCTTTCCTTAGAAAAAAACTAGGTTCCTATCATTTTCTATTATTACAAATGTTACTTCCCTAAAAAGAAGCATAACACTCAATCTGCTTTACTTGTTAACACCTGTTTGCAATGAACAAAATGTTCGTTGTTCTTCTTGATTATTGTACAAAAAGAACGGTCTTCTAAATAAATAAAGTATCTTTTGAATAAAAAAACTTCAGAATCCTGTCCCTCATTTTTTCTTCTTAGTCGTCTTTACTATAAATAACCTGAAAGAATATGATAAAGCGTAAAAGAAGTATAAATTCTATTATCCATGATCAGTTACTGGGATACGCTTCGGAAGAAGATAAAAAACAGTTGCAGTCATGGCTTGATAGTTCTCAGGAAAATAGAGAGAACTATGATCGTCTGATGCGTGAGGCTTGTTTGATTGACAGGTATAAACAGTTTGCCCAGGTAGATGAAGCACGTGCTTGGGAAAGGTTTCAGAAAAAGCATTTCTCTATTCGTTCTGCTCGTTGGATCAAAATAGGACGCTATGCTGCAATTTTCTTATTGCCGATAATTGGTTTTGCAATATGGTTTTGGACTTTGCGGCTGATGGATTCTCAGCCGGTGATTTCGGATGAAGTTCGTATTGCTATGATCCGGTCGGAGAAGATGGGTAAACAAAAGGCAACTCTGGTTTTGGCAAATGGACAGAAAATGGATTTGAAATCAGTGTCTGCTAAGCCATTACAGGATTCGGTGGAACAAGTGCCTGTTGCTCAGCCGTCAGTACCTAAGACTGATATGAACGAACCGGAAGAGGTTCCTGTTGCAGAAAATAATAAGTTGAGTACTTATGATGACAGTGAATTCTGGATGACGTTTGAAGACGGGACCAGAGTGCATCTGAATTATAATACGACATTGAAATATCCACCACATTTCGGTACTACCACTCGCACGGTCTATTTGGATGGGGAAGCTTATTTTCAGGTAACCAAGGATAGCAAACGCCCTTTCCGTGTCATTACGGCGAATGGTGTGGTCAAGCAGTACGGGACAACTTTTAATGTAAATACACATGTGCCCGGAATAACGAAAGTAGTGCTGGTGAAAGGTTCTGTAAGTGTGCTTCCTAATCAGGGAGGGGAATATAAAATAAAACCGGGGGAATTGGCGGTTCTTCAAGCTGATACGCAAGATGTACAAATTAGCGTAGTGGATATCGAGCCGTATACCGCATGGAACAGTGGACGCTTTGTTTTTGATAACTGTTCTTTGGAGAGTCTGATGAATGTAATATCACGTTGGTACAGCAAAGATATCGTATTCGAATCGAAAGATACCAAGAAGATACGTTTTACAGGAGATATTGATCGCTACGGCTCAATAGAGCCCATATTGAAAGCGATACAGCGGGTGACTCATCTGGAAATGGAAATACAGGGGAAGACCATAATTATAAAGAAATAAACATATTAACTACTATTAAAAAAAGGAGGACTACATGCAAAAAAAGAGAGCTCGAGAACGCATTATCATGTTTCTCTGTATCATTTCCTTGTTGTTTACACCGGTGTTGGCTGCATCGCAATCTAATGCAATGAGGGTATCCTTAGATCTTAAATCTGCAACAGTTAAAGAATTTTTTGATGCTGTAAAAGTACAGACTGGTCTGAACTTTATTTATAGTACGGAGCAAGTGAAAAATATGCCTCGTATCACTATACAGAGCGATAGCCAGCCTATCAGTGAGGTGCTGAACAAAGTGCTGGCAAACACAGGATACAGTTATGAGATAGAAGGAAATATTGTAACCATTGTATATCAGCAACCTAAAGAGAATGTCCGCACGGCTACGGGCGTTGTGGTTGATGAGGGAGGGTTGCCCTTGCCGGGAGCTTATATAAAACTCTCTAAAACGGAACATTCGACGATAACTGATAATGAAGGTAAGTTTTCTATTAATTTATTCCATCAGAAAGAGCCTGTCCTGATTGTCTCGTATTTGGGAATGATTGTACAGGAAGTAAAAGTTGCCGGTACTAAACCTATGACAATCGTGATGAAATCGGATGTGAAGTCAATCGATGAAGTTGTAGTAACGGGTTATCAGGAGATCGACAGGCGCAAGCTGGCAAGCTCTATATCCTCTATAAAGGGAGCTGATCTGATTGGTGGAGAGTATTTGTCTATCGACAAAATGTTGCAGGGACGCCTGCCGGGGGTTGCCGTGATGAATATGTCATCTACTCCGGGAGCTGCTCCTAAGATCAGAATCAGGGGATCTTCTTCTATTACAGGAAATAGAGAACCAGTATGGGTAGTTGATGGGATTATTCTGGAAGAACCTGTCAATATCTCTACTGAAGAGTTGAACAGTCCGGATAAGATAAATCTGATCGGAAATGCCATCGGTTCGGTCAATCCGGAAGATATTGAACGTGTGGATATTCTGAAAGATGCCAGTGCTACTGCTATCTATGGTATCAAAGCGGCCAATGGAGTTATTGTGGTCACTACCAAGCAAGGAAAAAGCCAGAAACCGAGTATCTCGTATACCGCTACATTGGGGATAACAGCTCCTCCTACTTACGATAAAATGTTTCGGATGAATTCTGCCGACAGAATTGATATGTCTATCGAAATGCAGGAGAGGGGATTATCTTTCGGAAGTTACAAACCTTCGGATATTGGCTATGAAGGGGCATTGCAACATCTGTGGAATAAAGATATTACCTATCAGGAATTCTTAAACCAGGTGAAGACCCTGAAAGGATTAAATACTGACTGGTATGACTTGCTGTTTCGTACAGCATTTACACATCAGCATTCGGTATCCATTACAGGTGGAAATGACCGGAGTAATTATTATATGTCCATGGGATATGCGAATAATAACAGTGTGACGATAGGGGAAGGGCTGGAACGTTATAATGTATTGGCTAAAATAAATACTAGAATTAACCGGAATATACATTTGGGATTAAAGGTTAGCGGTTCGCTTTCCAAAGCCGAACATCCTCATACTTCCATTGATGTGTATGAGTATGCTTATAATACTTCACGGGCTATTCCACTGCGGACAGCTTCTAATGAGTTGTATTTCTATGCGAATGAGGCTGGACGTAACGGAGTATTGTCTTACAATATCATGAACGAACTGAATCATACAGGAAACAAGAATGATAATTCCGCTATAGATGTAGCTGTCAATCTGGATTGGAAGGTTGCTTCATGGATGAGATTTTCATCCATATTGGGACTGTCCAGAAGCAACGTGACACAAGAAAATTGGGGAGATGAACAATCATATTATATTTCTTCTATGCGACAAAGTCCCTATGGGAAGATGTTGCCGAATCCCATTGAAGATTCCGAATTTGCAGAAAGATATTGTCTGCTTCCGTTTGGAGGAGAATTGATGACGACCAATACACGTAATACTTCTTATACATGGAGAAATAGCCTGTCTTTGATGCAAAGTTTCGGAAAGCATGAAGTTTCCGGAAGCATCGGACAAGAAGTCAGATCTTCAAAATATGACGGATTAAGCTCTACGCAATATGGTTATTTGCCCGAAAGAGGTAAAAAGTTTGTTGATATTGACCCGACAGTCTGGAAAAGATATGGTGCTTTGGTAAAGAGTCATCCGGATGTAGTGACTGATACAAAGAATAATGTGATTTCACTATATGCTACGGCTGCTTATGTTTATGACAGTCGCTATATTCTGAACTTCAATATACGTACTGACGGTTCTAATAAGTTCGGTCAGAGCAAGAGCGTTCGTTTTCTGCCGATATGGTCTGTGTCTACACGATGGAATGTCATCAATGAGAAGTTTATGAAAAATGTCGATTTCCTGAATGATCTGGCAATCCGTGCTTCATACGGTATACAAGGTAACGTACATCCGGACCAGACTCCTAACTTGATTGCCAGTTTGGGTACACTGGAGTCGATGCCGCAGGAGTATATAGCAACATTGTATAAACTGCCGAATAATAAACTGAAGTGGGAAAAAACTAATTCGTATAATATTGCAATCGATTGGGCATTCTGGAATAACAGAGTCTATGGATCGCTCGATGTATATTACAAAAAGGGAGTAGATCAGGTGGTTACGAAAAATGTAGCTCCTTCTACAGGTGCATCAAGTGTCTCCATTAATGATGGTGACGTTGAGAATAAAGGTTGGGATTTGGCTGTTTCTTTTGTTCCTGTTCAAACTCGGGACTGGATGTGGAGTATGTCATTCAATACAGGTAAGAACTACAATAAAGTGCTGAATGCCGGAAACTCGGCAATCACTTGGCAAGACTATATTGCAGGAACATTAGTGAGCAATGGCAATGCGATAAATAGTTTCTATTCTTATAAATTTGATAAATTGGATGCTGAAGGATACCCTACATTTAAGGATATTAATGAGAAAGACGAAGAAGGAAATGCTGTGGTTCATTCTTTGCAGGAGATGTATGACCGCGCTTTTGTTCTTTCCGGAAAACGTGAACCCGATCTGACCGGTGGATTCTCTACTTATTTGAAATACAAGAATATTACATTTAATGCGTTGTTCTCCTTCAGCTTTGGCAATAAGATGCGCTTGAACGACTTGTATGAGTCATCAGGACAGCGACTTCCTTATCCGGACCAGAATATGTCCAGTGAATTTGTGAATCGTTGGAGAGAGCCGGGCGATGAAGACAGAACCATTATACCTGTTTTATCGGACAAGAGTTTGCAGATCAACGATAAAGATGTGACCTATCGTATTGCGGATAATGGATGGGATATGTATAATAAGAGTGATATCCGTGTAGTTTCAGGCAGTTTCCTCAGATGCCGTTCGATGTCTATTCGTTATGATTTTAAACGTGAATGGTTGAAACCTGTCTATCTGAAAGGAGCAAGTGTCAGCTTTGATATGGGTAATGTATTTGTCATCAAAGATAAAGGGCTGAAAGGCAGAGATCCCGAACAGATTGGATTTGGTTCAAGAAGTGTACCGCCGCAGCGTTCTTACTCACTTCGCTTTAATATTACTCTTTAATAATGAATGACGATGAAAAAGTATAATTTATATATCATATTGCTTATCTGCACGTTATCGTCGTGCAGTGACTTTTTGGAAGAAAGTTCACAAGATCTGATGATACCCAGATCGGTGAAGGATTACAAGGAACTGTTCTTCGGTGAGGTAATGAAAACGAATGAAAAAGACATACCTCATCCTTATCTGGAATATATGACAGACGATGTGAAAGACCAATGTTACTATGGAACCAGACCACAAGTCATTTCTAATGATTTCAGAGAATATGTTTGGGCATATTATACGTGGCAGGGAAATCCGGAAGTGGGAATTTCAAATGAACTTACGCCGGATGTTGCATGGACAGTCTATTATCATAAGATATTGATGACTAATATCATACTAGACCAGCTTTATACCATGAACGGGACGGATACGGAACGTCAGGATTTGGCAGGCGAAGCTTATTTTATGCGGGCTTTCTCGTATTTTATGCTTGCTAATTTATATGGAAAGCCTTATCATCCTGCTACGGCGAACGAAGACTTATGCGTACCGCTCAATAAAGAAATCGGCTTATCAGATAAAATGATGAAGCGGGCCACGAATGCAGCTGTTTATGCCCAAATGGAAGAAGACATTAATAAGGCTATCCAGTGTTTTAAGGCTATAGGAGGTGAGAAGACTATTTTTCGTCCTAACTTGCCGAGTGCTTATCTATTGGCATCACGTATTGCTCTTTTTCAGGAGAAATATGATGAGACCATTCTTTATTGTGACTCGGTCTTTAAGGTCGCTACTCAGCCACTTTACAAACTTCAGGAAAAAAAGGACCACTATTTCTTTTCTCTTGCTAACAAAGAAATCTTGTTATCCTACGGACTTACATCACTTGAGACACATATGAAAGAAGATTTCAGGTATACGGGAAACTTGGTGGTTTCTGATGATTTACTAGCGCTATATTCGGAAGATGATTTGCGTCTTACGAATTATTTCAAGAATACAATCGGCAACCAGACCAGACCTACTAACAAACAGTATAGTGTCTATACACCTATTAAGTGGACTAAAAATTCTGCTACAGTCTATGCCAACGCCTTACGTATTTCGGAAGCCTATCTGAATCGTGCTGAGGCTTTTGCTGAACTTGGTAACACGAACAAGGCTCTTGCTGACTTAAATGAGCTCCGTGAAAATCGAATGAAACCGGGAACTCGGCCGTTAGCTGTTGATGAGGACGGAATTGTAGCAACCGTACGTAAGGAACGCCGTAGAGAACTGGCGTTTGAAGGATTCCGCTGGTTTGATTTGCGCAGATATGGCTGTCCTCCTCTCACACATACTTACAGTTCAAAGGAGAACGAGGGAGCAGGAGATGTTTTCGAACTGAAAGAGAAAGGCTCATACGTGTTGCCGATTCCTAAGAGCGAAAGAGAGAGAAATACAGAAATAGAGATATTCGACCGTCCGAATAGTGAACCTGTTAATAATTGATCGATTATGAAGAAACTTATATTATTAATTTGTATGTTGGCAGGTATGTCTTCTTGTTATCATGAAGATGCGTTAATCGTTCCTGAGCAACCGGATAAATATAACATTCTGACAGATGACCCGTCAGATCCGACACAGCATTTTATATATCAGTTCTATCAGAAATATCAGACTGTGATTATAACCAATCCGACTGAGGCTGATTATAAATTCAACTTTACAGCGAATAACGGAATTAAAATAACTGCTCCCGAACAAAAGCAGGAGATTATTGATGAAGGGATTGAGTTTTTGCAAAAGTCTTTATTGGATTTGTATCCGGATGATTTCCTTAAGAAGAATTTACCATTTTCTATATTACTAGCCGAACAAGTTCAAATGGCCTCTTATGGTGAAACAACAATCATGAATTGCTATACCAGTGGTAGTTTCATAGCCTTAGGCAATGTAACGTCTGATTTGAAAACAATGTCGCAGGAGGAATTTATAAAGATTAGAGCAGATGTAAATGCTACCTTTTGGGCAAAGTACATGTCTGGTGTAAGAGGATTATTTACTATTTCCGATGCTTTTTATCAAGCTAGTGAAGAGGTAGAACCCAAATTGTATGATCCAAACTGGTTCAGTTTTGGTTATGATGCTACTCCGACAACTGTTGACTATTATCATTATGGTGTGATTAGTTATGACCCTGACCGTTCCTTTATTGATGATGATCCCGATTTTCCATACTATTCTCTTTATGCACCTTCAAAGGAGACTGACCTTGCGCAGTGGATGAATTTCGTCTTTGAGAAAACTCCTGCTGAGATTCAGGAAATCTGCGATAAATATCCGGTAATGAAGAAGAAGTATGATGTGATTCGGGAAGCCATGCTTGAAAACGGATTCGATCTGTCCAAACTGGAACTATAGAACTTAAAAACAACATGATATGAACAAAATTTTCACCTTATTACTTGTAGGAGCATTAACTGCCGGAGCGGTAACTGCTAATGCCGAAAGTCAGATTTTTAAAAAGAAAAAAAAGAAAGCAAAAGCGGAAACAGAGCAGTCGGCGGCAAAAGATTCCACAAAGAGTAGTATGACCGAATACAAAAAACTACTGAAAGGAGCCAAGACGATTGATGGTATGTTTAAGGTACACATCGTTAAGGATAAGTATTATTTCGAAATACCTAAAGACTTGATGGGACGCGATTTTATGATTGCGTCCAGAGTATCGAGTACCAGTAACAATAAAGATATAGCTGCCGGACAAATGCCACGCAATCCGGTACTGGTAACTTTCTCGGCAGATAAAAAGAAAATCTACATGCACAAAAAGATGGTGCGCAATTTGTGTGACACCACTTCCAATATGTATGCTGCTTTTCAGCGTAACTTCTCGGATCCTATTTGGGAAGCATACAAGATAGAAAGTCTCTCGCCGGACTCTTCAGCATATGTCATCGATATGAGTTCACTTTTCATAACGGATGTGCCGGAATTCAGCCCGTTTCGTTCGGAAAATATAATGGATGTATTGATGAAGAAAAAAGCATTGAAAGGAAGTCTTGCTTCTTCCAAATCATCTATTCTGGGAATGAAGTGTTTTCCGTTGAATATAAATATCAAGACGCTGATGAGTTATACTGTTGACGGAGGACCGTTCACTGTAACCATGACACGTAATATTATTTTGCTGCCGAAGGAAATTATGCGTCCCCGTTATGGTGACTCACGTATCGGATATTTTGATGAAAGCAAGCGGTTTTATACTGAAAAGAAAGATGGTTTGCAAGAACTTACTTACATCAACCGATGGGATTTGCAACCAAAACCAGAAGATTTGGAGCGTTATAAGCAAGGTGAGTTGGTGGAACCTCAGAAGCCGATTGTATATTACGTCGATACTGCTATTCCTGACAAGTGGAGAGATTACATAAAGAAAGGAATAGAAGACTGGCAGGTTGCATTTGAAGAAATAGGATTTAAGAATGCGATTATAGCTAAAGACTATCCGAAGGATGATCCGGACTTTGATCCGGATGATATTCGCTACAGCTGTTACCGAATGATTACAACTCCAGTACAAAATTCAATGGGACCTTCCTGCGCTGACCCTCGTTCGGGAGAAATTATTCAGGGAGATGTCCTTTTCTACTCCAATATCATTAAGCTGTTGCATAATTGGCGGTTTGTTCAGACTGCTACCGTTGACCCGAAAGTACGCAAGGCCGTATTTGATGATGAAACGATGGGAAGTTCCTTGCGCTATGTGGCTGCACACGAGATCGGGCATACACTGGGGCTGATGCATAATTTCGGTGCATCTTATTCATACCCTGTAGATTCGCTGCGCTCTGCTTCCTTCACTCAGAAGTATGGTACCACTCCGTCTATCATGGACTATACACGCTTTAACTATGTAGCCCAGCCGGGAGACAAAGGGGTAGCTCTGACTCCTCCGCTTTTGGGTGTCTATGATAAGTTTGCCATCAAATGGGGATATAAACCTATTTTTGATGCGGCATCTCCCGAAGACGAAAAGGTAACTTTAAACAAATGGATCAAGGAAAAGGAAAATGATCCGATGTACAAATACGGTCCGCAGCCTTTTATTAATGAGGTCGATCCTTCTTGTAAATCTGAAGATTTGGGGGATAATGCCGTGAAGGCAGGAAAGTATGGCATGAAGAATCTGAAGCTTATCATGAAGAACTTGCCGGAATGGACCAATGAAGATGATCATCAATATGAACGTCTGACTGAATCATATCAGGAAGTGATTATGCAGATGCAACGCTACTTGCTGCATGCCATGGTATCTATAGGTGGAATTTATTTTGATGAGCCGAGACGGGACAGTGAAAAACCTGTTATCCGTTTTGTGCCGAAAGCAGAACAGAAGGAAGCATTGAAGTTTGTTATGGAAACCATGATGGAACTCCCGGAATGGGTACTTGATAAGAATGTGATTGAATATACGGGTCCTATTTACTCGCCAAGCACTTTGCAGTCTATTATTATCAGTCGCCTGTTCTTCACATACATTACGTCCAGTCTTGTTTTGTACGAGGAGCTATATCCCAAACAGGCTTATACCTTTACTGAGTATATGGATGATATTTATGATTTTGTGTGGAAGAAAACTAAATCCGGTGCCCGGTTGGATATGTATGACCGTAACCTGCAAATTACTTATGTGGAAAAACTGTTGAAAGAAGGAGGACTGCTGAAACAAAAATCTTCCCCATTTTCATTTAAGGATCTGAATGAAGTTGAGAAACAACTGCTTACAGATAATGTCGATTGGACGAAAGCTGGCTTTGAACTGAACCCGCTCGGAAGTGTGGATATGGTTAAGAATCCGGCTATTTATCAGAAGATAATGGATAGCTATAGTTTGCTGCGAAGCAAAGTGAATACGGGTGATGCTACTACCCGGGCGCATTATCAAAGTCTTGTCTTTAAGATAAAGCAAGCGTTGACAGAACAATAACTATCTCTCTTAGATACTTGGGGGCACCTCGTCGCAGTGATTGTGGCGGGGTGCTAATTTTATCCGGTCAATGGCTTTTTATTGCATCGCCAACTATCGCATCGCCAACGCCTTATTCTCCGCCTCTTCCATGATTTCCCTTTCCCCGGGACCTTTGTCATTGATACCGCAGAGATGAAGAATACCGTGAATAATAACCCGGTGTAGTTCATCATCATAAGCTGCCCCAAATTGCTCGGCATTGGTGCGTATCGTATCCAGACTGATAAACAGGTCGCCCGACAGACGATCACCTTCGCAATAATCGAAAGTAATGATATCCGTGTAATAATCGTGCTGCAGATATTGTCGGTTTACCTCCAGAATCTTTTCATCGGAGCAGAAGATATAAGCGATTTCACCGAGTCTTTTTCCATAAGAGGCAGCTACATTCTTTATCCATTCTGTTGTTTCCCGTTTTTTGATATCAGGCATCTTGACGCCTTCGGTTTGATAAGTTACAGCCATAATTGAGTCTATGATTTAAAAGAAAAATAAATAACTGATTAAGATGGCGGCTATAATACCGGAGAAGTCTGCAATCAAGCCGCAGGTGACTGCATTCCGGGTTTTACTGATTCCAACGCTGCCGAAATAAACGGCAAGGATATAGAAAGTGGTGTCCGAAGCTCCGCGTACTACGCAACTCATTCGGCCTACAAACGAATCCGGTCCCATCTCTTTCATCGTGTCAATCATCAGCCCATTGGCACCGCTACCGCTGAGAGACTTCATCAGCGCTGTCGGCAATGCACCCACAAAACTGGTATCCACTCCGCACAGACCGACTACATAACCAATGCCTCCCACAAGGAAATCCATCGCTCCCGAAGTACGGAATACGGCAATGCCTACAAGGAAGGCAACCAGGTACGGAATGATTCGTACGGCTGTCGTGAAGCCTTCTTTGGCACCTTCTACAAAAGAATCATATACGTTAATCTTCTTCCGGACCCCTGTCAGAATAAACAGGATGATCACCCCGAACAGAAGAATATTTGCTATCAGCGTAGAGTAAGTACCCATTTCCTCACGCGAAATATTCAGAAACAGATAAATCAATCCGGAGAAGAAAAGGCAGATAACGCCCATCAATATCAGGATAGGCTTATTGATCAGATTGATCTTCTGGGCGATACTGACAGCTATAACACCGACCAGAGTCGAGATAAAAGTACTCAGCAGGATAGGGATAAACACATCCGTAGGCTGGGCAGCCCCCATCTGCGCACGGTATACCATGATACTGATCGGGATGATGATGAGCCCGGAGGTATTGATAACCAGAAACATGATCATCGGATTGGAAGCCGTATCTTTCTTTGGGTTCAGTTCCTGCAGTTCTTTCATTGCTTTGAGCCCCAATGGGGTGGCGGCATTGTCGAGCCCGAGCATATTGGCGGACATATTCATAAAGATGGAACCCAATACCGGATGCCCTTTGGGAATGTCCGGAAACAGGCGGCAGAGTACCGGACTCAGAAAGCGGGCGAGTGCATTGATCAGTCCGCTGTTCTCTCCGATCTTCATGATACCGAGCCAAAGGGCCAGTACTCCAGTCAGTCCCAGAGATATCTCGAAAGCGGTTTTCGAAGAGTCGAAAGTTGAGTTCATGATAGCTGTAAATATCTCCGTATCTCCCAGGAAAATTACTTTTATCAGGGCGATAATGAAGGCGATAACGAAGAATGCTATCCAGATATAATTTAGAACCATAGTCGATTGCGTGTATATAGATGGTGCAAAAGTAGTTATTACGTTTTAAATAAACTAATTGTTTTCGGGCAAAAGAGTAGAAGACCGGAACTTAAAAAAAAAGGGGTAAATACGGCACTTTTTAGGGATAATAGGCTTTTATGGTCATTAAATAGCAGGGGGGGGAAGCGGAAAGTAGCTAATTGTTATTGTGTTTATACACAGCCAGATGCAGGTTGCTATATTCTCAGAGTATTCTCACCGCAATGAGAAAAAATTCTCACCCCAGTGAGAAAAAATACTCATGCCTATGAGAATATTTTCTCATCGAAGTGAGAAGATTTTCTCATCACGGTGAGAATACTTTGGGAATTGAATCTATCAGAAAGTTATGCTTATGATCAGAGGATGAAGTTACTTAAAGAAGGCTGAATGGCATCTTGTCATTGTATCAATTTTGAGATTTATTCTTCATTATTCCTCTTGGAAAAGAGAAATGGATAGTGGGCGGAGGTTTTTATTATTCTTTCTTATATCGAAAATGAATGGATTTCTCTATCTTTGTCTCCTACATTTCAAGAAGAAAATGGAACAAGAAGATTTTAACATACGCGAACATCAGCTGACTTCAAGGGAGCGGGATTTTGAAAATGCGCTCCGTCCGTTGAGCTTTGAAGACTTTAGCGGGCAGGATAAGGTGGTGGAAAACCTTCGCATCTTTGTGAAGGCGGCACGTCTGCGTGGCGAAGCACTCGACCACGTTCTGCTGCACGGGCCTCCCGGATTGGGTAAAACAACGCTTTCAAATATTATAGCTAACGAATTGGGAGTAGGCTTTAAAGTAACCTCCGGTCCGGTGCTCGACAAACCGGGCGATCTGGCAGGAGTTTTGACCAGCCTCGAACCGAACGATGTGCTCTTTATCGATGAAATTCACCGCTTATCGCCGGTGGTAGAGGAATATCTCTATTCGGCTATGGAAGATTACCGGATAGATATCATGATTGATAAGGGACCTTCGGCACGTAGCATTCAGATTGACCTGAATCCGTTTACGCTGGTCGGTGCAACCACCCGTAGCGGATTGCTGACGGCTCCACTTCGTGCCCGTTTTGGTATTAATCTGCATTTAGAGTACTATGACGATGATGTTCTGAGTAATATCATCCGGCGTTCAGCTTCCATACTGGACGTACCTTGTTCGGTGCGGGCGGCATCGGAGATTGCTTCCCGAAGTCGTGGTACGCCCCGTATTGCCAATGCTTTGCTTCGTCGCGTACGCGATTTTGCACAGGTGAAAGGTTCCGGCTCTATCGATACGGAAATAGCTCAGTTTGCGCTGGAAGCGTTGAATATCGACAAGTACGGTTTGGATGAGATAGACAACAAGATACTTTGCACCATCATAGACAAGTTTAAAGGTGGTCCTGTCGGTCTGACAACCATTGCTACCGCTTTGGGCGAAGATGCGGGCACTATCGAGGAAGTGTATGAACCTTTCCTGATCAAGGAAGGTTTTATGAAACGGACTCCTCGTGGACGTGAAGTGACGGAGCTTGCCTATAAGCATTTGGGAAGGAGCCTCTATAGCAGTCAGAAAACCTTGTTTAATGACTGATAGTCTGATCTGACGGCTGTCGGTATGGAGAGTGTTGGCGACAATTAACAGCAGGCTTTTTGAGGAACGTTTAAACAGATAACTGATTTTATTGAATGATTGGAGTATGAAACAGTGGAGTATCTTACTTGTATTTCTCTCTTTGAGTCTGTCATTATCAGCTCAACAAGGTTATGAGAAGGACGTATTTGTCTCTTCCACAGGAGATTCTTTGCCTTACCGGATGATTCGCCCCGAGTCAATGAAGGCGGGGAAGAAATATCCGCTGGTCCTGTTCCTGCATGGAGCCGGTGAGCGTGGAAATGACAATGAAAGACAACTGACGCATGGCGGACAGATGTTTCTGAATCCTGTCAACAGAGAGAAGTATCCGGCTTTTGTACTTGTTCCTCAATGTCCGGCAGGCAGCTACTGGGCTTATACGGAGCGTCCGAAATCACTGTTTCCGGCAGATATGCCTGCAGGACAGGAGATGAGTTCTCTTACCCGGACTCTCAAACAATTGCTGGACACTTATTTGGCCATGCCCGAAGTCGATAAAAAACGGATATATATTGTCGGATTGTCAATGGGAGCGATGGGGACGTATGATTTGGTGGTCCGTTATCCGGAGATTTTTGCGGCTGCCGTTCCCATTTGCGGATCGGTGAATCCGGACCGTTTGCCGGCTGCCAAAGAAGTGAAGTTCCGTATATTTCATGGGGATGCCGATGATGTGGTAACAGTTGAAGGGTCGCGTGAAGCGTACAAAGCACTGAAAGCTGCCGGAGCAAAGGTGGAATATATCGAATTCCCCGGTTGCAATCATGGCAGCTGGAATCCTGCATTCAATTATCCGGGCTTCATGGAGTGGCTGTTCAAACAAAAGAAATAATATTATTCATTGATAATAAAGAGATCTAAATAAACATGGCAGAACTAAAGTCATTGGCAAAGGACACTGCGATTTATGGTGCCAGCAGTATTATTGGTAAGTTTCTGAACTATTTTCTGGTACCGATTTATACTTTTTCACTTCCTGCTGCTTCCGGAGGATATGGAGTGATCACCAAGATGTATGCTATTGTGGCGTTATTGCTCGTGGTGCTAACCTTCGGAATGGAAACCGGCTTTTTCCGTTTTGCCAATAAAGGAGATGACGATCCGAAGAAGGTATATTCTGTTTCGTTATTGATGGTAGGGGGCGTATCGCTCCTGTTTTTGCTGTTGTGTCTGGTCTTCCTCAATCCTATTGCAGGGCTGATGGGGTATAGTGAACATCCGTGGTATCTGGGCATGATGCTGATTGTACTGGCTATGGATGCCATTCAGGCTATTCCGTTTGCTTATCTTCGTTATAAGAAACGTCCTATTAAGTTTGCCGGACTGAAACTCTTATTTATATTTGTCAGTATCTTGCTGAATATCCTTTATTTTGTTGTCATGAAAGGCAATGACGTAGGGGTAGCCTTTCTTATTAATCTGATCTGTTCTTTTGTTGTAATGCTCGGGCTGATACCTGAATTCCGTGAATTCCGTTATTGCCCTGACCGTTTGCTGATGAAGCGGATGTTATATTATTCATTCCCTATTCTGATATTAGGGGTGGCAGGCATTGTGAATCAGGTTGGAGACAAGATTATTTTTCCTTTTGTCTACCCCGATAAGGTGGAAGCGGATGTACAGTTGGGTATTTACAGTGCAGCTACTAAAATAGCCATGATAATGGCAATGATCACGCAGGCTTTCCGCTTTGCATATGAGCCCTTTGTCTTTGGCAAAAGTAAAGACAAGGATAATAAGCGAATCTATGCGCAGGCAATGAAGTTCTTTATCATCTTTACGCTGCTGGCTTTCCTGGCAGTCATGTTTTATCTGGATATTTTACGTTATATCATAGCAGAAGACTATTGGGAGGGACTCAGGGTAGTTCCCATCGTGATGATTGCGGAGATGTTTATGGGGATTTATTTTAATCTCTCGTTTTGGTATAAACTGACGGATGACACCAGATGGGGGGCATATTTCTCCATTATAGCCTGTCTGACTGTTGTTCTGATGAATATCTTCCTGATTCCTGTATATGGGTATGTAGCTTGCGCATGGGCGGGTTTTACCGGATATGCCATAGCTATGTTGCTTTCTTATTTTGTCGGTCAGAAGAAATATCCTATTGCTTATGATTTGCGTGGAATAGGTTGTTATGTAGGCTTAGCTATTATTCTGTATCTGATTGGTGAATGGATGCCGATTCATAATACAGTTTTGCTTCTTGCATTCCGCACAGTACTTCTGCTATTATTTATTGCTTATATTATCAAACGGGACCTGCCTCTGAGTCAGATTCCTGTTATTAACCGAATTATAAAAAAGAAATGACTATGAAGACAGATGAACGGAATAAGTTTGCGATCAAGTCGTTCCTGGGTGAATACCTGGACTTGAAAAAGGATAAAGACAATGAAATGGAAACCGTTGACTCTATCCGAAAAGGAGTAGAATTCAAAGGAGCCAATTTGTGGATTCTTATTTTTGCCATCTTTATGGCATCACTGGGATTGAATGTCAACTCTACGGCAGTGATTATCGGTGCCATGTTGATTTCACCGTTGATGGGACCTATCATGGGTGTCGGGCTTTCTGTCGGTTTGAATGATTTCGAACTGATGAAACGTTCTTTGAAGAGCTTCCTCATCACGACTGCTTTCAGTGTGACGACGGCAACCATCTTCTTTCTTTTCACTCCTATAGCCGAAGCGCAATCGGAGCTGTTGGCGCGTACTTCACCTACGATTTATGACGTATTCATCGCTCTTTTCGGTGGTTTGGCGGGAGTTGTCGCCCTGTCTACCAAAGAGAAGGGAAATGTGATTCCGGGAGTTGCCATTGCTACGGCGTTGATGCCTCCCCTTTGTACGGCAGGTTATGGTCTGGCATCGGGCAATCTGGTTTACTTTCTGGGTGCTTTCTACCTCTACTTTATCAACTCCGTATTTATCAGTCTGGCTACCTTCATCGGTGTGCGGGTGATGCACTTCCAGCGTAAGGAATTTGTGGATAAGGCACGCGAGAAGATGGTACGTAAATACATCATTCTGATTGTTGTGCTGACGATGTGCCCGGCTGTTTATCTGACGTTTGGCATTATTAAAAGTACATTTTATGAGACGGCAGCCAACCGGTTTATCAATGAGCAGTTGAGCTTTGAGAATACGCAGGTACTTGATAAGAAAATCAGTTATGAGCATAAAGACATCCGAGTAGTTCTGATCGGTCCCGAAGTTCCGGATGCTTCGATATCCATTGCCCGTAGCAAACTGAAAGAATACAAGCTGGAAGAAACAAAGCTGACTGTACTGCAAGGGATGAATAATGAGGCGGTAGATGTCTCTTCCATTCGTGCCATGGTGATGGAGGACTTTTATAAAAACAGCGAACAACGCTTGCAGGAACAGCAGAAAAAGATTACCCGACTGGAAGAAAACCTCGCTCAATATAAAGAGTACGATACGATGGGACGTACTTTAGTGCCCGAATTGAAGGTGCTTTATCCTTCCATCACTTCGCTTTCTATCGCCCACTCGCTGGAAACACGGGTAGACTCGATGAAAACGGATACGGTGACACTGGCTGTTTTGAAATTTGGCAAACATCCGTCAGTTGCCGAGAAGGAGAAAATCAGCGCATGGCTGAAAGCACGGGTGGGAGCGAAGAAGTTGAGGCTCATTACCGAATAATGGCCCCCGGATTGATCATAGAATATATAAATCTAAAAATAATAGCATGAAACTCAGACTAACCGCAATGATTCTCTTCTCCCTTTGCCTGTCGCAGGCATTTGCTGACGAGGGAATGTGGCTATTGGGGAACCTTCGCAAGAACAAACAGGCAGAACGGGTGATGAAGGAACTCGGTTTGCAGATGCCTGTAAATAAACTGTATAATCCGAAGAAGCCGGCTTTGGCAAATGCCGTTGTCTGTTTCGGTGGATTTTGTTCGGGAGTGGTGGTTTCCGAAGATGGTCTGGTGTTCACCAATCATCACTGTGGTTTCAGTAGTATCCAGCAGCATTCTTCCGTAGAACATGATTATCTGAAAGATGGTTTTGTAGCCCGTAATCTTGGCGAAGAACTGCCGAATCCCGAATTATACGTCCGTTTCCTTCTTCGTACAGAGGATGTGACCAAGCGTGTGCTCTCGGCTGCCAAACATGTTCATACGGAAAGTGAACGTCGGGTAGTTGTTGACTCTGTCATGAATGTAATCGGCATGGAGGTATCAGAGAAGGACTCTACGCTGACGGGAATTGTCGATGCGTATTACGCCGGAAACGAGTTCTGGCTTTCTGTCTACCGTGATTATAATGATGTCCGGCTGGTTTTTGCTCCTCCTTCTTCAGTCGGCAAGTTCGGGTGGGACACGGACAACTGGATGTGGCCGCGCCATACAGGCGATTTCAGCGTTTTTCGTATTTATGCCAACAAACAGAATGGACCGGCGGATTATTCACCTGAGAACGTCCCTTATCGTCCGGAATATGTAGCTCCTATCTCATTGGATGGATATAAGGAAGGCTCTTTCTGTATGACTCTCGGCTATCCGGGCAGTACGGAACGCTATCTCTCTTCGTATGGGATCGAAGAAATGATGAACGGCATTAATCAGGCCATGATCGATGTGCGCGGGGTAAAACAGGCTATCTGGAAGCGGGAAATGGACCTCCATCCGGATATCCGTATCAAGTATGCTTCTAAATACGATGAAAGTTCCAACTACTGGAAAAACAGCATAGGAACCAATAAAGCCATCCGGCACCTGAAAGTGCTGGAAAAGAAGCGCGCAGCAGAAGCAGCGCTCCGTGACTGGATTCAGTCTCATCCGGAAGAAAGGGAGAAACTGATTCGTCTGTTCTCTTCTCTGGAACTGAATTATAATAATCGTAGGGAAACAAACCGTGCCCTTGCTTACTTCGGGGAATCGTTCATTAATGGTCCCGAATTGGTTCAATTGGCACTCGAAATACTGAATTTCGATTTTGAGGCCGAAGAGAAGTTGGTCGTTACCCGCATGAAGAAGTTACTGGAGAAATACGATAACCTGAATCTGTCTATTGATAAGGAAGTATTTGTGGCCATGCTCAAAGAGTATCGGTCCAAAGTGGATAAGAAATACCTACCGGCGATGTATCTGCAAATAGACACCTTGTATAACGGAAATGTCCAGACTTATGTAGACTCTTTGTATGCTACCTCTCAAATCACTTCCCCGAAGGGGCTGAAGCGCTTCCTTGAACGTGATACGACTTATAATCTCATCGAAGACCCTGCCATTTCTTTAAGCCTCGACCTGATAGTGAAATACTATGAGATGAATCAGAGCGTCTCAGAGGCTTCCGAACAGATAGAGCAGGATGAACGCCTGTTCAATGCCGCTATGCGTCGTATGTATGCCGACCGCAACTTCTATCCTGATGCCAACTCCACTATGCGCCTTAGTTTTGGTACAGTCTGTGGATATTCTCCTTTTGACGGGGCTACCTTCAGTTATTATACGACGGTAAAAGGTATTTTCGAGAAAGTAAAGGAACATGCAGGCGATATTGACTTTGCTGTTCAACCAGACCTTTTGGCTTTACTCTCTTCCGGTGATTTCGGCAGATATGCCGATGAAAAGGGAGAGATGAACGTTTGTTTTATCTCGAATAATGATATTACGGGAGGAAATTCCGGCAGTGCCATGTTCAATGCGAAAGGGGAATTGCTTGGTCTAGCTTTTGACGGCAATTGGGAAGCGATGAGCAGTGACATTGTCTTTGAACCGGACTTGCAGCGTTGTATCGGAGTAGACGTCCGCTATATGCTTTTCATTATGGAAAAGTATGGAAAGGCTGCCAACCTTATCGAGGAACTGAAATTAACCCGCTGAAACGGAAAACAATCTTATAAGAAGGCTGCTCTTATCGTTTCAGTATAATTACCATTACAGCAACGATAATCAGTGCAATGCCTACGCCAATGCTTGTAGTGAATGCTTCTCCAAAGAGGAAGATGCCTACACATACGGCAGTTACCGGCTCCATAGCTCCCAATACAGAGGTGAGTGTGGAGCCGATGCTTTTTACTGCTCTGACCAGTGCAAGATTGGAAACGACGGTCGGGATCAATGCCAGCAAGATTAGATTTCCGGCAGTATGCCATTCGCTGATAGACTGAAGATGGCTGATACTAGTAGTTCCGATAAAGAGAAAGATTCCTCCGAAAAGAAATACATAGAAAGTGAGCAGTAATCCTTTCATCCGGCCGATCTTTAACTGGCTCATCGTGACAAGGTACAGTGCATATCCCAATGCTGATAAAAGAACGATGAAAAGGCCGAAAAATGAGAAACTTCCTGTCTCTGTATTTCCACCGGATAAGAAGTAGACACCTATCACGGCAGAGGCGATGGCGGCTATCCGCCAACCGGATTTCTTTTCTTTGAAGAATAGCATCATGATCAGGGTAGTCAGTACCGGATACATGAAGTGAATGGTGGTGGCTACACCGCTTGCCATAAACTTATATCCCCAGAACAGGAAGACGGCAGACATCAGATAAAGTATCGCAAGCAGGAGCAGGGAAGGAATGTCCCGTCTGCTGATTCGAAAGGATTGCCCGTTGATCAGCAGAATTCCGCCTAATGCCATACACGCAAACAGGAAGCGATAGAAGAGTATCGATTCGAATTGCATGCCCGCCTGCATGGCAGGAATGGTGAATAGGGGGATAAGCCCAAAAGAGGCCGACGAAAGCAGACCGTACAGGAAACCGTTGACTTTATTCATAGTTAAGTATATATTCGGAGTGCAAAGATACTCATTATAGATAAGATGATATTATGTTTGAATTATAAAATAGAGATTACGTCCGAATCGTATGAAGCCGTCCCTGTTTTTTTGTTGACTATATCGATTTCTTCGCTAAAAGATGTGTTTGGGATTGAAATAAACAGATATTGCTAAATTATGAACAAATATTTTCTCTGGTAGTGTTTCTTTTTTCTGACCTTTGGTGTGTCAGGATACGAGCCTGTAAATATATGAATTGACTACAAAACTATTATACTTATGAAAAACAGATTAGTTGGCTTATTAGTGTTCGCGTTGGTTGCTTTTAACTTATATGCGCAGTCTGATCAAAGTAAAAGGGGACTTCTTACTTTTGCCGGTACGCGTATTATTCCCTTTGATCCAATGCGGGAAATGCCTAAGATGGCTTGGTATAGTGAAAATCAAGATATTCGGGTAGATGAAGAAGTGCTCTTTAATAATCAGTCGTCATTGTTGATTCCGTCTGTACGGGGAAAGAAAACAGAAACTTATTTCGGCATGAATAACCGCGATATAACAGGTAAGACGATTGTGTTTAAAGGCAAATACAAATATCAGCAGGCAAATAATGCCAAAGTGAGTTTCGCAATTAAACTGGACACTCACCTTCAAAGAATAGACGAGAAGGCTATTGATTTGGAATGTAACGGCAGTCAGGACTGGAAAGACTTTTATGTGGAAATGCCGTTTACACGTTCCAAGAAATTTTTCTTTCGAATACTCTGTGACGGGGAGGCCAGGCTTTGGGTGAACGACTGCCAGGTACTGATAGATGGACAGTCACTTGATTTAATTAAGAATCCGGATGTTGAAGTAGACAAGGATCTGGAGTTCGCTGGAAATTCAGGAATATCGCTTGGAGACGTTGACGGGCAAACATTGGAAAATCTTGTGGTTTTGGGCAAGGTTTGGGGATTCCTTAAGTATTTTCATCCGCAGGTTGTGGTTGGAAAGTATAACTGGGATTTTGAATTGTTCAGAGTGATGCCCGGGATAGCAGCTGCGAAGAGTGTAAAGGAAAGGAACTCACTTTTAAATGAATGGATAGATAAGTACGGTAAAATCACGGAAACCGAGGAGTATGTAATCGGAGATTCGGCCCAATATCATCGTTTTGCACAGCTTGGTTGGCTGGAAGATCCGAATGTCTTCGATAAGAAACTGTCTGAAAAACTAGTGAGAATCAAGAATGCCAAACGTAATAGTGTACTTAACTACTATCTTCCGATTTTAACCGGAAAGGAGGAGGTGGAATTTGCCAGAGACAAACCTTATCCTTCAATCGACTGGGAAGATCAGGGATATCGTATTCTTACGGTTTATAGATTGTGGAATGCCATCGAACATGGATATCCTTACGCCAACCTTACAGACCATAGATGGAGTACTTTGCTGGCACAATATCTGCCTGAATTTATTAATGCCTCTTCGGAAAAAGATTTGGACCATTCTATACGAAAACTGGCTGCTGAAATCAATGATTCACATGGAGGGCTTGAATTTCCGAATCATGCTCCCCGATTGTATGGTCTTCCATTGGGACTGACTCAGACAATGGACGGAAAGCTTGTAGTAGAATCGACTGCATTAAAACAGATTGAGCGGGGATCGGTCATACTGGCTGTAAATGATAAACCGATTTCGGAGATAATTGACAATTACCGTTCTATACTGCCTTCTTCAAATGAGCATGGTTTACTGAGGAATGTCTCATTCAGACTATTTGTTACATCGGAGAATGAAATGAAAGTCACGGTGGAGAATCAAGGGCAGTCTCATGAATATACGATACCCATGCAGTCTTTTGAAGGAGCATCTTTTAAAGGCCGAAAGAGTCCGTCAGATTACGGACTGGATGCCAGAAAGATTCTTTATGTAGATGCAGGTATAATGGGGCTTCCGGAACTGGATCAGATGATGAAAACAAATTTGAATGCTAAAGGAATTATATTGGATATGCGTAAGTATCCGAGATGGGACATTATGGAAGTACTTGGAAAATATCTTTATCCTCAACCGACTACATTTATGTGGTATTCCATTAATTCGAAGAAATTTTCGGGTAACTTTGGTCTTGATATAATTGGGAAAATTGGTTTTAAAGAAAATCCTGATTATTTCAAAGGTAAGATTGCTATTCTTGTAAGTGAGATGACTCAGAGTTTTGGAGAGCTAATGTCTGTCGCTTATAGAGTGGCACCAAAAAGTGCGGTTATCGGTACGCAAACTGCCGGTGCGAACGGTCACGTCGGATATTTATATTTGCCTCGGGGAATCAAATTCACCTATACAATGGCGGGAGCATTCTATCCTGAATGGAAATTGAATCAACGGGATGGAGTGACTATTGATATTCCGGTGGAACAGACTGTAGAAGATATAGCTGCAGGAGAAGATATGTGGATTAGAAAAGCGATTGACTATATTGAGAGTAAACGGTAAGGTTTCACCCTGATTAAAGGGATATTCAGCTCGTCGATATAATCCGATTTGAATATATTGACGGGCTGAATTATACTATTAGCAAGCTGAACTTATTTCTTTATCGGTCTGCTTGGAATCTTTTCAAAGATAGATCTAATCCGTTCCATATCAAATTTAGGCTGTCGGTCGTAAGTGTAGATACCGTTTTTCTCTTGTTCGATATCGGAAAACTGTGTATAGCAGAATCCGCTGATGATTCCGGAGGATTGAATCGCATTGATGAGTTTTTCGATGCGTTCGAAGAGGGCATCTTCGTTGGTAAATGTTCCTCCATGTCCCCATGTGTCTTCCTTGGCTCTGGATGTTTCCCATACAATACCGCCGAATTCACCGATGATAAAAGGTTGGTTGGCATAAGCTGCCTGGTTCTTGTCCGGCTTTAAGCTTAGTGCGAAACGTGTTGCATCCGGTTCGTAAGTACTGATGCTCCAGATATCTGTCAGGAAATGGAATCCACTGCCGGTAAGGTCGTTGAACGGGCGACTGGGATCGATTGCTTTTGTCAGTTTTTGCAGGTCAAATACCAGGCGTGCAAACGTACCGGACGAAACATTGCTCAATGGTACGGTAAGAGGTGCCCATGTGATGATAGAAGGGTGATTACGGTCTCGTTCGAGTATCTCTATCCATTCACTGAGAAGATTTCTTGATGCGGCCTCGTCATCGGGATTCATTCCCCAGTTAGGAGACTCTCCCCAAGTGATAAATCCCAGCTTATCTGCCCAGTAATGGAATCGTTCTTCGAAAAACTTTTGATGAAGGCGTGCCCCGTTGAAGCCGGCTTCCTTACTTAGTAAAATATCATTTTTAAGGGCTTCATCGGTAGGTGCAGTCCAGATTCCATCAGGATAATACCCCTGATTCATAACCAGGCGCTGGAAATAAGGCTCGTTATTCAAGTAAAATTTGCCATTGGCTGTATGTACTTTGCGCATACCTACATATGATTTTACTTCATCGATGGTCTGACCTTTGGCATCTTTGACGCAGTAACTGATATCGTAAAGGTGTGGAGTTTCGGGGCTCCAGAGCTTGATATTCTTTATAGGTAAGATCAGGTTACTGCCATTAGCACATTTTGATGTCACTTGAGCGACTTTTTTCTGGCTGTCATAGATCGTAACTTCCAGTGTCTGGTCATTGGATATCTGATAGAATTCCGGAGTAATGATCAATTGATTATTGTCGATATCCGGATAGGTATTTGCCGATTTTAGTCCACAGGGAGAGAACGCTTCCATCCACACAGTTTGCCAGATGCCTGTGACACGCGTATAAAAACAGGCAAAGGAGTTTTTCTCCGGAGACTGTTTGCCGCATGCCTGACGACCCGATTTTGCATCATCGGACACGGATACTACCAGATTGTGGCTATTCCCGGGTTTGGCTATGCGACTGATATCTATTACAAAAGGAGAGCTTCCGCCGTTATGAAAACCGACGAGGTGTCCGTCTATATAAATCTCTGCTAAATAGTCAACAGCACCGAAATGGAGTAAAATCTTCTTGTTACTCCAGTCAGCGGGTATCGGCAGAGAACGTTGATACCACATTTTTTTTATAAAGTCCGTATGATTAACTCCGGATAGTTTGCTTTCCGGGCAGAAAGGAACCGTAATTGTTTTGCTAAGCTCCTTTGCCGTAGGTAAGTTACGCTTTTTCCCGGAATCATCAAGATCGAATTCATACGTCCACGTACCATTTAAATTAACCCAGGTAGCTCTTTCAAATTGTGGGCGGGGATATTCCGGCCGGGGAATATCATTGGTTGCGTTTGCTGCAAAAGAGAGTAGTAAACCAACTAGCATCAGATGTGCTTTTCTCATGTTTTGTAATTTTTGTTATTGTATAATTTAAGTGCTTTAGCTGATTGTAAAAATAGAGATTTAGAAGAAGAAAAGGTGTAAACGATTGTTCAAATTAGGAAATAATCTGATCATAGTGAAGGTAATCTGTTCATTATGGAGATAATCTGGTTATATTATAAGCCATGAAAGTAGGTATTTATCAATGGCTTATAGTTCGGAGTGTTTTACTACATTGTCTTTCTGCTGTTCTCTATATTGACGTGGTGGCATACCAAATCGCAGAGAGAATAGTTTATAAAATGTACCACGATTCGTGAATCCTGTTTTATCCATAATCTCTTCAATGGTGAGGTTCCTGGTTAGCAGTAAACGCTCAGCCATACTGAGGCGATATTCTTTAATAATATCAGCAGGTGACTTTTCCGTTATCGGTTTTAGTTTTCGATAGAATTGACGGGTACTGTAACCTAATTCGTTACTCAATAATTCAACGGACAGATCTGGATTGGTAATGTTCTTGTCTATAGTTTCTATTACTTTGTTAAAGAAATTTTGATCTTCTTTATGTATGCAATTCCCATTTTCTATTTGGAAAGAGCTGAATACGGAACTATAATATTCCTTTAACTCAGATTTGCGTTGTATCAACCGATATACTATTTTTTCCAGATATTTCACATTGAAGGGCTTAGTGACATATGCTTCTGCTCCTGAATCAAGACCTTTTACCTGATCGTCTTCATGATGAAGGGCAGATAGTAAAATCAATGGTATATGACTCCATAGCTTATTTTGTTTAATGCGATGTGTAAAAGAGAGTCCGTCAATTTCAGGCATCATCACGTCTGAAATGATTAGGTCAGGCTGCTTTAATTCCAAGGTGGTTAATGCTTCTTTGGCATTATTAAAAGATAACACATTGTATTTATCAACAAATATCTCCGAGACAAACCAAAGCATAGAAGGGTCATCATCAATAATCATGATTGTTTGTCTGGAAGCGTCGAAATTTGTGGCTGTCTTTTCTAATTCGATGGGTTCAGTATTGGTTTTTAACTGTGTTGTTTTATATACTTCTTGGGATGATTCCTGTTCAGTCAGTGGCATTTCCGGTAAGATAACAGTGAATGTTGTAATTTCACCAGGGATGCTGTCAACGTTAATCTGCCCGTTCAGTTGAGTAATCATGCTTTTACATATGGCTAACCCCAGTCCGTTTCGTGAGTTTTTTCCATTCAACTCAAAAGAATCCAGTATTTTATAACGGTCAAATATCTTATTTAAGTTCTCTTTGGCTATCCCTTTCCCGGAGTTGGATATCCGAAGGGTTAGAAGTTGATTTTCTATCTTCAGATCAACAGTAATGCTGCCTTTATCCGGCGTGTATTTAAATGCATTGGATAACAAATTGTTAGCTATCTTATTGAAACAACTGATATCTGTATTCCACTGAATATCCGGTTCGATATTTAGTTGGTAGTTTAGTTCTCTGTTCTCGATCAGTTCATTGAATGATTCTGCTATGCCTCTAAGTTTGTCCGACACAGGCAAACTTTGGATATATAGAACCTTATTGCCGGTCTCTAGTCTGCGAAATTCAAGTAATTCCAAAATAAGGCTGTTTAACCTTTCTGTATTTTGCTGTATGATTAGTCCGTATTTACGAATGTATGGATCAGTATGCGGATAAGCTAGTATTTTTTCACATGGACCATAAATTAATGTCAGAGGTGTGCAGAACTCATGTGTGATGTTGGTAAAGAAACGTAGCTTGGATTCGTAGATTTCTTCTTTTTTTTCCCGGTTCATTTTTTCGATTATGCGATATTGTTTGCGGCGGTACTTTCTGATAAAATGATAAACCGTTGAGGCACAGAAAGAGGCGAATAAGATAAAATAGATGGTATATGCCCAATAACTTAAATACCAGGGAGGAATAATACGGATGATGAGTTCCTGGATATGGCTTTCTTTCCCGTTTATATTATTCCTGTATTTTACCAGTAAGGTGTATTGACCGGGAGCAAGGTTTGAAAAGATAGCACTGGAAGACGTTTCACTATCTATCCAATGCTCACTGATTTTATCAAGCTTATAAGAATAAGAGAAATTATTACCGTTGATATAGTCAAGTGCCATAAAGTTAATACAGAAAAAGTTTTGGTTGTAATCCAGTTGCAGGATCGTTTGTTCGTTTTTAACCTGGAGAAAATTATTGATGTTATGTTCTTTACCGAAAATAGATAATCCTTTTAAATGAATTTGAGGCATATAATCTTCTGTAAGATAGTTATTGGATCGGATGGAAACGAATCCGTTGGTTCCGCCAAAAAATAATGTTTCAGTTCGTTTATCTTTATAAAAAGCGCCATCACTGAATTCGGTAATTGACAGCCCGTTTTCTCTGTTATATGTTTGTCCTGTATTGGTTTCAGGGTTGAATCTTACCAGTCCCTGGTTAGTGCTTATCCAGAGATTATCTTGCAAGTCCTCCAGGATACCGTGTACGGTGTTGTTTGAAATTAAACTGGCTCTGTTGTGGAAATGTGTGTCATTAGGAGTAAAGTGGAGTAGTCCTGAGCTGGTTCCCAACCAATATCCTTTCGCATTTTTATGAATAACGAAAATGTCATTGGCTGTCTGGCTGTTCACAATATCATCAAATTTGTGGGAAGTTAACTTTCCTGTCTTTGCATTCAGATGATAAGCTCCATAGCCACGATTGCCGAACCATAGAATAGAATCATTTTCTTGAAAAGAGGTAAAGAAATAGTTCGATGCCATGCGTCCTTCATCCAGAACAATTCTATCTGCAGACTTTATAATGGGAGAAACGGCAGGGTCTTTTAAGATAACTTTTACGATGCCTTCACCAACAGTCGCAATCCATAAGGTTGTATCATTCAATTCATTTATGGAATGCACATACTTTACTTTTTTTCCGTCAGCTGTCACTGGCAGTTCTTTTAGTCGTTTCTCTTTGTATGAGTAGTAGTTAATTCCATTTTCTGTGCCTATCCATAACTTATTCAGAGAACCGGGTGCAAAGCAATAGACAGTATTATCTGTCAATGTACTATTGCCAGCTGTCATATATTCAAAAGAAGTTGGCGCACTGATTTCAGGCGAGTAATCTTTAATACGTAGTATTCCTCCTCCCTTTGTCCCGATCCATAGTGTCCGCTCTTCGTCGTAATAAAGTGTGCGCACGGGATTGTTTATTTGATATACCGGAGTGTCTAACAAAGTGTTTGTTATAGAGAACGTATCATTATAGTACATATACACACCTTGACCATCTGTTCCTATCCAGACAATATCCTGGAACTTGTCTTTCATTAAACAGAAGATGCCCGAATGAATTTCAGTGGATTGTATTTGATACTTAATTTTCTGATCGGCCATATATTTTAAAATGATTAGTCCGCTACTTTTAAAGCCGATATAGTAATCATCTTGTTGCTTGATAATAGAAGAAACTTCTCCATGAACTTCGATCTCTGTCTTAAGATCTGCTATGAAATATTGCTTCTGGTTGGTGAAATCATATTCATATAGTGAATAAGTTTCATCGATAAAGTAGACTAAATGTTCTTCAGAAAAAGCCCATAGTAGTTTCTCAGAATGTTTGAACAGGTTATTAGGAATTAAAGTTATATTATGATCTGTTTTTTTTACCTGATAACTGCGTGTGTCATTGTCGGATGTGAAAATCCATAATACATCATTTGCATCAATTGTGATGGACAGTATATGTTTGAATGCTATTTGAGGAATCTCTATTTTCTGAAATTTTTGTAGTTCTCGTTGATAATAATAAAGGCATCCATTGTCTTTTATGATGAAGATCTCATTGTCATCACTTTTTGCTATATGGTTGTTGTCTTTAAATTCAGTAAAACTTTGACATATTTGCTGCTTGGTATCCAATCGGTCGAGTCCATAATTTGTCTGTATCCAAAACACATTTTTTTCAGCCTCCATGATGTGATTAATCAGATTTCCTGATAGTAACGTTTTCGGGGGATTGTTTGGACCATATATCTGTATATTGACTCCGTCAAACACATTCAGACCATCGCATGAGCCAATCCATATTATGCCTTGTTGGTCTTGATGAAGAGATAGAATAGCACTGTTGGACAACCCATCTTTGTTGGAGAATTGTCGTAAGCTATATGCATGAAGCGTCGGTGGCAGACAGCATATAATGCCTATGAACAATAAAAATCTTACGGAGTAGTGTGTTTGTTTATGCATGGTATAACAATAAGCTCCACAAATGTATATAAAAATCCTGTTATTTTGTTCTAAAATAGAACAAAAAAGAAGGAGATGGATAACTTTTTTGTTTTTGCTCCATATCTAAAATACAAAAAACGTAGATGGTGCTTTTGTTTTATGCGTACCATCTACGTTTATTATATACTTAATTTGAAACTTATTCTGCAGAAAGAATTTCCAGTTCTGCTATAGCGGCTAGTTTATCTCCTTTAATAGCAGACAAAGCCTGTAGTTTAACATAGCGTGCCTGACATGGTGTAAATTCAACAGTCTGTGTCTCTTTGGAGTTATTAAATGTACCGGAAGCAACTGCTTTTCCCCATTCTTTGCCATCACGGCTGACATACAATTCATATTTGGCTATCCTTCCTTCGGCAGAGTCCTGGCGAGGAGTATATTTGATGCCCTTTACTTTCGTCTCCTTGCCTAAAGCCATTTGAATTTCGTGAGGATAAGGTGCCAAGTAGAATTGGTTGTGTACGGTGTGCCAATATGTATTTTTATCACCATCGGCAGCTAGCTTCATACTTCCATCTGCATCACTGTCTACATACACTACTGTTTGCTTTCCTCCGGATGTACCCGATAAGTTCTTAGTTATATTGACATTCAATTCAGCGGCTGAAGCCCAGTCTCTGCCGTGTATTTCAGATAGCGCTACCAATTTGAAATAACGTGCTGTGACCGGTTCCTTTAAAGTCACAATTTGTGCTGATGATGAGTTTTCGAAGACACCTTTGGTTTTGTTTTCCCAACTCTTTCCGTCCTTGCTGAAATAAAGTTCATAATCTTTAATTCGGCCGTTTTCGGAGTTACGCGGCTGATAGATAAACTTGTCTACTTCAAGCAAAGATGCCATATCTACTACTATTTCATGAGGATGCTTTGCTACAGGTTCTGCCCAGCGACTGTGCCAAATAGTAGTCGGGTCACCATCAATAGCATTGCGTGCTTCTTCTCCATTGTTTTCACTGCTTACAGATACTATCTTCCAGGCAGAACGGTCTACATAGATAGGAAGTTCAACAGATGTTTTCAAGCTTTTTTCGAGTTTTTCTGAAGTAGCATATGCCTGTACGTTACCGCCGGAAATAAATTCTATTGGTTCTGTATAAGTTTTGTATTCTGCTCCGTTTAAACTATAGAGGATAGTAGCTCCAGACGTCTTAGTTTCTAAGCTCAAATAACCATTGCTGTCTCTTTCTATTAAAACAGGCATACATACAGGCATTTGCACACGAGCTTTTTCAATTAGTTCATCTTGCAAATAAGCTCTTTCCAAAGGCATCATGATAAAGCTGAATACAGTCGGTTGAGAAAGAAGCTCATATTTCTGCATCGGGCCAGGACCGCAACTTGCATTTCCTAATGGGCGTTGTTTAGCATCCAGACAGAGAATTGTTTCTTTTCTTGCAGGTACTTCGTATTTATGGAACATTTTTCTAAGATTGTTCGGGTCCACCATATCCTGTGCCTTTACATGTAGTGCTGATGCAGCCATCTTATCTCCTGCAACAAAGACAAATCCTATGCCATCGGGGTTGGTTACTGAAATCCAGCGTACATCCTCATGATTACCCATCTCCTGTGATCTGATGTAGTTTTCCCATTGGTTGGATACCAAATCATTGTATACTCCCACATAACTGGCGTCTTTGCGGTCTACATAATTCTCTGATGGTCCGCGTCCATACCAACGCATCCGTTCAAATCCTTCCGGCAACTCCATACGATAACCTACACGAGGAATGATTTCTCCATTAATGGCAGGAATGATCGTACTGTTTACCAAGATAGAGCCATCGGCAGCCACAGTATATTCAATTTCTGTCTGGAAATCGAACCCTATTTTACCTTTATAGGTGTTCTTTATTTGCAGGATTACCTTTCCATCTTCTTGGCGTACGGTCCAACGGCCAGCTTCTAAAGCCATATTATAAAGCCCTTTTCGTTGCCAGTCTCCATCTACCTGTTTGTCATTGTCGGTAGGAGCACGGAAAACATTCAGTTCTAATCCCTTGTTTATTAAAGAAACTTCGTCCAGTATATAAGCCGAGATGGTTCCTTCCTGCTTGGAGAAAGCTGCTTCAAACCGGTCACCTTTTACAAGATAAGCCTGGTCTGTTTCTACTAGTTTGATATCTCCTTTCCCTGGTTTGAAAATAGGCTTTTCACTATCTGAGAGTTTGAATTGTTCGGATGCTACCTCATATCCGGCTTTTTCCCATTCCGTATCTTTCTTTAATCTGAAACTGAATTTGATGAAATATTCAGCTCCGGGGATTCTCTTTATTTGTGCATCAGCAATGGTGATAACCTTGCTTTCCTGTGCATTCATTGTCAGATCGTTCAGGTTGCCGGATGCGATGACTTTGCCGTCTTCCTCTATTTCATATCTTCCATATAAGTCTTCCAGATTCGTATGGAATCTTTTGTTCTTTACTTTGTATTTTCCGTCGCCCAGGTTTTCGATACCTACAGGCTGGTGTATCTTTTTCACTTCGAGAGCTTTGGCAGCGAAGGTACGGTCGGAGAAAATGACTCCATTCGTGCAGAAGTTGCCATCGTTCGGTTTGTCTCCGAAGTCGCCTCCTACAGCCATGTAGTAACCGGTACCGTCAGGTGTCGGCATTTTGATACTTTGATCCACCCAGTCCCAGATGAAACCACCGATAAGTGCCGGATAGCGTTCATACGTTTCCCAGTATTCTTTAAAGTTACCTATTGAATTTCCCATGGCATGGGCATATTCACATACCACATGTGGTTTTACTGTTTCGCCTTTCTGTGATTTTTCTAAACGTTCCTTACCTACACTTTCCAGCCATTGTACGTTGGGATACATACAGCTGGTGACGTCACAATAAGAACTGTTTCCTTCGTAGTGGGTAGGACGTGTAGTATCCAGCTTTTTGATAGCTCTCTCGGCACTCAGGAAGTTATCTCCTCCGCCCGATTCATTTCCCATTGACCACATTACGATGGAAGCGTGATTTCTGTATCGTCTCACCATATTTTCATTACGGATGGTGAAAGCATCCTTCCATGAAGGTTCGCCGGATAAAGCCATGAGTCCGTGGCATTCTACATTGGCTTCTGAAAGCACATAGATACCGTATCTGTCGCACAGGTCATAGAAATAAGGATTGTTGGGATAGTGAGAAGTACGTACAGCGTTTACATTCAGCGATTTCATCAACTGTACATCCTTCTCCATTTCTTCTTTAGACACAGTACGTCCATTTTCAGGGCTGTGGTCATGCCTGTCGACTCCTTTAAATAAAGTCGACTTACCATTGATCAGCATCTGTCCGTCTTTAGCTAGTTCTATTTTACGAAAGCCGACTTTTACATTACGGATATCTGTCGTTTTTCCTTTTTGTTTCAGAAGTACAGTCAGATTGTAAAGATTCGGTGTCTCTGCAGTCCATTTCAGAGGATTCATTACTTCAAACTGAAGGTTATTTACTCCCATTTTGGCGCGTGCGGATTGTGTAGCAATCTCTTTGCCCTCTAAATCGGTCAGTTTAACTAAGATTTCGTCATTACTTTTCTTTCCTGTTATCTCAATGTCTAAAGAGACTGTTGCATTTTTATAATCCTGATCTAAATCAGTGCGGAAAAAGAAATCCCTGATTTGTGTTTTGGGAGCCGACCACAGGAAGGCATCCCGGAATATACCGCTGAAACGCCAGAAATCCTGACATTCCAGATAACTTCCATCCGTGAATCGATAAACTTCTACAGCCAGCACATTTTTTCCCGGCTTCAGATAAGGAGTCAGGTTGAACTCTGCAGGCAGGTAGCTGTCTTCCGAGTATCCGACTTTCTTTCCATTTACCCAGATATAAAATCCGGCTTCCACCCCGTTGAAACGGATAAATACATCACGTCCTTTCCATGAATCCGGTAAAGTGAAATCTCTGCGATAACTTCCTACAGGATTGGGCATCGTAGCGAATGTATAGTCAGAAGGACGAGGTTGGATGACATTAGGCCATTGCACCTTGTTCCATGGACAAAAAGGATAAATGGTATTGCAATATAATGGTTTATCCCAGTTCTTATTGTGACGTACAGCTTCTATTTGCCAGGTGGCGGGCACTTTTATATTATCCCATTGAGTTACGTCGTAGTTCGGTAAGTAGAAATCCTGCGGACGGTCTTTAGGATCGGCAACCCAATGGAACTTCCATGTTCCATTTAGTGTTTTGTAGTAAGGTGACTCTTCGATAGCCAGCTTCGTAGCTTGTTGTTCGTCAGCGAAAGGAATGGCAATCTGACATGCCTTTTCCCTGTTTACTTCCGAAACATACTCGTTGTTCCATTCTGGTTTCTCTGCTGTTTGTGCGATGGCAGAGAGGGATGTGAACAGAAGTGCAGTCATTGCACCGGGAATTAATAATCTTTTCATGAATCGTATTAGTTAGTAAATTATTCTATTACAGCGGCAAATCCACCATTGCGTGCCAGGCGGACAGTTACTTTATCTCCTTTTTTAAAGTCGCGTTCTTTTTTACGGTAGTCCATCGCTTGTCGGTTTGCATTGACGCCATCTTCAAAAGAAGTCATTCGATAATTCTTGCCGTCTTTCAGGAAATCAAGATTTAGCTCGAATTCTCTTTGTTGCTTTTGGTTGTTGGTCATACCTCCGATATACCATTTCTCTCCTTTGCGTTTGGCAACAATGACATATTCTCCTACTTTGGCTTTCAGGGCAATAGTCTCATCCCAGGTTTGCGGAACCTGAGTCATAAACTTAGTACATTCGTCATTGCGGTAGTAGAGGGTCGGGTTATCTGCCATCATCTGGATTCCGCTTTCGAAGATGACAAATAGTGCCATCTGGTAAGCTCGTGTACCGATGCTGGCAGAATTGGGGCGTTCAGAGCGATAAATTTCCGGTTGCATACTTAGCATGGCTCCCGGAGTGTAGTCCATAGGACCTACTGCATTTCTCATAAAAGGAAGGTATACACTATTGTCCGGTCTGCATCCTCCCATTTGTTCCATCCCTCTCACTCCTTCGTATGATAGTACATTCGGGTATTTATACTCCAGTCCGGCAGGCTTGAATGAGCCGTGGAAATCAACAAACAGATGATGTTTGGCAGCTTCTTTAGCCACTCTTTCATAATAATCCACCATCCACTGGTCGCTTCTGTCCATAAAGTCAATTTTCAGACCTTTCACTCCCCATTTCTCAAATGTTTCGAATAGTTCGAAATTCTTTTCTACAGTCAGCCAGGTCAGCCACAGTACGATACCTACATTCTTTTCCTTGCCGTAGCGGATAATCTCGTGCACATCTACGTCTGGGTTAGGAGTATAAGGATCGCGGGTTGATTTAGCCCAACCTTCATCCATTATAATATAAGAGATGCCATATTTGGCTGCAAAATCAATAAAGTATTTATAAGTATTGAGGTTATAACCAGAAACGAAATTCACATCCGGTCCGTAAGGAGTAGCGCCGTTCCACCATTCCCAGCTTGCCAGTCCGGGTTTAATCCAGGAGGTGTCTTCCAGTTTGTTTTTCTCAGCGAGTTTGTAAGTCATTGTGTTTTCTACTATTTCACCATCCTCTTTGCTGATGACGAAGTAACGCCAGGGAAAACTGCGTTTACCATTTGTTTTAGCTATATAGTCTGCTTCTTTAAGTATTTTGAGACTGCGGTCGCCGTCATCGCCGAATTCGAGGGGAACCTTGGGAAATACGGAGAACATGCCATTATTCCCATTGCTTTTAAGGAATAGTGCCGGATAGTCGGTCAAGTCAGATTCACTGATCAGAATCTTATAGTCTTTATGAGTATCGATTAATATAGGTAGTAAAGCCATCTGGTCAGATGTTTTCCAGTCTTTGCTTTCTATATGTTTGTATTCTTCTTCATAAGCTGTCTTAAAACCTCCCGGCTGTTGCACATGGAGCAGATAGCTATCCGGGAAGTTAACTTGGAATGTCTCATTGTTGACTTCAACCATTCCTTTTTTGTTGGTGATGAAGCGATAGGCGATTCCGTCATTGAAAGCACGGAACTCTACGGAGTAATCCCCCTTGAACTTCATCAAGAGCTGATTGTACTTGTTGGCAACAGTAGAGTATTTCAGCGGAACTATCGGCTTTAAAGATTCATCAATGTTTTTTTTGTTTACTCCTGCCAACTTAGGAGCATCTCCGAGCTTCTGGTTGCTTAATTCCATTTGGAGATTGCATTGTTTCAATAATGTATCTTGCTGGTAAGTTACATCATAATAGATTTTGTCCGAGATACTTACGGATACCTGGATATTGCCATCCGGTGATTGTAACTTATATGCCTTTTGTCCGTAGGCATGCAAAGACGTGTAAAGACAGAGTAGCAAAAATAGATGTTTTTTCATGATATGTGTTTTAGGGGTTTCTTCCGATTACAAAAGTAACGCCTTTTGGTGATTATTTATGATGAATTTGTGACATTATTATACATTCACTTTAAATACTATACTTTTATAACAGGTTTTGGACATATTTTATCATTGGAGTGTACGTAATTGAGACATATATGTCTGTTTTAAGGACGCTTTTATTTGTGCATACTTTAATGTCGTGTATTCGTATCGGGGTATGTCTATAAGGAGGTAACTTTGTGCGCATCTTAAAACATTAAACATGAAAAATATGATTATTGGGCAAAACAAGATTAAAAGCCTGCTTATTGCAGGAGTCTCCTTATTGATTTTTCCGAATATGCCTCTACAGGCACAATCCGTACCGGAAAAGAAAGCAAAAGCATATATGGTAGCTGATGCGCACTTGGATACTCAATGGAACTGGGATGTCCAGACGACCATCAAAGAGTATGTATGGAATACACTCAGCCAAAACCTTTTATTGCTGAAGCGTTATCCTGATTATATCTTTAATTTTGAAGGTGGAGTCAAATACGCATGGATGAAAGAATTTTATCCGGCAGAGTTTGCCCAACTGAAAGAATACGTCAAGGAAGGACGTTGGCACATATCCGGTAGTAGCTGGGATGCCAATGATGTGCTGGTTCCTTCACCGGAATCGACCATCCGGAATATCCTGTTGGGTCAGGAATATTACCGGAAAGAGTTTCAGACGGAGAGTACGGATATCTTTCTTCCTGACTGTTTTGGGTTTGGCTGGACATTGCCTACTATTGCTTCTCATTGCGGACTTATCGGATTTTCATCACAAAAACTGGATTGGCGTGTACATCCTTTCTATAATGGTAGCAAGCATCCTTTTACCATTGGTCTATGGAAAGGTATAGATGGTTCCTCTGTCATGTTGTCTCATGGATATGGATATGGGGAAAGATGGAATGATGTAGATTTGTCAGAGAATAAAGACCTCTTTGATTTAACAAAGCGTACTCCTTTAAATACAGTCTATCGTTATTATGGTACCGGAGACGTGGGTGGTTCACCGACTATCGGTTCCGTTCGTTCCGTAGAAAAGGGCATTCGTGGAAACGGACCGTTGCAGATAATCAGTGCTACCAGTGACCAGCTCTTTAAAGACTATTTACCTTATGAGAACCATTCGGAATTACCCGTATTCGACGGAGAACTTTTAATGGATGTACATGGAACTGGGTGTTATACCTCACAAGCCGCTATGAAGTTGTACAATCGCCAGAATGAACTGCTGGGTGATGCTGCTGAAAGGGCTGCTGTAGGAGCAGAATGGTTGAACCGGAAGTCTTATCCCGGTACGACTCTCTCTGATGCCTGGAAACGTTTCATCCTGCATCAGTTCCATGATGACCTCACAGGAACAAGTATTCCCCGTGCTTATGAGTTTTCATGGAATGATGAACTGATTTCCCTCAACCAGTTCTCTCACATTCTGGCTTCTTCGGTCCACGGCATTGCCAGCGAGCTGGATACACGAGTGAAAGGGATTCCCGTAATACTGTATAATGCATTAGGATTTCGGGTAAATCATACTGTAGAAGTAGAAGTTGATATGCCCGGATCTCCTGGAGGAATTTCAGTTTTTGATGCAAAAGGAACAAAGGTACCTTCCCAGTTACTCTCTTACAACGATGGCAAAGCTAGAATATTAGTTGACGCTACAGTTCCGGCTGTCGGATATGCAGTGTATGATGTGCGTATTTCCGGTAATAAAGAGGCAGCATCACTTTCTATTCTTCAGCATAACGGAACCTATCAGATAGAAAACTCTGTCTACCGGATGAGTCTGGATTCCAACGGAGACATCACCTCCCTGATAGACAAAAGAAATAATAAAGAAATCGTAAAACAGGGAAAAGCCATTCGCCTTGCTCTCTTTACTGAAAATAAGTCGTATAACTGGCCGGCCTGGGAGATTCTGAAAGAGACGATTGATAAAGATCCTATTTCTATCGGTAGCCCATCGGTAAAAGTAACATTGACAGAGAATGGAAAACTCCGCAAGACATTATGTATAAGAAAACAACATGGAAAATCAGTATTCTGCCAATATATCCATCTCTATGAAGGAAGCCAGGCACACCGCATCGACTTTCGGAATGAGATAGACTGGGAGAGCACCAATGCACTTCTGAAAGCAGAATTTCCTTTGAATGTAGATAATGAGAAAGCTACATACGATCTTGGCATCGGTAGCGTGATGCGTGGCAATAATACACAGACTGCCTATGAAGTATATGCACAATATTGGGCAGATCTGACTGACAACGATCATAGTTACGGAGTCTCTATCCTGAATGACAGTAAATATGGCTGGGATAAACCCAACGACCACACACTCCGGTTGACTCTGCTCCACACTCCGGAGACAGCAGGAAACTATCCATACCAAAACCGTCAGGACTTCGGTTTCCATAGCTTCACTTATAGTTTGATAGGACATACCGGCAAGCTGGATAAAACGGAGACAGTTCAGCAGGCAGAGCAATTGAACCAGTCATTGAAGGCTTTCCAAACGCAGAAACACAAAGGAACGTTAGGCAAAGATTTTTCCTTTATGACATCTAGCAATCCGAATGTATTAATTAAAGCTCTGAAAAAGGCTGAAAGTTCGGACGAATATGTAGTACGTGTTTATGAAACCGGAGGTGAGAAGGAACAACAGGCATTGTTAACCTTTGCAGGAGAAATCACCGGTGCTTGTGAGGCTGATGGAACAGAAAAGAAAATAGGGGAGACACCTTATACGGGAAAACAACTGAAAGTGACTCTCAAACCTTATTCGGTCAAGACATTCAGAGTGAAGCTGAAACCTTCCGCATTACCATCTGCTAAGTTGGAATATGCTTATTTGCCGTTGAACTATAATCTGAAATGTTCTTCGTGGAATGAGTTCAGAAATGAAGCCAACTTTGAAGCCGGTTATTCATACGCGGCTGAGTTATTGCCCGATACCATCTTTGCCAGTCAGGTGCCTTTCCGTTTAGGAGAGAAAGATGTAGCCAATGGTATGACTTGCAAAGGAGATACTTTACAGCTTCCTGCCGGACAAATGTACAATCGCATTTACTTCCTGGCAGCTGCAACCGACGGCGACTATGCGGCTACTTTCAGGAGTGGAAAGAACCATCAGGAAGTGATGATTCCTTGCTACACCGGATTTGTAGGACAGTGGGGACATACAGGTCACACTGAAGGATACCTGAAACAAGCGGAGATTGCTTATGTTGGTACACATCGTCATGTTTCCGGCGAAGACCGTCCGTATGAGTACACTTACCTCTTTAAGTTCGGCATTGATATTCCTAAAGGAGCGACATCCCTTGTTTTACCTAAAAATGAAAAAGTGGTACTATTCGCCGCTACCTTGGTGCAGGAAGATATGGCAACCGTAACATCGGCTTCACAGTTGTTCCGCACAGCGAACAGAGAGCAGAATCAGTTGCAGGCTGCCGCTGCCCCTAAAGAGAATCTGTTGAAGAGTGCCCGCATCATAGCCTGGTCTGGTTATGTAAACGATGGGGAGCACCCCAAATACCTGATAGACGGTGATGTCAATACTAAATGGTGTGTGACAACTCCTGCTCCCCACTATGTTGATTTTGATCTGGGAGAGAAGAAGTCAATCAATAGCTGGAAACTGATCAATGCGGGGCAGGAAGGTCATGGTTCTATTACCAGTGACTGTTTCCTACAGGTGAGAAATGAAGCGGGCGAAGAGTGGAAAACGATCGACAGCGTCCGTGGCAATTCCGCTAATACATTGAACAAAGTATTGATAGAACCGGTATTGGCACGCTATGTACGCCTTTTTGTAACGCGTCCGGAGCAGAACAAAGGAGGAGACGTAGTACGTATCTATGAGTTTGGCATTTATTAATCATCTCATCTTATATTCTATAGTTATGAAACTGAAAATAGCATTGACTTTTATCGCTTTGATGATAACAGGTTCTTTGGCGGCACAGCAAAATACCATAGAGAGAATCACTGCCAATCCTTTAAACCTGAGTTATCGCTTTCAGATAGAAGGGGTTTGCCGGCGCGAAGCGGCAGATCCGGTGATTGTCTTGTATAAAGATAAATACTATTTGTTCGCCTCGCACTCTTCCGGCTACTGGCATTCAAAGAATCTGAAAGATTGGGAGTACGTGAAGACCCGTCATCTGAAAACAGTTGAAAACTGGGCGCCGGCCGTACTGGTCTACAAAAATGCCATCTATCATTTGAGTATGGGTGACCAGCGGATTTACCGGAGTACAAATCCTGATGCTGACGAATGGGAAGAAGTGGAGCCTGCTGTGGATAAGTATGGAGATCCTGCCCTTTTTCAGGATAATGACGGTCGTGTTTATCTATATTATGGTTGCTCAGATAGCAAACCTATCCAAGGAATCGAAGTGGATCCGGAAAAAGGATTTAAACCTGTTGGAAAGGAGGCAGACCTGATTCCTCACAATGCCGAAAGATTGGGTTGGGAAGTCTTTGGAGATAAAAATGAAGTGTACGACAAGAGAGGATGGAATGAAGCTCCCTGCATCACTCGGCAAGGGGATTATTATTATTTGCAGTATGCTGCTCCGGGCACCGAGTTCACTTCTTATTGTACAGGTGTCTATGTGTCCAAAAATCCTTTGGGACCTTATCAATGTATGCCGGGAGCGCCCTTTTCTATCAAACCCGGAGGGTTCATAGCCGGTGCCGGACATGGGCATCCTTTTAAAGACCGTTATGGCAATGACTGGTATGTAGGTACTATGGTTGTTGCAGGCAAAGACCACTATGAACGTCGTATCGCTATATTCCCGGCTTACTATAAGGATGGGATTGCGCATGGCATTACAGATTATACTGATTTCCCATTTATTCTACCGGATAAGAAGGTCGATTTCAGTAAGGTTGATTTCTCGGCCGGAATGAATTTGCTTTCTTATGGAAAGAGGATGAAGTCCTCCTCGTCTTACCCTGCCTACGGAGCAGAAAAGGCGGCGGATGAGAATATTAAAACGGTCTGGTCGGCTGCTACCGGAAAGAAAGGAGAATGGTTGCAGATGGATTTGGGACAGTCGATGAAAGTGGCTGCTGCGCAGATCTGCTTTGCCGACGAAGGTTTCCAGACCTATCGGCGTGATGAGAACGTGCCGGTTTATCAATATGTCATAGAGTATTCTGCTGACGGGGAACAGTGGAAAACGATGGTCGACCGTTCGGATAATGCCAAAGACCAGATCTATGAATTGATACCTTTGGAGAAGAGTGTGCAGGCCCGTTTTGTGAGGGTACGGAATACAAAAGATTTTCAGATAGGTCGTTTTTCCATAGCCGATATGCGTCTGTTTGGCAAAGCGAAGGGTAAACGGCCGGAGGTTGTTTCAAACTTCCGGGTGAAACGTAACGAAGACAGACGCCGGATGGCTTTCTCATGGGATAGGGTAGATACAGCCTCCGGCTATGTCATTCGTTGGGGAACAACACCCGGGCAAATGGGGAATGCGGTAATGGTTCACGATCATCAGGCGGAATTTGGCTTTTTCGACCGTGATTTATCTTATTATGTGACGATAGAGGCATTTGGTGCAACGGGAGTAAGTAAACGTTCTGCATCTATCAGGATAGATTGACGGAGTTTAAAACAAATAATAGCTGATTAATACCATGAAAAGAAATCTGATCATTTTTAGTGTATCTGTTCTTGTTTTGTGTGCTGTCTGTTCTTGTCAGACAAAGAATATGGCTGTATCTTCTTTAGCAGGAAACTGGAACTTTGCTTTGGATAGTAATGATGTCGGTGAGAAAGATCATTGGGCTATGCAGAAGTTCCCGGAATTTGTTAAGTTGCCGGGATCTTTGCAGGAGCAAGGCAAAGGATATGATATCAGTGTAAATACACAATGGACAGGGGCAGTGAACGACAAATCCTGGTATGTTGCCAAGGAGTATGAGAAGTATCGTGAGCCTGGTAATATCAAGGTTCCGTTTTGGCTCAATCCGGATAAACATTATGTGGGTGTTGCCTGGTATCAGAAAGAAATAGAGATACCGGAAGCCTGGACCGGTAAGCGTATTTTGTTTGAACTGGAGCGCACCCATTGGGAGACATCATTGTATATGGATGGTCAAAGGATAGAGCATCAGGATGCACTGCTGGTGCCTCATAGATATCTGATCAATTCTTTAACTCCGGGAAAGCATTTGCTGTCTTTACGTGTTGACAACAGGATGCATATTGATGTGGGGGCCAACGCCCATAGCATCTCGGACCATACCCAGACAAACTGGAATGGTGTGATTGGCGAAATAAGTATGCAAGCACTTCCTTCTTTAGTCATGGACGATATCCAGATTTATCCTGACGCAAAGAACAAAAAAGCGAAGATCAGGATTCATTTGAGTGGCGAAGTTAAAAAGTCACAGCTGGAAATGGATGTCTTTTTGAAGAATCGATCGGTTTTAGGCAAGAAAATAGTGATGGACATTGATCCTGGTGTGGGCAATAGTCTGGAAACGGAAGTTGAACTGGCAGATAGTGTACAAATGTGGTCTGAGTTTACTCCTAATGTGTACCGCTTGCACGCTTCTTTATCTTCGCCGGATGGAACCTGCGAAAAAAATGTGAATTTTGGTTTCCGTGAATTTAAAGCAAACGGGACTCATTTTGAGGTGAACGGGCAGACCACTTTCCTTCGGGGTACATTGGAATGTTGTATTTTTCCTCTCACCGGCTATCCTGCCATGACGACAGACTATTGGACAAAGATTTATACAGCATGCAAGAATCATGGATTAAATCATGTCCGTTTCCATTCCTGGTGTCCTCCGGCAGCAGCATTTCAGGTCGCTGATAGCATGGGGATGTATCTCCAAGTTGAATGCGGAGGATGGACCTGGATCGGTGAGGGAAAGAAACAGGATGAATGGTTTAAAGAAGAAGGGGACCGTATCCTGAAAGAATATGGAAATCATCCGTCTTTTTGTATGCTTGCTTATGGGAATGAGCCTGGCGGAGACAACCAGGTGAAATACTTAAGTGAGTTGATAGCCCATTGGAAGCAAAATGATGACAGAAGATTGTATACAAGTTCCGGTGGATGGCCTTTTGTGAAGAATGCGGATTACTACAATACCGACCGGCCGCGCATCGGAGGCGATATGAGTAACATCATAAATACGTCTGTTCCTCGCACTGACTATGACCATAGAGCGGTGATTTGTCAGGAAATGCCAATGTTGAGTCATGAGATTGGTCAGTGGTGCGTTTTTCCTAACTTCAAGGAGATTGATAAATATACGGGTGTTTTAAAGGCACGGAATTTTGAGGTTTTCAAAGAAACGTTGAATGCGAAGGGATTAGGAGACATGGCGGATAAATTCTTGTATGCGTCGGGACGTTTGCAAACTTTGTCCTATAAAACAGAGATTGAAACCGCCCTGCGAACTCCGGGATTAGGAGGTTTCCAACTGTTGGATTTACATGATTTTCCGGGACAGGGAACTGCTTTGGTCGGTGTGTTGGATGCTTTCTGGGAGGGTAAAGGGTATGTGGATGAAAAGGAATATCGTATGTTCTGTAATCATACCGTACCTTTGGCAAGACTACCGAAGCTTGTCTGGAACAATGATGAAACTTTCCGGGCGGATATTGAATTTGCGCATTTTGGCGAAAAGCCACTTTCTGATGCCCGTATTTTATGGACAGTTGAAACGAAGGACGGCAATGTAGTGAAATCGGGAACTTTCAAACGAGATCTGCCTATTGGTAATTTAATAGAAGCCGGAACCATTAGTTTCGCTTTGGATCTCTTTCCTTCACCTGTTCAATTGAAACTGAAAGTTGGCATCGACCATACGGAGATATGCAATGATTGGAATATATGGGTATATCCTGCTAAAAAAGCAGAAATAGCCGGGAAGCCATTTATCACTTATGAGTGGAATGAAGCGATAGACAAACTGAATCAGGGAGAAGATGTCTTATTCCTTTCTTATGGGAAGGTCTCGCCGGAAATGGGAGGGGATATCAAAGTTGCTTTTACTCCGATCTTTTGGAATACTGCTTGGACAAGCAACCGTCCGCCTCATACTCTAGGCTTCTTATGCTACCCTGAACATGAGGCATTTACCTCATTCCCTAACGATGGTTATTCTGACTTTCAATGGAAAGATCTGGCAGTAAAATGTAATGCAATGGTGATGGACGATTTGCCGCAGGATTTTCGTCCGATAGTTTATTTGATTGATGACTGGTTTAAAAACAGAAAACTGGGCGTACTTTTTGAAGCGAAGGCAGGTAAAGGAAATCTGATGGTTTGCAGTGTTGACTTGGATACAGACTTGGACAACCGAATATCTGTAGCTCAATTCAAGCAAAGTCTTTTGGAATATATGGCGTCGGATAAGTTTAAACCTCAAATGGAAATAGACTTGCATACATTGCAGCGCTTGTTCAAGAAAGAAAAGTAAGCAGATGATTTGCCACCATACCCTAAAAAATGTCCTATGTTCACATTTATGGGAGACTCGTCAGTAAATCATGTTTTCATCTATCATTCAGTTGTTCAGTCTGTTACAATGCATCTTCTTATTCTTTTATAATACAAACAGGCATATAGTCTGCTGATTTGAATTTGTCATTCTATAAAATGGGTTACGTATATGCTAACTCACATAATGTGCAACAGCTAACTCACTGAATGTGCGATAACTGTTGCACATTATGTGAGCCAATTGTTGCAGCATTTGTGCGGCAATCAATATCATACATAGAAAAGCATAATTATGACACTCAAATATGCAGGGAGAAAGCATGATATCAATAAAAGAAGACGCATTGTATCTGTTTGTATAATAGATAGTTATGGAAAAATATGACTATGATAAAGTTTTGTTTGCAAGTACTATTCAGGTTTTAAATCCATTCTTTGTCTACACGGTTTAGCTTTAAAATGTTGAGGTTACGTAAGTTGAACTCAAAATGGTGTATTTCTAAAGATTTGTATAACCAATCCCGGATCGGAGCAATCATACTTTGAAGCTTTCATTAAGCCGATACGACTTAATAATTCGCCCGGTATGGTAACTCTGTTATCTTTTATCTTTATTTTCTTGGTGATGTTAACGGGTGAGTCTCCTGCCAGATCTTGTGCAAGAACTCTATAGTTCTTGGTATTCAGTGTATCAGTCAATATAATAGTCAGTTCCTCGAAGTAGCCAAACACTCCAATAGGAACTCCTGTTTGTGGGACAGGAATAGTGACTCCGATTCTTTTAGAAATATAATCGTGGTTTAGAGAGCGGCCTATGCTGGCAACGGCAATTGCTCCGTTGGGATAGCGGGAACATAGGATATACGGTCTGTCTGCTGAACAACTATCCGATACTTCCGGAAGAGGCATGCCGCGACTGACACGGGCCGGAGCAGATTCAACCATTTTAGAGCCGGGTTTGCGGCTTTTCATCCAAGTCTCCTTCTCTTTCAGAATCCAATAATCTTCCAAACGTACATTATCTATCTCGAAGTCTTTTCCGTTCACTCCAAAAGGTTCGGCAATACGATGCCAGCGTATCCCTCTTACTACTTCGTCCAGCCTTTTCTTCATGTCGCGCCCTACTGGTGGAAAAGCAATATCTTGATTGCCATCCGGCATATTTCCTGTAAAGGGATGTCTCATGATACCAATGGCACAGCCTAACCCGGCGGCGATATAAGGTTCATCCTCACAGTTTATCAATCCTTTCGCATTTGCTGAGGCTTGATATGGAAGTAAATTGCAAATACGCTGGATAGTGACAGGTTGCGCAATGACATTCTCTACATCGTATGTGCGGAATACATCGCTGAATTCTATAAACCTATTTTCGCAGGCATGCTCAATGTACAGACGTGGAGCATATTGCTTTCCAATATCGGTCAGCATTTTCCGCCATTTTCCATTACGGTCGTTATTGCCCCAATCGACTTTCTAGTAGTCAAATCCGGCTTCATCTGCTGTTTTGATTCGTTCTGTCCAATAGCTCTTTTCATCTGTTTCACGTTGATTATCCGCCTTTTGTGCACAAATCCAGCCGCCGGCACCTTTCCAGCCTTTAGCTTTTATGCGGGTGACAAGTTGCCGGAGCCGTTCTTCAGGCGTACCATGAAAAGACGGGAAACGTTCTTCGTTTAATTCTACTGTGCCCAGATAGGGGTTGGGTTTATCATTTACTTCTTTGGGGATGTCCCAGGAATCATCTAATACAAGATATAAGTCCTCCCGAATGCGGGGATAACAATTTGCCCAATTCTGGTATTTTCCTTTACCAAACAAATTATCTTCGTTCATGGCTTTACGAGTGACTTTTGTATCCTGATGGCTCACTAAATAGCCTTGCAGATTCCATGTGCAAAAATAGTCCGGCGCTTTGGAAGGAGTATCGGGCACAAGACTGTGCTTGTTTTGGGCACTGACAAACAATGCTATTCCGCAACCTAGGGCAGTGATGATTGTCTTTAAATTCATGGTTTAATGGTAAATGGATTTATAGTCTGTAAAAGTAGTGTAAATATGATATATTCCTGCATGATAGCAGCATCTTATTTTTTAAGTTTCAGCGTAATGATTAACTCTACTTTACAGCCTGCTGCATTCGTAAATGTTCCTATATATTCACCGGTTTTTTGACTGTTGAAATTTGAAACGGAAGCTTCTCTACGGTCGCAGGTAAATCCATCCGGACCTTTCCATATCCACTCGCCATTAAAGGGGTGGGGTCCGAAAGACAGATTCTGCCCTTCTTTTACTTCCATTACATCAGTAGACTGCCATTTGCCATTTATATTAATATAGGGAATCAGATCCGGACAGACCACTTCTCCCTCTACTGTGACAAAGAAACTTGACCGACTCTGACTGCCTTCTTTGTCTGTATAGGTCACAATGTATTCTCCGGCTTGTGAGGGAGTAAGGGTATCCAAACGGATATCGCGTTTGCATGCAAAGAAACTGTTCGGTCCTGCCCATGTCCAGGTACCATTCTCGTCTTTTGTTTGCGGACTTAGAACGATGGTTGTTCCTGGATTAGTCGAAAGGGTGTTGGTCTTGATCCATTCTCTGTTCTTGTTTTGTATGGTAGGTGTTATGGGACTTGCCTCACGCCCTTTTATGGAAACAAGAAAATTGATAATGCTTCTTTGTCCTTCGTTGTTTGTATGGACAGCAGTATAGATGCCACCGTTTTTTACGTTTTTCAATGTTACAACTCTATTGTTTGAAGAGAAACCATTGGGGCCTGTCCATATCCATGTTCCGTTTATCGGTTTGGGGGCAAAAGTAACTGTGCCGCCTTCTTTGACGACAGCTACGGTTTCATCCGTCACTTTCCCTTTTTTCACAGAAACATGAGGTTCTATGATTTGCACTTTCTTAATGTGATCATAGGCAATCTGTGCCATGAGTACGGCACCTGCATCATCCGGATGTACATTGTCCGGGAATTGTTTATTTGCATTGATCAGGGGGTGGTGGTAATCAATAACGTATGCTCCTATCTCTCCGGCTATTTCCTTGATAAGAGGGATTAGTTCGTTTTCAACTACCGTATTCTGGGCAGCTTTTTGTGGTCCAAACAAAGGAGGAGGGAGGCATACGTAAATGACAGGATCTTTTCCTCCTTGTCTGAAATCTTTCACCATATCCAGATAATCAGATTTAAATTCATTTTTCAGCGAGTTCCAACGCCAGGGGTCGGCATCATTCGTTCCTAATGCGATAATCAGGATTTGCGGATTCAGACTTTTTGCCTTTGCGTATCGTTCTGTTTTCCAATAAGGAGCATTACTGTTTTTAAACATGGTCGTGCCGCTTACTGCACAATTAGAGATGGCATATCGGGTGCCTAATAGCTTGTTCGCTTGGGCAGGCCATGCTGCTTCTTCACTGGTATTTCCGAATCCTTCTGTGATGCTGTTTCCTACGCAAACAATCCGGATAGGTTGCTGAGTTCCTATTTCCGCATTATTGCTGCTGTGTGCTATAGGCAAGGAGATAATTAAGAGAAGCAGTAATATTTTTATTCTTTTCATAATTAAAGTTTTAACTTTTCCGTACGTACAGTTACCTTTGGATTATTTGTTTTCTTACAATAGAAAACTCTTATTCTGAGGTCATTTCAGGTCATCCGTTTGTCCTCAGAATAAGAGTTCTTAATATCCGATATTTACCAGACTATAGCTTGATCTTCATCTGGAATATTTAGGTAACGCTTGCGCTCCATAGTCATATTACCTTTGAATATGTAATCTATCTTAGCCGAAGAGTTCGGAATCAGGTAACTATATTCATATTCCAAAGTTAGTTTAATGTATTTATGCTCCAGATCGAGAACCACAGCATCCATCTCTGTTCTTATGTTCACAGTGCCGGAAACGAATCTGAATCCTATTTTATCAGCATTAGGGGCAGTTAGAACAACAGTCCCACTTGTACTTCCATCTTCATCTTCCTTGTCGTTCATCGTGAGGGTAGCCTTGACTTTATATGTTTCCCTGTCTTCTAATTCTTCTTCAGTCAAACCGGCATAGAAGAATACAGAGTTTTCGTCTACAACATAAAGCATTCTGTTAGCCATCTTCTGCGGGCCTTTGTCGCCATCTAATCCTCCAAGAGCCTTATTATATACATATCCTGTTGAAGCGCCATACGTTCCTGAATAGTCATTGAATGGTACAATATTCAGCATCGCTTTCCGATAATGCTTCCGATAATTGGCTTCATAACTAGGATCATCCACAATGGTCAAAGGCAAAACCCAACGCTGCGACATGTTTATTTCGGATAAAGTAAAATCAATGTCGAGTGTTGCTGTGTTTTGCCCCGCAGGAATAGCTACTTCTTTGGGAGCTGACCAGAATTGTTCGTTCAGGTAATGGAAATAAAGGTCATCACGATATCTGAATCGTTCAAAGTTCATGGTGTTTAGTGTATCTTTGTCAATGGCAACTTTGACTAGATAATCCTTCTCATTTTCTCGCGAACCACTCACAACAACAGGCAATTTATAAGTGACTTTACCGCCTGTCTTATATCGAATGTGTATATCCTGTAACCCGTTTTGAGTAAATGATATTGCATTTTTATAGAGTTCATTTTCCCATTCATTATTGCATGAACTATTGATAAGTACAGCCACTAGGACTATTAAATAATGGTATATTTTTTTCATATTCTTCAAATTTTTAATCGTAATAAGTCCAACCTGGATTTTGTGTTAATCGTTTGTTTCTCTTCAATTCACTGTGTGAGATCGGCCAGAAATACATCTTTTTTACGAAGACTGCCGGCATTGAAGGTACAATTGTTGGTCTGTAAAATTCATCACGCATTGCGCTTCCAAGGAGCATGTTGCAACCATAGATAGGGGTTGCCTCTTCTCTGGGGGCATCTTTCCAACGCCTTAAGTCATAATAACGATGTCCTTCTGCAAATAATTCGATTTGTCGTTCCCGCTTCAGTGATTTTCTGAACAGATTGGCGTCATCGTAGATTTCTTGTTTGTAATCGGGCAATCCGGAGCGGATACGAATCGGGCGGATGCCTTTCTTCATCTCAGCGATATCGCGACTAACTGTATAGGTTTCTTCGCCATCCCAAGACAAGATATTATAGTTACTACCTGATGTAAGTTCGTTCAGTGCCTCTGCATAGATTAATAAGATTTCTGAATAGCGCATAGCAGGATCTGCTTTTTCATATTCTACTTTGTCATCTAAATAGGTTTCTTGTGGGTTGTAATATTTCTTTATGCCAATACCTGTTCTTAACCAAAAGTTGGGATCGTTGACTTGGATACCATCTGGTTTGTCGCTATAATACCAGCATCGTCTGAATCTGTCTTCCTCATTCTTGGAAGAAGTAAAGTCCCAAGTTGAACCATTATATGCTACTGTGGCATAAAAGCGTGGCTCTCTGTTGGCATATCCTAAATATACATCGTCTTCCAATGGACGGTGAAGCTGGTCTTTATTATTACTATCTACGAAGCCTGTAGCTCGGGGCAGAGTGTTCCGGTCTGGATAACCAGGTTCCATATAATCGTGCATGCCAGGTATGTCTGTTCCTTCATCTGTATAATAGGCGTCACATTGCTTTTGTGTGATTCCTTGACAATTTCGTCCTTTAAGAGAAAGAGGAATTTGCTGCCACATCATGTTTTTGACGTCTCCCCCTCCGTAATTTTGTACGCGTGAAAATATGAGTTCTGGATTAGCGTATGGCTGTACTTCTGCATTGAATATAGAGCGATATGATTCAAACGGGTCGATGTCAGCCCAGCCGTCCGGCCAGTTCTTGTCTGAAAATTCATCATTATGAGGAGGAATAACGGTTTTAGGATATTCACGTCCGGCATCTTCATATTTCTTTGGTGCTACATAGAGATCATATTTTTTTAAGTTGATGACATCTTTTGCTGCTGCAGCGGCTTTAGCCCATTTTTCCTCATCATACACCTGAGAAATGAGGCAGTTACCTTTATCATCTACTAAATCTGTGAACTTTTCAGTGTCCTCTGGTCGGGGATTGGCTATCGGGCTGGCAGCATATAGCAATACTTTAGCGCGTAGTCCAAGTGCTGCTCCTCTGGTAGGGCGTGCTAAATCTTGTGTCGTTCGGTTTGGGGATAAATCTTTAGCTGCAAGTACGAGTTCGTCTGCAATATAATCAACGCATTCATCATACGTATTTCTTGGAAATGCTAAATTGTCGTATGAATCGATATAGTCGGCTTCTTCTTTCAATAAGGGAACCGGACCATATTTACGTAACAGATGCCAATAATAGTAAGCACGAAGGAAGCGAGCCTGTGCTTTGTTATCCAGAATCTGATCATAACTAAATTCCTTATTGATATCCACGTATCTGATAAAAGTAGTTGCATCCCGGATACCGATATAAGCACGTTCCCATGAACCTTGGTCCCAACCTTCATTGTATTGTCCGTATTTGAATACATCATAACTGCCATCACTATAATACATGTCATCGGAGAAATTGAAGATACAGCCACTTTGACTACCCATGTCTCGACAGGTGGTTAGGTGAGAATATACGCCAGCTAGCCATCGGGTTGTATATTCTTTGCTCTCGAACATTTTCTGTTCATTCATTCGGTCTGCAAAATATTTGTCGACATTTAGATAATCGGAGCAGGAAGAGAGCAGTAATCCGCTTCCTATGGCCGTAAGTAAAAATAAATATATCTTTTTCATCATAATGAGTTTAGAAGTTAACATTCAATCCAAAAGTAAATGATTTGGCAATGGGGTATTTTGCGCCGTTACCTGAAGCAAGTTCCGGATCCCAAAGCTTCAGTGAGTCCCATACAGCCAAATTATTTCCTAAGAAATAGATACGTACATTATTCATAAATAATTTAGTCACAAACTTCTTTGGGAGTGAATAACCTATTTCTAGTGTCTTAAATCGTAAATACGAACCGTTTTCTAACCAAAAAGTCGAAAAGCGATAGTTATTATTTTGTCCGCCATAACTTAGGCGTGGGTATTTGGCATTAGGATTTTCGGTGTCCGGTGTACCTGAGATATCTCTTGAAATCCAACGATTCCCCGGTTTCTCTAAGTCTGTCAGAATGTTTCCCCATGAACCGCTTTGGAATGCGTATATACTGGAGCCATTGAGCATGTAAGCTGACTTGCCGGCTCCCTGAAAATGTACATTAATGTCGATACCTCTCCATTGAAGAGATGCGCCAATGCCGTAAATAGCATTTGGAGTGCGGGTAGCGCCAACTGGTACTTCATCATTTCCATCAATTATACCGTCGCCATTGACATCTTTGTATTTGATATCTCCCGGTGCATATTCACCAAACGTTTGACGAGGACTGGTACGTATATCATCGTAATCTTTGAATAAACCTTCGGCAATCAATCCACGTTCTTGATTGAGACGGAAACCTTGAGTCATTTTATACGGATAGGCATTCGCTTCTTCGTCATATTCTAATATCTCATTTTTAGTAAATGTAAAGTTACCACGTAGAGTGAAGTCGAATTCTCCAAATTTTTGGTGAAACGACAGGTTTCCGTCACTACCGATTGATTGCATTTTACCTACATTTGCCCATGGCCTACTGGCTAGACCGATAATTTGAGGTAAATATTGGCGTTGCATGAAAATATTTTCACGAGTATCTTTGAAGAAGTCAACAGTTAATGAGAACTTACCATTCAGGATGGATACATCCAAACCTAAATTGTGCTTTTTGGCAATTTCCCAACTTAGTCCCGGAGAAGCGACTTGTGAATAATGATAACCATTATAATAGTTGTCATTTCCATAATCGCCAAACTTCCAGCTATTGTAATTATCAAAATAAGTAAGGTAAGGGAACCGTTGTTGAATATCATCGTTTCCAACTTCACCGTACGAATAGCGTATCTTAAACATGTCCATCCAGGGAAGATGCTTTCTTATGATTTTTTCTTCGGCAATATTCCAACCGGCTGAAACAGCCGGAAAGAAACCAAATTGATTGCCGTGACTAAAGTTTTCTGATCCAGTGTAACCAAAGTTGAATTCAGCGAAATAGCGACCGAGCAGACCATAAGTCAATCGTCCGGAAACTCCTTGATTTCGGCGGGATATAGCCCTCATAATATCTCCTCCTACGTTTTGAGTCTGAATCTTCTCGCGTTGGCTGTATTTCAAAGTTGCCCCGATTTGATGGATATGCTTAAAACTTCGGTCATAATGGAGTTCGGCTTCCAAACTTTCTTTTCGGTTACCATCATTATCGGATGTTTGATACATAAGAATTTCATTTGAGAGATGCTTCATTACCAATTCTCCATTCTGGTCACGGCGGTCTTCTGCATGGTAGATGTCCGGGCGTTTGATTCGTCTGGTTGTATTTGTGTTTTTTGAGTCAAACCCATACCTTGCAATGAACTTTAATCCTTTGGTGATGAACTTCAGATCTTGTTCCAAACTGATGTTTGTCTGTACATTATTCTCCCAGTATGCCTGATAACCAGTTTGGGTAGCATTCATCCATGGACTCAATCGATTGTCTTCTTTTCCTGTTGCCGGTATTTTTCCGTTGGAATATATAATAGGAATGCTGATGGGGTTTTGTCCGACAATTGATTCCCATACTTCGTTGGATTGTCCCGGCATGTTTTCTTTTATCAGTTCTCCGGAAAGACCTACTTGTACCAAAGTGGTTTTGGTGATATTCAGACTTACGTTCATTCGATAGTTCCAACGTTTCATACTCGCATTTGTTTTATACTGGTTTTTCAGGGTCTCGTCTGTTTTGTACATACCTTCGTTGTTGACGAAACTACCGGAAAGATAATAACGGGCGGTAGTACCACCGCCACTCAGATTTAATTTTGCTGTTTCAGACCATGCGCCATCTTTTAGTAATACATCTTGCCAGTCAACGTTCGGATATAGATCCTGGTCTAATCCCATACGTATAATTTCCAATTCCCTTGAAGTATATCTCGGTTCCCTATTACGTGTAACCAGTGCTTCGTTCATCATATTTGCATACGAATATGCGTCTACATATTCCGGAGTCCGTGTGCGTGTGTTGTAGGTCGTTTCCACCTTTGCGTCAATCTTGACTTTTCCGCTATGTCCTTGTTTGGTCGTAATCAACACAACGCCATTAGCTCCTTTTGAACCATAAATAGCTGTAGCTGAAGCATCTTTCAGGACAGAGAATGATTGGATGTCTTCAATATTCAGTTCAGCCATATCTCGTTCGAATCCATCTACCAAGATTAATGCACTTTGACCTGCTCCAAAAGTGGAAATACCACGAATCCAGAATTCCGAAGTATCTTGTCCGGGCTGTCCTGAGTTCTGTCTAGCAATGATACCTGCTACATTTCCCGCCAATGCATTGTTGATACTGATACTGGCACCACCCGTGTGTTTCAGCACATCGACATCTACCGTAGTAATGGCTCCTGTGACTGTAGCTTTTTTTTGGATTCCGGTACCTGTTACCGTCACTTCATCTAATACATTCTTTTCGCTGGGAACCATTTGAAGGTTAATGACTTTCCGGTCTTTGATAGGAACTTCCTGTTTGTCGTAACCGATATAAGAGAAACTTAGTACCTCAAACCCTTTCGCTTTAATCTTATATTGACCATTCATGTCGGTTATAGCGCCTAACCCTGGGTTGTCTTTGATGGTGATATTAACACCGATCATAGGTTCATTCAATTCGTCTTTGACGACACCTGTTATTTGGAGGACATCATTCTGAGCAAAAGTAGTCAATGTACAGCTCAAGAAGAGTATCCATGTAAGTAGATATTTTCTCATAATAGAATGTTTTTCAATAGGTATTATTCTTTTAATATGGTACGTATGCGCTTATTGTCTTTGTCGGCTATATAGAATGTTTCAGTTGCCGGGTCATAGGCTATGCCGTGAGGACGGTTGAATTGTGCTTCTTTTCGCAGATCGCCATCAGCGTATCCCCAGCTTTGAGGACGTCCAGCAAAAGTTGTAACAGTTCCGTCAGGTGTCACTTTGCGGATGCAATAATTACCTTGGTCGCATACATAAAAGTTACCTTCTTGATCAAAGCATCCTTGTCCAGGATGGCTAAACATAGCTACATTGCCAACACCATCAGCGAATCCGCCATCTTTATCCATTCTTTGACCGCAAAATGAAGTTCCTTTTTGTAACTCATGTGTTTGCTTATCGTAAAATGATTGATATATATTATGCTTGTCCCTGTCAACAATGTATGCAAATGTACCGGCAGGCTCAAATATAATTGCTCCATTCATCCCACCTGCAAGATCATATAGTGCTTTAGAGGTATTGGTTGCGCCATTCCACTTAAAGATAGTTCCCTGATTCCATTGGCTATAAAAGTATTCTCCGGCATTGAGAGGGTGGCAGGTTGCACCACAACAACTTTTAGAGTTTGTCAGTGCTTGTACTTTTCTAAATCCACTGGAACGTAAGGCTATGGCATTTGAAATTCCATTCTCTTTTGTATCTTGGTCATTACTGATGAATAATGTGTCTCCATCTACAGAGAAAGATAATGAACGAGGTTTTCCTATACTTGCTGTAACCTTGAACAAGGTTTCAACAGTGTCTCTTTCTAAGCTGATTCTACGAATGGCTTTTTGTTCTTCAAGAAGAAAAAGATCACCGGTTTTCTTATCTATTTCTATCCAATAAGGTTGCTCAAAACGGGCTTCTTTGAAATTACCATCTTTGATTTCGCTTTTACCTTCTGCATCTATATTGCCGCAAAGTGTACCAACTCTTATCGAAAACGAATATTTGAATTCATCTAATGCTACTACTTCCTGTGCAGCCTCTTTGTCGCCTATCTTCACCTTAATAGGACCAGTACCCGCTCTCACTGGAATGGTACAATATATACAATCTCCTTCAGTGCCAATTATTTTGGCATTCTTTCCATTAACTGTCACTTCGATCTGCGATAGATCCGTACCGAAGTTTTTTCCATAAATCAAACATTGAGTTCCTACACCTCCTTCTTCCGGATCAACCTTGGTTATTTCTACCGGCCTGGAGGGATCATAAGTGGATGCAAGATTGTCATCCTTGCAAGCCATCAAACTGACAATCAAATATAACATTAGAAATGTTATACCATGTCGTGTGTTTCTCTTGAGATTTTCTTTCATATAATTAAATTATAAAGTTAATAATGAACTCAGGAGGTAGAACTCCTGAGTTCTTTTGATTTTAATTGATTAGTATTGATTGCTGAGCTTTCATATCCCTGGAAGAGAAGCCTAGCATTACATTGTAATTACCAGTATCCTTCACAAACTTCTTTGTATTGACATCGAAATAAGTAAATGCGCTCTGAGGAATAACCATCTTGACAGCCTTAGATTCTCCAGCTTTCAGGAATACCTTTTCAAACTTTCTCAGTTCCTTCTCCGGACGTTCTACCGCACTGCTTCCTGCTTTACCTACGTAAACCTGTACCACTTGTGCACCTTCTTTCTTTCCTGTATTGGTAAGTTTGCAAGTAACCTCTACTGTTCCGTCTGCATTCTGTTTTGATACAGCGACACCAGACAGCTTAAACGTTGTATAAGATAGTCCATAACCAAAAGGATATTGTACCTCACGTTTTAGTTTGTCGTAACCACGATAACCAATGAAAATTCCTTCGGTATATGCTACATGTTTATCTCCATCCGGATCATGATAGCTATTGTAAGCAGGGTTGTCTTCCCATCTCTTTTCAAAGGTCATAGGTAACTTTCCGGAAGGATTTACCTTGCCAAACAAAACGTCGCTAACAGCAGTTCCGGCTTCCTGTCCGCCATAGAATCCCCAAATTAACCCTTTGAGAGAAGGTTCCCATTCCTGCATTTCAATATTTCCACCTGCATTCACGATACCGATAGTCGGTTTCTTACTGCTGAATATACTGGCAAGCATCTTTTTGTCTTTTTCGGGAAGGCCGAATGTGCGGTCGCTGCCTTCGCCCTCTGTGTCGGAGTTGTGTCCGAAACAAGCGATGATCAGGTCTGCTTTGTTCAGATAAGCTGAGAATTCGTCTTTATTCTCGTTTTTGTTCTTCCAGATAAAGTTGACACCGGCAGCACCCCCTTTTTGATAATATTCAATGCGGATGCGATACTTTACTCCCGCTTCCAATGTTTTTGTGATATTGCTGCTTCTGAAGGCTCCCGGAGTCCAGTCGTCAATTACGGCCTGATCATTGATAAATACACGGTAGCCATCATCACCACCCATAGAGAAGTCAAAGTCGGCAGTTTCTTTTGCACACATCACGCCACTCCATCTTACTGAGTAGTTCTCTCTGTTCATACCCGGCAGTTCGGTACCTCCTGCCCAAGAATAATTGATTTTCTTCTCGGTCTGCGTTATTACGGGGTTGCCTTCGAAGTTGATATTGTTGAAGTATTCGGTACGGAAACCCGTCTGGTTGAGACTGTTGTCGGTGTACATAATACCCGGAAGGAAATCCAGTTCGTCTACGTATTCTACTTTCACGCCGTTCAGTTCACCTTCTTTTCGGATACCCTCAAATAAGCTTGTATAATGGAATGGGATCACTCCACCGCTACCTCCGCCTTTAATATATCCATGTGCATTTTTACCCGTAACTATGATATGTTTATACTTCCTGGGATTAATAGGCAGGATGTTCTTCTCATTCTTTAAAAGAACAAGACCTTCTCTGGCAACATTTAAAGCCGTTTCGACAGATGCAGGATTATCTAATGGAATACTTTTATCTTCACCTACGCCATCTTTGAAACCAAAAGCAATGAGTACGCGCAAAATATGACGCACTTTTTCATCTATCATATCAATGGTAACATCTCCGGTTTTCAGATAGTAAGCCATATCCTTCGGATTCATTTTTTCACCTCCTGCCATTTCGAGATCCAGTCCTCCTTTGGCAGCCGGAACGCAATAGTGGGTAGATCCCCAGTCGGACATCACTACACCGTTGAATCCCCATTGATTTCTCAATACTTCTTTTAGAAGCCAGGGACTTTCTGTTGTATAGATTCCGTTCAGCAGATTATAGCTGGTCATCACTGCTCCGACTTCCGCTTCCTGTACGGCAGCCTTAAAGCTTGGGAAATAAATCTCATTCAATGTACGCTCATCAATATCGTTGCTGATGTGGTCACGGTCATAATCGGAGTTGTTGGCGATGAAGTGTTTGATGGTTGCCATTACACCTTGATCTTGTACTCCTTTGATATAGCCTACTGCCGTACGGGAAGTTAGATAAGGATCTTCGCCCATATATTCAAAGTTTCGTCCACACATCGGAGCACGATAAATGTTGACTGCAGGACCTAAAATGATGTTGACTCCTCTCGCTCTGCAATCACGTCCCAGTGACTGTCCGTATTGATAGGCAAGATTCTCATTCCAGGTAGCGGCTAGCATAACGGTTGCCGGATATGCTGTTGATTTTCCGTTAGTCCCCAATCCTTGCGGACCATCAGACATTCTCATGCGGTGGATACCTAACCGGTCGATGTTTTTGGTATACATCCAATTGACACCGCCAATGTAGCCTAGTTTCTCTTCTACTGTCATTTGTTTCAGAAGTGCTTCTACTTTCTGATCAATATCAGGCGTATACCATTTCTGAGCAAATGCCCCGAAGACATTTGCAATTAGTAAAAATACAAGTGTGATTTTTTTCTGTTTCATATTGATTTCTTTAGTATTAGTTTGTGCTTATCTGTGATTTACATCACCTTACTATATGCTGTTCAGTAAGTCAAGTTTACCTTCATTGATCAGTTTCAGAATAAGTTCGCCGAATAATGTGTTTTGCCAGGCAAACCATGCACGAGTGAATTTGGCAGGATTATCTTTATGGAAAGATTCGTGTATAAATCCTGTACCTGCATCTGTAGCCATTAGCATCTTGATGCATTCTTTGATTTCTTGATCATTTTGGCTTGTGAATGCTTTCATCATAATACTCATTGGCCATATCATGTCATATCCGATATGCGGTCCACCAATTCCTTCGCCGGCTTTTCCTTTAAAGAAGTAGGGATTGTCCTTGCTCCATACGAAACGGCGGGTATTCTGATAAATAGGATCGTTAACGTCCATATCTCCCAAATAGGGCATGGCTAGTAAACTAGGTACATTTGCATCGTCCATTAGCATACGATTCCCAAAGCCATCGACTTCGAAGGCATAAATGGTACCATATTCAGGATGATCATAGGTCGCATATTTCTGTAATGCCGTTTCTACTTCATTAGCCAGACTGGTACAGTCCTGAGCCAGTGTATTGTTCCGGTTTACAGTCGAAAGGATTTCTGCTGCTTTTCTCAAAGAAGAAACAGCGAAGAAATTGGAAGGTATCAGAAACTGTAATGTCGTGGCATCATCCGAAGGACGGAAAGAAGATACGATCAACCCTACAGGATTGACGGGGGCTCCCAGTCCTCCATTGTTCAGGGTGTCGAGTGCGCGTTCCGTTTTACGCTGGAATTTGTAAGGACCGACACCGTTCTTCCTTTGTTGCTCTTTGAATGTTTTTAGTACGTTTGTGATAGCATCCAGCCATTCCTTATCGAAGATGCTGCTGTCTCCTGTCTCTTTCCAATATTGATAAGCTAGACGAAGAGGATAACAAAGCGAGTCTATTTCCCATTTGCGCTCATGGAGCTCAGGCTTCATGTCAGTCATGTCCGACATCCAGTCGCCACCTGTCGGCCCGTCATTATAACCATTCGCATAAGGATCAATGTTAATACACTTGAATTGGCGGCGGATGACACCTTCCAGCATTTTCTTCAATTCAGAATCTTTGTTTGCTAATTGCACATAAGGCCAGACTTGTGCACCGGAGTCACGCAGCCACATTGCATGAATATCACCTGTGTACACAAAAGTATCAGGTTTGCCATTCTGCAGGCGGTAGTGGATGGTGGTATCCAATGTGTTGGGAAAGCAGTTCTCAAACATCCACGCTAGTCTGGCATTGGTCAATAGCTTTTTTATCAGCTGGATTTTCTCTTCTACTGCTTTAGAAGAATAGAGCCTGTCTTTTGCGGCAGGACGATTGGTCTCATAGATTGCGGCCTCTTGAGTATAATTGATTATTTTTGTGTTGTCTTGTCTGGCAATTGCTTCTGTTGCGTTTGCATTATTTATACATAAAAGTGCAAAAAAGCATAGTCCGGTATTTCTCTTTTTCATGTCTATGAATATTAGTCGTTTTTCTGTTTTATTTGATAGCTGCAAGGCGGGCATACATTTCGACCATGGCTGCTTGTGTTAACAGCCATCTTTTATTGTCTCGTGTACTTCCGCTGAAGTCCGTATTGAATAATCCATTATCGTCCCGTGCATGATCCCATGCATAATCCAGGCTTTGAATGAAGGCATTCAGATAGGTCTTGTTTTTATCTGCTTGATATAGCTCGATAAAGGCTCTCAGCATCACGGCAGTGAACCATATATCTCCTTTTTTGATCAGTTTGAAAGTGCCTCCGTCTTTAGGTGTATAGTCCATAAAGAAATAGTTATAGCATCCTTTGGCTATGTTTCGGGAATCAGTCAGATATTGTTTCTCACCGGTCAGTTGATATAATAAGATGGCAGATTGCATCATTTGTCCGCTGTTGTAGGCATATTTGGTTTTATTAATTTTTCCGTCCAGATCAATATTGTCAAAGTACAGATAGTCAGTAGAATCCTGTAGCTGTGTTTGAGTCCATTGGTACAAGTGTTTTCCTTTGTCCAGATAGGTGCTGTCTTGTGTTACTTGAAATAGTCTTAGAGCAAGGACCGAGCCAGGGGCATTACAACAGGTGTTTTTGTTCTTTCGTTTTTGTTCGCACCAATAGATGCCTCCTCCCAGTTTATCATCCATGCCGCTTTCTACAAATTTCCACATATGCTGTGCTTTTTGCAGATACTTTGATTCTTTGGTCAATAAATAAATATCCAGAAAGTCGATGCCTAACCAAATGTTGTCATCGTAGAAACGTTCTGACTGTGGTGCAGTGTGGATATAGGAAGCATAGGCTTCGGGAGTTCTTTGGGTATCGTAGTATTCTTCCAGCCCTATCAGTACTTTATTTTCGAGTAATGATTGGTAAATAGTATCTTGCGTAGTTGCAAACAAAGCAATCACTGCGGAAACAGTTCCGGAGTACGGCCATATGTAAGAATAGAGTCTGGGGCTATTCGATTGTTCTTCAGATGTAAGATAAGTTGCGTCATAATTACTGATGTCCGAAGGATAGTTTTCGCGCAGCAAACAGGTACCGGGAACGGAATAATTAGAGTATAGGGAGTCTAGTGTTTGTCTGGCTCGGAATAAAGCAATATTATTGTTTGCAGGGAGTTGCTTTTGTGTATCGCAACTTGTGATTGCCGATATACATATTAGTAGTCCTATAAGTGTTTGTTTATAATTCATAGTAATAAAAACATTATATGTTTATTTTTTCTTTTCTTTTTTGAGCAGGTAGTTGTATTTGATTAAGACTACCTGCTTTTTGTCTCCTGTCTGAAAACTGTCTATTCTATATTTGTACCTTAAAAAACTGACTTGATTAATAGGCGATTTTATTTCCTGTAGACAAAGTTAGGTGCACCCTGACGATTATATATATGATTTTATGACATTAGTATATCAATAAGATTGGGTGGCATAAATAGAGATAAATATGTCACAAAACTATCATCCTTTTAGCTGCCTGTTGGAGTCGTGGCATATGAAGAAAAGGTGGAAACGATAAAAATGGATTGGAATTTTCAGATAAAAAAATCTCCCTATTCAATCCTGTTTCATCCATTAAGATGAGATTGAATAAGGAGATTGTTATGTATGAAGTAAGAATCTACTTCTTTTTCGGCTTTCTGCGTGCCCATCCTTCCTCGCTGAAGTCAGGCTCTTTATCTTTAAAGAACTGTTGCCAGTCGTCTGTCTTTTTAGGACCACGTGCTCCGTAACCACGTTCTTCGCGGCTGGGTTTGTCGCTTCTTTTTTTCTTGTCGGCCTTGCCATCACCCTTAGCGGCTCTGTCAGCTCGCGGTGCTCTGTCCGATCTTTCGGAACGTGAGTTGCGTTCACCATCTCCACGTCTTTCTGAGGAATTTCCATAAGGACGTTTGCCGCTGCCTCTGCGTTCAGTGGAGCCGCCGCTTCTGCGGCCTTCTCCGCTTTCTTCACCGGCTACTTCAACAGACACTTTGCGTCCGTTCCAGTTAGCACGGTTCAGCGCTTTCACTACGTTTTGCGCTTCTTTCTCTTCTACTTCGAAGAAGGAGAAGTTTTTCATCAGGTCGATGCGTCCCAATTCAATGCGTCCGCGTGTGTTGCTGTTCAGCAGGCTGATCAGTTCACTGGGGAAGAAGCTATCCATCTTTCCCAAGTTGATGAACAGGCGGGTGAAACCCGGTGCTGCCTTGCGGCTGCCTCTTTCACGGCTGTCGCGTAATCCGCGTTCGCCACGTTCTCCACGGCTGTCTGTCGGTGATTCTATTTCCTGGCGATCACGGTAGTAATCCAAAAAGCGATTAAATTCATGTGATACCATGCGTTTGATCAGGTCCTCTTTGCTCAACCATTCCAGTTTGCGATAGATTTCCGGCATGAAGTCCGTGATTTCTTCTTCGTTTACCTTCACCTTTTCCAGTTCATCAATCACTTTGATAAGCTGTTTTTCGCAGATCTGCTTGCCTGTCGGCATTTCTCCGGCAATAAACTTCTTGCCGATGATGCGCTCTATCTCACGTAGCTTTCCTTTTTCGCGCAGGTTGATGATAGCGATGGAAGTACCTGTCTTTCCGGCACGTCCGGTACGTCCGCTACGATGTGTGTAGCTTTCCGTATCATCGGGCAGGCCGTAGTTGATCACGTGTGTCAGGTCGTCTACGTCCAGTCCGCGTGCGGCAACGTCCGTGGCAACCAGTAATTGAAGGTTGCGGATACGGAATTTCTGCATCACGGCATCACGTTGAGCCTGTGACAGTTCTCCGTGCAGTGAATCTGCGTTATAGCCTTCCTGCATCAATTTATCGGCTATCTCCTGCGTTTCTTTACGGGTGCGGCAGAAAATGATACCATATATTTGCGGGTAATAGTCAACAATGCGTTTCAGCGCTGCATATTTATCTTTGGCCTGTACGGTATAGGCTACGTGTTTCACGTTGCTTGTACTTTCGTTCTTGCGTCCGATAGTAATCTCCTTGGCATTCTGCAAGTAGTTCTTGGAGATGCGGGCGATTTCGGGGCTCATGGTTGCCGAGAAAAGCAAGGTGTTCCGTTCTTTGGGGATATCGGCAAGGATAGCGTTGATGCTGTCGGTGAATCCCATATTCAGCATTTCGTCCGCTTCGTCCATCACTATGTTGTGAACGGTCGATAAAGATACGGTTTTGCGCTCCATCAGGTCGAGTAGTCGTCCCGGTGTGGCCACGATGATATGTACGCCGCGTTTCAGACTGCGTATCTGGCTGTCGATGGAAGAACCGCCGTAAACAGGCAGTACTTTCAGTCCGTCAATGTATTTTGAGTAATCGTTCAGATCGCCCGCTATCTGGAGGCATAGCTCACGGGTGGGGCAAAGTATTAGTGACTGGGGAACCCTGTTCTTTACGTCAATCTGTTGGAGCAGAGGCAGGCCGAATGCGGCTGTTTTACCTGTTCCAGTTTGTGCAAGAGCTACTACATCATTATTTTCTCCTAAAAGGTACGGAATCACTTCCTCTTGTACCGGCATGGGATTCTCATATCCCATCTCTTCAATTGCTCTACGTATCTCCGGAGAAACGCCAAGCTCTTCAAATGTCTTCATTAAATCTCTGTATATCTTTTATTTCGGGCGCAAAGATAGAGAAAAATAATGGATAATGAATAATGGATAATGGATAATTATTGCTGCCTGCATAGCATTCTCCATTTTCCATTATCCATTATCCATTAATAAAATGCTGCGTAACCGTTCGATGTCTTCTGCCGAGAGCCCTATTCCTTTTTTCAGATATGCCTGTACGCTGCCATATTCCGTATCAATCTGTTCTTTGGCTGCATTCAGAAAGTCTTCTTTGGCAGAGTAGATTGTAGTGATGGCTTCTTGTGAGTTGATAGGGAGTTTATATGCGTATCTGGAGGCTTTGGGGATGTTGAAATAGTCATTACTCAGACGATAGTCTTTCATGATGGCTTCCTCATTGACTCCCAAAGCGGCGAGTACCAGTGCTGAAACAATGCCTGTGCGTCCTTTGCCTGAAGTACAGTGGATGACGACGGGATAATTGTTGCGGTCGAGCAGGAGTGTGAACAGTTCTTTGTACTCTTTCCGGTAGTTGGTGACCAGTTGACGGTTCATCCGTTCTACTAAACGATAGATTGTATCTGTTTCTATTTTCTTATCACGTATGTCTTGCAGGATGTGCTCCATGTTTCCTGTTGCAATGGGGAGATGCAGGACGTTAAAGTCTTCATCATGAAACTGTGGATAGTTATGGCGTTCTTCTTCCGAACGCAAATCAATGATAGTCCTTATGCCCATGTTTTTCAATTCCCGGCGGGAACAGAATGGAATGCTGTCAATCTGTGCGGATCGGTACAGCATTCCCCAGCGGATATCTTTGCCTGTTTCTGCAGACTTGTATCCTCCCAGGTCACGGAAGTTCTGAATGCCGGGGATGTTGACGTTACGGGCAGCTACTTTCACCCGGTATCTGTTGTTGAATACCATCAGGTAGTAATAGCGCTGAGACGGATCATTGGTCACGATGGTCTTTTTCCCTTTCGCAATGTTGATGGTGGCTACGGGATTTTCTTCGGGAATAAAGTCGGGAGAAGTGGAAGCATATACTTTTACCTGTCCTTTCAGTATAGGGGCTGTTTCCCATTTGATAATGGCGTTTCCCACATTGTTCTCTTCACACACTACGGATATAGTGGGCGAAGTGCCGGAACATGATGGAAGTACCAGTAGGATGGTCAGCCAGTTTAACAGGTTTCTGTACATAGTTTCTTTGTCTGATGAATCATGTACTGCAAAGATAGGAATTACCGGCAGATGTGGTAATTCCTTTGCGATTATTAGCCAAAGTTAATAGTAATTTAGGGGGATGATTGTATCCGTAATTACTTCGATACGTACTGTCCGGCAAACTCCACCGATACCGAATTACTGAAGCTGCGGCATACTTCGGCGGCAAAGTCTTTCCCGCATTGAACTACTTTGTCCCAGACTTCTTCATTCAGATTATTAAGGTCACGGTATCGTACATCATATTTAAGCAATCCGTAGATCAATCCCGCATTGAAATTATCTCCGGCACCGATGGTGCTGACTGCTTCCAGCGGTTCTATCGGATATTCTTTGCTGACCAGATTGGTACGAAGTGATACTTTGTCCCCACCGGCCGTGCATATAAACCGCGGGCAGTAGAACTTGATCTTGTCTTTATATATCTTGTCCACATCTTGCAAGCCATACATATAGAAGAAATCTTCCAGCGATCCCCGTACAATATCGGCGTACTCCAGATTCTCGATAATCGTAGGAGCCAGTTTCATTGCTTCGTTCTTATGTGAAGAGCGGAAGTTCGGGTCGTAATAGATAATTGCTTTCTTCTCGCGTGCCTGGTCCAGCAGTTCCAGAATCTTCTCCCTGAGTACCGGGTTCAGCGCATAGTAAGAGCCTACCATGACGATATCGTCTTCCTCTAACTTAGGATACAGCACATCCAGACGTTGCTTGGGATAATCCTTATAGAAGATATATTCAGCATCGCTCTGTTCATTGAGGAATGCCAGTGATACAGGTGATTTACCATCCGGGAAGACATTTACGTGATCCGTCGGAATATTATTTTCACGCATGAATTGCAGAATGATATTTCCTACCCGGTCATTACCTGTTTCACTGATAAAACCTACCTTGATCCCCATTCGTCCGAGGGATACGATGCCGTTGAATACAGAGCCTCCCGGTACGGCTGCGGAAGGCTGGTTTCCCCGAAAGATGATATCGAGGATTGTTTCTCCGATACCGATTACTTTTCGCATAGCGATCTTGATTTTTCGCCCAGATAACCGCCGTGGTGGCGTTTTGAGTATTCTTCGATGGTAAATTCCGTCTTCTTCATCGTCTGTACTACCAGTATGTCACCGATGACGGTCATGGCGGTAGTCGATGTAGTAGGAGTCATGCCTAACGTACAAACTTCGGCGGGTTTACCGGTGCTCAGACAGACGTTTGATTCGTTGGCCAGCGGGCTGTCGGGGTTTCCGGTGATAACGATAAACTTCAGTTCCGGGTCCAGATTATGTGCCAGTCGGGTCAGTTCCACGATTTCGCGTGTTTTGCCGGAGTTGGAGATAAGCAGGAGCAAATCGTTTTTTTGTAAGATGCCGAGGTCGCCGTGTTGCGCTTCGCTGGGGTGCAGGAAGACCGATGGGATACCGGTGGAGCAGAAGGTCGTGGCGATGTTCATGGCAATCTGTCCGGCTTTTCCCATACCGGAAGTTACTAATTTCCCCTTTTTCTGATGTATCTGTTCTACAATCAGTTGTACGGCTTTCTCGTAAGCGTCTGTTACAGGGATATTGAGCACTGCTTGTGCCTCTTGTTGCAAGAGTTGTTTGATGGAGTCTATCATATAATCAGTTTATTTTTTCTTTTAATTCATCCAGATTGTTTGCTGTTTCATAATAGGTTGAGAAAGGTTGCCGGGCGAAGCCCTTATCCTCTAACGTCTTAAGTGCAGCCAGAAGTTCATTGTAAAAACCGTCTTCGTTATAGAAGATCACCTTTTTCTGATGATATCCGATAGAGGCGGCGGCTATTACGTGGAAAATCTCGTCAAGTGTACCTACGCCACCGGGCAGTGCGACCAATATTTCCGACTTCTCTGTCATCACATCCTTCCGGTCGCTCAGGTTACGGGTATGAATCACCTCGTCCAGTAATGCGCTTACACTACCTTTTTCTTCCAGTTTGGCAGGAACTACTCCGATGACCTTGCCGCCATTCTCTTTCACGGCGCGGGCCACGCATTCCATCAGTCCGAGATTGGCTCCTCCATAAATCAACGTTTTGCCTGCTTTTCCCATCCATTCTCCGATTTGGCGGGCACTGTCAAAGTACATTTTGTCAATGTTTTCCGAGGCAGAACAGAATATTCCTATCTTTTTCATACACGTTGTTGCTAATATAGTCTACAAATATCTGCAATTTTCTATAAACGACAATAAGTTTTATTGTATTTTTGCGGCATTAATTCAATAAGGAAGTAGAAAACAATGCATTACAACGAATATACATTGCCGAATGGCCTGCGCATAATTCATGAACCGACTCTCTCGAAAGTAGCTTATTGTGGTTTTGCTATCGATGCCGGAACGCGCGATGAGGCTGAGAATGAGCAGGGAATGGCTCATTTTGTGGAACATCTTATTTTTAAAGGAACAGAGAAACGGAAAGCGTGGCATATCCTTAACCGTATGGAGAATGTGGGCGGTGACCTGAATGCTTATACGAATAAAGAGGAGACGGTCGTTTATGCCGCCTTCCTGACCGAGCATCTGGAACGTGCCCTCGAATTGCTCGGAGATATTGTATTCCATTCTACTTTCCCTCAGCATGAAATAGAAAAAGAGACGGAAGTGATCATTGACGAAATCCAGTCTTATGAGGATAATCCTTCGGAGTTGATCTTCGATGATTTTGAAGATATGATTTTCCGTAACCATCCGTTGGGAAGGAATATTCTCGGTAAGCCGGAACTGCTGCGGAGTTTCCGTACGGAGGATGTTCTCTCGTTTACCCGTCGCTTTTATCAACCGGGGAATATGGTATTCTTTGTTCAGGGACAATATGATTTCAAGAAGATTATCCGTCTGGTGGAAAAGCATTTATCCGATATTCCGGCAGTGACGGTGGATAATCAGCGTATGCCTCCTCCGCTTTATGTGCCCGAACGGTTGGTAGTGCCTAAAGATACTCATCAGGCGCATGTAATGATTGGTAGCCGGGGATACATTGCGTATGATGATAAGCGTACGGCGCTTTATCTGCTGAATAATGTGCTTGGTGGTCCGGGCATGAACAGTAAGCTGAATGTATCGCTTCGCGAGCGGAGGGGATTGGTATATAATGTAGAGTCCAATCTGACTTCTTATACCGATACAGGAGCTTTCTGCATCTATTTCGGTACGGATATCGAAGATATGGATACCTGTCTGAAACTGACTTATAAAGAACTGAAGCGAATGCGGGATGTGAAGATGACATCTTCTCAGCTGGCGGCAGCGAAGAAGCAACTGATAGGGCAAATCGGTGTGGCATCTGATAATTTCGAGAATAATGCGCTGGGTATGGCGAAAACATATCTGCACTATCATAAGTACGAATCTTCAGAGTTGGTATTCAAGCGTATTGAGGCGTTGACGGCAGAACAACTGCTGGAGGTTGCCAATGAGATGTTTGCGGAGGAATATTTGTCTACGCTGATTTATAAGTGATGCGAAACAAGATGAATACTTTATGAATGTTCTTTGTAAGGGAGATCGGTAACTGATTTAAATGTCCTTTCTATGGTAATGTCCCTTTGATTCGATGTACAGGATTGCTATCCTTATATCTTTTCGGTGAAAAAGATTTCCTTTTAATTTCTGACCGTAATATAGTTAGTAATACAAGGATTTTCTTTACATTTGCCTTTATTACTCTTGTTATTTCCTACTAAACTTTAAACTCTAATGAAATATAAAACCTTATTAGTGCTGCTATTTGTTTCTATCCCGATTTCCTCCAGGGCTGATAAAACTCTTGATTCATTGTTGAATGTACTTGATCATACTATTTTAGAACATGAGACCTATGTTGCCCAGCGCGAATCACGGATACAACATTTGAAGGAGTTGGCTAAGGATGTTACTTATAATTCTATTGAACATTATAATCTGAACAATCAAATATACAAGGAATATAGAGTGTTTATATGCGACTCTGCTATTCACTATCTGAATGAAAATATTCGTATTGCCAATCATTTGCAAAATACTGACCGGGAGGTTGAGAGTAAATTACAACTTTCTCTTTTGCTCTCGTCTACAGGAATGTACACTGAATCGATTGATGTACTGAAGTCAGTAGAACGTCAGAAAGTAACTCCCGCGCTAATTTCCGATTATTATACCTGTTTTGATCATGTATATGGCGAAATGGGATTCTATACACAGGATAAGTCTCTCTCAGGATATTATTGGAGTATCTCATCATTATATAAAGACTCTTTATATGCAATATTGCCTCCCCAATCTGAGGAATATCTGGTGATGCGTGAAACGTTGCTTCGTGATCAGCATAAATATGTTGAGGCTTTGGAAATAAATAATCATCGTCTGAAGGAGGCGGAGCCTAATACTCCTCAGTATGCGTTGGTTACCTATCATCGTTCTCTTATATATAAGTATACGGATGACGACATAAAAGAGAAGCAAAATCTTTGTCTTTCTGCTATTTCAGATATTCGTTCTGCTATTAAAGATCATGCTTCTCTATGGATGCTGGCACAGTTACTATATGAAAATGGTGATATGGAGCGGGCTTATCAGTATATGCGTTTCTCCTGGAATGCTACTAAATTTTATAATGCTCGTTTACGAAGCTGGCAGAGTGCTGATGTACTTTCTTTGATAGACAAAACTTATCAGGCGATGATTGAAAAACAGAATGATCGTCTCCAACAGTATTTGCTGCTTATTACTACACTATTGATCTTGTTGATTGGTGCTTTGGCTTATATTTATCGTCAGATGAAGAAGTTGTCCGATGCACGAAATCATTTAGAGACTGCTAATAGTCAGCTGAACGCGTTAAATGAGGAATTGCGACAAATGAATGACTGTCTGAGTTCTACTAATGCGGAACTTTCAGAGTCTAATCAGATCAAAGAAGAATATATTGCCCGTTTCATTAAGCTGTGTTCTACTTATATTAACCGACTGGATGCCTATCGCCGTATGGTAAATAAAAAGGTATCTGCCGGACAAATAGCAGAATTGCTAAAGATCACTCGTTCGCAGGATGCTCTTGACGAAGAGCTGGAAGAGTTATATGCAAACTTTGATACTGCTTTCTTGCATCTTTTTCCGGATTTTGTGAAGAAGTTTAATGCTTTACTACAAGATAACGAACAGATTATTCTGAAAAAAGATGAATTACTGAATACAGAGCTGAGGATATTTGCTTTGATACGTCTTGGCATTGAAGATAGTTCGCAAATTGCGGAATTTCTTCGTTATTCGGTGAATACGATATATAATTATAGAGCAAAAGTAAAAAACAAAGCTCGTGGAGCACGAGATAATTTTGAAGATTTAGTGCGAAATATCCGTTAATTGATATTGTAGACTATCCACTTTTTAGGACTGCTTACGTGATGTTATATTGTTGATAATAAATGGATTATGCTTGTGTGTAATCCACTTATTATACCCTTGCTGTCAAATCACTTCTAATTCTTCATACTTTTGGACTGTGCTTCTGAAGTAACGGGAAAGTTCCGTTGCGCACATTCCTTAATTATTAACTTTAAAATTAATACGCATGAAAAAGAACAGGCGAAAAATCCTTTCGGGGAGTCGCAAGATTCTCTTTGCTATCTTAGCAGTATTTTTTTCTTTGAGTGTATCCGCACAGCAAATTACTGCATCCGGTCAGGTCTTGGATGCACAGAAAGAGCCGCTTATCGGTGTTAGTGTACAGGAAAAAGGGACAACTAACGGAGCGATTACCGATCTAGATGGTAACTTTACATTAAATGTTCAATCCAGTGCTACTTTGATTTTTTCATATGTGGGGTATAAATCACAGGAACTAAAGGCATCTCGTCAGATGAAAATTACACTTCAAGAGGATAATGAAGTACTTGATGAAGTGGTAGTTATCGGATATGGTTCAGTGAAACGTAAAGATGTAACCACTGCTATATCTTCAGTATCTACCAAAGACTTGGATATGCGGCCTATCATTTCTGCCGGACAAGCAATTCAAGGTAAGGCGGCCGGTGTTTCAGTAGTTCAGCCTAGTGGCACACCAGGAGGGGAGATGTCTATTCGTGTACGTGGTACAACTTCAATGAATGGAAGTAATGATCCGTTGTATGTAGTAGATGGTGTTCCGGTAGACAATATCAAGTTTCTTTCTCCGAATGATATTGAGAGTATGCAGATTCTGAAAGATGCTTCTTCGGCTTCTATTTACGGATCGCGTGCTGCTAATGGTGTAATTCTGATAACAACTAAGGCGGGAGCGACCGGGAAGGCAAAAGTCTCCTTGACGGCTCAGTTCGGTTTGAATAAGGTATCAGACAAAGTTGAATCATTGAATGCGGCACAATATAAGGAACTACAGGACGAAATTGGATTAGTATCCCTACCTGATGGCTTGACTGATCGTACGGACTGGTTTGACGAAACGTATAAAACCGGAAAGACGCAAAATTATCAGATATCGGTATCTAATGGCAATGAAAAGATGAAGTACTACCTTTCTGCCGGATATCTGGATGAAAAGGGTATATTGGATATTTCTTATTATAAACGTTATAACTTCCGTGTAAACTTGGAAAACCAGATTCGTAGCTGGCTGACGGTAAGTGCTAATATATCTTATTCAGACTATACCAGTAATGGTGGAGGTGCAATGGGAACCGGAGCTAATCGTGGTGGGGTAGTATTGGCGGTAATTAATACACCGACTTATGCTCCGGTTTGGGATGCTTTGAATCCGAATCAGTATTATAACAACTTCTATGGAGTAGGCAATATTACCAATCCATTGGAGAATATGGCACGTGCAAAGAATAATAAGGATAAAGAAAACCGGCTGTTGGCCTCGGGTAATGTATTGCTTACTTTGCTTCCTGAATTAAAGTTCAAATCAACTCTTACACTCGACCGTCGTAATGCTGTAAATACTACTTTTCTTGATCCTATTTCTACAGCATGGGGACGTAATCAATATGGCGAAGGTTCGGATAACCGGAATATGAATACAGTACTGACATTTGATAACGTACTGACTTATAATAAGAACTTTAAGAAACACGGACTGGAAGTAATGGCTGGTTCATCGTGGACAGATTCGGACTATTCCAACAGCTGGATAAATGGTTCACACTATCGAAATGACTTGATACAAACATTGAATGCAGCAAATAAGATTGTATGGAACAATACCGGGACAGGTGCTTCCCAATGGGGAATTATGTCATTTTTTGGACGTGTGGCTTATAATTTCGACAGCAAATACTTGTTGACTGCAAACCTCCGTGCTGATGGTTCTTCCAAATTACATCCTGATCATCGTTGGGGCGTATTCCCATCGTTCTCTGCTGCCTGGCGTGTATCTTCCGAGAAGTTTATGGAGAATCTGACATGGATTGATGACTTGAAAATACGCGGTGGTTGGGGCCAAACAGGTAACCAGTCCGGTATCGGTGACTATGCTTATCTGCAACGCTATAATATTGGTCGTATCGAATGGTTTAAAGTGGCAGGCGAGGGAGACACAACAGATTATGCAAATGCTGTTCCTACTATCAGCCAAGCCAATTTACGTACATCCGATCTTACTTGGGAAACGACAACACAAACCAATATCGGGTTGGATCTGACAGTGCTGAATGGACGATTAACTTTCAATATGGACTACTATTATAAGAAAACCAAGAATATGTTGATGAACGTATCCTTGCCTGCCGGTGCTGCCGCAGCTACTTCCATCGCTCGTAATGAAGGGGAAATGACTAATAAGGGTTTCGAACTTACCATTAGTTCAAAGAACTTACGTGGAGGGGCATTTACCTGGGATACTGATCTTAATATTTCTTTTAACCGGAATAAGTTGACGAAACTGGAATTACAAAAAGTTTATTACGATGCCAAAACAGCAGATGTAGTCAATGATTATGTAGTTCGTAATGAACCGGGACGTGCCTTAGGAGGCTTCTATGGATATATCAGCGATGGTGTAGATCCCGAAACCGGTGAATTGATGTATCGTGACTTGAGTGGGGACGGTAAGATTTCAACTTCCGACCGTACTTATATAGGTGACCCGAATCCAGATTTCATATACGGTTTGACTAACACTTTTTCCTGGAAAGGATTTAATCTGAGTGTGTTTATCCAAGGTTCTTACGGAAACGATATTTATAATGCTTCCCGTATTGAGACCGAAGGTATGTATGATGGAAAGAACCAGTCCGCACGCGTGTTGAAACGCTGGAAAATACCCGGACAAATAACCGATGTGCCGAAAGCAAACTTTAAATTGCTGAATTCTACTTATTTTATAGAAGACGGCAGTTATCTGAGATTGAAAGATGTTTCTTTGTCGTATAACTTCAAAGGTAAGTTATTGAAGAAGTGGGGAATCACTCGTTTGCAACCTTACTTTACTGCTACCAACTTGCTGACATGGACAAGCTACTCCGGCATGGATCCGGAAGTAAACCAATGGGGTAATAGTGGTACGGTACAAGGCATTGACTGGGGAACATACCCTCATTCCAGATCATACGTGTTTGGTATTAATGTTGAATTCTAATGAAAGAAAAGACTATGAAACTAAGAAATATAATTTACGGACTTACTTCCGGTTTGCTGTTTGGGCTTTCTTCCTGCTCTTTGGATTATGATCCGATAGATACTTATTCGGATGTAACTGAGGGAGTGACAAATACCGGTGAAAAGGTTGTTTTTAAAGATAAGGCAGCTGTAGAAAGTCACTTGACGACGATTTATAATCAGATGCGCGACCGTCAGGAACATTGGTATGTAGACCTATTGTTAATCTCGGAATCACACGCGGATAATGCTTATGCAGGTACTACGGGAGCAGAAGTCCTTCCATTTGAGAATAACTCCATTGAAGGTTCCAACTCAGTGCTCGAACGTGACTGGAATCGATATCTGGAGGATGTCGCCCGTGCCAATAAATTAATATGTAATATTGACTTGGTAACTGATAATTCGCTGACTACGACCGAGCGTGCACAGTATAAGGCAGAAGCAATGATATTCCGTGCTATGGTAATGTTTGATATGGTGCGTCTTTGGGGCGATTTCCCGGTTATAACAACTGTGGCTGATGATATTACTTCTGAGAATATTGAAGATGTGTATGAGCAGTACTTCCCGGCTCAGAATACAGAGCTGGAAGCATATCAGCAGATAGAGAAAGATTTATTGGACGCTATTCAGTATGCACCGAATAATACGGCGGGTAACAAAACTTTATTTACTAAATCAGTAGCCCGTACATTATTGGCAAAAATATATGCCGAGAAACCATTGCGTGATTACGCAAAAGTAATTCGTTATTGTGATGAGGTGAAAGCTGACGGTTTTGATTTGGTGAAGGACTTCAGTGATTTATTTGGTATGAATACTGCCGGAACAGACGCTAAAATGCGCAATACGAAAGAATCTATTCTGGAAGCTCAATTCACGCCGGGTTCCGGTAATTGGTGTACATGGATGTTCGGACGTGATCTTGTAAACTGGAACAATAACTTCACTTGGGCAAAATGGGTAACTCCGTCACGTGACTTGATTAATGCTTTTAAGAGAGAAGGAGATCAAATTCGTTTTAATGAATCCATCGTTTATTACGATTGCAGCTGGAGTAATTATTATCCATCGGATAATTATCCGTTCATGTATAAATGTCGTTCAGCCAATAGCAGTATTATCAAATATCGCTATGCAGATGTGTTATTGTTGAAAGCAGAAGCTTTGATTATGCAGGAAACACCGGACTTGGGAGCAGCGGCGGATATTATTGACGAAATCCGTGAGCGTGCCGGATTAGGGGAACTTTCCACATCTGTCCGGAGAGATCGGGATGCTATGTTGAGCGCATTGCTTAATGAACGCCGTCTGGAACTGGCATTTGAGGGGCAACGCTGGTTTGACCTTGTTCGTCTGGATAAAGTAGAGGATGTTATGAATGCTGTGTATGCTAAAGATTCAGGCCGTAGAGCACAGATTTATACTTTTGATAAGAATTCTTATCGTTTGCCTATCCCTCAGTCGGTAATTGATGCAAATGATAAGATAGAACAGAATCCCGGTTATTAATTGTACCGGAGATTAGGTAACTCATATATTAAAAAACAGAAACTTATGATAAACATGAAAAATATAATACTGACCTTTTTAGGATGCTTCACCATATTAGCAGCATGTAGCAATAGTGACGATGCAGAAAAACCGGTAACACCGATACCTACCGGAGATGTAACTATTTATGCAACAACAAACAGTCTGACACGTGATTTGACGCGTGACGCTGTTAATTTCAGTCCGAAGGATAATCTGGCTCCTACTTCTATAACATTGAACCCCGCAGAAAAATATCAGTCGATGGACGGCTTTGGAGCGGCTATCACTGGTTCTACCTGTTATAATCTTCTGTTGATGAAACCGGAAGACCGGCGTGCTTTCCTCACAGAAACTTTTTCGGATAAGGATGGATTCGGATTCAGTTATATCCGTATCTCTATTGGCTGTTCGGACTTTTCTTTGAGCGAATATACTTGCTGTGATACGAAAGGAATCGAGAACTTTTCTTTGCAGAGCGAGGAGAAGAACTACATTCTGCCGATTCTGAAAGAGATTCTGGCAATCAATCCGTCTATTAAGCTTATTGCTGCTCCCTGGACTTGTCCGAAGTGGATGAAAGTAAAGAGTCTGACAGATCTTACGCCGTTGGACTCATGGACAAACGGACAGTTGAATCCTGACTACTATCAGGACTATGCTACTTATTTTGTAAAATGGATACAAGCATTTAAGGCTGAAGGAGTTGACATCTATGCTGTGACTCCACAGAACGAGCCTTTGAATCGTGGTAATTCTGCTTCACTGTATATGGAATGGGAAGAGCAGAGAGACTTTGTGAAGACGGCACTTGGGCCTCAGATGAAAGCAGCGGGACTTTCTACCAAAATTTATGCGTTCGACCATAATTATAACTATGACAACATTGATTCGCAGAAGAATTATCCAGGTAAAATTTATGAGGATGAGGCTGCTTCTCAATATTTTGTCGGAGCAGCTTATCACAACTACGGTGGCAATCGTGAAGAGTTATTAAGTATGCATGGGGCTTATCCGGAGAAAGAACTTCTGTTTACAGAAACATCTATCGGAACATGGAATAGCGGGCGTGACTTGTCGAAACGTTTGATGGAAGATATGGAAGAGGTCGCATTGGGTACGATTAATAACTGGTGTAAGGGAGTGATTGTCTGGAACCTGATGCTTGATAACGATCGTGGTCCTAATCGTGAAGGGGGATGTCAGACTTGCTATGGTGCGGTAGATATCAGCAATAGCGATTATAAAACAATTATTCGCAACTCTCATTACTATATTATCGCTCATCTTTCAAGTGTTGTGAAGCCGGGAGCCGTACGGATCGGTACTACGGGTTATACAGACAGTGGCATCACTTATTCTGCTTTTGAAAACACAGACGGGACCTATGCATTTGTTCTGTTGAATAATAATGAAAAGGCGAAGAAGATAACTTTCAGTGATGGACAACGTCATTTTGCTTATGATGTTCCGGGCAAATCAGTGACTTCATACCGCTGGGCAAAGTCAAAGTAAGAACCTTAAAAGTATAAAGACAATGAAAAAAAGTATCTATATAACATTGGCATTAGCAGGAATCTTATCCATGAATTCCTGTAATGATGACGAGTTCCTTCCCGGCAATCCGAGTATGGAGATCAAAGCAGAAAATGCGGATGCCCTTTTCGGCGACAGCCTCCCGTTTACGATCAAAGCTTCGGACGTAGACGTACCTCTTTCTACTTTGAAAGCGCAGCTTTTCTATGGAGAAGAGCAGGTATCCGAAACGGTGATTCGGACAAAGACAAGCGGAAGTGACTATACTGGAAAGATTTATATTCCTTATTACGCTAATATTCCTAACGGAAAGGCTACATTGAAGTATATCCTTCAGAATATCCACTTTACTACGACGGAACAGGAAACGGAACTTACACTGGCACGACCGGACTTCCCTTATCTGACCTTAGTAGACGAGGAAGGACAGGAATACCGGATGGACAGGCAATCTATGTATCATTATAGCGTCTCTGGAGATTTCTCGCAGAAGATGAAAGCCTATATCAAGACTCCGAAAGTAGGAGAGAATGGTAATGAACTGACTTTTGGCTGGGAAGAAAACACGATCGAAGTAGGGTCTACTACATCTATTCCATTTTCCAATACGGAACCGGGCAATTATACGATTCAGTTTAATACTTTAAGTTATGAAGCGAGCCCGTTTGCCAAACTATTGCTGAACGGAAAAGAAATGGAACTGGTAGAAAACGATGTATATGCCATTAAACTTTCATTGAAGCAGAATGATATTCTGACGTTCGAAGGAGTACCTGCTTATGATGAATGGTGGATTGATCCGGACTTCTTTGAAAAGCAGGAGGATGGAACTCTGAAGTTCCTGCCGATTGACGGAAGCTATCAGATTACAGCAAACGGTAAGAGACAATACTTCTCCGTTATAGCTTTAAAAGACGGTGAAGCAGCTAAGTTGCAGGATGACGGAACAGGTGCTATCTGGGCTATCGGAAATGGAATTGGCAAGCCGTCGGTATCTTTGTACGAAGTGGGATGGACACCGGAGAACGGTCTGTGTATGCCTCAGCTTACGGCAAAGAAGTATCAGCTTACGTTTACTGCCGGTGTGACTATGAAAACAAGCGGTATTGACTTTAAGTTCTTCCACATTAACAAGTGGGATAATGGTGAATTTAAGGGAGATGCAATCTCTACTACAAGCGACCTTGTTGAAATAACAGAGTCGGGTAACTTGAAGCTGCAGGAAGGTCAGAAATTTGAGAGAGGCGGCGTTTATAAGTTTACGATAGATGTAACGAAGGGTAATACCAAAGCTGTGTTGACGGTAGAAAAGGTAGGACAGGTAGACTTGCCGCGACCGGACATTACGATCAACGGGGCGAAGCTGGAAGAAGGCAGTTCTGATATGTATCAATTGCAGATGTCGTTGACGCAGAATCAGATACTCGAAGTTGGTGGAATCGATGATTTCAATGACTGGTATGCCGATCCGGATTATTTGGTGAAGACCGGAGATAATCAGTTGAAGTTTTTGCCGGTTGCCGGTAGTTACCGAGTGATGGTAAATGCTACACGTAAGTATTTTGCAGTAGTGCGCATGAACGGCAATAATGAGGCTAGTCTGGATGCTGACGGACATGGTGCTGTTTGGTTACTGGGCTATGGTATGGGGTCTCCATCCATCAAAGACGAATTTAACTGGGACTTCTCGACTGCTTATTGTGTTGCAGAAATCAGTCCAAAAGTTTATCAGTTTACAGGAAAGACAGGACAGGAAGGTAGTACGATTATTGGTGAACGTATACGTCAGGATTATATCAGTGTTAAATATCTTGGCGGAAAGTCCTGGGATCAGCAATTCCATCAGAAGAATTTGCAGATGGATCAGGCTACCCGGAGTTTGTTCAATGTTGACGAGGAGAATTTAGTATTAGCTTCTCCGTTGGAATCGGGCGTTACTTATGTCTTTACTTTAGACTTTACTCAGGGAGTAGACAAAGGAGTTCTTTCTGTTGTGAAGAAGTAAGAAAGCAAAGATTATTCTGATGACAGAGTATGATGATTCCTGTAAGGAGACCGTAAATATAGAAAAGATTAATAATGCTATTCTTATATCATAAATGAACATGAAATTCAAAGCAACGTTACTAGGCTTGTCCATAGCTGTCGTATTGCCGACTATGAGTATGGCACAGACACCAGTATATCTGGATACGAACAAGCCTGTCGAAGAACGAGTAAAAGATGCGTTAAGTCGTATGACACTTGAAGAGAAGGTGAAGATGACTCACGCACAGTCTAAATTTAGTTCGGCGGGAGTTCCCCGTCTGGGTATTCCTGAAGTGTGGGCAACTGACGGTCCGCATGGTATTCGTCCCGAAGTATTATGGGATGAGTGGGATCAGGCAGGATGGACAAACGATTCCTGTATAGCCTATCCTGCATTGACTTGCCTTTCCGCAACATGGAATCCCGAAATGTCCTACCTTTATGGAAAGAGTATCGGTGAAGAAGCCCGCTACCGGAAAAAAGATATCCTCCTGGGGCCCGGTGTCAACATTTACCGTACGCCGTTGAATGGGCGTAATTTTGAATATATGGGCGAAGACCCGTACCTGTCTTCTATTATGGTAGTTCCTTATATTAAGGGAGTGCAGGAAAACGGTGTTGCTGCTTGTGTGAAACATTACGCATTGAATAATCAGGAGTTCAATCGTCATACCACCAATGTTCATTTGAGTGACCGTGCTCTTTATGAGATTTATCTTCCGGCTTTCAAAGCGGCCGTTCAGGAAGGTGGAACCTGGGCGATAATGGGGGCTTATAACCTTTATTCGTTTAGTGAGGATACCGACTCCGGCAAGCTTTACAAGGCTCAGCATGCGTGCCATAATAAGCGGTTACTGCAAGATATTCTGCGTAAGGAATGGGACTTTGACGGTGTCGTTGTTTCAGATTGGGGTGGAGTACATGATACTTTCCAGGCCATTTCGAATGGCTTGGACATGGAATTCGGTTCATGGACAAACGGCCTTTCTGCCGGAACAAGGAATGCTTATGATAATTATTATTTGGCACATCCTTACCTGAAACTGATCAAGGATGGGACAGTCGGAACTAAAGAACTGGACGAAAAAGTGAGTAATATTCTCCGTCTGATCTTCCGCACTTCAATGGACCCGCACAAACCCTTCGGCTCTTTGGCTTCGCCCGAGCACGGACAGGCCGGACGCAAGATCGGTGAAGAAGGAATTGTACTGTTACAGAATAAAGACAATGTATTGCCCATTGATTTGAAGAAAGCCAAAAAGATTGCTGTTATCGGTGAGAACGCTATTAAGATGATGACCGTGGGAGGCGGAAGTTCTTCTCTGAAAGTGAAGTATGAGATATCTCCTTTAGACGGTTTGAAGAGCCGCGTAGGTTCACAGGCGGAAGTTCTGTATGCCCGTGGATATGTTGGTGATCCGACAGGAGAATATAACGGAGTACAAACCGGACAGAATCTGAAAGACGACCGTTCGGAGGACGAACTTCTTGCTGAGGCTGTGGAAGTGGCTAAGGAGGCGGATTACGTAATCTTCTTTGGTGGACTGAACAAGAGCAATCATCAGGATTGCGAAGATTCGGACCGTGCATCCCTTGGATTGCCGTATGCGCAGGACAGAGTGATTGGCGAGTTAGCTAAAGTAAATAAGAATCTGATTGTCGTAAATATCTCCGGTAATGCGGTTGCCATGCCTTGGATAAATGAAGTGCCCGCTATTGTTCAAGGTTGGTTCTTAGGTTCGGAAGCCGGAACAGCTCTTGCTTCGGTACTGGTAGGGGATGCTAATCCGTCGGGGAAACTTCCTTTTACTTTTCCCGCAAAACTGGAAGATGTAGGCGCTCATAAACTGGGTGAGTATCCAGGGAATAAAGAAGAGTTGGCACACTCCAAGAACAACGGTGATACCATAAACGAAATCTATCGTGAAGATATTTTTGTTGGCTATCGCTGGGCAGACAAAGAAAAGATCAAACCGCTTTTCCCGTTCGGACACGGATTGAGCTATACTACTTTCGCTTACGGGAAACCTTCGGCTGATAAAAAGGTGATGACTGCCGATGATACAATTTCTTTCACGATTACTGTAAAGAATACTGGTACTCGTGAAGGTCAGGAAGTCATCCAGCTTTATATCAGCGATAAGAAATCTTCTCTGCCTCGTCCTGTCAAGGAATTAAAGGGGTTCAAGAAAGTAAAACTGGCTCCGGGTGAGGAGAAGGCTGTAATGCTGACGATTGATAAGAAAGCTCTGAGCTTCTTCGATGATGTCAAACACGAATGGGTGGCAGAACCGGGTAAGTTTGAAGCAGTCATCGGAACATCATCCAGAGACATTAAAGGATTTGTACCATTTGAGTTGAGATAGGTATCCGGTTGGTAAAACTGATTGCTGGGAGAATGTTGTTATCTTATAAAAGAGAGATTCACAACATTCTCCTTTTTCTTTGAAACGAGTCTTGTTTGTGATTAGGAATAAGGCTTATACCTTGCATTTTACTGTGGTATATGCAATTTAGAATGAATTTCTTTTTCCTATTCTGATTTATATCCTATCTTTGTAGTGCTCTTTATCAAAACCTACAACAGGGGAACCTGCTGTATCAATGTGGCAGGCTTTTTTATGCTTGTCCCATTCTTCTATATGGCGGTTTCGTACCCCCATGTAGAGTGTTAATGCACCTACTGCTGTTGTAGGATGGTGAAGAGCAATGGGACAGGCGGAACCGCTTCTTTTATTATCTAAAACCACCTTTCTGTTTAGCCCCGTTGAACTTAATTTATTCACCATTTAATTTAAATTCTTATGAGGGAGGTTTTAAACAACCAGCAGACTGTTTGTCCGGGGGACGCAACACAATTCATGCATGCCATTTTTTCTTCAGATCATGAAATGATGACCTTTTATCTTACGCTCAATCGTTTTATAAATCCAGCCAGTTATTTGGTGGAACGCTCGGATCGACAAAGACTGGAAGATTTAGAGAATATTCTTTTTGGTAATGTGGCAGCTTTCGAGGCAGTCCATCATTTTAAGAAAATTAGTGTAAAAGATGTGATTAAAGGATTTGGTATGCATATGATGAATATGCAGGTTTCAAATGCCAATCGTATGCAAAGTGCCAATATAATGGGCTCTTTTATAGATTGTATTATCGATACTACTAAAAATAGTTGGCAATATAAACAGATGTACCGGGTCAATCATTTACATCTTGAGAATGTCAGATATTTGCTGAATCGACTGAATGAAGAGTAATCTGTTGAAGGAAATAATAGTGACCTGGTGATTATAATTTGTCTCTTTCTACAGAGTTAAAAACGTTATTCTTATTGTCACTTGTCACTTTTTAGACTTAATATGCTGGAATTTAGCGTGATAAGGGTGATAATAGGTGGTGACAATAGGGTGATAATAGAGAAAAACAACTTTTCTATTGTCACCTTACATAAGAGATTCTGCCTTCCTGATTCAGGTAAGACGGTTCATTTAATGGTCTGTGCTACGTTTGTTAAGCTGTTTTCTATGTTAGATTAATGTATTGCTGCCGTTACATTTCTTCGTTTCACGCCTGTAATCCCATGAGTTCATGTACGTGAACCGATGGGATCACGTACGTAGTCCCAACGGTTTACGTACGTGGAACGAAAACAGGAAGCGAACAAAAGATATTAATCAAGGCTTGTCCGCCTGTTAACTTAACCGGGATGTATGATAAGATACGTAGTGTCAGGACGTTTGATGTCTTCGTCTGGCTTTATAGTATTATTTGCCTGTTAATACCAACAAACTCTCCGGTCCCATATTGAAAAGCAGGTCAATAATACTCAGATTAGGGAGAAAGCCGAGTTTGGAATTGAAGACCTGGTAATAGGGCTGCGGAATAAATTCAGGGTCGGTTATCCGGAAATCTTTCTTGGGATGAATAATCTCGCGGAAGTCCGCTTCTTCTGCAGCAAATTCCATTTTATATTCTGTAGTTCGTTCGATGCAAGGCTGAATGTCTATCAACTTACAGACCAGCTGGCAGATTTCTTCGTTGAAATCGGCTAAAAACTCGTATTTCTTTTCGTAGAAAGGACGGAAATCGTCTTTGTAATATTCAAAGTAAGGAGTGCTGTTGTAGGCTGATTCGATGGCGTTCCAATGCAGATGGCGCCAGTTACCGTGATCGGAAATACGTATATCCTTCATCGGACATTTTAGAGTATCCGGTTTGACAGTTGGAATGGAAAGAGCCAGTTCACCGTCAGGACCGGCAATTGTACATCGGTTACGATAGGTTTGCTTTATATAGTGGTCATATTGTTCCACGTATATTTTATCATATTCCAGCAGTTTGGTGTAATATTCTACCGGAGCAAGGTAGGCGGAAGATAAGTAAGCAACTTTCATATATGGTTCTATATTAGATACGTTTATAATTCGGAGATATTTTTAAAACTGTTCCAGGGAGTCTGCCTGTAAGATTCGGTGGCTCCATTGGGGACCCATAATCTGATCGGTTCATTATTTACTATTTGGCCGAAAGTCTGCGACGTTACGGCCGGAGGAGTGGTGCTTTCACAATAGATATCAGTCAGATTGTTACATTGATAGAATATGTCAGTTCCCAACTTCCGGATGCCAGAAGGTAAATAGACCTTAGTGAGGTTCTTACATCTGAAGAAAATTCTGCTGAATATTTCTGTTACGCTTTCGGGCAACCGGACTGTTTGAAGTGACGGACAGTTGAAGAAAGCGAATTGGGGAATCGTTCTGATCTGTTCGGAAAGCTTGACCTCCTTTAAGAAAAGTGCTTCGTCAAAGGCATAAGAACGCATATATATTATACTTTGCGGCATGACGTAGGTAAAGTCTGTCTTGTAGGAAGGATAATAGATTAATGCCGTAAAGTCTTTTGAATACAAAACTCCGTCTTTACCGGTAAAATGCGGATTGGAAGAATGAGCAGAGACAGCTTTTATCGACAGGCAGCCTTGCCAGGCTCTTGGATGGATTTCTGATATCTGCGCAGGGATTTCCATTTGTTGAAGAGAACTACAGTTGTGGAAGGCTGATTGACGTATTTCCTGAGTCTGTTCCGGCAAAATGAGCTGCGTCAGATTGGTACAGTCTTTAAATAAGTAAGTCGTAATAATCTGTGCGTTGGTGTAATATTGCAGATAGTAATTATTGTCTTTCTTTACATATTTCCATGCGTGGTTCTTATAGTCCATATCTCCCTTAAAATCGCATAATGCTTTCCATTCGTCTTCATTGATGGTTTCAAACTGGAACGTTTGGGGCTTTTGGTCCGGAGTCATTCTTCCGCTAACTGTTTGAGTGCGTCGTTCTTTTCGGGCATCTATCACAATATATGGATTTTCAAAGTCCGGGATGATTTCCGCTTTTGATAGGTCCAGCGTCCGCAGTTCTCCTCCATTTTCCCAAATGGATTCGGTGCTTCCTGCCATTTTTCGTATGAGTCTGAAGTCTTTTCCGTTCAGCTTTCCGGTGATAGTCAGAGAAGTGAGCGTATGAGCTTCTGCGTCAGAAATGTATTGATGCAGTGTTCCCGGTTGGGCGAGGCTGACTGTCTTATGATGATTCTCCTGCAGATTTTGAGGACGTATGTTAACTGCGATCGTATTGAACATCCTGAAATTGTCCTTTCCGGCCTGCAAGGCAGATAATTTGAAAAAGCCGTTCATTCGCCCTTCCCATCCCCAGTTAAAATGAAAATAGTCGTCCACATAGCCGTCACACACGAAAGAGTGTCGGTAGCCGCTGCATAAAACGGGGCGTTTCGCTTCCAGTTCCCGATAGAGAAGTTGTTGAAGCTCGGTGTCGGAGATATGGTCTTTATATATATATTGTATGGAAGGGTGGTAGCCGAAATGCTTGAACATGGCTATGGAAGCATTCCTGATGCCGGCTCCGGTGGATTCTGAAGAAAAATTGGCTTCTGCGGAAAGAGCACAATAGTATAACAACTGGCTGACGCTGTTGAGAGCTTCTTCCGATTCTTTTTCACTATATTTGTTTTGTATAGTATTCCAGTCTATACGTAAAGAGTCGTAATCGACGGCTATATTAAATGTTCTTCCTTTTTTATTAGTGCGTGTATAGGTGTTTTCTCCGGTTCCGCGATCGGGGTACTGATAGTATTTCATAATTTGTCCCATTGATACAGGGGTACATCCTACCAGTGATTGTTTTCCGTCAGCATCCAATGGGATACGTAGGTTGTATGGAGGACGTTGATGCCAGGCAATGCCTTTAAGTAAAGGCGGGCAGAATCTCCCTTTTCGCTGGTAGTAGATGGCGGCAGTATCTGCTGCGTGCTGTACTTTTCCCTCTTGCCATTCTTTGATTTCGGCACAATAATCTGCCAATAATCCTTGTATTGTTTTATTGTTCTTGTTTATCTTACCTTGCATGGCAAATGCGAGAATTTGTGAAGGCAGGCTATCATCTCCCGCTACAACAACGAATCCTAACGATTGCTTCTGGTAGCCATAATTAACGACATAGACCTGTTTTAAGTCAATGATGTCACGCGTAAATCCCGGAGGAAACTTCCTTTTGAGGGAATCCATGAATTCATTAGCTATTTTAGTAGCTTTCTTCTCATCAATGGGAGCTGCCTGCAAGGTAGAGGCAAGTAAGGCAACATAGAAAAATAGCAGTATCTGTTTCATGATCAGGAAGTCTTTGTGATGCAATATAATGATTTGATTTCTTATTTTACGGACTGAAAGAAGCGATTCCATCGGTATCCGTCGAAGATTCCCGTTCCTTTTTCTTTAGAGAACCAGATCAACGATGCTTTCCCGATGATATGATCTTGCGGAACGAATCCGAACAGACGTGAATCGGACAGATTGACGCTATTGTTGGAAGCCATCCAGTAGTAATCTTTGGTAAAGAAACAATGCTGTGTGGGTTTTCCGTCGATATAAAGCGTGTCATTCTTTATTTCCGCCTGTTTGCCTTCGTGCATCACGAGAGTATTTCGTAGTAATGTGATATTCCACGGATATACCCGTAGTGCTTTCCCTTTGCCGGGAACGATGAGTGGTTTAAGCTCTTTCTCGCTCTTTTCCGTCAAAGGCTGAATCCAGTTCTGATCGCTGATTGCTTGTTCCAGCAGGTAATATTCATAGCGGCTGAAACTGCGGACATGAGTGCTGTCATTGCTTCCCATCAATCCGTCATTGGTGATGGAAAGGGTTTGCATTAGCGATGTGATCAACTTCTCTTTAGCAGCGGGATAGGAGTAGAGTCTCTTCTTGTCCGGATTGAATTGTGCTTCGGGAGAGGATACAGAAAAAAGGGAATCGACAAGCAAGGTATCGCCGGGAGTACCGATACAACGGCTGATATAGATTTCTCTTCGGTCAATAGTCGGTTGGTCGATGGCGGCGGGATTATTAAAGACTACAACATCTTGTTTCCGGACGGGTTGCTCGCACCAGCGGTGATATGAGAACAGTGACATCAGTGGAACTCGCAGGCCGTAGCTCCATTTGTTGACCAGAATGCGTTCACCTTGAAAGAGGGAATTCTCCATACCGGTAGAAGGGATAAGGCAGGATGTAAAAGCAAATCCCCGGAGCAGAAGCACGACGGCTATTGCTCCGACGAATGCGAGTATCCATTTGAATTTATGAATGTTCATCAATTTCTATCACCTTATCACTCTATTACGTCTGTATCCTTATCAGTCTACCCACTTGAAGAGGCGGTTCCAACGGATTTTTCCGTCAAACCATCCGCGGTCTTTGTCAAGTGACAGCCATACAACGATAGGTTTACCTACTACATGATCTTCAGGAACGAATCCCCAATAACGGGAGTCCGCAGAATTGTGGCGGTTGTCGCCCATCATCCAGTAATAGTCCATCTTAAAGGTATATTGATCGGTTTTCTCACCGTTGATATAAATACCGTCCGGCTTGATCTCCAGCTTATTACCTTCGTAAGTTACAATACAACGTTCGTAGATAGGCAGGTTATCTTCTGTCAGAGTAATAGTAGCACCTTTGGCAGGGATCCAGATCGGACCGTAGTTATTGCGATTCCACTTGGTATATAAGTTTAGCGGGTACATCTGTCCGGCGTACTCTTCCGGTTCCATGACGATCTTGCTGATGAGCTTTTTGTTACCGGACAATGTTTCGTACATTTTCTTCGTCAGCGGAAGATGATAAATAGGAGTCATCTTTCCTTGTGCGTTCCGATTGTCCAGTCCGATTTGTCTGAAGGTTTCTTCCCATGAAGAATCATCATACAATGTCTGATCTGCTTTGCTGATTCCTAATTCACGGAACATATCTTCCGGAATATACGGGCCTGTGGTCTGTACAAAGTAGTTGAACTGCAGATTTTCGGGATTCTCGATAGCCTTGCCGTCAATCATGACCTGACCATCTATGATCTGAAGCGTATCTCCGGGTAAACCGACGCAGCGTTTTACATAGTTCTCACGGCGGTCTACCGGACGATAAACGACCTCTCCGTAAACACGCGGATTCGATAGAATCTGCTGGCGACCGGCATTATAATACAAATCGTAAACAGCACGTTGTTGCTGGCGCGTCAGACTGTCCATCTCTATCTGCTTGGGATACAGGCGCTGACCTTCACCGTAAGCTATGGAGTAGAAATCTGTTTGCTGATTGTTGAGCGCTACCGTATCACCGGCAGGAAAGTTGAAAACAACGATATCGTTCAGTTTTACTTTTCCGAACCCGGGAACTCTTTTATATTTCCACTGAGGCCATTCGATATATGATTTGGTATTTAAAATAGGCAACGTATGTTGAGCCAACGGCATAGAAAGCGGCGTATTCGGCACACGTGGTCCGTAACTCATCTTGCTGACATACAGAAAGTCGCCTACCAGCAGTGACTTTTCCAAAGACGAGGAAGGAATCTGATAGTTCTGGAAAATGTAAATATTGACAAAGTAGACAGCAACCAATGCAAAGACAATGGCATCTACCCAGCTCATAACATTACGAACGGTAGGATTCTTCGATTTCTTCCAGAATGACCAGGGTACTTTCTTGGTGATATAAATATCGAAGATGAAAGGAACAACAATCAGCCCCCACCAACTGCGTACCCAGATGAGGAAGGCGAGATAAAGGAGAATAGCAATGGTACATTTGATCCATTGTGTGCGTGTGGCTTGTCTCATAATCTATATTCGTTTGATAGTGGCTTTGAAGCCTTATTCGTTTAAGAATGGGAATAAATCACTCATGCCCAGATATCCCTCATGTTGGGCCGTGTATTCGGCAGCAAGGATGGCTCCCAATACAAAGCCGCCGCGATTCTTGGCATCGTGCGTGATGGAAATGCTGTCTACTTCTGACTCGTAGCGGATGGTATGGATGCCGAAAACCTCTCCTTCACGGATCGAGTCGATAGGAAACTCGTTGGAAGCGCAGGCGTCGGTGCCGCTGACGGTACCGTCCGGTGCAAGGAGCGTTCCTTTTACCCATTTGTCTTTGCGTTCCATATTTTCCAGTATGCCTTCTGCCAAGGTAATAGCAGTTCCGCTGGGTGCGTCCAGCTTATGGATATGATGAGTTTCGCTCATGGTAACATCATAACCGGGAAATTGATTCATTATTTTTGCCAGATGCTTGTTGACAGCAGAGAAGATAGCTACTCCAAGGCTAAAATTAGATGCCCAGAAAAGGGTTTTTCCTCCTTCGGTACATAGCTTTTTGATTTCTTCGCCATGTTCATCCATCCATCCTGTACTGCCTGATACTAATTTGACTCCGGCTTTGAAAGCTTTCATATAATTGCTGTAGGCTACCATCGGATTGGTAAACTCAATGGCTACATCGGCGGACTTGAATGCTTCCGACTCGAAGTCTTCCTGATTATCAACATCAATAATGCAGACAATTTCGTGTCCGCGACTAAGGGCTGCCTTTTCAAGTTCCTTGCCCATTTTTCCATAACCGATCAACGCTATTTTCATTGTTTTCTGACTTATATTCAAAATAATAGTCGCAAAGATAAGATTTTTATTACATTTGCAGTGCACATTAACTTTCTGTTAACATGGAACACCTTCTCCACTATGTGTGGAAACATAAATTATTCCCTCTCAAAATACTGCAAACCACCAAAGGCTTACTGGTAGAAATTATCGATCCCGGATTACATAACTCCAATGCCGGTCCCGACTTTTTTAATGCAAAGCTGAAGATAGACGGTACATTGTGGGTGGGAAATATAGAGATACATACTCATTCTTCAGACTGGTACCATCACGGCCACGACCATGATAAAGCATACGATTCTGTGATTCTGCATGTGGTGGCCGAGGCAGACGCCGAAGTAACCCGTTCCAACGGCGAACAAATCCCCCAACTGCTATTGACCTGTCCCGAAAATGTACAAGCCCATTATCATGAACTTTGCATTGCCGACCAATATCCAGCCTGCTATTCTATTATAGGCTCTTTATCCAAATTAACGATTCACTCCTGGCTGACCGCTCTTCAAACTGAACGACTGGAGCAAAAGGCAAAACAGATTACCGACCGGCTGGAACGATGTGACCGTCATTGGGAAGATGCCTTCTTTATCACTCTTGCCCGTAATTTTGGTTTTGGCTTGAATGGTGATGCCTTTGAGACATGGGCAGGGTTGCTTCCGTTTCGGGCGATAGACAAGCATCGGAATGATCTGTTTCAGATAGAGGCTTTTTTCTTCGGGCAGGCCGGTTTGCTGGAGGAGGCGTTTTTAAAGAAGGAGCAGGAAGACGAGTATAGTCTCCGGCTTCGTAAGGAATTTCGCTATCTGCAACGGAAGTTTGAGATGACGCAGATGATGGATGCCGGTTTATGGCGTTTTTTGAGGCTTCGTCCGGAGAACTTTCCCCATATCCGACTGGCACAGTTGGCTTACTTGTATCAGAAAGTTGATAAGCTCTTTTCGCAGATGATGGAGGCGGAGACTCTGCCGGAAGTTCGTCAATTACTGTCTACTCATGCTTCTGCATATTGGGATAATCATTATATATTCGGCCGGCCTTCTCCGCAAAGGGAGAAATCAATGGGAGAGAAGTCACAGGACTTGATTGTGATTAATACTGTTGTTCCTTTCTTATATGCTTATGGTCTGCATAGAACCGATGAGCGGATGTGTGATCGTGCCGGACGTTTTTTGGAAGAGTTGAAAGCGGAGAATAACCATATTATCCGGTCATGGGGAGATGCCGGGCTACCGGTCGGTTCGGCGGCAGATAGCCAGGCATTGATACAGCTCCGCAAAGAGTATTGCGATAAACGGAAATGTCTCTTTTGCCGTTTCGGATACGAGTATTTGCGGACGAAGTGAGTAGCTCATTTCTCTAATAACTTATAGACTGCATTGAGAAGATCATCGCTCTTATTCGGTTTGGGAGCTTTCCGGTCTGCAATGTTTCCTTCTTTGTCTATCAGCATATAGGTAGGGAAGGAGCGAACCTGCAGGAACTTCTCAATAGCACTCTGCTGCTCATCAGGCAGGTTGTAGTGGACGGCAATTTTGCCTGTCAGTCCATATTCCTTGATGATATTTTTCCACGATTTGTCCGAGGAACGGTTGCAGAGATATAAGAATATCACGTCTTTCCCGTCAAACAGTTTCTTGGCGCTTCCTGCATATTGCATCATGTCTTTGCATGGACCGCACCAAGTGCCCCATACATCCAGATAAACCACTTTCCCTTTATAAGGCTCGATGATTTTGCGGAATAATTGTTCTCCGTCTGTGATCTCTGCTAAAGGTTCGTTGGGCATCAGACTTTCGGGATATTCGATTGCCTTGTGGGATATTTCTTCGTATACCCTTTGCTGGTTTAATACATAAGCTTGTAGGGAAGGATTAGAAACTTCTGCTTTGAATTTATTGATGAGGCTGTCCGGCATTTCTTTGTGAGTCTGCTGCAACATCTCATAATAGCAATTCGTCTTTAGTATTTCCTTTAATTTTTCGTCCATTTGCAGGGAGTCGATAATAGCAAGGGTACGATTGATGGAATTAGCGAGCAAGTTTCCCATCATATAGTCATTGAAAATTTCGTCTCTGCCTACGAGGTCTTGTATTGTTTTGATGCTCGGTTCCATCTTTTTATTATAGGCAGCCATTGTCAGCGAGTCAGCAGTATTCGCAGCTTTCATCTTTTCTATCTCTCTTTCGAAGTCGCTGAAGGCGTGTAATGCGTCTTTTTCTTCCTGCGATAGCTGAATCTTTCCTTCCCTGTCAAATTTAAGATAGAGCATCTCCATCTTTTGAGGAGTCACGGTCAATCTGTTCGAAGAAGCGGGAGCAATGTCCGTTATGTATCCGACATAATCCCGCAGGAAAGAACCATAATCTCTGAGAAGGGTATAAGGCTCTACCGGACGGGGATATAGTGCTGAGTCTACATAACTCATAAATTCCGGTTGCAGATGCTCCTGCTTGTTACGGTCTACCGAAAAGCGACGTTGCATCAGGTCACGTGCGGCGTTGCAGGGGATTTCTTGTTCTGTGTAATAGCGGAACTTGTGCGAGAGAAACGGATGATCATTGAGCATCTTTGCGCGATATTCTGATTTATGACGGATGATATCCTGCGTCTTTTGCAAATATTCCATATTATCCATTTTTTCTCCTTCGTCGTAGCCGATATATTCACTGAGTCCTTCGTGGGCCAGTAGCTCATTGAGAATACGTGCCTTTTCTCCCATCACTAATTTCTTTCCGTCGGCAAAGTCCACATAGAGGAAATAGGTCTCTCCCGGCTCTACGGATGTCCAGATAGTGGTGCGTCCCCAGTCGATGAACACATTGTGGCTGTTCAGCACAGGAAAACGGAGTGTGAATCTTCCCTGTGAGTCGATGGCAGTGGTAAATTTTTCTTCTTTGTCGGTGATCATATCCGGCACGGTAACTTCGAAAGGATGTGTTGAAGGTAGATTGCGCAGATATCCGATAAGAGTTACACTGTCCGTCTGATATCCATTGTCTGCGAAAGAAGTAGTGTCAGCTACCGGATAATCGGGCAGGTGTTTGTCGTTACAAAGAACGTATACCTGTGCCTTTTCTTTTCCGATAGACAAGGTGCAGGAAGTTTCATTTTTGCGAGTTAAACGTACTTTCAGTTGTTCCGTTCCATTTTTCAGGATGATGGTGGTTTGATTCTTTTGGGTGTTTATAGACTCATAATTCCAAAATTGACATTGATAGACGGCAAAGTCTTCGAAGAAGCCGATGCGCCAGTCTCCGGTCGCTTGGTTTACCCAGCATCCTGCAAAAGCATATATTTCAGGGTGCGAGGCGATGGGAGAGACTTTTTCATTTTGCAGCTCAGCGGCTACGTTCATTGTTTTCGGGAAGGGGAAGCTGAGGTAGAGCAACTTGTACGTTTCTCCGTTTTTGACGAGCAGGCGATATTCTTTATTGAGAAAATATCCGGCAGATAAGATATCCCATGTTTTTCCGTCATAGAGCAGTTTTCCGTCACGTGTGAATTCGTAGATTACTTTTCCGGATAATCCTTTCACCCATTTCTGATAAATGTGGTCGGGTAATGTAAGGGGAGTGAGCGATTCCGTATGGTCGGGGACTTGCTTGCGGACACAGTCCTTTGGCTCTTTCCAGCCTTTGTACCAAATGGTGGCGGCGTCATTACCGGTAGGCGTAATACGGAATTCCGTCGTATCTCCTTTCTGATTGCGTAAATGGAAGAAGTAGCTGCCGTCAGCTTCCTGTTTTATCTGTTCGACATAGAAAACGACATAATAGTTCTCTACGAAATTCTTTCCGATGAGTGGGCCGTTCCAGTCAGACACATTGTCTGCTTTAAATTGCCAATAGCCTCGCAAAGGTTCGGGAATTGTTTGATAAGTGCCGGATTGGGCAAAAGCGATAGTCTGTGTGCTGCATAAAAGCAAAAGACCTATCAGGAGAAAACAGTGGGGGTGTCTCATAGGTGTGTTTTTATTTAAGTTAGTATTTCGATTTCTGACAAAGTTATTTTAATACCTGAATAATGATGTGTGATAAGTATATTATTTATAGTTGTTTAACTGTGAATCAACTGCCTGAAAAGCCGGAGATTTCATAGGCTAATTATTTTCTTCCCGATTCGTATCAAGATATTGAACTTGTCATTATCTTTGCAGCGTTATTTTAAACTCTTAATTTATATCGTGTTATGAGAGCTAAGAAGTTTGCATGCTGTTTGATGGTCATGTCATTGCTGGCAGGTATTTCATTTATTTCCTGTGGCAATAGCTCCAGGGCGAAAGTAGAAAGTGAAGCAGCACAGACAGGAGAAGATTTCAAGTCGTTTCTGGATAAGTTTACTTCCAGTGCGGCGTTTCAGTATACCCGTGTCAAGTTTCCGTTGAAGACACCGGTTACTTTACTGGCAGATGACGGGGAAACTGAGAAAACTTTCCCTTTTACGAAGGAAAAGTGGCCCTTGCTGGATAGTGAAACGTTGAAAGAAGAACGTATCACCCAAGAAGAGGGCGGCGTTTATGTATCTAAGTTTACGCTGAACGAACCGGCACATAAAGTGTTTGAGGCTGGATACGAGGAATCGGAAATCGACTTACGTGTGGAGTTCGAACTGCTGCCCGATGGAAAATGGTATGTAGTGGACTGCTATACCGGCTGGTATGGATATGATTTACCGATTGCAGAGCTGAAACAAACCATTCAGCACGTGCAGGAAGAGAATGCTGCTTTTAAAGAACTACATCCTTAAACGACGACATAATATCAGATTGTAATGGGATGCTTTGCCGGTATCAATCAAGGATTACCGACATAGTATCCCATTTCTGACTCTTTTCCGTCTACTAGTTGTTTGACGATGCCGTTTTTCGCATTGAACTCCTGAAAAAGTTCTTCATAATCGCGTGTATAATCGGCGTCCGGAACGACGTTGACATCAAATTTCAGTTCGGCCTTTCCATGTGGCAGGATATTCCCATAAATCCGGATGCGGTGGGTGACTTCTCCAATGTTCTTGATACTGTTATAAGTAGCCCGGAACTGCCTGATTCCTTTTTCGGGAATGATGATATGTGAACTCTTGTCTACAATGATACATCCGCAAGACGGTTGCATCTCAGAGATGATTAACGGTGCATTACCCGTATTGGTAACAGTAAGCATGATATCCAGCTGCTGCCCTTGTTTGATCGGGTAATAATGACGGATTGAGTCCTTTAGACTCATACTTGTAGGGCGTACTTCCTTTTTGCAGGATGCAAAGAACATGGAAAGTCCCATTAATAAAAGAATATAAAATACAGATTTGTTCATAATTCCCACTTTATGATATTATTCATAACTCCCACATTATGATATGGTTCATCTTTCTGTTTCTTATGGAATGAGTGCTATCTCATCCAAAGCAATCTGTGCTCTTTCTCCCTTTGTCCCGAGCACTTTTATTTGTAAATGGTCTGTACCATCCAAATTTACCGGAACTTTCACTTTGATCATTTTCCCCTTTTCATCGGAACTTTCCGACTTAATATCTATGCTTTTATAAAATACTCCGTCTTTTGATAACTCCATCTTTTGTGGAACGTAAATTCGATGTTCGGGAAGGTCCAGAAAACTAAGATAGAGTGTTCCCGATATCCGGAGATCTTTGACAGGCAGACTGATTGTACATTCATTTTTGGGTATGATGACCCAGCCAAAGTGATAGTTTCCGGGTAAACCGTGAGTCCCGTCTGTCAGTATGGAGAAGTCTGTGTCATTGTCTTCCCATTTCGGAGTTACGGACGGAATAATTCCTGCCAATAGACTGGAAGATATATCGGAAGCAAATATATATTGCTCCCATTCCTTTATATATCGGTCGATTTCATCGCCGGATTCATTATAAGACTCCATTTTGGGGAATGCTTTATGCTCTTTTAGCTGAGTGAGCCATTCCCGGGACTGAGTAGTCGGATGAATACTCTTTCCCTTTCGTTGGGCATATCCGTAGAGATCGGCGCCATGATTGCGCCCTAATTCTAGGCGCGTGAAAGACAATGCCGTCTGGAGTTCATGAAGTTTTTTTCGTTCTGTTCCTTTGGCCTTTTTTACAAAATCGCCGATTTTATCGTAAAAACGGATGAACTCTTCTGGGTGAAGATATGCTTTCTCAGACTCTTGGATACCGGCATAGAGCAAAAGATTCTTTCCGGATGCAGTGTTATTCTCTAAGTTGATATAGTAGTCATGCAGCCATTCCTTTGCAGATGGATACTCTTGATTCAGATATGACTTTACTAATTCATCAACAGAAAGTGCAGGATTGATCAGTAGTGCAGATAGTACAAAAGTCCTCATTTTATCGAGGGAAGTATAGTTATACCCGCTGCCATTAAAGAAAATTCCACTGGCTCCGTGTTTTTGGAAGAGTTGTAATCTTTGCTGCGCTATTTTTAATATAGGAAAAGGAGTCAGATAATCGTCGAAATTATTGATATAGTCCCATATATAGATGTTTTTAGTCACTTTTTTCCATTGTTTCAATCGTTGGATGAAATCTTTCTCTTTTGCATCGTTTTTTATCATGCGGAGTGGAAAGTCAATTGTACTGACGATAATTCCTGCATTAGGAGGCAGTTGTTTATCTGTCGCCTTTTGTGTGCTGAGATAGGAAATCGTGAAGAATAAATGGCTGGGAAAGCGTTCGGACAGACGGGTGATTAATCCCGTAACAGCGGGAGTTGCATTGGTAGCCGTATTTCCGAAGGCTATGCAAGTCGGGCATGTACAGGCGAGAGGATTGTCGTCCGGGGCAATGACGAAATGTGAACGGTCTTTTTTTCCATAATTGTCTATGATATAACTTTCTATCTGCCGGTACATTTCTTCGGAAGAAAAGCAAAGCTGAGTGTCGTTTTTCTTGCCGTTTATGGTAGCGTATACTTTTTCTGCATTCGCTCCTAATACTTTTCTCAGGTTATGTCCCCATATACCCCAACTGTTGTCAAAGTTATCCAGTCCGGTTATTCCCGAAAAGTCGGCATCTAAGCCGGCAGGGGAGTAAATACTTTGATAATCAAAGGAAAAGGAGCCGCAAGTGTCGTTGAGGCTGATTATGGCGGGAGGAAGATCAGTCCCGTCTATGCGCGGGTCTTCCTTACTGATTTTTTTTATCAGCTGGTATTGCAGCCACAACATCTTTTTGTCATCAGAGGCGGTCAGCTTAATCTCTTTTCCCTTATTTGTGATACAGTAGTCATTCGGTAAGTCCGCGTCTATCTTTATAATGATGCGGCACATATCCTTATCGGATACTCCAAAAGCTATCATTTCTTCGTCTTTTGCACGTTTTTGAAGGTGGTCATACAAATATTTGGCCCAGCGGGTATCTTTCTCCGTCGGGTCTTCACTGATCGTGATAAGGTATCCTTCTTTGGATGCAAAGGCCTCTGTACGTGCTTGTATGTGGCAGCCGGACAAAAGGAAGCAGATACCTATTACTTCTGTCAGAATAAGGCTAAACTTGTCAGAACGAGATATAAACTTGCGCATAGATATTGTATAAGTTTTTATAACGTGTCGATATCGTCTCTACAGGCTGGTTCGGATTGGTCCCGTAGATTGTATTCGACTGACTATAGAAAGTGTTCCAGGTTCCCATTAAGCCGATTGTTATATGGGGAGTGAGCATATACTGTCCTCCCAAGCCTACCATTGTATTCGTATGTGAGAAGGACCCTGGCAGGGCATAATCCAACACGGCGGTTTCCGGTGCCGACCCGAGACTTGCCGCAACGTTGATATTAGTCCGTCCGTCGTTTATCGGGAAATATTTGGCACCGATCTGAGCGTTATAGTAAAAGTTTGAATGAAAGAAGTGCATATCTACCTTACCGTCGAGACGGACTTGCTCGATGGTTTTGGCAACTCCCGCGTCGACAGTGATCAGATTTGTTTTCGACTGATCCCAGCCGGTGAACTTGAAACCATTCTCACCGTTGTTGCCGTTCCACAGGTCTTCGTCCCATTCATAGTGTTTGTTATATGCAGGAATGCGTCTGTATCCTATGCGGGCTCCTATTTCCCAGTCATTTCTGAGATAGTGGGTCAGAGAAGCATTGATTGTAAATTCAGGAAAATATTTAGTACCGTAGGCTGCGTTGATCGTTCCGCTCCATTTAGGAGAGAGACGATGCGTCCATTCTCCTTGTATCTGGATGCCGACTCCGCCGGGAGTCTGCTCTTCGGCCAGCATACTTTTACTGGCTGATCCGCTTCGTCCGGCATAGTTGAGACGTCCGGTATATGTGTTCTTATCTGTTTTCCGGGTATATTCCGCACTGGCTACGGAGGTGATGACATCTTCTTCTCCATAGCGTGCACGCAGATAGGTCAGTGCAATCTCATTCTTCAGCATCATGCTTCTGAGTCCCGATAAATGCCGTTGAAAAGACCGGTATTCCATAATGGAAGGTTCATAATATTTCTGATAATAATAAGCTGAATCGGCTTGCTTGTTGGCTTCGTATACCACTCCCTTGGTATATTTCAATGATTTGCTTTGGCTGTCGTAAAGCAATGCCGTATCGAGTACGGCAAGTGCTTGTTCGGGCTCTTTAGCTTTCGATAGTTGCAAGGCGCGATATTCACTGCTTTGTGAAAAAGCTCCTATAATCTCTTTGTTGCTCGGATACTTATGGAGTACCGGCTGCAAGAAAGTAAGGGCAATTTCATGCTTCTTTTCCCGATCGTAGAGGGTTGCCTGTTTGGCCTGATAGAACGGTTCTTCGGGATAATAATAGATTCCCCGTTCTGTATATTCCTGAAATTTGTCGAATCTCCCCAGCAGACCTGCCGAGTTAATCGCATACCGCAGTCCAAGATCGCTTGACGGGTTGAGGCTGACTAGCTGGGTAGCTATATCGTAAGCTTTTTGTGTCGCACCTACTTCCATACATTTCTTGATGTATGGAGTTGCCAGTTCTTCATATCCGATGACATAGAATATCCGCATATTCTCGTCACTTTGTTCGATAGCGGACAGATAAAGTTGGAGCGCCTCTTCAGTTTTATCCATTTTATCGAGGATAAATGCTCTTTTCAGTATGCCGTTTTCGTATTCCGGATGACGGATGGTAATCGTATCCAGTGCGGACAGTGCCTCGTTGTAACGTCTCAGGTTGACATAGCATCCGAGAGCCTTCTCCCAGGCAGCACTGTTTATTTCGCCATCGGCATTTTTCTGAGTTACAAATAAAATATGAGGCAGTGCTTCCGAGTATAGTCCGAGTTCCATTAGTTTGTCGGCTTTCCTCAGATGCTGGCTGCATACGGCTATGCCAATATCATAATCTTCCGGATACATATCGTACAACTTCTTCAATGCAGAGTATGCCAATTCTTCTTCGTTCATCTGACGGTAAAGCAGGTACTCTTTATATAGAATCCCTTTATCTGTATTTCCATATTGTTTTTTGGCTTCTCTGATATAGAAAAGAGCATCGTCATTGTAGCCTCTTGTGACAGATGTATTGAGCAGATAGTCCAATGCTTCTTTATTTTTGCTGCCGCTCTCATAAGCCATACCGTATAGCACATAGGGGTCCCGCTGCTTTTCCGAACGGGCGGCTTCCATCAGTAAATTGTTATACATACTGCGTAGATAGGGACTGTTATTGCTTTTCATCTGAGTGCGGACAAAAACCAGTGCCTCCGGATAACGGGCCAATTCGCCTAAGATACCCACCCGTTTGTTGATGAGCGCAATGCTGCCCGGTATGGCGGATAAGCCGTTTGATGACCATCCCAGGGCGGCTTCCTGATTTCCTTCCTGCAAATGCAGATTGATGATATCCAGATAATATTGCTCATTGTCGGGAGAGGTTTTAATCAGTTCGGTCAGGGTCTGAATAGCCTCTTTGCGGTTACCGTTCTTCTTCATTTGCTGATATCCCGTTTCCATACTGTAGATATAGTCTTTTCTCAGAATGGTATCATTGGGATAAATCTGATTGATTCGTTTCAATAAACGGTCGGCTTCCACATCATTCCCTTGCTTGCGGTATAGTTCGATTTTCCTCCGCCATAACCCCCTCCAATACGGATTCACTTCAAGAAGTTCGTTCACGTAACAGATGGCGCTGGAGTAGTTTTCAGTGATATCTTCCACGTCAACCAGCAAATGCTTGGCATTGACGTTGTTGTAATTGTCCTCTATCGCTTTGACCAGGTGATACCGGGATTGGTCGTAATTCTTTTCGTGATACCAGTATTTGCCCATGAGCCATTGAAGGTCCGATACGTTCGGATATTTCTTGAGTCCTTCTTCCAGCAGTTCCTTTCCGGCTTCCCACTCTTCGTTGGCGAAATGCTCCTGTACAATCTGGGCATATTGCTCCGGTGTCTGAAATCCTTTGTCGGTACCTACGGACGAGGTAATCAGCAAAAGCAGGCAGCTGAGTATAATAATCTTATGGAAAGATTCTCTGTTCATTCTGTATTGTTATTATTGTTTGTTATTTACATAACCGGTTCTGATTTCATGCCGGATATATTGTCTGTTTCAGTTTCCTTGTTTTTCTTTTGGGTGAACCCTTTCCGTTCCATGTTCTTCCATTTGAAGTCCCTTTGGGTCAGATAGCTCAGATATCCTTTCAGTGAACAGAAAGTCACTATAGGATGATAAATGATAGGTTCCAGTATCGAAGCGATAATGACCCACAGATATTCATATCCTCTTTTGTAGAGCATTCCGACGTAATAGTCGTAGGTGATCACTACAATTGATAAAAACTGGCAGAAAATATAGATTGTCAGATAGATCATCCAGGCTGTATTCCAGTTGACGGCTCCCGTAAATGCAAGATAGAGGAAAACGCCGATTCCGGTGACTTCGACGATCGGTGCCAGAAACTCGAAGATAAGCATATAGGGTAAGGTCAATAAGCCCATTTGTTTATAGTTCTTGTTGAAGATCATCTTATGGTGGATACTGAGAGTCTGGAAAAGTCCCCGTGCCCAGCGGGTACGCTGTCGGTGGAGCATGAATAAGTTGGGCGGTCCTTCTGTCCAGCAGCAAGTATCAGGAATCTGCACGATTCTGTAAGGTCGGGAGAAGTCGCACATATATCCTACCATACGTGTCACCATATCCATATCTTCGGCAAAGGAGGTGCCGTCATATCCGCCGGCGGCAATTGCCACAGAACGGTCAAAAAGTCCGAATCCACCGGACACATTCGGCATCCCGTTGATGGCGGACCATCCCATTTTACCGATCAGGTAGGAGCGCATATACTCCAGGTTCTGGAAAAGTGGGATGGGAGTACGGGGAGATTTTACATCAACGATCTGCCCTTCATTCACTACACATCCGTTGGCCATAAGCATGGTTCCGCTGACTGCAATCACCTGTTTCTCAGAAGATATGATCGGCCATATACAGCGGTAGAGAGCGTATTTCTCAAGGATACAGTCTACGTCCGTGCATATAAAATAAGGATATGATGAGGCATTTATACCGGCATTGGATGCGTCTGCCTTGGTTCCTCCGTTTTCTTTGTCTACGAGGATGAGCTTGCTGTATTTTGGATTGGCGGATTTTAAAAGCCGGCGGAATGGTTTGGTTTTGATTCGCTCTATGTAGGCATAAGGCACTTCAACCAGTTCATAATAGTCTACCATTTTCTGTAATGTGCTGTCCGTACTTCCGTCATTTACAATGATTACTTCGAAAAGAGGATATTCGAGTGCCAGCATAGAGTTTACATTGTCAATGATGGTCTTCTCTTCGTTGTAGGCGGGAGCAATCACCGAAATCCCCGGTGTGTAGGGTGATTCCTTTATTGTCTTTCGGATATAGCTTTCCACATAGTAATCCTTTCTCCGTTTCAAGGAGATGAAGGAGAGAAAAGCAAATACGATAAAGCTTATCGCCAGCAGACTCGTATAAAAGAATACGAAGTAATTGAAGAAAGTGAATATAAATTCTTTCATATCCTTTTAATTTAGTTGGTTGATTAACGGGTGCTTGGTATGGGCAAACAATATTTTTGTATTCGAACTCGCTTTTCGCTCCAATTGATCGAATGTTCTTCTGCCCATACTGCTATATTCATAGAGTGCTTTTAAAATTACTTTTTTGGTCAACCAATTGTCCGCTTCATCATAAGCACTGTAAAGAAATGATAAAGGCTTGCCTGTTTTTAAATCCGCAATGGCAGTGATGATATTCCGTTTAACTTCCTCCGGCTGCACATTATACATCTCAATCAGCTTGGGTTCAATCTCCTTGTATTTCAGCTTTCCTAACGTCCGTATGGCTTCTCCCCGGATTTCCATCGAACGGGCATTGATCTGCTTGGCTAAGATCGGAGCACTTTCCACTTCATTGTAAAGTCTGATTTCATTGATAAAGAAAATCTTAACGTTTTCCTCGGCGGAGGTATTGACCCACTTGATAAAACTGGGCGTACTGTATCCCACTTTTTTACGATGCTCCAGGATAGCGTGCAGTTCCATCATGTCCCATTGTCTTAGCTTCATGCTGATATCTTCGTCGAAGAATCGGAACGGATTTCCCTGGCTCAGCCACATATACGTATAACGTGCAGAGTTTCTTAGTTCTATCTGTCGGTGATAGAGAAAGCGGACCAGTACAGCTTCCGAAGCGTATCCGTTGATAGACTGAATCAGTTTCAGTGCTTGTATTTTCGATCCCTTCTTACCGAACTGAAGTTCACGTTCCAGGAAACGGGTAATCTGGAATACCGATTGTATGCTCTGAAAATTAAGTTCATTGATTTCATCTTCATGGGCACTTTTTATTTCGGTCAGTAGCTGAGTAATGATACGAAGGTCATTGGGCTTCGGACGTTTTTTCTTGTCATATTCCAACTTGTCGGCGATTTCTTCATCAGTCAGCGTGGCGGCATCCAGAGAGATTGCCTTCATTTCATCATAATACTTCTTGTAGACTTTATTATATCTCCGTTTCTCTTTTCGTCTTTTATATATACCGTAGATAATATGTAGCAGCAGGAACAAATATGCAACTATGCAGAATATTACGACTATTGAGCATATTCTGATAATGAAAGGATATCCTATAAATTTATAATATATCCAATAAAAATAGTATTCTAAGTAATCTACCCCAAACAAAACCTGATCCATTCCCCTTTATTGATATAATTGATTAAAAACTTGTATATTCAACGCAAATATAGTATTTTTGTTGCATAATCAATTCATTCTTTAGGCTGAACGCTGTGAAGTGTTGCTTATACTTAAAGAATGTTTTTCGATGGAAAGGAGATTAATTGAATAAAAAGCTGTGAAAAAGACTAGAGAGAGTTAATTTTATTTTTGATTAGTTAACTAAACAAGCTGATCTTTCGGCACTTGATTATGCAATGATTGGGGGAGAAAAGTAAAGGGGGGAATATTTTTTAACTATTATAATTATGAATATGAAGGCTAAAAAATTGAAGTATCTCTTAGTGGGGATATTTGCCATTGTTGCTTGTACAGAAAGTAATAATGAAGAGAATGTGGGGAATGGGGAAAAAACAGCAGTTGTTTCTTTGTATTCTGAAGAGGGGTGTCTGGAGGAGAATTTACTGGCAGGGAATGTACTTGTCACAGAAAGTGCTCCTGTAAGTCTTGATTTAAATGTTCCGATTCACTGTCAGAACGTATATATGAAGTACGTTTCAACGTCGGGCGAACGGGTGAAAGCGTTGGTGTTGAGTACTCCGAGCCGTAGCACGGTAAGATCAACCGCTTCCGGTCCGGATGATTTATTAAGTTTTGACTGGGCGACCACCCGTATAGTCCCGGTTTCTGTTTCTCTTCCTGAAGATGCGGTCAGTCCGACCAGTGAAGAAGATGCCGGTTTCCGTTTCTACCATAATACGGGCGTTGCCATGTTTGAAGATAACTGGCCTGTGGAGTCAGGGCAGGACAATGACCTTAATGATGTGGTGTTTGAGTATGACCTGAAAGTAACCGAATGTCAGAATGAAGAGTTGCTGCCGTCACAGGGATATAAGGAAGGATTGAAACTGACTTTGGACGTGCGTGCCAAGGGTGGAATTTATCCTACCAGGCTGGGGGTCGTATTGGAAGACCTGGACAGTAAGTATATTGATAAGGTTGTAACCCGTATCGTGCTGAAGAAAGGTCAGGGGATGGAAGATGAATGGGCTGTAGGAACCACCAGTGCGGAGGCGCGGGAAACGTTCAATGATAAGCAGCAATATTGTAAAGTATGGGTCGATATGAAGAATGGAAGCCCGGTCATTACAATGGACGGACTTGCTGACCTCGGCAATAACAGTACGTTTTTTCAGACTACGGAAGGATATATTAAAGTGGGACTGCCGATGTTAAGAGCTGAGGTTACGCTGACCGGTAAGCTTCGTTCGGAATTGAGTGCCACTGAGAGTGCCGCGCAGTTGAAAGCATTCCGGGATTTGATTCTCGATACAAAGAAACAGAATTTCTTTATCACAACGCATGACGGCAGAGAGACTCACATGAAAGGATACAAACCTACTTATTCTTATGCAAGATATGAAACCGACTCCAAAGGAGAGATGGTGGAAGGAACAACCTACTGCAATAAGAACGGTTTCGTCTGGGGATTTAAGGTTCCTGTAGGTGTGGCGCACGCTTATGAAAAGGTACTTTTTGATGATGCCTATCCTAAATTCCGCGGATGGGTGAACAGTAACGGGGCTGAGAATCGGGACTGGTATTTACATCCGGAAGCCGGAAAAATAGTCAGATATTGGTAAGATACTTTTCTTTCAACACATAATTTGAGCTATTTTGTACGATTTAAACCCCTCTTTTTTCGAAAAGAGGGGTTTCTTTGTATCCGGAAATAAACGATCTTTAAACTAATACCCCGAATGATGAAGCGATTTCTTACTCAATCATTGACTCTGTTGATATTGTCTTTTCTCTGTCCGGCATTTCTCAATGCACAGATAGTTACGGACGAGCGGATGTTCTCTTTTGAAGAGCCGCAGTTACCTGCCTGTATAACCGGTGTTCAGTCTCAATTGAGCATCTCCGGTGCACATTATAAAGATGGAAAACATTCATTGGAATGGGCCTTCGAACCGAACGGAGTACTGGAACTCCGAAAAGACCTGAAGTTTGAAAAGAAGGACCCGACGGGGAAAGACCTGTATCTTTCCGCTTTCATCGTATGGATATACAATGAACAGCCACAGGATACTACTATCGAGTTTGAATTTCTGAAAGACGGCCGTAAGTGTGCTTCTTTCCCTTTCGGCATCAATTTCAAAGGCTGGCGTGCGGCATGGGTCTGCTATGAACGCGATATGCAAGGCACGCCGGAAGAAGGAATGAACGAACTCCGCATCGTGGCTCCCAATGCAAAAGGACGTCTTTTCATCGATCATCTGATCACTGCGACGAAGGTAGACGCCCGTCAGCAGACAGCCGATCTACAAGTGCCGTTTGTCAATGCCGGCACTACCAATCACTGGCTGGTACTCTACAAACACTCCCTGCTCAAACCGGACATTGAACTGACTCCCGTAAGCGACACGCAGCGGCAGGAAATGAACCTGCTGGAAAAGCGTTTCCGTGACATGATCTATACGAAAGGAAAGGTGACGGAGAAAGAAGCCGAAACCATCCGTAAGAAATACGACCTCTATCAGATAACCTATAAGGACGGGCAAGTGTCCGGAGTGCCCGTTTTCATGGTGCGTGCTTCCGAAGCCTACGAACGGATGATTCCGGACTGGGACAAGGATATGCTGACCAAGATGGGGATAGAGATGCGTGCCTATTTTGACTTGATGAAACGGATTGCCGTAGCTTACAATAACAGTGAGGCAGGATCACCGGTCCGCGAGGAAATGAAACGGAAATTCCTTGCGATGTACGACCATATCACCGATCAGGGAGTGACTTACGGCAGTTGCTGGGGCAATATTCATCATTACGGATATAGCGTGCGTGGACTCTATCCGGCTTATTTCCTGATGAAAGACGTATTGCGGGAAGAAGGAAAGCTGCTCGAAGCGGAGCGGACATTGCGCTGGTATGCCATCACCAACGAAGTATATCCCAAGCCGGAAGGCAACGGCATCGACATGGATTCTTTCAATACACAAACCACCGGCCGTATCGCAAGCATTCTGATGATGGAAGACACGCCGGAGAAACTGCAATACTTGAAGTCCTTCTCCCGATGGATTGACTACGGCTGCCGTCCTGCACCGGGATTGGCCGGTTCTTTCAAAGTGGACGGAGGAGCTTTCCATCATCGTAATAACTACCCTGCCTATGCCGTTGGAGGACTGGACGGGGCAACGAATATGATTTATCTTTTCAGCCGGACGAGCCTTGCCGTTTCCGAATTGGCACACCAGACGGTCAAAGATGTCCTGCTTGCCATGCGTTTCTACTGCAATAAACTGAACTTTCCCTTGTCTATGTCCGGGCGCCATCCCGATGGAAAGGGGAAATTAGTTCCCATGCACTATGCGATGATGGCAATTGCCGGAACTCCCGATGGAAAGGGCGATTTTGATAAAGAGATGGCATCCGCCTACCTGCGTCTCGTATCTTCTGATTCCTCTGCTGCGGAACAGGCACCGGAGTATATGCCGAAAGTTTCGAACGCTCAGGAGCGCAAGATTGCCAAACGGCTGGTGGAGAACGGTTTTCGTGCCGAGTCCGACCCGCAAGGGAATCTCTCGCTAGGCTATGGCTGCGTATCCGTGCAACGACGTGGAAACTGGTCGGCTGTGGCACGCGGACATTCGCGCTACCTTTGGGCAGCCGAACATTATTTGGGACACAACCTTTATGGACGTTATCTGGCACATGGAAGTCTCCAGATACTGACAGCACCTCCGGGGCAGACAGTGACTCCCGCCACCAGCGGATGGCAGCAGGAAGGTTTGGACTGGAACCGTATTCCGGGAGTGACTTCCATCCATCTCCCGCTGGACCTGCTCAAAGCCAACGTGCTGAATGTAGATACATTCTCCGGAATGGAAGAGATGCTTTATTCGGATGAAGCCTTTGCCGGCGGCCTGTCACAAGGAAAGATGAATGGCAACTTCGGAATGAAACTGCACGAACACGATAAGTATAACGGAACGCATCGTGCGCGAAAATCCTTCCATTTCATCGACGGAATGATCGTTTGTCTGGGCTCGGATATCGAGAATATGAACACGGATTATCCTACGGAGACGACCATCTTCCAACTAGCCGTCACAGATAAAGCGGCACATGACTATTGGAAGAATAATGCGGGTGAAGGAAAAGTATGGATAGACCATCTGGGCACCGGATATTATGTGCCGGTTGCTGCAAGATTCGAGAAAAACTTTCCGCAATACTCCCGTATGCAGGATACAGGCAAAGAAACGAAAGGAGACTGGGTATCATTGATTATCGACCATGGGAAAGCACCGAAAGCGGGAAGCTACGAATATGCGATTCTGCCGGAGACGGATCAGCAAACGATGACTGCTTTTGCAAAGAAGCCTGCCTATAAAGTCTTGCAGCAAGACCGGAATGCACATATCCTTGAATCGCCTTCTGACAAGATAACTTCTTATGTGCTCTTTGAAACTCCCCAGTCACTGCTTCCCGGTGGATTATTGCAGCGTACGGATACGTCCTGCTTAGTGATGGTCCATAAGGAATCTGTTGATAAAGTATTATTGACTGTAGCTCAACCGGATTTGGCATTGTATCGTGGTCCGAGTGATGAGGCTTTCGATAAAGACGGAAAACGTATCGAACGCAGTATCTATTCCCGCCCGTGGATTGACAATGAAAGCGGTGAGATTCCTGTGACAGTGACTCTGAAAGGTAGGTGGAAGGTGATGGAGACTCCTTACTGCAAGGTGGTGTCAAAGGATAAAAAACAAACGGTACTCCGCTTCCTCTGTAAGGATGGAGCCAGTTATGAGGTAGAACTGAAGAAATAACCTTTTCCTTTCCGGTGGTTGAGAAGAAAACTCTCCACAGTGATTTGATAGCAGTTTTGCTCTCATGCTCTAACAAACGGTCTGTATCCCTTTGTTCATCGTAGTTTCCGGTGTGGTAGCAACTGTGGTGGCAGGTATGAGGGCAAACGGTTGCTCTCACTCTGTCTCATCCTGATCTGTCTCATTTCTACAATGTTATCTTTTGACTTACAGGATGTTAATAGCTGATTTTTCAACTGTTAACGTTTGATCTCCCAGCCATTAATAATTGAGAAATCAGCTATTAATGACTGAGAGATCATTCATTATTGACTAATAAATGATTTAATGCTTCCTAAAAGAACAGGGCAATTGAAACAACAGATACGGTTGAGTTAATCGGATCGGGCGGTCAAATCATCCTAATCGAGTATTTCTCCAGGTTGTTTCATGGGACGAAACTTTTGGTTTCACGCCTTGAAACCTTTAGTTTCAAGTAATGAAACCAATGGTTCCAACCTTTGAAACTAAAAGTTTCAAGCGTCTGAAACTTTTTGAAACAAACGGCAATATGCTTCCGGTGAATGATCTTCTGCAAATTAGAACATGAACATAGCGACTGCTACAATACGGTTGTTGCTGACGGAGTGGGTGTCTATGATTTTACCATCCGATTTATCCAGCTTGCCGTACCATGCCGAACTCAATGTATACTCAACTCCGAACTTCCAGTGAGGAACATTGTAGGTAAGTTCTGCTCCGGCAGTTACCAGTTTATCGAGGTTGGTTCCTGTTCCATAGAGTTGTTCAGAGACTAATTCATCGCTTGTACCTAAGTTTTTGGCGTATCCTACAAAGATTCCCGGTTTCCATTTCTGTCCGTAGACTACATTCAGCCATGAACTGGAGAAGCGTATCGGAGTGTATTCCTGCTCTTTTGTCTTGTTGTCTATGTACTTAATTCCAAATCCTCCCAAACCGGATGCTTGTGTCAGGTTGGAACCTAATACACTCTTGGCACCGATGAACCAATTCTTATTGGTATACTTTACATGAGCCTCATAAGAAAGGGTAGTGATACGCTCGTCTACTTTGTTTGTAATAGTGAACGGAAGCGGATATCCGCTACCACTGGATGCATATTCTTGCCATGTCACTGACGTACGTGGCTTTAATGAAATCATTTCAATGCCGGCACCCGCCAGAAATCCTCCGTTTTTGTAATCTGCTCCGACATAAATCTCAGGGATATTGCTCTTTTTTATGTATTCCTGACTTTTACCGGCAGGTCCTTGTGACAGATATTGAGACTGCCATACCAATGCTCCGGTCAACTGAAGGTGTTTGTTGTTGAAGCGATAACGAATCTGCGGTGCACGGCTGAACGGCTGGAACGGTGCTCCTACGGAAAGATTAAGAATCTGAGGAGAAACATCACCGAACAACGGATGCCATGTCTGACCTACCAGCACAGCCGACTTTCCCCAGTCCAGGTTAAAGTATGCATGGCGCAGACGAATGGTGGAGTAAGAAGTTCCCGACCCGCGGAAGTCCACTTCCACTTTGGCGGATGTCTTGGCTGTTCCCAACTTCGGGCCTGCCACATCCAGTCCCAAACGGGAGTATAATGTATAGAAATTACTGTTCGATGTAGCGTTCAGGTCTTCACCCTTGCTGTCGAGCAATTCATCTTTGGGATACATGTAGAACAATCCGTCTACAGTTTCCTCGTTGGCACGGCTGTTATAGTAGAAGTCCGTGCGAATCTGTCCGTAGAATTTGAATTTAAAATCCTTTAATTGTGCGAAACTACTTGATAGTGTCATCAAGCAAAGAGATAATAAAATGTATTTTTTCATAATGTGCTTGTTAATAAACGGGCGCAAAATTACATAAAATAACTGGTTATCAATCTACCGTTGATTAAAAAAGGCACCGACAGCCTGATAATATTTGCTGATATTCGTACTTTTATGAATCGCTTTCAGTATTTTTCTGTCGGTTTGGGGCGCCAGGTATTCCCAAAAAGTCTTCATTTTAGTCAGTAGCTGTCCCTCTCCTCCTTCCAATAGTACGTCGTAATTGTTGTACACGCTTTTGTGCATGGCTTTCAGTCTATCCATCATTTCATCGGGCGCGAGGGTACGGTTTTCTTTGTATTCCAGTGCTAAAGCCGGATTTGCCAGTAGTCCGCGTCCTATCATGATTCCCGCCAGTGAGGGGAATTGTGCGCTGATGCGTTCAATATCTTCCAAATTATGAATGTCTCCATTGTAAACAAGCGGAAGTCGGCAGACCTCTCGGAAAGCTGAGAATCCTTGCAAGTCTGTTTCTCCTTTGTAACCTTGTTTGCCCAGACGGGGGTGCATGGTGATCTGGCGCAGAGGCAGGTCATTCAGTATGGGGGCGAGCGCTAGGCATTCATCCGGCTGTTCCCATCCCAGTCTCATTTTGATGGAGAAGCTGATTTGCGGATATCGGGTGACAATGCTGAGCAATGCTTTCACCTCTTCGGGATAAGGAAGGATGCCGGAGCCGTTATGACGTTTCGCCAGAAGCGGGAACGGACAGCCTAGGTTTATATCCACTTCCTGATATCCTTTTTCGATGAAAAGGGATAAAATCACTTCTGCTTTCTCTGCCGATGAGGCTATCAACTGAGGAATCAGGTGGGGTACCCCATTGTTCTCAGGTTCGATTCCCCGGACATCTCTGCGACGGAAGTTCCCTTTTTCCAATCGTACGAACGGAGTATAATAGGTGTCTACACCGCCGAAGAAGGCGTCATGTGCATTGCGATAAATTGCTTCGGTGTAACCTTGCAGCGGAGCAAAATGGATGGGTAGTGTATCTTGCATATCTTTTAATTTGCTACAAAGATACGGAAAAGTAAAAGAGAGGAACCTCACGGCCCCTCTCTTTTGGGTGTTAAATTGATTAAAGTCTGATTTTCATATACGTTTTTAACTGAAGGTTAGAAAAATCGTGCGGGTGATTGGTTGTTATTTAAGTGCGTTGAGCCATCCGGGTACATAGCCCAGACGTTCCCGCAATTGTGCCTCGTACAAAGATTCGGGGGATACCTTCATACCGGTACTTTCTTCATATGTGAATTGTTGCTGCTCTTTACCGGGGAATTTCACATTCATACCGTGTGTACCGACTACGATAGGCGGGAAAATCTTCCACCATGTATCGCTGTCGCTCCACCATGCGAAGTTAGAAGCGTGAGAGTCTGTTCCGGTCACATTCAGATTCCACAGGGTGAGGTCGCCCAAGTGATTGGGGACTTCATTTTCATCGCCTCCTGCACGGTAGTATACAAGTCCGCCGCTGCAATTGTCTATCAGCGTGGCACGGGGCTGTGTGGCGTGGGATTCGAAACAGGCGTCATTACCCCAGGTTACGTTCCATAATACGGTTCCTACACTTGGCTTCGATACGCCGCAGCCGTGGAACTGTCCTTGACAACTCTTTCCGTATACGTCATTTCCTGCGCTTTCATCGCGGACTTTGCCGATAAAGACGCGTGAAGAACCTTGCGAGCGTACGGCTGAATGTCCGCGTTTTCCACTGATACGGATGTTGTATGCCGAGCTGTTGGCAGATTCGGCAAAAGTAAGCGCTTCGCTGACACTCTCGAAGTGGACGTTGCGTACCCATGAATTGACTACACGTTGCAGCAATAGCGGTTTGTAGGCTCCGTCGTATTGCCAGCCTACTTTAGCCTGTTCGGCGTGTCCTTCTCCGTGATGGGCGTAGCCGTCCAATGCGTTTCCTACGAAACTCAGGTCTTCTACACCGACATTCTCCAGATATTTATACGTGCGGATTTCCCATCCTTCCGTATCGTTATACTTGATGTCGATGTCGTGCATGATCGGTTCGTAGAAAGTGATCTTGCCGTTTGAGGCGGATTTCACCTGATGAAACTCGGTGATTTTGACGCCATACAGGTCATCGGAGCTTTGGTTGATGGAGATAGGGGCTTTTGCTATCGCCCAGTTCTCGTTGAGGGCAATCGGACCGATTTCCTTCTTTACCAGTTCCCTGTCTCCGCTGCGCAGACGCAGCTGTACCCACTGTCCGGAGGAGATTTCGGTGGTTCCGCTGACTTTCACGGTAAAGTCTCCGCGCTTAGCATTCTCGGTTACGGAAGCGAGCTTGGGGGAGTTACGGTCATTGTTCGGACCGTTGGTATGCTTGATTGCCAACAGTATGGGTGATGAACTGAGGTTGCTGATACTTGTCGGCAAATTAGGCGTTTCCATGATCAGACGCGTCTTGTCGGGACCGTCGCCTTTGATCACAAAGTTGCCGCCATAGATTTCAATGCCACTGCTGACATTGTTGTTTTTCGAGTCAACGGCATCCTTCTGCTTGCTTTCGTCGCGGGTGTTGTCGTCGTCGTTGTGAAGAACGTAGTCGCCTGCGGGGAAATAGATTACAATCTTCGCGTTGGCGTTCAGCTTGTTGGTTCCGTTTACTCTTGTCATACCTTTCTCTTGCAGAATGCTGATGAGTGCTTCGCGGGCGGTCATGTTCTTGGCGGTCATGCGCTCTTTTACGTTGATCACTTGGTATCCTAAAGAAAATGCGCCTTGCGGCGCACTTTCTCCATGATTATATCCGGCATACGAATAGTCGAGCAGTACATTGTCTTCTCCCTGCCTGAAGCGTTGCCAGGCTAAAGCCGAGTTGGCATCTATCTCCGTGGTCAGCAGTTTTACCGGAAGTTTCACTACCCGGCAGTAGCCTTCTTTCGAGAATATCTTGATGTAAATCTGTTCTTCGTATTCTTTCCCTTGCACGTTTGTTTTGGGGGCGGTGACGATCAGTTTGTTTTCTGTCAGTTTCACGCCCCATGTCTGGTTTTCGATGGTGGCTGTTTCCACGTTGGCTTGTTCTACCACGAACTCCTGTTTTTGTCCCAGACCGAAAGTGGCTGTGCCTTCATACTTGATTGTCAGGTAGAAGTCTTTTCCGTAGATGGGGACTTTTACTTGGCTGTTGTCGGCACGGATGGTAAAGGTGATTTGTCCGGTCGCTTCGTCGATGGTTACGTTGCTGAACAGGGAACTTGCGTTGGCAACGGCTTGCGTTCCGTCGGCAATCTGGTTGTTGCCCAGTTTGTTCCAGGTGTTTCCGTTGTCGATAGAGATCAGCCAGAAACCGTTTGCATCTACTTTCAGTTTCGGGGTTACGCCTGCTGTTCCCGCTTCGGGGATGGCGCTTACCGGTTTGTCGTTAACGAGCAGTTCGGTGGTCATGTCGTTGATGGTATATGCCCAGTGACCTGACGCATTGACGCTGAACAGAGGCATATCGTTCATGTCTACTTTGCCGCTGTATATGGTTACGGTTTCGCCGTTACTCAGTTCGATGGTATAGTTGTCCTGCTCATCCTTGCTATATCCCACCACCAAAATCTTACCTTCAACCATCTGCTGATAGTTGCTGATGTCCGAGTTCATCTGTTCTATGCTCGCTTCCAGATTGGCTACCCGTTCTTTCAGGTTGTCAATGTCGGAGCGCAGATCATCCCGTTCGTCGCACGAGTAAAGTGCGACGAGGAGGGTGATACATATGATTGATATTACTTTTTTCATACGTTAGTCGGTATTAGTTGGTTGCACCGTATTCGGCATATTCTGCATTCGGAACGAAGATACCGTTGGCGAGGTCGAAGGTGCCGCCGTCGAACGGATTGGATGTTAATGCTTTCAATTCTTCTGCTCCTTCAAACGGTAGTTTACCTCCATAGAACATTTGCCAAGTATAGGTCATGGTTTTGTAAAGGAGGTTATCAGCACAAATATCTCCTGTAGGTGATGTTGTCTGAGGACGAATGATGACTACATTACCTGTTCCGTCTGTATTTGTCCAGAAGATATTATTTTTAATAGAGATTTTCGCCAGATTACCTATGTTTACGTAGCCACCGGTATTTGTTTCCAAGTTTATAAATGTATTGTTTTCTATGGCCAGATTGGTTATACCTGAAGCTGAACCATTGAATAAAACCAATTGATTTACCTTGCCTGACGGACAATAGAATGTGTTGTTTCTAAAGATGACATTGCCATAATCCTGATTCTTATTACTGCTGGTATTGATAATAAACTGTTGTGTAACAGCTGTTATATTGATGGTACTATTTTCCATGCTGAAATTGGCAATACTCCTTTTGTCGTTTGCAATGGCACTTAGAGGTTTGCCATTAAGTACAATCTGACATTGATCAAAAGCTACATTAGCAAATGATTCGTCTGCATAAACAGTAAACAGATAATTGGTGAATCCTTCGGCTGCTTTAAATACAATGTTTTTACACAAGAAATGTCCAGTCTCGGTATTTTGTCTGAGTCTGATATAATTTCCTGTAATTGCCACTGTACTGATGTTTTGTGAATCATCTCCGATGAAAAGCAAATTAGCAGCATTAACGGTACTGTTATAGTTGACAGTGACCCCTCCTTTGATAAAATAGATGCCTGGAGTAGTGATTGTCTGATCAGTATCAATGTATGTTGCATTCTCGAATTTAGTGTTATTTACTTCAATTCCATTTATTGTAAATGTGGCTCCGCTATTATATAAAGCATAGTAGCTGTCAACTACCTCTACAGCCTTCACCTGAATCTTGGCAACCGCCCAACTGGCACCCTTATTAACCTGCACTGTTACGTCGGAACCGTTATCCGCCGTTGCACGTGTACTCATTGCGCTTGCCGGAGCTGTAATGCTTAATGTAGCTACATTGGTCGTTTCATCTGCTTCGCTCACAGTAGCCACCCATCCGGCAGGAGCAGTAACGATGATGTTTTCACCTTTCACTTTCACGGTTGTAGTGACAGTCTTGCCATAGCCTATTTCCCAGTATCCGTTCTTCATTCCGGTTTCCGGTTCGGTGATTTCGCAAAGCAAGTCTTTTACGATAGGGATAGAGATGGCTTCCGTCTGTCCTTTCAGTTTGACAATGAAGAATTCTCCGGTTGAATCTACGTATACTTCCTCAAAGAAAGAGTCTGCACTGCTTCCTCCGGAACCATCACTTACAGCAGAAACCTTCTTTCCGTCAGTGTCGAGTACGTCTTCCCAGCTGGTTCCGTTATCATAACTTACCTGCCAGAAACTTCCCTCGTCCGTAATCCGGAACTTGGGAGCTATACCATCCTTACCGGGAGTGCCCACAGCCTGAACAGGTGTACCATTCTGCATCAATACTTCACCGTTCACTACCCATTGACCCTCGTCATTGACAGTAATCTCAGGATAAGCTACTTCTCCCTTTGAGCCTTGTGTCAGTGAGATGGTTTCTCCGTTACTCAGTTTCAGTTTATATGTACCGTCTGTATTCGTCACTTCTGTGATAGTCTGACCACCTTCAAGCAGTCGCTTGATAGCTGTCATGTTATCGTTCAATAGACTGACTTGCGCTTCCAAAGACTCTACGCGGTCTTTCAGATTGTCAACATCGTCTCTCAAGTCGTCTGTATCGCACGCTGCCAATGCAAACAGCGCAAATGCGGTTAACATGATTGATTTAAAGTAATTCATAGATATAATGTATTAATTATTATTTTATTCGTTTATTGTTATTCCACTACGTTCACCACCATGTGATAAGTAGTCGTGGAGGAATGATCGATATTGGCATTACGGGCAAGGAATGTCACGTTGTAGATACCAATCTCATTGTAGGTATATGTGTACGTATCCAGACGCTGGGTAATATCCTTTACTTTCGTTCCCTGATCGGGGCTGCAAGAGTTAACGGTAATCAGGTCAGAAACCAGCCAGCTGTATTTCAGCGGGTCATTGGCATTCGTACTATGGATGAAGAATGAGCCGCCGCCTACACCTGTCAGGTTCCAGATACCGGATGTGTTATTGGTAACTGTTCCGTATTCACGGTCGTTGGTCATGCCTGTCTGATCCTTCAGATTCCATTTGTTCTTCATGTTGATCGGGGTAAAACCGAAAGAACCGGCAGAATATTCTGCTTCCTGTCCGCTCGTCATCACGTTATTGATGCGCATCCGCTCAAAGTACATCTTGGATTGTGCCACTGTATTGTCAATGCCACGATAGCAAATAGCGATCGCAATCCGTTTGCCCATATACTCTTTCATATCAAAACTGTATGGAGTGGCGAGATCGGCATTGCCTACCGCCGCTGTCGGGAATGCGGACTGCGGAACCAGTTCTTTCCATTTGCCGTCTTTCTCAAATTGCTCTACGAGCAAAGAGTCAGCTTCGAAATTATCCTTGTATAATCCGGTGAATTCGTCGGAGATATATACGTGTTTCTCCAATGTCGTACTCGGGTTGCCGTATTGGAACCAGATAGAGAAGTTCAGCATAGACGACTTGATCTGTGAAGGATCAATCGTTTCGCGTTCGCGATATTCGTATTTGCTGCCCGCTTCTCCACTGAAGAATGTCAGGAAGTCCGGATCGCCCGAAAGGATGAACTCTATCGGAGTACCTTTTTTGGCAGTAATGATCTGTCCGTCGAAGCTTACATTTTCGTTGGTTGCCACCTTTACGTGCAGACCTACCGCTTCGTCCAGTCCGTCGCTGCAAGCCCCGAAGAAGAGGCTCGCTATACAGATGGCTATGAGTTTATATGTTTTCATAATCTATGATGCTTTTATCGATGAATACTGTGATTACCAACCCGGGTTGTTCTGTGTGATATCTTTGTTCACACTCATTTCCGCATCCGGAATCGGGAAGTAGTTGTAGGTGCTGGAGATGTTGAAGTAGGTATATACGTTGGTAGGTCCCTGCGTCCAGTTGTTGCCGGATTGTGCTTCGGTTACCAATGCTCTCATATTCTTCACATACTCACCCCAGCGGATCAGGTCGAAACGACGGGTGTATTCGAAACAAAGTTCCATAGCACGTTCGTCTTTCACGGTCTGGCGGAATTCTTCCTGCGTCATGTCGGGAAGCTCGTTCAGTCCGGCACGTTCTCTTACTTCCTTCATACATTGGTAAGCCAGAGTGGTAGGACCGTTATTCGCTTCGTTTTCCGCTTCTGCGATCATCAGCAGTACGTCTGCATAGCGCAGGATCGGGAAGTTGATAGCTGTATAGTTTTTGTCTTTCTTATCTGCTTCGTATTCACGGCGGTATTTACCGCACATACGGCTGAAGTTCTTGGTGGCTGTGGTCTTTTCTGTGTCATCTGCGTACTGGTAAGTTCCGCGTTGCTGACCGTATTGGGACATTACTTCAGCAAGTTTGCCCTGCTCAAATTCACGGTGGGTAACGCCTGTATTCTTACCTCCGGCTTCTTTGTATTCAAACGGAGCGATACTCCAGTTGAAACGTTTGGTATCACCGTTGTTCACATAAAGGTTGTACAGTTTCGGAGTGCTGTAGATAAAGGCATAGCCATATCCGGGGTCCTTGGCTCCTGTCACATCGCTTTTGGAGGACAGGTCCGGACCGGCCAGTCCGATGATGTTACCGATACGGCCTTCGGCTTGTGTATCCGAAGTGTTGTTGCCTGCAAATTCGGCTTCCCAGATGCTTTCGTTGGCAGTGGTGTTATACTTGTCGGAACACATATCGATGAAAGGGTCCCAGTAGTTGGCAGCCAGTTTGTGACCGGCAGTCATTACTTTCTGGGCGTAGAAGCTGGCTTTCTCGAAATAATCTTTCTTTTCTGCCTGTGTGGCATTGCGGTCTTCACGGTAATGCTCGCCTGCACGGAACATATATACACGTGCCAGTATGCCCCATGCGGTAGACTGAGAGATACGTCCCGGCTTGTAAGCAAGGTCGGAGGCCGATTTCAGACCAGTCTCGGCGGCGTCTGCCATTTCGGAAACGATGAAGTCGTAGATTTCCTGCTTGTCCGTACGCGGGATATTCAGGTTGGTAACGCTTTGGGTCGAAACCGTTTTGAAAGGAACATCTCCCCAGCACTCCACCAGATTGAAATAATAGAATGCACGCAGGAAGCGGGCTTCGGCGATATACTGTTCTTTGACGCCTGCATCGAAACCGTTTACTTTGTCGATATTTTCGAGGAACATATTGGCACGGTTGATGCCTGAATAGAGGGCATACCAGAAGGCAGTCACGGCGTTGTCACTGGTAGTGGCGTTGTTGCAGATCAGTCCGGTAGATGCGGGACCGCGTCCGCTGCCTCCGTAGTGGGATAAGTCGTCACCGGCTACGAGGTACATATAGTCGCCGCCGTAGAAAGTGGGTTGCGACAGTATGGCGTAGACGCCTGTCAGGAATGAGTTGGCTTCAGCGGGGGTGTTGAAGTAGTTCTCCGGCGTCAGTTTGGTAGGTTCTTTGTCCAGAAAGTCACAGGATGCCATGCTGAAACCTGCCAATAGAGCTATGATTGTTATTTTTAATGCTTTCATAATCGAATACTTTTTTCTAACTGTTACTATCATTATCCGTTTAGAATCCCAGGCTTACACCGAAGCTGATAGAGTATGCTCTCGGATAGGAAGAGTAGTCCAGACCGGGAGTGAGCGCACTGTTGCGTACAGATACTTCCGGATCATAACCGGAATAGCCGGTACATGTCCACAGGTTTTGTGCGGCAACGTAAACACGTGCTTTGTCTATCTTCCATTTCTTCACCAGCTTGGCGGGGAAGGTGTAGCCTACTGTTACGTTCTTCAGACGCAGGTACGAACCGTCTTCGATGATGCGTGAAGAGATCACACGGTTGGAAGAGGAGTTGGTAGCCGCAGGGATGTCACTGGTCGGATTTTCCGGTGTCCAGCGGTTGGCATAGCTGGCGTACTGGTTCAATTCGCGTGAACGGTTGTTGGAGCTTTCAAAGAACAGGCGGTTGGCATTCATGATATCGTTGCCGTATGACCACTGGAAGAAGATGCTCAGATCGATGCCTTTATATTCAAAGTTGTTGGTGAAACCGCCGGTATGTATCGGAAGTCCGCGTCCGATAATCGTACGGTCGTTGGAGTCAACTACTCCGTCTCCGTTAAGGTCGGCATATTTGGGCATACCCGGCTGAGTGTTGGTCTCAGTAGAGTAGTGGGGTACTCCCGGTTTCAGACTGTATGAATTACCCGATTTGTTGAAGTCGTCGTACTTGTATGTACCTTCATAGACATAACCATACATCAGTCCCATCGGCAGACCGACTTTGGCGATGTAGCTGGACTGACCGTTGTAGTTCTGGTCGAACTGGGCGGCAGTCAGCAAGGCTGTTTGATTTTCCGACAAGGCCAGTACTTCATTCTTATTGAATGAAATGTTGAAGTTAGTCGTCCACTTGAAGGCGCGTGTCTGGAAGTTGACGGTGTTCAGACTAAGTTCCAGACCGTCGTTACGTACTTTACCGATATTCTTGGTAGCGCTGTAATAACCCGAAGAAAACGGCAGGGAAGCGTCTAGCAACAGGTCGCGGGTAGTCTTCCGGTAAATATCCATCGTTATGCCGATACGTTCGTCGAAGAATCCGAGGTCGAGACCTGCGTTCCATTGTTCGGTTGTTTCCCATTTCAAATCCTTGTTGGGCAGAGAAGTAGGAACAACACCTGCATTCGTCGCATCATTGTCGAACGGATAAACACCGCTTGGGAGGGAGTTTGTCGATGTATACGAGCCGACTCTTGATTTCAATACCGCCAGCAGCGCATAATAATCATATTCGCCGATACGGTTGTTACCCGTGAGTCCCCAGCTCAGACGAACCTTACCGCTGGACAGTACACTTTTCAACGGCTTCATAAATTCTTCTTCCGAGAAGCTCCATGCAAGAGAGGCGGAAGGGAAGTATCCGTAACGGTTGTCCTTGTTGAACTTCGAAGAACCGTCTGCACGGAAGGAAGCGGTAGCGTAATACTTGGACATATAATTATAAGTCACACGTCCGAGGTACGACAACATCGCCCATGAAGACTTTGCTGAAGTGGTAGTACCTGCCTGTCCTTCGCTCATGCCTGCCATACCGAGTGATTCGTTAGGGATGTGCGTTGTGCGGAATGAATAAATCTCATAGTCCGAGTTCTGGAACGTGATACCTCCCAATACATTGAGGAAGTGTTTCTTTTTGATGTTAGTCTGATAAGTCAGGGTGTTTTCGTTCAGCCATGTCAGACGTTCCTGACGGGTTACCTGAGCATTCACTTTATCTGTAGAGGTAGGGCCTCCATAGCGGGTATTCGAGTTATTGAACTGATCCTGCTTGCGTGAATCATAAGTATATCCGGCGGAAACTTTCAGTTTCAGTCCTTTCAGCACTTCGTATTCTGCGAATCCGTTCATCTGAAGATTGTTGGTATAGCTCTTCCGGTATTCGTTCTTCTGCGATTTGATCGGGTTGAAACGGTAGTCGTTGCTTGAATCTACGGCGTTGTCCGTTGAACTGTCCATCAGGAAGCTGAGCGGAGTGTCGGGGGAAGTCACCGGACGGTATCCCCATACGCTATAGAAAAGGTTGTTCATACCACTGTAAGAGGTGGATGATGGAGTACTACCTGTCTGGATAGAGCGTGAATAGTTGGTGGTCAGACTCATGTTCAGTTTGCCGCGACGGACTACTGTGTTCATACGTCCTTGCATACGTTTGTAACCGGTTTCTATCAGCGTACCGTCCTGATCGAAGTAAGATAAGGAAGCATTGTAGCGTACACCTTCCGTACCACCGGCAAGTCTGACCGTATGATTCTGCTGCCAGGCAGTTTTGAATATCTCGTCCTGCCAGTTATATTGCGGTATGTCTTTATAATCGTCCAGTGTCCATTGCTTGCCTTCGTAGTTCATCAGGTATGAGCCGGCGACGACAGTAGGATACATTTCATTCTGTAGCTTGACAAACTCATAAGCATCCATCATCGGAATAGTGCGGGTGACGTGCTGCACACCGAAACTACCGTCATAGGACAACTGTGCCCGTCCTACCTTACCTTTCTTGGTGGTGATGATGACAACACCGTTGGCACCGCGCGCACCGTAAATGGCCGTAGCCGACGCATCTTTGAGGAAGTCGAGCGACTCGATATCGGAAGGGTTCAGCGTGCTGGCTGCCGATGAATCTTCTATCGGGAAACCGTCGATAACGAACAGCGGCGAGTTTTCTTGTGTCAGTGAGTTGTTGCCACGGATCACGATGCTCATGTTGCCGCCCGGCATACCTTCGCCCGAAGTTACGTTGACTCCGGCGATACGTCCGCCGAGTGCCTGGTCGAATGAAGCGACGGGGGCGGTAAGTACATCCGCCATGTTGGCTTTCGCCACGGAACCTGTAAGGTCACGGCGGCGTACTTCCTGATAGCCGACAACCACTACTTCGTCCAGCGTTTTAGTATCTTCTTTTAATGTGATGACCATTGGTTTTTGCGAGTCCGCTTTTAGTTCTACGGTGACATAACCGATAAAGGAAATAACCAAGGTAGCGTTCTTTTGGGGGATGTTAAGAGTGAATTTACCGTCAAGGTCGGTGATCGTTCCCTGCGAAGTGCCTTTTACCTGTACACTGGCTCCGGGAACACCTTCTCCTAGATTATCCTTCACAGTACCTTTGACAAGTACTTGTGCAAGCACAAATGGAACAGAAAGCAGGAGCATTCCCAAAATGGAGAGCATCCTTTTTCTTGTCTGGTTGGATAGATGTTTTTTCATATATTAAAAATTAAGTGATTTTGTTGAGTTTACGATGGCAAAGATATACGCATTGATTGTTCTCATATGGATAGAATTATTCAAGATTGATACAAAATAATACAAATTTGCTATTCTCATTGGTTATCTTGTCTTTACCGATTCAAGCAGTTCGGACAGCTCTCTGACGACCTCCGGATGCTGTTTCGCTACATTGTTTCTCTCCGATGGATCGGCGGATAAATCGTACAGCTGGGGATGTCTGTCGTTGCCGAGCTCCATTTTTGTCCAGTATTCGATGGCGGGGGCGTCACTAGGTTCGATATACTTCCATTGTCCTTTCACGATGGCGAGCGTATTATTGAGATTTTGCTGTACGATGTATTCACGGGTGGTGTCGTCTTTTCCCAGAAGCGTGTTCAGATGTTCCTGACTGTCAGGAGCTGCGCCTTCCGGAAGCGGTTGTTTCAGCAAGGCGGCAAGTGAGGCAAAGATATCGATTTGCGAGAAGAGGGCTTGTTGCTTGTTCGGCTTCACTTTGGCAGGCCAGCGGACGATAAACGGAATGCGGGTTCCGGCTTCGTAAGCGCTGTATTTTCCACCACGGTAAATACCCATCGGGGTATGTCCGTTGAGGCGTTCGAAGGCTTGGTCCTGATAGCCGTCGTCGATGACGGGACCGTTGTCGCTGGTGAATATCAGGATGGTGTTGTCCGTCAGCTGGAGGCTGTCGAGGGTGTTCATGATCTCTCCGATGGTCCAGTCGAGTTGCAGGATTACGTCTCCACGGGTTCCCAAACCGCTTTTTCCGACAAAACGGGGATGCGGGACGCGTGGTACGTGTACATCCTGCGTACCCATATATAAGAAGAAAGGTTCTTCCTTATGGGAGGCGATGAAGTTCTTTGCTTTATCGGTGATGATGTCGGCGATGTCTTCGTCTTTCCAGAGAGCGGACTTGCCTCCGGTCATCCAGCCGATGCGGGGGATACCGTTGATTATCGTATTGTTATGTCCCTGACTGGGTTTTAGCTTTACGAGTTCCGGATTCTCTTCGCCTGTAGGCCAGTCGCCTACTTTATGCTCGTAGTTCACAGTGATCGGGTCGTTCGGGTCGAGTCCTACCACGTGTCCGTTCTCGACGAATACACAGGGGACACGGTCTACGGTTGCCGGAATCACGAACTCGTAGTCGAAGCCGATACTTTGGGCGTTGGGGGTGATGTGCCCGTTGAAGTCGGTACCTCCTTTCGGACCGAGTCCGAGATGCCATTTGCCGACAGCTCCGGTGGCGTAACCTGCTTCTTTCAGCATATCTGCCATAGTGACGCAGGTGGTGTCGATGATCAGTTCCGAGTTTCCGGGGGCGATGCCTGTGTTCTCCTGTCGCCACGGGTACATACCTGTCAGGAGTCCGAAGCGGGAAGGGGTACTGGTGGCGGAAGTTGCGTAGGCGTTGGTGAACTGTACGCCCTGTCCGGCAAGGCGGTCGATATGGGGAGTACTGACCTTTGTTGCCCCGTAGCAGCTAAGGTCGCCTATGCCAAGGTCGTCCGCGAATATATAAATAATGTTAGGCTTTTGTGAGTTTTGTCCGTTGTCTTTTTGTGCTTTCTGATTGCATCCGGTTAGCAGGGCTATACCGGGCAATAGCGGTAGTAAACGTGAGACATTCTTCATAATGTTGGGCTTTTATGGAGTGATTACTGAACACAAAGATAAGAGGATTGGCGGAAATGAGTGAGCAGGAATGTACAGGTGTGATACAAAATAGTCCATTACGGAGATTTTTGGGGGATGGCATCGTGTCTGTGTATCTGATATTTGTTACTTTTACGCAGAAGAATGGAAAGTTAAACATCGTAGTCAAAGTAATATGAGTGAAAAGCCATTGGTAAATAAAAAGTATTTGCTTGAGAAATCTCCGGGCAAAGGTGGGTGGACATATACGATTATCCCTGAAATCCTGCCGGATAAGCATGCCCCGTTTGGTTGGGTAAAAGTAAAGGGCAGTATTGACGGTTATGAAATTAGTGATTACCATCTGATGCCGACAGTGACAGGCACGGGACAATTATTTCTGTCTGTAAAAGCTGAAATCCGGAAGAAGATAAAGAAGGAGGCGGGTGATTATGTTCACATCATCTTATATCCCGACAATGATCCGCTGGAAGTACCTGAAGAATTTTTGTTGTGTTTGCAGGATGATGAGGAAGCATCACAGTTCTTTCATTCACTGAACGAAAGCGAACAGCAAAATTATGTAAAGTGGATATATTCCGCAAAGACAGAACGGACGAAAGTGGACAGAATGGCGAAGACAATTGCGCGACTGTCACAACACCAGAAGTTTGCAGACGGGCGGTGATAAGGGGCAGACGGGATCGTTTGCCTCAATCATTGCCTGTTTCTTCTTCGTTCCCTTCTTCCTCTTTTTCTTCACCCTTGCGGTAGGCAAGCGGACTGACGTGGTAAATCTCCTTAAAGCATTTACTGAAATAGCGGGAAGAAGAGAAACCGATGCGGTCGGAAATCTCCGTAATGTTCAGCTCCGGATTGTTCCGCAGCATGACGGCTCCTTTCTTGAGACGGATACTTAATATAAAGTCATTCGGTGTCTGACCGGTGACGGCTTTCAGCTTCGTGAACAGATTGGTACGTGCCATCCCCATTTCACGGGCGAAGATGTTGACGTTAAAGTCCGTATTATCCAAGTGCTGTTCGATGATGGTCATGGCACGGTCCAGCATTTCTTTATCCATCGGATTGGTGGCAAGCATCTGGGCAAAAGCCTGTGGCTGTTTGCTGAATTTCTCCTGTAGCAACCGCCGTGAGTTCACCAGATTGTTGCAACGGGAAATCAGGAGGTTGGTGTTGAACGGCTTGGTGATATAATCGTCCGCACCGATTTTTAATCCTTCAATGTTGTGTTCCACGGCTGTGCGTGCCGTCAGTAGTACTACCGGAATGTGACAGGTGTTGAAGTCCGTCTTGACCTGTTTGCAGAGTTCCGTACCCGACATACGTGGCATGACAACATCGCTCAGTATGATGCTTGGCATATCTTTCTGTATGATATCCAGTGCCTCTACACCGTCGGAAGCGGTGGTGACCTGATAGAATGTTTCGAAGATACCTACCAGCATTTGTTTGATGGATTCGTTGTCTTCCACTATCAGCATTTTCGCATCTTCGATGCGTTTGTTGTCTTCCTCCTTCCATTCGGAGTCGGGCAGTATTTCTACGGTTGGAACGATTGTTTCCGGTTGTTGCTGGATGTTGGTGTCGGCGTTGTCCCGTATGATTTGTTCCTCCGTGAAGTGCTGGTTGCCCGATTTCAGCGTAATGATAAAACGGCTTCCCTTGCCCGGTTCGCTCTCTACACGGATGGTTCCGTGATGAAGTTCGATGATGCCTTTTGTCAATGCCAGTCCGATGCCTGTGCCGGCTCCGGTATTCAGTGAGTCGAGGCGTTCGGTCTGATAGAAGCGGTCGAATATCTTGTCGATCTCGGCGGCGGCAATGCCTGTTCCCGTGTCTTTGATCTCGATAATGACCTGTTTATCCTCTTGTGATACGTTGATGGAGATGGTATCTTCCGCCTTCGTATGCTTCAATGCGTTGGACAGCAGATTGTTTACTACCTTCTGCATCTGCTTCTGGTCATACCATACTTCAATATCATCCGACTGCTTGTTGAACTTGAAGTTGATTTGCTTGCTGCTGGCGTATTCAAGGAATAACAGATAATTCTCGTACAGGAAGTTCACCAGATTATGTCGGCTGACTTTGATTTTCATGTGTCCCTGTTCCTGTTTGCGGAAATCAAGCAATTCCGTAATCAGCTCACGAAGCTGGAGGCTGTTTTTGTAAATCCCCAATATCTTATTATATATATTAGGTGTGAATGTCTGTACCTGCAACAGGGTCTCTACCTGCCCCACGATCAATGTCAGCGGAGTGCGGAACTCATGGGAGATGTTGGTGAAGAAGCGCAGCTTGGACTGGTTCAGCGCTTCGAGGTCTTCGATGTGCTTCTTTTCATACTTCAGTGACTCACGCAGTTTGATGCGGGAATTGTAATTCTGAATGAGATACCATAACAGACTGACGGTACAAATGGTGTAAATCAGATAAGCCCACCATGTCTCATACCAAGGCGGTAATACACGGATCAGTAGCCGTGCTTCTTCGATACCGTCTCCGTCCGACTTGATGACGAGCGTATATTTGCCCGGATTCAGGTTGGTATAAGTGATAAGCGTCTGCTTGCGGTCGGTGTGATTCCATTCGTCGGAGAAACCTTCGAGGCGGTAGACGATTTCATTCCTGTTGGCAGGGATGAAGTTGGAAGTGGCGTATTCTATGCTGAACATGGATTGATCGGCTTTCAAGCTGATTTCCGGTGTATAGGTGATGGATTGTTCCAGAATGCCGGTGTCGTCTCCGGCAGAGATTTCCTTTCCGTTGACCAGCAGGCGGGAAAGGATGATGCTGTAGGACTTGGGCGTAAAGTGCAGTTTCTTTTCCCAGAAGGAAATCATACCTTGGATACCGCCCAGAAATACTTCTCCGTCATGCGTCACGAACAATGCGTTTTCGTTGACGGCAGTCAGCGGGAAGCCGTTCTCTGTTCCGTAGTTGTAGAACTTCTTCTGCGGGTAGTCAAACTGAGAGAATCCCTGATTGGTAATCAGCAGCAAGTCTCCCTTTTGTATGGACGACTCGAATACTTCGTAGATACAGTCGCTGGATAGCCCGTCTTTCTGCATATCGAAGTTCTCGAAGTCGTTGCTCTCTTTGCGGTAACGATCGAGCCCGCTTCCGGAAGTGGAGAACCACAGGTTGCCGTTGCTGTCCTGCATGATACTGTTGACATTGTTGTTGCTGAGGCTGTTCGGGCTGGCGGGATTGTGTGCATAGTGGGTGAGCTTGCCGGTGTCGAAGCGGTAAGAATATACGCCCTCTCCGGTAGCGGAAACCCATAGCGTTCCGTCCTTGTCAATGTAGAGGCTGGCCACCATGCCGATATTTCTGCCTTCTTTGGTGTCCTTGAAAAGATGTTCGCAGGTGCCTGTTGCCGGATTGAAAAGGCAGACTCCGTTTTGCGTGGCGATGATCAGTTTGTCTTCGTAAGGTACGATGTCGCGTACAATGTCCGAAGGCAATGTGGTCAGGTCGCCCGCTTTCATCCGGTAGACGGTAAAGCGGTTGGTGCGCAGGTCGAGTTTGTTCAGTCCTCCCAAGTGTGTGCCGATCCACATAATTTCCTCTGTCCGGTCGTAATAGATTGCCTTGACATTGTTGTGCGAGATACTGTTCTTGCCTTCTTCGTGGCGGTACCAGCGATAGGTCTTGTTTTTCCGGTTGTAGACGTTCACGCCGCCGCCTTCGGTGCAGATCCATAAGTTACCGTCTTTGTCTTCCGTCATTCTGCCGACGATGGGACTGCTTAGTCCTTCTTTCTCCGTGTCTCCCACTTTATAGCGGGTATAGATTTCATATTCCGGATTGAAGTAGTTGACGCCGCCGAAGTAAGTTCCCAGCCACAGGGTTCCCTGTTCGTCTTTCACGATACACCAGATGGAAGAGTGGGTGAGCCCGTCGGGTTTGTTGTCATTGGCGGTATAGAGCTGGAACTGTCCCGTGCTTTTGTCGTAGCGGTTCAGACCGTGGAAGGTTCCGATCCATAGATTTCCCAGATTATCTTCGCAGCAGCTTCTGACAAAGTCGGAACATATACTGTTCGGATTCTTCGGGTCGTGGCGGAAGTTATCGATAGTACCGTTTGTACGGATACGGTAGAGTCCTTCTTCCCAGCTGCCTATCCACAGTTCTCTGGATGAGTCTTCGTAGATGCTGGCTATGTTTCCTTTTGTGATGGGCTGGGAGAGTTGCTTGTCGTCCGACAGACAGTAAACGCCATTGCTGGTGGTTCCCATCCACAGGTTCTTCTTCTCGTCCAGATGGAGACAGGATAGTGTAATGTCTTTTCCGGCGAGGTGGTAGTAGAGGTCGAAGTTGTTCGTGTTCTCGTTGAAAACGAATACTTCTTCTCTTTTTCCGATATATAGTTTTTCGTTGTAGTAGATAGCGTCCACATTGCCTTGGAGCAAGGTCCTGAATCGTTGAGTGGTCATGTCAAATTCGGCTACGCCGTCGGTGCAAAGCAGGTAAACTTTCCCGTTTTTATTACCTGTGATACGGAGTACGGTATTGCTGAACAGACTGTTCGGATCATTCTTCTTGAGCTTGAAGCTTTTAATATCGTTACCGTTATAACGGTTCAGCCCTTCGCGCGTACCTATCCATATAATGCCCCGTTCGTCAATGTACAGGCTGTTGACGGAAAACTGGGAAAGTCCGTCATCTGTGGTCAAATGGCTGAAAGTAATATTTTGTCCTAACGTACGGACAGCAGTTACGCTTAAAAATAGCAGAAATAAAAGGATTGTTTTTCTCACTAATTCGGTTGTTTAGGGTATTACTAATGGCAAATATATTGTTTTTATTTGATTTTCGGGAACCTTATTAGGAGAAAGTAACTATATTTGTATCCTCCAAACGAAAGATATATGAAAGTAAAGAAAATTAGTTCTGCTAATGTAGAGGCTTGTTCGCTTCCTAAATTATTTGATGAGGAAAAGATAGATTTCCAGCCGGTTCAGTGTGTCAACTGGGCTGAATATCCTTATAAACCTAAAGTAAGTTTCCGGATTGCGCATACCAAAGATTCTATTCTGTTGCATTTCAAAGTCAGAGAAGAAAGTGTACGTGCCAGGTATGGAGAAGACAATGGTTCTGTATGGACTGATTCCTGTGTGGAGTTCTTCTCCATTCCGGCTGGTGACGGAGTCTATTATAATATAGAATGTAACTGCATCGGAACGATTCTGATCGGTGCCGGACCAGCCCGTAACGATCGGGAACACGCTCCGAAAGAAGTGACGGCTCTCGTGCAGCGTTGGTCCAGTCTGGGCAATGAACCCTTCGAAGAACGTGTGGACGATACGACTTGGGAAGTAGCCTTGATCATTCCTTATGCTGCCTTTTTCAAGCATCAGATACAGTCACTGGATGGAAAGGAAATTAAAGCGAATTTCTATAAATGCGGGGATGAACTGCAAACCCCTCACTTCCTGTCATGGAATCCGATAAAGATTGAGAAACCGGACTTCCACCGTCCCGACTTCTTCGGTACGCTGGAGTTTGAATAAATAAGAAGGGTGATGTCTTTTACGGACATCACCCTTTCTCTATGAAAAGTGTATTTTGTCTATTTCACAATCCCACGTTCCGAGCCTTTTACGAAATTCACGATATTCTCGATTTCTTCACTCATCGGAACCTGATCGATAATCTTCTGAACAGCATCCTGAACACTGAAATTACCTTGATAGATCAACCGGTAAGCATTGGCAATATGACGAAGGATTCTTTCCGACGTATTGTGATGCTGTGACAGAACGACGGCATTCACTCCATGATAGGCAACAGGATTGCCGGACATAATTACGTAGGGAGGAACATCTTTGGAGATGCGGCATCCGCTCTGTACAAGTGTCCAGCTGCCGATGTGGCAATACTGGTGCAACGTAACGTTGCCGCTCAGAATCACGCAGTCATCTAATGAACATTCGCCGGCAATAGTACTGCCGATTCCTACCACACAATTGTTGCTGATCTGCACGTCATGGCAAAGGTGTACCTTATCCATCAGATAGTTCCCGTTTCCGATTTTCGTAGCATTCCCTGCAAAAGTGGCACGGCTGATTACTACATTCTCACGGATATCGTTATTGTCTCCGATGATCAAACTGCTTTCTTCCCCTGTATAGTGAAAGTCTTGCGGCTCTGCTCCCAGGACGGCATTCTGATGTATCTTGTTTCCTTTCCCCATTTTTGTACCTTTCAGGATACTGGCGTATGACATAATGGTACAGTCATCGCCGATTTCCACATCCTTCTCGATGTAAGCGAAAGGCAGGACAGTTACATTCTTGCCTAATTTCGCTTCGGGGTCTACGTAAGCTAACGGACTAATCATAATAGTATATGTTTAAAGTTAATCTTCTCTTCCACCACCTAATGCCTGGTAGAGGCTGACTACAGCCTGCATCTTGTCGAAGCAATCGGAAACCTGAGAAATCTGTGCACTCAGGTAAGATTGCTGTGCCGACAACACTTCCAGATAGGTTGACGTCCCTAAGTTAAACAATTCTTTTGTATCTTCCGAAGCCTTCTTTGCAGATTCTACCTGCATTTGGCGCGATTCAGCCTTTTTACTGGTGTTTTGGTATAAACTTAGCGCATTGCTGACTTCGCTTCCGGCATTGTACAACGTTTGCTGGAAAGATAATTTAGCTTGTTCTTCCTGTGCTTTCGCTGCTTTCAGGCGGGCGATATTCGTACCACGGTAGAATAAAGGCTGAGTCAGTGAGCCGACAGCAGATGCCAGTAACTTACCCGGATTGATAATGGCGGAACCTGCACTGTTCGTCCATCCGGCAGAACCGCTGAGAGTGATCTGCGGATAGAAAGCGGCACGGGCAGAGTTCGTATTGTAATAGCAGCTTGCCAAAGACATTTCGGCTGCTTTTACGTCCGGACGGTTGGATAACAGTTGCAAAGGAATACCTGCGGAAAGTTCCTCAGGAAGTGCCTGTGCTTCCAATACACCACGTTTGATCGCGTGCGGTGCTTCTCCCAGGAAGGTAGACAGGGCATTTTCCGTTTCGCGGATGCTCTGCTCGATATCGGGGATGGAAGCTACTACTTGTGCATAGGCAGCCTTGCTTTGTGCTAAAGCGGCAGATGTGTAGGTCGATCTTTCCGAAAGCGCCTGTACGGTTTCAGTATTACGTTTCAGTACCTCAGCCGTAGCCTGAGTGATCTCCAGCTGGCGGTCGAGCATAAGCAAGGTATAATACATATTGGCGATGTTGGAAATAACCTGTGTCTGCACAGCCTGGCGATAAGCCTTTGTCTGTTTCAGAGTGACTTGCGCATTCCGTTTGGAGTTCAGCAGTTGTCCGAACAGGTCTACCTGCCAACTGGCAGTAACCGGCAGTGAGTACGTTTTAGTCGCTGCGTTCTTGTCAAAGCTGCTGATTGTTCCCTGCGGAGACAAACCGATGGACGGTGCATAGGCCAGTCGGGCTGACATCAGAGATGCTTCTGCTGCTTTGACGTTCAATGCAGCGGAAAGGAGGTCAGTGTTTTGTTTCAGTCCCTGTTCGATGAGAGACTGGAGCTGTGGGTCGGTGAAGACTTCTCTCCACGGCAGGTTACCGAAGTTGGTGGTATCCGAAACCAATGTATCATTGTCCGCTGCCGGATCACGATACAGTCCGGAAGCGGTAATGTCTTCGGGTCTGTCATACGACTTATAGATGTGGCAGCTGCTCAGGAGAGCAGTTGCACACAACATATATAGAATCTGTTTCTTCATATCGAATTTCATTATTTAGCGTATTGTTCAATCTCAGTTACGGCATCCTCATTGTCGATGTCTTCCCATTCCATCGGTTTAACTTTCTCTTGCAGGTACTGGAAGATGACGAACAAAGCAGGAACGATGAAGATCTGGCAGATCATACCGATCAACATACCACCGATAGAAGCTGTACCCAGTGTACGGTTACCGTGGGCACCTACACCGAATGCGAACATCAACGGAAGCAGACCGACTACCATTGCAAGGGACGTCATCAAGATCGGGCGGAGACGGGCACCGGCACCCAAAACGGCTGCCCATGTGATACTCATACCCATCTTACGACGGTCGAGGGCAAACTCTACAATCAAGATAGCGTTCTTTGCCAACAGACCCATCAACATGATCAACGCAATCTGCATATAGATATTGTTGGACATGGTACCGAGTATCATCTTCAACGCCGATATACTACCGATCGCACTCATTCCGTTGACGAACAGGAAGCTGCCCAGCAAACCGAATGGAATAGATAATAATACGGCCAGCGGAAGAATATAACTTTCGTACTGAGCACTCAACAGCAAATAAACGAATACGAAACAAAGGATGAAGATCAAACCTGTCGTACTGCCGCTGCTCTGCGCTTCCTCACGTGCCATACCTCCCAGTTCATAGGTGTAACCTGCCGGAAGGTTTTCTTTGGCCACTTCTGCCAGTGCAGCCAGTGCCTGACCGGAAGTATAACCGGAAGCCGGAGCTACCATCACCTTCATAGAGGTATACAAGTTGAAACGGCTGATAATATCAGGACCATATACTTTTTCTACGGAGATAAACTGAGCGATCGGAGCCATTTCGCCTTGATTATTACGAACCTTGACATTCTTCAAAGATTCCAGATTCTTACGGGATAACGGATCCGACTGGATCATTACACGGTACATCTTACCGAAACGGTTGAAGTTGGATGCGTACAAACCTCCGTAATATCCCTGCATGGTACTAAGAATATCGCTCGGACTGATACCTGCCTTCTTACAAGCTGCCGCATCAATATCAATCATGTATTGCGGGAAGTTCGGGTTGAAGGTCGTTTTTGCAGAGTTAATTTCCGGACGTGCCTCCAATGCTGCGGTGTAGCTGTTGGCTACATCAAAGAATTTGTTCAGGTCACCACCCGTCTTGTCCTGCATATTCACCTCGATATCCGTAGATGCCGAGTAACCGGGGATCATAGGGGGAGCGAAGAACAATACTTGTGCTTCCTTGATAATCTTCTGTGCACGCATATATAAAGAACCGACGATAACGTCTGAGTTCTGAATCATGGAGCGTTCATCCCAGTCTTTCAGCTTGATAATGAAAGAACCGTAAGACGGTCCCTGACCACCAATGAAACTGAAACCGGAGATCAAGGTACGTGAAGCTACGGCAGGGTCGGCGGCAATCAGACTGTCTACACGTGCCAGTATTTGTTCCGAACGGTCCTGTGATGTACCCGGAGGCAGCGTTACAGCTCCCATCAGCGTACCGGTATCTTCGTTAGGAACCATACCTGTCGGGGTCGTGTTCATAAAGAATATCAGCAAGACGATAGAGGCAACAACCAATCCCATGGATAACCACTTCTTCTGAATGAAGAATAATACGCGCTTCTTATACTTCTTTAATATGGAGTCATAAGCAGCATTGAAAGAAGTGTGGAAACGGTCGACAAACGTTTGTTTCTTTTCTCCGTGGTTGGTATGCGGTTTCAGAAGAACGGCACACAATGCCGGACTTAGCGTCAAGGCGTTCAATGCGGATAGACCGATAGCAACAGCCATGGTCGTACCGAACTGGCGGTAGAATGTACCTGCCGTACCACCCATGAAACTTACCGGAATAAACACAGCCATCATGACCAGCGTAATGGATACGATAGCTCCGCCTAACTCGTTCATCGCATCGATAGATGCCAGACGGGCGGATGTATATCCCTGGTCGAGCTTGGCGTGCACACCCTCGACGACCACAATCGCGTCATCGACCACAATCGCAATGGCAAGCACAAGGGCACACAGAGTCAGCAAGTTCAAACTGAATCCGATCAGTGACAGTACGAAGAATGTACCGATAAGGGCTACCGGAATAGCAATGGTCGGAATCAAGGTAGAACGCAAATCCTGCAAGAAGATATATACTACGATAAATACCAGAATAAATGCCTCTATCAATGTCTTCAATACTTCGTGGATAGAAGCGAACAAGAAGTCATTGGCATTCATGGAAACGTTAATCTTCAATCCCGAAGGAAGCGATGTAGATGCTTCATCCAATAATTTTTGGATATCGGTGATGGTTTGCGTCGCATTCGTACCTGCCATCTGATAAACGATACAGGTTACAGCTTTATGTCCGTTTACACGGTTGGTAAAGTTGTATCCCAGACGGTCCAGCTGAATTTCCGCAATGTCATTCAGACGGAGCACTTCACCGTTAGGCAGAGACTTGATGACGATGTTTTCAAACTCTTCCGGCTGTTGCAGACGTCCTTTGTAACGGATCGTATATTGGAAAGTCTGGTTACTGCGTTCACCGAATTGTCCCGGAGCAGCCTCTATATTCTGTTCAGCTAAGGCTGTGGATACGTCACTGGGGATCAGTTTGTACTGAGCCATAACGTCCGGTCTCAGCCAGATACGCATAGAGTAGTCCTGTCCCATCACGCTGGCGTCACCCACACCCTGTACACGCTGAACCTGAGGAATCAGGTTGATCTTTGCATAGTTCTCGATGAAGGCGTCGGTATAAGTGTCGGTTTCGTCGTAAAGGGAGAATACTACCAGCATGGAAGTCTGACGTTTCTGAGTCGTTACACCGACTTTGGTAACTTCGGCAGGAAGCAATCCCTGTGCCATGGAAACACGGTTCTGCACGTTGACGGCAGCCATATCGGGATCGGTTCCTTGCTTGAAGTAGATGGAAATATCACCGGAACCGGTATTAGATGCGGTAGAGGTCATGTACATCATGTTTTCTACACCGTTGATCTGTTCTTCCAGTGGGGCAATTACAGAGTTCAGCACAGTTGATGCACTGGCACCCGTGTAGGTGGATCTTACCGATACGGTAGGAGGCGCAATGTCCGGATACTGGGTGATAGGCAGTGTTGCCAGTCCGATAGCACCCAGGATAACTATCAAGATGGAAATAACGGTTGATAGTACCGGACGGTTAATAAATTTATCTAATTTCATACGATTATCTAAGTTATTAGTTGAAAGCTGTAGCTAAATTTCCGTCGTGCTGATCTTTCAAATGCTGTTGATAGTTCGCTTCTTTCTGAGCCGTTGTGATAGGCTGTATCTTCTGACCGTCTTTAAGGCTCTGTACACCTTCGACTACGATTTTATCTCCGGGGTTCAGTCCGGAAGTTACCAGGTAGTCTTTTCCGTTATCCAGGTTAAAGATCTTAATTTCCGTATATTTCACCGTGTTGTCCGGTTGCAGGACATAAACGAACTTTTTGTCCTGAATTTCTACAGTAGCCGATTGCGGAATGCTGATAACGTTCTCCATATTATAGGGAATCAGAACGTTTGCAGTTCCACCACTACGAAGCATATGCTCCTTGTTAGGGAAGATGGCACGCATACTTACAGAACCGGTTGACTGGTCGATCACTCCTGTGATAGCGTCTACTTTTCCATCAGCGTCGTACATGGTACCGTCAATAAGCTGTAGCTTGATGGTCGGTATTTTACTGATTTCTTCTTTGATTGTTCCTCCGGTTTTGGTCATGGCCAGCAGTTCTTTTTCTGTCATAGAGAAGTATACATATACTTCGTCTATTTCAGATACTGTAGTCATCGGAGTAGCCATAGAAGGGCTTACGAGTGCTCCCAGACGATAAGGAATATCGTTGATAACACCGTCCGAAGGACTCTTTACTTGTGTAAAGGAGTAATTCTGTTGTGCTGTGGTCAGCTGTGCTTTGGCCTGAGCGAGTTGTGCCTGAGCCTGTGCCAGTGAGTTCTTTGCCATTGACAAGTCATAATCACTGATAATCTGCTTCTTGTTCAGCTCGATTTTGTTGTCAACGGTCATTTGTTGCGTATTTACGGCTGCCTCTGCTGTTGCAACTGAAGCCTTTGCTGTGCGCACTGCTGCTTCGTACTGCGTTGGGTCGATGATGAATAAAAGCTGTCCTTTGCGAACGGTTGCTCCTTCATCTACGCATAACTTTGTGATGAATCCCGATACCTGCGGGCGAATTTCTACGTCTTGTCTACCTCTGATGGTAGCCGGATAAGCTGTCGTTAAATCTGCAGTTGTCTTTTGTAACTCCTGTACTGCATATTCTGGGACTTTTCCCGTGTCATTGCCCTTATTGCCGCAACTAGACAAGAGGGCTAAGCAAAATGCAAATAAAACAATTCTACTTTTCATACTTTATATTTATCTGTTTTTTAAAATTGTGCGTTCGTCGCTGTGTGTATTCATTGTATGGATAGATGATCCAAGGAAGAAAAGCCGGAAACTTATTCTATGAAATAAGTTTCCGGCTGCAAAAGTACTTTAAATTCGGTATTCTTGTACTCTGATACCGTGTTTTTTAACTATGTTTTTTACTTCAGTTTATGCTGCACTGGATTCATGATGAAACTGAACTCATAATCTTGATATGGGAGACGGTATTTTTCCAGAGCGATAGCACCCCAGCTGTTTACGCAGGCGAGTCCCGTTTGTGCCTTATCAATGCAGAAATTTGTGAAGTTGGCTTTTTCTACTTCCGGTGAGTGACGCTGGTCTTTGCCGGCACCGTCATCCAATGATTCGATTGTATAATTCAGTGCGGAAGCGGAGAACGGTGCATCGGCTACAAACTGCAGTCCGTTGCTGCCGATATTAAGCAGTCTCCACCAGCGGATATCAGTTTTGGTACCGGTTTCCTGCGGGCGGATGTATGGATAGAATTGTTCTTCTACGGTCTGGCGGTACTTGCCGATTCTTGCGGCGTGGTTACGGTCAGAATAGTTTTCACCCGGTCCGCGTCCGTAATATTCTATCTCATTAAAGGTGACAGGCATACGCAGCTGCATTCCGAAACGGAACATATCGGAAACCTTCTTGCTCTTGTCTGCTTCCATCTTTTGAGTCACTTTTATTGCTCCCTTATTATTGATGGCATACGTCAGGAACAGCTTTCCACCGATGGACTTCATGTCATATTCTGCGCGAACCACTGCTTGTTCGTTTTCTATATCATGCTTCAATGAAGTCAGTTTCAGTTCCGGATTCTTCCATGCGGCATATCTGTGTTGTAATCCTGCACCAAAGTCGTTGTCGGTCGGGGCACGCCAGAAGTTGGGAGTCAGTGCGCTTCCGTCTTCCATCAGTTGCATTCCGCTGACGTCGTAGCGGCAGAGGTAACCGTTGTGCTTGTTGAATTCGAGCGTGAAGTCTTCGCCGGAAACAATCAGATAGTTGCGGTCGTTATCCTGGAAGGAAGGAACTACGACTGCGATATTGGAAGACTGCTTGTTTTCCAGTTTTAGTTCCGGTGCCTTGTAGTCACGGATACTCATCTGGTCATAAGCGATGGTTTCTCCCGCAGGAAGCAATGTTTCGGCAGCTTTTAGCTTGTAGTTGACGTTCAGAAGCAGCTCTTTGCAAGAACAGATATTCTTAGTGTCGAATGGCAACTGAAGTTTTGCAGTCTGTTGCGGGGCCACATTCAGGTCTGATACGATGCCGTTTTGTACAATTTCCCCATTAGCCAGTAACTGCCATTCCAGATAGAATGCGGATAAGTCACGGAAGAAGTTCTCGTTATAGATATTGATCTCACCTTTGGAAAGATCGGCCGGAGTAGTCCAGATATTCTGATAGAAATATCCTACTTCGTAAGCGTGCGGGTTCGGTACACGATCGGGACTGATCAAGCCGTTGTCATTGAAGTTATTGTCCGAAGCGTCGTATTTGTTAAAGTCGCCTCCATAGCCGTAGATGGCTACACCGTCTTTGTTTTTCCAATGGCAGGACTGGTCGACAAAGTCCCAGATAAATCCACCTTGATATTTCGGGTACTTGCGGGTGATGTCCCAGTACTCCTTGAATCCACCTTGTGAGTTACCCATAGCGTGTGCGTATTCGCATTGGATAAGGGGTTTGTCAATGTTGCCTTCGCAATATTTGATACAGTTATTGTAATCATAGTACATCGGGCAGAAAATGTCGGTGAATTCGCTGGTTCCCGCTTGTTCATACTGTACGGCACGTGTCTTGTCTTCGTTCTTGATCCATGTATAGCAATGTTCGAAGTTAGGTCCCATACCGGCTTCGTTACCCAATGACCAGAAAATGATAGACGGATGGTTGTAACCACGCTGTACATTGCGTTGGTTGCGTTCCATGTGGGCTTTGGCATAGCTCGGGTTCTTTGCCAGTGTTTGGTCGCCGTAACCCATTCCGTGAGATTCTACGTTAGCTTCGGCTACTACATATAGACCATATTGGTCACAAAGGTCATACCAGCGGTTGTCGTCCGGATAATGGCAGGTACGCACCGCGTTGATATTAAGTTCCTTCATCACTTTGATGTCCTGTAGCATACGTTCGAGAGAAACTACATAACCACCGTCCGGGTCCATTTCGTGACGGTCGGCTCCTTTGAAGAGTACCGGTTGTCCGTTTACGAGTATCTGTCCGCCTTTCAGTTCAATTTTGCGGAAACCTACTTTAACAGGGATTACTTCTACTACGTTATTGCCGTTTTTCAGTGTGGCGGTCAGCGTGTAGAGATTAGGTGTTTCGGCAGTCCATTTAGCCGGATTGGAGACGGATAAGGTCGTGTTTAATTTGCCCGAACTTTTCAGGTTGGCAGTCGCTACACTGTTGTCTTGAGCATCTGTCAGGTCAAGGGTTACAGTGCCGCTGCCTTTTATGTCGATAGCTATGTTCAGTGTACCATCCTTATATTGGTTGTCCAAATCAGGAGTTAAGCGAATATCCTGAATGTATTTCTTGTCGCGTGCATAAAGATAACAGTCGCGTCCTACGCCGGAGTAGCGGAAGAAGTCTTGGTCTTCCAGATAACTGCCGTCGCACCAGCGGAATACTTGAAAAGCGATCACGTTTTTACCCGGCTTCAGGTAGTTGGTCAGGTTGAATTCAGCTTCTAGTTTGCTGTCTTCGCTATATCCTACGTAGCGTCCGTTTACCCAAAGGTACATATTGGAAGTTACCGAGCCGAAATGTGCGAAAATCTCCTTACCTTTCCAGTCAGCAGGAAGGGTGATTTCTTTCCGGTAAGAGCCTACATGATTATTTTCTGTCGGCACTTGCGGGGGATTGTTTTTGAATTGACTTCTCCAGGCATATCCTACGTTAACGTAGATCGGATCGCCGTAACCATTCAATTCCCAGACAGCGGGAACCTGAAGATTGTCCCAACCTTTGTCGTTGAAATTAATTTGGTAAAAGTCAGTCGGGCGCGCATCTGCGTTTCTCACCCAGTTGAATTTCCACAGACCGTTCAGAGTCATGAAATTCGTCGAATTTTCTTTAATGCCGGCTTTAGCCTCATCAGCCGATGCAAAAGCAAAGTAATTAGTGTGCATGGTGGAACGGTTTACGGAATTCACTTCCGGATCTTTCCACTCGTTGAAGCTTTGTGCTTGAATAGCTGTCAGTCCCAATGCAGCCAAGCAGCAAGAGAGTAGTTGTTTCTTCATGGGTTATTTATATTAGGTTTGAATTTCAGGAGTCAAAGATAAGGAATATTTTACTCAGTAAAGGACAAATTATCATTCAAATAAGTATGCTTATCGTCTAATTTTGATTTATTTATAAACTGTCTGCTACTTTGCTATAGAGGGAGATTTACATAATTTTACGATTAGGAACGGAGTTTTATAAATCGACAGATTGAATAGCGATTATGTTTTGATTATTTAGGTGATGTTCGATGAATAGGGGGATATTTTAAAATATAGGTTTAGATAATAGAGTCTTAGTAGTGGCTGTTGGCTCCTATAATGTATTAATTTGTACCTTTTAGGTATGATATTAGCATCCTTAAAATTGTTTTATGTGTTTTATTTGCACCCAGTGTTTTTTAACAATTTTGTTTTTTTAATCTTAAATTTACTAGTATGAACAAACTGACGAGACTAAAAAGGTGCAAAAGGTGCATCAGTACGTTAATGCTTATGTGTTGTTCGCTTATCGTATGGGCGCAAAACACAGTTACGGGAACAGTATTGGACGAATCTAATTTGGAGGTAATCGGTGCCAATGTAAAAGAAAAAGGAACTTCAAATGGTGCAATTACCGACATTAATGGTACTTTTCATTTAACGGTAAGTAATCTTCAAAAAGCCGTTCTTCAAATTTCGTTCATTGGATATGAACCTCAGGAAATACCTTTGAAAGGGCGTAAACAACTTAAATTTATTTTAAAAGAAACTGCAAACGAGCTACAGGAAGTCACGGTTGTAGCTTATGGAACGCAGAAAAAGGAGACTTTAACAGGAGCTATCTCTGCTGTAAGTAATGATGCATTGATTCGTTCACCTAATGCAAGTGTGGCTAATACCTTGGCTGGTCAAATTACGGGACTTTCGTCTGTTCAAACCAGTGGGCAGCCTGGTCAGGAAGACCCTAAGGTTTATATTCGCGGTGTCGGGTCTTTAACAGAGTCAGCATCATCTCCTTTGATTTTGGTGGATGGTGTAGAACGTTCGTTTTATCAGATGGATCCGAATGAAATAGAAAGTGTGACAGTTTTGAAGGATGCTTCTGCTACCGCAGTATTCGGTGTACGTGGTGCGAATGGTGTAATTTTGGTAACTACACGTCGCGGCAAGGAAGGTAAGGCAAAAATATCTGTAAATTCTTCCGTTGGTATTCAGGCTCCTACCAGAATGCTTGAGATGGCAGACAGTTACACCTATGCTAAACTAAGAAATGAGATTATAACAAACGACAAGCCGAATGCTACGGAAGATGATTTAGTATTCAATAATTATGCAGTTGAACGATTCAGGTTGAATGATGAACCTATTATGTACCCCAGTATCGACTGGAGAAAATATTTGCTTAATAAGACATCTGTGCAAACTCAGCATAATCTGAATATTTCTGGTGGAACAAAGGACATTCGATACTTTATATCTTTAGGCTTTTTGTATCAGAATGGCCTGCTAAAACAGTTCAAAGGGGTAGGGTATGATAATAATTATAAATATAAAAGATATAATTATCGGGCGAACCTGGATTTTGATGCAACCAAGACGACAACTTTGAAAATAGGTATTGGTGGTATTGTAGGCAATCGGAATGAGCCAATGATTAATGATGCAACTAATTCAATCTGGACTTTAATTAATCAGACAACTCCGTTCAGCAGTGCGGGTGTGATAGACGGAAAACTGATAGTCACCCCCGAGGAGCGCTTTGATAATAAGATTAATCTGGGTAATAGTGCTTTGCCAAAGACTTATGGAACAGGTTATTCTACCGCTATTAATAATACGATGAACCTGGATCTTTTGTTGAATCAAAAGTTGGATTTCATAACAAAAGGACTCTCTGCTGAAATAAAAGGTGCATATAATACCAGTTATGGCTTTACTAAAAAGCGTAAAGGTCAAGTAGAACAATATATGCCATTTTATCAGTCTTCTTTGGAAGACCCGACGCTTGGTTATGACTCTCCGGATTTCAACAAAAATATAGTTTATAAGATTAAAGGAGAAAATAGAAGCCTGCAATATGAAGAAACTTCTTCACGGGCAAGAGACTGGTATCTGGAAGCTAGTTTGAGATACAACCGTAAGTTTGGTTTCCATAATGTAAGTGGGTTGTTTTTGTACAATCAGAGCAAAAAATACTATCCCGAACAATGGGTGGGAGTGCCGTCAGCTTATATCGGTTTTGTCGGGCGTTTGACATACGATTATAAATCCCGATATATGGCCGAAGTTAACTTTGGTTATAATGGTTCCGAGAACTTTGCTCCGGGTAAACGTTTTGGTACATTTCCGGCCGGTTCTATTGGTTATATCTTGTCTGAAGAATCATTCATGAAGCATCAAAAAGTTGTTGACTATCTGAAATTACGGGCTTCAGTCGGCTTAGTCGGAAATGACAATCTTGGAAAAAATCGTTTCTTGTTTTTGCCTGACTCATATGATGTGAACCTGAGTGGCGTTGATGGATGGAACAATAACAAGTATGGATTTAACTTTGGTTATAACAGTAAGGCATTAATCCTTGGAGCATTGGAAAAACGTTTGGGAAATTCGAATGTTACATGGGAAACCGCACTGAAACAGAACTATGGACTGGATATTCATTTCTTAAAGAGCCGTTTGAAGATTTCTTTGGATTATTTTCTTGAAGAAAGAAAAGACATTCTCATTAATCGTAAAACTGTGCCTTTGCTGACGGGGTTAACTTCTTCAATCTTGCCTGCGGTAAATATGGGTAAGGTGAAAAATCATGGCTACGAGGTAGAGGTCAAGTGGAATGATAAAATTGGTCAGGTACAGTACAATATTAATGCGAATGTTTCTTATTCCAAGAATAAGATAATTTTTCAGGATGAAGTAGAGCCCAATGAACCATATATGTGGCGGACGGGAAATCCGGTAGGAATGCTCTTTGGCTACGTGGCCGACGGTTTTTATACAGACAAAGATTTCGGAGAAGATGGTAAACTCATTGCCGGCTTGCCGGATCCGGGGGTAACAGTGAAGCCAGGTGATGTGAAATACAGAGACTTGAACGATGATAAAGTAATCACCTCAGACGATGAAGCTATTATTGGAAACCCAAACCGTCCTGCATATACCTTTGGATTGAATTATGGCGTTAGTTATAAAGGCTTTTTTCTGACAATGAACTGGACTGGTGCCGCTCAGCGTTCTTTGTTGCTGGACGGAGCTTTCAGAGAACCTTTTGGAAATGGTAAAATCCGTGGTTTGATGCGATTCCATGCTGATACACGTTGGACTCCGGAAACTGCCAACACGGCTACTACCCCTCGGTTTACAGAGACAAATGCCGTATACAATATGCGTTCATCCTCCTTGTGGGTACGTGACGGCTCCTATTTGAAGTTAAAGAACGTAACTTTAGGATATAATTTCACGGATAATAAATTCTTGAAGAAAATGGGTATTCAACAATTGGGCATAAAATTAACAGGTTACAATCTGTTGACGTTTGATAAGTTTGGTATCATGGATCCCGAATGTAATCCTAATAATGCGGATTCTTATCCTATCATTAAAATATATAATTTAGGTGTTAATCTAACCTTCTAATAGTGATGACGATGAAGAACTATAAAAAATATATGAGCTGTCTTTCTCTTTCGGTATTAATACTGATAGGGTGTGAAGACCTGAAATTTGGAGAAAAATTTCTGGACAAACCAATAAGTAACGAGCAGAATATAGACTCTGTCTTTAGTAAAAAGGTATATGCTGAACAGGCATTAGCAGAATGCTATCATTCTTTACCGGATTATTTGCCGATGCAGGGGCGTCTGGGATATGGTGTTCTGGAAATGCTGACCGATCTAGGCGACTGGACAAAAAAAGGAGCGCCTAAATTCTATACAGGAACGGTAGATGGAACAAATGCATACCTGGAACATCTACCATACCGGTTGGACGTTGCTAGTGCGACAATTGGAGTAGGTCCGATTTATGGTATCCGTAGAGCATACATCTATATTGAGAATGTAGACAGAGTGACAGACATGAGTGATGATGAAAAAACGATAGGAAAAGCGGAAGCGCAAGTGATAATTGCTTATCACTATTCTCAAATGCTACGTTATTATGGTGGTATGCCATGGATAGATCATGCCTATACAGCAGAAGACGCAATGAAATTCCCCCGTATGACGGTGGAAGAAACAGTACAAAAAATAGTTGGGCTGCTGGATGCTGCCGCTTCCGTGTTACCTTGGCAAGTAGATGCTGATAATGACGGACGGATGACAGCTGCCTCTGCTTTAGCTCTAAAATCCAGAGTACTTCAGTTTGTTGCCAGCCCTTTATTTAATTCAGATAAACCCTATATGGAGGGAGAAGCTTCTTCCCAACTTCTTACTTGGTGTGGCAGCTATTCGGCAGACAGATGGCAGAAAGCGTTGGATGCGGGATTGGAATTTATGAGAACCAACAAAAAGAACTCAGATGCTTATCAGTTGGTGAGTACGGGCAATCCTCGTGAGGATTTTGCTGGAGGTTATTTTAACCGCCATAACGGAGAAGTTTTTATTTCTTCCCGAAGATTTACGACTTATGCTACAGGCAAGTTACCGTTTGCTCAGGTACGTTATGGAGTAGCTTCACCAACGTTGACTTACGTAGATATGTTTCAGATGAAAGACGGAACGGAGTTCGATTGGGCTAATCCAGATCATAATAAATTCCCGTTCTTTGATAAAGACGGAAACCCTAGAAGAGATATTCGATTGTATGAGACTGTTGCAGTGAATGGAGATAAGTTCAAGGGAGCTCAAAAAGTTCAGATTTTCGAAGGGGCAACGCAGGCGCCTTATAAAGATGGGCGTATGAGTTACAATGGTTTTGCCATGAGAAAATTCATTCGAAATTTTAATGATGAAGTGAACGGTAAATTTTATTCCTGCCCGTTGATTCGTCTTCCAGAAGTTTATCTCAATATGGCCGAAGCAATGAATGAGTTGAATAAGGCTGAAGTGCGTGATGAGTTTGGTAATACTGCCTATGATTATCTGAATAAAACGAGGACACGTGCCGGTATGCCTCCGATTCTGGCTAAAGATGTTCCGGCAGGCAAACCTTTGCGTGAAGCAATATTGCGTGAAAGGGCTATTGAGTTTGGCTATGAGGAGGTGCGCTATTTTGATTTGATACGATGGAAACGCACCGATATATTTACCGGACAGTTGTCACGTCTGATTATTAAGAAAGCAGCCAGTGAACCAAGCGGCTTTTCATATACTGTATCTCACGCTATGGCGGAGACACGTCAATATGCGAAACCTGAGAAATGGAATGATAAGTATCTCCTGATGCCTTTACCAGTGGACGAGATAAATAAAAAGTACGGATTGATTCAAAATCCGGGTTGGTAATAATCAAATCGTTGAATAATAAGAAGAATGATTATGAATAAATCACTTTATATGGTAGCTTTCTCATTGGTGTTTTCCACTGCGGGAATGGCTCAAAATAACGAAGGACAAGATAAGATGGTCGATCTGGGAACTCAGATGACAACCGAAATGAGGAAGACACAGGCTGTTTCAACTATTTATTCGGGTGAATTAGATAAAAATGCAACTACTAGTCCTTACAATGCCATTTATGGGTTGTTGCCAGGATTGAGTGTAATGCAGAATACGAGTTGGAGCACAGAAAAATCACGTCTGAACGTGCGTGGTCGTGGTTCTTTGAATGGAGATACGCCATTGTTTGTAGTAGATGGCTTTGCCCGGCCTCTCGAATATATCAATCTTTCGGAGATAGAGTCGATATCTGTATTGAAAGATGGTGCAGCTACAGCTCTTTGGGGAGGCAGAGGTGCCAATGGCGTAGTATTAATTACTACCAAACGTGGTCAGTACGACAAAAAGGATATAAAAGTAGATTATAAGTTTGGGCTGGGGATGCCGGTCAATCAGCCTGGATTTGCAGATGCTTATACGTATGCAAAGGCGCGTAATGAAGCATTGAGATATGACGGTTTGCAGCCGGATATGGACGAAGCTTCTTTTATGAATGGAGTCAACAGCGATCTTTATCCCAATGTGGATTGGCAGAAAGAAGCGCTTCGCAATCATACAACCAATCATCAACTTGATATTACTTTTCGTGGCGGAGGTAAGCGGCTACGATACTTCAGTGTTTTGAATTATAAAAATGAAATGGGGTTACTGAATAATAAGTATACTGATTATTCAGATCGTTATAACTCGCAGATGAAAAAGTATTTTCTCAATCTTCGTATGAATCTGGATGTAGATGTGACGGATGCGACAAAATTGAAACTGAGTATGCTTGGTATGCTGCGTGAGACAAAGCGACCCACAACTTCGGAAGCCACCTTGTTCGAACAAATCTTCAATACGCCTTCTGCGGCATTTCCTGTGCAGACTCAGAATGGACTTTGGGGAAGCAATAATGTATTAAAGACGAATCCGATAGCCAATCTTGCGGATGTCGGTTATTATAAATTGAATCAGCGCATGTTGCAGGCGGATTTGCGTCTGGTGCAAGATTTGTCTGTCCTGACCAACGGCCTTAGTGTGGAACTGGCCATTGCTTATGACAACAATGCGACCTATCAGGAAACAGCCCAAAAAGATTTCCAATATCAGACTGTTGAAAAGGGTGCAGATGGGCAACAGGTCTACACGACCTATGGAAATCCTAACGATGAACTGGAGATCAGCAATAAAGGATTGGCTAATCAATATATACATGCCAACTTTGAAGCAAAAGTCAATTATCATCGAATGTGGGGGCAGCATGATTTTACAGCCAGTGCTATGTTTCGACAGGAATCAATGACATTGACAGGTGCCAATAATAGCCGTTACCGTCAATATATAGTCGGAACTGCGGGATATAATTATGCGAACCGCTATATGGTGGATTTGGTTGCCAATTGTTTTGGCAGCAGTGTGTTGGGGAAGAATGACAAGTATCGCGCATATCCTGCTATTTCTGCCGCATGGGTACTTTCTAATGAAAATTTTATGAAAAGTGTTTCCGCCGTTAATTATCTGAAACTTCGTGCTTCTTACGGACGCTCCGGATACGATATCTATGATTACGATATGGACAGACAATATTGGGCGGGAAGTGGGGCCTACTATTTTCAGGATGGAAATATTTCTGCCGGCAGTAGTTTGAAGGAAGGAGTGCTTGCAATGGACCATTTGGATCTGGAAGTTGCGGATAAATATAATATTGGTCTCGATATGAATCTCTTCAATGGACTGACTTTTTCTATTGATGGCTTCTATGACAGGCGTAACAACATTCTGATTGATGGAAGCGGATTGATTTCATCTGCCATTGGAGTGACTATTCCAAAGATGAATGCAGGGAAAGTGGAAACAAAGGGTACGGAACTGTCTGCCATGTGGAAGAAGAATTATAAAAACTTCAACTACTATATCGGAGCTAATTTTTCTTATGCCAAAAGTAAAGTTATAGAGAATGGAGAAGGATTCCAACCCTATAGTTATCTGTCTAAGAAAGGTTACCCGATCGGACAATGTTTTGGATGGGAGGCAATCGGCTATTTCAGGGATGAGGCTGACATCAAAAGTAGTCCTGTTCAGAAATTTTCTGAAGTACGCCCGGGTGATATCAAGTATAAAGACCTGAACGGTGATAATGTAATTGATAGCAATGACCAGAAAGCGATAGGATATTCTACTGCCATCCCGGAGATTTATTATGGCATCAGTTTAGGATTTGAATATAAGGGATTCGGTATAGATGCTCTGTTTCAAGGGGTTGGACATTATAGCGTAATGCTGAATACTGCGAGTGTTTATTGGCCGCTAAGGAACAATACAAATATTTCTGATTGGTACTTGAATGATAAAATTCGCTGGACGGAAGAAACGAAAGATATTGCAAATGTTCCTCGCCTGACTACGTTGGACAATGCCAATAATTTCAGGAACAGTACACAATGGTTGGAAAACGGGAGTTATTTCAAACTTCGTAATTTGAATGTATACTATAATTTTCCTTCTTCATGGGCAAAGAAAGTCAAGATGGAAAAGATTCAGGTGTATGCGAGAGCCAATAATCTTTTTTCGCTGGATCATGTGAAGTATATGAATAGTGAAGATCTGAAAATCAATTATCCGGATATGATATCAATATATTTTGGATTGAATGTTAACTTCTAAAATGTGAAAAACGATGAGAAAAAACATCATACTATTTACAGGTTTGCTACTATCCGTGTCGGGTTGTAGCCTATTGGAACTGGACGAGTCGACAGGCTTGAACCGGGAGGAAGCTTATTCTTATTTTAGCAACGTAAAGGGGCTGACTACCTATGTGTATAGCCAGCTTCAGGGAGATCTCGGAGTGCTTGATGGAGCTTTGAGAGAATCCGCTACGGATAATTCTGTGTATGTTTGGAGTGATAACAGTGTGCATGATTTTTATAATAATGCCTGGAGTCCCAATAATGCTGTCGACAATATGTGGTCAAGATGTTATGGAGCCATTCGCTCCGTCAATTCATTTTTGGAAAATTATTCACAGGAGAAGCTGGAGCGTTTTCGTTGGAATGACATTTATGAGGAAGATATCTCTAAAGCTGAGATGTATCGTGAAGAGTTACGAGTGTTGCGGGCATTCTTTTTGTTTGAACTGGCAAAACGATATGGAGATATCCCATTGCTGACCCGTACGTATGCATTGGATGAAATCAATGCGGTAGAAAAATCTTCTTTTGAGTCGGTAATAAAATATATATGTGATGAATGTGATGATGCGGCTAAGAAATTGCCGGTCAGCCATCGGGATTTCTGGGCTGAAACCGGTCGTGTCACCAAAGGGACAGCATTAGCTTTAAAATCACGTGCTCTTCTTTATGCAGCAAGCCCATTGCATAATTCTGGTCAGGACGCTGAAAAGTGGAAGTCGGCAGCTGATGCGGCTTATGCCATTATGAAAGAAAATTGGTACAGTTTGCCAAAAACAAATAACGATCCTTTGTACGATAAAAATGGAGGAAATGATGTTTTAAAATCTCCTCAGTTGATCTTTGAACGTAGAAACGGAGAAAGCTTTGATTTTGAAGCATGCAACTTGCCCATTAGTTATGAAAAGGGAAAAACTGGTAATGTACCTACTCAAAACCTGGTGGATGCATTTCAAATGGCCAATGGGGAAGACTTTGATTGGGAACAGCTTGCGCCGGGACAGAATCCATACGAGGGAAGAGACCCTAGATTTTATAAAACAGTGTTATGTAACGGAGATCAGTGGATGAATTCAACGATTCAATCTTATGAGGGTGGTAAGGACGGCATAGGTACAGCCGGAGCGACTACTACAGGTTATTATTTGAAGAAGTTCATGAATGAAACTGTTTCTCTCACTCCTTCCAGTGAGAAAAAGAAGCCCCATCATTTTATCATTTTCCGTTATGCGGAAATTCTTCTTAACTATGCGGAAGCAATGGATGCCTGGAAAGGAGCCGATTATACGGATAATGAACATCCGATGTCTGCACGTACAGCATTGAATCAGGTACGTGCTGCTGCCGATATGCCTGGCATCACCACTGATGGAGCTAGTTTTACTGAAAGCATCCGTCGGGAAAGGCGGGTGGAACTAGCATTCGAAGATCATAGATTCTGGGATATACGTCGATGGAAGATCGGTGATAAAACGAAAGTTATATATTGCGTCAAGATTACCATGGAAGATGGTACGCCCGCATACAAGAAGGAATTGCTTGAGACTCGTAGCTGGGATGATAAGATGTATCTATACCCTATACCACAGGCAGAGTATTATAAGAATCCTAAATTAGGCCAGAACGCGGGCTGGTAACTATGAATAAGAGGCTGCATCGGAATGATTCTGATACAGCCTCTTTTTTTATTCAGTATATCTCAAAGCGTGCTTTCCATCACTTTCGCGTACACCACCTGTTTACCTGCCCCGTAACGCATCAACAATCCTTGCTCAATAAAGGCATTCAGCTCACTGAGTGCCCGTTGTTTGTCATGTCCTGTCAGACGGCAATAATCAGCGCGAGTCAGACAAGGATATTTTTTGAGATACTCTTTGATTATAGTCAGGCATTCTTCCTGATTATATCCTTTTCCGTGAGGGCGTGTAAACGATTCTCCACGCTCCGGTCTTATTTGCCACCCCACCTCCTTCTTAAATTGAGTGCCTGGGCGGAAGTTGATATTTTTTAGTTTAATGGATTGTGCGTGGACATCCTCTTTCTTCATGACAGGCGGTCCTTGCAAAGAAACAGAAAAGTAACCGATGTCACCCAATTCCACAATCCATCCGTTGGCAAGCAAATCTTTCAATTCATTCTGGAAAGACTGCATAGCGCCTGATAGTAAACTGCGGCTTATTCCGGTGAATTTATGTACACGGTCCAGAAATTCTTCCTGATCGATCGTTCCATTAAAAACCGTGCGGGGGTGGAGTGGTTGTTGTTCGCCTGTTTGTTGAATGTCAGGTGTTTCATAAAGGTCGTAATGTATGCTCATATTTGCTATTGATTTGTATTGGCATATTTATATATCCATTTGCCTGTCCGGATATGTTTCGTTTGCTATTCTTATTTCGTTTGACTATAGTGGTTCTTGCGGATGACTATAGTTATTCGCAAAGTATACTATAGTTATCTTTACGCATAACTATAGTCAAACGAAAAGATGTCAGGCAACAAAGGTAATCTCTTTAGGCAATAAAACTAATTATATTGGCAGGAAAAAAATAAAAAACTCTTGAATATTGTTTATTGCCTTAGGTCACTCTTCCCTTTTTTAATAAATTAGCTAGAAAGAGTGGTGTTTATTGAATAAGAACGCTTATTTTTGCAACATGTTACAATTTGAGAATCAAAAGATAAAACATATCGTACGCAAAGCTCTTCCGGTGATTGCACTGGTGGCTATATTGTACTCCTGTGCCAGCATTGGACGGCCGGAAGGCGGGCCTAAGGATTACGATCCTCCGCGTTTCGTCGGCAGTACTCCTGCTGCAGGTGCGATTAATAATAAGAGGACTAAAGTTTCTCTTCAGTTCGATGAGTTTATTAAGTTAGAGAAAGCAACCGAAAAAGTGGTTGTTTCTCCTCCTCAGATTCAACAACCGGAGATAAAGGCTTCCGGAAAGAGAATACAAGTGAACCTGCTTGACTCACTGAAGCCTAATACTACCTATACTATAGACTTCTCGGATGCCATCGTAGATAATAACGAGGGCAATCCTTTGGGTAATTTTGCATTTACTTTTTCTACCGGGACGCAGATTGATACAATGGAAGTATCCGGAACAGTGCTTGATGCTTCAAACCTGGAGCCTATTAAAGGAATACTGGTCGGACTGCATGCAAATCTGAATGACTCCGCCTTTACTAAACTTCCTTTCGACCGTGTGGCACGTACCGACAGTCGTGGGCGTTTCTCTATTCGTGGGGTAGCTCCCGGCAAGTATCGTATCTTTGGTTTGATGGATTCTGATCAGAACTTTGCTTTCACTCAGAAGAGTGAGGTCATTGCTTTTAATGATTCACTGATCATCCCCCGTATGGAAGAAAGACTTCGTATGGATACGGCTTGGGTGGATTCATTGACTTATGATACGATCGTTGAGAAAAAGTATATGCATTATTTGCCGGATGATGTGATTCTCCGTGCTTTTAAAGAACTCAATTATTCGCAATATTTGATTAAGTCCGAACGGTTGGTTCCGCAGAAATTCACGTTTTATTTTGCTGGCAAAGCAGATACTCTGCCTGTGCTGAAAGGCTTGAACTTCGATGAAAAGGAGGCTTTTGTGATAGAAAAGAGCCAACGGAATGATACGATTCATTATTGGGTAAAGGATTCTTTGCTCTATAAACAGGATACTTTGGCTCTTAGCCTTACCTATCTTTATACGGATACGCTGAACCAGTTAATTCCGCGCACAGATACGCTGAAATTGGTATCCAAACAAAAGACTCTGACCAAAGAAGAGCCCGAGAAGAAGAAAAAGAAGAAAAAGAAAGAGGGTGAAGAAGACGAGCCGATACCGACTAAATTCTTACCGGTGAATGTGAATGCACCTTCATCAATGGATGTGTATGGCTATGTCTCTTTGAACTTTGAGGAGCCGATTGCAAGTTTTGATACTGCGGCAATTCATCTGCGGCAGAAGGTGGATACGATTTGGAAAGATATTCCTTTTGAGTTCAAACAAGACTCATTGAATCTGAAGCGGTTTAATCTGTATCCGACAAATGACTGGGACGCTACAATGGAATATGAGTTCTCGGTGGACTCAACTGCATTTCATGGCATTTATGGTTTGTTTACCGATAAGATAAAACAATCATTTAAGGTACGTAGTGAGGATGAATATTTTACTCTTCATTTTATTGTTACAGGAGCAGACCCTCAGGCATTTGTAGAATTACTGGATACCCAAGATAAAGTGGTTCGACGAAGACTGGTGGATGATGGAAGGGCAGACTTCTATTTCCTGAATCCGGGGAAATATGCCGCCAGACTGATCAATGATAGAAATGGAAACGGAGAATGGGACACGGGAGACTATGCAAAAGGAATACAACCGGAGGAAGTTTACTATTTCCCCAAGGTTGTTGAATATAAAGCGTTATGGGATGTTGACCAAAACTGGGATATACACGCAACTCCTGTAGACAAACAGAAACTGGATGAACTAAAAAAACAAAAACCAGATGAAGACAAGAAAAAGAAAGAAAGAGAAAGAGATAGAAATAACCAAAACCGTAACCGTCGCTAATTTGCGACGTCATCTAATTGTTGGAATTCTTGCATTGTTGATGGGAAGTTTTGCGCTTCCTGCCAATGCTCAGTGTGAAGCTAAAAACGATGCTTTTCAATCAGGAGAGCACGTAATGTACGACTTGTACTTCAACTGGAAATTCGTTTGGGTGAAAGCGGGTATAGCCAGTCTGACGACTAATGCAACTACCTATCATTCAGAACCGGCTTACCGTATCAATCTGCTTGCCTTAGGTAGCAAGCGTGCCGACTTCTTTTTTAAGATGCGCGATACACTGACTTGCGTCATGGGCGAAAAACTGGAACCTCGTTATTTCCGTAAAGGTGCCGAGGAAGGAAAACGCTATACGGTAGATGAGGCCTGGTTCTCTTATAAAGACGGCCTTTGCTTTGCCAAACAAAAGCGTACATTCCGTGACGGAGAAGTTCAGGAGTCGGAAGAAAGCGACAGCCGCTGCATTTACGATATGCTGACTATCCTTGCTCAGGCACGTTCTTATGACCCTGCAGATTATAAGGTAGGCGATAAAATCAAATTCCCGATGGCTACCGGACGTAAAGTGGAAGAGCAGACACTGATTTATCGGGGAAAAGAGAATGTGAAAGCAGAAAATGGGGTTACCTATCGCTGCCTGATCTTCTCATTAGTTGAATACGATAAGAAAGGGAAAGAAAAGGAGGTGATTACTTTCTTCGTAACAGATGATAAGAACCACCTTCCTGTCCGTTTGGATATGTTTTTGAATTTCGGTTCTGCCAAGGCTTTCTTAAATGATGTCAGAGGCCACCGTCATCCATTGACTTCTATAGTTAAATAGTCCGTTTACAGAGTAAAAGGCACTTTCTGATCTTTTCGGAAAACACTTGATTCGAATGTAGCGATCAAGTCTCCGTTCTGGTTGGTAACATCTACTTGATAACAACCGGTGCTTCGACCGATATACCGTTCGCGTGCCTCGGCATAGAGGGTGTCGCCCGGACCGCTGGCGCGCAGAAAAGTGATTGAGGATGAAAGAGAGAAAGCGAGTGTCCCGTGCGAATTGGCGGCTGCGGCGAGTGCCAGGTCTGCCAGCGTGAAAATCGCTCCTCCTTGTGTCCGTGCTCCGGCATTGAGATGTTCGGGTTTTATTTCCAGTTTGGCTTTGCTGTATCCTTCACGTACTTCAAGCAATACTACGCCTGCATTTTCGGCGAACAGGTCCTTTTTAAAAAACTCTTGTGGTGTCATAATATATATTATTTGAGATTTCTTCTGCAAATGTACTATTTTATTCAATAATCAGTAGTTTATACGTCTTGTAATTGTCCTTTCTTGCTTTTCCGGAACTTTTTTGATAACTTGCCGGCCTACTTTTTATACCAATTGCTATGGAACGCATTCCTATCAAATATTTTATGACTAGCAGGCTGGGAACAGGCCAGAATATTTCTTCAGTAGGCTTTGAAGAGATACCGCCCAATACTTCTTATCCGACTCTAAATCATTCTGCCGGTTATTATTTTAACCCGGATCAGGGACGTATCCTGACGGAATACCAACTGGTGTATATAACGGAAGGGGAGGGAGTGCTTGAAACGAGAAGTGGAGGAGTGTTCACCATCAAAAGAGGTATGATTTTTGTCCTTTTTCCAGGTGAATGGCATACCTATTATCCCAATTATCAAACAGGCTGGAGCCATTATTGGATTGGTTTTGGCGGTTCGGAAGTCGATAGCTGGATGACGAATGAGTATTGCTCGAAAGAAAGTCCTGTATTTAGAGTTGGAATTAATAATGAGATTGTTTCTTTATTCAGAAAAGCTATTGATGTTGCTAACGAAGAACCCACTTTATATCAACGGGTACTTAGTGGGTTGGTGACCTATCTGGTAGCACTGATGTGCAGTATTGATAAGAACCTCCAGGTAGAGAATGATGACTTCTCTTCTAAGATAGACTATGCCTGTGTGCTCATGAAGGAATTGATAGATCAACCGGTATCTATGCAGGAGATTGCCAGGAAAGCGGGTATGGGCTATTCTCTTTTTCGAAAATTATTTAAGGAACAGAAGGGTTGTGCGCCTGTACAATATTCCCAGAATCTGAAAATACAGAAAGCCATTGAATTGTTGACCACTACTACTATTCCGGTAAAAGAGATAGCATATCGGCTGGATTTTGAATCTCCGGCTTATTTCTCTGCCCGGTTCAGGAAACAGACAGGAAAATCACCTGTAGAATATCGGGAAGAATTCCGTATCAAATAATGATAGTGTTCTGGCAATTATCGAAAGTCTTTCTCTTTTAAGATGACTAAGTTTGTATCATAATTAAAAAATGAATAATGCTATGATACAACAAAAAGTAAAAGTGGGACTTTTAGGAGTCGGGTTGAATACTTATTGGGGACAATTTGATGGACTCCTTCCCCGTCTGTTAACTTATCAGGATGCAATAGCCGTCCAAATAGAGGCGATGGACGTACAAGTTATCAATACGGGGATGATAGATTCGCCTCAAAAAGCTGATGAATGTGCTCGACAACTGAAGCAAGCTGATGTAGAACTCGTTTTTCTGTTTATCTCTACTTATGCTCTTTCTTCTACCATCCTGCCTGTGGCTCAACAAGTGGGAAAGCCTATCATAATACTGAACATACAGCCTGTGCCGGCGATAGATTATCAAACATTTAATTTAATGGGCGATAGAGGAAAAATGACCGGTGAGTGGCTGGCACATTGTCAGGCTTGTTCTGTCCCGGAGTTTGCAAGTGTTTTCAACAGAGCTGGAGTGCGGTATGATATTGTTACGGGATATTTATCGGAAGACTATGTATGGAAGGAAATCGCTTCTTGGGCGAATGCTGCTCGTGTGATGTATGGTATGCGGACGAACCGTCTGGGAATATTGGGGCATTACTACTGCGGAATGTTGGATGTATATACCGATGTTATGCAGCAAAGTGCAACTTTTGGTACTCATGTGAAACTGTTGGAAATGTGTGAACTGAAAGCATATAGAGATGAGGTGACTGAACAGGAATTGAAAAATAAGCTGAAGGAATTCTACGACAAATTTGCTGTTGAAGCATCGTGTGAGCCAGAAGAACTGATAAGGGCGGCACTCACTTCTGTGGCTTTGGATAAACTGGTGGAAGTTCATCAACTGGGATCATTGGCTTATTATTATGAAGGATTTCGTGGAAATGATTATGAGGATATTGTCACTTCCGTTATTGCCGGGAATACACTGCTTACAGGATATGGAATACCGGTTGCCGGAGAGTGTGAAGTGAAAAATGCGCAGGCAATGAAAATGATGTCATTATTAAAGGCTGGTGGCTCTTTTTCCGAATTCTATGCAATGGATTTTGAAGATGATATCATTCTGTTAGGACATGATGGGCCGGCTCATTTTGCTATTGCCGAAGAAAAAGTAAAACTTGTACCGCTTCCGCTATATCATGGTAAGCCGGGTAAAGGATTGTCTATTCAGATGAGTGTGAAACCCGGTGATGTGACTCTTTTGTCGGTTTGTGAGGGGAAGGACGGAGTTTTTCTGTTGGTTGCCGAAGGGGAAGCGGTGTCCGGAGAAACATTACATATTGGTAATACTAATAGTCGTTATCGCTTTGAATGTGGTGCACGTGAGTTTATGAATCTGTGGAGCAAGGCCGGACCTTCTCATCATTGTGCTATTGGTATAGGCCATATTGCTCATATATTGGAGAAAGCAGCCTTTCTTTTGAATTTACAAATTAAGAGAATATGTTAATCAGATAATGCGCTTAGTTATGAGAAAAAATATAATAGGATTGTGCATTATAAAAAATAGAATTATGAGACTTTTCATTTCCCTTTTTTTCCTGTTAGTCACTTTGAGGGTTACAGGGCAAGGTCAGAACTCTTCGCTGAAAATCGATAGGACAGACCAGTATGCTAAGTTAATAAAGAGCTTCCAACAGCCGGATGTAACTGCCCGGCCGTGGGTTTATTACTTTGTTCTGAATGGTAATCTGACCAGAGAAGGCATTACTGCAGATTTTGAGGCAATGACCAGGGCTGGTATTGGAGGAATACTTTTTATGGAGGTGGATGATGGTATCCCAAAAGGAAAAGTAGATTTTGCCGGGGCTGAGTGGATGAGTTTGATTAGTTATGCTTTTAAAGAAGCCAAACGACTTGGTCTTGAAATAAACATGAACAATGATGCCGGCTGGAACGGTAGTGGTGGCCCATGGATTACGCCCGAAATGTCTACGCAAAAAGTAGTTTGGAGTGAGCTGGTAGTTGATGAAACGAATTTACCCGCTATTTTACCGCAACCGGAGTCTGTTCGGAATTATTATAAGGATATTGTTGTACTTGCCATGCCTGCGCCGAAAATGGATGTTCGCATTCCTCAACTTAACATTAAGTCCTCTTTGAATGATCTGATAAATCGGGATTTTGTTCCATTGGCTGCCACTTTTGACGAAGCTCCGGCTGATGCAGTTATCTCACGTAATCAAGTGATCGACCTGACTTCCAAAATGAACTCGGAAGGAAAACTGAACTGGACTCCCCCTGCGGGCAAATGGTTGGTAATGCGTTTCGGGCATACAATTACTGGAAAAGAAAACCATCCGGCACCCAAGGCCGGTATGGGACTTGAGTGTGATAAACTCAGTAAAGCTGCAGCTATACTGCATTTTGACAACTTGATGAAGAAAATTATTCAGCAGAATAAAGCACTCACAGGTAAGGGACAGCCATTGGTAAGTGTGCATATTGACAGTTGGGAAAATGGAGCGCAAAACTGGACACCACAGATGCGGGAAGAGTTTCATAAACGCCGTGGTTATGATATGTTTACTTTTCTACCGGTATTGTCTGGCCGTATTGTTGGGAGTACGGAAATCTCAGAAAGGTTTCTTTGGGATTTGAGGCAAACGGTTTCTGAAATGTTGATAGAAAACTATGCCGGCACTTTCCGTGAGTTAGCCCATCAAAACGGGCTTCGTTTATCTATCGAAGCGTATGGTGAACCGGCTGATGACATCACCTATGCGAGTCAGGCTGATGAACCCATGGGAGAGTTTTGGGCTTGGGGTAAATATGAAGGAGACTGGAGTTGTACGGAAATGGCTTCCGCAGGGCATATCTATGGTAAACCAATTATCGGTGCGGAAGCATTTACTTCCTGGAGTTCAGAGAAGTGGCAAGGTTATCCTGGCAATATGAAAGATCTTGCCGACTGGGCTTTTTGCGAAGGAATTAATCGTTTGGTATTTCACCGATATGCTGCACAGCCATTTCTCAATGTCGCACCAGGTATAAGTATGGGACCTTATGGACTTCATTACGAACGTACTCAGACTTGGTGGGAACAATCAAAAGCCTGGCATGAGTATTTGGCACGATGTCAGAGCCTTCTGCAACAAGGACAGTTTGTGGCGGACCTGATTTATCTGGCTCCGGAAGGTACACCACGTAATTTTACGGCTCCTGATGAGATACAAATTGCTCCACATATACGAGGCGGCTATGGTTTTGACGGTTGTTCTGCAGACATTGTGCTTAACGGTATGAGAGTGAAAGATGGAAAGATCGTTTTACCTAGTGGGATGATTTACAAAGCCTTGGTGCTGCCGCCGGTGGAAACGATGACGCCTGCCTTGTTGAACAAAATCAAACAACTGGCAGATGCCGGAGCTTTGATCATTGGACCTGCTTTGCCTCCTGTAAAATCTCCCAGTTTGACTGACTTTGGTGCAGGCGATGAAACATTGCGTAAAATTGCAGATGATTTATGGGGCTCGGGACGCATTCTTACTGGCAAAACTGCTCCGGAGATTTTGGCAGAAAAGGGACTCTCCCCTGATTTTGAGTCTACCGTTCCTTTACGCTGGATTCATCGTCGTATCGGCGATGCGGACGTTTACTTTGTTGCCAATCCGTATCCTGAGAAGATTCATACATTTGCCGATTTCCGTATCATTGGGCGTCAGCCTGAGTTGTGGCATCCGGATAATGGTCAAGTAGAAAACTCGGTTACTTACCAGGAACGTAAAAGTACGACACGTGTCCGGCTTCAATTGGAACCTTATGGATCTATGTTTGTCGTTTTTCAGAAACCCTCTTTGGGGATTGATCCTGTAGTTGCACTGAAGCTTGACGGGAAAACGGTTTGGCGCATGGATGATATTCAAAAAAACAATATTCACATCATCAAGGCAAACTATGGAGTACCGGGCGACTCTGCACGTTCGATAGATGTGACAAAAAAACTACAGTCCATTGTTAATACGGGGAATCTGATGTTCCAGGTTTCGGATATGGCTAAGGGGAATGATCCGGCTTTTGGAGTTATTAAAACGCTGACGGTTGATTTTTCAATCAATGATAGAATAAATAGCGTGTCTGCTACCGATGAACAGTTCATCAATCTGGCATCAATCGAAAATAGCTTACCGGAAGCTGAGATCTCGGCAGATCCGGAAAATAAATGGATATTCGCTGGTTATCAGTCAGGGAAGTATGAGTTGATTACGGCTAGCGGTAAAATCAAAACTATCCGTTTGAAAGCCAATTCTGAATCGAAAGAAATTGCCGGTCCATGGGATGTTTTCTTTGATCCGGTTGCCGGTGGTCCGGGAGAGGTTACCTTCTCTGCTTTGGATGATTGGTCCCGAAGAGCGGAAGATGGTATTAAATATTACTCCGGTACTGCCATTTATAAAAAGACCTTTATAGCTCCTGCCGTTTCAAAAAACGAACGTGTGGTTTTGGATTTGGGAAAAGTGGCGGTGATGGCAAAAGTAATATTGAATGGAAAGAATCTTGGAATTTATTGGAAGCCACCCTATAGGATGGATATCACCGATGCCCTTAAAAAAGGAGAAAATCTATTGGAAATAGAGGTTGTAAACCTTTGGATCAATCGACAGATCGGGGATGAGTATTTACCGGACGACACGGACCGTAATCCGGATGGGAGCTTAAAATCATGGCCGGATTGGGTAGTTAATGGACGAACAAGTCCGACGGGGCGCTTTAGCTTTACTTCCTGGCGACTTTATAAAAAAGAGGATAAGTTAGTTGAATCCGGACTGCTTGGCCCTGTGACCATTCGAATGATTGAACAATGCAAAATTAAAAGGTAATGTCAATCCTCAAGTTTCTATTTTGAAAAATAAAAGAGACTGTGTAAGAAGGGATATTTACTGAATATCCCTCTTTCATAGAAATGAAGAGAAAAGTGTTAATCTTAAGAATCTTTTCTCTTCATTTTTTGCAAGCATCTCAAATTTTTCTCCTTTTATTTTTTTCTTACCATTCAATAGCTTGATCCTCATCCGGTATCAACGGGTTGATCTGGCGTTCCATTGTCATAGAACCTTTTACTTCGTAAGTCATCGGATAATCCGGATTGGAAGTGACATCCGTGTACTTATAACTCAGTTCCAGTGTGGTAAGGTGGCGTTCCATATATTTGATGGTTTCGTGCTGAATGATTCTTTTTTCATATTTGCATTCTCCCAATGGTTGGATATTGATTTCCGGTTCGCTTTCGTCACCGTACAACTTCAACTTTCCTTTAATAGTACCTTCCTCGTCCTCCGTTCCTTCTTCAAACTCGACAAATACTTTATATCTGGAGCGGTTCTCATCCTCCACCCACGTTGAGCCGGCATAGAAGAAAATGGTATTCTCGTCTACCACGCGGGCTAAGCGTGTATCTACCTTGGCGGGATCGGTTGTCGTTCCTTCGATGTAAATGTTCATCAGCGTGGTGTTGTAAGTTCCGGAATAGTTATTGAACAGGTTGACTCCCAGCAGCGCTTTATAACGTCCCTTATATTTGTTTTGAACATAAGAAGGGTCTTCTTCAATAGTCAGCGGAAGTACGTATTTCTCATCCAGTTCCAACCCGTTAAAGTTGAAATGGATGGGATAGAGCTGTATGTTCTCTCCCGCAGGAATATGGCAAACGTTTGATTCAAAAGAATAATGTTGCTCTGCAAGGGGCACATACCAGAGGTCCTGACGACCTACGGGGAATTTCTCCTGGTTAAGTATTCGGAGCGTATCCTCATCCACGGCTATTTTTGCATCGATATTTCGACTGTTGCTCTTCGAACCGCTGACAATGACCGGCAACTGGTATATTCCTGTCCCATCCGGTTGATAGCGTACATAAATTTCACTCAGACCGTTGTCGCCCAAGGGTGCCTTGAAAGAGAGCATCTGCGTGTAAAGTTCGTCTTTCCATTCGTCATTGCACGCACTGAATGTTGCACATATCCCCAGTATCATTCCTAAAATATATAATTTTCTCATATTGATCTTTTAGTTTATAATGTTAACACTAATCATAATTCTGCCATCCGGGAGCCTGTGAGAGATTATTATTCCGTTTCAGTTCATCGAAGCTGATAGGCCAGAAGTACTGTTTGCGAGAGAAAGAAGTCTGTAGTTCGGCTACTCTGACCGGCAGGTAAAACATATCTTTGTATTCTTCGTTCATCAGTGTGTTGCAGCCATAGATTTGTTCACCTTCATGCTCTTCGACAATTTTCCAACGGCGCAGGTCATAGAAACGCTGGGTTTCCGCAAAGAATTCAATCTGCCGTTCATGAACTATTCTTTCAAAGAATTTTTTCGGGTTCTCATATACTTCATCACTATAGTCGGGTACTCCGGCACGCATACGGACAGGCTTTACTCCGCGGCGCATCTGTTCTTTGTCACGGAAGATGTCGTAAGTCTGGCTTTCGTCCCATGAGGGCACTTGGTAGTGTGTCCCTTCGGAAATATTATTCAGTGCTTCTGCATACATCAGTAATATGTCGGCATAACGAAGTGTAGGTTCCACTTTCTGGTAGATAGAGCCTCCCCATTTGGCGCAATCGTTCGGATTTACATACTTCATGATGCCGATGCCCGTAATACACCAGTTATCAGATCCATTGATACGCCCGTCGGTTGCTCCGCGATAATACCAGATTTGTTTATTTCGTGAGTCTTTTCCTCCTTCTTCCTTAATGCTCAGTGCGTTCCATTGAGCTCCGTTGAAAGCTACGGAAGCATAGAAACGAGGTTCACGGTTGGTGTATCCCCACCATACTCCATTTTTTACATTGTCGTACTTGTGTTCATCTTTGTTTTCATCGTTTGTGAACTTCCCTTTCCATAATGTGTAGCATTCTTTGTCAAATGATGTACCATCCGCCATGGCGTATGCTTCACTCTGCTTCAGGGTCATTCCGTGTACGTTGTATCCTCCAAAAGTTCCGGGCAGTTGATGCTTTACAAAATCTACCATCGTGTTGTCTGTTTTTAAGTCATTGCTGTCACCATTGGTTCCTCGGGTAAAAATAAGTTCCGGATTTTCGGCTGCATAGATGTCTCCATTAAAAAGAGAACGATATGATTCAAATGGATCTATATTGGACCATCCTTCCGGAAAAGGCTTGTTACTGTATTCCTTATGATATGGCGGTTCAATAGTGGTTGGATAAGCCTCGTCTGTACTAACCGGGCGTCTTTCAAAAGTATAAAGTTTGTAGAGTCCGCTCGTTTCCGAGTACTCGATCATGTCTCTGGCAGCAGCAGCGGCTTTTGCCCATTTCTCTTCATTGTATTCTTGTGGAATCAACTGTTGGCCGTCCTTGTTGGTGAAGTCTGCCATTTCCGTATTTCCGTTTACCAGCGGACTGGCAGCATAAAGGAAAACTTTGGCACGTACAGCCAACGCGGCTCCTTTAGTCGGGCGGGCAATGTTCAAGTTATCGCGTTTTTCGAACAGTTCGGTAGCTGCAATTTCCAGTTCCGAAGTGATGAATGACACACACTCATCATAGGTTTTACGTGGGTAGGCCAGTTCGTCATACGATTTTGTATAGTCGGCTCCTTCCGGTGGTAGGATAGGTATCGGGCCGAACTTTCTCAGCAGTAACCAGTAGAAATAGGCACGCAGAAAACGGGCTTGTCCTCTTACGTCCGTCACTTCCTCCGGAGTGAGATCTTCATTCTCGTGCAATTCATTCAGCAGAATGGAGGCTTGATAGATTCCGTCGTACGACCATTTCCAAGCATTTTGGCCACCAGTGGAGTTTAAATATTCGCCGCGCTTGAATTTGGCAAAACGGTCTCCTCGTTCGTTGAATACTTGATCGTCTGAGAAATTGAAAGGGCATACGTCACTGTGTCCCACCTCTAGATTGTCTCCCTGCAGGCGACTGTAGCAGAATGACAGCCATTGAAGTGTATAGTCTTTGTCCGAGAAAATGCGTTCTGTAGACTGCTGGTCTCTGAAATAGCGATCTACATTTAAGAAATCGGAACAGGAAGTGAGTCCCAGACCGAGTACCACTGCTCCCAATAAAATGTATTTATTTTTATTCATAACTTTTCTTTTAATGATTGTTTTAGATTCCTACCGTCAGTCCGATGGTCACTGTTCTGGATAACGGATATTGTTGTCCATTGGAACTACCCAGTTCCGGATCCCAAAGCTTAAAGTCGGAGAAGGTCAGCAGATTCGTTCCCATCAGGTAGAGGCGCACACGGTCCAAATGGAGTTTATTGACAAACCGTTTGGGGATGCTGTAACCTAATTCCACATTCTTTAAACGGATGTACGAACCGTTTCGCAGCCAGTAAGTAGAAGCACGATAGTTGTTGCTATTACCTCCATAACTCAGACGCGGGTATTTGGCATTCGGGTCTTCGTTGATTCCCAGCGACCAGTAGTTACCCACTACATCCGTCAGAATATTACCCCACGACTTCTCTTGGAATGGATATACGGTGAATCCGTCTATGAAGAAGGATGACTTGCCGGCTCCTTGGAAGTGAACGTTGATATCAAATCCTTTCCATTGCGCAGATACACCGAACCCGTAAATCAGGTTAGGGCGGGTGGTCGCACCGATGGGCACTTCGTCATCTCCGTTAATGACTCCGTCACCGTTTACGTCCTTGTACTTGATGTCTCCCGGCATGATGCCTGAGCCCTGTGAGGGCCTGTTACGGATTTCTTCATAGTCCTTGAACAACCCTTCGGCTATCAGACCGCGTGCCTGGTCTACACGGAATCCGTATTTCATCTTATACGGATAGCGGCTGTTCTCTTCGTCATACTCCTTGATTTCATTCTTACTATAGGTCATGTTGGCACGTACTGTAAGGTCTACCTCACCTATTCTCTGCTTATAAGCGATATTACCGTCAAAACCTTCGGACAAGACAGAACCCACGTTAGCGTAAGGTTTCGTTGTGATGTGATTCAGACCGATGATCTGAGGAAGGTAACTACGTACCATATAAATACCGTTGCGCTGTTCGTGGAAGTAGTCAATGCTGCCACTGAACTTATCATTGAACATAGAGAAGTCAAGTCCGAGGTCATGTTTCTTGGCTACCTCCCAAGTGATGCTGTTTGATGCTATTCTCGAATAGGTCAGTCCGGTATAATAATAATTACTGGTGCCGATATCACCGTAGTAGTAACCGTCTTCATCCCATGTCCCGAATTTCTCTACGTATGGGAAGCGGGTTCCCACATTGTCGTTACCTACCTTACCGTATGAGTAGCGCAGCTTAAACATATTCAGCCATTTGAGATATTTCTTGATGATTGACTCTTCAGCGATGTTCCATGCTACAGAATAGGCGGGAAAGAATCCAAACTGCTGACCTGAGGCGAAGTTCTCGGAGCCGTTGTAACCGAAATTAAAGTCAAAGAAGTAGCGGTATTTCCATCCGTATGTGAAACGTCCTGCAAATCCCTGATGACGGTTCTGAATACTCTGCACAATCTTCTCGTAGCTATCTGTATTGCCGTTGTGAGATGTATTGGTAGTCTTATCCTGAGAATACTTTAAAACGGCTCCTAGCATATGGTCACCAAACGTACGGTTATAGTGTAGCTCTGCCTCTAAGTATTCCTTCCGTTGTCCACTTGAATACATCGTTCCGTCCATCAGTTTCTGCGTCTCTATTCTTCTGAATTGCAGTTCTCCGTCGGAAGTACGCTGCCGTTCCGCTAACCAACTTTCCGGCCATTTGAAACGGTTGTCACCGTTATCCGTATATGTATCGAATCCGAAACGTCCGTAGAATTTTAATCCCTTTGTGATAAATTTCAAATCTTGTTCAAGATTAACCGTAGTCTGTATTTTATTCTTCCATGTTTCCTGATATCCCTGCTGGGTGGTCAGTACCCACGGATTTCTTCGTCCTTCACTACCGACTGCTGCCCATTTCCCGTCACTATACTGTACCGGAGAAGCGATGGGACTGTATCCCATTAATGAGTTCCAAATCTCATGATACTGGCTTCCCGGCAAGTTCTGCTTGTCCATAGAACCTGATACACCTACTTTTAGCAGCGTGGATTTTGTCAGGTCTATGTCTACATTCATGCGGTAGTTCCAGCGATGGTAGTTGGCATTGGTGTTATAGTCCGTCATAGCACGATCTGTCTCGTACATACCGCCTTCATTTACATAACTGGCAGAAATGAAATAACGGGCTACCGTACCACCTCCGGTCAAGTCTACAGTTGCGCGATAAGTGGGGGCACCGTCTTTCAGTATTAAGTTCATCCAGTCCACATTCGGGAAAAGATCCTGATCCAGCCCGTTTGCAAACAGTTCCAAGTCGCTTTCGCTATAGGCCGGAGCCTGACTGCGACTAACCAAGGCTTCGTTCATCATGCGGGCATATGTTGGACCGTCCACAAATTCCGGAGTTCTGGTACGTGTATTATACGAGGTTTCTACTTTGGCATTGACGCGGGTCTTCCCTTCCTTACCGCGTTTAGTCGTAATCAAGACAACGCCATTTGCACCGCGTGAACCGTAAATGGCCGTCGCAGAGGCATCTTTCAACACAGAGAAGTCCTGGATATCTTCCACATTGATCTCATTCATATCACGCTCGAAGCCATCGACCAGCACCAATGCACTGCCTCCGGCACCGAAAGTGGAGATACCGCGTATCCAGAACTCGGAGATATTGCTACCCGGCTGTCCGGAAGTCTGGCGAGCGAGTATACCGGCCACATTGCCCGCAAGAGCATTGGTGATGCTTGCCGTCGGAGTACGTAGCTGGGAAACGTCGACTGTGGTAACGGCACCTGTCACAGTTACCTTCTTCTGAGCACCGGTTCCTGTGACAACAACCTCGTCGATGACCGTTTCTTTCGTCTCTGCCATAACGACGTTAATGATTTTTTTGTCTTTGATAAAGATTTCCTGCTTTGTAAAGCCCACATAGGAAAAAATCAAGTAAGAGTAATTGGGAACCTTGATCTTGTAACGTCCGTTTATGTCTGTTATCGCACCGAAGCCGGGCATATTTCTTGCTGTAACGTTCACGCCTATTAAAGGTTCGTTCTTTGGATCAGTGACGATTCCCGTCACCTCAATCGTCTCTTGTTCGTTTTGAGCGCAGACTGTAGTTGTCCAGCCTACTATCAATAAAAATAGTAAGATTACATTTCTCATATTTACTTGTGTTTTAAATAGTATTATTCCGTTGTCATATAACGAATCCCTTTATTATCAATATCTCCAATATAGAACATATCTGTATCAGGGTCGTAAGCAAGACCGGCTGGCTGATTGAAACGTGCCTCATGCAACGGATTGCCGTCTACGTATCCCCATATTTTGCCGTCGGCGTTTTCGTTACTTCGTCCGGCTGCAAGAGACGCTACCCCATGAGGATCCAGTTTCCAGATGCAGTGATTTTCTCTGTCACAAAAATAGAAGTCATATTGGTCGTTGTCAGGACCAATTCCTTCGCCGTATTTCTCATTTTTTACGAATACACCGAACTGTGGTTTGTTAAACCGGGCGCTTCCTCCCGTTCCTTCCTTGAAACTTTTATCGTTCATGTTTCCGGCAATGATGCTAGGATTACCGAATGTTTTTGCTACCGGATCATAATCGGCTCTGAACACTGCGCCAAAATTGTCGGAAAGCATATACATGAATTTATTGGACGGGTGCCTGAATAATATCGTATGTGAACCGCCCACTGCCGATATCTGACTCAGGCTAAAGGCTACTTCCGCATTCTCGTCGATATTGGGAATAGCTCCATTGCGTATCATTTTGTAGACTTTTCCCTCCCACCAGGTGGTGTAAAAGATGGTTCCGTCATCCATATACACTAAGCTATATGCTGTCCTGCCATAGTTGTAGGGACGAATTCGTCGAAAATTCTCACGACGGAGAGAATAATAGATATTTGCCCGGGTGGTGTTGTCCTGACCGTGATCATCGGTAAACAGCAACGTGTCTCCGTCAGCACTGAATGTGAAAGAGTACATTGTGCTATATCCCGTTCTTGGGAAGAGACGTTTTACAGTCCGTTCTGTCAGGTCTATTAGGTGGAGACCGTCAGAATGGTTTGAAGAAAAAAGTAACCGGTTGTCCCCATCCTTGTATTTGGGATCGAACACCATACAGTCATTGGAAGGAATAGAAGCTCCTTCATCGAACGAACCCTCTTGAAATGCAGAATTATTATCCTCGTCTACCTTACGTAGCAAGGTACCTACGATCGTTGCAGGAGTGTATTTGAATTCCTCTTCAAATGTATGTTCTGCAATAGGTTTGCCATCCGGACCATCTACACGAACATTGATTATTCCATCAAAAGCCTTGGAAGGGACCATGCAATAAATATTTTTTCCATCAGCTCCGATGGTTTTGGTTTTTTCTCCACCGATCGTAATGTGAATTTTGGTAGGATCATTCCCGAAATTGCTGCCTTCAATGTACAGGCGAGTTCGCATACCTCCCTCTTTGGGACTAAAATCTGTAAATACTACTGGTTGAGATGGGTCATACTGATTAGAGTTGGCTTTATCATCTTTACAACCGATGAAGAATAAACAGCAGACAAGTACTGTTATTAGGTGGTTTTTCATATAATATAAATAATAAAATGGTTAAAGTGCATCCTTACCCGAGAAGCTATAATCTTTATTGTCTACCTTATCCAATCTGTCTTTGACATACTTGTAAATAAGGTTATGATTATCGGAATAGCTAAAAAATGAAGTTTTGTTTTGCTCCCTATGCAGATATATCTGTAGAAAGATTAGGGATAGAAACCCCATTCTTCAGCCAGCCTTATGAGTTATTGTGATTAGTCAAGAACCTTCACACGAATATTACGGAACCAAACGTCATCACCGTGATCCTGCATTCCGATAAATCCTTCATGGTTTTCACCACCGCAATTATTCAGCAGTTCGAAAGCCAACGGCCATTTGTCCTGACTGAACTTGCTGGCCTGCAAAAGGTCTGTCCATTGTTTAGTCCACAAGTGGTATTCGAGTACATTCTCGTCATTCTGTCCATGAACAACAGTACCTTTATAAACCATGATCTTAGCCTTGTTCCATTCGCCGAAAGGTTTTGCATTCTGGGGAACTGCCGGAATCATGTCATACAAAGAAGCCGACTGACGGTTATTGTCTTTACCCAATTTAGCATCCGGATGATTGTCATTGTCCAATACCTGATATTCCGGTGCGGAAATATAAATAGGTTCGAGTACGTCGTTGCCGTCCTTATCTTTAGAAGTCACTTCCTGAGCCAGATAGAAGATACCGGAGTTACCGCCTTTAGAAACCTTCCATTCCATTTCCAGTTCGAAGTTTTTGAATTTGTGGGCAAAGATCAGGTCTCCGCCTTCACCGTTCTGCGCTTCACCGCTACCGGAACCGTTGAACTTGATGCAACCGTCCTCGATAGTCCATTTGGAAGGAACTCTGTCCTTGCCATAACCACGCCATCCATTAAATGTTTTGCCGTCAAAGATAGTGATGTAACCATCCGCATCTACCGGTAATTGCAAGCTATCCATTTCCGCTGCTTTTAATGATTTTGAATATGATACTGCTACTTCGTTTGCCGATTGCTCCTTCGGAGCTGTTTCGGCTTTTCTTTGACTGCTACAGGAAACTAAAACTCCCGCTGCGAGAAAACAAGCTAATGGATAAAATACTTTCTTCATAATAATAACTTTTTAATCTTTAATTCTTAATTTACTTTTATCTGGGCATATCAGGCAATTTCCATCCGTCTCGATAATTATGTTTCTCGCTTTTAGCACTTTATTCAAATAAAATAATCCCATTCGGCTAAAGCCGATGAGACGAACTTTTATTCTTGTGTTTACAGAAGCTGGTGTGTTCATAAGATGTTGTTGATTTAAGTACAAATATCTATATATATCTGATTCTCATCAACGAAGAATTTGATTGAAAATGGACATGGCAAAGCTAACAAAATAAGTAATTCCTTATTTAATTTGCATAACTTTATGTAAACGTGATGATGATAATTATAATTAACAATCAATAGGTTAATTACAAATAAATATAATAAAAATGTAGAAGAGTTAGAATGCCTTTTTCTTTAAAATGACCAGAATATATTATATATTAGTCAGATTATTATAATTACATTTTCAATTTTATTAAATAATCAAGCAGGCTTTTGGGGAATATCTGTGCAAATATGCCCTTCAAGGGAGAAATGTACCAAACTTCTTTCCCTAAGTGGTTGTCAGATATTTATGTGTTTTGCAGCTTGTTTTTTGTTCTTTATCAGCCTCAAGGAATTCGTGACAAATATAATATTTTAAAGATATTATTCCATAAATACTCAATAAAATGCACTTCTAGAACTGAAAGAACTTAAAAATATACTTGGGTGAAGGTAACGTTATTTTTATAAATAGTAGCATAGGTAAGTGGGTGGCTAACGCTTCGTCAGAATGGATTGAACAGGTTCTTGACTATTGTGACAACTTTGATAATAGGTATCTCTTCCAGTCCAAGAACCCCGCCCATTTTTGGGATATCTGGGTCATCCGGTAATGAAGAAATCCGTTCTTTGTGCTACCATTGAGACGAACCGTTTTTATTTGGATATAATGCGGAATGCCCCAATTTCCTTTTAGCTTTATATAGAGAACAATAAAGCGATAGAATTCTTTAATAATGTTAAAAAGAGGACTATCCGACCTTCATTCATTTTTCTATAGCAAATTATAACCAATAAAAAACTTACCTTTGTGTAGCTATTTACAAGCCATTCTACAAACAGATTTAATCTCAATTCTCCCGCTATGAAAAGAAAAACACTACTATGCCTATTTCTCATCATATCTGTTACCGTCAATGGAAATATCTATTTTAAACATTTAGGCAAATCTGACGGTCTGTCACAAATATCAGTTCTCTCTATCTGTCAGGACGAACTAGACAGAATGTGGTTTGGTACACTTGAAGGCTTGAACTGTTATGACGGAAACCAAATGCGAACTTATAAACCGTCTCCAGACAACAAAGATTATTTGGGCGGCAATGAAATATCGAATATAGTGAGTGACAGGCAAGGCAACTTGTTCTTTATCTCTGATGAAAAACTCATCCGCTACGATCTGCACAAAGACCGCTTCTTACCTCTGCCATTACGTACACAGACTTTATTCGCACAGAACCATACAATATGGACTGCTGTCAACGACAGTATCTTCCAATGGGATCGGGAAAAAGAAACATTCAGATTCATCTATCAAGCCCCTTTCCACAAAAAAATCATACGACTCTATGTAGATGCCAATAACACTCTTTGGTTGGGTACTCGAAACGGACTTTACAGAACTGATAATATCCATAATCCTTCATCACCCGTTTGTGTGATTCCGAACATCAACGTACTTTCATTATACCGGGACAGTCGGGGAACGATGTGGGTGGCTACCTTCCGCAACGGCATGTACAAGATAGAGAACGGAATCAGCCAGCAGTTTACCATCCAGAAAGAATTCGGCATTTCCAGTAATGATGTGCGTTGCTTTGTGGAAGACAACGAGGGAAGTATTTGGCTGGGTACTTTCAATGGGCTGAATAAGATAGATCCCCTAGGGCATGTTTCTTATTATCAAAGAGAGAACAAGCCTGGAAGCCTATGCCACTCTTCTATTTTTTCACTTCACAAAGACCGGCAGGGTACTATTTGGGTGGGGACCTACTATGGTGGTGTCAACTATTTCAATCCCGAAGTGGACATTTTCAACCATTATACCGAAAGTATCGGCAATGAGAACGGGCTAAGCTTCCCTTTTGTTGGAAACATGGTGGAAGACAAGCGTGGAGACGTGTGGATTTGTACCGAAGGGGGCGGTCTGAATTGCCTGGATCGGGAAACCGGACATTTTACACACTACCTAATGGATGCAAAATCGACCAACGGAACATTCTACAACCTGAAATGTATTACCTACGATGCTGCGAACGACCAGCTTTACATAGGCACTCACAAACAAGGTGGCTTGTGCTTCGACATTCCAAGCAAGAAAGTTGTCTTCCACTCCAAAGAGTTTGGGAATACCTGGACAAAAATAATGTTCAAAGAAAGGAAGATTTATCTACTCACAGGAAACGGTATGTTTGTCAAGGAAGGGAAAGGAAACTTTCAAAAACTATTCCCCAAAACTCCGGAAGCAAACATGGAGGGGAGCAATTTTCTGATAGATTCTCAAAATTACCTTTGGATCACCCACTGGAAGAAGATTGTACGTATCAACATGAATAATCCGCAAGAGAAATATATTTATCAATATGGTGAAAATGGACTGGGAAACTATTATGCACAGAGCATGGTAGAAAGCCACGACGGCACCCTCTATTTTGGAACTTCCGGTAGCGGCATCTACCGATTCGATAGAAAAAGAGAGAAATTTATAGCCTGTACTGATATTGATGCTGACTATTGCTACAATATGGTTATCACCGCCAAAGGATATCTGGCAATCAGTAACGACCACGGTCTCCTTATTTATCATCCGCAAACCAAAGAGAAGCGGACAATTGATGTGGAAAGCCTACATCTCTCTGCCATCAATGAAGGTTGCGGGCTTCTGATTTGCTGTAATGGAGAGACTTTTGTAGGTGGCGTAGAAGGTATGAGTTCGTTTATGAATTCCTCTTTGCAGAAAATGCCCCCCAATTATAACCTTTATTTTTCTTCTTTGGTGGTAAACAATCGATTTATCTCCGTCGGAGCAGATGATGATATTCTGAAGAGTTCTTTGCCCTTTGTCCGTCAAATAGAGTTAACGCACAAAGAGAATAACTTCTCCATCAGTTTTTCTTCTAACAATTACGCTAATAATACCAACAGAAAGATATATGAATACAAGTTGGAAGGATTCAGTAAAGAATGGAGTAGAACCAATGACAACACTGTGGTATTCACTAATATCTCCCCTGGAAAGTACAAGTTGGTGATACGTGAACAACAGCAGAATCTACTCGACGAAGTGCATCTTATCGAACTTCCCATCCTCATCCACCACCCTTGGTGGAATACTTGGTGGATGTGGATTTTTTATCTCTGTACAATCACCATTATTGGGTGGAATATCTTTTGTGAAGCACGTTCCAAGATGCAACTTCGCGCCTCATTGGCACAAGAAAAATTGGAAAAAGAAAAGAACGAAGAACTGATACAGGCCAAGCTGCAGTTTTTTGCTAATATCTCTCATGAGTTTCGTACACCGTTGACATTGATTATTGCACAAATAGAAGCGCTACTACAGACTAATAGTCTCTCTCCCTTTCTGCGTAGTCGTTTGACAAAAATCTACAGAAACACATTCCAGTTCAAAGAACTGATCTCTGAGCTGCTGGATTTCCGGAAGATGGAACGTGGAAAACTGCATTTAAATGTTTGCCAAATGGACCTCATCCCCTACTTGAGGCAAATTCATCAAGACTTCACAGACCAAGCGAACTTACAGAGTCTACAGTTTATATTTCATACGGAGGTAGAAAGTCTGTTGTGCTGGTTTGATGGGCGGCAATTGAGGAAAGTCCTTACCAATCTGCTCTCTAATGCTTTCAAACATACGCCTGAGAAAGGAAAGATAGAACTGTCAATCGCTGATAAAGGAGACTTTATCTATATTAAGGTAATAGACTCCGGCAAGGGGATTTCCCAAAAGGCTCTTCCGTTCATCTTCGACCGTTTTTACCAGGCAGACGAGAATTTTTCTTCACCCGGTAGCGGTATCGGTTTGGCTCTGTCAAAAGGCATTGTGGAACTGCACCATGGTCAAATCGAAGTGCAGAGTGCAATAGATTATGGCAGTATCTTCACAGTAATACTGTCCAAAGAGAATCTCTTTAAAGGTGACAATTATGTTACTTTCGTAGAAGCAGCAAAAGCGGAGTCTGAAACAATACCTGCACCATTCACCGAGACTGTCGAAGCGGAAGAATGTGCAACGGAAGAAACACTGGAGCCACTTCCTGCCAGTAGGATGGATAAGGACTGCATACTCATTGTAGAGGATAACGAAGAACTGCTCCAACTTCTCACTGACCTACTCTCGCCACTCTACCGGATAGTTATTGCCATGAACGGCAAGGATGGACTGCAAAAAGCGATGGAAGAACGTCCCGACCTCATACTGAGTGATGTTATGATGCCGGAAATGGACGGTATTGAGATGTGTTCTAAAATAAAAACCGACTTCGACCTCTGCCACACCCCCGTAGTATTACTCACTGCCCTCACCTCGAACGACAAGAAGATGGAAGGACTGCAATGTGGTGCCGACGAATACATCGGAAAGCCTTTTAATAACAAAATATTACAAGCTCACATCGCCAATATACTACGCAACCGGAAACTGCTGAAACAGAAATTCAGCCAGGAAATGGCGACTGGTGAATCTCCTGGCGAAGTTGAAATACAGGCACTAGCACTTAATCCTATTGATGCTAAATTTTTGAAACAATTAGAGGAAACAGTCAAAGTACATCTTTCTGACTCTGAATTTGATGTCGGTTCCCTTGCCAAAGAAATGGCTTTGAGTCGCAGTGCATTCTACAACAAACTGAAAGCCTTGAGCTGTATGTCTCCTAACGAGTTCATTATGAATGCCCGTCTGAAATATGCAGCAGAACTGTTGAGAAACCATCCCGAACTGCAAATCACAGAAATCGCCTATCAAGCGGGATTCAGTTCTCTGCGCTACTTCCGCCATTGCTTCAAAGCCCGCTTTAATCAGTCACCACAAGAGTATAGAGGAAAGTAACAAAAATCCCGTCCTGCTATTGTAGCTGAACGGGATTCACTCTTTGATACCCTAAACCTATTGATTACATGATTTCTTTTAATTTTATCTTATTCTTCGGTTGCTGCCCATTCTTTGGCACCTTGTTCTTTCAATTTGCTAGTGAAAGCCTTCGCCTTTTCCATCACCGCTTCTTCGTCAGCAGGAGCAGCATAAGCGTGTTTGTATCCTTTCACCTTATTCCATTCACCACGAGTAAAATCGGGAAATGCCACAGAAGCACAGCCGTTGTCCATAGATAGTTCACCCAACTCGGCGAGGCAACACCATTCTGCCAAATCGTAAACGTCCATATCCAAAGGAAGACCATTCTGCAAGCAGTAAACCAAGCGGCTATCCATGATGAAATCCATGCCACCATGACCGCCCACTTCTTTCGCCATCTCGCCATACTTTTTCAGGATAGGATGTTGGTACTTCTCCACTAAAGCCACCATCTCCTCTTTCGGCATGAAGCCATGTGAGTTCAAGTCGTCCACCTTGGGCTGAACGCCAGAAGCCTTCAACTGCTCTGCGTCAAGAGCATACCCCTGAGTCGGATATTTATTGGCAAAGCCCTTAGTACCTGTCAGTTGATAAAGACGGTTGTAGGGTTGCGGAGTCATCACGTTATGCTGGATTTCGATAACCTTGCCATTAGCAGTACGAATCAAAGTAGTAGTGTGGTCACCGTTGCGGAAACTATTGCAAACAGAATCGGTATTCTCTTTCACCAAGTCCTTACCTACAATCGATTTGGTATCCATAGCTACCAAAGTCTCCATACGGTCGCCACGATGAATATCGAGCGCCTGTGCCACAGGCCCAAGGCCATGAGTAGCATACACGTCACCGCGATGACGCATGTTATAGTCAAGGCGCCAGCCCAACTTGTCACCTTCGCCCTTCTTCCAATAATGTTTCCAGAAAGGAGCCAGATTATGAATGTAAGCACCCTGCGCACGAATCACCTCACCAAACACGCCCTGCTGCGCCATATTCAAAGTATTCATCTCAAACCAGTCGTAGCAGCAGTTCTCCAAAATCATACAGTGTTTGCGATTTTTCTCACTAAGATCAACCAATTCCCAACATTCTTTCAGGTTCATAGCCGAAGGCACTTCAATCGCTACATTTTTGCCATTTTCCAATGCACACATCGCTACAGGAAAATGATGTAGCCAGTCAGTTGCGATATACACCAAGTCGATATCATCACGCTTACATAGCTCTTCGTATCCTTTCTCACCTGAGTAGATAGCAGCTTTGGGCAGAGAAGCATCTTTTAGATACTTCTGACATTTTTCGGCACGCTCCTTTTCATAGTCGCACAATGCTACAATCTGTGTGCCCGGAATATAAGTGAAACGTGACACGGCACCCGGTCCACGCATACCTAATCCTACAAATCCCACACGCACCACTTCCATCTTAGGAAGTGCCAATCCGATGACGCTTTCCTGTCCGGCAGGACGTTCAGGAGTTCTCACAACAATTGTTCCTTTGTCCCAACTCCACTCTGTACCCTTGTCGCTGACCTGCACAGCAGATTGCTGCATCGTGCATGAACCTAATATGAAACATAGGCCCAACGCTAAAAAATGAATCATTCTCATATATAATTATTGATTATTTTACACTATGTTTATTTCAATATAACATTGTTTTGATTCTAAAACTAAATTAATAGTCACAACTTTCAAACATAAACCATTCCAAGTTCATGAAATCCCGCTCTGTCATATTCGGTTCATTTGCCTTGAACACCAATACCAATGCATGAACACCAGTCACCGGTTTCACCTTCGCCTTATGAATGGAATAGGCAACTTCTCCATTCATTGGATTCAATTCACAAGTACCAATCAGTTTACCATCCGGTTTATCCAATCGAATTTCAATAGTACCAGCGGCATTCTTTCCCCATGTTTTGCAAATGAAAGAATTCACCTTCATTCCTGTAAAATCGAAATATTTCCAATAAGCACAATCACCATTTCGGATAGCTGATAAATATTCTACCGGAATGCTATGTTCTGGACGCCGAACAACCACCGTGGCATGACCTGTCAAAAGACAAGCCCTCGCCGCATCCATACGCAATAAAGGATTAATAGGCCCCCCACAACCTTGAGTGGTCATTTCTACTTCATTGATAGTTCCATCCGGATTAAACACAATGGGTTCCATACAAACCTTGCGCATAGATGAACTAGCATGGGTAGGTCGATGATAAAAGATATACCACTGCCCATCTATTTCAGCAATAGAACCGTGATTGTTCACTAATTTCCGGTCACTCCCCCAATTGTCTATAATTACTCCCCGATATGTATAAGGGCCTAATGGAGAAGTAGCCGTAGCATAGTTCAGGGTAGCACAATTGGATTCACCGTGACGCTGGTGCCCGGCATATACATAATAGTAGATGCCATTCCGTTTACGGACCGAACTGCCTTCATTGAATGCATGTTCATTATAAGTCAACAGTTTCTCATGTACTTCACCTTCGATAGATAACATATCCTTACTCAATTTCGCTCCTTTTGCATTCGCTTGTCCCCAGAATAAATAAGCTTGCCCGTCATCATCAATAAAGACCGAAGGATCAATTCCATGAATTCCGGCTATAGCTTTTCCCTCCTTAAAAGGTCCATAAGGAGAAGAAGATACGGCAACACCTTCATCTTCCTTTTCATTTGTCAGGCAATAGTATAAATAGTATTTGCCGTTGTGATAGATGCAATCCGGAGCATAAAGCAACTGGTCAGTATAGTCGACTTGCTTCCCTATACCTTTTGTTGCGAAAGAAAACTGTTCCACATCCCAATTTACTAAGTCAGAAGTCGATAACACATCATAGGTGTGCGAACACCAAACATTTGTCGGCTCATCACGTGAACCATATACATAGACACGTCCGTCAGGCATCTGCCGAGCTTCCGGGTCAGCAATATATACTCCCGGAGGAGAAATTGGATTAAGCATTCGATGATTAGTCTCAAGCAACTTGGAAACTTTCTTGGCTGTTTGTTTAACCATATCACCACTCGCCTCACAATTCTGCGCCGACAATCCCAAACAAAAAGTTAAGAGTGAAGAAAATAGTATTTTACTTCTCATAATTTAATATTTTATAATCCTATTAAAGCTTATATTACTAGCTATATTTATCATAACGAATCAATTCTTCCATCAATTCAAATTTGGACAAACTACAGCAATAAATTACCTTATCCTCCTTTTACTACTCATCCGTACCACAATCTTTCCTTTTCCACCATCCAATCCACATGCTGCCTCCAACATATTGTAACCTTCAATGGGGTATTCACCCTTATAGGTATTCTTTGCCGGATAAGTTTTAAAGGTAGCTCCTGCTGGAGCGATGATTTCCATATAAAAATGTTTGCCTTCATGCGTCAAGTGTATCCGGTTCTCTTCCACTTCCACTTGTGCTTTGGTGGAAGCTATCCATGAGACTATAGATTGCGGGCTGAGTAATTCCACTTCATCCGTTATCTCTATTGTGTAATCATTTAACAACTTGAACGTACGGAATACAGAAGAAGCCTGATTTTTGTATAGAGTAGTCATATCCAACTTTACAGAAGGCTGTTTTGCATCTGTATGCTCTTCGCAAACAAATGCCTCGCCATTGGCATACTGAATCTTATGGTCGATACTCAACGTATTATGCGAAAAGTTGTTATTACGGAAATACTTCCAACGTTGTCCGTCAGGACGTCCGTCCCAAAATCCCGGTAGGGCATAATCATCAGCTCCCAGATCCTCTGTCCAACAAACCCCATTGCTTTCAACAATGAATGTACCTCCATCCAAATGTTGATGCGCTTGACGAGGTTCTCCACCCTTGGCTATCAAGAATAGAGAGCCTTTCTTATTTCTATCCCCATTGAAAACTATTATATCATTAATTGTGTTGTGGTATATTTCTAAAGCAGGTATTTTCTCCACTTTTTTAGGTGAAGCATTGTCAAACCAAGGGAGTGACAGAAAGAAAAGCTGATGTAGAAGTAAATTATCCTGTATGGTCAATTTTAACTTTTCCCGATACCATTCAGCCACTTCGGGTTGGTTATACATACGGCTGAATAAGAAAAATGCCGGAGAGTTTTGAGCATCAGCCCCCGCATTACCGAAATTAAAAAGACGACCGGACGGAGTAAGTGTCCGTTTTTGATAAAGCGCCGTGCGCTCCAAACCGGGTAGCTGCGCTATGTTTCCCTTACCATTATCATTATCTGCTACTGCCTTCAAGTAGAGAGCCAAATAACTGGCAGTATATTGCCAATAAGCAGGTCCTTCATAGCATACGCCATCCGGAGCAAAATGTTTCAGGCAGTTGGGCATATACTTGGCGGCATTATCAAGAATGACAGCGGCCTCTTTCGGATAATCTTCTGCAATACCCAAAGCGGCCAGCACCATACCAGTATTACATACCACGTTCCAATTGGTTTCTCGTTTCGCCCAACTTCCCAAGCTACCCTTTTCATATTCACGCAACACACGAACAATGGCACGTTCGTACAAACATTTCTTTACCAAGTCTTTAGTCGAAGTAGGCAGCGCATCATACAACCAGTCATAAGCAATAGCTACGGCAGTTGCCATTTCCGCAGTATCCAAATAATGAGGTGGGTCCCAGTCGGGATAGTTACACACCCACAATAAAGCCTCGTTGGCGGCATCCAAGTATTTCCGCTCACCGTAGAGACGGTAAGCTAATGCAAGCGTACCCAAGCGGTTCACATAGGATCGGGATATCCACAATATATTACCATATTTATCCTTTAGATAAGGTTTCTGCGGAGTAATCACCAATGTATCCGCTTTCGCTTTCAAGAACTCCGCCAACTCACCGGCAAGCTGATTGTTTTGTATCAACTGCTTCACAGCAACTTCTTTTGCACCAATGAACAACAAGCGAGGGTGATTGGAAAGAAAGCGTTGCTGACTATAACTACTACTGACGGAAAGCAACAGGATCAAAGTTACCATGTATCTGCCTACATCAACAATTGATTTCGGAGACAGTCTACTCTTGTTAAATATATAAAAGTTCATATTAAATGAGCACACAATTTATCAACGATTTAAGAACCTGTTTTAAAGAAAATTTATTCTAGTATGTTTTAGGTTCTTGGAATCAGGACCGACACCAATAACAAAACATCCCGGTTCCAGCACTTTTTCCATTTTATTGTTGTATATACTGAAATCTGCCGAAGGAATATCAAAAGTTATCTCTTTTTCCTCCCCGGGTTGGAGACTAACAGAGGCGAATCGCTTCAATTCTTTCTCTTTAGGGATAACAGTAGCTACCTCATCACGCACATAGAGCTGGACAATTTCCCGACCGGCAACACTTCCCGTATTCTTGACACTGACTTTTACGGTTACAATCTCTCCCCTGCTGTACTCATTCTTATCAACTCGAGGAACGCAATACTCGTATTGTGTGTAACTGAGACCAAATCCGAACGGGAACAAAGGTCCTTTAGGTATGTCTGAGTGATGTATTTCCTGAAATGTTCTTCTAGCATTGTAAGAAATAGGAATTTGTCCTGCATGTCTGGGGAAAGTCTGAGACAACTTTCCAGAAGGATTTTCTATGCCGGTCAATAAAGCAACTACGGCTTTTCCACCCATTGAGCCGGGATACCACGCCTCTAACAAAGCATCACAATTTTCCAACACCTCTGTTAGTACCAATGGTCTGCCGTTGAACAACACTACGACCACCGGCTTTCCGGTTGTTTTTAAAGCTTTCAGCAGCTTCATCTGGCTCTCGGGTAATTCTATTTTGGCAGTTGATACGGCTTCTCCCGACAGATTAGATGGCTCTCCCAAGCACGCCACAATGATATCGCTTTGCTGAGCCGCTTGGCAGACATTCGAAATATAGTCCAGAGTGACTTCGGAGAATTTGCAGCCTTCAGTCTGAACAGACATACTCGGGCATAACATTTTAAATCCTTCCTCCACATTGACAACTTCCTCATTCTCTCCCTTCATATTCCATCTGCCCATGAGATGATGACGTTCATTGGCAAAAGGACCTACCATTACCACTTTCTTTGATTGTGAGAGTGGCAATGTGTGTGATTGATTTTTCAAAAGCACCATACTTTGGCAGGCAACCCGATAGGCCATTTCCCGGCTTTCTACTGAATAAAGCGTCTGTTTTTCACGCTTGGCATCAAAATAAGCATACGGATCATCAAAAAGGCCCAAACGGAATTTCAGTTCCAGTGCGCGGGCAGCGGCACGGTTAATCAACTGTTCCGAAACTTTTTTCTCTTTTACCAAATCCGCCAAGTGTTTGCTGAATTGATTGGCACTCATGTCCATGTCTATACCGCTTTTAATGCCACGCTCCGCAGCCTCCTTGCCATTGGCTGCGGCACCTTCCCGCACAGCATGCTGGAAAGTAGTCCAGTCGGTCATCAACAGCCCCTTGAAATTCATCTCATCACGCAAAACCACTTCATTCATGTAATGGTTCATAGTCAGCGGCTCGCCGTCATACGATGTATAGGCACACATGACACTGGCTACTCCGGCATTGATGGCTGCCTGAAAAGGTGGCAAATACACCTCACGCAGTCTGCGCGAAGAGACATCTGTTTCTTGGTAATCGCGACCGGCCGTTACTTCACCATAACCGGCAAAATGCTTCACGCAAGCGGCAATGGTATTCGATTGTGCCAAATCGCTTCCCTGGAAACCTCTGACCCGTGCAACGGCAAGTTCACCATCCAAATAAGCATCCTCACCGGACGTTTCCATGATGCGACCCCAGCGCGGGTCGTATGATACATCCACCATTGGCGCGTAGGTGAGCTGTATGCCTGCAGCAGAAGCTTCGCGAGCCGCCAAAGCAGCGCATTGCTCCACAAGTTCCGTATTCCAACTGCATGATTCAGCCAATGGGATAGGGGTAATTGTCCGATAGCCGTGGATGACATCTTCGTGGAAAACAAGCGGAATTCCCAATCTGCTATGCTTCAAAGCCTCCTCTTGCAGTGAACGGTTCAATTTCGTTCCGTTTGCTTTCAAGAAAGCACCGACTTTGCCATTTCGTATAGCGGCCCTGCAAGCTGAATCACTCTTTTCATAATAAGGAAGCAGATTCAGTTCAGCTATTTTTTCTTCAAGCGTCATGCGCCCCAACAAGTCTTGTACCCGCTGCTGAACAGGCAGTGACTTTTTCTGATACGGATAAGACCGGGCAAAGGCGGCTGAAAAAACATTCCCTGTCAGGAACAAAAAGATAAAAATAAATTTATTCATGGTCAAATTACATTATAAGTTTAAAGGGTACTATTCATATATATATATCACATCTTCCAACGATAGCTTTTTTCTTTGGGAATACGAATCGTTTTTATCTGCCCTTTATAGTTGATTTTCACTTTCTTGTCCGAATCGGAATAAAAATCAGCAGAAAGCAAAGTACCGTTTTTCCACTTCAAGTCTACTACGATTCCGCCACGTGCGCAAAGTCCTTTTACCTCGCCCTCTTTCCACGATGACGGTAAAGCCGGCAACAAGTGAATCTCCCCTTCGTTATGACTTTGAATCAGCATTTCCGCAATACCAGCTGTGCCACCAAGATTTCCGTCAATTTGGAATGGCGGATGTATGCAGAACATATTGTTTTGTACATTTTTGGCAAGCAACAGCTGTACATTCTTACCAGCTTCTTCTCCGTCCATCAGGCGGGCATAAAAGTTGATCATCCAGGCGCGACTCCACCCTGTATAAGTTCCCCGTCGGTTAGATGCGTTTTCATTGTAATACCGGCGACGTTCAATAGTGCGGCGTGCGGCATCAAACAACTCTTTCTGTTTATAATTAATTGTACTTCCAGGATAAAGTCCGAATAAATGAGAAATATGCCGGTGTCCGGGTTCCACTTCCTCATAATCCTCAATCCATTCCTGTATCGTATTATATCGCTTGCTGATTTGCAATGGAGGAAGTTTTTTCAGGGCGGATGCCAGTTGGCGGTTGAAAGCAGGGTCGCTGTCTATCACTTTTCCGGCGTCCAAGCAAGCTTTGAACAGTTCGTTGAGTATTTGGATATCCATAGTTGCCCCATATGTCAACTTATACTTTTCTCCGTTCGGCATGCAGTAAGTGTTCTCAGGCGAGGTGGAAGGTGCTGTAACCAAATGACCACTCTTGTCTTCTATCAGATAGTCCAATATGAATTCTGCCGCTTCTTTCATCGCAGGATATGCCTCATACTCTAGATAGGCTTTATCACCAGTAAATAAATAGTGTTCCCATTGATGGAGTACCAACCATGAAGCAGCAATAGGAAATGTACCCCATCCTACTCCGTCGGTAATGGCTGTATGACCAAAAGGATTGGTCACATGATTCATGGTCCACCCTTTCGAGTTGTAAGCTTTTCGAGCAGTCTCCCTGCCCGGTTCCCGCAATGCATTTATTAGATTTGAAAAAGGAATGACTGTTTCTGATAAATTGCAGACTTCTGCCGGCCAGTAATTCATCTGTATATTGATGTTAGTATGGAAATCGGAGTTCCACATAGCATTCATCTCATTGTTCCATATTCCTTGCAGATTGGCAGGTAAAATGCCCGGATAACGCGAAGAACCCATTAGCAGATAACGACCATACTGGAAATAGAGAGCCATCAATGAGAGGTCTTCCGCTCCTTCTTTTACCAATTGCAATCTTTTATTTGTCGGTAACAATGACTTTTCTCCCATATTGAAAACCACACGGTTGAATATCTTGCTGTGGTCTTCGATATGCCGCTTTCGTATATACTCGTAAGCCTTGCCTTTGCTCTGAGTCAATATGTCGGCACATTTCTTTTTTGGGTCGATGTTGCGGTCATAATTCAACAGGGCGAAATTATAGTCGGTAGCAGCCGTTATATAGAAAATCACTTCATCTGCCTTTTCCACATAAAATCCATTGGAAAGAACGTTCATACTCCCATTTTTATGTACTCCATCTATTTTTCCGGCAAACTTCATGTGTAGTCCCGGAGCTGTGCAACCTGTCTCCGGAAGGTCAAACACCTGTCCTTCTATTCCCAATTCACAATCGCTAATGTGGTAAGCCGTCGCATCCTGCTCACGATGATACTGTAGACGGAAAGTCAATGCACCGGGCTTGTCTGTCGACAGGCGAAGCACAATGGTATTGTCAACAGCTGATGCAAACACTTCTCTTTTGTAAGACATATCACCCATTTGATAAGACACAGAAGTAATGCCTGTTTCCAAATCCAGTTCACGACGATAATTTTTCACCGGCTTCCTGTTTTCGTTGGCAATATCTATATAGATATCTCCAAAAGACTGATAGGAACGAATACGTAACGGACTACTTTTCAAATATAGTTCTGACAGTTCAACAGCTTTTTTCACCTTACCTCCAACCAATAGTTTTTGAATCTCCGGCAAATGGTTTGCGGCATCCCTATTCGCTTCCTCTTTCATTCCCGCCCACAAGCTTTCCTCATTCAACTGGATTCTCTCTCTCCTGTAGTCTCCAAACACCATTGCTCCCAATCGACCATTACCCACAGGTAGTGCCTCATTCCAGTTCTTTGCAGGTTGATCATACCATAAAATACAGTCTTGATGCAACGATTGCGCATTTAATTGAAAAATAGCGAGACAAAACAAAAGACAAAAACAAAATCTTTTCATTCGTATAATTGTTCTAAATAATTACTTTGTTTAATAAGCCCACCCCATATCGGCTTTCAAAAGGAGTAGCTCACACACATAATGAACTTTCAGTTCATCGGGTAATAAACTGGGCAGAAATTCCATCCAAGCAGTTGGATCCAACAAAAAGATCAAATTCTCCCGGTTCAACTTCCGGTTGCAGCTTCTCATTCAAAAAACTCAGTTCGGAATAGGGCAGGGTAAATGATACAGTTCGTGTCTCACCAGCCGGAATATGGACACGCTGAAAAGCTTTCAGCCGCTTCTCGGGTTGAGAGATTCTACAGTATAAATCGGTCAGATAAACCTGCACAATCTCATCCCCGTCCATATTACCGATATTAGACACATCTATAGAAAAATGGATGTCCTTACCGTTTTCGACTTCACTGTTGGTCAATTTCAGATTCTCGTATTTATAAGTGGTATAAGACAATCCATACCCAAAAGGATAAAGTGGAAAATAACGGCTCTTGGGTATTGATCCGTATCCATACTCCACCACATTTCCTTCACGACCGTAGGGGCGATGAAGAAGACACATGGGCAGATCTCCCACATGGCGCGGATAAGAAACAGTCAGCTTTCCGGACGGGTTGACTTTTCCGCTCAATATTTCTGCCAGAGCATTCCCGCCCTCCTCTCCGGCAAAGAACATCATCACAATAGCATCGGCCTTATCCATCCAGCGTGTCATGGTAACAGGACGACCTTCCACGAGCACTACGATAATCGGTTTCCCGGTTTTGGCTATCTCAAGAATAAAATCTTCCTGCACTCCCATCAAATCAAGAGTATTTCGGTCCATGGTTTCACCTCCGGTGTATCCGTTGGCACCTCCCATTACCAAAACACAGGCGTCAGCCTCTTGGGCAACTTCAACAGCTTGGGCAAAACCGGATTTGTCATTGTCTTTCAGATTACAGCCTTTGGCATAGGAAATTTCTACTTGTTTGCCAAAAATATTCTTTATACCCTCTAGTGGGCTAACGCCTTTAACACCTCTGGCAGAATATCCTCCCAACTGTGTGACATTCGCATTAGGACCGAGCACCGCAATCTTACGGACATCGGTAAGAGGAAGAATATTTTTGTCATTCTTCAAGAGTACGATGCTTTGACATGCAGCTTCGTGTGCCAGATTACGGAACTGTGGAGCGTTACACAATTTCCCTGCTAGCGATTCGTCAATGTAAGGATTTTCAAACAGTCCCATTTGGAACTTTACGCGAAGGATATGTCGAACATTCGTGTCAATCTCTTCTTCAGTAAGTTTTTTCTGCTTTATAATGTCGGCAAGCTTTACATATTCCCTTAGTCTCGGCAATTCCATATCCAAACCTGCCTTGACACACAAGGCAGCCGCTTCGCCTGCGGTAGGAGCGATTTTCAAAGAGACGTGGGCGTGGCTCACCCCGCTCCAGTCAGAAACCACATATCCGTCGAATCCCCATTCGTTCCGTAATACGTCGGTTAGCAGCCACCGATTGGCAGAACAGGGGATTCCATCGATGGAATTGTAAGCCGCCATTATCGATTTTACCTTCGCTTTTTCTACCGCCGCCTTGAATGGGAACATGTGGATCTCGCGCAATTCACGTTCGCTTATTCCTGCATTACCAGAATCCCGTCCGCCGTCCGTTACGAAGTTGGCTAAAAAATGTTTCGGACTGCATATTATTCCACGATTCTGCACTCCTTTGATAAACTCCACTCCCATGCATGCGGCAAGAAAGGGATCTTCTCCATAGCATTCTTCCATCCGTCCGTGACGGGGGTCACGTGCAAGATCTAAAGTCGGTGACAACACTTGGTTGATGCCGCGACTATATGTTTCCTGTCCGATGCCGTCTGCTATGCGGCTCATCAAATCCGGATTCCAAGTGCAAGATAAGGCGATGGCCTGAGGATAAGAGGTGGCACCCGTTGCGCGAAGACCGTGTAGAGCTTCCGCATCAATAATGACGGGAATGCCCAAGCGGGTCTCTTCTACAGCGATTTTCTGTATCTGATTGCCTGTAACCACCGCCTTTACGGCAGTCATATCGGTAGTAGGGCAACTGAGGTAACCTACACCGTGCGCACCAAACTTCTTGCGGATGTCGTCCATCGAATACTCACCACTCGTTTTGAATATTTCATCTCCTTCCCCCAAGCGAATGGAGGATATCTGATACAGTTTTTCTTTGAGTGTCATCCGGCTCAAAAGGTCCTCCACACGCTTCTCTACAGAGAGTTTCGGATTTTTATAGGGCAACACTTTGTCTGTCTTTCTATTGGCAGCCGATAATACTGATACACTCATCAGTCCTACGATCATCCATGTACATAATCGGATAAGTTTCATGTTTACATATTTTTTATTTATTAACACTTCGTTAAATGCGTTTATAGAAAACAAGTTGCACATATTGAATGAATTAAATATAACTCTTGTAAATAGCTTTTTACACCCTGTAAAAACTAATCAGTCAGTTTTGTTACATCCATACCTGGTTTCGGATAGTTTTTGAAAATAATATAATTCTTCGTATCCTCAATCATCTTAGTAGTAACCTCAAAATCATAGTTAGCATAATCGCCTACATGAAACTTTCCAGTCTCGAAAAATCCCCACGCATCGAAGAAATCTGTAAGATCCGTTTTCAGGAAGTCGCAACAAAGCTTGACATACTCATACATATTATGGATGGACGCATTACCCGTGCCTTTATGGGGATTATTACGCAAATGCTCCATCAAGTCTGCATAGAAATCCTTATAACCTATCTTATTGGCATAGATTTGAATCTGCCAGAAAGGAATCAATTTGTGGAAAGGATCCTTCACACACATGATAAACTGTTTTTCGGGCGCATTGAGCACTTTACTAAAAGCGGCATCGTAAATATGGCGCTTACTCAAGCGACTGGAATCGCCCAAACTCATAGTACCATACATGGAGAAGAGGTTGTTGCTCACTTCCGTCATACCGCCCCAAGTCAGCCAGGGACTCATCTGCATCACATGACCTATCTCATGATGAATGCCCCAGCCCGTCACCACTTCCGGTCCTATTGCTGACTTCATCGTACCGTCCGTACCCTCAAAGGCCACACCGTCACCATCACGAAACATAAAATAGTTAAAGTTGACACGCGCCAGGATTCGTTTGTTGGGGATGCGGTTGTACTTCGTGGCACCCGAGAAGTCGTATTGTGCCTGCATTATCTTATCGTAATTCTCTGCCAGCTCTTTTCCCTTGCCATAGGCCAGTTTCTTCAGATACTCTACGGGGTAAGCCAGTTGCATGTACTTGGTTTTCATATCCATAATAGGACTAACGGCATTATCCAACAAACGATTCCAGTCCTCGTTCGTCTGGTGTTCGGCATCAAAATACCCGTTTACCTTGCCCGTCACAAAGTGAATGGATATTTCGGGAGCAGTCTCGGGATCATCGGCAAAATAGTCTAGATACACATTACCCGCCTTCTTCACATGGATGACGTTCACACCTTCTTGCAACGTTATCTCTTGTTTCTTCAGCCCCCAGCCTTCCGGGTCTTTTGTCGGTTGATACCCCGGAGTAGGTTGACGCATCCAATCAGGAATAAGCAGCCCCACGTTACGTCCGTGCAAGTCACCTACTAACACAACATTCTCACCCTGCTCCAGATAGACACCAGTGATGTTTTCATAACGACTATAACCACTATAAAGCTTCATCTGCTGCGCCAACACCTTATTAGAAGGAATAGCTTTGTAAGATTGCAATAAGTATCGCGATTGATAAGTACCGTCAAGCAATTTACCCGCTAAATCTTTCATTAAAGGACTTTGGAACTTTTTTAGTTGTTTTACTTTCATCCCCTTTTTAAGCTTCCCACACGTCCAATCGGTGAAATAAGCAACATCCGACTGAATAGCAAACGTAGAGTAAGTAGAGGGTGTGGACTGCCCTAAAGCATCCACACACACACTACTGAATAAAAAAACAATTAATAACCAGTTTTTTCTTGTTATCCTCATCCACCTTATATCTTTAGAAGTATAATTATTGTACATTTATCACTACTATTTGTTGATGAATCTGAACCAATTGAAGTCCGCATATCCTTCCACACCTTCCTCTGTCGTGCTGAAATTGAAGAGGCCGAAGTGGTTTCCAGTCCAACGGAATCCGTTTTTCATTTTCAATTCATTGCCAATCGGACGATAGTTTACTCCATCAAGGCTATAGAACAACCGGGCTTCAAAATTACGGTCTGTTACGCGGGCACGAATCCATAATTTATCACCTGCAAAGTTGTCAATGCTTTCTATGGTTTCTCCATTATTACACATTACTATTTTGCGTTTTCCCTCATTTTGCGTTACGGCTACATAAGCATATGGTTTCTGGAAAATACCGAATCCCGCAACATTACCATTCTTTAGTCCGGTGACGTCCATTTCTACCGTTCCTTGCGACAAGGGGCCTTGCGTACGTTGTGTTAACGTGTTGCGTGCGTCGTGCAAGTTAGTGGCTTTCGACGCTTTAATCCGCATATAGCCTTTTCGTTCGGTCAACGACCAACGGGTAGGATCCGGATTGTGGTTCCACTGCCATTGCAGCCCTAACTTCTTGTTGTTAAATTCATCCGACGTGGCGGGTGCCTTCATTTTGTAGGTCTTACCCACATTTGGTTTCGGATAGGTCACCGCATCCTTGCCGCTAACTCCCAACATCGGCCAGCCGTCTACCCATGTCACCGGCACCAAATTTGCTGTACGAGCGATAGGCATACGATCTTGCATGATGATGAACCACCAGTCTCCGTTTTTTAGTTGCACCATACCTCCCTGATGAAATCCATATGGGGGATATGGGTCACTGTCATTCATAATCAGCTTATGTTCATACGGTCCGTAGATATTGTCTGAGCGCAGGCAGATTTGCCATCCTTGACCTCCCCCTGCCGGACAAGCGATATAATACTTCCCGTTTATTTTATAAGCGTGGCTACCTTCCATGCCGAATCCTCCTCCGAATTCGTGGGCGTTTTTGAATCTCTTTTCCCATATTTTCACCGGTTTCCCTTTGACGGATTTTGCATCGGCATTCAGTTCGGTAACATAGAGTGTACCTTGTCCATGAACAACATATACCTTGCCGTCGTCATCGAAAAGCAGTCCCGGGTCGTACATGAATTCCGGAAAAATGATACGTTCCCATGGACCTTCTATTTTGTCCGCTATACACATTGAGAAATTGCCTTTTTTCCCTTTCTCCGGACCATCGGGAGTGCAAAAGCCTACATAGAACTTCCCGTTGTGGTGCCGAATCGTATTTGCCCATGAGCCATGTTGATAGAGCGAGCCATTTTTCAGGTCATAACGTTCATCCTCATCGTAACGCTCAATGGCATAACCTGCCATTTCCCAATTCACCAAATCCTTCGAGTGGAGGATGGGACACCCGGGGACGTATTGCATACTGGTTCCTATCAAGTAGAAATCATCTTTCACACGGATGACATCCGGATCTGCCCAGTCTCCCCATAAAATGGGATTTGTAAACGTTCCGTCGCCATTGTCGGGCATCCATACATTCTTTGTTGCATAGTTTTTCTGTGCCCAAAATAAGGGGGCAAAAGAGAGTATGATGAGTAATGCAAGTATTCTTCTCATATTTAAAAATGTTTATCTCATGTTCAATGTGGTTTCCCTTCCGTCCGGAGCAACGGCTTTTACTTCAATGTTAGCAGGCAATTCGGAAGCTTCGAATGAGGTCCGGTTGGAGACATAGACCAGCTGGTTGTTGTCTTTGTTGTAGACTTTGTAAGCCACTCCGTTGCAACCTGTCACCTGAATCTTATTGCCACTTCTGACAGCGTTTCCGCCTGCCACGGTTGTGTTCTCCTTATAAGCCTTCAAGTTGCTTTCGCAGATGTACTTGAAGTCATGTTTCGGTTTAGCAAAGCCCAAATTCTTGATGCGCTCCTTCATGTTGTTTACATCGGCAGCGGAAATTTTGTAGATTCCTGTCGCACCATAATCTACGGTTGAGCAATTTGCTTCGCGTATGTATCCCCAGCTTTCAAAGAAATCAGTCAAATCCAGTTTGGCAATCTTGCAGCAGGTATAGGCAAACTCCATTTGATGCTCTCCGGCATTCCGCGCATTTTCAACACTGGTATCGGCCCTACGGAATTCTTCGTATAGGTCTTTGTAGAAATCTGGCTTATCCGCTACTTTCACCATATATAAATACAGTTGCCAGAACGGAACCAGCTGACAGAATACATTTTCGCTCTCACGGCCGGGGTAACTGATTTTGATGTGCGGACATTTGCTGACAAATGCAGTGTTCATGGCAGGTTCGTAGTCGTCGTTCTTCTCCAGACGGCATTGTCTTCCTGCCAAGTGCTGGATATATAAGGACTGGATGTTATTGGTAACTTCCGTCATGCCTGTCCATTTCATTCCCGGGCGGGTTTGGTTCATGTGTCCTATTTCGTGCGACGGCCCCCAACATTCTTCATTCAAAGATTTCAAGCTGCATACATTTCCCATTGTATTTACATTATATCCGGTATGGTAATCGGCAGCATACATATAAGAGTCACTGTAGAAAACGCTGAGAAGCATACGGTTCTTGCTCAAGCGGTTGTACTTCACGGCTCCCTGAAACTCCTGTTCGTTGTACACCAGGTTATCATAGAACTGCACGAGTCCTTTTCCATCATTCTCTTTCTTCAAGTCGCTGACAGGGAAAGCCAGGTGAACATACTTGCCTATCACGTCGAAGTGCGGCGCTACGCTGGCAGTCAGCAGCTTATTCCAGTCTTCCGGTGTATTCTTTTCGTTGTCAAAGTATCCGTTTACATCTCCCGATGCGAAGTGGATTTTGACAGGGGTGCTTGTTTCATAAGCCGGAGTGTGATACATCACATACACCAGTCCCTTTTGCGACATTTTCAGTCTGTTCATGCCGTTTCGCAGTGCATAATTGGTGTTGGAGTACCAACCGTCTTTCTGCGGTGTGTCGAAATTGACCACACGCAGCCCGATACTTTCCGCAGAAGGATTATCTACAAAAGCCACCAATGTGCTTCCTTCCTTTACATAGATGCCGGTCACGTTGTCCATTAAGTCGTAAGGATTCACTTTATTCTCTTTGGCATGTACGTCAGGATGCGGATATGCCTTGAATTCATTGACACGGAATTGCGTGTATTCATCGCGGTTGTAATAAATGTAAGTAGCGAATTTCTTGAAGAAGGGATATTCGCATGCGTTGATTTCTTCCAGCGTGATGCCGGTTTTCAGCGTGGAGCAAATGTTGTCAGCAAACAGTGTAGACGTATCGAAAGCGGTGTCGCTTTGGCCATAAAATTCAATTTCGCCTGCCGAGATGTAGTTTTGGTAGGAATCATGCACCTTCAAGCGGATAGTGTGCGGATGTGTTACCTCCTTATCGAAACTAATGAATGCGATAGCCCCTGCTTTCTGACCGCAATCTCCACTGCCCACCCTTTCAAACTTTTCGGGATTTTCATACGTAGACGCTTCAATGTCGAATTTTCCCCATACACCTCCTTTGTTATTTTCGGGGCGCGGATAATAGATCATGCTGTTTATGTTCTCTTCCCGATTGTCGGCGAAATAGAAATCCAATGTATAATACTCTATTTTTAGCAGTTCCGGTTTCAAATGGTCGAAGACCTCTGTCCAAGGATTATAGTTTTTACCAAACCATTCCATGCCCCATGCGCTTTGGAACAATGTATTGATATCTCCATCGAACAGCGCATTGACATTCCCTCCTGTATGATTATCCGGACCTTCGCTCTGTGTTCCCTGATGAGATTTAGCACCGGTTATTTTTACTTTCTTTAAGTCGGAAGGAAGGTTGTCGATATCCGCCTCTTCGGCATTATAGTCTCCCCGACCTTTTTGAGTGACTTCCACACTTTTAGAAGTACCGCCAAGTGTTGACGTGAATACCACAGCACCACTACGCAGCTTGGCATTGTTGTTGGGCACAACTGAGAAGGTGAACTTCTGGCTTTTCTCACTTTGAGTTACTTTTTCCTCACTGATCCAATCGGGGCAGGAAGTGGTAATTTCGATGTCCGATTCGGCTGTCACATTAATGGTGAAAGTTCCTCCCGTTTGTCCCATAGACTGGGTGGTGGCAGAAAGACCGAAGTTGATTTCCTGGGCAACGCTTTCGTCTTCTTTACAGCTGCTCCAGCAGAGCAGGTATAAGATAAATAGGGGTAGATAGTGTATTTTCATGACTTTACAATAGTACTAATAATGATAAAAAAGGTAGATGTGGCAAAAGTTTCATACTTTTACCACATACTATATATGTATTTAGTTTCCTGCGCTATGGAATTCTATTTCGTTGGCTGCAATGTATTCACCAACAGCATCATATACTGCAATCTTCACTCGTTTGGCTCCCTTTATGACTCCCTTCTTTGTCAGATCAATCCATACGGAGCCGGTTTTTAAATATTGGAAGTCTAATTGATTCTTGACTTTTACAAAGTCATCATCATCTGCGGTTGTGGAAATCCAAATATCCGTTTTTCCCCATAAACCGTTGGCATTGTTACGCGGATAGAAGTTCATGTAATCAATGCTTGCAGCGTTGTCTGCCAAGGTCAGAATCAGATAGTTACCTCCGTTGGCCATTGGGAATACCTTTAATAAAGCCCCGGGCCTAGGCGGCCATTTGAGTTCTTCCTCATATAGTTTGTAGAGTTCCGGATTGAACTTTTGAGCAGCATCTCCACTATAAGGACCTGAAAAAGAGGTAGCGGTATTTCCATCGCAGATTTTTTGTACATCTGTGTTTTCAGGTTCGGTGGGCTTGGCGTTAGTACCATAAGAAGCATATGCTTTCTCTACAATCAGTTTGGTTAACTGTTCAGTCGGCGTAAAGTTCTTGTCAATTGCTCCATCGCTGGGCTCTGCCGGTTGAACCACCGATACTATTTTGTAAGTTCCGGGGTTGTTAGGGTTCTCAAATGAGATGTTACCGTTTCTTGTTCCTGTCTCATTGTTCTGTTCGATTCTAAATTTGTAGATCCATCCCGGCTTTTCGTCAATCGACGGTCTTTCGAAAGCTGTTTTTGAAACCTGGGTAATCCAATCTTCATGCGTTACGTTGAAATTCATATTTTCATCTGCAGCATCGCTCCAAACCGTGATTTCTACTTCTTTCTCCTCCTGGTTATCGAATGAAATGACGCTTTTGTCCACAGTGAAGTTGATGTAATCCGGAGCAGCGGTCTGTGTCACTTCTACCGCTTTCAAGGCTCCACGAGCAGTGAACTGAATCTTTCCGTTTTTCTTTTCCGTGCTTTCGTTGGCATCCACTTTAAATGTGTAGACTCCGCCTTCCTGAGTAATTTCCGTATCTTCAAGAGTCATCCAGTTCGGATATTTCACTGTCAGTTTTTCTTCGAAATTGGAAGTGACGGTAAGACTGAACGTCAGCCCTTCGGTCGGTATACGTATCAGTGTTTCTCCCAAAACACTGATACGCCAATCTTCAATGGTATTTTCGGTTTCGCTACAAGCACTAAGCCCTAATAACAAACAAAAAATAAGTGGTAAACTATATATTTTCATATTTTCTTATATTTAAAATTAGTATGTTGATTGCAAATGCACCTCCATATTAGTTGTAGAACGGATTCTGAACCAACCGTTCATTTTTATCCAACTCTTTTGCGGGAATCGGCATCAGGTACAACGCTTTGTTGAAGCTTCTCGGAATATTAATTTCTTGTACTTCGCCGAATTTGGTAATATCATCGGTATCAATATTCAAACCTTTATCTTTGCAGTTCAAAAATTCTTCCGCCACTTTCCAGCGTCTGGAATCGAAGAAGCGGTGCCCTTCCATGAACAATTCCAGGTTACGTTCTTGGCGCACAATGGCTCTCATATTTTCTTTGCTCTTGTAGTAATTGGGGTCTTTACCATGCTCGCCCCATGCATTTTCGATGGTGGGAATGCCTGCACGTGTGCGTACCTTGTTGATGTATGTTCTCGCAGTCGCCAAGTTGTCTTCACCACCCACTTCAATCAGTGCTTCCGCATAATTCAGGTATAGTTCTGCCAAACGGAACAGGCACCAGGGGTATTCGATAACCGCTTTGTTCCATGCCGGTGGAACCAGTTTCTTCAGGGTATAACCCGACGGTGAGTACTTGGCATCGGTTGCATTTCCCCTTCCTTGCGCATCACTTTTCAGCATCTGAATCCGGGCGGCACGAAGACCGGCGTTCTGTGTGTTGGTCGCTTTGTCATTGTACCACGCCATTTCGCTGTATCCGTTGTGGAAGCCAATCCATGCGTAGTAACGCGGCTCACGATCTATATTGCCTTTCAGCGTCTGTTTGCCGGCATCTCCGGCTGGATCATAGCGATTTCCATCGGCACCTCCAATGGGAACATCTACAGCCGTATAACGTCCTGGATAGTCAAAGTCCTTGTCCTGATTCATCGGTAACCCATTCTTGGTATAAAACTCTTCCACTACCGTCATGGAAGGAGCAATGGTATTGCCAATGTCGAGGTTAAAGACTTTGCCCGGATCTCTGATGACCGTACGGCGTTGGAAACCATATTGCCCCTCCTGTCTGCAATCGGCCCAAATAATCTCTGGATTCCCTTCGTAATCCAAAATAGTGTAGCGTAAGCGGCGCTGTTCAGGTTGGTTGGCAAAGCCCGGTTTGCTATCGGACGGATCGCCTACATTATCATACAGGGAGAATATGCCTTCCATTGCATCAAGAGCATTCTTGGTCACTTCAGCCGATTTCTTCCATTTATTCTGGTCTTCGGTCTGCGACACTAAGTGGTTACCATCTTTGTCGGTGAAGTTGTTGTACATCTCTTTGTTGCCGTTGAACAACGGAGAGGCAGCATACAAATATAATCTTGATTTTAAAGCCATAGCGGCATATTTGGTGGCACGTCCAAAGTCTGAACCGGAATAGTTGTCAGGCAACACTGGAATTACCTCATCCAAACGGTCGCTAATCCATTGCACTACCTCGTCATAGGGTCTTCTCTCAGGATACTCCACAGTCGGGGTATCTTCGGCATACATGTGATCAATGATGAAAGTCGGTCCGTAGAAGCTCAATGAAAGGAAGTGGTAGTAAGCAACCAGAAACTTGACTTCGTTGCGATAGTCTTCACGTGTATTATTATCGATGCAAGTGATATTATCTATCAGCGAAAGAAACAGATGACATTGACGGATGCCTTTCCACACATTATCCCACGTATTACTTGTCTCTCGTAAATTGGAAGGACCATAGTCACCTCTCAGCATATTGACCAATGCCTCTCTTTCGGGAGCAATCAACTCGCCTGAGGAAGCTACCCAGTAATTGGGGTATGTCCCGCGATTGTCGGGTAGATAAGCGTAGCAGGAGTAAAGGAAGTCCAATACCCGACTGGGAGTTTCATAGGCGTCTTCGTATTTGATGGTTTCATCGGGCACAATGTCCAAATAGTCGCAGGAAGAAAATGCAAACGGCATCCATGCAAATGCCAAAATCATTTGGATATATTTCTTTTTCATGATATTCTTATTTTTTATTAAACGTAATTTGGAATCCTACATTGAATACACGTTGGGTAGGATATTTCAATCCGCTACCTCCACCCATTTCGGGATCCCATTCCTTGAACGGAGAGAATGTCAACAGGTTTTGTCCGCTGAAGTAGAAGCGCATATTCTTAAAAGTGTATCCTATTTCTGCATTCTTCAACTTCAGAAAAGCGGCATTGCGCAGCCAATAATCAGACCATTCAGTATTGTTCGTGTTGTCATTCTTACTCAACCGCGGATATTTGGCATTGGGGTTCGGATTATCAACCGACCAATGGTCGTCTGCAATAAATTGGAAAAGTCCGTTAATGCTTCTTGTACCAAAAGGATGTATGCCCGACATCATCAGCGATGTTTTTGCCGCACCTTGGAAAAAGAAAGAGAAATCCCAGTTTTTCCATTTAATAGAAGGACCGAAACCGTAAATAATCTCCGGATTTTGCGGATTACCCAAATATACCTTGTCGTCAGAAGTAATAGTTCCACTATAGTTACCATTCACATCCGGCTGGTCTACGTAACGGATATCACCGGGACCGTAGAAGTTGTAGCCGAGACCGGATTGGTCTGCCCAATCGTAAACAGCCTGCCAATCAGAAAATAATCCGTTGGAGATGAATCCTTCGTATTGATCAATGGAATGCCCTGTACGCGAACGGTTGGGATAATTGCGGAATGCAGGTTCATTATACTCCACAACGGTGTTGTGAGCGTATGTGAAGGTACCTTTGAACGAAACGAACAAGTCTTTGTTTATTTGTTTATTATAGTCGAGCGACATATCCACTCCCGTGTTTTTTACTTTACCGAGATTTCCGTACAATTTGGTGCCGCCCATTCCTAAATAACCAGGCATGGTGGTGTTCTCCATATAAATATCCCTGCGGACTTCCTTGAAAACGTCTGCGCTGATATTCACAGCATCGAACAACTGAAGATCGATACCAACATTGTATTTTTCGCCGATTTCCCAAGTAAGGTTAGGGCTAAAAGCACGCTTCAACAACGGGCCTTTTCTTGTTACTACATTTGAACCAAAACCTGTAGTAAATGAAGGATCGCTACCCAAGGCCAAGTCTTCCATATAAGAGAAACGTCCGGCACCCGTCTGGTCATTACCGACCAATCCCCATGAAGCACGCAGTTTCAAACGTGAAATGACCGGTTTGATTTTCTCCCAAAAAGCTTCTTCGGCAATGTTATATCCAATGGCGAATGAAGGGAAGAAACCAAAACGGTGACCTTTGGCGAAGTTTTCGGAACCGTTGTAACCAAAGTTAGCTTCAGCCAAATATTTTCCGGCATACGCATAAGAGATACGCCCGGCAATTCCCTGCTTTCTTTCAGGAAGTGAGGTATATAAGTTTGTCACTATATTGTTGTTGTACTGCTGGTGATTGTATAACAGCATGACGTTCAGGTCGTGTACATCGTTAAAGATATGGTTGTAGTCCAACATCGCTTGTACATAAATCTTTCTGTTGCTGCCTTGTGATCCGGAAGTGTTGACATTAGTAGCCACTTCGGTTGTATTGGTACCTTTAATATCATACTCACCGGTTTCACTGTTGAAGTTATCAACAGAAAACGCATTGTAAGCCGATGTACGTTTTACATCAGAGGTCATGTTGTTTTTGAACGAGAAGATTCCGCTGAATTTCAATCCTTCCAAAAGCATCTTCAAATCTTGTTCCAGCTTAAAGTTGGCAGTCACAATGGTATTCATGGAAGTCTTGTAGCCTGTCACATATTCCGCCACCGGATTGCGGTATCCGGTTGTATACGGACCACCGTATTTGTCGCCCCACAACACATAGTCCGTATTGTTACGTCCATTAGGGGTTCCTGCCGGAAAGTAAACCGGAAAATCTACCGGATTAGAAATTTTGGACAAACCAAACAAATCGTTCACGTTACTGTTCGGTCCCTTCCAGTCTTTTATCGAAAGGTTCAGTCCCAAAGAAATCTTGGTCGTGGAAGTAGCCTTGATGTTCAGGTTGTTTACAAAATCGTAATTGATGACGTTGATGTTGTTGTTGTATGAGAAGAAATCTTTGCTAATGGGACGTAGGTTACCGTCGCTGTGCTTCACGCCGACACTCATGAAATAGTCCACTCGCTTGCTACCGCCACGTATATTAAAGTTAGCGCGTTGGGAGAATGAAGTATTCTTGAACATTTCATCATACCAGTTTACGTTGGGATAAACGTAAGGGTTGGTCTTGTAGTATTTCATGTATGAATCCACATCGTATGGTTTTGCATCTGTGTCTCCACGTCCCAACGATTCGTTGAACATATTAATATAAGTGGGACCATCCGCCATTTCCGGCACACGTGTCATCTGTGAAACAGCACCTTCCAAACGGAAGTTGATGATGGGCTTGTCTAAGTCTTTTCCCGACTTAGTGGTTACAATCATCACACCGTTCGCGCCACGAGTACCATACAAGGCGGTGGCGGTAGCATCTTTCAGAATGGAGAAACTCTCAATGACTTCGGGATCGAGGGCATTCAATTCGGAACTGCTGATCTCTACGCCGTCTAAGACAATCAATGCACCTGTACCGCTACCAAATGTAGACTTACCGCGAATCCAAAAGTTCGCACCGTCGGCACCCGGCTCACCACTACGCTGCACGGCAATGACACCCGCCATACGTCCGGCAAAGGAGGAACTCAAACTGGAAGAGGGAACTTTCAATTCTGCGGGTTTAATCTGTTCTACTGAACCTACCATTGATTCTTTTTTCTGACCAGCACCGAAAGCTGTTACTACAACCTCACCTAATTGGGCGGTAGATTCATTCAATTCGACTGAGTACATCTTAACATTAGTTACTTTAACTGTTTGTGTCTCGTATCCAATGAATGAAATAAGCAGTATGTCACCAACACTACATGAGATTGTAAACTCACCATCGAGGTTGGTAACTGTACCCGTATTTTGTCCTTCAACTTTTACGGAAGCACCAATAATAGCTTCTTGAGTTTTTCCATCAAGGACAATACCTTTTACTGTCTGCTTTACTTTACTTTGCTGCTCAATTTTTACTGCTTCTTTTTCTATATCAGCTTTTACAATTTCAGCATGAATAGATGCCGTGTAAAGAAGAAAAGAAAAAGGCAGAATAGCTTTTGTTAGCTGAAAAGTGATTCTGTTTTTCATTAGTCGTTTATATTAATTAAAAGGTTTGAAATTCGAAAGATGACCGCTTTCGTTTTGATGCTGCAAACATACTACGTTTTTAAATACAGTGGGGGAGAATGTGTCTTTTTGTGGGGAGGATATTTTCCAGCCTATGTTTACTGCTTTGATTTTAACATTTACGGGCAACAAAGGGAGATTATGCGAATAAATCTCTGTAAATACAAGAAAAATATGCAAGCACTGAAATGAGAAATAATAGTAGTACTATACATTATTGCCCCTTTAAATACACGATATCTCCCCTGTGACGATGCTATATTGTTTAACTTTGCAGCGTTGACATTAAAATAGCAATTTATTTTTCATCTTTAATTAATGATAAAATGCAAATCGGAAGTTTTATGAAAATAGATGGAGAAATTATAGAAAGCATCGGTAACTTCACTGATGATTAATTATGGATCTGTGCTTGCTCGACAGAAGAAGAGGTAAAAGGATATGCGGACTTCAATTGGTTCCGATTCATTAATAAATAATCAATTTGATTATACGAATTGACCCATTATTCAACTTTCAGAAATTCTATTATGAAAATACATAAAAAATATCTTTTATATGATTAAAATCACAAAAGGAATTCTCATAATCCATCCTAGATGGATTGTACTCACTGTATTGGCGTGCTCACTGAATATGGTACAGGCGCAAACGCCCCAGGCAGAGAAAGCTTTTATCAAGGAAAACATGGAATTCGCCACGAAACAGTATGGTCTGATGATGCAGACCCCCGCACAAGGGAAAAACGGAAAAGCTATCATGCCACACAGTATGCGCAAAGACGGTACCCCCAGCAAAGGAAGTATTTACCTTTGGACAGCGGGTTTTTTCCCCGGTACACTGTGGTATCTCTCAGACTACACAGGAGACAAGGCTTTGCAAGACTCTGCCTTAGTTTATACACGTCAAATGGAACCCGCAAAGACCTTCACCGATAATCATGATATTGGATTCATGATGTATTGCAGTTATGGTAATGCCAATCGCTTCGCACCGAAAGATGAATATGAGGACATCCTAGTGGAATCGGCACGCTCGCTTTGTACACGCTTCCGTCCCAAAGCTAATGTTATCCAGTCATGGAACGGATTTCGCAGTTGGCATGGTGACAAAGTGTATGACTTCCCCGTCATCATCGACAATATGATGAATCTGGAACTATTATTTCATGCTTCCAAAGTGACGGGTGACGAGAGCTTCCGGAAGATAGCAATCTCACATGCGGAAAAGGTTATGCAGTATCAAGTGCGTAAAGACTATAGCTGTTTCCACATTATATATTATGATAAAGAAACGGGCAAACCCATCAAAGGAGAAACTTCACAGGGATATTCCGATAATTCGGCTTGGTCTCGCGGACAAGCGTGGGGAATCTATGGGTTCACCATGTGTTATCGCGAAACGAAAGACAAACGTTTCCTGAAAACAGCGGAAAAGATGGCAGACTTTTATCTTGACCATCCCAACCTCCCTTCCGATAAAATTGCCTGGTGGGACTTTAATGCTTATCAAGAAGGTTACACACCCGGTATCCGCTCCAACGCTTGTAAGACGGTGAGTAACTACCGAGATGCTTCCGCCGCTGCATGCGTGGCTTCCGCATTGTTGGAATTGAGCACCTACACTAAAGGCAATAAAAGCAAGAAATATATGGAAGGCGCCAAGCAGATTCTACATGCACTAGGTAGTGCCAACTATCGTGCCGAATTAGGTAAGAATGCCAACTTTATCTTGATGCACAGCGTGGGCACTGTACCTCATAATTCAGAAATAGACGTGCCACTGACATATGCCGACTACTATTTCATCGAAGCGTTACATCGCTATAACCGAATGCTAAACGGAAAAAGTCCACTATAAATAAAAAAACTAAAATCCATGAAAAGAAGAAAATATCTGATATATCTACTGACAGTCATAATGATATTGCCAGTAGGAGTACAAGCAAAAAATAAGAAAAAGGAAAAGAAAAGCATCCCCACGACGGAAGTTCAAACCACCGGCGCACAGGATCGCTCCACATGGGTGAAGCTGCTTTGGAAGATATCATATCCTGTCATCCACAACCTGGCAGAAGGAACACTACACCAGAACATGCCTATTGAAACCTGCAGTGGCAATACTGCAGGATATAAAGAAATGACACATCTGGAAGCTGTGGGCCGAACACTTGCCGGAGTTGCCCCCTGGTTGGCGTTACCCGATGATGATACGGAAGAAGGCAAACTGCGCAAGCAGATGCGCGAAGAGGTACTGAAAGGTTTAAAGAATGCTGTAGACCCCGCATCGCCCGACTTGCTGAACTTCACTAAGCACGCTCAACCCATCGTGGATGCCGCTTATCTAGTACATGCTTTCATCCGCGCCCCAAAGGCCTTATGGGAACCACTGGATGAAGTTACCAAGAAACGCTATATCGAATCGCTACAATCTCTGCGCGACCGTACCGGCGCTTACAATAACTGGCTACTTTTTACCGGACTGACAGAATCATTTCTGATGGATAAAGGCGCACAATATGACCAGTTTCGCATTCGCGTAAGCAAAAATAAAGTGAAAGAATGGTACGTAGGTGACGGTTGGTATAGTGACGGACCGTCATTTAGCATGGACAATTACAATGCCTACGTGATGCATCCCATGATGGTGGCTATGTTGGAAAGCCTCTTACCTAAACGTTGGGCAAGTCAAAAAGAACTGGATGAAGCCATGAAGCGTATGATACGCCATTCTGAATTTTGCGAACGCATGATTGCTCCCGATGGTACCTATCCTGCCTTCGGACGCTCAGTAACCTATCGTACTGCTGCATTCCAGTCGCTAGCAGACGTAGCTCTACGCAAGAAATTACCCTCACACGTTTCTCCCGCACAAGTACGTTGTGCTCTAACGGCTGTACATCGCAACATGTACGAAGGAAATCAGAACTTTGATAAGGATGGTTGGCTAGTACTCGGCTTTAACGGTCATCAGCCGGAATGTGCTGACGTCTATACATCCACTGGTAGCCTTTATATGGCAACCTTAAGTTTCCTACCTCTAGGGCTTCCTGCTGATGATCCATTTTGGACAGACGCTTACGCAGATTGGACTACCAAAAAAGCTTGGAAAGGTGAGCATCTGCACAAAGACTATAAAGTGGAATATTAAAAGCTGCTTGGAATTAATAGACAATAGAATAAAGTAACAACTACTCGGTAAATCAAAATGAAATTATGTCACGCTAGATTACTGAGTAGTTGTAAATTCTCAGAATTTATAAATCAATATCAAGAAAAAGACTTAATCGATACCTTATCGGAATTTTGTTTTTGGGAGCAATGTCTGTCCAAGTGTCTTATAAGTAATTTGGTAATCCTTCTCGGAATATCTGTGCAAATATGCCCTTCAAGGGAGAAATGTACCAAATTTGTCCCTGAATTGGATTATTTGGGACGGTCTATTCTATTAGAAAGTACTACTTTTGCCACCAGATAATTATTAACTTAACAAATAATCCATGTATTATGAAAACAATTCTTAGCGCATTGGGACTTTCGCTTCTGATCTTTACGAGTTGCGGTGGACAAAAAAAGGTTGAAGTAGATTTTATTCAGGACAACATCGACAACGCTGTGGCACAAAACACAATTCAGACAGACATTATCGAGAAATCCGGTAAAATTCTGAATCCAAGAACAATCAACGAGGATGGCAGTATCTCTTATATACCTATTGAAGACTGGTGTTCCGGTTTCTTCCCGGGCAGCATGTGGCTGACCTACAATCTGACAGGAGATAAGAAGTGGTTGCCTTTGGCGGAAAAATACACAGAAGCCCTCGATTCTGTGAAATATCTGAAATGGCATCATGACGTAGGCTTTATGATTGGTTGCAGCTATCTTAACGGTTACCGAATGGCAGACAAGAAAGAATACAAAGATGTTATTGTGGAGGCAGCCAGATCATTGTCTACCCGTTTCCGTCCGGGAGCAGGCGTTATTCAGTCATGGGATGCTGATAAAGGCTGGCAGGGAACACGCGGATGGAAATGTCCGGTGATTATTGACAATATGATGAACCTTGAACTGCTGTTTGAAGCTACAGCTCTCTCCGGTGATTCTACTTTCTATCATATAGCAGTGAAACATGCGGATACAACGATGGCTCACCATTTCCGTCCGGACAACAGCTGCTATCATGTGGTAGACTACGATCCCGAAACAGGAGAAGTACGTAAGAGACAAACGGCACAAGGATATGCAGACGAATCATCATGGGCTCGCGGACAGGCTTGGGCATTATACGGCTATACTACTTGCTATCGCTATACAAAAGACAAGAAATATCTCGATCAGGCACAGAAGGTATATAACTTCATCTTTACCAATAAGAACTTGCCGGAAGACCTCGTGCCTTACTGGGACTACGATGCTCCGAATATTCCGAACGAACCTCGTGACGCTTCTGCAGCCGCATGTACGGCCTCTGCTCTGTACGAACTCGACGGTTACCTGCCGGGCAATCACTATAAGGAAACTGCTGATAAGATTATGGAAAGCCTCGGCTCACCGGCTTATCGTGCGAAAGTGGGTACGAATGGAAACTTCATACTGATGCACTCTGTAGGCAGTATCCCCCACGGCCAGGAAATAGATGTGCCTTTGAACTACGCTGACTATTACTTCCTGGAAGGATTGATGCGCAAAAGAGACTTGGAAAAGAAGTAAGAACTGCCTTGCCTGTACTTTAGCCGGATGTGTGCATATATTAGTCTCTTCCGGTGCATTAACTGTTATTCTTTATATCATGATAAACAAATCAGTAAACTTATTGATGGGAGGCTTGACCCTCTTTGCAGCGCAAGGCTGTAAGGCCCCCAAGCAGGTGGCGGAGCAGGCGGAACATCCAAATATCATCTATGTATTTCCTGATCAGTATCGCAATCAGGCAATGGGCTTCTGGAATCAGGAAGGTTTCAGAGATAAGGTAAACTTTCGGGGAGACCCCGTGTATACTCCTAACATAGATACCTTCGCACGTGAATCTATGGTGCTGACTTCTGCTCAGAGCAACTGTCCGTTGAGCAGCCCCCATCGTGGAATGTTGCTGACCGGTATGTATCCGAATCGCAGTGGTGTACCTTTGAACTGTAATTCTACACGTCCTATCAGCTCTTTGCGTGACGATGTGGAGTGCATAGGCGACGTATTCAGCAAGGCCGGTTATGATTGTGCTTATTTCGGTAAACTTCACGCTGACTTCCCGACCCCGAATGATCCGGAGAATCCGGGACAATATGTAGAAACACAGCGTCCGGTGTGGGACGCTTATACGCCGAAAGAGCAGCGCCACGGTTTCAACTATTGGTATTCGTACGGCACGTTTGACGAACATAAGAACCCGCATTATTGGGATACGGACGGCAAGAGGCATGATCCGAAAGAATGGTCACCGCTCCATGAGTCGGGCAAAGTTGTTTCTTATCTCAGAAATGAAGGAAACGTGCGTGATACGAAGAAGCCATTCTTCATCATGGTGGGAATGAACCCGCCGCATAGCCCATACCGTTCGCTGAACGATTGTGAAGAACAGGACTTCAATCTTTATAAAGATCAACCGCTGGACAGTCTGCTGATTCGCCCGAACGTAGATCTGAATATGAAAAAAGCGGAATCCGTCCGTTACTACTTTGCTTCTGTGACCGGAGTAGACCGTGCTTTCGGCCAAATTTTGGAAGCACTGAAACAATTGGGATTGGATAAAAATACAGTAGTCATCTTTGCTTCCGACCATGGCGAAACAATGTGCAGCCAGCGAACGGACGATCCTAAGAACTCTCCCTATTCCGAATCTATGAATATTCCGTTCCTGGTTCGTTTCCCCGGTAAGATTCAGCCCCGGGTAGATGATTTGTTGCTTTCTGCTCCCGACATTATGCCTACCGTACTCGGCTTGTGCGGTCTGGGGGATTCGATTCCTTCCGAGGTGCAGGGACGCAACTTCGCACCTCTTTTCTTCGATGAAAAGGCGGAAATTGTTCGTCCGGCAGGTGCGTTGTATATCCAGAATCTGGATGGAGAGAAAGATAAGGATGGATTGGTGCAATCTTATTTCCCCTCTTCGCGCGGCATTAAGACGGCTCGCTATACATTGGCTCTGTATATCGACCGGGAGACTAAACAGCTAAAGAAAAGTTTGCTGTTTGATGACGTAAACGACCCTTATCAGCTGAATAATCTGCCTTTGGAAGAAAATAAGGAAGTTGTGGAGCAACTTTATCGTGAAATGGGAGCAATGCTGAAAGAAATCGACGATCCGTGGTATACGGAAAAGATTCTTTCGGACCGTATACCTTACTGATACCGTATACTAATACAGTTTGTATGACACCCGGGTCTCATACATACCGACACCCGGATCTCATGCGTGCTGACACCCGGGTGTCGTGCATCCTGAGACCCGGGTGTGGTAAGAACTGCCTTTAAACAATTGATGATCATGAAAGCTGTTTGTTTTATATTTCTGTTCTTGTTTTGTTCTTTGTCCTCTTATGCGCAGGTCATAGGGTTTGAAGAAAAGGTTCCCGAGACGTTCAAAGTTTCGGGGAAAGGTGAAGTGAAACTTTCTTCTCTTTTCTATAAAGAGGGAGAAAGCAGTCTGGAATGGGATTTCCAGCCTGCCTCGACACTGGACGTTCAGATAGAACCTTTATCGCTGAATGCCAAAAAGGAACAGCTATTTGGTATTACCCTGTGGATATATAACGAGAAACCCCAACAGGACTCTATCCGTTTTGAGTTTCTAAATAAGGCGGGTGAAGTCTCTTATTGGTTCACGTATCATCTGCAAGCGGCAGGCTGGCGGGCTTGCTGGATATCTTTCGCCTACATGAACGGTGATAAGAAAGATAAAAATATAGTTTCTTATCGTCTGGTCGCTCCCGACCGTAAAGGGCGCATCTTTCTGGATCGCCTGACCTTTCCGGAAAAGAAGATGAACCTGCGCACGACACCGGACCAACAACTGCCAGCTAACAACGGTCTTTCCAATCGTGACCTCTGGCATTGGTGTCTTGTGTGGAAATGGGAACAGCAGTCTTATGATGTCCCCTTGCTTTCTAAATTGACAGCCCGACAAAAGAAGGACTTGAAAACAATCGAACAACGCCTGACTGAATTTCTCGATGTGAAGAAAGCTCCGCAAGGACAGATCAACGCTGCAAGGAAGACTTTTGAAAGAGCTGCCATTAGTCCCTCCACAGCCGGAACCGGCTTTACCGGAACTCCTGTTGTAGCACCGGACGAGCAAGACAAGAAGAAAGGGGAGATGTCATGGAATGATATCGAAACGATGCTTGCCGGTTTTGCATACGATGCCTTCTACAATCAGAATGAGACATCGAAGAAGAACTATTTTACCGTATTCGACTATGCAATGGATCAGGGATTCGCTTTTGGCAGCGGCATGGGGACGAACCATCATTACGGCTATCAGGTACGTAAAATATATACTACCGCCTGGCTTATGCGGGACGCGATTTATAAACATCCTCACCGGGATGCCTATCTGTCCACTTTACGTTTCTGGGCTGCTTTACAGGAGACCCGTCAACCGTGTCCGCCGGAGCGGGATGAATTACTGGATTCATGGCATACGCTCTTGATGGCAAAGTTTATCTCCGCCATGATGTTCCCCGATGCAAGAGAACAGGAACAGGCTTTGAATGGTTTGTCGCGCTGGTTGTCTTCGTCGCTGAATTATACTCCGGGCACTCTCGGCGGTATCAAAGTAGATGGAACGACCTTTCATCACGGAGGTTTCTATCCCGGCTATACAACCGGAGTACTGGCTACCATCGGCCAATTTATCGCTCTCACCAACGGGACCGGATTTGAACTGACGGAAGAGGCACGTCAACATATCAAGTCTGCCTTTCTCGCCATGCGCAATTATTGTAACCTTTACGAATGGGGGACAGGCATTAGCGGTCGCCATCCTTTTGGTGGAAAGATGGGAAGTGATGATATAGAAGCATTTGCCAATATTGCATTGTCAGGAGACTTGTCCGGTCAGGGAAATACATTCGATCATGGACTGGCCGCCGATTATTTGCGTCTGATACGTGATCGGAATACAAGGAATGCACATTTCTTCAGAAAAGAAGGTATTCAGCCTGCACAGGCTCCCCACGGCTTTTTTGTCTATAACTATGGATCGGCAGGTATTTTCCGCCGTGCAGACTGGATGGTGACACTGAAAGGATATAACACAGATGTATGGGGTGCTGAAATCTATGCGAAAGATAATCGTTACGGACGTTATCAAAGCTACGGATCGGTACAGATTATGGGAAAAGGAAATCCCGTCTCCCGTGCCGGAAGTGGTTTTGTACAGGAAGGATGGGACTGGAACCGTCTGCCCGGTACGACCACCATTCATCTTCCTTTTGAACTCTTGGACAGTCCCCTGAAAGGTACGACGATGGCACGGTCTACGGAAAACTTTTCCGGAAGCAGCTCTTTAGGCGGCATGAACGGAATGTTTGCAATGAAACTGACGGAACGTGATTATGAGAACTTTACTCCCGACTTTGTAGCCCGTAAATCCGTCTTCTGTTTTGATAACCGGATGGTCTGCCTCGGAACAGGCATCACGAACAGCAATGCTGACTATCCTACGGAGACCACTCTCTTCCAGACGAAATTTAACGGCAAAGAGCAGAAGACAGATAAGGATAACTATTGGTTGCACGACGGCTATGATAATTATTATCATGTAGTTGACGGAACCCTTCGTTCACAGATAGCCGAACAGGAGTCGCGTCATGAGAAAACCCGCGAAAAGACTAAAGGAACATTCTCTTCTGCCTGGATTGAACATGGCAACGCCCCGAAGAATGCTACTTATGAATATATGGTACTGATTCAGCCTTCAGTTTCGGATTTGGATGAACTGAAGAAAACGCCTGCATACGAAGTATGGCAACGTGATCAGACTGCGCATATTGTCTATGACAGGAAAACGGGTATAACCGGATATGCTGCTTTTGAAGATTACTGGTCTGCTGACGATAAGCTGATTGCTTCCATTCCTGCTGAAACGATGGTCATGTATGCGGCAGAGGGAGAAAAAGCGATTCGTCTCAGCGTCTGTGACCCGAACTTGAATATTGCGGAAAAGACGTATACGACAAAAGAACCGAGTCGCCCTGTTCATAAAATAATAGAGCTGAAAGGCCGCTGGAGTTTGTCGGAGACACCGGCGAATGTAATGCTTGAATATAAAGGTGACCATACGATACTGGATGTAACCTGTCAGCATGGACAACCGGTGGAAATGATTCTTGAAAATAAATGAAGAGAGAATTTAAATAGGTATTGATGTTTGTGTTTCATACCTTGAAAGAGGGTCGGTTCAGCGAAGAATCGACCCTCAGTTTTATATGCGGTTAATGAGACAGTTTGCTAGGGAGAACTTGAATTACTTGTTTAATCTCCATTCGAAACCATCTTTCGTATCTTTCACTTCAAATCCGAGTGCAGTCAATGTATTACGGATTTCGTCGGAAGTAGCCCAGTCCTTGTTGGCTTTTGCTTTCATGCGTTGTTCAAGAAGCATATCAACTACTTTGCCATAAGCGGCTTCGCGACCGTCCGAAGAACCTTTCTCTTCTTTCAGCCCCATGATGTCGAAGCAGAACAGGTGGAAAGTTTCTTTCAGGTCTTTCAGATCTTCTGCGGAGATCGTTGCATTTCCTGCGTTGATATTATTGATGATGCGGGCACCTTCGAAAAGCTGTGCGATGACAATAGGAGTATTCAAGTCGTCATTCATAGCTTCGTAGCATTTAGCACGCAGCTCTTTCACGTTGATACCTTCCGAAGTTGTTGCGGCCGGAGTGATCTTGTCGAGTCCTTCGATTGCTTCTATCAAACGTTGCAGCCCTTTTTCCGAAGCTTGCAACGCTTCGTTGCTGAAGTCTACAGTGCTGCGATAGTGAGCTTGCAGGATGAAGAAACGGATGGTCATCGGAGTGTAGGCTTGTGCCAGCAACTTGTGAGTACCGTTGAAGAATTCATCCAGCGTGATGAAGTTGCCGAGTGATTTACCCATCTTCGTACCGTTGATGGTAATCATATTGTTGTGCATCCAGTAGTGAACCATGTCATCGCCTTGCGAAGCTACCGACTGTGCGATCTCGCATTCATGATGCGGGAAGATCAGGTCCATTCCTCCTCCGTGAATATCGAAGTGCTCACCCAGATACTTGCGTCCCATAGCAGTACATTCGGCATGCCATCCGGGGAAACCGTCGCTCCATGGAGAAGGCCAGCGCATGATGTGTTCCGGCTGCGCTTTTTTCCAGAGGGCGAAGTCGGCGGGGTTACGTTTTTCGCTTTGTCCGTCGAGGTCGCGGGTGGTATTCAGTACGTCGTCCAGGTTGCGCCCGGAGAGTTTGCCGTAATGATAATCCTTGTTATATTTGGCTACATCAAAGTAGACGGAACCTTCGCTTTCGTAAGCATATCCGGCGTCCAGAATCTTCTGTACGAGCTGTATTTGCTCGATAATGTGACCCGAAGCGTGCGGTTCGATGCTGGGAGAAAGTACATTCAGTGCTTCCATTGCCTGGTGGTAGCGGTTCAGGTAGTACTGAACGACTTCCATCGGTTCCAGTTCTTCCAGACGCGCTTTTTTGGCTATTTTGTCTTCTCCTTCGTCGGCATCGTGTTCCAGATGACCTACGTCGGTAATATTGCGTACATAGCGTACTTTATATCCTAAATGAGTCAGATAACGGAAGAGTACGTCAAATGTGATGGCGGGACGGGCATGTCCCAGATGAGCATCACCGTACACTGTCGGTCCGCATACATACATGCCTACATGCGGTGTGTGAAGCGGTACGAATAGCTCTTTTTTTCTATCTAAAGTGTTGTAGATGGTCAATTGATGTTCCATAACGTTTACTATTTATTCGATTTGAAACCACAAAGTTAGAATAAAACTTTGATATATAATGATAAATCAGCTTGAAATCTGTAGCTCATAACCATTGCTCTGCGTTGTGAGCGAAATGCTTTTGTCTTTAGACAATATTTCACGTAGTTTTCTGATATAGTTATAAAGGGTGTGTTCGCTTATTGATGTGTCTTTTCCTGTCATGCGTAAGGTTTCGGATAAAACGAGCTGATTTCTGTTCTCATATAACATTTTAAGTAACTCGAATTCTAATTTGCTTAATTTTTTGATTTTGATGCTGCCTTTGTTTAAAATACGTGTGTGGAGATTCATAGTCAGTGAACCAATAGCAATTGTATCATAAGGATATGGACGGGCATGTCTTTCTATATGTGCGATAAGTATTTCTGTATCAAGAGGCCTTGTCAGATAGATGATAGCTCCTTGTTGCAATGCCCTTTGTACTTCATGGCTTTTATTGTGTAATGATACAAATATGATAGGAATATTAGGAACGATTAATTGTATATTAGGAATTGTTGCTATGCCGTCTTCGTTGCCGATTTGGGTGTCTAGCAAAATAATATCCGGACTAAAAGCTCTGATTATCTCGGATAAACCAGTAGTGGAATGCTGACAATTGACATCATAGCTTTTGGCTTGTAGGGCATTTGTGATGATATTACAGAAAAGCATATCACTATTTATAAAAAGGACTTTAATGTTTTCCATAGCAGTATAAGTTTACATAATTTGGTCAGATATATAAACTAAATACATTTGGAAGTATTTTTACCCTATGTTCTCTCATTTATATTTTGTCATATTTAACGCTTTGCTTGTAGGCAGAATCATATTTCTGATAAGAAAAGAGGTCTTTATATGCGGAAGAACGTCATTCTTTGCGGATGTAATCAAAAATAATATTTTGATTACCGAATGATTACTTAATTGTTAGCAATGAATCCATTATTTGTGCTTTTCTTTGTTGCAGAAGTTTTTTGTTACCTTTTATATAATATAAGACACACACTATGAAAAATAAAAAAGAACTGCATATTGTTATTCCTGTGCGGGTAGACTCTGCCGAAAGATTCCGAAATTTGAGGTTGGTACTTCGTAGCTTATTTTCTATGGGGATTCCGGTTACTGTTCTTGAAGCCGACAAGCAACCTCATTGTTCGGCTCTCCTTTCTTCTTTCAGTTATCAATATGAATTTGTGGAAGATGCAAACGAGGTCTTTTATCGTACGCGTTATTTAAATCAATTATTTCGTATGTGTACTGTTCCTGTTGTGGGAGTTTGGGATACGGATATTATACTGTCCGAATCTCAGATCGAGGAATCGCTGAATGCAATATTGACAGAGGGGTATATCATGAGTAGTCCTTACAACGGTTGCTTTCGTTTTTTGACAGTACAACAAAGTATGACTTATGCTAATAATCCTGATTATTCTTTTTTGCAAAACTGTTTTTCTGCAGATGATCCCTTTCGGCAACGTGCATCTTGGGGAGGAGCTTTTTTGGTCGACAAAAGATCCTATTTACAATGTGGTGGAGAAAATGAACATTTTTATGGTTGGGGACCTGAAGATGTAGAGCGAGTTCATCGGTTAGAAATACTGGGACATTCGATTCATCGAGTAAAAAATCAAATCTTGTATCATTTGTGGCATCCTCGGGGAGTGAATTCATTTCTTTCTGATGCGGAGAGGACTTTCAATAATCGGTCGGAGCTGGTCAAAGTCTGTTCTATGACTCGTGACGAATTGGAGCAGGAAGTGAAAACATGGAATTAAAAAGAGTGCTATGAAAGATGAGGAATTACTAAAAAGGTATTCTATTACCGATACATTGAATAATGACTTTTATTCATCATTGGGGATAGCGCGTGGGAAGATGCGTGCGATTATTTTCTTCTTCCATTGTGCTCGTAGTTCAGGCGATAATGCTTATGAAGAGATTGCCGGCCTACTAATGGACGAGCTTTTCGAACAGCTCTATGCTGAGATGCCAATTGATTTTGCTAATGGACTAAGCGGCATTGGTTGGGGAATAGAGTATCTGATTCAGCAAGGCTTTATTGAAGGAAATGCCGACGAGATTCTTGAGGAAATAGATTTATATGTCGTACGTGCAATTTATCTCCAAGAGATGAATGACTTCGGACTGGATAGGGGAGTTTTAGGTTTGGGACGCTATATATTAATGCGTATACGTTCACATTGGAAAACTGGTGATACTTACTCAAGTCTTGAACTAAAAGAAAATCTGATTTATCTGATTGATTGGCTTGGGCAGAGACTGGATGAAATGGGAGACGAGACAGGTGAACTTTTGGAATGGCTGCTGGAACTGCGCGAAACCGGCTTTTATAAGGTAAAAGTGGAAAAGATGGTATCTAAAATAAACAAGAATACTTATGAAAATGCAGAACAAATAACAGTGATAAATACGACTCGGATTGATGGCTCTGAAGCTCGGTATAAACAGAAGATGGAAATGTTTCAAGATTTTTATCCTTCTCCTTTTATGGGAAATTACTTTTGTGAGATAGCTCACTGTAATGCGGCTTTTGTTGCTATTTCCAAAAATGCAGTGACTTATCTCAAGAATATAGCTATTTATACAAATACGGGAGTTATCACTACCTTAAAAGATGAAATACATGATAGGATCGGATATACTCCAGAAAATGGTTATTTACATCCTATCGGACCTGATAGTGAAAATTGGGGAAAGGATATAGTTAAATTTGCAATATGGAGAGATCCTGTTGAGAGATTAGTGTCTTGTTATAAACATTTTTGTTTAGAAGGTTATCAACGGTGCTATTATACTTATCTAGGCTTGTGTAGGGAATCGTCTTTCGACCGATTTATGGAATTTGTCCGTTTTGAACTAGGTAAAAATAATCCTCTCTACCAAGATGAACATATACGTAGACAATCGGATTATTATAACAGTGAGGATGTCGATTATATTGTTTCCATAGAAAAAATAGATGCTTTCTTGCAAGAATATGATATTCCACTGATAAAAGAAAATACAAATCCTAGCCATACAAAATTTGCATTAATTGATACTGACTATATCGCAGAGATTAAGGAACTCTATAAATCTGACTATCAGATTTTGCCTAATTATTAGTTTCGTGCAGTCTTAACATCATCTTTTATTAATTAAGTTATTATAATTATGGAGGCTCATTCACTTTTAGAACGTATTGTATGTCATCAATTATTGAATATCAGTTTTGATTCTGACCTTGGAATATGTAAAGGGAGGATGGGATGTGTTTTATTTTTATATCATTATTCTCGCAAAATGAACAATAAAGTTTTTGCTCAAATGTCTGATGAATTGCTAGAGGAGTTATGTGAGAACATAACAGTGGATATAAACTGGTATTTTTCTAATGGCTTGGCTGGTATCGGCTGGGGAATAGAATATTTGACTTGGAATAAATTCATAGAGGGGGATACTAATGAAATTCTGTATGATATAGATAAGAAAATAATGGAATATGATGTTTGTCGTATGGTTGATACAACTTTTGAAAAAGGAGTAGAGGGTTTATTCTGGTACCTTTTATCCCGTTTGATATCACAATATAAAATGGGGCAGCCGTTCGATAGTGTGTATTTAAATAATATTCGGGATGTTTGTGCGAATATGAAAAAAATATCAGAAAATCAGAGCGTTTATTTATTGAACCGTTTCTTTGAAGGAAAGGAAATCGTTTATCCGTATTTGGATTTATTATATCGGATAATTGATTCTCCGAAAGCAGAATCTTCTGGTGATGATTTAACATGGCAGAATGGGTTGAGGCAATTATTATAAAAATAAAATAGAGATTATGGCAAAGAACGTGTTCACTACTTTCTTGGAAGCTATGAAAGTCAAGTATACTTCCTCTTTTTCGAATAAATTATTTGAAGAACATCCATATAAATATACTTTATATGGTCTTTCCCAATTATTAAATTCATATCATATTGATAATGTGGGAGTGAAAATCAGCGACAAGGATATAAATAAGTTGGAACCCCCGTTTGTAGCACACATTGGTACTGATTTCGTTGTAGTTGATAATATTTCAGAATCTACGAATGACGTACATTATCTGTGGAATTGGAAAAAATACACAGCTACGCTTAATGAGTTCAAGCAAATGTGGACAGGAGTTGCATTGCTCGCAGAATCGGATACTAATTCGATAGAACCTGATTATCTTAAGCATAGAATGGATATGCTGTTTAGTAATATTCGTAATGTTCTTATTTTAATTTTGATTATTTCTTTATTAGTTTATGGAGGTGCTGAAAGTATTGGTGGATGGACGAAAAATCATATTTTGTTGCTGGTTGTCAATATAGTAGGAATTGCTTGTTGCTTGGGGTTACTGTTGAAACAGTTGTATACGGCAAACCGGTATGCAGATAAAGTGTGTTCCTTATTTCATCAAAAGGATTGTAATGATGTGTTGGATTCTCCTGCTGCTAAAATAGGAGGAAAACTGAGTTGGAGTGAAGTAGGGTTAAGTTATTTTCTTTCTAATGTAATTTTGATTGTTATATGCCCTAGTTTACTTTCTTGTTTGGCAATTGTTAATATATTCACTTTGCCTTATAGTGGCTGGAGCGTTTGGTATCAATATAAAGTAGTGAAGCAATGGTGTATGCTTTGCTTGATAGTACAAATTCTTCTTTGGACAATCTTCTTAATAAACGTTTGGCTGGGGAGTTTATATTGGATACTACCTTCTATCAATGAGATGGTGATACTTTCTTTCATGTATATAATGCCTATTTTGTTGATAAACTTGTTTACGCAATTTTATAAGTCAAATAAGGAGAATGAGAATATTGTGCAGGAAATGCGTAGTTTTAAGATGAATGAGTCTGTTTTTAAAGCGTTAATTAAGCAACAAACTTTTCATTCTGTTATACCGAATGATTCTCAAATTATTTTTGGTAATCCTGAAGCTTTGGTTAGATTAACTATTTTGACTAACCCTCATTGCGAACCTTGTGCGCTGATGCATAAAAGAATAGATGCCTTATTGGAAAAAGTTGGGGATAAACTATCCATACAATATATTTTTTCTTCATTCAATGAAAGACTTTATCCTAGTAACTTGTTTTTAATCGCTGTTTATTATGAGAAAGAGAAAAGTGAATGTTTGAAAATCTATAAAGAATGGTTTGCCGGAAAGAAACATGATATACCAAGATATTATGACGAGATAGGTGTGACACAAAATTTATCTGCAATAAAAGAAGAGGCTGAAAAACATGATTTGTGGAGAAAGAAAAATCAATTGTTTTCAACTCCCACTATACTGGTTAATGGTTTTAAGATGCCAGATACGTATAAGTTAGAAGATATTTCGTTTTTTACAAGTTTAAAATTAGATGATGAATAAGGTATAAACAATTCCCCACGGTAGTAAGGTGGTATCTGACTACTGCTATTGTTAAGTTGTAGGATAATAGGCGAATTTTGATTTATGGGGACTTTACAACATTAATTAAAAATAATTATTTATGAAGAAGTTAGGTAGAATTCACTTGCATGATGATGTTGTGCTGAGTGACAATGAAATGAAAAAAGTGTTAGGTGGTAGTGGAGCTGATGGTAAAGAAGTAAAATATGATTGCTTCTGCTCTGAACTTGATCTTAACAAAGTTGATTCATCAGGTTCAATCCCGCCAGCGGATAAACAAATCAATGTGACTGCTAGCTCTGCAGCAACTGCTGTGGAAAAACTAAATAACGGCGCATGTTCAATTTATAAATATATAAGTTGCACCGAAATTTAGATATAATAATAACTTCCATTGATGAGAAATGAACCTTATCAATGGAAGTCTTAAAATGAATATGATTATGAAGCAATTATTTTTATGTATGTTGTTAATGTGTTCAGTTTGTTCTTTTGCACAAACAGTTGCGTTGACGTTTATTACACAAGATACTGTGACGGTTCGCGTGGCGAAGCCTGTTGATGGAAATTATAACTCTTATTATTACGAAACTCTCAAGCTGTTTCCCAAGCAAGATGAGGTTTATAGTTTCGGAATTAAAGATTTGGGACTTGTGTATTTAAAGTATTCTACTGGAGAAAAGTATGATTTATATGTTTATCCAAATGCCAAGTTGACAATCAACTATGATAATGGACGCATCTTTGTGGAGGGGGATAGTGCCTCGGGCAGCGAATACCTTAACTATGGATATTATAAAGATTATAAAGATTATACCAGAAAGTTGAATAAACGATATTCAAGCTACATACAAAAAGAACATAGTTTGTTAGAAACATTGAACTTCCGTGATTCTCTCCCACATATTGATCATAAAATAGAGGAGTTACTTTTGGATGGTCAAATAACTCCTCAGATAGCCGATGCTATAAAGAAAAAAGGCAGATACGATAAGTGTAAAACTTTACTGGATTTGTGTCATAATATCTTGGCTAATGAGGATATGAAAATACAAAGAAGTGACTCTGCTTTAATTTATGAGACTATTGATTCTATTTATAAAAGTTGCCCTCCTGATTCGTGCTTTACTAAATACCAGCCGAGTTTACTATATCTAATTCTTTATTATGAGCAGTATAAATATCCTCGATTAAGTGAAAGCGATAAAGAAATGTTGCTAAAAGAATACAGTAATGATACATTTGGACCATTTAAACCTTATCTGGCTGCTTCAGAATCCCAACGCATGAGCATGTTTTTTGTTGCTTTTATGTCTCAATATAAATATCGTGTGAATGAATTAGATCGTAAAAAAATGCTTGATTATTTTGCCAAGGAATTCCCCGAAAGTGAATCCTTTTCTATTATTTCTAAAACATGGCAAGAAAATCAATTGTTGAATGACGAACCAGTTTTAATTTCAGATACAGTGAGTTGTTTAAAAGATTTAATGACATTGGATAGCTTAAAAGGAAATTATGCATTTATTGATTTGTGGGCTACTTGGTGCATACCTTGTAGAGAAGAGTTTACTTATAATTCTGAATTGCATAAATTATTAGAAAGTTACGCTAATCTGACATTGTTATATGTTTCAATTGATAAAAATGAAAAAGCTTGGTTTAATACGATTCATCAGAATTTGCCAGGTCTGCATCTACGGGCTACCAAAAAGTTGACTGAAGATATAAAAGACAAGATATATGCGAATGGTCGTTTGTCTGTTCCCCGATATGTTTTACTGGATCCTGAGGGAAATGTAGTCAACAGTAATATGTCACGTCCAAGTCAGATCGATAATCTGAAGAAAGAATTGGATGAAGTGTTGATGCACTAAATATATCAAGATATATTGTTATAATTAAGGAGAAAGATGAAAACCGTTTATGTCTTGAATGAGTATGTGAGTTCGGGTAAGAATGGCATTGGCACATTTTTAAAGAATGCTTTTTGTTATAAACAAAAAGATATGAAAATTTGCTTTATTGATTTTAATTCTAATCAATCGGAGTTCTCCATCATTAAAACGAAAGAGAGCAAAAGAATGCTTTTTCCGCTGTTTTCTAGGGGAAACTTTGTGAGTTTTCCAGAGGTTGCAATTCGTATATTCCGCATCTATATTGGAGATTCTGAAGAGAATATATTTCTTGTTAATCATTCTCCTTGTCTGAAGTTTCTACAATTAATGAAGCAGTATTATCCATTGTCAAAGTTTGTTTATGTTATTCATGACTTATCATGGACTTCACTGTTTCTTGGAGATTGTAAGAGGTGGGCTGCATTTCTTTCTCGAAAATATGAAATGAAGGAAGCGGAATACTTAAGAGCAATCTTTGAAGAAGAGCAAGAAATGTGTAAAATAGCTCATCGGGTTGTTTGTCTGTCGTATGACACGTTGCTTCTTTTGCAAAATGTTTATCATACTGATAAGAATAAGATAAGGTTGATTCCTAACGGATTAGTAAGAGGAAAACGTCTCCTACAAAATAAAACAGAACTAAAAAGGTTGGTTAACATAGATGAACATGAAAAACTCATTTTGTATGTTGGGCGTGCAACAAAAGCAAAAGGTTTTATAGCATTATTAAATGCTTTTAGACTCATTTTAGAGCGACAGCCTCGTGTCAGATTAATCATAGCAGGCACCATACAGGTAGAATTGTCTTCTTATAAGGACATATTATCAAAAGTGACTTATATAGGGTATTTACAGAAGAATGAATTGGAGAAATGGTATCAGTTGGTGGATATAGGTGTGCTCCCTTCTTATTCCGAACAATGTAGTTATACGGGAATTGAGATGATGATGTACAGTTTGCCAATTGTTGCTTCTGATGGATTTGGAGTGCGTAATATGTTCCATGATGGATCGAATGCCTGTACTGCTTCTATCAGCTCTTTTAGAAGTGAAAGAAGGTATTCTATTCACTTGGCTGAAGCGATACTGACATTATTGTCTTCAGAAACTTTGTGCCATAATTTGGGACATAATGCGCAAAAAATAGCTTCTTCCCTTTATAATGTAAGTCAAATGCGAAAAAAATATCGACAGATGATAAATGAACTTTGAAACATGAAACGCTTTCCTCATTATATCCAACTGGATGCCATGGATTGTGGTCCATCCTGCCTCCGTATGATAGCGAAATATTACGGCAAGACTTACTCGCTTCAAACGCTTCGTGCCCGTTCCTTCATCACTCGCGAAGGAGTATCGATGCTTGGAATCAGTGATGCTGCCGAATTCATAGGCTTCCGTACATCCGGTGTGCGAATCACTTTTAAGCAATTAGTGGAAGATGTCCCTTTACCATGTATTCTTCATTGGAACCAAAATCACTTTGTCGTTTGCTATGACATTCGTAAAAAGAAAGACGGTTATTGGGTTAGTGTTGCTGACCCTGCTAGCCAGTTGGTAACTTATAAGGAAAAAGAATTCAGGAAATGCTGGATTTCCACGAAAGTAGGTGGGGAAGAAAAGGGGGCTGCCCTGACATTAGATCCTACTCCCGACTTTTATGAAATGGATGATGAGAAAAGGGCAGGGGAGCGCAGCCTCTCTTTTTTCCTGAAGTATCTGACTCCCTATAAAAAGCAGTTAATCCAATTAGTTTTGGGTATGCTGACTATCAGTGTGCTGCAACTCATCTTTCCTTTCCTTACCCAGTCTCTGGTGGATGTCGGCATTCATGGAGGTAATCTGTCTTTTATTACTTTGATATTGATAGCTCAGCTGGTCGTCTCTCTTTCTCAGCTCTCCGTAGAATTTATTCGTAGCTGGATTATGCTTCATATGAATGCCCGTATCAATATCGCACTCATTTCAGACTTTCTGGTCAAGCTGATGAAGCTACCTTTGCATTATTTCGATACGAAAATGATAGGAGATATCATGCAGCGCATCGGTGACCACGGACGTATTGAGTCTTTCCTTATCGGCTCTTCTATCAGTACATTGTTCTCATTTGTCAACTTCTTTATCTTTGCTTTCGTACTGGCTTATTATAACTTGGGTATTCTTGCCATCTTTCTGGTTGGCAACTCTCTTTACGTCTGCTGGATACTTCTCTTCATGAGATATCGTCGGGAACTGGATATCCGTCGCTTTGCACAGGCGGCGGGTGAACAGAGCAGCCTGATACAGCTTGTAACCGCTATGCAGGAAATTAAACTGAACAACTGCGAAAAGCAAAAACGTTGGCAATGGGAGCGAATTCAGGTGAAACTCTTCAAGATTAGCGTGAAAGGTCTTGCATTGGGACAAACCCAACAGGTGGGTTCCATCTTCTTTAACCAAACTACCAACATCGTCATCTCTTTTATTGCTGCCAAATCGGTGGTGGACGGCGAAATGACTTTGGGCATGATGATGTCTCTTACCTATATTATCGGTCAGTTATCGGGACCTATCGGTTCCTTCATCGGTTTTGTCCAACAACTTCAGGATGCCAAGATCAGTCTGGAGCGATTGAACGAAGTGCATGGCAAGGAAGATGAGGAACAGAATATCGAATCAAAACTAACATTGCTGCCGGAGGAACGTGATATCTGTATCGAAGGACTCTCTTTCAGCTATGACGGGGCGGAAAGGGACTATGTATTGGAAGACTTGAATCTGCATATTTCGGAAAGGAAAGTGACTGCGATAGTTGGTGCGAGCGGTAGCGGAAAGACTACGCTGATAAAACTGTTATTAGGTTTTTATACTCCCAACAAAGGAAAAATAAAACTGGGAGAGACTCCTCTTGAAAATATCAATCCTCATTTATGGCGTTCCCGTACGGGGTCGGTGATGCAGGACGGATTTATATTTTCCGAATCTATTGCTCAGAATATTGCCGTTGGTGAGGAGCAGATTGATATTGAAAGACTCCGGCATGCTGTTACGGTAGCCAATATTCGTGACTTTATCGATTCGCTGCCTTTAGGCTATAACACCAAAATTGGTATGGAGGGAAATGGTATCAGTCAGGGGCAACGGCAACGCATCCTGATTGCCCGTGCCGTCTATAAGAATCCTGAATTTCTTTTTTTCGATGAGGCTACGAATGCCTTGGATGCCAATAATGAGAAGGAGATTATGGAACATTTACATGAGTTTTATAAAGGCAAAACGGTAGTTGTAGTAGCCCATCGCTTGAGTACTGTGAAAGATGCTGATAAGATTGTAGTGCTGGATAAAGGGCGCATCATGGAAGAAGGTACCCACCAGGAACTGACAGAGAAGCGAGGACTGTATTATGAATTAGTGAAGAACCAGTTGGAACTGGGGCAGTAGGAAGGAGCATTTATGGTACAAGAAGACAAAAAGGAATATAAAGAAATAGAACTTCGGAGCGAAGAAGTGCAGGAAGTGATGAGCCACGTTCCTGTGTGGATTCTCCGTTGGGGGATCACTGTCTTGTTTTGCATTGTTATCATTCTACTGATTGGGAGCTATCTGTTTAAATATCCGGATGTAGTGGAAGCGGAGATTACGGTTAGTACACAGAATCCTCCAGCTTATGTAGTTGCTAAGGTAGCCGGAAGATTGGAAGAGTTGTGTGTGGAAAACGGTTCGGTAGTCAGGAAGGAGGCAGTGCTGGGAATGATAGAGAATTCAGCAAAAGCGGAAGATTTGTTTTTACTGAAAGAACGCATGAAACAATGGGAAGTTCAAGGGTTTGTCCTGAGTGTGGCCGAAAAGCTTTTCGACGGGCAATATTTGCAACTAGGCGAAGTGCAGCCTGCCTATGCTTCGTTTATTTCTGTTCTGAAAGATTATGCGAGTTTCGTGAAACAGGATTATTACCGCAGGAAACTGGAGAGCAGTCGGAAACTTTTGGAGAGCCAGAAGACGTATTACCAACTGGCAGAGAAACAATTCCAGTTGGGCGGACAAGAGCAGATGTTGATAAAACGTATTTATGGACGTGATTCTACTCTGTATAAGAAAAATGCGATGATTGCAGCGGAATATGATGAGTCAGAGCGTAGTTATCTGCAACAACTGCAAGGTTACGAAGGAATGCGGATGTCGCTTTCTCAGATTGAGATGCAAATAGAGCAGGGGAAGGAAAGTTTGCTTGACGTCCGGCACCAGGCACTGACAGAAGAACAGAAACATATCGTGAATCTTAAAAATGCAGTTGAGCAATTGCAAGTAAGTATCACAACTTGGGAGCAGAGTTATTTGTTAGTGGCGCCCATATCAGGAAAACTGACTTTCATGAGTGTATGGAGTAATAATCAGAATGTGGCTTCCGGTGAAAGTGTTTTTGTGATTGCACCCGACGAAGGAGCTTTACCAATGGGGAAGGCATTGCTTCCGGTTCAAGGCTCCGGTAAAGTGAAATCGGGGCAAGAGGTTAACATCCGTTTGAATAACTATCCTGACCAGGAGTTTGGCTATGTTAAGGGGCGGGTCCGCAGCGTTTCTCCGGTTCCTACTGCCGATAATATGTATGTGGTGGATATAGAACTTCCGAATGGAATGCAGACTAATTATGGTAAGGATTTACCCTTAACCCGTGAAATGAAAGGGATTGCCGAGATTGTGACGGAAGATATGAGGCTGATAGAAAGGCTGCTGGCGCCTTTGAGAAAACTGAAAGATAAGATGGAGAAATAAATTATGGAGATATCTACCTGTTGGCGGAATTAATTTGCTTCCTTTCCATGCACAGAAATGAATGAAACCGTGATGAATAGTCACTTTTTTCCATAATCGCCTACTATACAGATAAATATAATGCACCTTCTTTTATTGATAACATATTTTCCCTCTGCATATTTAAGTATTACAATTATGTATTCCCATGTATGATATTGATTGCCGTACAAATGCTGCAACAGCTGACTCACATAATGTGCAATAGCTACTTCACATTGCGTGAGTTAACTGTTGCACATTATGTGAGTCAGCATATATATAAATCGTTCGTATAAAATGACTGACTCAAATCAGCAGATTATATGCCTGTTTGCATTAAAAAATAAGGAAATGCATTGTAATAGGCTGAATAACTGGATAATAGGCAAGAATATGATTTACTGACGAGTCCTTATTACATTCATAATCGCACATAAATAAGAGAAGATTCTTTAGCTATCTCCTGCAAAGAAAAAAAATATTTTAGTCTCACGGTCTCACTGTTTTTAGTTAATCGATAGTGAATTAGCCTTTTTATATATCATTTCGGATAAATGGGGGACTAACATAGTAACCGTTCTATTGCTTCGGCAACCCCATCTTCGTCATTAGTCAGCGTAATGTAGTCGGCAGCCTTCTTCACAGGCTCCTGCGCGTTGCCCATTGCTACGCCCATACCAGCAAATTTGATCATCGACAGGTCATTGTAGCCATCGCCTATAGCTATCACTTCCTCGCGTGTCATTCCTATATTTTCCAACAGGACGCTGAGGGATAAAGCCTTGTCGATACCTTGCGGAACCAACTCCAGGAAATAAGGTTCCGAACGGAAGACATTGATCTTTCCTTGCAGGCGGATACAAAGCTCGGATTCTACAGGAATCAGCTTCTCGGCATCCCCGACGATGAGGCACTTGGCTACCGGGAGGGTGATGTCAGTCAGGAAGTCGTTTGTTTCCCGTACCGCCATTTTATTGAGGAAGGCTTCTTTTTGTACGTACGGATCTTGTGAGTTTTCGGTCACTATTTCTGCTCCGTCGTAAGTCAGTATGCTTAAATGATTGGTGCGGGCACATTCGTAGAGTACCGGAACGACTTCGTTGGGCAGTACATTCTCGTACATCATTTCTTTGCTTTCCCAGTTGATGATTTCCCCACCGTTATAGGACAGGATAAATCCGCCGAACTCATTCATGCGTAACTCGTTGGCGAGCGGTACGATGCCGTAAGTCGGTCGCCCTGATGCAAGGACCAGACGGATACCTTGTTCTTGTATGCGTATCAGCGTTTCCCGGTTGCGGGAAGAGATTTCCTTTTTAGAATTGGTGAGTGTGCCGTCGAGGTCGAGCACTATGAGTTTGTATTTCATGTCGCATTGTTTTGAGTTGCAAAGATAGGAGAAAAATAGATTGCTGCAACGTATATGGAGATATTTGCACTATAAGAGTGCAAATATATTTAAATAATGCACTCTTATAGTGCAATTTTTGTATCTTTGTCTGAAAAGTAAGGTATATGGAGAAGTTATTTGAGTATTATCAGAAGTTAGTGCGGGAAACTAGCATAGAGTTTCATCGTTATATTTATTCCCGAATCAACTGGAATAACCGCATGATAGGGCTTACCGGACCGAGAGGAGTTGGAAAGACGACACTGGTACTCCAGCATATCAAAGAGAATCTGAACTTGAATGAGTCATTGTATGTGACGGCAGAAGACTTTTATTTTGCCAGCCATCGCCTTCTTGACCTGGCTGACGCATTTGTGAAGATGGGCGGCAAATATCTGTTTATAGATGAAATCCATAAATATAAAGACTGGTCGAAAGAGCTGAAACTGCTTTACGATTATCATCCTGAGCTGAATGTTGTGTTTACCGGCTCGTCAGTGCTGGACATCAATAAAGGAGCCTCCGATCTGAGTCGTCGTGCTGTGATGTATCAGATGCAGGGTCTCTCTTTCCGTGAATATTTGCAGCTGTTTCACCATATACCTTCCGAAATATATACTTTACAAGATATTGTAATGCATAAGGTAGATATTCCTGATTTGGAACATCCGCTTCCGCTTTTCCATGAATATCTGCAGAAAGGTTATTATCCGTTTGCTTTGGAAAATGATTACGATATACGTTTGCGGCAAATAATAAATTTGACTTTAGAATCAGATATTCCTCAGTTTGCAGATATGAATGTTTCTACAGGGAGGAAACTAAAACAACTTCTTGCGATTATAGCTAAAAGTGTGCCGTTTAAACCGAACTTTAGCAGTATTGCTAAAGTCTTGGAAGTGAGTCGCAATAATATTTCTGATTATTGCCTTTATATTGAAGAAGCGGGTCTGATAGCGCAATTGCGAGATGCCACAGGCGGAGTGCGAGGATTGGGGAAAGTGGATAAGATCTATTTGGATAATACAAATCTTATCTATAATCTGGCTCAGGATAACTCTAATATTGGTAATATCAGGGAAACTTTCTTCTTGAATCAAACCAGAGTTTTTTCGGATGTTGTGGTTTCTCCTGTTTCCGATTTCTTAATTGATGATATGACCTTTGAGGTAGGAGGGAAAAAGAAAGGGCAGAAGCAAATTCAGGGAATAGATAAAGGTTTTGTTGTCAAAGATGATATTGAGAGGGGATTTATGAATGTGATTCCTTTGTGGCAGTTTGGCATGGGGTACTAGGCTGGTTATCCCTTTCTATATTAATTTTGTAGCTTTTCGAAGCATATTAGTAAAGTATTATTTCAGCAGATCCGCCCACTGCTCGTTGCTCAGTGCAGGCAGTGCCTCACTATCCGTAATAAACGTTTCCGCCAGTCTCTTCTTGTCCTCCTGTAGTTGGAGGATCTTTTCTTCGATACTATTCTGAGTAATAAAACGATAGGCGATAACCTGTTTATCCTGACCGATACGGTGTGCACGGGCGATGGCTTGTGACTCGGCAGCAGGATTCCACCAAGGATCGATGATAAATACATAATCGGCTTGTGTAAGGTTAAGGCCGACTCCTCCTGCTTTCAAAGAAATAAGGAATGCCTGCACATCCTTTTGCTCGGTGAAATGGGCGATTTCGGAAGGACGATTGTTGGTGGAACCGGTCAGCAGAGCATACTTCCAGCCCCGTTGGCGGAATACCTCGGCAAGTATCTCCAGATGCCGGACAAACGAAGAAAAGATAAGTACCTTATGTCCTTCACTTCTTAGGGTGTCAAAGGTATCGATGATTTGTTCCGTTTTTCCCGATCCCCCGTCGAAGTCGGGAAAGATAAGCTGTGGATGGCAAGCCAGTTGACGGAGACGCAGGATACCGTTCAGAATGCTGAACATATGGTATCTGTCTCTGCTTTCGGGTTGCTGGAGTAATATGTTACGGAGGCTGTTTTTCTCCTGTTCGTAGCTTTCGCCCTGCTCATCGGACATATCGCAATAGATCGTTTCTTCGGTAAGCGGAGGAAGTTCCGGCGCTACCTCGCTCTTGCTTCTGCGAAGGATAAACGGAGCGATGATCTGTTGCAGCCTTTTCTCCATACGGACGTTTCCTTGTCGGATCGGAATAATAAACTGCTTTTGGAAAGCGCTTTCTTCCCCTAGCAGGTCCGGTTGCAGGAAACGGAACTGTGCCCACAAATCCTTGAGAGAGTTCTCGATAGGCGTGCCGGTAAGTGCGATCCGGTGTTTGCCCTGCAACTGGATGACCGAACGGAAAGTAAGGGAGTCATTGTTCTTGATATTCTGACTCTCATCAAGTACGATGTATTCGAATGTGTAGGAGCGGAGAATATCAATGTTATTCCTCATCATTCCATAAGTCGTGAATATCAGATGGAAATGATTGAAGAACTTTTCCGGATGTCCTTTGGGAAACGCGGTGTTGCTGTTATATTCCGCTATCGCAAGAGTCGTGAAGCGTTTAGCTTCTCTTCGCCAGTTGTGGAGCAGGGAAGTGGGGACAACGATCAGAGTGGCAGGCTTATGGGAGTTCTTTCCGTGTTCCTGTCTGTGATCATTCTCTTTCGGTCTATTTTTCTCTCTGATTTCCTGTGCGTCCGGTAGCAGTTCATCTTCGGAGGAAAACGAGAATAAAGAAAATTGTCCTTCGGCATCTGCTATCTGCTCTCTGACGGGAGGATTGCCGGCAGTACATTCCTTGTCCGGCTGATTGTCGGAAGCTGTGATTTCTGTAAATGCGGGCTTCATAGGAGCAGTTAGCGCATCGGGAGAAAGCGGCTTGTATATATATTGCAGCAGCGTCAGGGTCTGAAGTGTCTTTCCAAGTCCCATATCATCTGCCAGGCATCCGCCGAATCCTTGTTTGTTCAGCTGTACCATCCATGAGAATCCCTTCTGCTGATAGGGTCGTAGTTGCGCCTTCAGTCCTTGGGGGACGGGGACATTGCGTATCTCTTTCTTGAAAGGCAGGGTTTTAGGCCCGGTCTCTTCTAAAGCCGATTGTACGGCACCGACAAAGGTCGGTTTCAGGCGAATACCTGTCTCTGTTTGAGTGCCCAATTCCAACAGATTCCCGTATTTACTGAACCATTCTTCCGGTAAAAGAATCATGCGTCCATCCGGTAACAGAAATTCTCTTTTCTCTTCAAGGATGTGCTTGCGGAAGCGTGAGAAAGGGATACGCAGATTGCCGATGACTATCGTGATATGAAGTTCAAACCAGTCAGGCTCATCATCGCAACTCTGTTCGATGCGGATCTCGTCCAGGCAGTAAGGGGTATTCCCCATGTTTCCCGTCAGCAGAAAAGACTGTTGGAGCATCTCCCGATATTTACTGATCCATTCCGTAATTGTCTTTTCGGGCGCATCGGGCGACAGCTTGAAATGAACGTCGCTGACTCGTTGCAAGCCGGAATCCGTTAACATCCGGAGCTTCTCTTCTTCAGCATCGCTATCCCGACGGAAAAAGAATATCTTGCCGAAATCGTTCCGGTAAATGATCTTCTTCATTTCGGTCACGGTGTCGGGAGTAAATGACTGGTCTCCATAACGGAAGCTAAGCCGTAACATCTGTTCGTCGTAAATGGTATCTTCAAGAGACAGGACAGTTTCGCAGGTATACGTCTCTTCAATGATATTCAGTCCCTGAGTCGTGATTTCATGATAGCGTGCTATCGGAATGACGATGTTATCGATGTATTTCTCGATTTGAGAGGCAGGGACACTGATTCTCTTTTTCTTGGTAAAGGGTAGAATGCGTACGCTCTCAATATGCGGAAAGAAGTACAGCTCCATTCCCAGTAAGAGGGCAGACGGTGAGGAGGTCAGCACGATAACAGGCTTCTGCTCACTTAGTGAGAGCGGCTGCCCGTCATAATAGCATTGCAGCTGGTAGCGGAAATTGGTCTCATCGGCAAAAAACGTGAAACGGATCTCCACGTCATGAGGATGCACATGATAGGCATGATGCGCATATAGCAGTTTGCTTCCGACCTGTTTCTGATACAGAGGAAGATTATGATGGCGTATCAATGCCAGCATCTCCTGCAACTTTTTCTCGATGAATGGGCGGATATTGTTCTTTACCCGTTCCGGATCTTCGGATAATTTGCGCAGAAAACGGGATACTGTTTTCTCGCGCGAGTAGATCCCCATCAGATATTTCTCTGTATAATGAGAGGCGATGTCGATAGCTTGTTGCTCGGCCTCGTTCATTCGGCTGATTGCTTCGGGGGAAGCGTGAAAAGCCTGTTCAATGAGTTGGTATGTACCGTTGTCAGATTTCTCTGCCATATAAGGAATCAGCAGTGTGCCGAACGTCAGATGTTCGGTTAAAACGATGATAACTTGTCCGGTATTTGCTTTCTCTTCCATTCTCTTTAGGCTTTAATAAACAAAGATACGGGAAAATCCTTAATTTTGCAGCATGATGGAAGAAAACAAACGAGTATTGTTAGGAATGAGCGGTGGTACGGACAGTTCCGTGGCTGCCATGCGATTACTGGAAGCCGGCTATGAGGTGACCGGAGTTACTTTCCGTTTCTATGAGTTGAACGACTCGACCGAATATCTGGAAGATGCCCGCCATTTGGCAGAGCGTTTGGGAATCCGTCATATCACGTATGATGCCCGTGAGATATTTCGCGAACAGATCATCGAATATTTTGTGCGTGAATATATGGTGGGACATACTCCTGTGCCTTGCACATTGTGCAATAACTATCTGAAATGGCCTCTTCTTTCCAAAATTGCCGATGAAATGGGGATTTTTTATATTGCTACGGGACATTATGTACGGAAAATAAAGGTGGATGATACCTATTATATAACTTATGCTGCCGATTCGGACAAGGATCAGACCTTTTTCTTATGGGGACTCAAACAGGATATTCTTCGGAGAATGTTGCTTCCGATGGGAGATATTACTAAAGTGGAAGCACGTGCCTTTGCTGCTGAACGGGGATTTCAGAAAGTGGCGGTGAAAAGGGACAGTCTGGGCGTTTGCTTTTGCCCGATGGATTATCGGAGCTTTCTGAAAAAGTGGTTGGTCGGCAATTGTCAGTCGCAGGTCAGCGTAGGTCAGCCACAGGTCAGTGCAGGTCAGACTTGGTCAGCGGAGGTCAAACGTGGACGATTCGTCGATGAAAAGGGGGATTTTATAGCTTGGCACGAAGGCTATCCTTTTTATACCGTCGGACAGCGGCGTGGCCTGGGCATTCATTTGAATCGTGCCGTCTTTGTGAAGGATATTCGCCCGGAAAAGAATGAAGTAGTACTCGCTTCTCTACGGGCTTTGGAGAAAACGGAGATGTTACTTAAAGATTGGAATATTGTTAATCGGGAACGTTTGTTAGGGCATGAGGATATCATTGTGAAGATTCGCTATCGGAAACAGGAAAATCATTGTACCGTGACAGTTACGCCGGATAACTTCCTGCATGTACAACTTCACGAACCGTTGACGGCAATCGCTTCCGGACAGGCTGCTGCCTTCTATAAAGATGGTTTGTTGCTAGGCGGTGGAATCATTGTGGAATAATCATCGCTTCCCTCCATTGAGTTTGAAAAAGTAAAAAACATCTGCCATCTGCAACAAAATCGACTCATCTTATTTATTATCTGTCGCTTACAGCGTTGCAGATATCAGTTGCAGGCTGACAATGCAAAAAAGTCCCACGGTGCTATGTACACCGTAGGACACTTCCTGTCATATAATGATTTAATTTATTCGGATAGCTTTATTCGTTGTTCAGCACCAGCATTGTCTCTATATACTCGCGTGTATTGCTTAATCTGGGCACTTTGTGTTGTCCGCCTAATTTTCCCTTCCTTGCCAGCCAGTCATGGAACAATCCCGGACGCGCAACGATGACTTCCAGTGGTTGCAGAGCAATATCTTTCCAGCGTTTCGCCTCATAGTCCGAATTTACTTCTTTTAATGTAGCATCGAGTATTTTGGCAAATTTCTCTACGGAATCCGGCATTTTGGCAAATTCTATCAGCCATTGATGACGGCATTTTGCATGTTCGTCCATAAATACCGGTGCGGCGGAGTATTCGCTCACTTGTGCTCCTGTTTCGGCGCAAGCCTTAGCCAAGCCTTTTTCGGCATTATCTACAATCAGTTCTTCGCCAAAAGCATTGATGAAATGCTTCGTCCGTCCTGTGATGACGAACTTATATGGATTCTTGCTGGTAAACTTCACCGTATCACCGATCACGTATCGCCACAATCCGCAGGACGTAGAAATCACCATTGCGTAATTCTTGTTAAGTTCTACCTCTTCGAGGCAGTAAGCACGTGGATTTTCTTTATCAACTTCTTCCAATGGAACGAACTCGTAGAAAATACCGTAGTCGATCATCAGCAACATGGCAGGGTCCGAAAGATCGTTCTGCGTACCAAAGTACCCTTCGGAAGCGTTGTAGGTCTCTACATAATGCATCTTCTTTGAGTGAATCACCTGCTTGTACTGCTCACGATAAGGGGTGAAAGCCACTCCGCCGTGGAAGAATACTTCCAGATTCGGCCAGACTTCCTCCAGTGTTTGCTTGCCGGTCTTTTCGAGAACACGCTTGATAAGTACCAGCATCCACGAGGGCACACCGGACAAACTGGTCACATTGACCGGAATAGTACTATTGGCTATCGCTTCTATCTTGGTTTCCCATTCGCTCATCAAAGCGATTTTCTTGCTCGGCACGCGAATGAAATTGATTAACGGATTGACGTTCTGAATCAGAATCGCCGACAAGTCTCCCACCAAACTATGGTTGGAGTTGAGGTTCGGACTATGGCTGCCTCCCAGAATCAACCCTTTTCCCGAGAAGAAGTGGCTGTCCGGATTGATGCGGAAATAGAGTGCCGCAGCATCTTTACCGCCTCTATAGTGAATGTCTTCCAGAGCTTCTTTGCTGACAGGCAGGAATTTGCTTTTATCATTGGTCGTTCCGGATGATTTGGCAAACCAGCGTATTTCCGATGGCCAAAGCAGATTCTGTTCCCCCGCCCGCAAGCGTTCTACATAAGGCTTTATTTCCTCATAAGTCTGTATTGGAAGGCGGTTTCTAAAATCCTCATAGCTACGGATGGAGGCGTAGTCGTACTTTTTTCCCCACTCTGTCTGTGCAGCTTGGTTCACTAAGCGACTCAGCACACGGTGCTGTATCTCACTAGCCTGACTAGCATAAAGGTCTATTTGTTTTAAACGGGAATCGAAAGTCTTACTAATAATCTTTGTAATATTCATTTCTGCTTTAACATAATAATGTTTAGTCGTGCAAAAGTAACCTTATTTATCTTTTTTTTCTATCTTTACGACGGAAATAATCGTTAAAATTTGGCGACTTTTCTTGAATCCCGAGTTTCTGACTAAAAAAAACGACAATGAGAATTGGAATCCTGACTTCCGGAGGAGACTGCCCCGGTATAAATGCCACTATTCGTGGTGTGTGCAAAACTGCTATCAATCACTATGGGATGGAAGTAATAGGAATTCATAGTGGTTTTCAAGGTTTGCTGACAAAAGACATAGAATCCTTTACTGATAAATCCTTATCCGGATTGTTGAACCAAGGGGGGACAATGCTGGGTACTTCGCGCGAGAAACCCTTTAAAAAAGGAGGCGTCGTCTCGGATGTCGACAAGCCGGCACTGATTCTTCAGAATATTCAGGAAATGGGACTGGATTGTGTCGTCTGCATCGGAGGAAACGGAACGCAGAAAACTGCTGCTAAATTTGCCGCAATGGGCGTCAACATCGTATCGGTCCCCAAAACCATCGATAATGATATTTGGGGAACGGATATTTCCTTTGGATTTGACTCCGCCGTGAGCATCGCTACGGACGCCATCGACCGCTTGCATTCTACCGCCAGTTCGCACAAAAGGGTGATGGTTATTGAAGTGATGGGGCATAAAGCCGGCTGGATTGCCCTGTATTCGGGCATGGCAGGTGGCGGCGACGTCATTCTTGTCCCCGAAATCCCTTACAACATCAAGAATATAGGAAATACAATCCTCGAAAGGCTGAAAAAAGGCAAACCCTATTCCATCGTAGTGGTGGCAGAAGGCATCTTGACGGATGGCCGGAAACGTGCCGCGGAATACATCGCACAGGAAATAGAATATGAAACGGGCATCGAAACACGTGAAACCGTATTGGGATATATTCAGCGTGGCGGTTCGCCTACTCCTTTCGACCGTAATCTGTCTACCCGCATGGGAGGACACGCGACAGAATTGATTGCCAATGGGCAATTCGGGCGTATGATTGCCTTAAAAGGAGATGACATTTCGTCTATTCCTCTTGAAGAAGTTGCCGGTAAATTGAAGTTGGTAACTGAAGATCACGATTTAGTGATTCAAGGCCGCCGCATGGGGATTTGTTTCGGTTAACTTATAATTTACTCTTTTGTCGTTAGGATGGTAGTTGGAGTCGTCATTCTTTCTCAGTTTCTGTTGCTTCGACCTCATTAACAGTCGTTTCAACTTTGTCTGCAGTCGTTTCCGCTTCCAGTGCTTCGGTCTCCAAAGTATCCGGTTCCATGGTTTCCGACTCAGTCAATTCAGGTTCGACCGACTCTGTTTCTACTTCTGACGGCTTCGAATGCTGCGACTTCGCTTCATTGACTGTATCCATGAATGTCTGGTCTTTCACCTTCTTGATAGCCATTTGTGCGGCATTCTGCTGGGATTCTTTTTTGGAATAGCCCGTACCGGTTCCGGCAGGAAGTCCTTCGATACGAACCTCTGTCTGGAAAACGGGGTTGCTATCATGGTCGAGGAACTGCTCGATCAGTTCAAAGGAAACCTCCATCTTGTTCTTCTGACTCCATTCGATGAGCTTGGACTTGAAGTTGACCTCTTTGCGGGAGATTTTGTCCAGATCAATATAACGGTTGATGATTCGCTGCTCCATAAACTGCTTGCAGCGTTCATACCCCTGATCCAGATAAATGGCTCCGATAAATGCTTCGAAAGCATTCCCGTACATATAACTGTTGTGAGAAGAGGAGCGGGTAGAATATTTGATAAGTTTGTCCAGGCCGATCTCCACGGCTAACTTGTTCAAAGTCTCTCGTTGTACGATCTTGGAACGTGTGTTTGTCAGGAAACCTTCCCGTTTTCCTTCGAAACGTTTATAGACAATATCTCCTACGATGGCGTCGAGGATGGCGTCACCCAAAAACTCCAGTCGCTCGTTGTTCAGCGGACGTCCCTTCTCGGAGCGGACGGCAGATGACTTATGCAGGAGCGCTTGTTCGTAAATCTGGATATTGTGCGGATAAAATCCGAGTATCCGGTAAAAACAAAGATAAGACTCTCTGTCTTTGCGGAACAGGAGTCTTATCTTATCTATTTGGTTACGTAACACGATTTTACTCAGCGTATTTCTTGAAGATAACGCACGCATTGTGACCACCGAATCCAAATGTATTGGACAGGGCAACATTAACCTCACGTTTCTGAGCTTTGTTGAACGTGAAATTAAGGTCGTAGTCAATGTTCTCGTCGTTGTCACCTTCTTCGTGGTTGATAGTCGGAGGAACAATGCCGTTCTTGATGGCAAGGATACTTGCGATAGATTCTACCGCACCGGCAGCTCCCAGCAAGTGACCAGTCATTGATTTTGTAGAACTGATGTTCAGTTCGTATGCGTGATCACCGAATACTTCCTTAATCGCTTTCGCTTCAGAAATATCACCTACCGGAGTAGATGTTCCGTGAACGTTGATGTAATCTACTTCTTTCGGATCCATTTCTGCATCTTCCAGTGCGTTCAGCATTACCAGTTTGGCACCAAGACCTTCCGGATGGGAAGCTGTCAGGTGATGAGCATCTGCAGACATACCTACACCGGCTACTTCTGCATAGATTTTCGCACCACGGGCCTTAGCGTGTTCCAGTTCTTCCAAAATCAGGCAACCGCCACCTTCGCCCATGATGAAGCCGTCACGGCTTGCGCTGAATGGACGTGAAGCCTTGCTGGGCTCATCGTTGCGTGTTGACAGAGCATGCATAGCGTTGAAACCGCCTACGCCTGCAGGGAAGATGGCTGCTTCCGAACCACCGGATACGATTATGTTTGCTTTACCCAGACGAATCAGGTTGAAGGCATCCGCAATGGCATTGGTAGAAGTAGCACATGCTGAACAAGTCGCGTAGTTAGGACCATGGAAGCCATACATGATAGAAATCTGTCCGGCAGCAATATCCGAGATCATCTTCGGGATGAAGAACGGATTGAACTTGGGACCTATTTCCTTGTGAGTGTAGTAGTTGCCTACTTCTTCCTCGAATGTATGTATACCACCGATACCGGCGCCAAAAATAACACCGATTCTGTTCAAATCTTCTTTTTCGACGTCAAGACCGGAGTCCGATACCGCTTCTTTGGCAACAGCGACAGCATACTGAGTGTATAAGTCCATCTTTCTTGCCTCTTTACGGTCGATATATTTAGTTACATCGAAGTTTTTCACTTCGCATGCAAACTGGGTCTTGAATAGCGACGCATCAAAATGAGTAATAGGCCCTGCTCCACTAACCCCGTTCACTAGATTTTCCCAAAATTCGGGTACATCATTGCCAACAGGAGTAATGGCGCCAAGGCCTGTTACTACCACTCTTTTTAATTCCATATTGATGAAATCGGATAATTACTTAGCGTGTTCTTCGATATAAGATACAGCATCACCTACAGTACCAATCTTTTCTGCTTGGTCATCAGGAATAGAGATACCGAATTCTTTTTCGAATTCCATGATAAGTTCTACAGTGTCAAGAGAATCTGCTCCCAGGTCGTTAGTGAAGCTTGCTTCGTTAGTAACTTCTGATTCTTCTACGCCTAATTTATCAACGATAATCGCTTTTACTCTTGATGCAATTTCAGACATAACTTTAAGTTTTTAATTAATAATTAGTTTTATTTCTTTAAATTTGCGGTGCAAAGGAATGAATATTTATCGTTTTGCGCAAATATTTGACTAAATAAATGCAGTCTTTTGCACATTTTTCACTGTTTTGTGCATTGAATTCGAGTATAATGAAGAAAAACATCGCCATTTTCGCTTCCGGTTCCGGCTCAAATGCCGAGAATATAATCCGGTATTTCCAAAAGAGCGACTCCGTTGAGGTGTCGTTAGTACTTTCTAATAAAAGTGATGCCTACGTTTTGGAACGTGCGCATCGTTTGAAAGTGCCCTGTAACGTGTTCCCGAAGGAGGACTGGATAGCCGGAGATGAAATTCTGGCTATTTTGCAGGAATATCGCATTGACTTTATCGTGCTGGCAGGTTTCCTTGTCCGCGTGCCGGATTTGCTTTTGCATGCTTATCCCGATAAAATCATAAATATACATCCTGCTCTCCTGCCCAAGTTCGGCGGAAAAGGTATGTACGGCGACAAAGTTCACCAAGCCGTAGTGGCTGCGGGCGAAAAAGAAAGTGGTATTACTATACATTATATTAATGAGCACTACGACGAAGGAAACATCATCTTCCAAGCCACCTGCCCCGTACTTCCCGATGACTCACCCGAAGAGGTGGCTAAGAAAGTACACGCTCTGGAGTATGAACATTTCCCCCATATTGTAGAAGAAGTAATAGGTAATAAGTAATAATCGTAGTTACTTTGGTGCCGTACCCGTTCGGTAGATATCCGCATGGTTATTACCTATTACTTATTACCTGCATATATGCCTTCTCTTCTCTCCTCAACGGGTAATCTCCCCGTAAGGTTTCGAATAGTTCCGGGTGGGATTTTAATCGGTTGCTGTCTTCGATGGGATTGTACATTTTCAGCAGAGCTTTTTCACGGTCTTTTGCTTCGATAAGAGGCGAAGATGGGGCGGGAGGGGTGATTTCATAAGTTGCGTTCAGGTGGAAGAAACGGCAGATGGAGTCCAGAGACATTCGGGTGGCATTTGCTTTTCCGTCGGCAGAGTATCCGGCGATATGCGGGGTGCCTATCAGTACCTTTTCTAATAATTCACGGTTGATTTCCGGTTCATGTTCCCATACGTCGATTACTGCGTCCGAGATTGTACCGTTGTTGATGGCTTCCAGCAGGGCGTTTGTTTCGATCACTTCTCCTCTTGAAGTGTTGATGACAACAGGCTTCCGTTGGAGAGACCGGAAGAAATTCCCGTCTGCCAGATGGTACGTTTTATATTTCCCTTCCTTATATAAAGGTACGTGAAAGGTGATGATATCACATTCTTCGGCTATTTTCTCTAGTGAGGTGAAGGCAATGTTTCCTTCTTTCTCTTCTCTTGGCAAGTCGTTCAGTAGTACACGCATACCGAAATCCTGTGCGACTTTGGCCACCTTGCTTCCTACATTACCTACACCGATAATGCCGATCGTCAGTTCGTCCGGCTTTTTATTCCGAAGAGATTTCCAGATCAGAAGAGAGGATTGTATATACTGAGCTACCGAGGCGGAATTGCATCCTGGGGCATTCGCCCACTCGATGCCTGCCTGCTTGCAGTATTCGGTGTCGATATGGTCAAAGCCGATGGTTGCTGTGGCGATAAATTTTACTTTGCTGCCTTCCAGCAATTCGCGGTTGCAGTGAGTGCGGGTTCGGATGATGAGTGCGTCCGCATCCTGTACCAGTTCCCGTGTAAAATCCTTTCCCGGTGCGTAGATTACCTCGTTGGCTATTTTCTCTGCTGCCTCTTTTATATAAGGTATCTTATCATCTATAATAATTTTCATATACAATTCCTTTTTTGCTCAGACAAAGGTAAGAAATAAAAAAGTAAGAAACGGTTGCTTGTCTGAAAAATATTACATAGCTTTGTCCTATTATACATCTATTAGCTAGTTAAGATTATGACATTTAGTAACCTTTGCAATGATATTTTTTGGAAATCGACAACAGATTACCATGTGACGGACAGCGTAGATGCGCCGATGAACAATCCTTACGAGTTGAAGTCGATAGAGTATTATTTGTATCTGAAAAACTGGATTGATGCCGTACAATGGCATTTCGAAGATATTATCCGTGACCCGCATATTGATCCGGTGGCAGCCGTAGCTTTAAAGAGAAGAATCGATAAATCCAATCAGGACCGTACGGATCTGGTGGAGCTGATCGACAGCTATTTCCTTGATCAATATAAGGATGTGAAGCCTTTGGCAGATGCTACCATCAATACGGAAAGTCCTGCCTGGGCAGTAGACCGTCTCTCTATTCTTGCATTGAAAATTTACCACATGAAGCAGGAAGTGGAGCGTACGGATACGACGGAAGAACATCGTGCACAATGCCAGGTGAAACTGGATATTCTGCTGGAACAACGGAAAGACCTTTCTTCGGCTATCGATCAGCTGCTGGCTGACATCGAGGCAGGGAAGAAGTATATGAAAGTATATAAACAGATGAAGATGTATAATGACCCGGCGTTGAATCCGGTGCTTTATGCAAAAAAATAACGAATGGCGCGTATTCTCATTATCCGTTTCTCAGCTCTTGGCGATGTAGCCATGACGATACCGGTAGTACATTCGCTGGCAGTACAATATCCTCAACTTGAAATTACGGTGTTGAGCCGTGCTGTGTGGCAACCGCTTTTTCAGGGACTTCCTGCAAATGTGAGTTTTATCGGTGCTGACCTGACGGGTAAACATAAAGGATTATGGGGGCTGAACACCCTTTATTCGGAACTGAAAGCAAAGCGTTTCGACTATGTGGCAGATTTTCATCATGTGCTTCGTACGAAATACCTGTGTCTGAGGTTCCGGCTGGCTAATATACCTGTGGCATCTATCTATAAAGGTAGAGTGGGAAAAGAAAAATTAGTCCGCCGCCGGCATAAAGTATTGGAGAACCAGAAAAGTTCTTTCCGTCGTTATGCCGATGTATTGGAAAAACTGGGTTTTCCTGTATTGTTGAACTTTTCTTCAATTTATGGAGATGAAAAAGGAAACTTTGCAGAGATAGAACCTGTCACAGGCGCAAAAGATAATTTGAAATGGATTGGTATAGCTCCTTTTGCCAAGCACATGGGTAAGATATACCCAATTGAATTGCAGGAGCAGGTAGTAGCCCATTTTGCCGCCGATCCGAAGGTGAAGGTTTTCCTTTTCGGTGGTGGCAAGAGTGAACAGGAAGTATTCGATGGCTGGGTGGCGAAATATCCTTCCGTCGTTTCTATGATTGGTAAGCTGAATATGCGTACCGAACTGAATCTTATGAGTCATCTGGATGTGATGCTCTCGATGGATTCGGCGAATATGCATCTGGCTTCACTGGTCAATATTCCGGTGATCTCTGTCTGGGGAGCTACTCATCCTTATGCCGGATTTATGGGATGGAAACAGTTGCCGGTCAATACGGTACAGCTTGATCTGTCATGCCGTCCCTGCTCCGTATACGGACAGAAACCATGCTGGCGGGGCGATTATGCCTGCCTGAGAGAAATAAAACCCGAACAGGTGATAGCGAAGATTGAAGGAATAATCAATTAGGAGCCAGGTACTCCTGAGATATGGAACAAGAATGAAGAATAAACTTTTATATAAGTTGCGTAGCGGGAAAAATCCTAAGTTCATTTACTACTCGGTAAATGCTCTCAGACTTATCATTCCGAAAGGCATTTTCCGGCTGCGGTTACAAGGAAAGTTGTCTTCACTATCCCGCCGGAAGGACAAGGATTATATAGAACGTCGCGTTGACTATTATAACAAACTTTCCGGAACGGTGCAATTACCTTCTTCTGCTCCGCATCTTTCAGAGCACAAGATGAGCAAACAAAAAGTGTATTTCTTTGATACTTATCAATATACCCGCTGGTTTTCCGATCAGTTTCAGTGGGGATTTTGTCCCGGTGATGTGACATTTGTTCCCGACTATCCCTCTATTGTGAAAAGCCGTCCGCTGACAGATGATAACGCGAATTCGATTGTGATGAAACTGGATAAGGTTCGTCATTTTATATTTGTGGACGATAAGAAGGCTTTTACTGAGAAGAAAAATATGGTAATCTTTCGTGGAAAGGTAAAAGGAAAACCTTCCAGAAAGCTTTTTATGGAAATGTATTTTCATCATCCGATGTGCGATCTGGGAGATGTCAGCAAAAATACGACTGACCCGGCAGAGTGGCGCACGGAGAAGAAAACGATTAATGAGCATTTGGATTATAAATTCATAATGGCTCTTGAAGGAATCGATGTGGCCAGCAACCTGAAATGGGTGATGTCATCGAATTCAATAGCAGTGATGCCCCGGCCTACCTGTGAGACATGGTTTATGGAAGGCACGCTTATTCCCAATTATCATTATATTGAAATAAAACCGGATTTCTCTGATCTGGAGGAACGGTTGCATTACTATATAGAGCATACAGATGAATCATTGGAGATCATCAATCATGCCCATGAATATGTGTCCCAATTTAAAGATAAGAGAAGAGAAAATTTGATATCACTGCTTGTGTTGGATAAATATTTTAAGATGACCGGGCAAAAGAGTTGAGAGATGAAGAGAAGTATGACCATTCTTGTTTTTTCGTAAGATGAAAATAATGATTAATCCCAAATACGAATATCTGAGAGAATATGTAGAACGTATTCCGAAAGATTTTGAGACAATAGGAACGGTAATTCATTCCGGGCGAAATTTGATAAAGATGATCACGGTGGATGGATTGGATATTAATGTGAAACGGTATACGATACCTCCACTGATAAACCGGATCGCTTATGCATTCTTTCGCCCTTCGAAAGGGAAACGGGCTTTTGTCTATCCGGAGAAACTGTTGGAGAAAGGGTTTGAAACCCCTTGTCCTATTGCCTATATAGAAGAGACAAAAATGGGTTTGATTGGTCATTCATATTTTATGAGCGTACAATCTCCCTATCGATATAATTTTTGCCAGTTTGGCAATGCGGATATAAAAAGCTGCGAAGATGTAGTGATCGCTTTTGCGGAATTTACAGCGCGTCTGCATGAAGCCGGAATTTTGCATTTGGACTATTCGCCGGGAAATATCCTGTATGACAAGATAGGAGAGGAATATCATTTCTCACTGGTGGATATTAACAGAATGCATTTTGGTGAAGTGGATATTAAGAAAGGTTGTGCGAATTTTGCCCGTTTATGGGGGCAGACGCCCTTCTTCATCTTGTTGGGAAAAGAGTACGCCCGTTCGAGAGGGATGGATGAAGAAGAATGTGTGCGTTTGGTTCTGCATTACAGAAAGAAATTCTGGAACAGATACCGTCGCAGACATCAGGTCTGGTTTCAGTTGGATATTTAATGGCTAAAGGAGGATATTAATGATAGTAGCTTTTGAAAATAATGTTGTTTGTTCGGATGAAAAAGTACGGGACTACTTGCTGGCTCATCATGCTGACTTGAAAGAAGATCAGGATGAGGACGCATTATGTCTGGTTCGTTTGCATAAGGAGGAAGACATTGATGGCACTGATCGTGTGGACTTAGCCGGATGGAGGGAGCTTTCGAGAGAACTTTATTGGGCTGGGGAACAGATGGAGTGCAATTATTCTATTATCCGTTTTAGCCGGAAGACTACTTCTTTGCAGATGTCGGTCGTACTGTCAACCTGCAACCAGCTTGAATGGCTGGAGAAGGTGTTGTGGGGATATGAAGCCCAGGATACTAAGAACTTTGAATTGATTGTTGCCGATGATGGTTCGCGGAAAGAAACTTATGATATGTTGCAGAGGATAACTCCGCAATTATCCTTTCAGGTGAAGCATGTATGGCACGAAGATAAAGGATTCCGTAAATGCGATATTCTGAATAAAGGCATACTGGCTGCACAAGCAGATTACCTGCTTTTCAGTGATGGCGATTGTATTCCACGTAAAGACTTCGTCTCAACTCACTTGCGTCTTCGCCGTAAAGGACGTTTCCTGTCCGGCGGATATCATAAGTTGAGTATGGATTTGTCGAAAGATATTACAAAGGACGATATATTATCCGGCAGATGTTTTGATCTGCAATGGATGAGAGGAAAAGGGATGCCTGCCTCTTTTAAAAATAACAAACTGACTGCTACAGGATTTAAAAGGTGGGCATTAAATACTTTTACTCCTACCAAAGCAAGCTGGAATGGGCATAACGCTTCCGGTTGGCTAAGCGATATTCTGGCAGTGAATGGCTTTGATGAGCGTATGCAGTACGGTGGACAAGACCGTGAATTTGGAGAACGTCTGGAGAACTATGGAATTCATGGTATGCAGATACGTTACTCTACCGTATGCCTCCATTTGGATCATGCAAGAGGGTATAAGACGAAAGACTCTATCCAGAAGAACCGGAACATACGAAAGCATACTCGTGGAGCAAAGGTGCAATGGGCTTCTTTGGGCATTGTAAAGGATGGACTGAGAGGTCAGTCTGTGGAGGTGAACAGCTATTATGATCGCTATACACGGGAAGAAGAGAAGCTGACTTCCTATAAGGAAAAAGGAGGATTCTACCGACATATCTATTCTTTGCCTTGCAGGTGGAAAAGAGCAAAGTATCATGATAAAGTGGTGTGTGCTTATCAGCAGGACACTGATGCTCCGGCATTATCGAACCATTCGGGAGTCATAGTCTCGTTGACGACATTTCCTCCCCGTATCTCTCAGCTTCATCTGATGTTGAAATCAATTCTGTGGCAGACATGTCCGCCCGAAAAGATAATTGTATGGTTGTCGGAACAGGAGTTCCCCGGACGGTTGAATGATCTGCCAGAAGAACTTAAAAGATTGATGGCTAAAGGAATAGAATTCAGATTTGTGTCTGAGAATTTCCGTTCACATAAGAAGTATCATTATGTTTTCCGTGAATACCCGGATAGTAAAGTGATAACAGTGGATGATGATCTGATTTATCCCCGGAATACGGTTGAGCGTTTGCTTACCTTATCGTATCAGTATCCGGATACAGTTTGCGGAAACGTTATCCGGAAGATTCATATGGATGGAAATTCTTTTTCGGTATATAGAAAGTGGGCGAAAGTGTTTACGATGCCGGTGAATAGCTCTTTGCAGAATGTGGCAATCGGATGTGGCGGGATTTATTATCCTCCCCATTGGTATGGAGAGGAGCTGTTTGACTGGAAAATAATCAGTGAACATTGTCCGTCTGCGGATGATTTATGGCTGAAAGCGAATGAATTAAAGAGGCGGGTCAAGGTGACAGGAGGGGGTGAATTCTATCCCCGGCCGATAGAGCTGCCTCAAACGCAGAATAATAGCTTACAAAAGAAAAATAATGGGAAAACTAACCTGAATGATAAACAGTGGAAATCTTTGAATGAACTTTGGAAACTAGACGAATTATACTGTATAAATGGCAAATAAGAGGTAATTGTTTGATTTGAGAGTGTTTAGATTGTATTATCGAATCATAGACAAGTGTGAAATTTATTTAAAATCGAGGGTAGTTTTGCAGTATTCCTTGTTATATAGCATTCTATATAGAAGGGGCTGCAGTAAAAATAAAAAGTTGACAAGTAGAATAATATGAATACTAATATCTCTGGACCATTGATTAGTCTTATAGTGCCTGTTTATAATGTAAAGGACTATTTGAAGACTTGTCTGCAATCTATACTGGAGCAGACCTATAAGAACCTTGAGATTATCTTAGTTGATGATGGTTCTGACGACGGCTCTTCCGGTATCTGCGATGAGTATGCGCGTATGGATCAGCGCATTAAGACTATTCATTTGCCTCATAGTGGGGTGAGTGCTGCCCGTAATGCCGGTTTGGCTGCAGCTACGGGAGAGCTCTTGGGCTTTGTTGACAGTGATGACTGGATTGATCATGATATGTATCAGTATCTTTACACCTTGATGCAAGAGCATGATGCGGATGTTTCTGCTTGTACTTATCTTCTTGAGCAGGAGGGAAGACCTTCTAAAATAATCAACAACACTGGTAAGCTGTATGTTTTTTCCAGAAAGGAAATCATACGCGCTTTGGTAAAGAATGACTTGGTAAAAAATTATTTATGGGCAAAGCTCTTTAAACGTAAATTGTTTGACCGCCTTTCATTCCCTGTCGGACGGGTTTATGAAGACGTAGCTGTATTATATAAAGTATTTTATAGCTCTCAGAAAGTGGTATTGAGTTGTGTCTCTAAATACCATTATATGATTCATAAGAATGAAAGCATTACTCGTGGTGGTTATGATCCGGTAAAGGAATATCATTATTTCCTGAGTCTTTATGAACAGGATAAGTTTATTCAGAATGCGGAACTTGGAGGTGAATCTTCCGTTGGCGTACTTAAGAGGGGGATTCATTTGATTAACCATACTTTGTTGTGCCCTCCGTCACCGGCTTTTGAGGATATAATAGATGAAACGATGTTGAAAATGCGTGAATATCGTCATATTACTCCTTGGCAACTAGGGCCGAGTATGTCAATCAAACGATATTTTATGTGTAAACACTTCGGTTTCTATAGGATGCTATATCGTGGTTATCGTGCTATATTTAAGAGAAAGCACAAATTGTTGATTGACTAGAATGACTAAGGAAAAGATAGCTTTTATAGTAGTTCGTTATGGAAAAGATATAAACGGAGGTGCTGAATATCATTGTCGTATGCTGGCCGAAAGGCTGGTTAACGATTATGATGTTGAAGTATTGACTACGTGTGTCAAGAATTATGTTACCGGTGATAATGAATATCCTGAAGGAGAAGAAATCCTGAATGGAGTTTTGGTACGTCGATTCTATTCAGATCCTGTTGAACCGGACTTACATAAGAGCTATGTCAGGCAGGCGGCTCCGGCAAAGAAGTGGAGGCACTTCTTGTACAGATGTCGTCTTTTGAAGCCTTTGTCTTATGTGAAACCGATTTGGCATTATAAAAAACAAGAAGAAATAAAGGCCTTGAATAGTCAGGTTTTTTATTCATCTTCAATGTATGCTTTTATAAGAGAGAATAAAGCTTCTTATAGAGCATTCATTCCGCTTTCCTTTTTCCCTCATACTTATTATACTGCACTATATGCGCCGGAGAAGACGATTCTGATTCCTACTATGCATAATAACGGTTCATCCTTTCGTTCTATTATTACTTCTGTTTTCTCTGAGGTTGCCTATATTGGATTTAATATAGAAGCAGAACAGAAATTGGTAGAGAATATAGTTGGAAAGCCTTTGGCTGCTCATGGCATTATTAGTGTAGGTATAGAGAAGACGAAAGCTGCTGATTGGGAGCAAACAAAGGTAAAATATAATTTGCCGGAAGATTATCTATTGTATGTAGGGAGAATTGATGCTATAAAGTTGAATAATATAGTTGATTATTTTTTAAGCTATAAAAAGAAATATGTAGATTCTCGATTAAAGCTAGTTTTAGTCGGAGGTATTTTTGGAAAGACAGTCGAACATCCGGATATAATTTACACAGGTTTTGTTGATGATGCGGAGAAAGTAGCGATTCAGTTGAATGCTAAAGTAATAGTGAATCCTTCCAGATATGAAAGTTTATCACTTATTTTACTTGAAACGATGAGCGAAGGTAAGGCGATGTTGGTCAATGGCAGGTGTAATGTGTTGAGAGAACATTGTGAAAAGAGTAATTATGCAGCTTTGTATTATATGAATCGTAGAGATTTTATGCGAAAATTACATAATCTTGAGAAATCAGAAACGTTACGTCAACAGATGGGAGAGAAAGGGCGTCACTATGTTCAGGAGAATTATAATTGGGAGATGATTATAGGACGGATGAAAAATGTGATTCAGATGCTCTCATAAGTAGAATGTTGTATTAAGGGAAGCTATGAAGAAAGAGAAAGTTGCTTTTGTTGTTGTCAGATATGGCAAAAATATAAATGGCGGGGCTGAATATCATTGTCAGATGTTAGCAGAACGGTTAGTACCTGATTATGATGTGGAAGTACTTACTACCTGTGTCAGAGACGTTGCGACAGGCGAAAATATATATCCGGAAGGTGAGGAAGAATGGAATGGAGTGGTGATTCGTCGTTTTAGGACGAATCCTGTTCACCGTGAAAAGGAACGCTATTTCGCAAAGAAGGCTAAACCAGCAAGAAAACTACGCCAGCTCCTTTTTAAATTAGGAATCTTGAAATACTTGTCTTATTTGATTCCTGTATGGTCTTACAAGCATGATGATGAGGTGCAGGCGATGAAGAGTGATAAATTCTATTCGTCCGCATTGAATGATTATATTCGTGATCATATCGGTGATTATAAAGCTTTTATAGCGATGTCTTCTGATTATGTCACCTTTTATTATACTGCATTGTATGCAGGTAGAAAAACAATAGCTATTCCTACAATGCATAATATGGGCATTTCTTTCCGTTCTGTATTAACATCTGCTTTTTCAAATATAGCTTATGTTGGTTTTAATACCGGAGAGGAACAGAGGCTTGCTGAAAATATTCTGGGTAAGGCTTTGGGGGCTCATGGGATATTGAGTGTAGGAATAGAGGAGTCTTTATCCGCAGATTGGGCGATGACAAAAGAAAAGTTTCAATTACCAGAGAAATATTTGTTATATATTGGTCGTATTACTCCTAAAAAGATTCATCGTTTACTTACATATTTTGTGAACTATAAGAAGAAATATTCAGATTCAACATTAAGATTAGTATTAGTAGGTGGGCTGGCTATGGAGCGATTTGAGCATCCTGATGTTATATACACAGGCTTTGTCAGTGATGAGGAGAAAATGTCAATTCTACAGCATGCCGATATTGTAGTGAATCCTTCTCGTTATGAAAGCCTTTCTTTAATACTTTTAGAGGCTATGAGTCAAAAGAGGCCAATGCTTGTAAACGGACATTGTAAGGTCTTGAAAGAACATTGTTTAAAAAGTGATTTTGCTTCTTTTTATTATATGAATAATCGTGGGTTTAATCAAGCACTTCACCGGATTGAACAATCGGAAGATTTGAGAAAGGAGATGGGAGAGAAAGGTGTATTTTATGTGAAATCGAACTATAATTGGACTTTGATTATGGGGCGCTTAAAGCAAGCTATCAAGAGTATCTAAATCTTTATATATTTTCGATAACATGCTTTAGTTTATTCATTATTATGTTCCAGTCGTAATTACTGTTAACGTAAGAATATCCTTTTTCTCCCATCTCTAATCTAAGATTGGTAGAAGAGTCTAGCGTATGAAGCTTATCAATGAAACTTTTTTCATTAGTGTAGTATAAAGCAGCATTATTACTTTTATTGCAATGTTCTTTCAATACATTACAATTGCCATTGACCAGCATCGCTTTTTTTAAAGCCATTGCTTCCAGTAATATAAGTGATAGGCTTTCATACAGTGATGGGTTGATTACAATCTTTGCATGTTGAATGATTGATATCTTTTCTTGTTCTTCAACAAAATTAGTATATATAATATCCGGATGATTAAAAAGATCACTATATTGTTTGCCTACAAGAACAAACTTTAAATCAGAATTAGGATATACCTTTTTATAGTTGAGGAAATAAGTATACACATTGTTAAGTTTGCCTTGGTCTACTCTCCCTACATAGAGCATATATTCATCAGGAAGATTATACTTTTCTTGGGTCACTGCCCAGTCTGATGGAGCACTTAGCTCTATCCCTACGCTTACAATACTGTGGGGTGCCATGTGCATACCAAATATTTTTCTTGCTAGTTTTTGTTCTGCTGTTGTGTTGAAAGCGATGTAGGCTGCCTTTGTAAAGACTTGTGTCAAGGTTGAGCGAAATGCAGTTTTGTGATAATGCATTGTAGGGATTACAATAGTCTTTTCTGGTGCATATAAAGTTGTGTAATATACATGAGAATAATCTATTGTAATAGGGATGATTGCTTTGTAATTATCTTTATTTTCTTTTATGAAATTGAAGAGAGCCGGAGAATGGAAAACTTGGCTACCGAGTGCTTCTAGTTCTTCTTTTTCTTTGAAATGCCAAATAGGGAAAAAGTAAGAAGCAATAGCTAGAAAGTGGCATTTGTATAAAAAACGTCTTAATTTATAAGCCGGTTTAGCTTTCTTTTTATAAAAGTTTTCAAGTTCAGGATGAGTGGGATTAGTTTTAAAACGGCGAACAATGACTTTATTGATAATCTCTTTTTCCTTAAACTCAAGATTCTCTCCAGTTCTATAATTATCTACACAAGTAGTTAGAACTTCAACGTTATAATCATTGGTGAGTCTTTCGGCTAGCATTCTACAATGATACTCTGCTCCTCCATTGATATTTAATCCGTAACGTACAACAACAAATGCTATATTTTCCTTACTCATATTAATATAATAAGCTTTCCGGCAAAGATACGATTATTAATGATAACCTGGGAACTTAAAATCTGGTTTTTATTTTACTGATAATACTATATTCTCTATCTTTGTGCGTAAGTTTATTAATGGAGAGCATGCATGGAGAATAATTATTTGATAAGTGTGATTGTACCTGTACATAATACAGTTAATTATTTGCGAAAATGTATTGAATCTATACGAAATCAATCTTTAGAAAATATAGAGATAATTCTGGTAGATAATTTATCAACTGATGGATCTTCTGAGGTATGTGATGAATATGCAAGTATGGATACTCGGGTAAAAGTAATCCATCTTTCGGTAGCTAATGCATCTGTAGCTCGTAATGCAGGCATTGATATGGCTTCTGCTCCATATATAGGGTTTATAGACAGTGATGATTATATTGACGTCAATATGTATGAGGAATTGCTTGCTGCAATTAGTTCATATGGTGTTGATTTGGTATATTCCAATTTTCAGATTGAACATGACGACGGGCATATAGACTCTTTTGAACCTAATAGTGGTATGGTCTGTGAAAGATCTTCGAAGGAGGTGGTGTATGATATGATGTGTGATCGATTGAATAGCTCTTGTTGTACGAAACTCTTTAAGAAGACACTTTTTTCTTCATTAAAATTTCCTATACATAATATGTATGAGGATCGTCTTATCTTGCATCAGTGGATATTAGAGTCTGAAAAAGTAGTGTGGATTGATAAGGCATTTTATCATTATGTAAAAAGAAGCTCTAGTATTTGCCATGTTATTTCACCATTACAACGTTACCATTTCTTTTTAGCGCAATTTTGCCGCTTAGAGTTTATTAATAATAATCTATTGTTCGATACGGAAGAACAATATAATATGAAAACATCCCTTGTTAAGAGCTGCTTAAGGACTTTTAAAGAGATGCGTTCTTTTCCTGTTAGCGAAAGTCGTGCCTATGTTGTTGATATGAAGAATAATTTGAAGAAATTAATTCCTCTGTCTAAAAAGGAACTTGATATTAAATGTTATAAACGGCTGAGAAAGATTGTTTATTTTTGGCCTATTTATTATTGGATACATTTTAAACTTAAAAAGATAAATAGTGGAGAATAAGTGTTTGGTTAGTATAATAGTGCCTGTTCATAATACCGCTGATTATTTGCATAAATGTATTGAATCATTACGTAGTCAGACATTACAGCAGATTGAAATAATCTTGGTTGATAATTTATCTGTTGATGGTTCTTCTGAGATATGTGATGAATATGCGAAAATTGACAAACGTATTAAAGTGCTACATCTTTCTATAGCTGGACTCTCTATTGCCCGTAATGCTGGCATGCGTATAGCTTCTGCTCCTTACATTGGTTTTGTTGACAGTGACGACTATGTTGAACCTGCAATGTTTGAGAAAATGTTGGATGCAATGGTACAAAGTGATGCGGAAATTGCATATTGTAATTTTCTTCTTGAATATGAATTTAAACCAAACGAGTCTCCTTACCGGAATTCTGGAGATATTGTTATTCGAGATCCAAAGAATGTATTACAAGATATGATGATGGAAAAAGTTAGTTGTTCTGCTTGTACAAAGCTTTATAAGAGTGACTTTTTGACATCATTACAATTCCCAGAGGGGAAAAATTATGAGGACAGACTTGTAATGTATGAATGGGTTGCTCTATGTAACAAAGTAGTATGGGTAGATAGCCCTTTTTATCATTATGTAGAGCGACAAACGAGTATATGTCACACGATGTCTCCTATGAATCTTTATCATTATTTTTTGGCAGAATATGCCCGCATGAGATTCATGGAGAAATACTCTCTATTTGAAGAAGAAGATCTTTTTAAAATTAGGACTAGGTTGATTGGGACTTGTCTTACAATATTTAAGGAGATACTTTTGAAGGTGAATTTGAGAGAATTCAAAGAACCTGTAAAGGATATGAGGCAGAAAATGAAAGAGATGGCTGCATTGCCTGAAGATACATATGAATTGAAATATCGCAGGAGGGTAAGAAAAATAGCTTATCATTGGCATTTGTACTACTTGACTCATTTCCTGTTTAAAAAAGGTGGAGATTCGTGAATAGAAAAAGGGATATTTACTTAATATCCCACTAGATAGTTTTTTCCCTTTTTACTTCCTTTTGTTTCCTTTTATATTGAGCCATTTTTCTAATCTTAATTGCATGAATCTGAGATGGAATCGGCGGACTCTTCTTCGCATACGTGCGGAGACATAACTAGGATTAATGAGTTTTGAATAGTGTCTGGCCTTTTTATACATGCCCAGACACATATATTTATCGTATAAATCATAATAAAAGCAACTTAAGGATCGTAAGTATGGCTCTGTTAATGGAGTATTAAATTTGTGGATATAAAATGCAGTTATATCAATGGTCGATAATATGAATCTTTCATATTTCTGTATATCATTAGAATGACTTGCTGACTCTTCTAAGACACGGTATACTGTAGTGTTTTCCGGAAGAAACTTTATTTTGTGATAATATGATATCCATAACCACATAGGATAGTCTCCCATTAGCCAGTTTTTGCTCTTGGGTTCCACTTCTTTCAAGTATTCCATGACTAAGGAACTGCGTATGCAAGTAGTAAGAGTTGGAATACAATTTCCGGATAATAACTCTATATAACCCTTATATTCACGCCCAATGATATCTTCTTCTATTTTGCCTTCATTTTGGTTATATACCTTGCTGGTAGTATATATCATGCCGTAATCAGGATTGTTTTCTAGAAAATCGATTTGTTTCTGAAGTTTTAATGGGTCAATCCAATAATCGTCTCCTTCGCATATTGCAATATACTTTCCTCTGACTCGTGAACATTGGTATTTGGCAAAGATATCTTCTTGCTTTGAATATTTGTTTTCCTTCTGATATATAGGTCTTATGACTTGAGGGTAATTATGCTCGTACTCACGAATAATATCAGGAGTATTATCAGTGGATGCATCATCATGGATTAGAATTTCAAATGGAAAATTTGTCTTTTGCATTAGAAAACCGTCTAAACACTGGGATATATATAATCCATGATTATATGTGCTACAAATTATACTTACTAATGGAGTATTTACTACATCTTTCATTAAATATCAACTTTTATGTATCTCTTTCTTCATTAAATACTTCTCATCCCTATCCTCAGCCTCATAAAATCCCATTTTATGATATGCTTGAAGTGCATTGTTATTGTCTTTTCTAACTTCGAGCAATATCTCCTGAATGTCGGTAGAAAGATGTTCTATGATATAATTAATTATTTTTTGAGAAATCCCATGGCCTTGATGGTCGGGGTGTACACAAGCATAGGGTATATATAAAAATCTTTCTTCTCTATTGTAATAGCCAACAATTAAAGCTATAATGTTAGATCCGGAAATAGTATAGTACATAGAGCCGTTATGGTACATTTTTAATATCCATTCATCCAGGTTGGGCATCTGTAACAGAGAAGGAACAAACCAGTTTGCAGAGGATATGATAAAATCTCTAAATTCGGTATATGCTAGAGGCTCTGTATTGATTGTTATGCTCATATTTTAATCAATAATAATATGTACAAACTGGTCCATGTTTTCGATAACATTAAACATCTCTTCTTTCGAAGAATATTTGAGAATAAGTGTCCCCAATGCATCACCAGCATCGCGGAATGCATGAACATTATCTCCACTTTTCAGTTCTGTTACACAATCTACCAAATTGTTTTTTGCAAAGTTTTCATCAAATGATATTTCTTTAAATCGTCCGGTCTGTTTGCTATGTAACATATAATTAGACCAATATCCCCTTGCAGGTGACATCTCTATTTCGGAGCAATCTTCTCCCAAAGCTGCTTTTATCACATATTTAACCATGTTGACTCCTGTTGCCAGTTCTGTAATCTGAGGAATTAAACTGCCACCGCTTCTGGCACCTAACTCTAGTATATACAATTTCCCGTTTTTACCAAGAATAGCCTCGACATTATATGCGGTTGTCCCCATTTTTAGTTCAGAAATCAGACGCTGTATGTCCTTTTCTAGCTCTGTTATAATTTCAGGTTTCATTTGGAAAGGCCAGCATTCACCAAGTGGGGCAAAATCTTTGGTAACTGAAGAACTGTAGTATTCGTTTCCAAAACAATGGAACTTTAAAATTCCGTCTACGGAAAAGGCATCTCCTGAGATCTGATATCCATCTTTCTCTATGAATTCTTCAATAATAATGCGTTTTTCACGAGAATATGAGAGGGCATCTTCTATAAAGTCTTTTAGTTGATTTACGTTGGTCAGTTTATTGATGCCTTTACTTCCTGATGAATCGACAGGCTTTATCATAACAGGAAGGGTTAAATTCTTGATTTGTTCCAAAGCCTCCGGGTATGAAGAACATCCGACGTACTTGGGAACATTGAAATTATGTTCAGCCAGATATCGTCTGAATAAGTCTTTCTGAGAAAGAATTTCTACAGAAGTATAGGGGCTGGTAGGCAATCCTAGTTTCTCACAAACATAAGCAGCTGTAGGGGCTGCAGGATCTGAAGCATATGCAACGACGCCATCTACTTGAAGTCTTTTGGCTAACTCGTAAACAGCCTCCTTATCTGTTGTGCTGACATTATAATATTCGTGGGCATACTGATGTCCTGGGTTATTCGGCAAGTAATCGCAGGTGATTACATAATATCCCATTTTTACAGCTTCTTTAATCGCATAGACCTGATATAAAGAGCCTCCTAGCATTAAAACTTTTTTCATCTTATAAACTTTCGACAAATCGCTTAAGTCTTTGAATTCCTTCTTTTATTTTATAAATATCTAATGTAAAAGCAATCCGGATAAAATCCTCGCAACAATCACCGTAAGTTATTCCAGGAACAACTGCCACCTGTTCTTTTTCTAAAAGGGCATATGCGAATTCCTCAGATTTTAATCCGGTAGATTTTATATTCAACATTGCATAAAAGGTCCCTTGTGGTGCATCGACTGTTATTGTTTTGATTTTGGCAACTTCTTCCAGTAAAACATTTCTGCGGAGAGTGAATTCCTCAATCATACCAGCCGAATATTTCTCCGAATTTCTTAGTGCTTCTATTGCTGCATACTGAGACGGCAATGGAGCACAAGCAGCTATGTTCTCTTGAAACATTGTCATGACTGATATTAATTCTGAAGGTGCAGCTACATAACCCAAACGCCATCCGGTCATACAGAATTCTTTTGACAGACTATTGATAACAACAGTGCGTTCCTTCATCTTGTCGCATGTAACAATACTTTTGAAATGAGCATTATCATAAAGTAGTGTTTTGTATACCTCATCTGTTATTACTATCAAATCATTCTCAATAGCTATCTGTGCTATTTGTTGGATGGAGTCATCAGAAATTATCCGCCCGGAAGGGTTGCTGGGCGTATTTAAAATAATAGCTTTTGTTTTAGGAGTGATTGCCTTCCTTATATTTTCTATAGATATCGATAAGTCATTGGTGCTGACAGGAGCTGTGATAATGGGCTCTCCACTACACATACATACCATCTGTACATAGTTTATCCAATATGGAGCTGGTATAATGACTTCATCCCCTCTGTTTAGAATGGCTAGCAGGGTTAAATATAATCCTTCCATTCCCCCAACTGTAACCATAATCTCATTTGCCGGGTTGTATTCTATATTATATTGTAACTTGTATCTGGAAGATATTATTTCTCTTAATTCTAATAATCCGGCATTAGGGGAGTATCTTGTACGACCTTCCTGTATCGCTTTACAGCCAGCTTCTTTTATCTTATCATGTGGATGTATATCCGGATCTCCCAATGTGAAGTCTATAACATTGTCATATTTTTGGGACAAGTTAAATAGACGCCTTGTTAAGGAAGGGGATATAGAGTTTGTTATTTCTGATAATTGTATCATACTATTTCTTTATAATTTGGAGGATATACTCAACTTCATTTTCACTTAAAGCATGATGCATTGGCAAGCAGATGACGTTATTGGACATTTGGGTTGCTATTGGCAGATTGTCAGGGTTAGCAGAATCTAATCCGCGATATGTTGAGAATGTACTGATTAGCGGATAGAAATAACGGCGTCCGAATACATTATGTTCCTTCATCTTAAAATAAAGTTCATCACGCGTCATTCCATATTCTTCAGCATTTATGAAAATTGGGAAATAAGAATAATTGTGGCGTACTCCTGGTATATCATTGAAAAAGGTTATCCCTTTAATATCTTGGAGTTCATCTCTATATCTTATAGCTACTTTGCGACGGGAACTTATTGCATGATCTACTTGCTTAAGGTTAAGTAATCCGTATGCAGCACGTACCTCATCTACTTTACTATTAATACCAGGGGCTACAACTTCGGTTTCACTGGCAAAACCAAAGTTTTTCAGATAGTCGATGCGCTTTTTAGTCTGCTCGTCATGAACGACTAATGCTCCACCTTCCAAAGTATTGTAAACTTTCGTTGCATGAAAACTCAGAGTAGCCATATCTCCAAAGTTTAAAATGCTTTCCTCGTTTATTTCTACTCCAAAAGCATGAGCGGCATCATATATAACTTTTAATCCATATTTATTGGCAATTTCTTGAATCTCTTTCGTTTTACAAGGCTTCCCGTAAACGTGTACAGGCATGATAGCTGTAGTCCTGGGGGTAATGGCCGCTTCTATTTTACTAGGATCCAGATTACAGGTTTCTGGCTCAATGTCTACAAAAACAGGTTTGATTCCATTCCACCAAAGAGAATGTGTTGTTGCTACAAAGCTAAAGGGAGTAGTTATCACTTCACCGGTAATTCTCATTGCTTGTAAAGCGGTTATTAAAGGTAGAGTACCGTTCGTAAACAAACTGAGATAGGGAACTTTAAGATACTTAGCTAATTCCTCTTCTAGCTTTTGGTGGAAGTTGCCATTATTTGTCAGCATTTTACTTTCCCATATTTCTTTTAATAAGAAAGTAAAATCTTCCAAAGAAGGCAGTAGGGGTGAGGTCACATATATAGGTTTATCTATCATTGTAATTATGGATATTATTGGTCTATATAATAGTTGTTTAGGTTATGACGTTATTGTCTTTATTTCCATTAAGAACCGGGTATCAGCTCCAATTTAATGATTTAAGACTTAAATTTCACAAAGATAGATAGATTCCAATACTTATCAAAATATATGTTTGGAATTTATCTAACTATTGTTGTATTGGAATTCTATCTGTTGTATCTTTGCATGATAATGAACTTGTTTAATGATGCAAAGGTAATGAGACATGCTTTTTTAATTCTGGCCCATAATGAATTTCAAATATTGAAGATACTACTTTCTATGCTTGATGATGGGAGGAATGATATATATCTGCATATTGATAAGAAAGTCGTGCTCGGACCTTTAGAGCAAGATTTATTTCGGCTTGCAAAAGCTCGTCTTTTTGTACTTGAGCAACGTCTTGACGTAAGATGGGGTGATATTAGTGTGGTAAAGGCTGAACTGTTGTTACTTGAGACAGCCAGTATGAAAGGCCATTATGATTATTATCATTTGTTGTCAGGAGTCGATTTGCCGATAAAGTCACAAGACTATATCCATCATTTCTTCGAGAAAAATAAGGGGTATGAGTTTGTGCCTTACTCTTGTGGTGAGGCTAATTTAAAAGATCTCGAAAGAAAGGTTTTTAAATATCATTTGTTCTGTCGTTATTATAAAATTCCACCTCGTATTTTTAAAAAGCAAGTACAATCTCTTCGAATAAGCTTTTTAAAGTTGCAGGATTTCTTCCATTATAACCGACCTAAAGAAATTGAATTTAAAAAGGGTTCCAATTGGGTTAGTATTACGCATGAGTTGCTAACAATTATATTAGCCCAAAAGTCTTTTATTTTAAGGCGTTTTAAAAATGTTTGCTGTGGTGACGAAATATTCCTTCAATCTATATTGTGGAACTCAGAAAGGCGGAGTCATATTTATCCAGGTAGTGAGCAGTTGAATGCCGGACTTCGTGCAATTGATTGGGAACGGGGGAATCCTTATGTTTGGAAAATGGAGGATTTGCAATATTTATTAGAAACAGAGCATTTGTTTGCTCGAAAATTTGATTCGCAGAATATGGATGTTGTGATCAAAATAAGGGAGCTTTTTTCTTGAATGTATAAAGTGATGTGTGGTGGTAACTCATGAAGATGAATAGAGAAATTGCACCTTAGATATCATTCTATGATTTAATCTAATGGAGAAGTAACATTATTTATTTTTGTATATTTAGTTATACTTTTTTGCTGATCTTATATATTATTTATAATATTGTACCGTTTTATAAGTCTTCTGTAGGTAGTTGGATCAAAATCAATAAAAGAGTATTGGATGATGTCTGTTTTTAATAAGCGTAGAGAGTTTTTTCGTTTCATATTGGTTGGTGTTCTGGCAACTGCTACTCATTATGGTATTTATTTCTTTTTATGTGTATTGATGTTACCAGCTATTGCATATACTATTGGTTATGCTATTAGCTTTATTCTGAATTTTTACTTGTCTAATATATTCACCTTTAATACTAAGCCTACTGTTAGGAAAGGAATAGGATTTGGCATCAGTCATTTTATCAATTATTTGTTGCATATCGGACTGTTGTCGCTATTTATATGGATCGGAGTTCCCGAGAGATGGGCACCTCTTCCTGTGTTTGCATTAGTAGTACCGGTTAATTTCCTTCTTGTTCGTTTTGTTCTAAAATCTAAAAAAATATGAGTAAAGTTAGTGTTTTAATACCTGCATACAACGAGGAACTCTCTCTTCCGGAGCTCTATTCGAAGCTAAAAGAAATGATGGATTCTTATGCAGAATATGAGTGGGAGATTTTGTTTGTTAATGATGGCAGCCATGATAAAACATTGGAAGTTATTAAATTTTTGAGATCACAAGATGAGAGAATTAATTTTGTCGACTTGTCGCGCAATTTTGGAAAAGAAGTAGCAATGTTAGCTGGTTTCGATTATGCTACGGGCGATTGTCTGGTGATTATGGATGCTGACTTGCAACATCCTCCTCACTTAATCCCTGAAATGTTGAAATATTGGGAAGAAGGGTATGATGATGTATACGCAAAGCGAATAACCAGAGGCAAGGAGAGTTTGATGCGTAAGTATCTGTCCTTGTTATTCTATAAGCTATTACAGAAAACGACCCGTGTGGAGATTCTCCCGAATGTCGGTGATTTCAGACTGTTAGATCGTTGTTGTATAAACGCTTTAAAACAGCTACGTGAGAGCCAAAGATATACTAAAGGTATGTATTGCTGGATTGGATTTCGTAAGAAAGAGATCAAATTCGAGCAGGAAGATCGTGTTGCCGGTACATCTTCGTTTAACTTTTTCAGCCTTCTGAGCTTGGCTGTGGAAGGGGTGACTTCCTTTACTGTAGCTCCTTTACGCATTTCTACTTTTGCTGGAATTATAGTTTCCCTGGTTGCTTTCATATACATGTGCTTCATCATGTTTAAAACATTGATATGGGGCGAAGTAGTACAGGGTTTCCCTACTTTGATGGTCGTGATTCTTTTTTTAGGTGGGATACAGTTGCTGTCCTTGGGAGTCATAGGGGAATATATAGGACGTATTTTCAATGAAACAAAAAATCGTCCTACCTACATTGCAAGAGAATATAATGGTGTGAAACAATAACTGAGATTATGAATAAAAAAACGGTTCGGATCGGCATTGGCGCATTTCTGTTGATAATAGGAAGTTTATTTTACCTGATGAATATGTACACTCCGATATGTGGAGATGATTATCTTTATTCATTCTATTTGACTCCTGTGGCGGCTAAGTCTTTCTTTGAAGGCGCATCGATAGGATTTGAGCAGAAGATATCATCATTTACCGATGTTATGTTTTCGCAATATAATCACTATTTTTATGTGAATGGCCGTACCATTCCTCATATTCTGGAGCAGTCGTTTGCCGGACTTTGGGGGGAGAATTGTTTTAATTTAATCAATGTATTCGCTTTTCTGTTACTTAATATGTTGGTTATATGGATTTCCGGAAAAAGAAATCTGACAAAATTCGGTTACTGGGTTGCTGCTGTTTTCTTTATATGGTTCTTACTGCCTTGCCCGGTTGATCTCTTTTTACTGATGAGTGGTGCTCTCAATTATACTTGGAGCGCCGTTCTTTGCTTGGCTTTTCTGCTTGTTTATAATAAAGTGCGGCAAATGGAAAAGGTGAATTGGGGAGTTGCTTTTCTTCTTTTTTTGCTGGGTGTCATTTCTGGTTGGACACATGAATCTTTGGTTATAGGCATTTCCGGGTCTTTATTTATTATTTATTGTGTACAATATAATAAGAGGAAGCCCAAATCACCTGAAGTAGCTTTGGTTGCCGGCTTTTGGCTTGGGACCTTGTTGTTGTGTTTATCGCCTGCTGCCCGCGGGCGCGCGTCGTTTGATCATCCTTCCATCTGGGAAACCTTCTTATTGATAATCGGTGAGCTTCGGGCATTCTATGTTCTTCTGTTTTTGCTGGTATATACTTTTTTTCGTGAAAAGAGAAACAACAATAATCATACCCTGAGAAAGTTTTTCTATGATAATCAACTTTATTTTTATATAATCTTAATTGAACTTGTTTTTAGCTTGGTTATAGGATTTCGAAATGTCCGGCAATTGTTTGGAATAGAGCTGTTTTCTGTTGTGATTTTAATCAAGCTGATCAGTGAGCAGATTTCATTTAATGCCGTCTGGTGTAGAAGTGTATCGATTGTGGCAGCAAGTGCGATCGTTTTGCATATGGCATTTGTCATTCCATGCGCAAAACGTTCTCATGCGCAATTTCAGGATATAGTGACCACTTATCTACACTCAGAAGACGGTGTTGTTTCTTTCAAATACGAAGAGTTTCCCTGTTGGGTCGATTCTTATGTCTGGCGATTCGGAGGGTATGCGGATTGGGAGGCTTTTTGTATTTCCGTCTATTATACGGGAGACAAAAAGCCAATGAAAGCTTTGTTGATTGATTAGTGTTCATTTGTGAAAATAAATGATTGTCTGTTAAGATGCTTTTCGGTAGTAATATTTTTCGCTGTGTATAAAAATTGTAAAAAAAAGTAGGTTTTTGCATGTGTTCATATTAATAGCTTTATATTTGTACAATTAAACCTAAACCCCTTTTACAGTTTTACTTATGGAGCTATTGAAAAGTCATTTTTTTAAAATGAAAAAGGCTTATATTGAGTCGTTTATTATTCTTTTGTTTCTGTCCTGCTGTCCTTTCATTGTTTCTTCCTGTCACGAGGAAGAGAAAGAGGAGATACCTGAATCTCCTTTTGATGAAGAAGATATTCAACACGAACAAGATCTGAATGCTTATTTGGGGAAAAGCTATTCATGTAAAATTTCCCAGGTCTCAGTAATGGAATCTTCCGTTCGCGTTACTGGTGAATATACCGGTGAAAGCAACTTCTTTTTAGGTGAGATTCCTCCTTATTTGGATATCATAGATGTGAAGAAGGCTCCTTATAAGGTAAAATTGGAAGATTCATCTTTTGAAATTGAGTTAGAGCGCTATGTAGAAAGGGATGGAGCATTATATGACCGTCTTTTGTCAAAGTGGGCTATTTATAAAGAGGGAGTAGAAAGAGACCAACTGGTTTCTCATGCGCATCAAGCAGATGAAATTCATGCGTTCCAGAATCTTCCGGCTATCAAACTGACTTCAAAGAAAGGGTTGGGTGGAATTATTCCTAACCAATATATATCGGATTTTACTTCGTTGGGGATAAGTAGTGCTACGATTAATGTTTGTATCACTCAGTTTATGCATCTGACGCCAAGAGCGGGAGATATTGCGCATACTTATGGGGGAAGAACCTATTATATGGATGAAGGTTACCTCAAGACTGTACTTGACGTTCCTCTTTTAGAAGCAGCCAAACGGAATATTGCTGTTGCTGCCATCATTCTTGTCGAACCGGCAGCTAAATGTGTAGACCCTGACCTGGGGGCATTGCTGCAACATCCGGATTATGAAAGAGGGGTTTATACAATGCCTAATATGACTACTCTGGAATCGGTGAATTGTTATGCGGCGGCATTTGATTTTCTGGCGAAAAGATATTGTACGGCGGACAATCGCTACGGGCGCATAGCTCATTGGATTATGCATAATGAGGTAGACGGATGTATAGACTGGACAAATATGGGAATAAAACCTCTTACAGTATTTACGGATACCTATATAAAATCGATGCGTATATGTTATAATATAGTACGCCAATATGATAAACAGGCAGAGGTTTTGGGTTCCTTTACACATTCCTGGACACAGATAGCGAATGTGGGATGGTGGCTCTATACAAGCAAAGAAATCATTGATTTGTTGAATGTTTATAGTCGGGTAGAAGGGGATTTTCAGTGGGGATTAGCTTATCATAGCTATTCTCAGGATTTGACGAATCCATGTGTTTGGATTGATCCGAACGCAACGTTTTCCATGGATACCCAATTTATTACGTTTAAAAATCTGGAAGTTCTGAGTAAGTGGGCGCTTACCAAAGAAAATAAATATAAAGGGACTATTAAGCGCTCTGTCTGGCTTTCTGAGGCTGGAGTAAATTCTCCTACTTATTCGGATGAAGATTTTCAGAAGCAAGCAGCTAGTTTGGCTTTCGCCTGGAAAAAAATCAATGCATTGGAAGGGATTGATGGGCTACAATGGCATAATTGGTTTGATCATCCGGGAGACGGAGCTTGCTTCGGATTGCGTAAATACTTGGATGAATCTTACAGAGGGGAAGCCAAACCTGTGTGGGAAGTTTATCGAAAAGCAGGCACAAATGAAGAAGATGAATACTTCGAACAATTCTTACCTTTAATTGGAATTCCTGATTGGAATATTATTGAGAATTTTTAATCAACGACATTATTAACTAAAACTGAAATTATGGAAAATTTGAAAGCTTTCTTTACGAGAAGGCCTGAACGCCTGTTAGGGCGATGTGGCATGTTGTTTTTAATGGCATTTTTTGTGATGAACTTGTCTTCCTGTAATGATGACTTTATTGAAGACGATGGGGGAGAAGTTATCCCTCCTGAGGAAATTGTTATCCCGCCTGTTTATATGTTATTGGATGGGCCCTATAAGTCGGGAGTAACGTTAACTCAGAATGAAGACAGTAGTTATACGATAGAAACTACTAATGGTGATCCTTGGGCGACTGCCGGTTTGTTTAAAGAAGATGTTCCCGAAGAATGTAATGTTCTTGAATTTGAATATCAGACGGAAATGGGGATGAGTAACCTTGAACTCTTTTTTGCTGATGCAAAAAATGGGATTGATGCTACTCATAGCATGAGCGCGGGAACCGTTCCTGCTTCTACGGAATGGGCTTCATTCAGCGTTCGTCTAAAGAAATATAGACAGGAGTTTGATTGGGGAAAAGTGAAAGATTATCTGCGTTTGGATTTTGGAGACCAGCCTAATAATATCATACAAATGCGTAATATACGCCTGCGTATGATGAATGATGAGGAAAAACAGGCGGAAGAGGACGAGAATAATGAAGCACTTAATAAAGAGAAGTACGAACAAGGAATTAAAGATTATCTGAATAAAGAATATGATTGCCATGTAACTGATGTGGTGGTAGGAGAGAGTACGATCAGTATTCAAGGTAACTATACGGGAGAAGGTACTTTCTTCTTGGGAGAGATTCCACCATTTGTGGATATGTTCAAAGTGGAAAAGGTGGAAAATAAAACACCTTTATCAAACGGCTCTTTTAACGTTCAGTTGGATAGATATGTTACTATAGGTGACTATAAGTATGATCGTTTATTGTCTAAGTGGGCTATATACAAAGAAGGAGCCTCAAAGGATGAGATTGTTTCTCATGCCCGCTATGCGAACGTGGATAAAATACACGTAAAACAAAGTGTTGAGGCTATTCCTTTAAAATCTAAGAAGGGGTTGGGAGGATTAATAAACCATGGATTCCTTGCATCTGATTTGGATGATTTGGGTATTGCCAGTGCCACCATCAACATCCCTATTTCTCATTTCATGCATCTTTCTCAACAGGAAGGAGATATTCCGCATACTTACGGTGGCAGGACATATTATTTTAATGAGGGATATATGAAGAGTTCATTTGATGCTGTGTTAGAGCAAACGAGTAAACGTGGAATCTCTGTAGCAGGTATTTTGTTGGTTCCTCCTACCGGAGATGCCGGTACTCTTTTGAAACATCCGGATTTTAATGGTATAGCTCCTTATACAATGCCCAATATGACCACAATAGAGTCTACAAATTGCTATGCTGCCGCACTTGACTTTCTGGCAGAAAGATATAGTGTCCCTAATATGCGCATAGCGCACTGGATCATACATAACGAAGTGGATGGAGGAAGTCATTGGACCAATATGGGTGACAAACCGATTGCTACGTTTATGGATACTTATCTCCGTTCGATGCGTATGTGCTATAATATTGCGCATCAATATGACCAGCACTCGGAAGTCTTTATCTCTTTCTCACATGGATGGAACATCGCTGCCGGTGGCGGTTGGTATAAAGTAAGAGATATGCTCGACTTTATGAATCAATTCAGTGAAAGCGAAGGTGATTTCTTCTGGTCATTGGCATGTCATAGTTACCCGGCTCAGTTAGGTAACCCGTGCACTTGGGATGATGAACAGGCGACTTATTCTATGGACACGGAATATGTGACCTTGAAAAATTTGGAGGTTTTGGATAAGTGGGTAAGTCTCTCCTCCAATAAATATAAGGGAACAGAGAAACGTTCTGTCTGGCTTTCTGAGGCAGGAACATGTTCTCCAAGTTATAGTGATAATGATTTGCAGGATCAGGCTGCCGGCTTTGCTTATGGCTGGAAGAAGATTAATAATCTGGACGGCATTGATGGAATACAATGGCATAGCTGGTTTGATCATTTGGGAGATGGTGCCTGTTTGGGTTTGCGTAAGTATGCCGAAGCACCTCATAATGGTGAAGCTAAGCCTGTATGGACAACCTATCAAAAAGCGGATACAGATGAAGAAGATGATTATTTTGAACAGTACTTATCTCGAATAGGGATTGATAGTTGGGAAGGGATTATTCAGGATATTCCATAAACGATATTAGGTAAAAGAGGAAGCTCATTTGGGCTTCCTCTTTGGGTGTTGTGATTATATCTAAGAACCTTATAAAAGATTTTTTTAGTCTCACGGTCTCACTGCTTTTACATAATCACCAAATAATTAATATATTATAGAATGAGAGATACTTTTTACAGAGGTATCTCTCATTCTTTTCTCACTGGAATTACTCTATTTTAGCCTATCTTTCATGCTGTTTTTGGGTATCTCTCATTCTATTTTACAACTATTTCCCGTAATGTCCTGGACACGGCACATAAATTGGTTGCGTACGAATTCCGATATTCTGCAAAGAGCCTTCTTCTTTCAACCTGCGAATATGGCGTGCCGCCATACTGTGTGTGAATTGGCAAAGTGACTGCATATCAGAGCGGGTCAAAACCGTATGCGTAGAGAAGTACCCGGTTAATTTTTTGTCTATTTCTTCTTGGGAGAGGGTAGCCGAGTGGGGTTTATACTTTGAGCGTTGTGCGTGCATACCTATAAGCTCACCTTTTAAATCTCTGTCCGCCAGGAAACTGACCGATTTAAACTTCACTTTGTCAGCGTGTGCGGACATGGAATGTATCGGCTCTGTTGCTTGTAATGTGATCTGAAAATAACCGACCCCGTCAAGATGTACTCTTTGCCCTTCGCGTAAGTGGTTGCCCATGCACCGACTGAGTTCCATTAACATTGCTTCCACTTCGGCTTTGCCAAAGGTAGTTGCCGAGTGAATTTCGGCTGCCAGTCTTTGGGTAGTCACGTGTTGAAAATTCACGACTCTAGGGTGATAGCTTGTTTCCCCCTCTTCTTCTCCCTGAACAGGATTCTTATAAAATTCGAATTGTACTGCCATCTTAATTGTTGTTTATCTGTTGTTTATATATGGTGTTACTTATCTCTTCGGCATTTAAAGCCTTTATCTGCGTGTCATCTTGCTGACATCTTCATCGTTCTACCCGGGTGAACCGACCTGTTCACCCAAGTACACAGATACGTTCTCGAAGGTGCAATGATCGGTTCACCCGGGTAGAACGATGAAGAACGTCTTTCAAAGATACGACAATAATAGTTGTAAAACAAGCAATTATAGGATTGTTTGCATGATAATGAATGGTAAAATATAGGTGCTCTTAGGTGCTTCTTGAAAGAGAATATATTTAGGTCTGAGATTAACTAATGAAAGTTGGAAAGCAGAATGAGGGATAATCAAAAAAAGGTGAGAGATTGGCTAAAATTGTCTTGTCCTAACATAGGTTGCCAATAAAATCACCCCAATGAAAGCAATAAAA
>DXOL01000028.1:0-25994 GCA_019412825.1 Bacteroides thetaiotaomicron | reverse complement strand
GGAGAATGGTAAAACAGACATTGCGTAACATGATTGGTGAAAAAGAACCTGATTATTTAGCTTAATTAAATAAGTGGAGAGTTGAAAGTTGAAAGTTGAAAGTTGTTGCAATGGAATTGCAGCGCTTGACAACTCTTAACTTTCAACTTTTATTTTTGGAGAGTATTCAATTACCTCCACTTCCAACTCTCCATTTTCAACTCTCAACTTTCAACTCAATGAAGAGACCTTCCTTTCTACCTGTTTTAATAGGCACGGGCTTTGGCTCTGGTTTTTCCCCTTTTGCTCCGGGTACGGCTGGGGCGTTGCTGGCTTCTATCATTTGGATTGCACTTTACTTCCTGCTTCCTTTCACTGTTTTATTATGGGCGACTGCTGCTTTGGTGATTCTCTTTACCTTTGCAGGCATTTGGGCTGCCAATAAGCTGGAGGCTTGTTGGGGCGAGGACCCGTCGCGTGTGGTGGTGGACGAGATGGTAGGTGTGTGGATTCCGTTGCTGGCGGTTCCGGACAATGACCGGTGGTATTGGTATGTGATAGCGGCCTTTGCCCTGTTTCGTATATTCGATATAGCCAAACCGTTGGGGATACGTAAGATGGAAAGTCTCAAAGGCGGGGTAGGAGTGATGATGGACGATGTTTTGGCAGGTATATACAGTTTTATATTGTTAGCAGGATTGAGATGGGTGATTGGCTGAAAAGAGTTGCACGGATGATTTCGCAGAAAGGAGGCGTCTTTATGTTTTTAAGGGCACAGCTTTCGGCGCAAATGGCGACTATTGCAGACTTTCTGGTGACTATCCTTTTGGTGAGACTGTTTGATGTCTACTATGTATATGCTACCTTAGCGGGCGCTATCTATGGAGGAATCATCAATTGTATTATCAATTACAAATGGACCTTTAAATCGACAGGAAAAAAAACACATGTTGCTGTAAAGTTCATTATTGTATGGGTTTGCAGTATTTGGCTGAATACTTGGGGAACGTATGCTCTGACGGAATCATTAGCGAAAATTCCGTGGGTGCGCGACACGCTCAGCCAGTATTTCGGTGACTTTTTCATCATCCCCAAAATGGTGGTGGCAGTCATTGTGGCGTTGTTCTGGAATTATAATATGCAGCGCTTTTTTGTTTACCGGAATATAGATATAAGAAGCTTATTCAAAAGAAATTGAGATAAAAACAGAAGATTTAGATAAAAACAGATTAAGGTATATGAATTACAGAGATTACTTACAACAAGTGATTTATAAGATTATCAACCCTTTGATACATGGGATGATTAAAATAGGAATCACCCCCAACTTCATCACTACTACCGGATTTATATTGAATGTAGTGGCGGCAGGTATGTTTGTTTATGCCGGTATTTATAGCGGACAGAATGATTTGTCCATCCTTGGATGGGCAGGAGGTGTTATCCTGTTTGCCGGATTATTCGATATGATGGACGGGCGTGTGGCACGCCTGGGAAACATGAGTTCCAAATTCGGTGCCCTCTACGATTCTGTACTCGACCGTTACAGTGAGTTGATGACTTTCTTCGGTATCTGTTATTATCTGTCGGTCAAAGATTATTTCATTTACGCTATCATTGCTTTTGTTGCTCTGATCGGTTCGCTGATGGTGAGTTATGTGCGTGCCCGTGCCGAAGGTCTGGGCATTGAGTGTAAGGTTGGATTTATGCAACGTCCGGAACGTGTGGTTCTGACAAGTCTCGGAGCTTTGTTCTGCGGCGTTTTCAAAGACATTACCGCTTTCGATCCGATGCTGATATTGATGGTTCCTTTGACAGTCGTCGCTGTATTCGCCAATATCACAGCTTTTGCACGCGTGAGACATTGCTATAAGGTGATGACAGCGAACGAAAAGAAGAATGATTAATTAAAATAACATCCTTAATGATAAAAACAATTCAAATGCCGTCGAAGAAAGAAACCTTGACCGTTATTGTCATCATGGCTCTTTTTCTTCTGCTGACAGCCGTCTGTATCGGACTCCGTTCCGAGCATCTGCTGATGGCGGCACTCTATCTGGTTTTATTCTTTGCCGGGCTACCTACGCGGAAGCTGGCAGTAGCCTTACTGCCTTTCGCCATTTTTGGAATCTCGTATGACTGGATGCGTATCTGCCCTAATTACGAAGTAAATCCGATTGATGTGGCCGGACTTTATAATCTCGAAAAGTCGTTGTTCGGAGTGATGGATAATGGTGTGCTGGTTACTCCTTGTGAGTATTTTGCCGTACACCATTGGGCGGTGGCGGATGTCTTTGCCGGCATCTTCTATCTTTGCTGGGTTCCTGTGCCTATCCTGTTCGGGCTCTGTCTGTACTTTAAGAAAGAGAGGAAAACTTATCTTCGTTTCGCTTTAGTCTTCTTGTTTGTCAATTTAATCGGCTTTGCCGGCTATTATATCCATCCGGCTGCTCCCCCCTGGTATGCTATCAACTACGGTTTCGAACCGATACTGAATACTCCGGGTAACGTGGCGGGACTCGGTCGCTTCGACGAGATTTTTGGAGTGACTATCTTCGACTCCATCTATGGAAGAAATGCAAACGTCTTTGCTGCCGTGCCTTCCCTTCATGCGGCATATATGGTTGTGGCATTGGTGTATGCCATCATCGGCAAATGCAGATGGTACGTGATTGCCCTTTTCTCCGTTATCATGGCAGGTATCTGGGGAACGGCTGTTTACTCTTGTCATCACTATATTATAGATGTACTTCTTGGGATCTCCTGCGCGTTGCTCGGCTGGCTGCTCTTTGAATACGGACTGATGAAGATTCGCGGATTCAGAAACTTCTTTGACCGATATTATCAGTATATTAAATAGTGAAGAACAAATACCGCAATATATTCCTGGCTTTTGGCATTGTCGCCGTCCTGATCATGATATTCACTTTCGATATGGATTATCAGGAACTTTGGGCAAACTTGAAAAGGGCAGGAGTATATTTGCCTTTGGTATTATTGCTGTGGCTGTTCGTTTATCTGATTAATACTACATCGTGGTATATCATTATACGTAGCGGAGGGAAGCCGGGTTTTTCATTTGCCCGACTTTATAAGTTTACCGTTACGGGTTTTGCCCTGAATTACGTAACTCCCGTCGGACTGATGGGCGGTGAGCCGTATCGCATCATGGAACTGAAACCATATATAGGAGTGGAGAGAGCCACTTCTTCGGTGATTCTTTACGTGATGATGCACATCTTTTCTCATTTCTGCTTTTGGCTGACTTCTGTCTTGCTATACCTTTGCCTCTATCCGGTAGGGTGGGTGATGGGGACCATTTTGGGTGCGATCACCATCTTCTGCCTGCTGGTAGCTATGTTGTTTGTAAAAGGTTATCAGCACGGGATGGCAGTCGCTTTCGTTCGCATGGGCAGCCGTCTTCCTTTTCTGAAAAAGAAAGTAATCCGTTTTGCCAACTCCCATCGGGAACAGTTGGAGAACATTGATAAACAGATAGCCCTGCTTCATCAACAGAAGAAGGGCGCTTTTTATGCTGCTTTGTTTTTGGAATATACGGCACGTGTGGTCAGTTGTCTGGAAATCTGGCTGATCCTCAATGTGCTGACAAGGAGTGTCAGTTTTGCAGATTGCTGCCTGATTGCTGCCTTCTCTTCTTTACTGGCCAATCTTTTGTTCTTCTTGCCTATGCAGTTGGGTGGTCGTGAAGGAGGATTTGCCCTTGCGGTAGGCGGTCTTTCCCTTTCCGGAGCTTATGGAGTCTATGCGGCATTGATCACCCGTGTGCGTGAGATGGTCTGGATTGTGATAGGGCTTGCTTTGATGAAGGTTGGAAATAAAAAGTAGCTTGTAGGAAAACTAGACCGGATATTGCGAACAATGATATAGCGGAGTTTGGATAGTTCGTTCAAATAATTATCTTTGTATTTCAAATAAATACATATAATATTGAACACATGAAGAAATTAGTCTCAACTCTAATGATTCTGGCGATGCTCATACCATCGGTCGGGGCACAATCTACAGACATTTTTAAAAAGAAGAAGAAAAAGAAAGGTAAGACGGAGACGGTTGCCAAAGTCAATACGGACTCTTTGGCCAACAGGAAGAAAGATGCCTTGCAGCCGTATGCAAGAGTGATCACTCCCAAGGCTAAAACGATGAACGGCTTCTTCAAAGTGCACAATGTAGAGGGTAAATATTATTTTGAAATCCCCGACTCACTCTTTGGACGTGACGTACTGATCGTAAACCGGATCGTGAAAGCTCCCGTAGATATGCAGAAACGTAAAGTAGGCTATCCGGGCGATCAGATCGGAGACGAAGTGATCCGTTTCGAAAAGGGAAATGGCGATAAACTGTTTGTTCGTGAAATCTCTTATATAGAACATTCTTCGGATACACTGGGACTGTATCAGGCAGTATTGAACTCCAACGTACAGCCCATTATAGCCACCTTCCCCTTGAAGACAGTCCGTAAAGAAGGAGAGACGAGCAATTATGTCATAGATATGACCGACTATATCCGCAGGGATAACAAACTGTTCTCCTTTGCGAGCCGTGCGAAAAATAATGCCGGGATAGGAGGCATGGTAGATGACGCCAGTTATATAGATACTCTGAAGGCATTTCCACGGAATATCGAAGTCCGTACGGTACGCACCTTCCAGCGGAGGGCATCGTCGCCTACGGGAGCCGGATCGTCAGCGTCTTCCGCACCAAGCTCTCCTTTGACATACGAGCTGAACAGTTCTATGATGTTACTCCCCAAAGAACCGATGAAATCGAGACTGTATGATAGCAGAGTCGGTTACTTTGCTGTCAGTTACAAAGACTTTGACGAAAATCCCCAAGGAGTGGAGTATAAAGCGAAGATCACTCGCTGGCGTCTTGAGCCGAAAGACGAGGATATCGAAAAATACCTGAACGGAGAACTGGTAGAACCGAAGAATCCGATTGTGATTTACATTGATCCTGCTACCCCCAAGAAGTGGGTTCCCTATTTGATTCAAGGTGTCAACGACTGGCAGTCGGCTTTTGAAAAAGCCGGATTCAAGAACGCAATCCTTGGAAAAGAAGCTCCGACCGACGATCCTACATGGAGTCTGGAGGATGCACGTCATTCCGCTATCGTATATAAACCTTCCGATATACCGAACGCAAGCGGTCCTCATGTACACGATCCCCGTAGCGGTGAGATTCTGGAAACGCATATCAACTGGTATCACAATGTCATGAGCCTGTTGTACAACTGGTATATCGTGCAGGCAGGAGCCATCGATCCGGGTGCACGCAAGCCATTGTTTGACGATGAGCTGATGGGAGAACTGATCCGTTTCGTATCCTCTCACGAAGTAGGGCATACGTTAGGGCTGCGTCATAACTTTGGTTCTTCCAGCACTGTGCCGGTAGAAAAACTACGGGACAAGGCATGGGTGGAAGCCAACGGTCATACTCCTTCTATCATGGACTATGCGCGTTTCAATTACGTAGCGCAGCCCGAAGATAGCATTTCCCGTGCCGGAATCTTCCCCCGTATCGGTATGTACGATGACTGGGCCATCGAATGGGGATACCGCTGGATGCCCGAATATGAGACACCCGAAGCTGAAATTCCTCACATGAACCAATGGATCATCAGCAAACTGAAAGAAGATAAACGTTATACTTTCGGTACGGAAAGTGACCGGAATGATCCCCGTAATCAAAACGAAGACTTGGGTGACGATGCAGTATTGGCGAGCACTTATGGCATCAAGAACTTGAAACGCATCATGCCCGAAATCATGAACTGGACCTACGAGCCTAACGAAGGTTACGCTAAAGCATCCAATCTGTATCAGAATGTAGTGGGGCAATTCAATCTGTATATGCGTCATGTAGCGACGAATGTTGGCGGAATTTACAGTACTCCGGTTTCTGTAGAGCAGACCGACGTCAAAGCAATGGAATATGTGCCCAAAGATATTCAGAGAAAAGCGGTTACCTTCTTGAATAAGGAGCTGTTCAATACTCCCACCTGGCTGATGGACAAGAAGCTTGCCGAAAGAACCCGGATCAACACCTACAATTCTGTGTTCCGTGTGCAGAGTAGTATTCTGAAGCAGCTCTTAAGCAAGAACACGCTGGATAAGATGACCAACGATGAGTTGCTGAACGGCACAAAGGCATATACAACCAATAACCTGTTTACCGACTTGAAGAAAGGTATATGGAGCGATTTACAAGGCGGCAAGAGACCGGACTATGCTCAACGTAATTTGCAGAAAGTTTATGTCGATGCTTTAATCTCGATGATTGATAAGCCAAAAGGTAATTCTACATCGCTTCTGAGCATGATGACGAGTGCTTTGTCTTCATATGACGCTCCTTCCGAAGCACCGACAATCGCTCGCGGGCAGTTGATTGAATTAAGAAGATCATTATCAGGAGCGGCAAGTGCTTCTACAGGCATTGTCCGGAGTCACTATCTGAATTTGCAGGCGCTGATCGATGCGGCTTTTGAGGCACGATAAAGTATAGATTGCTATAAGATATCCTGGCATTATATTTATAACCCAAGAAACTCCAATTGCTCCGACTTCGCTGTGTCGGGCAATTGGAGTTTCCTTGTTTATGAGCTATTCAATTAAAGCTTTTCTTGATTTCTGCCTCATGCTTTCCAATTATTTTCCGCATCGAAACAAGGGCACGCTTTCACCCATTCTTCCGGCTCTATCTCTCCGTTTTCATTCCGGTCGGGACTAAGGTCACGGTGACCGCATACGCGGCATCCCGGATAATCCTTCAATAAAGTAAGAATCAGTACCCGCAGTGAATGTTTCTGCCATTCGGTCCGGGTATCTTTGGGACGACCCTTACTGTCGAGTCCGCCTTCATAGCAGATACCGATACTTTCTCTGTTGAAACCTTTGGCGTGGGCACCGACCTTTTCTATCGGTCGGGTAGACTTTATATCCCCGTTTTTGCGGATATAAAAATGATAACCCACTCCGTTGAATCCGCGTCGGCGATGGCAGACGTCCAGGTCATATTCCGTGAAATCCTTGTCTTCGCGTGTGGCGGAGCAGTGAATTACAATTAAGTTGATCGTTCTCATAATTTGTCCGGCATTATGCTTCAGAGATGGATGCCTCGCTTTGAGTACGTTGTATGCACTCTTTGTTTACGCACTGTAATGCGGCAGCCTGTGCCAGTTGTTCTCTCAACGAAAAGATTTCCGTGTGCATCTCTTTCATTCTTGCGCTCAGGTCGAAATAATCTTTCAGTACCTTTTCCAGCTGTTCCATCAGGAAGGTATACTGGTCTTTCACCAGTTCACTGAATTCTTTGACGTCTTGCGCCATCGCTTTACGCTTTTTACGATTACCCAGAAAAGGAAGGATAGTCATAATAATCTCGATAATTTTATCTAGCATTTTTTTAATGGATAATTGATAATGGAAAATTGATAATGGGGGAGGGTTGCTACGGACTTTTGTACTGCCCTCCCCCAAAAAGTCCTGTTAAACTGTCGGGTCCGGAGCTTCTTCATCACCTCCGCTGTTTCCACCGCCTCCGGTGTTTCCTCCGCCGGCATTTCCGCCTTCCGTGTCACCTTTGCTTGCCAGTACAAATTCCACGTTGTTCTCGCTTCGTGTGCTGGTGTGACTTGCGTTCACCAGATGCAGTGCCTTATCCGCTACAAACCGGACATTCACCCTGCGGATGCTTCGGACTGTGCAATCTTTTTCCTTCTCTGTCCCCTCGCTGCACAGTGTGATGTGAAACGTTCCCAAGCCGTCGATCTTCACCTTGTCGCCTTGTGTGAGTGACAGTCGGAGTTGCTCAACGAAAGCTTCGATGGCATGTTTTACATCTCCTGCTGTGAGTGAAGAGTTGGCTTCGATGGCATCTGCCAGTTTTTCGATGTCCATCACTCTCACTGTACCCGATTTCTGACGTACGTAATATAACATCGGGGAATTCTCCTGACTTACGTACTTTCTGCGCTGATAGCGTTCTACTGAAACATTCATAAATTTAAAAAGTTAAGGTTTAAGTAATAATTATTTTGTTTCTCTATGACATTACAAATATACGAAATATAAGAGGCGAAGTCAAGCATTATGCTCTTTATTTTACTGTAAATATGAAATAAAATCAGAAAATATTTAATGTAATATTATGTAATATAATATTATTTTGATTCTATTTTCTACTTTGCTTGTTTCAGTAATACTTCCAATGGTGGCGTATAGTCCGTAATTTTCGTTAGAGAAGGATTGTGGCTGAAGTATGCGTTCCCTGTCTCTCCATTGCGTTGTTTGGCTACGATGACTACCCCCAGCCCTTCGGTCGGATAACCGCTTTCCCGGTCGGTAGTGAGCCGTGCCAGTATAGGGCGGTAGAGCAGCATCACTACATCCGCGTCTTGCTCGATGGCGCCGCTTTCGCGCAGATGGAATAGTTCCGGCCGACCACCGGGACGGCCTTCCGACTCACGGTTTAGCTGGCAAAGCAATACGACGGGGACATTCAGTTCCTTGGCGAGCAATTTGGCCTTACGGCTGGCTTGTGCCACTTCCTGTTCACGGTTGCGGTTCTTCTGTCCGGTGCTCATGTCGCAAAGTTGCAGGTAGTCGATGATGATCAGGTCGCATGCGCCCTTGCTTTTAAGGAGCCGTGCGCTGGAGCGTACATGGTCCATGCTGATCGAAGTACTGTCGTCTACGTGTATCGGCAGTCGTGCCAGTGCTGCTGCGGCGGTGTGCGCTTCCGCTACTTCGTGCGGGTTGGGGATGCCTGTGCGCCAACGGTAGGGGTTGATATCGCCGGCGGACAACAGCCAGCGGTCGGCAAGGCGTTCTCCTTGCATCTCAAGGCTGTAGACGGCGACGGCAAATCCTTGCATGGCAGCCTGCCGCGCCAGATGGAGGGCGAAGGCGGTCTTTCCGACCGAGGGGCGCGCGGCGATGGCAATGAGTTCTCCGTTTTGCAGTCCGGACGTCATGCGGTTCAGGTCTGTCAGGCCGGTGGGGATGCCGGTGATTCCGTTTACGCTTTTGGCGATACGCTGCTCGGCTTCTTCCATCGTGTCGGTCATCAGCGTGTCCATATCGCGCATGTGGTCGTTGTGTCCGAATTCACCTTCCAGGCGGTCGAGCAGGTTGTGCGCGTCTATCAGCGTGTCGGCTATGTCCATTGTTTCGTCTAGAGAGCAGGCGAGGAGTTTGTTGAGTCCCAGTATCATTTCTCGCCGCAGGTATTTCTCGTGTACGATCTGCATGTGATATTCGATGTGTGCCGAGGTGGCTACTTTGCTGCTCAGTTGCGTGATACCGAATGCTCCGCCGGCTTCCTCCAACTTGCCCCGGTGTGCAAGTTCTTCTTTTACGGTGAGGATGTCGATCTTCATTCCTGCCTGGTACATGGCCAGCAGGGCGGCGTAGATCACTTGGTGACGCATGCTGTAGAACATTTCCGGGCGCAGCGTGTCGGCTACGAGCGGCATGGCTTCCTGTTCTATCAGGCAGGCGCCCAGTATGGCTTCTTCTATCTCCGGAGCCTGCGGAGAAACTCTGTTGTCAGTATTCATATTCATTCAGAAAGGCTTTATTGGATAAATAACTGCAGGCGTGTAACATGAATTTTGTATTTGCCTGATGATAATAATAATCTTCGATATGGTCGATGGCGAGTTGCTGTTCTTTTTCGCTCAGCTTTTTCCAGATACGCTGCGCCTTGGCGATGTTCTCTTTGGGGAGCTGCAGGATGTTGTGGTAGTCGTCCCAGAAGAGGCGGAACTTTTCGTCGCTGGCTTTTTTCTTTTGGAGCTGTCGGCCGGCAGTAGGAATGGGCATATTTACCCAGCTATCATAATTGACGATGCGGATGTGCAGGGCAGCGGTATTCTTGTGTGGGATGATTTCGATTATTCCTTTTGTTTGCAGATGTTGTATGAAACGGTAAGTTCTGCTCGCCGACCAATGCAAGATGACGCTCCAGCTGCGGTAGCTGTGCAGGCTTTCGCCTCTTTGGCACACTATGACGTTGTTCCAGTAGTCGGTGTGCTGCGTTTCTGAGTAGTTGGTTTTCATGATAATTTTCAGGAAGGCTTCCACATCTCCTTCGTGGGTGTCACAGTTTGTAAATTGCTCTGTCAGCAGAGCTTTGGGGACGATGATGTAGCCATACTTGATGTCTTGCGGATTCATTTTTTGCATGTAAGATTCTGTTTTAAATTTTGCCCGAAATTAGGTTGATTGCTTCAAAATACCTAAATGGGGGTACGTATATGGATGTGCATGGGTGCCTTAAATCATGTGAGGACGTAAATTGTAGTTTTGCGGTGTGTGCTACTTGTTGTAGCAGGTGTGACGAAAGAAAGGAAGAAAACAGAGGCTCTGTTTGGATGAAACAGAGCCTCTGTCTGTGGTAAACGAAGCTTCTGTTTGGTTGTTTTGGAGCCTCTGTTTGGAGGGTGAAGGTACTCATTTTTGTGAAACGCATAGCGGAACACTTTTAAGGTGATATAATACTTTGATTATAAATGTATTATAACGGATCTTGGAAAAAGTCTGAAACGCATAGCGAAACCATAATAATAGAATAACTAATAAATTATATATTTAAAAATATATAGTTCGATTTTCTATTTGAGGACGATTCGTGTCAGGCGCCATGCGATTCGTCGGGGCAGCTGTCCGGCAGTGAAATGAGAGGTGGTCCCCAGTGTGCCCAGATGATTTGCTGCATCTTCGGGCTTAGGATGATGGTATGCTCTGTGTAATCTGCCTTTTCCAGTTCCGATTTCAACGATAAGTTCTCGTCGATTTTCTCTCGCATGCTTTTTCTTGCCGAACTGCAGCTTGCATGATTCGGGAAGTATTCCGTAGCGAGCTGGGTAAAATGTTTGAACCCATTGATCATGTAGCCTTTTGTGACTTCTTTTTCTGTTTTTGTCATATTCAATTTATTTATTTGATATAAACCATAATTTGTGGTTTATTTTCTGCAAAGTTATGAAAAATAAATTGATTAAATAGTATAAAAATATTTAGTTTTATTTTTCGCTTTTTATATCTGTAAATTTATATGTATGTACCTGCTTTATTAAATTTGTAATTAGAGGTATTTGTTAATTATAATAACTGTTTATTTGTGGCGAAAACTTTATGCAAAAAAACATACCGGTTTCTATTTTTGTTGTTTTACTCTCGGAGGCATGGGGAAATTTGTTGGTCGGATCATTCTGCCGGTGAATGAGTATATGTCTGAAGGGGATTTTGGAGAGATGCTAAAATACCCTTATATTTATCGCGTAATTTATTTAATAGTGATTAAAATGTTAAAAGTAGTAGCATTTATGAAGCAAGTAGCCAAGGGACTACAGATGGAGGGAAACTTTGGTACTGCACACGTTTACCGTAGCAGTCTCAATGCCATCATTGCTTATCGTGGGAAAGGGGATTTTACATTTAATGAGGTAACCCCAGAGTGGTTAAAAGGCTTCGAGATTCACCTTCGTTGCCGGGGATGTAGCTGGAATACTGTTTCCACCTATTTACGCACATTTCGTGCGGTCTATAATCGTGCGGTAGATTGTCGTGGGGCTGTTTATGTACCGCATCTGTTTCGTTCTGTATATACCGGTACGCGTGCGGACCGTAAGCGGGCATTGTGTGATGAGGATATGCAGAAGGTATTTGCCAAATTGCCTTCGTCTCTTGCCGTGACTCCTGCTATGCGTCGTACGCAGGAACTGTTTGTCCTGATGTTTCTGCTTCGTGGACTGCCTTTTGTCGATCTTGCTTATTTGCGTAAAAGTGATTTGCACGATAATGTGATCACATATCGTAGGCGGAAGACCGGTCGTCCTCTGTCAGTAACGTTGACGCGGGAAGCGATGGTCTTATTAAAGAGGTATATGAACCGTGACAGCTCTTCTCCTTATCTGTTTTCTCTGTTGGAGAGCCGGGAAGGGACGAAGGAGGCGTATCGTGAATACCAGTTGGCATTGCGCAGCTTCAATCAGCAACTGTTGTTGCTGGGGCAATTATTAGGGCTGGGCGACAGGCTGAGTTCATACACGGCACGCCATACATGGGCAACAACAGCTTATTATTGCGAAATTCATCCGGGTATTATTTCCGAAGCAATGGGGCATTCGTCCATTACAGTAACGGAGACGTATCTGAAACCTTTTAGAAATAAGAAAATTGATGAAGCCAATCAACAGGTGACGGATTTTGTAAAACGGTCTGTTGCTGGTCTAATCGCTTGATTTTATTACTGTTACTTTGTAGGTAACGGAGCTTAATAGCGTTGCAAAGATGGATATATTTTGGAAAACATGCAAACAAAAATGATATTTTTTCTGATAAACAACTAAAAAAAGACAAATAACACAATAAAACAGCGGATTTCTTAGTATTAAACTTTTGTAGCTTTTAATTTTAGATAATAGATTTCCCTCCCCTCTGCCGCCTCTCAGAAGCAGGGGTAAAGATGTTTCAGCATTCAATAAATGATTTTTCAGTATTATCTACCCTCTAAGGGCAGGTACAAAGGTTTTCCTGTTACCTACAAAGTAACGGGAAAAAAGTATTGGGAGTAAGTTTCTTGTTCATCCCCCTGTGGAGTATGAACACAAGTAAAACAAAAAAGAAAAGGAGGTTATATTGAAAATGAATGGGGACAACACATGAGGATTTTAAATCAACAATGCGAGACTATATTTTTATTATTTAATTTATAAATTAAAAGTTTTTTTATTATGAACAAAAAGTTTTTAAGTGTAGTCGTGTTTGGAGCGCTGTTGGCGTCTTCTGCAGGCACATTTACGTCTTGTAAAGACTATGACGACGACATCGATGCGGTAAACGGCAGAATCGATGAACTCGCAAAAAGTCTTTCAGACTTACAGGCCAAAGTTGGGTCTTTTGTAAAGTCTGTTACTTATGATCCGGCTACGGGAAAATTGACTGTGGTAGATGGAGAGAACAACAGTGTGTCTTATACTATCGGACAGAATTTGCCGACTTATTCAATTAGTGTGGATAAGGACGGTAAAGTTTCACTGTTGAAAGACGGTGAAGTTGTTTCGTCCGGTACTATTACATTCCCGGATGCTCCTACACCTCCAACACCTGCTGAAGCTTTTGACCCTTCTAAATTGACAGTGGATGCTGCGACAGGCAAAGTAATGTATGATGGTAAGGAAACTGGTGTAACTATACCTGGTGACGGAGTTCTTAGTATTGAAGATAAGAAAAACGCTGAAGGCGTTGTTATCGGCTATACTATTAAGTACAAAGATCAGGCTGTTACATTTGCTTTGAATGACGTATTGACTCTGAAAGGTCTTGTTTTCAAATCTGATTTGTTTGTAGACGGTATCGAAGCTATCGAATATCCTTATTTGGATTATACATACAAGGCAGGAAGCACTGCAGCTACTACTCAATGGGAAGATGAGCAAGCAGAAAAAGTTCTTTGTAAAGTAATTACTGATTCGAAAGAATGGAACTATACAGGTGGTACCGGAGCTCAATATAATCCGATTGAATATATTAATTATCACTTGAATCCGTCTAGTGCAAAAGTAAGTAAGGAAGATTTGTCTTTTGTATCCAGAGATGTTGAAGTGATTTCTTCTCGTGCTTCAGTGGCTCTTCCTGAAGTTGCTGACATGAAACCTGCTGATGAAGGTATCCTTCCTGTAGGACTCAGAGCAATAGGAAAAGACATCAAACAAGGAGGCGAAGGTTCTATCTTGGCTTTGCAGGCAATTGTTAAAGCAAAAAGTGATGCTCAGGCTGATACAACTGTAACATCTGATTACGCATTGCTTTATGCTTCTAAGGTTACTCCTCAGGCTATTGCATTTAATGATGCTACTTTAGCTGCTGAAGATTGCCAGGAATCTGCTAATCCGGACGAGTTGTTCAAGACTGTAGAAGGTGCTATCACACATGCTCCTACTTTGACAGTTGCTTATAATAGTTCTATTGATTTGAAGGAGTTGTTGACAATTCACTATAATCGTGCTGGTCAGCCGGAAGCAACAAAAAATGATGGTACTCATAAAGTTTGGGCTTATGGAGATGAAGCTAAGTATGGTTTGAAGTATGACTTCGCGTTCATTCAATATACATCAGGTCAAAATGTAACTTCTGACAGTAAATATGCAGATGCAAACACTATTAAAGAAGGTGTACTTACTCCGCGTATTGTAAACTCAGACGGTGAGACTATGGGCGAACAAGGTGTTTCTTCTGTAGGAAAACGCCCGTTGGTTAGAGTACGTGTGACAGATGCGGACGGCCGTGTTGTCTTGGCTGGATTCATTAAGATCGAAATTGCAAAACAGGTTAATGATATCGTTACAGACATATTCAATAAAGGTACTCACAACTTCGGATGTGATGAGGCTGATGCTATCTTGACATGGTCTGAGATCTCTTATCAATTGCTTGAGAAAGCAGCCGTTCAATCTAAGGATGAATTTGATGCTTTATATGAATTCGATGTAGATGTTAATGGTGTAGCCAAACAGTATGCTAAATCAGCCGATGGTAAGACATTTGTACCGGCTGCGATTGCACAGGTTATTGGTGTAGTGAAAGAAAAGGCAGATGAAACTGGTACAACAAATACAGTTCTTCACTGGACTTTGACTAACGAAGAACAGTCTGATATTTATGAGATGGCAGGTCATACAGCCACTATTTATGTAAGATATGTAAGTAAACTGAATACTACATCTCATGCTCCTATCTACATGCCTTTGAAGATTACTGTCGCTAAACCTCAGGGAACTGTTGTTACTAAGTTGACTAACTACTGGTACAGTGACGGTGACGTTGCTAAGGATGGTCAGAATACTCGTCTGAATGTTCCTTATCCGCAAGATAATGGCAATACATTGAATTATGTAGTTGACTTGAACCAGGTATGGGAACAGGGTATGCCTACATTTACTCCTCCTGCAAACTTTGCTTCTTATACTGATGTAATATTTGCAAATCAAAACGGCGCTGCCGGAGGTTATAAGTATTACTTCGACGCTGATCAGAATGTATTGACTGTTGATGGAACTAAGTATACATTGTCAGTAGATAATGCTACAGCACCTTGTATTACAGGCGGTTCATATAAAGCTACAGCTCAGAACATGATCGATCATGCTTTGAAAGTAGATGCAGGTGTATTCACAAATACGAAGTTGTATGCGAATGGAACTGTTATTGCAACAATCGATCAGAACACCGGTAAGATTACTTATGAAAACAATGATACTTCTAAGAAGTTGCTGAACGCATATAGCCATAGTGCAGCTAAGCATTTTGCTAAGATCGGTATTTGTGCATACAGTCCTTGCGGAATCGCAATGTCTTTGACGAACAATACATACAATGCATACTTCCTCCGTCCTATCGACGCAGTAGGTACAGATGGTGGAGAATTCGTTGATGCACATGCTAATGGTTCTACTCTGGATATCGCTAAGTTGTTCAACTTCCAGGATTGGCGTAATGTTAAGTTCGTAGATGGAACTGACTATTCAAACAGCTGGTTGTATGCATTCTACGGATTGAATAAGGTAGAAGTGAAAATTGGTGCTGCTACAACTACATTAAGTGGTGGTAAGTTAGGAGAGACTTTATTATCAAGCAAAACAGAGAAAATCGTATTGACTCAGACAGATCAAAATGGTAATGCTGTTACTTCTGCTACTTTAAATCTTTCTTCTTATAATCAAGAGTCAAAGGGTACTCAAGCTACATATGATGCAATTGTTGCAGCTATGGGTAAGATCAAGTATGTAAACAACGGTAACAACGTTCAAACATTTGAACTGCGCATCCCGGTTGAGTTTACCTATACTTGGGGTACTGTGAAGACTACAGTAGATTGTACAGTTAAGAGTACAATGGGTAACTAATAGTAAAGGTTTCATTACTAAACACTGATAAGGAGGGTGCGCCGATCATTGGTGCACCCTCCTTCACAATAAGAATTGAAGGCGGAATGAAAAAGAAAGATCTGTTATATATATGTGTGTTGGTTGCCGTCTCTTGTTTCTTGTTCTCATGCGGAGAAAAAAAGAAGCAGCTCACTCCCAAAGAAGAATTCTTAATGGGGTTGACAGCTGAGGATACGGTGCAAGTACTTACCATATCACGCAGTTGCATGGATACATTGAAAGCCGGAAATATAGATGAAGCGCTGAAGATGCTTTTTGTCTTGCGTGATGGAAAGGCGATACCTCTTCCCGCTGAGAAGGAACAACAACTGAGGAAAAATTTCAAGTATTTTCCTGTTGTGGATTATAAATTGGATTATTATTCTTTTTCAAGTATGGATAATAACGATGTGAAGTTTCAGATAGAGTTTTTCAAGCACACTAGTCCGGATGATCATACACCAAATACAATTGGATTTATGTTCAATCCGGTGAAAATAGACGGAGTTTGGTATCTTGTCGTTAAAGAGGCTACCAAGGAAACTACTGATAAGTAGTAGATGAATGGTGACGAGTACTGTTGTCATTGGTTTTTAGACTTTTAAATAGGTTTTGATTATGAATATAAAAAAAATATTAGTTGCTGTATTTGCGTTGAGTACTACAATAGCATTTGCGCAGGAGCAACGTATCAAAGAAGAAAGTAAAACGATATTTAAACCTCATTGGTTTATTCAAGCACAAATAGGAGCTGCCCATACTGTAGGTGAAGGAGAATTTACTGATCTTATTTCTCCGGCAGCTGCTCTTAATGTCGGTTACAAGTTTGCTCCCGCATTCGGCGCACGTGTTGGTGTAAGTGGCTGGCAGGCGAAGGGCGGATGGGTCAATCCGCGTCAGAACTATCAGTATAAATATCTGCAAGGAAATGTAGATATCATGGCCGATCTCAGCACTTTGTTTTGTGGCTTCAATCCGAAGCGTGTGTTCAACGGCTATCTTTTTGGTGGAGTAGGACTGAACCGTGGTTTTGACAATGACGAAGCAAATGCGCTCGATACCCGTACTTATGAGATGGAATATCTCTGGCAGGAAGGTAAGTTCCTCGTTGCCGGACGTTTCGGCCTTGGTTGCGACCTTCGCCTAAATGACCGCCTGTCTATCAATATCGAAGCGAATGCCAACGCCTTGTCTGATAAGTTCAACTCAAAGAAGGCCGGTAACTGTGACTGGCAACTGAATGCCCTTGTCGGTGTAAGTATCAAACTGGGTAAAAGCTACACTAAAACTGCTCCGGTCTATTACGAACCGGAACCGGTAGTGGCAGAACAACCCAAACCGGCTCCTGTAATAGAAAAGCCGCAACCCAAAAAAGAAGTGGTGATTGAACCGATGAAGCAGAATATTTTCTTTGCCTTAAACTCTGCAAAGGTTCAGGACGATCAGCAAGCCAAGATTAGTTCTTTAGTAGAATATTTGGAGAAACATGCTGCCGCCAAAGTAAGTGTGACAGGATATGCTGATAAGGAGACCGGTAATCCGAATATCAATATGACTTTGTCGGAAAAACGTGCAAAGAATGTGATTGATATGTTGAAAGCTAAAGGAGTGGCAGCCGATAGAATTATTATTGGTTATAAAGGAGATACGGTGCAGCCTTATCAGAAACCTGAAGAAAACCGTGTATGTATCTGTATAGCGGAATAATATTTATAATCAGAACTCTCTTTCTTTTAAAAAGATATTCCCTATTCTCGTGTGAGGTGTTTGTTCCCCACATTATTTCGTATTCGTACGAGAACCCTCACGTGAGATTATTAGGAAGTGCGGGCTTGTGAAAGTCTGTATTTCCACAATAGACCCCTTTCTTCACTTGAATGTGAAGAAATTGTATTAGTGGGTAACAGTATAAGATTATACTTGTGAAAGTGTACCTTATTCTGCCCCAAAGAGGATGCCTGCCCTTTTTCCCTGGAGGCATCCTCTTTTGTTTTTTTTGTATTTGAAGAAGAAAGTCATTTGGCTTTCTTTTTTGTTATTAGACAGATCGAACATTGATTAACATACTGTCCATACAACTCTAAAATCAATGAATATATGTGTATTGGGTGGCTTCGGTTACGAAAATACCCTTATATTTATCGCGTAATTTATTTAATAGTGATTAAAATGTTAAAAGTAGTAGCATTTATGAAGCAAGTAGCCAAGGGACTACAGATGGAGGGAAACTTTGGTACTGCACACGTTTACCGTAGCAGTCTCAATGCCATCATTGCTTATCGTGGGAAAGGGGATTTTACATTTAATGAGGTAACCCCAGAGTGGTTAAAAGGCTTCGAGATTCACCTTCGTTGCCGGGGATGTAGCTGGAATACTGTTTCCACCTATTTACGCACATTTCGTGCGGTCTATAATCGTGCGGTAGATTGTCGTGGGGCTGTTTATGTACCGCATTTGTTTCGTTCTGTATATACAGGTACCCGTGCGGACCGTAAGCGTGCATTGGATACTGAGGACATGAAGAAAGTATTCAGCAGATTGCCGCAGTCATCTGCTGTAACATCTGACATGCGTCGTGCGCAGGAACTGTTCGTTTTGATGTTTCTGCTCCGTGGGCTGCCTTTTGTCGATCTTGCTTATTTGCGTAAAAGTGATTTGCACGACAATGTGATTACTTATCGCAGGCGTAAGACCGGGCGTCCTTTGTCAGTGACTTTAACTTCGGAAGCGATGGCTATATTAAAGAGGTATATGAACCATGATGTATCTTCTCCTTATTTATTTCCGTTATTAAATAGCCGGGAAGGAACAAAGGAGGCTTATCATGAATACCAGTTGGCTCTCCGCAATTTTAATAGACAACTGATGTTGCTAGGCGAAATGTTAGGATTGGGGGATAAACTTAGCTCATATACAGCGCGCCATACTTGGGCAACGACAGCTTACTATTGTGAAATTCACCCGGGCGTTATTTCTGAAGCTATGGGGCACTCTTCGATCACAGTGACCGAGACCTATCTCAAACCTTTCCGGAATAAGAAAATAGATGAAGCCAATAAAAAGGTGGTGGATTTTATAAAGCGCTCAATGTTAGTGGCAATTTGCTGAATTTAAGTCTGTTACTTCATAGGTAACGGGAAAACCTTTGTGCCTGCCCTTAAAGGGTAGTCAATGCTGGAAAATAGCTGATTTGGTAATGAAACTTATTTACCCCTGCTTCAAAGAGGAGGCAGAGGGGAGGGAAATCTTTGAATATAATTAGAAGGTTGAAAAAGGTCTAACAAAAGAAATCCGCCGTTTTACCGTGTTATTTCTCTTTTTTTAGTAGTTTATCAGAAAAAATATCTTTTTTGTTTGCATGTTTTCCAAAATATCTCCATCTTTGCAACGCTGTTCAGCTCCGTTACCTATGAAGTAACGGGCTAAAAGTATTGGGAGTAAGTTTCTTGTTCATCCTCTATGGAGCATGGACACAGGTAAAACAAAAAAAAGAAAAGGAGGTTACACTAAAAATGAATGGGGACAACACATGGGATTATTGAATCGACATCGAGAGATTATATTTTTATTATTTAATTTATAAATTAAAAGTTTTTTTATTATGAACAAAAAGTTTTTAAATGCAGTCCTGTTTGGAGCGTTATTAGCGTCTTCGACGGGCACATTTACATCTTGTAAAGACTACGATGACGACATCAATGGTCTGAGCGAACGTGTGGATGCAGTCGAAAAAACATTAGCTGACTTGAATACCAAGTTCGGAGCATTGGCTTATGTGAAATCGGTATCCTTTGCTAATGGTGTATTGACAGTAACAGATCAATCGGGGACTCCTACTACTTATACGATCCCTGATAACGATACGAATACTACGTATACTTTGGATGTAACTAGCAGTAGAGAAGGAAATGTGACTACTGTTACTGTTACTCTGACAGGATCTGACAATTCTAAGATCGTTAAAACATTTACTATCACTGATAACGATACAGTAACTCAAGACACTAAATTAGATCCTACTAAGTTCTGGATGGACTCAGAAGGTGTGATGTGGTATGGAACGAAGGATGATAAAGAAAACTCTATTAAAACAGGAGTAGCTGTTCCAAAACAACCGCAACATGATAAAACGACTGTAAGTGTTGTTCAGTATAAAGATGAGACTGGTGTTGTAGTAGGATGGGAAATCTTAGTAGATAATCAACCTCTCTCAACTAAGTTGCTTATTCAGGATGTGCTGCCAATCACAAGCTTTGAATATATCCCAACGAAGATTTTGGCCGGATGGGGTGAAAGAGTAATTGTGTTTGAAGAAAACTCATACAAACAGAAAACGATTGTAGCTAACGAAGTTAAAACATCTGCAACTGCTACTTTATATATGTCAAATGTAGCTGCTCCTCAATATCGAGTTAATCCGTCAAGTGCTACACTTGCTCAATTGACAGAAGAAGGTAAAGCTCAGATTTTGAAACAGACTGTAGAACAGGTAACAAGAACTCCGGGTGTATTTATTGACTGGAAGAAAACTACAATAGAAAATGGTATAATGACTGTGTCTTTGGAAGCCGACCCAGCTCTATTTGAAGATGAAGCAGATAAATTGGACATGATTGCTCTCCAGTTTGAAACAACTGCAAAAAACAAAGTTACCACTGAATATGTAGGTGTTATCAACAAAGATGCTGAGATTGATGTTGTCTTGACTGATAAAGCTGTAACAGCCACTAATCCGGGAGATGATGCTAACCACTTTGCTATTACCAAGGCTGATGCTGAAGCTCAGGTGGCTAAGATTGATGATAAGAATATGCCGATGGCAGGAAATGCTGCTTTAGTTCAGAATGTTACTTATTCTGAGGCTATTGCTGGTATCAACTTGACAGAACTTGTTTCTGCATGTAATGTTAAGGATGCTGCTGGTCATAAGTTCTTTGACTATACTAAGTATCCTGACCTCACATTGTCTTTTGAAGCTGTTGCTTATAAAGTTAATGAAACTCCGCAAGAGCGCTATATGAGCTTAGATGGTGTAACATTCAAGGCTGTAAACTACGGTAATGTGAATGAAAGCTGTATTGGTAAAGCTCCGATGGTACTGGCTAAATTGACAGATTCACATAATGGAAATGCAATCGTTGCTGCTGCCTATATCAAATTACTGATTGTGGGTGACGCTGCTGCTAAACCGGAACCAGATATCACTATCACTGAAAATGCTACTATTGGTATTGATTGCAACAATCCTGCTTACACTTGGTCAACTAATGACGAGTTCATGAGTACTCAGGTATATACATTCAGTACAAATGAAAAATTGACAGCATTGAGTAAAGAACAATTCCATACACTCTATGGATATGCTGCTGCTCCTGTTGCTGGATTTGATAACGTAGGTACTTGGAATGTAACAGAAATCCTGACAGCTGGTGATAATAAGGCTAACCGCGGAGCTAAATTCGAATTGACAACTGCACCGTTGGAGGCTAAAACTTATGTGGCTTATGCTGTATATGAGAAAACAACAGATGCTGATGTTATCGTTTCTATTGCAAATGGTGGAATGTATCCGAAATATGTTGCTATCAAGCATGTTGTAAAAGTAGATCCTATCAACTTTACTGCAACTGCTAAAGAGAAAGTGGCAAATGCTTGGAATGATGCTAAGACTGTAGCTTCTATTTATTGCCAGACTCCTGGTGCTACTAACACAACACAGATTATTGGTGATTTGAATGAACTCTTTGCTGGCGGTAAAGTTCAGTTCGATTACTCCAGCTCATTCGATGCTACTAAATACCCGAGCTTCACAGCTGATAAGATGGATTATACATTCGTATTCTCTGCTAAGAACCTGAAAGCTACACGTGGTTTGGTAACTGGTGTTGACGGTACACAATATCAATTGGCATTGAACGCTGACAAGACTGAATTACATGCTGTTGGTAAAGACTTGACCGGTGCTGCTGTTGCTGCTGCAATAAATGCAGATAATTTGGTAGCAAGCTTGTCTGATGATAATAATAATGATGTTACATATGCAAATACAGCTGTTGCTAAGAATCTGTTGAATATCGCTGCACGTGGTGATAATAGCTTCTATGCAGTTATGGACATCGTTTATGAAAATGGTTGTGACATGACGGTTCCAGTTACTAACGGTGAATTCAACCTTGCCTTTATCCGTCCGGTTAATGTATCTTCTGATGCAAGCAAGTTCTTTACTGACGGTTTGAACGAAGGTGACGCTGCTAATACTTTGAAGTTGGGTGAACTTGTTACCTTTACAGACTGGAGAAAAGATTCTCCGCTGAATAGCTTCGCTGCTAATCTGGACTACTATAGATATTATGGTGTGACTAGCATTAAGTGTGAGGACATCAAGAAAGTTGAAACAAACTGGACTGGAAAACGTCAGACACTTGAAGAAGCATTTGGTACAGAATTAGCTACACAGATTATTGATTTTGATCCTAAGACTGTTACTTATTCAGGTGCTGTAACTGCTCTTCCTGACTTTGGTACTGTAACTTATATCAAGAGCAGTAGAGTTGAAATTAAAGCTTATGAGCTTTATATTCCTTTGACTATTACCTACACATGGGGTACTATCAAGGAAACAATTACTGTACAGGTTAAAGCTACAAAATAATTTGGACTAAGAAGTAATGAGGTTGTGTCGTAGGGCACAACCTTTTACTCTCTTTTTCGAATTCTGTATAGGAAAGAGGTTACATTCTCATTTATTGTGAGAAAATATAAGTTGGGAAAAAGGAGAGTGTGACAAGAAGGACACGCTCTCCTTTTTAAACAATTATCTGAATCAATATAAATATAACGAATGAAATGAAACTAAAAAGAAATTTGGTCCTGGCTGTTCTGTGTTTGAGTACGGTGGCTACTTTTGGACAGAGCGAACCTCAATCTTCACGTATCAAGGAACCTGAAAAGATCACTTTCAAACCTCATTGGTTCATTCAAGCACAGGTAGGAGCTGCCCATACCGTAGGTGAAGCAAAATTCACTGACCTTATTTCTCCGGCAGCAGCTCTTAATGTTGGTTATAAGTTCGCTCCCGCATTCGGCGCACGTGTTGGTGTAAGTGGCTGGCAGGCAAAGGGGGGATGGGTGAATCCGCAACAAACCTACCAATATAAATATCTGCAAGGAAATGTAGACATCATGGCCGATCTCAGTACTTTGTTCTGTGGTTTCAATCCGAAGCGTGTGTTCAATGGTTATCTTTTTGGTGGAGTTGGACTTAACCGTGGTTTTGACAACGATGAGGCAAATGCACTTGATACGCGGACTTATGAGATGGAATATCTCTGGCAAGAAGGTAAGTTCCTCGTTGCCGGACGTTTCGGTCTTGGTTGCGATCTTCGTTTGAATGATCGTCTGTCTATCAATATCGAAGCGAATGCCAACGCCTTATCTGATAAGTTTAATTCCAAAAAGGCTGGTAACTGTGACTGGCAACTGAATGCCCTTGTCGGTGTAAGTATCAAACTGGGTAAAAGCTACACTAAAACTGCTCCGGTCTATTACGAACCGGAACCGGTAGTGGCAGAACAACCCAAACCGGCTCCTGTAATAGAAAAGCCGCAACCCAAAAAAGAAGTGGTGATTGAACCGATGAAGCAGAATATTTTCTTTGCCTTAAACTCTGCAAAGATTCAGGACGATCAGCAAGCCAAGATTGCTTCTCTGGTAGAATATTTAGAGAAGAATGCTACTGCTAAAGTGAGCGTGACAGGATATGCAGACAAAGGAACTGGTAATGCTAGAATCAACAGCAGATTATCGGAAAAACGTGCGAATAATGTAGCGGAAGCTTTGAAAGCAAAAGGTATCGCTGCCGATAGAATTACAGTTGATTATAAAGGTGATACTGTTCAGCCGTATAATACTCCTGAAGAAAATCGGGTAAGTATCTGTATTGCTGAGTAAATATGGCACACAAAGGCTTTTAAGAAAAATATTCCCTATTTCTCATGAGAGAGTTTTCCCCACTTCTTTATATATATCATTTATATAAGGTGCTCTCTCTGTGAGAATCTTAAGAGGTCCGTACTTGTGAAAGTCCGTACTTCTGCAATAATAACCCTTTCTTCACTTAAATGTGAAGATTACATTGGGGAATAGTTGGAAAGGTGGTGCTTGCGAAAGTACTCCTTTCTCTTACCTATTTCCTGTTGGAGGATGTCTCCCTTTTTCCCACGGACATCCTCTTTTATACAAAAGGCGACTCATATTGAATGAGCCGCCTTTTCTGTGTTATTTGATTTCGATTTCTTCCTTCATATCGATTTCCTCTCCATGTGTATCGTAGAACACATATTGCAGGAAAGCGAGTTTCTGACTTGGAATGATCTTGATACCGAATCCGTATTTCATCTGCCACTTTCGCCTGAGGGAAACGAGTCCCTGATTGATGAAGGCGGCGACATACGGATGGACGTGTAACGAGAATTTCTTTACTTTCAGTTTGTTGACCAGATAATCAATTTTACTCTCTAAAGTGTCCGTAAAGAGAATGGACGATTTGATGGTACCTTTTCCGAAGCAGGTAGGGCAAATTTCGGTCGTGTTGACGTCCATTGCCGGACGCACACGTTGGCGTGTAATCTGCATCAGCCCGAATTTGCTGAGCGGCAGAATATTATGCCGTGCCCTGTCTTTCTGCATATTGGCACACATTCGTTCATAAAGCTTCTGACGGTTTTCGGCTTCATTCATATCGATGAAGTCCACGACGATGATACCACCCATATCTCTTAATCGCAGTTGGCGAGCCAGTTCGTCGGCGGCTCCCAGATTTACTTCGAGTGCGTTACCTTCCTGCCCGTTGGCATTCTTGGTGCGGTTACCGCTGTTCACGTCTACTACGTGAAGCGCCTCAGTGTGCTCAATAATCAGATAGGCACCACTCTTGTAAGAGACTGTTTTACCAAACGATGATTTAATCTGCTTGGTGATACCGAAATTGTCGTAAATGGGAAGCTGGCCTTTGTACAGTTTCACGATGTTTGCCCGGTCGGGTGCGATCAGTGTCACGTAGTCTTTGATTTCATTGTACACAGCCTCGTCGTTGACGTGAATATTCTCAAAAGAAGGGTTGAAGAGGTCGCGCAACAAACCTACGGCGCGGCTGGTCTCTTCATAAATCAACGTCGGATACTTGGTGGCTTTCTGTACTTTTGCCATTGCATCTTCCCAATGCTTGATCAGGACTTTAAGCTCTCCGTCGAGTTCGGCCACGCGTTTGCCTTCGGCTACTGTGCGGACAATCACACCGAAGTTTTTCGGTTTGATGCTCATCAACAGTTGTTTTAGGCGGGCACGTTCTTCGCTCGATTTAATCTTTTGCGAAACGGATACCTTATCATTAAAAGGAATCAGAACCAAATAACGTCCGGCAAACGAAATCTCGGACGTCAGTCGCGGTCCCTTGGTAGAGATAGGCTCCTTAACGATTTGCACCACCACTTCTTGTCCAACCTTTAAGGTGTTGGACACAGTGCCATCCTTGTCCAGGTCAGGAAGTAGGGTTGCTTTGCTGATGGAGTTCAGCTTCTTTTTGTCGCTTAAAGTCTGCTTTACAAACTTTTCGAGTGAGTTAAATTGAGGACCCAGGTCAAGATAATGAAGAAAAGCGTCTTTCTCGTAACCGACGTCTACAAAGCATGCATTCAGTCCGGGCATCAATTTCTTGATACGTCCCAAATACATATTGCCCACAGAGAAAGAAATGTTTCTTCCTTCGCTTTGAAGTTCCACCAGACTCTTGTCTTCGATAAGGGCGATGGAGACCTCTTTAGGCTGTACGTCTATTACAATTTCACTTGTCACTGTTTTGCTTTCTTATTATTGATTGAATCTCATTTATATGAACAACTTTTTTAACAAAATGTTCATTTAGGGTTAGCTACTTAAACAAAGAACAAACTTGAAAGACATGTAGCTTCGCAAGTTTGTTCTTTATTCTGTTTGATCAGACTTAAAAATTATTTTTTGCTTTTATGTCTGTTCTTTCTTAGTCTTTTTTTACGCTTGTGCGTAGACA
>DXOL01000027.1:0-39708 GCA_019412825.1 Bacteroides thetaiotaomicron | reverse complement strand
AAGCATTGCAAGTAGCTGCCCTGAAAAACGGGACAGTGATTGACCATATCCCATCAGAAAAACTCTTTACTGTCGTACAGCTTCTGGGCGTGGAGCAAATGAAGTGTAACATCACCATCGGCTTCAACCTCGACAGCAAAAAGCTAGGGAAAAAAGGCATTATCAAAATCGCCGACAAGTTTTTCTGCGATGAAGAAATCAACCGCATATCGGTAGTAGCACCTTACGTAAAACTGAACATTATCCGCGACTACGAAGTCGTTGAAAAGAAAGAAGTCAGAATGCCGGACGAACTGCACGGCATCGTAAAATGCGCCAATCCGAAATGTATCACGAACAATGAACCTATGCCTACGTTATTTCATGTGATAGACAAAGATAATTGCATCGTGAAGTGCCATTATTGCGAGAAAGAACAGAAACGCGAGGAAATCACCATCCTCTAGTTTCTCCATTCCTCATTCTTAATTTTTTATTAAATTGAAACAAGACTGGAAACCGGGAACGATGATCTATCCGCTGCCTGCCGTATTGGTGAGTTGCGGAAAAGATGAAAGTGAATATAATATTATAACAGTAGCATGGACGGGTACGATTTGCACAAACCCGCCCATGTGCTATATATCCGTACGACCGGAACGACACTCCTACGACATCATCAAGAAGAATATGGAGTTCGTCATCAATCTGACAACTAAAGACATGGCGTTCCCTACCGACTGGTGCGGAGTACGTTCGGGACGGAATTATCGTAAATTCGAAGAGATGAAACTCACTCCGGGACGCTGCACCGTAGTCAGCGCACCGCTGATCGAAGAGTCTCCCCTCTGCATCGAATGTCGCGTGAAGGAAATTGTTTCGCTCGGTTCGCATGATATGTTTATCGCCGATGTGGTAAACGTCCGTGCAGACGACCGGAACCTGAATCCCGAAACCGGCAAGTTCGAACTGGCGGAAGCGAACCCGCTGGTATATGTGCACGGAGGATATTACGACCTGGGAGAAAAAATAGGGAAATTCGGCTGGAGTGTAGAAAAGAAGAAATAAAGAAAAAAGTACTGCCATGAATATACTGCGCAACATAATTCTTTTCGGTTGGATGGCGATGGCTTGCACAGCTTTCGCCCAAGATCGTAACGCAGATAAAGTGGAACGTCCCAACACAAAGAAAATTAACTTCGGCATCAAAGCCGGATTTAACTCCTCCATGTTCATGGTATCCGAATTGAAAATCAAAGACGTAACGATCGACGAAGTACAAAATAATTATAAGATCGGCTATTTCGGCGCGATTTTCATGCGCTTTAATATAAAGAAGCATTTCATTCAGCCGGAAGCATCCTATAATGTCAGCAAAGGCGAGATCACCTTTGACAAACTCGGTTCGCAGCACCTTGCCATCGAACCCGATTATGCTTCGGTACAGTCCGTACTTCACAGTATCGACTTCCCTATTCTCTACGGATATAATGTAGTGAAAAAAGGGCCTTACGGGATGTCTATCTTTGCCGGTCCTAAACTCCGGTATCTATGGGGAAAGCAGAACGAAATCACTTTCACGAACTTCGACCAAAAAGGGATTCATGAAAAGCTGTATCCGCTCAATGTCAGCGTCGTGATTGGCGTCGGCGTCAATATCTCCCGCATCTTTTTCGACTTCCGCTACGAACAGGGGATAGGAAATATCTCCAAATCCATCGTATATGACAATATCAATTCAGACGGCAGCACGGGAGTCAGCCCTATCATTTTCCGCCGCCGCGACAGCGCATTAAGTTTCTCGTTCGGATTCATTCTTTAAGGGACATCCGACAGCCGGCTGATTAACTTTTGATAGTCGGCAACCGGCAAAAACAGACACCTCCTATTCATTCCGTACGATAAATTATCCATTATCTATTAATTTCCTCCATTTACTAACATTTTTCTTATAGTTCCTTCGTTCTTTATTTATTTTCACTAACTTTGTGCGCTTAAAATAGGTATCTCGAATTAGAAATTTAATCATACTATAAAAAGAATGAAAAGAGACGACTTAATTTTCGATATCATCGAAAAAGAGCACCAACGTCAGCTGAAAGGTATCGAGCTGATTGCATCTGAAAACTTTGTAAGTGACCAGGTAATGCAGGCAATGGGTTCTTGCCTGACTAACAAGTACGCAGAAGGTTATCCGGGCAAACGTTACTACGGAGGTTGCGAAGTAGTTGACCAGAGCGAACAAATCGCTATCGACCGCCTGAAAGAAATCTTCGGCGCCGAATGGGCAAACGTACAACCGCATTCAGGAGCACAAGCCAACGCAGCCGTATTTCTGGCTGTTTTGAATCCGGGCGACAAATTTATGGGATTAAACCTCGCACACGGCGGACACCTTTCTCACGGTTCATTAGTAAACACTTCCGGCATTATCTACACTCCTTGCGAATACAATCTGAATCAGGAAACCGGCCGTGTAGACTACGACCAGATGGAAGAAGTTGCCTTGCGCGAAAAGCCGAAAATGATTATCGGCGGCGGCTCTGCTTATTCCCGCGAATGGGACTACAAACGTATGCGTGAAATCGCAGACAAAGTAGGCGCTATCCTGATGATCGATATGGCTCACCCTGCGGGTCTGATCGCTGCCGGACTGTTGGAGAACCCGGTTAAATATGCACACATCGTCACTTCTACTACACATAAAACACTTCGCGGACCTCGTGGTGGTGTTATCCTGATGGGTAAAGACTTCCCTAATCCTTGGGGAAAGAAAACTCCGAAGGGTGAGATCAAAATGATGTCTCAATTACTGGATTCAGCTGTATTCCCAGGTGTACAGGGCGGACCATTGGAACATGTAATCGCTGCCAAAGCCGTAGCTTTCGGCGAAATCCTGCAACCGGAATACAAGGAATATGCAAAACAGGTTCAGAAGAATGCTGCCGTACTGGCACAGGCTTTGATAGACCGTGGTTTTACAATCGTTTCCGGTGGTACGGACAATCACTCCATGCTGGTTGACCTGCGTAGCAAATACCCTGATCTGACAGGTAAAGTGGCAGAAAAAGCATTGGTTTCTGCTGACATTACCGTGAATAAGAACATGGTTCCGTTTGACAGCCGTTCTGCTTTCCAGACTTCCGGTATCCGTCTGGGTACTCCTGCCATCACAACTCGTGGTGCCAAAGAGGACCTGATGGTCGAAATTGCCGAAATGATCGAAACAGTTCTGTCTAACGTGGAAAACGAAGAGGTTATCGCACAAGTACGTGCACGTGTCAATGAGACAATGAAGAAATATCCTCTTTTTGCTGATTAAGATTTTTTTCTTTGAGTAACCAAATGCCAGTAATGTGAATTAGCAGCATTTGTGTTCAACATTTCATAAAGAATTTATTTTGAGTTTTATAAGCCTGCTTTCTGCGAAGAAAACAGGCTTTTCTTTTTTATTTATTAACAGAGTCAGACAAACTATCTGCCCGAAAATATGTTTTCTTACTACAAAAAGAGAAATTGAAATACGCACTATACTCTTCCGGACAGCGGCGACTTCAATCGTACAGTGTATCAGACAAGGTCAACATACCGGTACACTGGACTCTATATACAATCATCCCCGTCTTCCCAAACTATCAAAGTGGAAAGACGGGGATTTATTTTTGGATGATTGACAGTACAGAGATATACTAAATGAAATAGTAAAAATCAGCTCAACCCTTCAATTTCACCATCTACAATGTCGATATGCAACGCTTGCGGTTCTTTGGGCAGTCCCGGCATACGAAGGATTTCTCCTGCAATCGCCACAATCATTTCAGCACCGTTATTAATCACTATATCCTTGATATGGAACTCGAAATTATTCACAGCACCATAAATCTTCGGATCGGCAGAGAAGGAATATTGCGTCTTGGCAATGCAAACCGGATAATGAGTGATTCCCATTTTTTCAATCAGCTTGATACGGTTGCGGGCGATGCTGCTGTACGTAATGACGCTGGCTCCATAAAGATTGGTAGCCACTTTCTCAATTTTCTGCTGTACGCTGTCTTCTTCTTTATACGTATAGCGCAAAGGTTCAGACGGATTATTCTCTATCGTATCGACTACAAGGCGGGCCATATCTACCGCTCCTTCACCACCTTCGCTGAACGCATTATTGATGGCGTAGCCTACACCCAACTGTTCGCAGTGCTCGCGCAGCATCTCCATTTCCTCGTCCGTGTCGGTAGCAAACTTATTGAAAGCAACTACCACCGTCTGTCCGAAGGAGCGAAGATTACGAATATGTTTATCCAGATTGCGCAATCCTTCTTTCAGTCCTTCCATGTTCGGTTCCTTGATGCGGTCGAGGCTGACACCACCGTGCATCTTCAGTCCTTGTGCCGTAGCGACAATCACTGTCAGTTTGGGCTGGAGTCCGCTTTTGCGGCATTTGATGTTATAGAACTTTTCAGCACCGAGGTCTGCACCGAATCCGGCTTCCGTGATCACATAGTCACCGAATGACATTGCCAGTTTGGTGGCAAGAATAGAGTTACAGCCATGAGCGATATTGGCAAACGGTCCGCCGTGTACGAAAGCGGCGGTACCTTCGGTCGTCTGCACCAGATTCGGATGGATGGCATCTTTCAGCAATACCGTGATAGCTCCCGCCACTCCGAGATCTTTTACCGTAAAGGGCTGGTCGTCATACGTAAAACCAAGCAGAATGTTTTCAATGCGGCGGCGCAAGTCTTCCACATCTTTGGAAAGGCAGAGAATGGCCATAATTTCCGAAGCCGGAGTAATATCGAAGCCTGACTCCTGCGTGATGCCGTTCGACTTGGGTCCGAGTCCGACTACGATGCTGCGCAATGAACGGTCGTTCACGTCGAGCACCCGACGCCAGAGAATTTCTTTCAGTCCGAAACCTTTCGCCTGATTCTGATAAAGATAATTATCGAGCAAAGCAGAAATCATATTATGCGCGGAAGTAATCGCATGAAAGTCCCCCGTAAAATGAAGGTTGATCTTCTCCATCGGAAGCACCTGTGCGTATCCCCCACCCGCTGCTCCTCCCTTCATGCCAAAGCAAGGACCGAGAGACGGCTCGCGCAAAGCGACAATCGCCTTCTTTCCGATTTTGTTCAGTCCCAGAGCGAGACCGATAGACACCGTAGTTTTGCCGATACCCGCCTTTGTCGCTGTGATGGCAGTTACCAGGACGAGGTTGCATTTCTTCACCTTCTCCTCATCGATCAGTTGTTCGGGAATCTTCGCGATGTAGCGACCGTAATTTTCGACTTCTTCACGGGGGATTCCGATGCCTTCGGCAACTTGCTTGATCTTCTTCAACTCGACACTGCGAGCTATTTCTATGTCTGATTTCATACAGAATATGATTAGTTTTATTTTGAAGAGACAAAAGTATAACAAAAAAGCGAAACTGAGAAATTTAAAACGCTCTCTCGTTTGCCCGGAACTTCCGCACAATTAATTTATATTTTTATAAACTATCACGATAACGTACTTAACCTACTAAACTCTTTTCGCACAAGAACTGTTGTTATGAACATAACCTAAACAAGAACAACATATATGGAATGGATTATTAATCAACTCAGGGATCACCCCGAACTTGCCATTTTCCTCACTTTATTCGCCGGTTTCTGGCTGGGCAGGTTTAAAATAGGCAAATTTTCGTTGGGAACAGTGACCAGTGTCCTGCTGGTCGGAGTACTGGTAGGACAGTTAAACATTAGTGTAGACGGACCGATGAAGGCCGTTTTTTTTCTACTGTTTTTATTCGCTGTAGGCTATAAGGTAGGCCCGCAATTCTTTCGCGGATTGAAGAAAGACGGATTGCCGCAAGTCGGATTTGCCGTCCTGATGTGTATAGTCAGCCTCATTGCCCCGTGGATACTTGCCAAAATCATGGGTTACCACGCAGGCGAAGCTGCCGGATTGCTGGCAGGTTCACAGACTATCTCCGCAGTAATCGGTGTGGCTAGCGACACGATCAATCAGCTGGGTATCAGCGATGCACAGAAAGCGACATTTATCAATGCCATTCCCGTTGCATACGCTGTGACTTATATTTTCGGTACGGCAGGTTCCGCATGGATTCTCGCTTCACTCGGTCCTAAAATGCTGGGTGGACTGGATAAAGTGAAAGCGGACTGCAAAGAGCTGGAAGCCAAAATGGGCACTTCCGAAGCAGATGAACCGGGATTCTATACGGCTCTCCGTCCCGTCGTATTCCGTGCCTATAAAATAGCAAACGAATGGTTCGGCAAAGGAAAAACGGTCAGCGAACTGGAAAACTATCTGGCGGAAAACGATAAGCGACTGTTCGTAGAACGGGTACGTCAAAAAGGAGTCATAGAAGAAGTCACTCCGGATATGCTTCTACAACCGGGTGATGAAGTCGTGTTAAGCGGTCGCCGTGAATACGCAATCGGCGAAGAAGACTGGATCGGTCCGGAAGTGATCGATGCCCAGTTGCTCGACTTCCCGGCAGAGACGCTTCCGGTAATGGTTACCCACCGCACATTCGCAGGCGAAAAGGTCTCTACGATCCGTGCGCTGAAATTCATGCACGGTGTCAGCATCCGCAGTATCAAGCGGGCAGGAATCAATGTGCCGGTACTCGCACAGACAGTGATCGACTCCGGCGATATCCTCGAACTGACCGGAACGAAACTCGAAGTGGAAACTGCCGCCAAACAGATGGGATACATCGACCGCCCTACCAACCAGACAGACATGATCTTTGTCGGACTGGGTATCCTGATCGGTGGTCTGGTCGGCGCACTTGCCATTCATCTGGGAGGTGTCCCTATCAGTCTCTCCACCAGTGGAGGCGCTTTGATCGCAGGACTCGTATTCGGCTGGCTGCGCAGCAAACATCCGACCTTTGGCGGCATCCCCGAACCTTCGTTGTGGGTATTGAATAATGTAGGACTGAATATGTTTATCGCCGTTGTCGGCATCGCCGCAGGTCCCAGCTTCGTGACAGGGTTCAAGGAAGTAGGATTCAGCCTGTTTATCGTCGGTGCGCTGGCAACCGCCATTCCTCTTCTCAGCGGATTGCTGATGGGAAGATATCTGTTCAAGTTCCACCCTGCCCTCACACTGGGATGTACAGCCGGAGCACGTACCACAACCGCCGCACTGGGAGCTATTCAGGATGCACTGGAAAGCGATACCCCTGCCCTGGGATACACCGTGACGTATGCTGTCGGAAATACGCTGCTGATTATCTGGGGAGTAGCCATCGTATTGCTCATGTAGATATCAGTATAATGAATGTATAGTAAACCAAAATTAAGTATCAAAACAATAAGAACCATTATGGAAAAGAAAACAACTGGCACAGCTATCACCAAGAACTTTGCCAAAAAGATGGAAACGATCAGCCCTTTCGAACTTAAAAACAAGCTCATCGAAATGGCTGACGAAAGTATCAAGAAAATGGCGCATACCATGCTGAACGCAGGACGAGGCAATCCAAACTGGATCGCGACCGAACCGCGTGAAGCATTTTTCCTGCTAGGGAAATTCGGACTTTGCGAATGTCGCCGTGTCCTATCCTTGGAAGAAGGAATAGCAGGCATCCCCCAGCAAGAGGGAATAGCCGCCCGCTTCGAGGCTTTCCTCAAAGAAAACGAGAAAGAAGCCGGAGCCAAGTTACTGAAAGAAACCTATAATTATATGTTGATGGAGCACGCCGCCGATCCGGACAGACTGGTTCATGAATGGGCGGAATCGGTCATCGGCGACCAGTATCCTGTCCCCGACCGTATCCTGCACTTCACCGAACTAATCGTACAGGATTATCTGGCACAGGAAATGTGCGACCGCCGTCCGCCCAAAGGCACATTCGACCTTTTCGCTACCGAAGGCGGAACGGCTGCCATGTGCTATGTATTCGATTCATTGCAGGAGAACTTCCTGCTGAATCAAGGAGACTCTATCGCTCTGATGATTCCGGTCTTCACGCCTTACATCGAAATTCCGGAATTACGTCGTTATCAGTTTGATGTTACCGAAATATCCGCCGACCAGATGACACCGGACGGGCTGCACACCTGGCAATATAAAGATGAAGATATCGATAAGTTGAAGAATCCGCAGATAAAAGCGTTGTTCATCACCAATCCGAGCAATCCGCCCAGTTACGCGCTGAGTCCGGAGACTGCCGCACGTATTGTCAATATCGTAAAGAATGATAATCCGAATCTGATGATCATTACGGACGATGTGTACGGAACATTCATACCTCACTTCCGTTCGTTGATGGCGGAGTTGCCGCATAATACACTCTGCGTCTATTCCTTCTCCAAATATTTCGGAGCCACAGGATGGAGAAATGCAGTGATAGCCCTACACGAAGACAACATCTACGACAAAATGATTGCCCGCCTGTCGGAGGAGCAAACAGCAATCTTAAACAAGCGTTATGCAAGCCTCAGTTTACATCCCGAGAAGATGAAGTTTATTGACCGCATGGTGGCCGACAGTCGTCAGATTGCACTGAACCATACCGCAGGACTCTCGCTGCCCCAGCAAATGCAGATGAGTCTGTTCGCCGCTTTCTCCCTTCTCGACAAGGAAGACCGGTACAAGGCAAAGATGCAGGAAATCATCCACCGTCGTCTTCATGCCCTTTGGGACAGCACCGGTTTCACGCTGGTTGAAGATCCGTTGCGTGCCGGATATTATTCGGAAATCGATATGCTGGTATGGGCGAAGAAATTCTACGGCGAAGAATTTGTGGACTATCTGCAAAAGACCTACAATCCGCTCGACGTCGTTTTCCGCCTTGCCAACGAGACTTCGCTCGTCCTGCTGAACGGTGGCGGCTTTGCCGGACCGAAATGGAGTGTCCGCGTTTCGCTCGCCAATCTGAACGAAGCCGATTACGTGAAAATAGGACAAAGTATCAAGCGGGTACTGGAAGAGTATGCCAATGTATGGAAAGCATCCGCACATTAAAATAAACAACCAAGAGTAAGCAATGAAAATATCCGGAAACAGCGGCGATGCTCACAGCAACGGCGACCTTCCGGATATTTTTATTCAGTCCCGTCTCAAAAGTTTTTCACTCAACGGAATGTGTTTTGCGAAAAAAACAGTAGATTTGCATACAAACAAAACAACGACCTTTATATGCAATATCTACTGACATCTATACTCTTAATACTTAGCCCGTTAATACTTGCAGCAAACACCGATCAGGCAAGCGACAGTCTTTTGATTCTCTTAAAATCGACTCAGTCTCCACAAAAGAAAATTCAAATATACAGAAATCTGGCCGATATCCATCTGGATGATTCGGAAGCTAAAACATATCTTCTGAAGATGTATCAGGAGGCTTCTGAAATTGATGATCATCAAAGTATGCTGAACGCGCTGAACGATATTCTGATCGAAGAAGCCAATTCGCATGAAATGGATTCAGTCATCAAATACATCCATTATTTAAAGAAGGTTCCCTGCCCCGAAGAGGTCAGAAGTTTATTGCCCCTTTACCATATGCGTCTTTTCGACGCACAGTGTCTGTCGGAACATAAAGAGGAAGCCATTGAGAAAGAACTGAACACTTTCGATTCAAAAAAGAATAAGAACACTCTCTATAATGAGATAGCCACCACTTATACGATGGGCGTCAGCTTCTATGTAAACAACAAATTTAAAGAAGCGTTACCTTGCTTTGACAAGGCTGTGAAGCTTATCGAATCAATGCCGAATACTATCGCCAAATATGAATATCAAAGGCACATTCTCTGGAAACAAAGTTTTGCATATGCGCAGGCAGGCAAAATAAAAGAAGCGGTTAAGATAATGGAAAGCCTGATCAACTTAGTGAACCAAAAATATAAGAGAGATTTTCAGGAACAGCGCCCGTTTTATAAGATCTATTTATATCAGTTGCAGCATTATTCTTTCCTGCTTAGCTGCGTCGAATATCTGCCGCCGGAGCAAGAAAACTATTATTGGGAACAGGTGCAACAGATTGCCCCGAAACTGACCGATATACTGGATAAATACAACTATTACCTTTGCGCTAATAACTATTATACGCACAGCCGCACTCATAAAGACCTGCATAAAGCAATCGTAGCCAATGACTCTCTTATCAAGTTCGCGTCTACCCTTGGTCCGCAAAATCTGCCCGGACTCTATGAAATCAACTCCATGCTGTACGAAGAAGCAAAAGACTATCCGAATGCGCTGAAAGAACTTAAAATCTCCAAGCAAATACAGGACTCTCTGAATACTGAAAACGCACACAGGCAGTTGAACGAATTGCAGGTTAAGTACGACATAAATACTCTCAACAGCGAAAAGGCCAGACTGGAAATAGAAAATAAGAAAATTCTGATTCTTTCCTTAGCGATTCTGCTGATGATTGTAATCGGCGTCTGCAGCTATCTGTTCTCTTCGCTAAAAAGAGAAAAGAAAATGAAAGCCGAACTGAAAGTTCTGAACCGCAAGGCACAGGAAAGCGAAAAGATGAAACAGGCGTTCATCAATTCCATCTGCCATGAGATACGTACTCCGCTCAACGCAATCGTCGGATTCTCCGACTTAATCATGAATGAGGAGATTGAAGAAGAGATGCGTCGCGAATTTCCGGCAGAGATTCAGAAGAATACGGTATTGCTCACCAATCTGGTCAATAGTATGCTGGAAGTTGCCAGTCTGAATGTCTCTGATGAAAAATTACCCTGTAAGCCTACGGATGTCAGAAATATCTGCATTCAGGAGTTTAAGCGGGTGACTAAAAAGCCGGAGATCAATTATCATCCGGAGATCACCGAAGAAATAATTCTGATTCCGACCAATGTCCGTTATCTTACGATAGTCATTGAACATTTGCTGGGCAATGCTAATAAATTCACCGAAAAAGGAGAAATAACTTTGGGGTACCACCTCAACAAATCACTGAATAAGATAGTTATCAGCGTCACCGACACAGGATGCGGAATACCGAAAGAAAAGCACGAGGAAGTATTCAACCGCTTTTCAAAACTAGATACTTTTACTCCGGGCAACGGGCTGGGCTTGTATCTCTGCCGCCTCATCATGAAACGTCTGGACGGAGAGATCAAGATAGATCCCGATTACACGCAGGGGACACGAATGGTGGTTTGCTTGCCCATCGAATAAAAAGTTCTTTCTGCTAAACAAAAGGTTCTTAACTTATAACTAATTACCGATTACTTATTACTTTTTATTTGAAGCGGGAAGTATCTACTTCTTCTCTCTTCTTCTCTTTATATCCTCCGAATTTATAATTGAAAGAGATTCCGAAGGCACGGGTAGTCTGCATATAGTGATTCTTCACATTCTGTTGTCCGAAGCGGACGTTTGTCGAAATGGTGGAAGTATTAAATATATCGTCACATTTCAGAGTCAGCTGCGCTTTTCCCTTTGCGAAAGTATAACGCAGGGCCGCATCTAAATTTCCCGAACGGGGAAGGTCGAAAATACCTTGTATCGCTTTGTTCTGATAAAATCCGCTCAGAGTAAACTTCAAATCGGGTTTGGTGGAGAGAGTGAAGGTATTGTTCATTGTCAATACAAACGTATATAGTTTGCGGTCGAAGGGGATATCCCAGAAATCACTGTCTTTCTGACGATAGCGGAAGCCGATTGCCGTGATGCGGGAATCCAGCCATTTCTTCACTTTAAAGGGAACTACCATCACTAAGCCCGCCTGCTCCGAGAAGTCAAAGTTAAAGCATTTATAGATCTCTACCAAACGCTCCGGAGACTGGTAGAGCGTCTGCATTTCCTTGTTTTTCGTACGGCTGTAGTAGGCGGTCAGCACATACTTCCCTTTTAATATATAACTAAGGCTAGACTCGTAATTGGTTGCCGGTTTGAGGAAAGGATTGCCTTGAATTTCGGAATAAGCCCCCATATAGGAAGTAGAGTTCTGCATACTCCAGTATTCCGGATATTCCTTGTCGCTGCTCAATGAAAATTGCAGAATATGTCCCGGAGCAGGTAAATAAGTCAGGTTGGCAACCGGATACAGGCTCCATTCGTTCCACATATCCGTATGATATTGCTCGGCAGCCAAAGAGACATCTGCCGAAAGTTTCTCACCGAAGCTCTTGCTGAGTCCGGCATAAAAGTTCAGCGTCTGCTCGCGACGACGGGATTTCATGTTGTTGTCCGGCAGTAATGCTTCCGTTTCGGGATCATAATACATTTGATAACTATTGTCCAATGCGGTCGTATAGGCAACACCGTAATTGAGTCCCCAGTCTGCACCCAAAGTATGTTCTTGTCCGGCATAGAAGCGCCATTGGTTGATCCGTTGGTTATCTTTGCTCAGGAAGTTCAGTGTTTCTTCTCCCAGTGTGCTGTAAAGTAGCTGACTGCCGGGAGCATGGTAATAGGTAAATTCGGCTCCGGCTTTCAGCCCGAACGGAGTCTGATAATCGAGTTTCGCATTATGAAGCTGTCCTTCCGAGTGCGAATCGGTAACAGAGTTCTGCGCACCGGTGACTGTGGCGTAAGGTTTGACATCGGTGAAAGCCGTTGTATAAACCAGACTCAGCAAATGCTTGTCGGTAAAGGCGTAGTCCATCCCGAGACGTATCTGGTGATTGTTGTGGCGGGATGTAGTGATATCATACATATTCATCGGATGCACCGAACCGTCGGCAAGCGTGTGAAGCGCTTCCTTGTCTGTCTCCCTCCGTTCGCGCCTGTAAGAGTAAGAGTAGAGAAGATCAGCAGAAAATTTGCGTCCGGAGTATAGAAGGCTCGCACGCTCTGCCAAAGATTCGTAGTGTAATTGGCTATAGGCGGTATATAGTTCTCCTTGAAGAGAAGGTTCTTTTCCCATGCCCGAAGTCAGTATCAGATTGATCATCGGTCCGCGTACCTGATAGCGTGCCGGAGCTGAATACATCACTTCCGCTTTTTCAATCCGGCTGACAGGCATTGATTTCAGCAGGTCACTTAATTGCTCTACAGAGAGAGTAGTCACTTTTCCGTTGATGACAACAGTGACCGATTGCCCTCCCAGCGTAAGGGCATCATTCATGGAGACAACTCCCGGCAGATTCTTTACAGCATCGTAGGCATTGTCTACTGGCAGGCTGCTGACCAGTCGCGGGACATCGTATACCAGTTTCCCCTGTTCCGCTTTCACAACCGGACGTTCCCCGGTGATCATGACTTCGGGAAGTTCCCGATACAGGCTGTCTATATAAGCTACGTTTTTTACGCTGTCGGCAGGTTCTTGTGTTGTCTGTACCTGCTGTGCAGAAGCATACATCCAATACATGAAAAATAACAAAAGCAGTAAATAAGTCCGTTTCATATCGTATTCGTTTTGGTATGCTGCAAAATACGGAAGAAAAAACGAAATTTTACGTTATCGCCGTCTTATCTAGTGTTATTTAGTCTTATCAAAGAGAAGAAAAATAACAGTTTCATACTATCTTTGTCCGTATGAAACTACCGTTGAAACATATCATTATCCTTGTCATCTGCTCGCTGACAGGCATCTTTGTTTACCAAGCATATTGGCTGACAGGGCTTTACCGCACGATGAAGCAGGAAATGGACAATAATATCAAAGATGCCATGCGTACAAGCGATTTCAATGAGATCGTGCTCCGCGTCAACGAGCTGCAAAAAGATAATGTGGAACATGGTTCGGTCACCGTCTCCGCCGGATACGGTGCGGACGGCAAATCGCTGGTGACAAGCCAGACCGTCTCCTATACGGACAGTACCTACAAAGACACCCTGCATACACGCACGGAAACAGCAGTAGATACCCTGGCCGTCAACGACAACGATCCGGATGCCAGCGCCGTTGCCTCCAGCGAAAGCGGACTCGATGTATTATTAAAGAAACAGGACTCGATGAAAGAACTTATACTCAGCGTCCAACAGGGTATGCACTCCGGCGTAGACACCTACATCGACATCAACCTGCAAAAATATGACAGTCTCCTTACCGATGTACTGAAAGCACACAACATAGATGTGCCTCACCGCACCTTATTTATATATACCGGAACCACACAGGATTCGTCCAAAATATTTGTAGATACACTAGGCATCGCAGGAGACAACACCTACATCCCCAGCCCGAAAGCCATCCGCTACGACTACGAATTTAACAGGCACCACAGCCAACGCTACCAACTAATAATGGAACCGATCACCTCCCTGGTATGGAAACAAATGACCGGCATCCTGGTCACTTCATTTGTCATCTTCCTTATCCTCGGATTCTCCTTCTGGTTCCTCATCCGGACACTGCTGAAACAAAAAACGCTGGAAGAAATGAAGAGCAACTTCACCAACAACATCACGCATGAGTTAAAGACCCCTATTGCCGTGGCGTATGCCGCCAACGATGCACTGCTGAATTTCAACCAGGCGGAAGAGAAAAGCAAACGTGACCAATATCTGCGCATCAGCCAGGAACAGCTACAGCGTTTGAGCGGACTCGTCGAACAGATTCTTTCCATGAGCATGGAAAGCCGCAAGACTTTCAGACTGCACCCCGAAGAGATTTGTCTGAAAGAACTGATTACTTCTTTAATAGAGCAGCACCAGCTAAAAGCGGATATCCCCGTACACATAAAACTGGAAACAGAACCGGAAACACTGACGATAGTAGCCGACCGCACTCATTTCAGCAATATCATCAGTAACCTGATAGACAATGCCGTGAAATATTCGAAACAAGAAGCAGAGATAACAATTCAGTGCCGCCAAACGGGGGAAACGGTGACTATCACCGTCTCCGATCATGGAATAGGTATTCCGCTTGACAAGCAGAAACATATATTCGACAAATTCTATCGGGTTCCGACGGGAAATCTTCATAACGTGAAGGGGTACGGCCTAGGGCTTTTCTATGTCAAAAGCATGGTCGAAAAACATGGAGGCACCATCACCGTCAAAAGTGAATCCGGCAAAGGAAGTACATTTACCATTACTCTATAAAACACCAGAGCCATGAGCAAAAACGACATTACAGTATTGTTGGTGGAAGACGAACTGACACTCGCCATGATTATCAAAGATACGCTCGAAGAAAACGGTTTTACCATCCATACGGCATCCGACGGCGAAGAAGGATTGCATCTTTTCTTTGAACTTCGACCGGACGTGCTGGTGGCCGATGTGATGATGCCCAAAATGGACGGCTTCGAAATGGTACGCCGCATCCGGCAGACGGACAAGCAGACACCTGTACTGTTTCTGACTGCCCGTTCGGCCATCAACGATGTGGTAGAAGGGTTCGAACTTGGAGCAAACGATTATCTGAAAAAGCCTTTCGGTATGCAGGAACTGATCATACGTATCAAGGCGCTGATGGGAAAAGCGTTCAGCTTCACGGAGACAAAGGTATCCAGCCGTTTTGAGATAGGAAGTTATCTGTTTGATCCGGTCGCGCAGACATTGCTTCGTTCCGGAGTGAGACAGGAACTCTCCCACCGCGAATCGGAAATACTGAAACGGCTTTGCGAGAACCGGAATCAAGTGGTCAATACACAAGACGTTCTGCTGGAGCTTTGGGGGGATGACAGTTTCTTCAATTCCCGGAGTCTGCATGTGTTCATCACGAAGTTACGGCATAAGTTGTCACAGGATGAGCAAATACGCATCGTCAATGTGCGGGGAATCGGCTATAAACTGATTGCAAACTAAGCCCTAAAATAGTGTCACTATCCTACTGATATAGTGTCACTATCCCGACAGGATACTTACACTATCTTAGTGGGATACTTACACCATCCCGACAAGATAGTAACACTATGTTTTTTAATGGATTTTTCTCTAAGAAAACATAACGAAAGCAGGCAGTCAGACTAAAAATTTCTATCTTTGTCAACAATCAACCTTTACGAAGATGAGAAAACTGATTCTATTTCTTTCGCTGATATTATCGGTCGGTTTTGCATCCGCACAGTCGGAAGTTCCTTCCGATAGTATTCGTCGTGCTCCGTCGAGCAATATAAAGGAATTTGGCGGCTTCCTGCTCGATATGGGATTAATGAATGTGGCGCCTCCCAAACTTCCGAAATTCAATCTCGATGTACCGGATGTAAGTAAAGACTATAATCAGATATTCCGTCTGAATACAGACGCCAGCTATACACAGGGATTCACCGACGCATTTTCTTCCCCTTTCTCCGGTTTCGGATATGGGTATGGCTGGGGATTGTCGTCTTCACCGCAGTTCATGCAGATGGGTACCTTCAAACTGAAAAACGGATGGAAAATCAATACATACGGAGACTATGACAAAGACGGATGGAAAGTGCCCAACCGTAGTGCCATGCCTTGGGAAAAGAATAATTTCCGGGGAGCATTCGAACTGAAGTCCTCTAATGGTAATTTCGGTATCCGGATCGAGGTTCAGCAGGGGCGAAACGGTCTTTATTAACTGCTCCGACTCATCATGATCGACTTGTTTCAGGATGAGTCACTTTTCAACTAACGTTTATTCTGCTTCAAAAGCTCTGTCTGCCGCACCCATCGCATCGGCCACACGGTCGCACCATGAATCGAACTCCGGATCAGGAGTCTGTGTTTCGGGGTGCGAAAGCATATATTGCACTGACTGCCTTAAACCATCCGCCATCGAAGTAGTACAGATAAAGTCCGGAACAAGGCGTTTTATTTTCGAATTATCAAAGACTACCGTAGCGGCTTTGTCTCCCAACAGTTCACCCCGGAAGTCATAGTTCCCGCTATGTCGTGCAAGGAAATCGGAAGCTACATGCAATGCGTTCAGAGGTTTCCCCAGTGCATCGGCAATGGTTTGATAAATCTGATTCCAAGTCATACTCTCATCTGTAGTGATATGGAAGGCATTCCCGATGGCATGAAGATTCGCCATCAGTCCTACGTATCCTTTGGCAAAGTCTTTGGAGTGAGTCAGTGTCCACAAGGAACTTCCGTCACCGGGGATAATAACCGGTTTCCCGTCAAGGATGCGTTTAAGTATCTGCCAGTTCCCCTTATTTCCATGCAGGCTTACAGGAGGTTTCGTTCCATTATACGTATGGCTGGGACGGACAATCGTAATCGGGAAACCGATGGTCCGGTATGCTGTCATCAATACTTCTTCGGCGGCAATCTTATGCCGTGAATATTGCCAGTAAGGATTCACTAAAGGGGTACTTTCCGTGATGCGGTAATCAGCCAACGGCTTTTGGTAGGCGGATGCACTGCTGATAAAAATATATTGTTTCGTCTTATTACGGAACAGACGAATATCACGTTCTACATCTTCCGCCGTATAAGCAATGAACTGGGCAACCACATCATAACTTTCACCAGCAATAGCTTTTGCTACAGCTTCCTCATCGTGAATGTCGGCAGTGATACTGCGCATACCTTCCGGCAGTTTTTTTGAGCCCCGGTTGAGCAGCGTTATCTCCCACCCTCTCTGTTGTGCCAACTCTACTACATCGGTACTGATCGTACCGGTTCCTCCAATGAATAATGCTTTCATAAAACAAGTCTTTTAAAATTCGCAGGAACAAATATATCAATTCTACTATTCACATCCCGTGATTATTCCGTTTTTTTGTTTCCGATACACTGATATTTATTAGAAAAAAGTGAGTTTGCATCCCACCGCCCGCCAGCGTTGTATACAAATTACTGAATCTTATACCCAAATTACTGTTTTGCAAATCCGGAATGAGCAAGATACATTTAAAAGCTTTATCTTTGTGACAGATCAAAACTGTAAGCCGTATGGAAGAAATAACAAAAATTGAAAGCATTGACCAGTATGACCAACTGTTTGGACTAGAGACCTTGCACCCACTGGTAAACGTGATCGACTTTTCGAAAGCGACAAAGACGGTAGACTACTACCGTATGAATATCGGATTCTACTCTCTGTTTCTGAAAGACGCAAAATGTGGCGATCTCAGATATGGACGGAAGTATTATGACTATCAGGAAGGAACCGTTGTCTGCATGGCTCCGGGACAGGTAATCGGGATAGATAACCGCAAACAGACACCTGTTCATACGAAATCTATCGGTCTGTTATTTCATCCCGATTTAATCCGGGGAACTTCTTTAGGGCAGAACATCAAACACTACAACTTCTTCTCTTACGAAGTGGATGAAGCACTGCATCTCTCCGAACAGGAAAGGGAAATCGTGACCGATTGTATCCACAAAATACAAATCGAACTGGAACATGCTATCGACAAACATAGCAAGCAGCTCATCGTCCGCAATATAGAACTGTTGCTTGACTATTGTATGCGCTTCTACGAACGGCAATTCATCACACGCAATCAGGCAAATAAAGATATCATCGTGAAGTTTGAACAGTTATTGGACGAGTATTTTCAGAATCAGACTGCACTTACCGAAGGACTTCCTTCTGTAAAATATTTTGCGGATAAGGTCTGCCTTTCTTCCAATTACTTCGGAGACCTGATCAAGAAAGAAACAGGAAAAACAGCGCAGGAATATATTCAACACCGGATCATAGAACTTGCCAAGGAACGGATTTTAGAAGGCAGCCAGACGGTCAGCCAGATTGCGTATGAACTGGGTTTCCAGTATCCGCAGCATTTTAGCCGATTGTTCAAAAAGAATGTCGGATGTACGCCAAACGAATATAAGCAACAGAGCTAGAAACAGCTCCATTAATCAGGATATTAGTTACGTCATGGGAGATAAAGTACTTAAGATAGGAAGTGTGCATCAATGTAATTGCTGCATGGGGAGTAAGACGCTGCACCCTCTGGTCAGTGTCATCGACCTTTCAAAAGCCGATTTATCCTCCCATACGGATTTCAAATTCGGATTTTACACGATTCTGTTGGGTGAATGTAAATGTGAAGCCTACAGATACGGACATCAGTACTACGATTTTTCGGACGGAACACTTCTCTGTCTGACTCCCGGCGAGTCAATCAGTATGAAGGATAGTGACAACACACGTCCTTCCAAAGGATGGATACTGGCGTTTCATCCCGACCTGATCTGCGGCACCGCCCTCGGAGCGAACATTCGTGACTATACTTTCTTCTCTTATCGTCCCGAAGAAGCACTGCATATTTCATTACGTGAAAAGCAGGTCATACAGGAACTTCTGGATAAAATAAATCAAGAATTGCAACGCTGTATCGACTGCTATAGTCAGAAGATCATTTCCAAATACATCGAACTACTGCTTGATTATTGCGAACGCTTCTACGAACGTCAGTTCATCACACGCAATGAGGCTAACAAAAAGATTATCGAACGGTTTGACCGTCTTTTGGATGATCATTTCAATACTATACAAAATCAGTCCGCCGATCTTCCCACTATTGAGGAGTGCGTCAGAGTTCTTCGTCTTTCTCCCGCATATTTCAATGATTTGCTGGAATATGAAACAGGGAAGTCGTACAAAGAATACCTTCAGTTCAAGTGTTTCGAGACAGCTAAAGAGTGGTTGATAAATACAGATAAACCACTCAGCCAGATAGCACAGGAACTCGGTTTCCGAAATCCGCAATATTTTAGCCGCCTGTTTAAGAAGATCACCGGTTGTTTGCCGAATGATTTCAGGATGCCTAACTGACTTTTTAAAGAGTTGATATAAAATAAACACAAACTTTATATTACTTATTGAATAAAATAAAGGTAACAGACACATACCTGGTTTGGCATGATACAACGCTGTTTAGATATTGATTGGAAGAAACTTGTGGAGCAAAAAATCAAAAAGAAAGATTCTTCCACAAGAAGCAATGCAGTTATCGTCCCGAGACTGGAAATGACAGTAGATAATACCGAATATAAGATAAACGGATCATTGACCACTTTCCCAATAATGCCCGAAGGTATCTTAAAGTAACATCAAATTTTCTTTAATAAAAATAGAATCGAGATTTCAAATTCTTAATCAATGTTATAAAACATACTATTTTTCTTGGATAATTTGCAAAGTTCACAGAAGTCCGTATCTTTGCAATGTGTTTTTCATAGTATTAGATTTAAGGTTAACAAAGGTTGGAGCAAGGCGTTGCTCCTTTTTTTATATCCATACGCGAGCTATCTCCTATACACAACGCCAAAATCGCATATTCCACCTCCACTTGGACTAAATAGAAAAATTAATAGAACTAAAAAGTTATCTTCCGGGAACGAAAAGATTCTATCTTTGCGGCAGACTTATTTATATCACTCAATGAAAAAGTACATTAAAATCCCTACAGCCCTTGTTTCCGACAATTGCACATCCAGTTCACTTTCTCTGGGAGGTATCTCTGTCATTGAATCCTGCATACATAGCATCGAAGCATCCGGCACTATGTTTCTTGAAGATCATCTGCTCATGATGGTACTTGACGGAACAGCTACCCTCCATTATGGGAAGCAGACGTATGTAGTGCATAAAAACGAAATGATCATATTAAAAAAGGCAACATCTATCTATTATGAAAATGAAGGTAATCCGGACAATGCAAATATATTCGACGGTCTGATGTTCTGCCTGAAAGATGAATTGCTGAAGGAATTTCTCACCATGCAGAATGTCAATATCCCCCGCATGACGGAAGAAATCAAGAATACGGTTAATCCGATGAGCAGTTGTCTGGTTGCTTTTGCTTATTCGCTGAAACCCTACTTCAACAATCCGGCATCCGTCAACCCCGGACTATTAAAACTAAAAATCATGGAGATGCTATACGATGTTTCGGAATGTAGCAAAAATATGTTCCGTCAGATTCTGCAATTAAGAAAACCTGTACGAACAGATATCCGGCAAGTGGTGGAACAACATTACGCTTCCCCTGTCACCCTTCCGGAACTGGCTTATCTCTCCGGGCGTAGCTTGTCAAGCTTCAAACGGGATTTTCAGAATGTCTACAATATGCCGCCTGCACAATGGATACGTGAACAGCGATTGTGTAAAGCTAAAGAGATGTTACAGAATACGATGATGTCCGTTTCCGATGTCTGCTACACGCTTGGTTTCGAAAATCCGACTCACTTCTCCCGTATTTTCAAAGATTATTATGGTATGCCTCCCTCTGATTTTTTAAATAAGAAAAGCATATTGAACTAAACAGAAACATTATGTGAGCCAATTAGAAATTATCCATGACGCACATACCGCTAATTTTGCATTGTGATTAAGAGCTACGTATTATAAATCTTTTTAATGACTAAGCGAGGAATAAAATTATGAGTAAAAGAATCGTTATTCTCAATGGAAGCCCCCGACCGAAAGGAAACACAGTGGGATTGATCGAAGCATTTAAGCAAGGTGCGGAACAAGCCGGACATACGGTGACTGTGTTCAACTTACAAAAGATGAATATTCATCCCTGTCTGGGATGTTTAAAAGGTGGGAAAGATCCCCAAAGTCCATGTGTGCAAAAAGATGATATGGATAAGATATTTCCCATGTATGAAGAAGCAGATATACTGGTGCTGGCCTCTCCTATGTATTATTGGAGCATCACAGCACAGCTAAAAGCAGCTTTAGACCGCTTATTCGCAGTGGCTGAAAAAGAGGGTGACTACCGTAAACTGAAGAAAAGCTGCGTTATGTTAATGGCTGCCGAAGGAGATACCAAAGAAAATCTTGAACCCGTAGAGCATTACTACCACGCCTTGCTGAATTTTCTGGAATGGGAAAATTTAGGAGAAGTATATGCCGGTGGAGTTCTGAACACAGGAGACATCAAAGGACATCCGTCACTGGAAAAAGCCCGCCAATTGGGAACATCTATTCAATAACTAAATAAACAAAACAATGAAAGTATTACTAATTAACGGTAGTCCTAATAAAGAGGGCTGCACATATACCGCTCTCCATGAAGTAGAAAAAACTCTTCAGAAAAATGGAATCGATACGGAGTTGCTTTATCTGGGTAAAAAGCCGATAGCGGGATGCATCGCTTGCATGAACTGCAAGAAAACAGGACACTGTTTTCACAATGATATCGTGTGCGATATTCAGAATCGCCTGAATGAATTTGATGGGATCATTATCGGTTCACCGGTTTATTACAGTGGTCCTTCCGGACAATTAATTTCTTTTCTCAACAGATTATTCTTCAGCGCAAGTGACAGCATGGCCGGCAAATTGGGAGCTTCAATCGTATCTTGTCGTCGCGGAGGTGCTTCTGCTACTTTTGAGCAACTCAACCAATATTTCACTATCAGCAATATGCCAATCGTCTCCTCGCAATATTGGAATTCTGTGCATGGCTTCACACCGGAAGATGTCCGTAAAGACGAAGAGGGTCTTCAGACTATGCGTACACTAGGACAGAATATGGTATGGCTATTGAAATGTATTGAAAGCGGACGAAAATCAGGAATTGAAAAGCCTGTGTATGAACCAACATTGCGAACCAGTTTTATATCATAACCCAATAAAAGACTGATGAATCAGTGAGAAAATGTTCTGTTTTTAATATTTGCAGGAATATTGCCGGAATCAAAACATAGCATCCGGAAGAAAAACTGTATAAAAGTCCGTAATAATATGCATAAATGAGATAAAATATGCAGTTTATCTGTTATAATATACAGCTTTCTATGCTCTGAAACAGAATGTTCCTCGGTGTCGAACAGTTCGTTGGTTTAAAACCAACACTCCGTTCCTCACCGAGGAACTTTTTTTTAATCCCTAAAAAGACTGCAAATGAAGAAAACAAAGCTATTATAAGTCTATCCTACAGGAAAAAGCAAACGAAACAAATATTACGTAATGACAGTAAACTTATCTAATCATATTCCATAACAGTTTAAATATCATGAATTTCCTATCATTATCTCATTATTATTCATCAATTCATAGCAGAGCAGAAGTGTACAAAGAAGAATGCAGGCAATTTTAGAGACTATACAAGTACGAAAGCGAAACAATTCAAAGCAGCAACACATCAATATGCAATTTTTCAGATAACCATTTATTCTTATCTATTTTGCATATCATGGACGCAGAGTTACGTTATTTTTCAGTAGATTTGCAGAAACACTTGAAAAGATACATCAGATTATATCCTGATTATATAAATCAAAAAGTGCTCCTTTTACGTTATATATCAAGAAGTAACTTTAATCCTGACAAAACAATGAAGACAGAGCGGAAATATGACCATTTGATTAAATCAGTTATCATCGTACTATTCCTTTCTTTTGGCATGACTTCATGCGAAAAGGAAGAGCCTGTTCCGGTACCTACAGAACAAACGGTATTCATGTATCTCCCCTGGTCTGATAATCTCACATCCAATTTCTATCAGAACATCAGCGACCTTGAAAGTGTAGTTGAAAAGAATATCCTGAAGGATGAACGGGTAATCATTTTCATGTGTACCACAGCAACGAAAGCCACTCTTTTTGAACTCGCTTATGAGAACGGCAAGAGTGTGCGTAAAACTCTAAAGAACTATACAGATCCTGCATATACCACAGCAGAAGGTATCACATCCATTCTAAATGACGTGCAACGCTATTCTCCCACCAAACGCTATTCGATGGTTATCGGCTGCCACGGTATGGGATGGATACCCGTATCAAACTCTAAATCACGTAGCGGTCTTCGTACCAAAATGCACTGGGAATACGAAAATGTACCAATGACACGCTACTTCGGAGGATTAGATGCCCAATATCAGACTGATATAACCACACTTGCCAAAGGAATATCCAATGCCGGACTTAAAATGGAATATATACTCTTTGACGACTGTTATATGTCAAGTATAGAAGTGGCCTACGATCTCAAAGACGTAACTGATTATCTGATAGGATCTACAAGTGAAGTGATGGCGTATGGTATGCCATACGCTGAGATAGGTCAGTATCTAATTGGGAAAGTAGATTATGCCGGTATCTGTGACGGTTTTTACTCTTTTTATTCCACTTATAGCACACCCTGCGGAACAATCGCTGTCACAGATTGCTCGGAACTTGATAACCTGGCAACTATTATGAAAGAAATTAATCATCGATATACTTTTGATCCTTCACTAACCAGCTCTTTACAGAGACTGGACGGATATTATCCGGTCATCTTCTTTGACTACGGTGATTATGTTTCAAAATTATGCCCCGATGAAACTCTAGTGGCACAGTTCAACGAGCAACTCAATCGTACGGTGCCATTCAAAAGAAATACAGAATATTTCTATTCTATGAGCAGAGGAGAAGTGAAAATAAATACCTTCTCCGGTATCACAATCTCCGATCCAAGTACGCACTCGCTAGCTTCAAGAAAAGAGGAAACAGCGTGGTATGCAGCTACTCATTAAGAACAAAAGATAAGATCAGGAAATCTCTTAATAAAAATAGAATTGAGAATTCAAATTCTTAATCAATGTTATAAAACATACTATTTTTCTTGGATAGTTTGCAAAGTTCACAGAAGTGCGTATCTTTGCAATGTGTTTTTCATAGTATTAGATTTAAGGTTAACAAAGGTTGGAGCAAGGCGTTGCTCCTTTTTTTATATCCATACCTCATCTCGTCTGCTAATTTTATCCTTTGATCACCGCCATAGACGCCAATTCCACCAAAGGCTTTACTAAATCCCGCTCATTAGCGATTACCTGCGCAAATCTATTTGCGTAACTAAAATTATTTTCTACTTTTGTGAAAATAAATATAGAAAAACCATATTTCTGAACCGAAATTCACTCATGTGACTGAGAAAAACTCATATGACTGAAACGAACGACTATAAAACAGCCCATGAAGAATATAATGATTATCGGTGCCAATGGATTCACCGGACGCCAAATACTGAATGACCTGTCAAGCAAGGCACAATATAAGGTAACAGGATGTTCCCTGCATCCGGATATCCTTCCGAAGAATGGAGGCAACTATCATTTCACCACCACAGATATACGGGATGAAGCAGCTGTAAAGCAACTTTTCAAAGAGGTACAACCCGATGTGGTCATCAACTGTTCCGCCTTATCCGTCCCCGATTATTGCGAAACGCATCACGAAGAAGCCTGGCTAACAAATGTTACGGCAGTAGAACAATTGGCACATCTTTGCGAAAGTTACAAAAGCCGGTTCATTCATTTATCTACAGACTTCGTCTTTGACGGAAAGATAGACGAGAAGTCCGGACAGCTTTATACAGAAGAAAGTCTCCCCGCTCCCGCCAACTATTACGGTTTCACCAAATGGAAAGGAGAAGAGAAAGTTGCTGAAATCTGTAGTAACTATGCTATTGCCCGCGTAGAGATTGTCTACGGAAAAGCATTGCCGGGACAACATGGAAACATCGTGCAACTGGTGATGAATCGTTTGAATGCAGGACAAGAAATCCGTGTCGTATCAGATCAATGGCGCACGCCCACCTATGTAGGTGACGTATCAGCCGGAGTACAACACCTGGTAGAAAATGCCGCAAACGGAATTTTTCATATCTGTGGCGAGGAATGCCTGACCATCGCAGAAATTGCTTTTCTGGTAGCAGACTACATGAAGCTGGACCGTTCGCTCGTTCACCCTGCCACAACAGAAGAAATGCAAGAAGCTACTCCCCGTCCCCGTTTCAGTGGGATGAGTATAGCAAAAGCCCGGACTATACTTGGTTACCAGCCACGAAAGCTGAAAGATATTCTCATGGAGTGGAAACATTAACCGGCATATCCTATTATCAGATTGTTTGCCCAAATGAAAGTATGTGCCCTATACAACATAACAATTCGGCTCAAGCATCGAACTGTCATAACCATATAAAATAGTAATATAAGCACATATTATATAAAGGTTAAGGTCTACATTCCCAACTTTTTACAACATTCCATTCCTTGTTTCAACAACCTTACCGATTTTAATTATTGCATATTTATTTTGAAAATATGCAATAAGTTCTTATCTTTGCACCCGAATTAAAGAACCAAAAGATGAATCAAACATTACAATCACATAACGCCCTTATATTTCATGCGGAAATTCCCAATTTCTGCACGTCATGTTGCGTGCATGTACATTGGTTCAGCGGATTCATCTAAATTCCCCTTATCCATTCTTATCCCCAACTGCCTGCTGATTTATTTCGTTACTCACAGACAGTATTTCCACCTGATTGTCAATAAGATGTATATCTTTTTGGGGATTATCCATGCTATTTATAATTTGTTTAACCTAACCAACTAAAATATATTACAATATGTTCTCTATTATATCTACCATGTTTTTGGGAATCGGTATCGGATACGGATTGCGCAACTGGAGTATCTTACAAAAGACTGAAAAGACAATTTCTCTTACAATATTCCTGTTACTCTTTATCCTTGGAGTATCCATTGGCTCTAATAGCCTGATTGTGAATAATCTTGGTAAGTTTGGATGGCAAGCGATCATTCTTGCCGTATCCGGCGTATTAGGGAGTCTGCTTGCTGCCCGACTTGTATTACAACTATTTTTCAAGAAAGGAGGTAAACAATGAAAGGAAGTCTTATCGTTATCGTATTTTTCTGTGTAGGCTGTATCATGGGAGTTTTTAATAAATTTCAATTCGATACACATACTGTTTCCATGTATATACTATATGCGTTGATGCTGCAAGTAGGAATCAGTATCGGTTCCAATAAAAACCTGAAAGCGATCATCTCACATTTGCACCCGAAAATGCTGCTGATTCCGTTGGGTACCATTACCGGCACTTTGTTGTTTTCTGCCTTAGCAAGCATTTTGTTAAGTCAATGGAGTGTATTCGACTGTATGGCAGTAGGAAGCGGATTCGCCTATTATTCGCTGTCTTCCATCCTGATCACTCAGTTCAAGGAACCGACCATCGGAATACAGTTGGCTACAGAGCTGGGTACCATTGCCCTGCTGACTAATATCTTTCGCGAAATGATGGCACTTTTGGGTACACCGCTTATCAAGAAGTATTTCGGGAAACTTGCTCCCATTTCGGCGGCAGGAGTCAACTCAATGGATGTATTATTACCTTCCATCAGCAGATATTCGGGAAAAGAAATGATTCCTATCGCTATTTTGCATGGTATTCTGATCGATATCAGCGTGCCTGTATTCGTTTCTTTCTTCTGTAACTTATAACTCTGTATCCCATCATACCATGATGTCCGAAAAGCATATCTGACCTATCGTTCTGTCAGTAGCTTTTCGGACATCATTTTTTTATTAAAATGAGTTTTTTAATGCCCCGCCGTCGCCAATACAAAGCGAATATCAGCGTAAGAAACTTCATCTCCCAATGCAGCTTTAATAGCCACCACTCCCATAAACTCATGGGTTTCCAGATAAGTCCGGACCTTCTTAATCTTGTCCGCTGTCACTACCTGTTCCAATTTTATTTTATCTTCGCGGAGATAATGTTCCAGATGAGCAGCAATCGTTCCTGTCACCAAATCACGGGTTTTGGCTATCTCCTCTATAGTCATCCCTTGGCAGAACATTTCATAACTCACCAGCTTTGAATCTTTCTTCTTCTCTTTCTGCTTCTCCTTATCCTCATGATGCTGCGCGTCCAGCTTTTGTTCACGTACATCCTCTCCGCCCGAAACAGAAGTAAAGATCTCCGGTCGTTCCAGTTTGTTCTCCTTCATATATTTGCGCACAATGCCCAAAATCTCAAGTCCGTACTTCTCCACTCCTTTCGCACCGAAATAAGGTATCGCTTCCAAAGCTACCGGTGTATCCGGCAACAGATTCACAATACCCATCAATGCCTTTTGCTGCATGATCACATAAGCCGGCATATTCACTTCGCGCGTCTTTGCCGTTCTCCATTCCGACAGAGCACGATAAAGTTCCGGATGCAGAATATCCGTAGGTACTTCTACTTTCACCTTTCCTGAATTGCTGCGAGTACGTTCTTTCCGCTCTTTTTTCTCCTTTGGAGCCTTGGCAGAAGAACCGGAAGAGGCAGTTTCTCCTTCGAGACTCAACATCACTTTCGCTTTCCGTTTCAGATAATCCGTTACCGTAAATTTCTCCGTCCGCATTGCATCCAACAAAGACTCTTTAATCCATAAAGCATCGTCCAATGCCTGCAAACGTTCATTCAGTTGTTTCCGCAGCTCTTTATTATCAAGAGGCATACTGGTCTTGTCAAACAGCACCCGAACGGGAAGCAATGCTTCACAGAAATAAGCAGCACCGGAATGAATCCTTTGCTGTAACTCCTCATTTCCGGCATAGTTCTCATTCTCATTAATCAGACGTGTGTATTGATTACGAAAGCGATTGGAGACCTCCACCACCTTCTCCTTGAGATGCGGAGCCAGTTCTTTATACTCGGCAAGCAACTTCGGATAAAGTTTATAAAGCTCTTCATCCATCATCCGAAGCAACCGCTTATAAGCCTGATCAAGCGAATAGAAATTAAATAAATCATTCAACAGATCGTAAAAATAAGCCTTCTGCATATCGTTCAACTGCTTGCTTCCCGGTTTATTCTGTTCCACATCTCTTGTGAAATCATCTACAATGCTATCGCTGATAATCGCCTCTCTGCGCAAAGGAGTCTCCAATACCATTCCTTCCAGAGTCTTACAACGGCTCAACGCTACATACGTCTGCCCATGAGCAAAAGAGTTACGGGCATCGATAATCGCCCGCTCAAACGTCAATCCCTGGCTCTTATGAATCGTGATAGCCCATGCCAGACGGATAGGATATTGCCGGAATACACCTTCTATTTCTTCTGTGATCTCCTTCGTTTCTTCGTTCAGCACATACTTATAATTCCCCCATTCTTCGGGCAATAACTGAAAGACATTACTACTGTCTTTTCCACGTACGGACATCCCTTTGGCATCAACACTCATCACTTCGCCTATCATGCCGTTATAGTACCGTTTTTCCGATGAAACATCATTCTTGAGAAACATGATCTGTGCTCCCTCTTTGACTGTAAGCACTTCATCCGCAGGGTACGAGTACTCAGGAAAATTTCCCTCTATCTCCGCCCGAAAGCTATAAGCCCGTCCGGACAGCGATGCCAGTTCACGGTCATTCACCTGCTGCGCCTGATAGTTATGCGTTGTCAGTCGGATATATCCCTCTTCCTTCCGTGGGCGGAAACCGGGCTGATACCGACGGTTCAGTTCGTTCAGCACTTCATCATCTGCTTTATTTTCGCGTATCTTGTTCAGAAGAGAAAGAAAGAAGGTGTCACTCTGACGGTAGACTTTCTTTAGTTCGATGGTCATATACACCGTTTCCTTCAGTGCACGGCTGGCAAAAAAGTATGGTGTCTCGTAATGATTCTTCAGCAGTTCCCATTCATTGTCCTTTACAACAGGAGCCAACTGCTGCAAGTCACCGATCATCAGCAACTGCACACCCCCGAAAGGTTTTTCACGGTCACGATAACGACGCAAAGCCGCATCCACAGCATCCAGCAAATCTGCACGTACCATACTGATCTCGTCGATTACAAGCAGATCCATGCTGCGGATAATATTCCGTTTCTCTTTGCTGAAACGGTAGTGCATCTTGGCAGAATTGAAAGTTGTTTCCGGCACAAACGGAGCAAAAGACAGCTGAAAGAATGAATGAATCGTCACCCCTCCGGCGTTGATAGCTGCGATTCCAGTTGGAGCCAATACGACCATGCGTTTGGGGGTATGTTCTCTCAATCGTTTCAAAAAGGTAGTTTTTCCAGTTCCGGCTTTTCCGGTAAGAAACAGATGTGTGCCTGTATTTTCAATGAACTGCCAAGCTAGTTGTAGTTCAGGATTATTTTCCATGTTTCTTCTAATTTTCGGTAAAGGTACTGAATAGATTCCAACCACCGAAATTGAACGTAAGAAAATGAGTCAAAAAAAGTCCCGGCTTTCTTCTCGCTTGAAGAACACCGGGACCGGATCAAATCAGAACACAAAGTCGTGTCACAGTTATATATCGAAGTTGTTTTTGTTTCTTAATTCTTGGGAGACTGATATTTCTTATACCAATCTGTAGATTTTGATCCCCAAGAATCAGCCCAATTCTTGAAATAAGGATATTCCGTATCAATGTTATGCGTTTCCGTCACCGGAATGAAATTCAATATCGGAATATCGATGGCAAACGGATAAGCTCCATCACGATCAATGTAATAGACATCCTTACTAGAACCTATAAGCGATTTGTCAGCATAAGATGTCGGTGAATATTTAGGCAAATGCACTTCCGTCCGGCTCTGCTGACCTGCTGCATATTTAACTATAATGTACGGATTATATATCTTCAGATTCTCCTTATTAAAAGTGGCCTTTTCAAAAGTTCTGGTTATCGTACATGGTCCCACTTTCCCCTTAACAGCCTGTTTTACACTTGGGAATACAATAATAGAGGACGTTTCGCTCTCCACTTTTATATCCTTATCTGAAGTCACTTTACCAAACTGTCCTCCATCTATCTGATAAGCAAATGCATTATCATACATCGCTCCGTCGTGTGTGGGCGTAAATGTATCCACAATCTTGCTTATCATGTTTTCTGTGTTGAAATATATGGCACGGTTATATTCTACGATCACGTCGTTCATGTCATAATCTCCCCCGTCAGGCCAAATATCTTCAAAGGCTAAAGTCCCCTTTAAGTTCTCCTGTGCATCCGGCTTTTCTATTGGTTTATCATCACTCGGGATATTGGGTCTGTTCGGATCATCAATAGAACTTTCCGGAGAAGCATCTACATAAAATAGCAGATCACAAAAACTTCTGTTTGCTCCATCTTCCACACCAATAATGGTTTTCCCACTCTTTTCATCTTTTACAGATACAAAACCACCATTAGAATATCCATTAGAAGTTATTAATTGCTTTGTAATGTCAATTTCATTCTCATTTTGATGATACCCATCTGCATATATAAACCATCCTACTGTATATCCTTTCGGAAATTTTTCACTTGGTTTACCATCCTCACCAAAAAAGAGCAGACGTACTTTATCTCCACACTTCAAAATAGGTAAAGCTCCATTATATACAGAAAAAGCAACATTTGGAAATACGATATATTTCCTCATATTAGAGTTACTAACTCCATCACTTGTTTTATAATAATAATATCCAAATGAATTATTAAATGAAGCATCCCTGTCAAGAAAGACTAAATCTAACGTAGTTCCCTCTTGTGTTACATTAATATTAGTGATTTCAGATCCCTTATACAAATAAGCGTTGTCTACAGAACCTCCGGATGGCTTGAAAAAAGAGTTTAAACGTTCTACAAGATTTCCAATCAATTCATTACCCACTTGTTTTTGAGGTGTTACATATCCATTATTAATAGGGTCTTGATTTCCTGTTTGACTATTATAAATATAGGTGAGATTTCCTCCTTCTCCCCACTTACACAATGAATACAAATTAGCACCAGAATTGATAAGATACGGCACGCTACCTTTCGAAAAGTCATAAGAACGCGTTACCGCTTTAGTATTGGCAGAAGGAGAAGTCTTTTTACTCATATCATAACTTGCCACACCCTCTTTTATATCGAGTTTTACGCATCGGGGCACTCCCCAGCTTGATGTGTACAAGTAAACACTTTCTACGGAAGTAGGAATATTCATTTTCCCCTCATATTTTCCATTTCCATCCGTGTAGATTTTGAATAAAGCTTCTGCTCCTTCTTTCTTTACCGGAACGTTGTCCACTACTTCCATCGGGTCTTCATCATACACTTCAAGAAGAGCCACAAGTCCGGGCAAATCATAATTTACTGAGAGTCTCACGTCACCACGTGTCTCAAAACCAAAATACTCACTAGGATCCGGAAGAGGCTCCTTCCCATAATTAGGATCATAAAGATCCTTCTCCATACATCCACCCAACAGCCCACCAATCAATGCTGCCGTAGCAATAGCACCAGAAATGCCGAATAATCGCTTTTGTGTCATAATCTATATATTTGTTTTGTTAGTTATCAAGGTTTGTTTTGTTCCCATCAAAACAATCTCACCTCTCAAATAATTTTCAAATATATAGATTATTTAATTACTAGCCGGACAATGATTAAAAACGGAATATCGATTCACAAAATAGTGTTATCATGCAAAGTTATTTACTGCATAGAACCACCTACGATATCCAATAACTCGTTCGTTATAGCCTGCTGGCGACTCTTATTATATTGCTTCGTCAAATCCTGAATCAGTTCGTTCGCATTGTCCGTAGCCACTTGCATTGCCAGAGTACGTGCCGCATGTTCCGAAGCGTTCGAATCCACGGCAGCCGTAAAGAGTTTCTGACTCAACACTGTCGGGATCAGATTGGCGATCAATTCTTCAGCAGAAGGCTCTATTATGTAGTCATTCGCAATTTCGCCTCCGTGCACCTCTTCTTCCTTTTGCTTCTCTTCCTCGCTCACAACGTGTGTCAGATCAATAGGCAGATAAGTTTCACGAAGCAGAACTTGTACCCCCATTGATTTGAAGTGATGATAGATCAGTTCTACCCGGTCTATTTCTCCGGAAATATACATTTCCATCAGGCGATGCGCCAGTTCGGAAGCCTCCTGATACGAAGGCTTGTCGGAAAGCGTCGGTGAAGTTTCCTGCGGTTGGAATCCCAGACGTTTCGCTGCTTCATCCACCTTCTTCCCTACCGGAAATATCAGAATATTATCCTGTCCCAATGTACGGAACTCGCCGACCGTTTGCAGCAGCATCTTAATCACATTCGCATTAAAAGCACCACAGAGCGACGTATTCGAAGAAAAAGCTACGATTGCCACACGCTTCACTTCCCTCGCCTTGATGTAAGGAGATTCAACAGGAAGGTCGGCACTCAGAAAGTTAGTCAGAATCTTGTTGAGCTTCCTTTGATAAGGCAACATATTCTCAATGGCTCCTTGTGCCTTGTGTAACTTGGCAGAAGCCACCATCTTCATTGCTGAAGTGATTTTTCGGGTACTCTTTACCGAATTTATTCTGGTTTTTACTTCTTTCAGTGAAGCCATAACTATTTAAATTAAGAATTAAGAATGAGGAATGAAGAGTTCTTCATTCCTACAAATATTGTTTGGCAACCATAGCGGCAGTCTCCTCGATAGCCTTGGTCACGTTATCGTCTATCACACCGGTTCTCAGAACGTCCAGTACATCTTCCTGATGATTGAGTTGCAGAGATTCGATGAAACTGCGTTCAAAGTCCTGTACGCTGTCCAAGGGGACATCGTGAAGCAGACCATGCGTACCGCAATACAGAATGGCAATCTGTTGCTCTACCGGCATGGGGCTGTATTGAGGCTGAATCAGTAATTGAGCATTCTTACGTCCCTTGTCGATAGTCATTGCCGTAATGGGGTCCATATCGCTGCTGAACTTGGAGAAGGCTTCCAGTTCACGATACTGCGCCTGATCCATCTTCAAGGTTCCGGCAACCTTTTTCATCGCCTTAATCTGTGCGTTACCACCTACACGGGATACAGAGATACCGACATTGATAGCCGGACGGACACCTTGATTAAACAAGTCCGTTTCGAGGAATATCTGTCCGTCGGTGATAGAAATCACATTCGTAGGGATATATGCCGAAACGTCTCCTGCCTGCGTCTCAATGATAGGCAGAGCCGTGAGTGAGCCCCCACCCTTCACAATACCTTTCAGACTCTCCGGAAGGTCGTTCATTTCGCGTGCCACTTCTTCTTCCTTGATGATCTTTGCCGCACGTTCCAACAAACGGGAGTGCAAATAGAAGATATCACCCGGATACGCCTCACGTCCGGACGGACGACGAAGAATCAACGACACTTCCCGATAAGCAACTGCCTGCTTTGAAAGGTCATCATAAACTACCAGCGCATGACGGCCGGTATCACGGAAATACTCACCGATGGCAGCTCCCGCAAACGGTGCATAATACTGCAACGCAGCCGGATCGCCTGCCGTAGCAGCTACGACAATCGTATAATCCATCGCTCCATACTCGCGGAGCGTATTTACGATAGAAGCCACAGTAGAGCCTTTCTGACCGATAGCCACATAGATACAATATACCGGATCACCCGCCAGGAAATTATTGCGCTGATTGATAATCGTATCAATCGCAATGGAAGTTTTTCCTGTCTGACGGTCGCCGATAATCAGCTCACGCTGTCCGCGTCCGATAGGGATCATGGCATCTACTGCTTTCAAACCTGTCTGCAACGGTTGGTTCACAGGCTGGCGGTAGATAACTCCCGGCGCTTTACGCTCCAGCGGCATTTCATAGAGGTCGCCGCCAATCAGCCCTTTCCCGTCCAGCGGTTCGCCCAGCGGGTCGATAACACGCCCCAGCATACCCTCACCCACACGGATAGAGGCGATACGCTTGGTACGCTTCACTATAAAGCCTTCCTTGATTCTGTCGGTAGGCCCCAGCAAAACGGCACCCACGTTGTCTTCTTCGAGGTTCATCACAATGGCTTTGATGCCGTTGTCAAACTCCAGCAATTCGTTGGCTTCGGCGTTCCGCAATCCGTAGATACGCACTACTCCGTCGCTCACCTGGAGCACCGTACCGATCTCGTCGAGCTGCACGTTGGTGTTAATTCCTTCGAGCTGCTTACGCAATATATCGGATACTTCGCTTACTCTTATATTTTCAGACATTATACAATTCTCCTATTCTTATCAATAAACTGTTGTTTCACTCGTTTCAACTGTGTGGCAATACTTGCATCAAGCCGATAATCATTGATATCGAAGATGAAGCCTCCCTCTATCGAGGGATCGATCACAGTATCCAACTCCATTTGGGCATGCAGAATGTGCGCTGCTGCGGAACGGATTCGGTTTTCTGTCTCCTTGTCCACCCGGACTGCCGTAATCAGCTTGCCTACTCCGATGTGTTTCAGTTTCCGGTAAAGATCGAGATACATCAGGCTGATAAACTGCAAATAGCCTTCTCGCCTATTTCGCAGAACCAGCGTGATGAAACGGATAAACTCTCTGCTTGATTTACCGTCACCGTCGGCGGCCGTACATACCAGTGCCAACTTATCCTTCGTTGAAATTACGGGATTATCAAGCGCCTCACGCAAGCCCGGCTGGGCACGAAAACTGTGAGACAACGTGAAGAACTCCTGATAGAGTCTATCCTCCACACCTTTCTCCTGCGCGTATTCGATCATCGCTTTGGCATATCGCATTGAGAGTACTCCGACTTCCATCTTCCTTAGTTCTTATTAGGGGTTAATACTTCATCCAGCATACGGTCGATCATGCCCATCTGTGAATCTTTGTCCTGAAGGTTCTTACGGAGCACCTTCTCGGCAATATCGACAGAAAGCACAGCTACCTGGCGACGGATGTCGCGGATCGCTTCGTCTTTCTCTATCTGGATTTGTTGCTTCACCGCATCCAGCTCCTTCTGTGCGGCTATCTCTGCTTGCTTACGGGCCTCGTGAACAATCTTGTCACGTTCTTCCATTGCCTCCTTCAAGATTCGTCCTTGTTCCTTGTTGACAGCAGCCACGAGCGCATCGCCTTCCTCTTTGAGGTGGGCTAACTGGGCATTGGCTTCTCTTGCCACCTCCAAGGACTGGTCGATATAGGTCTTACGGCCTTCCACCATCTTGATGATGATGGGGAAACCGTATTTCGCCAATATCACGAACACAACCCCGAATGCGACAAACATCCAGAACAACAGGCCACTATCGGGTAATAGTAATGACATATCTTTTTAATATTACAGGAAGAATACCAGCAGACATACTACTACCGCCAACAGAGCGACACCTTCGATCAAGGCGGCGGCGATAATCATGTTCATACGGATGTCACCCGAGGCTTCCGGCTGACGTGCAATAGCTTCCATAGCCGAACCACCAATCTTACCAATACCCAAACCAGCTCCGATTACTGCAAGACCTGCACCGATAGCTGCACCTAATTTACTTACTCCTACTGCTGCTGCAGTGGCTTGTAACAATACTGATAGTAACATAATTTTCAGTTTTAAAATGGTTTATTTTCTCGTTTATTTATTTGCTCTCTATATCTTTCACTTTTGCACCTTCCTGTGCCAGTCCGATGAATACGGCCGAAAGCATGGTGAATACGTATGCCTGGATGAAAGCCACCAACAGTTCAAGCGCATTCATAAAGATGTTGAACAGTACGGAAGCTACCGTCAGTGTACCGTTGAGCGCAGGTCCCATGCTTGCTGATATAAAGATCAGGCAAGTCAGTACCAGCATCGCCATGTGTCCTGCCAGCATATTGGCAAAAAGACGGATCATCAAGGCAAACGGCTTCGTAAAAATTCCGAAGAACTCGATGAAAGGCATCATCGGCACGGGCACTTTCAGCCACCAGGGCACGTCCGGCCAAAAGATATCTTTCCAGTAATGTTTCGTTCCGAAAATGTTGACTGCAAGGAACGTACAGATGGCAAGTACCATAGTGATCGCAATATTTCCCGTCACGTTCGCACCACCGGGAAAGAAAGGAATCAACCCCATGACGTTATTAATGAAAATGAAGAAAAACGCAGTCAGCAGATACGGCGCAAACTTTCGGTAGTTGGGTCCGACACAACTCTTGATGATATCATCGTTCACCATCATGATGAACATTTCCATGAATCCGATAAAACCACCCGGTGCCAATGCCCCCTGCGGACGTTTCCTGTACCACTGTGCTACACTCAGCACGATAACCAGCAGCAGCACACTGTTGAACAACAATGCGAATGTTACTTTCGTAATGGAAATATCCCATGGGCGAACCTGCTCTCCGGCTGCATTATACTCTACCAGTTTACCTTCGTACTTACTTCCTTCGGGGGCAACGGAGAGCCCTTCATAAGTGCCTCCATTCTCAGCGAGACGGGAAGAAAGGAACGTATGCCAACCTGTAGTAGAACTATAAACAATGATAGGTAATGGTATAGTAATATGCGTTTTACCCCACGTAGTAATATGCCATTCGTATGAGTCGCCGATATGTCCGAACACAATCTCTTTTACATTGACCGTATTCTCCTTCTGCTCCTGTGGAGTCACATCTTCCTGTGTCTGCGGAGCCGCTTGCTGCTGAACTGCCGGAGTCGCCTCCTGCTGTTCCTGTGCAGAGACCGGCAGACCGGCTACTACCATCAGGCAGAGCAGAAATATCGGAGCTACTATGTTACGCAACTGTTTCATTTTTATTCTTATTTTTCTTTTTCCGTTTCAGGTTCACTTCAAAGGAGAAGAAGAACCACGTTTCATATATCAGATACAACAGATAGAACGAGATAAACGTCAGCAAGAACGCCTTGGCTTCTTCGCGTACTGCCAGACAATAAATCAGCAGCAGAATCAGCGAAAGAATCATCTTTATCATCTTCATTGCCAGATACAGCAGCGACAACTTCTGCGGAGCATGCCGCCGACACGCATCAAACATATAAATACTAAACAAACCGAAGATATAGAAATACACCGGTATAAACGGATATCCTCCGAAATAATGCCCTGGCAGGGCTATGTGTAAAATCACCGCTCCCACTGCTCCGCTCAATATCGCAAACAGCGTATTCAATGCAATAAAATTCCGTTTAGTCTTACTAATGTTCACCATGTCATTGTGTTTTTCTGCTGTATATTATCCATCTCGTCTTCCCTACGAGACACACGCCGAAGCTGTCCCATCACTCATTTCAACAAAACCACCCTGAATATCCAGTGTATGCTCCTCGCCGTCCATCGTGGTATAACTTAACGTTCCCGCTTTCAATGACGAAACGATCGGCGCATGCCCCGGCAAGATAGAAAACGATCCTACCGTTCCCGGCAGTGTGACAATCTTCACTTCTCCGTCGAATACACTCTTTTCGGGCGATACTATACTTAAATGTAATTCTTTCATCATAGAATGTTGTTTCGATTACTTTTTCGCTTGTTCCAGCAATTTCTTGCCTTTTTCAATCGCTTCTTCAATCGTACCCACGTTCAGGAAAGCCTGTTCGGGGAGGTTGTCCACGTCACCGTCGAGAATCATTCTAAAACCTTTGATCGTATCCTCGATGCCTACCATTACGCCCGGAACGCCTGTAAACTGTTCGGCAACGGCAAACGGCTGCGAAAGAAAACGCTGCACACGGCGTGCACGGTTCACGACCAGCTTGTCCTCTTCCGAAAGTTCCTCCATACCAAGAATGGAGATGATATCCTGCAATTCCTTGTTACGCTGCAAAATCTGTTTCACACGTTGTGCGATGTCGTAATGTTCCTGTCCCACAATGTGCGGGTCGAGGATACGGGACGTAGAAGCCAGTGGGTCGACAGCCGGATAGATACCCAATTCCGTAATCTTACGGTCGAGCACGGTCGTTGCATCCAGATGGCTGAAGGTCGTTGCCGGAGCAGGGTCCGTCAAGTCATCCGCAGGCACATATACTGCCTGTACGGAGGTGATAGAACCTTTCCGGGTGGAAGTGATACGTTCCTGCATCGCGCCCATTTCCGTGGCTAGTGTCGGCTGATAACCAACGGCGGAAGGCATACGTCCCAGCAGAGCCGAAACTTCCGAACCCGCCTGCGTGAAACGGAAAATGTTATCGATAAAAAACAGGATATCGCGTTTCTCACCTTCTTTGCCGGCATCACGGAAAGATTCCGCTACCGTCAGTCCGGACAATGCCACAGAGGCACGTGCGCCCGGAGGCTCGTTCATCTGTCCGAAAATCAAGGATACCTGCGACTTTTCCAGTTCATTATAGTCTACTTTCGAAAGGTCCCAGTCGCCCCTCTCCATACTTTCCTTGAAAGCCTCGCCGTAGCGGATAACGCCCGACTCGATCATTTCACGCAGCAAGTCGTTACCTTCACGGGTACGCTCACCTACTCCGGCAAATACGGAGAATCCATTATGTTTCTTGGCAATATTATTGATAAGTTCCTGAATAAGTACGGTCTTTCCTACACCGGCACCGCCAAAGAGTCCGATCTTACCACCTTTGGCATACGGCTCCAGCAAGTCGATTACTTTGATACCTGTGAAAAGTACCTCTTGCACAGTTGTCAAATCTTCAAACTTGGGGGGATCGCGATGGATGGAATATGCACCTGTACGGTCGAGACTCTTCATACCGTCGATAGAGTCGCCTACTACGTTCATCAGTCGTCCTTTAATCTGTTCGCCTATCGGCATCGTGATCGGGCCTCCGGTGGGATACACCTTCATGCCTCGTTGAAGTCCGTCAGTGCTATCCATAGCCACGGTACGGACCGTATTTTCGCCGATGTGTTGCTGAACTTCTACAACCAGTATTTTGCCGTTTGGCCTCTTTATATCCAGTGCGTCGTGAATGCTTGGCAGCATCAATTCCGCATCCGAACCTTCAAAGTACACGTCAACCACAGGACCGATCACCTGTGAGATATGTCCGATAATCTGTGACATAAGCAATCTTTATTTATATTATTCTTTCTTTTCCTATCGAAATTAGTAGCATGACAAGGAACGTTTCGCGTTTTATCTACTTTAATCTATTATACTAAACAGTTAAATTTAGCTTTTGTTCAATCACGCCCGGTTTCTTTTTAACATTTTCTTTTTTACAGCTGCTTTCTACATTTTACAGATGTTTTACAGGCATTTCAGAGCCGTTTTAGAAGCATTTCAAAGAAATAGTTAAATAAACAACCGCGCAAATGTAGAAACAAATTGGTATCGTTGTTCTTCCTTTTTCATTATTTGTCGTTCGATAACACTTATTAGACCAACAAAGGCTACAAACAAGCCAATATCGGAACATTTCAATTACGATTGTATAGCAAAACATGCCTGTTACTTATAAA
>DXOL01000026.1:0-367404 GCA_019412825.1 Bacteroides thetaiotaomicron | reverse complement strand
CCTGCAAAGCACATTCCAGTGCGATGTGAGAAGCCGAACGACCCATCAATTTGATAAAGTGCCAGTATTTACGAGCTGAGTTACAGTCGCGCTGAATGTTACCGATTACTTCTGCATAAGTCTTACAAGCTGTATCGAAGCCGAAAGAAGTTTCAATCATATCGTTCTTCAAGTCACCGTCGATCGTCTTCGGGCAACCGATCACCTGTACACCGTACTTCTTGGCAGCATAGTATTCAGCCAATACACAAGCGTTTGTATTAGAGTCATCACCACCGATGATAACCAGTGCTTTGATGCCTAATTTCTTGATGATCTCCAATCCCTTTTCGAACTGAACTTCAGTTTCCAGCTTCGTACGTCCCGAACCGATGATATCGAAACCACCTGTGTTACGGTATTCGTCGATGATGTCAGCAGTCAGTTCCATATAGTTGTGGTCTACCAGACCGCCAGGACCCAGGATAAAGCCGTACAGCTTACTCTCAGGGTTCAGCTTTTTGATACCGTCGAACAAACCAGAGATTACATTGTGTCCGCCCGGAGCTTGTCCGCCGGAAAGGATTACACCTACGTTCATAGCGGGAAGTTGAACAGCTTCACCAGCTTCGAATGTAATCAACGGCATTCCGTACGTGTTAGGGAATAATGCTTTAATAGCTTCCTGATCGGCTACAGATTGAGTAGCAGCACCTGCTACAGCTTTAACGGCTCCTGTTGCCAATGCTTTCGGAAGTTTGGGCTGATAAGCAGCCCTTGCGATTTGCAATGCACTTTTAGTCATTTTCTTTATTTTTATTTAAAGGTGTTAGTAAGTTTCTTGTCAAACTTGAAAAGCGTTGCAAATTTCGCATTTTTCCTCGAATTATGAAAGAGAAGCCCTCATTTTATTTCGCTGCATAGTTATAGAGGCTGTTGCTTCCAGCCGCCGCCAAGTGCTTTATACAGTTGTACTACGGTGATCAGCTCATCACGAATAGCGTTACTCAGACCAATTTGTGCGTCAAAATAACCACGCTGAGCATCGAGAACATCCAGATAATTGATCACTCCATTGATATATTGCAGCTGCGCCAAATCCATATAACTCTTAGCCGAACGTTCCAGATTGGCACGAAGCGCATACACCTCTTTTATCTTATTGAAGTTGACAATCGCATTACGTGTCTCCTTGAAAGCCGTCAAGACCGTTTTCTCATAACTATGTATTTCTGCTTCATAGGCCGCTTTTTTGCCTTTCAACGCAGCACGGTTCTTTCCCCAGCCAAAAATAGGAGTCAATAAAGCACCTTCCATAACGGCATAAGGCGATTTTAGAAGTTCTGACAAAGACGTGCTTTCACTACCGAAACCACCCGTCAGTGCCAGACGAGGAAACATATTCGTATAAGCCACACCTACTTTTGCATTGGCAGCGATCAGCTTCTGCTCTGCCTGACGTATATCGGGACGGCGTTCCAGCAAAGTGGAAGGCATCCCTATCGGAAGAGTTTCCGGGAAATTAAACTCCTGAAGCAAACGGGAACGGGCTATGCGATTCGGGTATTCTCCGGCCAAAAAAGCAATATCATTCTCTTTCAGCGAAATTTTGCGTTCCAGATCAGGAACCAAAGTAGCTGTACGTGCCAACTCCACCTGCGCCTGACGGTAAGAAGTCTCCGAAGTCAGCCCTCCTTCAAAACGGATACGTGCCAGACGCACCCCTTCTTCACGGGCCTTTAAAGTTCGTTTGACGATATCCAGTTCCGTATCCAAGGCAACCAGTTCATAATATGCCTGTGCCACTTCCGCCACAATCGTCATCTGAAGCGCACGTTGTGCTTCTACTGACTGCAGATATTCGGCAATGCTGGCAGAACGTGCCCATCGCAGATTTCCCCAAAGATCGAGTTCCCATGAAACAAGAAACTGAGCTTCGAAAGTTTCCGATTTCTTAAAAGCATCTCCCCCATGATTTTCAAGTTCACGTTCAGCAGTCACTTTACCTTTAATATCGGGAAGCAGCGCGGCGGTGGATATCCGTTTCTGAGCCGCCATTTCCTTGATGCGGGCAGCCGCTATCAACATATCTTTATTATGATCCAATGCACGGTCTATAAGGCTGCGAAGTGTGGAATCCGTATAGATTTCCTCCCAATCCTGATCTCCAAAGCTGACCGTATCCTGATGCTGGGCCAGACTATCGGGCAAATGAAGATCAGGACGGACATAGCTCTTGCCTACTTTGCAGGAAGTCAGTATTCCTGCAAAAAGTAGTATAGCAATATATAGTTTATTCAGTTTCATTATTTCTTATGTTTTAAGATTTTCGACTTTGTTTTATACACCATCACAAAGAAGAACGGCACGAGTATGATACCAAATACGATGGCAAATATCATTCCGAAGAATACGCCCGTACCAATTGCCTGACGGCTCGCCGAACCCGGACCACTCGCCAATACCATCGGAAGCATTCCCAGTACAAATGCAAGGGAGGTCATCAGAATAGGACGGAAACGTAATTTCGCTGCATAAATTGCCGACTGGATCAGGTCCTCACCTTTATCTACCTGCACTTTGGCAAACTCTACAATCAAGATGGCATTCTTGGCAGCGAGCCCGACAAGCATTACCAATCCGATCTGAAAATAGACATCGTTCTCCAGTCCGCACACCCAAACTCCCAGATAGGCTCCCAAAGCTGCTACAGGTAAAGAAAGCAATACAGCAATCGGCACTGTCCAACTTTCATATTGTGCGGCAAGGAAGAGGAAGACAAACAAGAACACCAATGCCATGACCATACCTGTCTGACCGCCTGCCTGTTTCTCCTGATAAGAAAGTCCGCTCCACTCCAGTCCGATATTATCCGGAAGATGGTCACGGGCGATCTGCTCCATAATCTCCATTGCCTGACCGGAACTGTATCCCTGTGCGGCAGCACCCCGGATAACGGCAGTAGTAAACATATTGAAACGCTTGATACTTCCCGGTCCTGTCGTATAAGAAGCATTACCCAATGAAGTCAGCGGTACCATAGCACCATTGGAAGCTTTCACAAAGAACAGGTTGATATTGTCTTTATGTTCCCGATAAGGAGCTTCCGCCTGAATATATACCTTATATATACGGTTGAACATATTAAAGTCATTCACATACACCGAACCTGTATACGCTTTCATCGTAGAAAACACATCTGCCAAAGGTACTCCCAGCATTTTCACCTTGTCTCTGTCCACGTCAAAGTAGAGTTGGGGAATCTCCGATTGCAAGGAAGAAGACAAACCGGTAAGCTCTTTATGTTTGGAAGCATAATACATCAACGTATCTGCCGCATCTACCAAATTATCGAAAGTAGCCTCTCCACGGGCTTCCAGCTGCATTTCAAAACCACCGGAACTACCCAGCCCCGGTATGACCGGAGGAGTAGACAGGTAGACTTTACATTCGGGATATTCTCGCAAATGTTTTTCTACCGTATCCATGATTTTCTCAATACTGGTGCTCTTTCTCTCTTCCCAGGGTTTCAGAATAACGGTCAGTTCGGCACGTCCCTGATTACTGCCTACACGCGGACTGCTTCCGGTCACGTTCTGCACATATTCTATATACGGATTCTTCTCCAGATAAGCGATCGCGCGTTCCGTTACTACCCGGGTACGCTCCAAGGTAGCTCCTTCCGGCAATTCAAGTTCAATCTTAAAGTATCCCTGGTCTTCTACCGGCAAGAAACTGGTCGGAATGATCCGGTGAATCAACAGAATAGCAATCAATACCATACCAAAAGCACTCAAAACCCGACGCGGATGCTTGATAGTACGGGTGACGGCAGCTACATACTTATTACTTCCGATTCCCAGCCATTCATTGATCTTTCTGAATACTATATTTTTCTTCTTGCCACTATCCGGTTTCAATATGAGCGAACACATCACAGGACTCAGTGTTAAAGCAACCACAGTAGAAATCAGTACAGAGACCACGATAGTTACCGTAAACTGACGATACAGCTGCCCGGTAATTCCACTCAGAAAACTTACCGGAACAAACACAGCCGCCAATACCAGTGAAGTCGCGATCAATGCGCTTGATAATCCGTTCATCGCCTTCTTTGTCGCCTCATAGGGACTCAGCTTCTCCGTTTCCATAATATGTTCCACTCCTTCCACCACCACAATCGCATCATCGACCACAATACCGATGGCGAGAATCAAGCCAAGCAAGGTCAATATATTAATTGAGAAACCAAAAATCAGCATGAATCCGAAAGTACCAATCAGAGAGATAGGTACTGCTACCACCGGAATCAACGTAGCACGCCAACTCTGCAAAGACAGGTATACTACCAGTACCACCAACGCCAATGCTTCGAACAAGGTCTTATATACCTCATGAATAGACTCGGAGATATATGTCGTCATATCGAACGGAATCTCATAACTTAATCCTTCCGGAAAGTTTCCGCTGATTTCTTCCATCGCCTTCTTTACATTCTCGGCCACTTCCATCGCATTGGCACCTGGCAACATATAAATACCCAGTACCGCTGCATTCTCCCCATTGATACCACTCTCGGTATTGTATGAAGAAGCCTCCAGAGATACACGCGCCACATCCTTCAGCCGGATGATGGAACCATTGGCATTCGCACGCACCACGATATCCTCAAACTGCCCCACCGTAGAAAGACGTCCCTGAGTAGTGATAGGAATCGTTATATCCAGTCCCTGCACCGGCTGCTGTCCTAATACACCGGCCGCCGATTCACGGTTCTGATCTTTCAAGGCATTCTGCAAATCCTGTACAGTCAATCCGAAGTTAGCCAGCTTATCGGGCTCCGCCCATATCTGCATAGCATAGTAACGGCTACCAATATTGGATACACGTCCCACGCCCGGAATACGGCGAATCACATCGAGCACATTGATCGTAGCAAAGTTACTCAGGTAAATTTCGTCAAACTTAGGATCGGTAGAAGTCAGACAGAGTGTCATTAACTGACTTGGCGCCTGTTTCTCTACGGAAATACCATTCTGAATCACTTCCGCCGGAAGACGGGATTCAGCCAGCTTCACACGGTTCTGAATTTCCACAGCAGCCAAATCCGGGTCAGCAGATACATCAAAGGTAACTGTTGCCGAGAAGCCACCGGAGTTAGAACTGTTTGATTCCATATAAAGCATACCGGGCGTACCATTGATTTCCTGTTCAATCGGAGTAGCCACCGCCTGCGATACGGTAAGCGCACTCGCACCCGGATAAGACGCACTGATCTTTACCACCGGAGGTGTGATCTGCGGATATTGATCCACCGGAAGCATGGTCAGCCCGATGATTCCGACAATCACAATCACGATGGAAATGACAGCCGAAAATACCGGTCTGTCTATAAAAAAACTAACTTTCATTGATTATTCTCCTTTTGCGTTATCCTTCATTCCTGTTGTAGAATCACCTGCCACCAGAGTGGTATCCTTCACCTCCGTTTCCGGCTGACTGATCCGCACTTTCATCCCCGGGGTCAACTTATGGAAACCTTCTACAACAATTGTCTCTCCTACAGCGAGTCCTCTTTCCACTACGACGTTATTCCCCACTTCGGGCCCTAACTCGATAAAACGTTTCTCTACTGTATCATCTTTACGCATTGTATAAATATAAGCTCCGCCCTTTTCAATGGTAACAGCTTTCATCGGAACCACGATGGCTCCTTCACGCACGTCCAAAAGTAGTTTTACTTTGGTAAACTGTCCCGGAAGCAATACTTGTTTCGGGTTAGGCATCTCTGCACGTACGGAGAAAGTACCTGTCTGGGGATCGACCTGCGGTTCTGCAAAATCGACATATCCTTTATAGGGGTAAACCGTATTATCCGCCAAAGTAATAGTAATGTTCGGTTGCCAGGAACGGGTAGAATCCTGTTGTCCGAGGTTAATATTACGTTCTTTACTTTTCAGATAATCAAGTGCCGTCATACTGAAATCGACCAATACGGTATCGCTTTTTACTACTGTAGCCAGCAGAGACTTTCCTCCCGGACCAACAAGCGTTCCCAAGTCTACATTTCTTTCACTGATATGTCCGGCAAGAGGCGAACGAACGATGGTATAGCCTAATTCGAGTTCAGCCTGCGCCAAGTCCGCTTCACTCATCGCTACTGTCGCAACAGCGCTTTCATAAGCTGCTTCCGCGTTATCCAGATCCAGCTGACTAGCGGCATTCTGTTCGTACAACGGACGAATACGCTTCAAATCGCGTTCTGCTTTCAATGCCTGCGCCTCATCCTTCTTCAGCTGAGCCCGTGCCTTGTCGGCTTTCGCACGATACTGATCCTGATTAATCACAAACAATACCTGATTCTTATTTACATAAGTACCTTCGGCAAAAAGCATATTTTCCAGATAACCTTCTACCCGGGCACGTACTTCGACAAATTGCTGGGCACGGATTCGCCCCACATATTCTCCGAATATCTCTACATCATCTTTTATAACCGGTTCAACAATCACTGTCGGCATTTCCGGCGCAGCCTTCTGAGGTCGGGTCAGTATCCAATATACTCCCAACACAATTACCACACATACTACAGCAGCAATGGTCCTCTTTCTCCTCAGTTTCAACTCATGTTTCGAAAAGAATAATCTCATATCGAATCTTATTATTTAATTTAACTTATGTTTGTTCTACACTCTATTATGCAATACACATACCAAAATATCCTGTTTTATCTTATCTACTTATTATCAACGCATTATATTTTTCCTCTTTAAGACGGAAGTGTGGAAAACATCCTTAAAGTGTAGAATTTATCCACATTTCCGACTTTTAGAACATTTTTTATAGTTCTTGTTTCATCAACTAAACAATTTATCCCCTACATTTGTAGTTATATTGTACATCAACACAATAACATGTCCTAATGAAAAAACAAATCTTTTCAACATTAGTTTTTGCAATGTGCCTGATATTGCCTTTTTCTGTTTATTCTCAGGAACAACGGAAGAAAGTCGGCGTCGTCCTCAGTGGCGGTGGTGCCAAAGGAGTGGCACATATCAAAGCATTGAAAGTCATCGAGGAAGCAGGCATTCCGATCGATTATATAGTAGGTACCAGTATGGGATCTATAGTCGGCGGACTGTATGCCATCGGCTATACTCCGGAACAATTGGACAGTATGGTACGCAAACAGGACTGGACTTTCCTTCTGAGCGACCGTATCAAACGCAGTGCCATGTCGCTCACCGACCGCGAACGTTCTGCAAAATACATTGTTTCGCTACCTTTCACAAAGAACCCGAAAGACGCCATTTCCGGAGGAATCATCAAAGGACAGAATCTTGCCAATCTGTTCTCTGACCTGACAGTAGGTTACCATGACTCTATCAATTTTAATAAGTTACCGATCCCCTTCGCCTGTGTATCGGCTAATGTGGTCAATGGGGACCAGATCGTATTCCATGATGGCGTACTCTCTACTGCGATGCGTGCCAGCATGGCCATCCCCGGTGTATTCACTCCGGTGAGAAAAGACAGCATGGTATTGGTCGACGGTGGAATTGTCAATAACTATCCGGCAGATGTGGCAAAAGCAATGGGGGCTGATATTATTATCGGAGTCGATGTTCAGAATGCGCTGAAAGGTGCCGACAAACTCAACAGTGCTCCGGACATATTGGGGCAGATTGTTGATCTCACCTGCCAGACCAATCATGAAAAGAATGTAGAACTCACTGACACCTATATCAAGGTAAATGTAGACGGATTTTCTTCCGCCAGCTTCACTCCGGCAGCCATCGATTCTCTGATGCGTCGGGGCGAAGAAGCCGCACGGGCACAGTGGAAGTCTCTGATTGCCTTAAAAAAAGAAATCGGCATACCGGATAATTATCTCCCCAAACAGCATGGACCGTACTCTTCTCTTTCCAATTCACGGACAGTGTATGTCACGGATATATCTTTCTCCGGCGTAGAAGAAGATGACAAAAAGTGGCTGATGAAGAAATGTAATCTCAAAGAGAACAGTAATATTACTACCCAGCAGATAGAACAGGCTGTGTATCAGCTGCGTGGTAGTCATTCTTACTCAAGCGCCAGCTACACTCTTACCGATACTCCCGAAGGATACCATCTTAATTTCTTGTTAGAAGAAAAATATGAGAAAAGAATCAATCTGGGCATCCGGTTCGACTCGGAAGAAATAGCATCACTGCTGGTCAATGCCACAGCAGACCTCAAAACGCATATCCCTTCACGATTGTCGCTGACCGGACGATTAGGAAAACGATATGCCGCCCGCATCGATTACACACTCGAACCGATGCAGCAACGCAATTTCAATTTTTCATATATGTTCCAATATAATGATATCAACATATATGATGAAGGCGAACGTGCTTACAATACTACTTACAAGTATCATTTAGCTGAATTTGGATTCTCGGATGTGTGGTATAAGAATTTCCGTTTCGGACTCGGACTTCGTTTCGAATATTACAAGTACAAAGATTTTCTTTTCAAGAAACCGGAACTTATTGGGCTGGATGTAGAATCCGAACACTTCCTGAGTTATTTTGCCCAGGTGCATTATAGTACATTCGATAAGGGATACTTCCCTTCCAAAGGAACCGAATTCAAAGCTGCCTATTCGCTTTATACCGATAATATGGCGCAGTATAATGATCATGCCCCATTCTCTGCGTTGAGCGGCTCGTGGTCCAGTGTCATACCTGTTACCCGACGTTTTTCCATTATCCCGTCCATCTATGGCCGTGTCCTGATTGGAAAAGATATTGCCTATCCTTTGCAGAATGCCATTGGTGGTGAGGTATACGGGCTCTATATTCCACAGCAACTACCGTTTGCCGGAATCAGCAATATGGAGCTAATGGACAATTCCATCATGATTGCTTCTGTGAAATTCAGACAACGGATGGGAAGCATCCATTATCTCACCCTAACCGGTAATTATGGTTTGACGGACAGCCACTTCTTCGAACTTCTGAAAGGAAAGCAACTGTTTGGTATCAGTGCCGGATATGGAATGGACAGTATTTTCGGCCCGTTAGAGATTACGTTCGGATACTCCAATCAGACTGACAAAGGAAGTTGTTATGTGAATCTGGGATACTACTTCTGATTCACTATTTCCGTTCCTGCATACATAGGACTATACTTACCGTGATGAGAAAAAATTCTCACTGCGATGAGAATTTTTTCTCATCACGGTAAGTATTTTTTCTCATCGCAGCAAGAACCCTTGAGAATATTCAGTATCTTAATCTGCTGTTATACAAACTTTTCCCTTTTCTGTAGATAAAGTAATCCGATCATCATCCAGACTAAACTGGCGGATAAAAGGAAAATGCGGTTTTTGATAAGGATTCCTTCCCAAATGATCGGATGAACATTATCGGGAACACGAAAAGGATTCAACAGAACGTTCCAGAAAGAATCCGGTTTACCTAAGAACATCAATGCAATGCCTATAATAATCATAAATACGGCAGTTCCGTTTCCGCTCCGCGTAATGGTAGACAGCATAAAAGCCATATTTCCGAAAAAGAGTATCGGGAACATCAACTGTAAGGCCATCTCAAGCGGATTGACCGGATACAGCAATAAAATGGCTATGTATGAAAAGACAATCAGAATAACAAAAATTGCCACATAAATCATCAATAACCGCACGCCCCAAACCTTATACTTATAGTCGGGAATTCCAAAGAGAATCTCCAATATCCGGCTATCTTCGTCATTCTGAATACCGAATACAGCCGGATAGAAAATAAGCAGTATAGACGGAAACATCAGGATGCTATAGATAAGTCCCTCGTTAATCTCTGCCCGTTTCCACGCATTCTGAAACATAAAAAGAGCAAAAAAGCCAAATGCAGCCAACAGAAACCAGAAAAACTTCCCGGCAAATATAATCTTCAGGTTATACCTTACTACTTTAGGCAACAGTTGTATCAATTGATTAAATGTCATATCCTTCTTTTTCTTTTTAATTCATATTCTTCAACAGACAGAGATAAGCGTCTTCCAGGTTGGCCTCTACTTCTACGGCACCTTCATAAGGTTGCCCGATAGAAAGATAGCGTACCCGAATCGTGTCACCTTCCTGAATATGATGTATTACCAACGATTTATCCAGTACTTTCTCAAATTCTGTCTTATCTATATTAAACTGCCATACTTTTCCGTTAGCCATTTCCACCATATCCGAAGGATCACCGAAATATTTCAATTCACCTTTATTGATTACCACTACCTGATTACAGGAACTGGATATATCCTCAATGATATGAGTGGAGAAAATAACGATGCGATCTTTACTCAATTCCACCAGCAAATTACGGAAACGGATACGTTCGCGAGGGTCAAGTCCCGCTGTAGGCTCATCCACTACCAGGATACGTGGTAAATGGAGCAGAATAAGCGCAATACCAATACGCTGTTTCATACCTCCCGAGAAAGAACCGATCTTTTCGTCTTTCCGCTCGTACATATGTACCGCTTTCAGCACATAGTCCAGACGCTCCCTGCGCAAATCTCCATCTACGATTCCTTTCAATATGGCCTGATAATCCAGGAACTCCCACGAAGTCATATTCTCATAAGTTCCGAATTCCTGCGGAAGGAAACCTATCAGACTCTGTAACTCTTCCCTGTAGATACGTGTGTCCAGACCATTGATCCAGATACTACCATAGCTCTGCTCAAAGATACCACAGATGACACGCATCAAAGTGGATTTACCGGCCCCATTGGGTCCCAGTAATCCGAACATACCCGTCTGAATCTCGAACGATACTCCACGCAATGCTTTGAAAGGTTTGCGTCGTTTTCCAATCATAGGAACACTCTTCACCATACGGAAATAGGAACGGCGAAGCCCTGCAAAACGTCCGGTGACACGCTCTATATTTACATCATGATCATACAAATACTGGGAAGTGACATAGATGGCAATACCCACCAGCCATAACAACCCGATCATGATGACCAGTCCGTTATTATCCAGTTTTCGGAATAACTGAAACAGGATAAGAGGAGGAAGACTCCAGAATATCACTCGGTTTACGATCTTTGTTACCCGATTATCTCCGTATCGATAATATAAATAGGAACGTACCTTTCTCCACAAATACAGTATCGCTGCATAAATAGCGAACGAGAACAGGAATATCCAAAGCCTGTTATGAATGAAGAAATAGGTGAAATAAATGGCAAACAGTAAGATACCAAACTGCCATAACACATTAATAAAGTCCTTTAGAGAATGATATTCATTACTCAATCCCAGACGTTTGCGTAATTGCAAGCCACTGTTCCACTGACGGCTGATATGTCCCGGCCAATCGTAAATCTTAACCAGATTACGGACAGAAATACGTATTTCTTCGTCCGGATTGATAACCTCTGCCTTAGCTCTACGAAGACTGGTTTGCGCAAAGTATGTCATACCCGGTATGCCTGCAATCAATGCTACCAGATAGATTGACTGCCAAAGCATTCCGTCAGTGTATAGCCAGATGCAGATTACACCGGACACAAAAAGAATAAGGTGAATGGTCCATAGTTTACGGGATAACGAACGATACCACTGAAGCACATTTTCCAATCCCATACAAACTGTCGGAATTAAAATCAACGTCAGCATGGCAGAAAAGAAAAGTCCGCCTATCACTGTAATGGCAAAAGGTGCACCGATAGCCCCAGCATACTCTGTATCTCCCATAGCCAACGGAAGCATAGCAGCAATCGTGGTAATGGAAGTAATCAGAATGGGACGAATACGTGACATACCGGCAGTCATCAACGCCCTGTTCCGGCGATATCCCCGTTTGCGCAAAATGTTGGCGTAATCTATCAGAATGATTCCGTTATTGACGACTACTCCCAACAGAATAAGGAATCCTGTCAGTGTATTCGCATTCATCAGACTGTTGCTCGAAAGCAATAATGCCAGCAAAGAACCGATAGCAGCCAACGGAATGGTAAAAAGCAGCACAAATGGTGTCACTATAGATTCGAAGACTGAAGCAAGAATCATAAATATCAGGAGAAAAGCCGCCAGTATGAGGAACTTGAAGTCCCCAAACTCATCCTCTTCATGGAATACCTGCACAGCCACGCCGGACGGAAGATTATAACCGGCAATCAACTGGTCGATATCGGAACGATATCCTCCCAATAAGTCTTTCGAAGACTGAACATCTCTCGGAAAAGCATAGTATACCTCAATCTGCTTATCTTGATTGACACGGATGATCCGCGAACGTCCACGCCCGTAATTCAGTGACGATATATCTTCCAGATTATGCATACCGCCATTGGCATTTTCTATCCGGACAGCACGCAAGTCATCCACAGTTTTCTCTTTCTGAGCCTTTTCCTGCGCTTCTTCTTCAGTTTCCTTTTCCGGTATTTCGTCACGGATAATAATATCATAAATATCCTCTCCCACCTTGAAAGTAGCTTCGGAAGAATATTCATTATTAAGCGCGGTTAATCCGGTAGTAATGTTGCCACGGTTAATATCATAGGCAGTCAGCAGAATAGGGTCAAAGTTCAGATTTATTTCTGCCTGACGGGGAGTATACGAGACATGAGTATGCTGCACAAATTCCTGTTCATCCAACAAATAACGCACTTCCTCAGCCACCATCTGCATCATTTCGAAATCTGATCCTCTGATCACCACCCGTTCACTGTTGTCACCGATGCCCAACAAACGCATGAATCCGCCCAGACTGCTCAGAGCCGAGTTATCTCCTCCGCCTCCCATAGCATCAGAAACATAGATTTCCGCCCCGTTAATATTGGCGACTTTAGTCTGCACATCCGCTTTTATATCAGCTATTTTCCGTTTGGCAATCTTTGTATAATCTTCCTGCAAGACAAGCGTCAGAGTCGCCTCTTTTTCCCGAATACGGCAAATCAAGTCTTTCTTTTCCGGAAAATCCTCCAAGCGCTCTTCCAGCACCTTTACAATCTTATCCGTATTTTCAAGCGTACTTCCGGTAGGCATTACGACGCTGATGTTGAACCGGTCTGAAGCTACCTCTTTCATTTGCTGCACATTTAGAGTCAGCGACAGAATCAGCGTAGCAAAAAGCAAGATTACAGCTCCAAAGACCGTTACTCCCGGATTGCGCATACAGGTTTTTAATAAAACCAGATAGACCTGCATCGGACGCTGGATGATCGATACCTTTTCATATACGACGCTGTTCCCACTCTTATTCTTCAAAAGCAGGTAAGTAATCATCGGAATAAAAAGTAAGGCTACAAACAGCGAGATCGTCAAAGTAGATATAATAGATACTCCGATATGGTGCCCGATCAGTTTTATCAGGAAATTATCTGAGAAAACGAACGGCAGGAATACAGTAATAGTAGTCAGGGTAGCTGCCACAATGGAGCGCCACACTTCTTTCGTTCCCTGCGTTACCGATTGTTCGGGTGTATAGCCGTTTCCCGATAAACGATAAATATTCTCAAGCACCACGACACTATTGTCCAGCAGCATTCCGATGGCTAACGCCATCCCCACCAAAGTAAGGCTATTGATAGTAATACCAAAAGCGTAGAAGAAGTTGAAAGCCGTATAGACAGAAATCGGTATGGAAAGTGCGATAAAAAATACCAGCCGCATATTCTTCAGGAAAAGCCAAAGAACGAACACAGCCAGCAATCCCCCTACCAATGCCAGATTAATAATCTGATTGATATTATTTTCCATGGTTTCGGCCTTGTTCTCCTGAATGACAATTTCCAGCTCAAGCGGAACCAGTTTCTCATTCAGCTTTTCTATCACATCGGATACACGGTGCGAAAGTTCAATCAGATTAGCCTGTGAATCATTGATCAAGGCAACCGAGACGGCTTCTTTTCCATTCACACGGCTATAGGTAGTTTCATCTTTCAAGTCAAAAAAGACAGTTGCCACATCTTTCAGCAGAATGGGACCGGGAGCGACAACTATATTTTCCAAATCAGAAACTTTGGTATACATCGCATTGACATGGACAAAATTCTTGCTGTCGGGTTCATCTGCAAAACCTACAAATGTCTTTTCCTGTGTGTTCTGCGAAAGCAAACCACTTATTTTGGAAGCAGTGAGGTTCAGAGCCTTGCAAGCTGCCGGATTCAGACGAACTTCAATAGCCTTCTGCCGTCCTCCGTAGACATTGACGGAAGCGACTCCATCTATGTTCTCCAGATCGGGACGGACATCCTCGTCCACCAGACTCCGGACACGGTCGGTTCCTCCCGTACCACGCACCTGAAGCACCATGAAGTTGTTGTTCATCTGAGCAATATCCACTTTCTGTACCTGTACGGTAAAACCGGTCGGCAAGGAGGCAGCGATTTCATTTACTTTCTCCTGCAGTTTAAGACTGGTCATCTTAAAGTTGATATTCTTTTTAAAGTCAATCTGTATGCTGGACTGCCTCCTGTCAATATAAGATTGCAGCTTGTCTACTCCACCTATCGCACTGACCGCTCCTTCGAGTGGAATAATCACTTCCGACTCTACATACGAAGGGTCCATATCCTGCTGTGACGACACCTGGACAAACAAAACCGGAAGCTCTGCATTGGGCAGTAGCTCCACCGGAAGCTGTTTATACGACACATAGCCCAGCAGGCTGAGTGCAATAAACAGCATACAAATCGTTATTCTCCTATTTAGTAAAAAGTTCATCTTCAGCTGTTTTTAGTTCGGTGATTTATACGTCTTTTGAGTTTCTCCAAGACATAATATACACAAGGAATAACCATCAAACTCATCAGAGTAGAAGTTATCAATCCTCCGATCACAGCTATAGCCATCGGTGAACGTAAAGATGCACCTTCACCAAAACTGAATGTCATCGGAAGCATGGCCAGAATCGTAGTCAAAGTAGTCATGATGATTGGACGGATACGCTGTTGCCCTGCTTCTACAATGGCATCAGTCAACTCCATTCCCGCCTGACTAAGCTGATTGATACGGTCTACCAGAATGATGGAGTTATTGACGGCAATACCTCCCAGCATGACAATACCGATCACACCCATCATATTGATAGTGGTTCCGGTAATGAAGAAAAGTAAGATAGCACCTACTACAGCCAGAGGAATAGTCAACAAGATCGTAAAGGGATGCAACAAGGATTCAAATTGGGAAGCCATCACCATATAGACAAGTACAACAGAAAGTATCAGAGCAAACAACAGGCTGTTCATAGACTCTTGCCGTTTTTCTTCTTCTCCTGTCACCGTGATACTGTAGTTAGCAGGCAATTCAATTCCCTTCACCGTTTCACGCACTTCTGCCGCCACTTTATCCAGTGATTTACTGGTATCCATATTAGCCATCACCTTGCCGATACGGCTTTGATTGCGGCGCAGAATCTCCTTGGGCGCCTGTCCGTGAGTAATGGTAGCAATCTCCTGTAATATAAACTCCTGTGTTCCACTTTTGATAACGAGAGAACCAAGAGAACTCAACGGGATATCAGGCACCTTTATGACAATATCACGCATTTCTCCACGATATTCCATTTTACCGACTTCCTTACCACTCAGTTGCTGCTTCAATTGTTCGATTACCATAGCCACGCTCAGATTGTTGATACCGGCTATTGTACGGTCAATCGAGATCACAACTTCCGGAGCACCGTCCTCCACAGAGGTAAATACATCGTATATTCCATTTACTCCAATCATCCGTTCCTTCACTTCTTCGGTCAATTGAGCAATCTCATCCAACTCCTCTCCTTTGACCTCCACAACGATAGGAGCACCTTCGCTTCCTAACAGTGAACTCAGAGAATTCTCATCCTGCTGAATCGTCAGTTCCAGTCCGTCAGGATTCTTGGCAGATTCAACGAAAGACGCAATCACCTTTTCCGGCGAAAGTGTACATTCCGGTGAAAGGATCACTTTCATCATTGCTGTATTTTCTCCTTCAAAGATCGCATTTTCCGAACCGCTTCCCTCTCCGATATGGCTGTATACCGTACATAAAGAATCACCGCCAACGATGGAATATAATAATTCTTCCAGATTGCCTACAGCAGCAGAAGTACGTTCCATCTGTGTGCCTTCGGGCATTTTGACCACAGCCGTAAACGTCTTGCTTTCTGCACGGGGCATAAACTCAGTTCCGATAAACGGAGTCAGTAACCCGGTCACGATAAGAAGCAACACTGCCATACCGATCACCAGCCAGCGTCGCTGAATCAGCCTGCGAAGCACTCTGCTATATCCTGTAATACGAATGGACTTCACTTCCTCCAGTTTAACCTTCTTACCGGAAAGCTGGATATATAACATCGGAATCACCAGGATAGCCACAAACAAAGAAGAGACAAGTGAGAAAGTAACCGTCCATGCCTGATCTTTAAACAGTTCGCCCGAAGCTCCGTGAAGATAAACAATCGGCAGGAAGACGACAATAGTTGTCAGAGTGGAAGCAATTACCGCATTGGCAACTTCTGCTGTCCCGTTAATAGCAGCCTCTTTGATACTCAATCCTTTCTCTTGATTTCGGAAGATACTTTCTATGACAACAATGGCATTATCTACGAGCATACCCGCCCCGAGCGCCAGTCCTCCCAATGTCATAATATTCAGTGACAGTCCGTTGAAGAACATCAGATTGAAAGTAGCCACAATCGAGATTGGAATGGCAAGACTGACAATCAGTGTTGTCCCCATCCGGCGAAGGAATACAAACAAAACTACAATAGCGAGGATAACACCCAGAACAGCACTGCTCTTTACTTCTCCAATCGCACTTTTTATAAAAGTACCCTGATTGGAAATCACCTGAAAATGATAACCGGGCAAAGCATGCTCTATCACTGCCAATTGACGGGTTACCTCATCCACCACTTTCACAGTATTAAAGCGCATCTCCTTATAAATAGACAGCCCGATACTGCGCTTCCCGTTAATCCGTACAATATTTTCCGGACGAGCGTTCAAAAATTGCACAGTCGCCACTTCCTTCAAAAAGACAGGAGCTTTATTACTGTTGGCAGTAGCTGTTCCCGAAGTATTGTTTCCGGACGATTCCTCTTGTTGTATCGCTTTGTATCCGACAATCAGATTCTCAAAATCATCTTCTGAAGCAAACAAGCTTGAACTTTTCACCAGATATTGTAAGCCCAGTTCACTCACCCGTCCACCGGATATGCTCTGATTATTCGATTCGATACGCGAAGCAATATCTTCTATTTTCAGTTGAAAAGCATCCAGTTTATAAGGATCAGTCTGAATGGTAAGAGTGCTGACTTCTTCTCCCGAAAGCGTAACTTCAGCGACACCTTCCAGACGAATCAACTCATTACGGATATAGCTTTCGGCTATTTTCCTCAACTCCGCCATATTTGTAATACTCTGATGAGACATTCCCACCAAAACCACCGGGGACAAATTCGCATCGTGCTGCGTAATCTTCAACTCAGTGATATCCTTGTTCTGGGCAAACGGATTCATGGCTTTCTGCAAATCAAGAAAAGCCTCATCCATATCTTTTGTCCAGGTATATTCTACAGTAATTCGTGCTGTCCCAGCTTTAATCACGGAAGAGACCTGAGTAACATCACTCTGCCGGATCGCCATAGACTCCATGTTTTCAACGAATTGCTTTTCGATCTCCTCGGGAGGACGTTCACCCGCCTTTAGTTCAATGAACAGGCGGGGATTATTCAGATCGGGCAATAAATCCACACTCAACTGATCGTATGATACTTTTCCCAGCAATAAAAGGGCAAATACAACCATACAAATCGTAACCGGATTGCCTACTGCAAATTTGATTATATTCTTCATAAGTATTTCCTATTTTCAAAAGACGCGTTTATTCATCGCATCCATGATTTACTTTTGGATTTTCACTTTGGCGTCTTCTTTCAGTGTTTCAAAACCTTTCACTACCAAATTATCATTTACATTAAGCCCGGATCGAATTTCAATGTTGTATTCATCCTCCAAACCAGTTTCTAAATTACGTATCTTTGCCGTATTCTTTTCGACAATATATACATATTTCCGACGACGGTTGGAAAGAATTACGTCTTTAGGTATAATGATAGCACTATCGGCTCTGTCAACGATGATATCTGCTTTGGCAAACATACCCGGACGCAGCTTCAACTGATCATTATCAATCAGAATCTTTCCTTTAAAAGTACGTGTCTCCGTACTGATTGCCGGAGACAGCTCACCGACTTTCGCTTTTAAAGTATCTCCGGGGATGGTATAGTGAGTGATGTATACCGGTTGCGCTTCCTTAACATAACGGATGCTGCTTTCCGGCAGATTGATATCCATATACATCTTATCATAAGCCATCAGACTCATCATCGCCTTGCCCTGCTCCACTCTTGTATCAGTCGTATAATGAGGCAAATCGACAATCACACCATCAAAAGGAGCTTTCACTTTCATCTTCTCCAGATTGATCTGAGCGTTTTCGTAATCGTAACGGGCACTTGTCACTTTTACTTCCGTATTCCGCATCTCGCTCATCGTCACCCCACCTTTTTCATAGAGAGCTTTTTGCTTTGACTGTTCCTGTTCGGCAATTTCAAGACTTAGCTTTTTAGCGTCAATGGCAATGCCGTTTTCATACTCCTTGTCTTCCAGGCGAATAATCAGTTCTCCTTTACTCACCCTGTCTCCCATTTTGAAAGGTTTACCGGTTCTCGGATTAGTCTGAAGTTTATAAAACCCGCTCACTTCCGCATTCTGAGATACTCCGAAAGTCGGTTGCACCGTTCCTGTTGTATTTATTAATTTACTGATAGAACCTTTCTTCAGCTCCACGACAGATACCGGAGTTGCAATATTATTGGGTGCGTTTTGTGGTTTATCGCCACAGCCGGTTAACAATAGGGTTGTTAACAAAGAAGATGCAATTAAAATTTGATACTGTTTCATGGTCTGCTTATTTTTTATCAATAATGTCTTTCATAGGAACAAGAGGAATATTCTTGTCGAAGTCATACAATGAAAGGATTTTAAGATTAAGTAATTCTATTCTGTAATTAATCAGTGCCTGCGTATAAGTAATCTTCTTATTCGAAAGCTGAGTCTGGAACTGGCTCATTTCCATACCGGTAATATCACCTTCCCGGTAACGAGTCTGATTCAGATCATAGGTCAACTGGGCATTCTGTACATTTTGCTCAGCGATCTTAATCTGAGTCCGGAGATTTTCGAGATTACGCCATACCTGACGAATATTCAGCTCGATATCCACTTTATCTTCTTGAAACTCAAGTTCATTAATCCGTTGGGCCATCTTTTGTGCTTTAATCCTTGCTTTCTTTTCACCCCAGTCGAAAATAGGAACAGCAAAGCTGATGGAAACCCTCGGATTCTGTGTCGGATTATTATAGACTTTATTCAAGTGACTATTATCTCCTATCAATCCGAAAGAGATTGATACATCTCCTTTAAACTCATTCAGTGCTTTTGTCTTGATCATATCAAATTCAAGTTCCTTGCTTTCAATTTCACGCTGACGGAGTTCCAGACGCGAACCCAGTCCGTGGGATATGGCCTGGTCCAGATTTACCTGAATCGGCTTAATCTCCACTTCCGCAAATACGAGAATATCTTCATCCAGCCTCATTCCGAGAGTTTGTTTGAGTTTGTCCTTTGCATTCTCCAGATTCACCTGACTTTCGTCCACGGACGAACGAGCGGTAGCAAGATTCAGTTCTGCCTGAAAGAGTTCGTCCTTCGCAGCTAAATCCGCTTCTACTTTATTTTTGATGATATCATAACTCTGCTGGGCATTGACCAGTTCTTCACGGCTGATTTCTAGATTACTCTGCGCCATATAGACCGAATAGAACTGATCGGTTATACTTTTCTCCGTATTCAGTTGCTGCAGGGCATAACTGATATTGGCATTTTCATAATCATACTCTATTTGCTTCAGTTCCATTTTACGCTTGTTGTAAGTGAAAATAGGCTGAGTCAATTGCAGATAGAGGTCATTGCTGAATGCCCGGTTACTGGTTTTATCACCTTCTATAATAGAGCTGTTGTCCTGCCAACCAAAACGGTTGATTAAAGAAATAGTACCGTCTGTCCATAAAATGGGCTGATCGACCTGAAAGGTTCCGCTGGTATTGAATGTTTCATTCGTGTACCATTGTGACAGACGATTATCGAAACGCCTGTTCTTGTTATAGTCCACCGGATTCAGATTTAATGAAAATCGAGACTTTAAAGAAGCCTTTTGCGCCAGCAGATTCTGCTTATATCTCTCCAGATTCATGTAGGAACGGCGAAGAGAAGGACTATTCTCCTGCGCAATTTCCATTGCCTTGTCAATCGTTAAAGGAATCTGCCCTTGCGATGTCAGGGCAATTCCTGTAAAAGTTACGATTGTCAGCAGCATTCTTTTAAATAGTAGTAAGTCACTTTGCATATGGTTTGCTGTTTTAATTATTATCGTTTCACTATTTTCACTGCGTCAGCTGTCACAGAGCGCAGCTTACATTCATCCGTCAGTACGACACGAACCGTATCGGCACTAAAATAGTACGTACCGAGCTGCTCCCAACCTTCGTTGGCTTTTCTCAGGTTGATATAAGCATCTTCCATTTCACTGTCATACGCCACTCTGAAATGATATTCCCCCTGGAGGCGGTCATTCCATCGCAGTTCATCGTCCTTGAATACATGATAATAGAGTTCATACTGACCGGCTTCCGGCACAGGTATTTTCCAGGTAGCCGTCTGACTGCCGTCTCCACTCTTAATCACATAAGCCGAACGGATATATTTACCATAGTATTTGGCATTGGTAGTAGCTGTCCATTGCAAAGGCGCGCGCCACCAGGATATGCCCGAATATTTAAAGGAAGTATCCTCCACTTTATCCAGCCATTTTGGTAAAAGCCCTACTACAGGCGGGGTAGAAAGTACAAAGAGAGTAGAATCTTCATTATCCACAATAACTTCTCCCGGCATCTCTAACGATGATTCCGGCAATGTATAGATACTGTCCTTGACTATTTTATTTCGTTCTTGTTTCACGTTACCTATGGATTGCCGGATCATATAGGGAAGATTGCCGGAAACCATCGTGTTTATTTCTACATCACGTATTTGTTCTTCCCAGACGGAAACAAACTCTTTGCTTGTATGGGCAGCTATCTCTACTTTCTTTCTGGCCCGTGGGTCTTCCATAGGCTGATACCACCAGCCATTCTGAAGAACGTTCATCTGAATTATTCCGTCATAATCCGAGTTATTGCTCACCAGTACTTTCAAGACGAAGAATTCTTCTCCCCCCTTATTGACAACTTTAGTCAGTTCGGGCTCTCCGATCGAATAAAAAGGAAGAGAAGTCAGTTGTTCCCATTCTTTCAGAGATGAATAAAGATCCGTCCGGCTCATTTCTCCCAGAGTATCCAGCATATTTTCGAACTTTATGTTCAGAAATGTATTACGCTTCAACATCGCATATAGTGAATCCCGGAAAGCATCTACTCCCATATTGATTTCTGACCGGGCAAAAAGACGGCTTGCCTCCAGTCCTACAATATTATTTTGCAGATTACGTTGTTCCACATCAGCCAGCAACTCTTTAAATGTATGCTTTTCCAGCAGCAGATTGGCTTTCTCATTGTTACTAAGTCCATTGATCTGACGTTCCCATCCTTCATTTTCCGACTTCTTTTGCAGATATAATTCAATGGCGCGATTGGCGACAGGCCATTCTGAAGAGTAAATATTGTACCGGAAATTATAAATCTGCGGAAAAAGGAAATAAGGATTTGCCGTAGATGAAAGATTTCCACGCCCTCTGCTACCTGACGAAAAGTTATAATTACCTTCTGTCCGCATAAACATCCAGGCAAAATTACTAAATGTCCGCATTTGGGCTTCTTGTACACTGATCTCTTGATTTCCCGACCACCGGATGTGATTCTTAACCTGTCTCTTTACATCCAGTTCCCAGAATATAGCCCCTTTTTCGGGAAACAATACCATTTCCGGTTGTACCGTCTCCTGCGCTTGCGACCAGGCACGTTCATAGCTGGCAAATTGTATAGGTACTTCTATGATAGAGAACCGTTTGAAAGGATAATCCAGTTTATATTCACGTGCCAGCTGATCTTTCACATTACGTATCAGCCAAGGAATGGTATCATGAATAGAGTCAAACGACGCAGTAAAATAATCATGATCTTTTAGATGCCAGACGCTATAAAGGATACTGTCCGCATAAGCACTTTTTTGCTGATAGTCACCTATTACCAAAGATAGTGTCTGAGACGGATAATCTCCTTTAAACGAATACAGTCCTTCTTCATCACATTTTCCTTCCCCTTGTGAAAGAGGAACTAATCCCGGGAGAGGCTTTACTCTCAATCGATAATTACTGAAATATGTTTGCTGCCAGTCAGGATTCTTGTCGCTATAGCTTGTTCCTGCACGGGGATACCAGTATGTTTCAGGAGTAAGCATCAGATAATTTTTCGTCTGAAAACTATACTGCTTGTCTATATTGAACAGAAAATTTTTATTGGAAGCTTGCAGCACTTCGGGTGGAATATCCAGGTAACAGAATGAGTTATCTATCTGTCCGTCATACCTGAATGTGGCAGAGATGGTATCGCCTTTGGCATGATTGATGCCGAAATCCACCAATATTATTTGCTTGTCACGTTTAAACTTGAGTTGCTGTCCGCCCGACTGAACGGAATGAACGGTTAATCCCGGATTCAGACAGAAAGTGAATACAGCAGATGAATCCAATGCCACTCCTTTTACAGTCACCTCCGACAGAAAATCTTCAGGATGCTGCTCTACTGAAAGATCATATTCATGAATGAACATCTTTGGAGTAGAAACATATTGATTGTTGATCTTCGTATAGGTAGCGCGTATATCACTTTGGTATAGAATCGAATGTATATGCCAGTAACCGCATACGAAAGCTAACATGAGAGTACAAAAAGAAAGAACCATCCACGGATAATTACTGCGCGATGAATTCGGCAGACGCCTGAACAGGGAAATCGTAAAAAACACAAACGCCAGTCCGGCAAGAAAATAGATGCCACGATGATTTAAGATCACCTCCCAGTTGGAAAAACCGACAATACTGGACTTCACCAAAGGAAGACTATAAGCCATATAATCGAAAAGATAATAAAACTTATCTTCAATATAGAAAACGGTCAGACCGATATATCCTAACAATAAAACGAATGTCAGTGCCTGATTTTTCAATACCAGCATCAGAAAGATGGCCAGACCGATGATAAAAATCAGCGTAGGGACACTGATCAACAGAAAATAAAGCAAGTAAGCCATCCAGTCCACTTCTCCCAATGTCAGGTTGAATGCAGCCGTAATAGCCATAATAATGAGATTCAGCAACAAAAAGACGCGCAGATTTCCCCAAATCTTACCGATAACGTATTCAGCATTGCTCAACGGCCGGACATAAAAAACTTCTGACGTATCCAGTTTTTTATCTCTTTTCAGAAAGTCGGAAGCCAGAAAGATAGCGATAACGGCCTGCCCTGTATTTAGCAGCAACAAGATCAAATAAGGAATATTGGATGGAATAGCTGTTGCAATCCAAATGCCTCCGCTATCTTCCGATACAAATAACATGAAATTAAAAAAAGTAATGATAGCTACGGCGAGTACCGTGAATACTCTGAAGAACCAGCTTCTGATTAATAATTTGCTTTCATATTTTGCTACCGATTGTATATTAGATATAAAGGTCATATCAGCATATCGTGTTTAGTCGTTTGTCCAAAGGTTTAATTGATTCTCCATATAATATACATAGGCGTGTTCCAGATTAGGGGGAAATGGTTCCGCTTCGTATCCTTCTACTTTATCGGCAACCACCTGTACTTCCCAGATTGCCCCCGACGGAATGGTAGAGATTACCGGATATTTTTTATCGATCTCATGCAACTGATCCCCCGCAGCCCTGATTCTCCACACCTTACCCTCGGCTAACTTCAACATATCTTGCGGAGAACCGTTGAAGGAAACTTGTCCCCGGTTCATTAACGCCATATTGTTGCAGGTACTGGATATATCACCGACAATGTGAGTAGACAAAATAATAGTCACGTCATTCTCGCTGACCTCCGAAAGAAGGTTACGGAAACGGATACGTTCTTCCGGGTCAAGTCCGGTAGTAGGCTCATCAACAATGATTACTTTAGGATGATGTATCAGCGCTTGTGCGATTCCTAACCTCCGTTTCATACCTCCCGATAATTTATTGGCATATCGTTCACGGACATCGAACAAACCTACGTTTTCGAGCATTTCATCTACCGCCTGTTTCCTCTGCCTGCTATGGGTCATACCGGACAGACGCGCTGCGTAATCAAGAAACTCATACGTTTTGTATTTGGCAAAAAAACGAAAGTCCTGAGGAAGATACCCCAGAATACCGCGTATTTCTTTCCGCTGTTTCATTAAATCATAACCGCAAATTTCTACCTGCCCGGAAGTTGGTTCCATGAGGGCTACAAGAATACGCATTAAAGTAGATTTGCCGGCACCATTGGGTCCTAATAAGCCAAACATCCCTGCAGGAATTTCCAGATTGACATCTTTCAAAGCATGATTTCCGTTTGGATAAATCTTATTAAGGTTCTTAATAATTATGCTCATGACATTTTATTTGTCCTATGTTGTATTGGGTGATAAAGATAGGCTTTATTTACAGGATACAAATCATAATTATAAACATTAACTTATATTAGTAGATATCTGTTTAAAACGAACCTTCAACAAACATCCATATATCTCATAAACGAAAAGGAAGAAACCACTTCACAGTGACCTCTTCCTCCTCATATCCCATATGATTATTACCCAACAGGGTTTATAAAAAAGGGTTTTATTAAAAAAGGGTTATTTTTATGATCTAAATCATTTATTAGTTACTTCCACCCTTACCACCACTATGAGTAGGATTAGTAGTAACTGTCTTATACTGATGATCAGTTCCGGTATAACGTGTTGCGGTTACTGAAATTGTAACAGGGTTTCCTTTATACAGCACCTTAGTAGACAATGTAGTAGTACGAGTCTTAGCATAACAAGTATAGTTCATTGTTGTATAACCGTTTACGTTTACAGTATTATAAGTACGCTCTGTTGTTTTCACACCTGATGCTGAACCCATCAACGAATACAAACGAGTTTTAAAGAAGGCTACCATAGCATTAACTGTTGCATCACTGGCACCTGACAATTTACTCTTTACAGCATTGGTGATGTCTGCATCTTTACATTCCCAACCGGATTTCTCTTTATAAGTCAATGCAATACCAGTTACAGCTTTAGGATTTTCGCTGTTATCACGGCTTGCCTGTCCCAAAACTTCACTCTTTACAACTGTTTCAGAACTAACCTTACTAGTCACTTTATTTTCTACAGCATAAGATGAGAAGTGCTTGATATCTGCCTGATAGCTACCACCTTTCAAGTTTACCTTACTTGTTTGTACCTCCCATTTTCCTGTTTTGGTATTCAGATAAGTAAGCTGCATATCCGATTCAGCAAAAGTTACATCAGGAATAGGATTAGGTATAGAAATAGTGACCGGATTTACAAATTCCAAACCTGTCGGTTCAAAATGAGCAGCTGCCAAAGGAATAGTCTTTTCTACATCTTTATTCTCTTCTGCAGGTTTTACATCCGTTGTTACTTCCTCGGGAGCTGGAACATAGGTAGTTACACTAATATCAGCTGAACCATCTTCATTGATACCTGTTCCACTTTCAGGAAGGGCATCTTTGGGAATATTTACCTCCACCGTTGTAATAGGCAGATCTTCCACTACATCTTCTGCCGGAGTTGTAGTTGGGTCCGGAATGTCTTTATTGGAGTCACTATTATCTTTTACTGTAGCGTCCTCACCTTTCTTCACATTTTCCGGTTCACTTTGCTTAGTCAAAGCCACAGCAACAGTTACCACACTACGATTTTCTGCATTAGCAGCAATCTCTACGGAAGTACTTTGAGCAAGATAACCTTTAGGAGCAACTTCAACAGAATACTTACCTGCATTCTTCTCTGTTACAGAAAACTTACCATCTTTGTCAGTCTTAATTGTCTCAGTACCAATTTTTACATCAACACCAGATAATCCTTTACCAGCATCTGTCACAGTACCCATAATGTAATACTCAACAACCGGAGCGGGAGTTTCGATAACTTCACCCGGTTCCTGTTTTGGTTCATCGTCATCATCATGACAGGAAACTGCTGCGAAAGACAACACACCGAAGGCTATCGCCAAAGAGCATGCATACAACCATTTTAAATTTCTCATAATTGTTCAATTTTTGTTTAAATTACTAATATCAACTCTTATTTAAGTTTTGTCTTTTCATTGGTACGAATCAAATAATAACGGATATAATCCGGCTGCCAAAAACGACTGTTTTCTGCAGATTTCGGTTCGGTTCTATAGCTTACTCCCAAAGCACGGCGAGCAAATTCATTCCCACTACGCATATCATATTGAAAAGCGAAATGATCCGGAAGCATCACACGTACTGCATGACGACTGCGCTTCTTACCCGGCAATGGAATCGAGAAATGAAATCCGGCATTTGTCTCCCCATCTGTATACATACCATAAAGTCCCACAATATATTCACCGAAGTAACGTGAAAGAGTTCCGCATAGCCCATAATCTCCATATATAAAACGTCCGCCGCTAACTTTCAATTGAGTATTCACTTGTGGAATGAAATAGCCTACACTGAACTGCCCATTCACTCTTTTCCATTTGCTCATTCCCCAGTCACTGCCATATAAATGAGAGGAGCCGGTTATACCACCTTCTCCTTCTACCGTCCAACGACCGTCAGAAGAAAAATAACCGATACCGGCTGCGAGTCCCTGACGATCATCCGAGAAGTTTCCGCCAGTCAAGTATCCCTTCCAATGATTATCCAGACGAAATTCCTGACGCAATGTCAAATACCCCGGTCGGATGCAATCCCATTTACCCGGTTCATTATTGACGATAGGCAGGCAAACCTGCAATCTCAATGAAGCACCTTTCCAAAGCTGCATTTCTACAGCCGGTTGCAATTCAAAAGCTGCTTTATATAATTTGTAAGTAACATTATTAACTAACATCACACCCGGATAAACCACTACATCCACTTTTCCAAAGGTAGTAGACTCTCGTTTTGTTCCTTTTAGGTCATCCATTGCAGTTTTGGTGGAAGTAGTCATCTGCATACTACGGCAAACTCCATCCAAATCACACTTTCCCGATTGATAATCCTCAATCAGCTTCGCAGGCAAAGTGATACAAAGTTGCGGCAAAGCATTATCCAATATAACTAACTGCAACGCAGAGATTTCCGGAAGGGTGATCAGGCGACGTATTGCAATGCCTATACCATTATAAGATCCCCTATATACGGAAGTCTCAAATGCTGCCGTAATCGTATCCTGCTTCTGTGCCACAGATATATTTTCCATTTGCAATTCTTTCAGGACTTCAGATATCCGGGCAGATTGTGCGTCTGCACTTTCCAAAGCGCAGCAACATATAATATATAGTATACTAAATACTCTTTTCATCTTCTTAATGTATTAATGTACATTCATAGCGCAAACCGGCAGAAACACAAGTAAATTCGCGTGTAAACACATGGACGGACAAACGTTTCCAAAAGCGTATCGCCCCACCCAAATTCCATCCGTTGGTATCATATTCTGCCATCAGTTTTAACTCACGGCAAAAAGCGGGAGTATAACGAATGCCACCAAAAGGTCCTTTCTTGAAAGCCGGTTGATTGCCCTGATGAAAATACCAGCCTGCCGTAACAGCCAACTGATGCCCTTTGCAGAAACCAAATGTTTTAGTTAAGACACCATAATAATCTCCCCAATACTGAGTGGCCTTTTCTGTAAAAAGGTCATCGGCACCAATTACCACAGCAGGGAAATAACGGCTTTCTTTCAATGGACGAATACGGATAGTATTGGAACGATCTTGGTTGTGATAACCGACTCTGCCATTATACGTTCGCATTTTGAGTAATGTCATACGGTAAGTCAGTTCAACAAAAGAGAACAAAGACATATCTACGGAGTAGTTCATGGTAGGATAGTTAAACTTATTAGGCGTAACCTCTTCAGGAAGGAAGTTTGCGCTTCCCATAAAGGTTCCTGTTTCCTGCATCTCGGCTGTAGGTATCATCATTTGCCCAGTTGCCCCAAGAGCATATTGTGCATGAATCCGGCTTGTTGTCAAGATTAGAATCAAAATTAATACAACACCCTTTAATGGAATAAATCGCATATCCCCCAAAATAGCTTCAGCTTGTTTCATTTTTTATCTATGTATATTCCTAAATAGAGACCTTACCCCAATTTAATTCATAAATCCTCTATTTTTACCATTCATTTTTCTGTTACTTCTTAGGTAACGGAAAACACAGGGAAAGGGGAAAAATCTCTTAAAATACGAAAAATAGGACATACCAAACTACCAAAGGAAGCTCAGTCTAAGCGTAGGGTGAAATTTCTTTGATTATGGGACGTAAAAATCTTAGAATATGAAAAAAAGGGTTCTTTCATGTTCCAGGCTATTTTTATCTTATTTTTAAATCAAAAAAGAAAAAAAGGATAGTTTATTTGCTTGTTATTTATTTTTTTGTCTATCTTTGCGTCATTATTCTTTCCGTTACCTAAGAAGTAACTCGCATATATTCATACTGATTATTAATACTTTGTATCATTTACACGTTTTACCAAGCAATTCTTTACGTAAGACAAATTCATTCTATTTACTTCAGTACGTTCTTTCAAAGCAAAGCCTTTAAGGTAGATTTGTGTTGTTTTGATTGATTTGTGTCCCAATGATTCGCTGATCATTTCAATAGGAACTCCGCGATATTTCGCAGTAGTAGCCCACGAATGGCGAATGGTATAAGAAGTGACAGGAGAAGTCAGATGCAAGGCCTTTGCCAGTCCTCTCAAATGATTATTGAAATTCCGGAGGGCAGACTGATATTCCCGATAAGCACTTTCATCTTTCCGTTTTTTATCACCATTCAGAATACTAAACAGATAATCAGGGCAATCCTGCAAGACAGGTTTTCTGTTCTGAAGCTGACAGATCATATCCTTAGCGGTATCCAGTATTTCCACGCTCATCGGAGTCTTCGTTTTAATACGATTATAATGAAGAACATTGCTGTCTAAAGACGACTTCTCCAAATGCGCCAAATCAGCGAACGACATACCACAGAATTGAAACATCAAAGCAGCAATCGCCTGCGTACGCCGCAAAATATCCGATTTAGGATCTCCGTATAGAAGCTTATGCAACTCTGTTGCCGGCAAAGCTTTCTTTTGACGGACATCCACTCCCGTATACACTCCGTGAAACAACCGGTGAACATAAGGAGCCCTTCCCGATTCTACTCCACGATTATAAATACTACGCAGCATACGCATATACGTCGAAACCGTATTAAGCTTCAAGCCGCGTTCATAAAGATACTGCCCGTAACACCGTAAGTGTTCGCGGGTTACTTGTCCGAATGACACGGTAGGCGTGCCACAAAACCCTTTAAAAGAAAAAAGTGCATTTTCATACACATGCGCAGTTGAATAGCGCCCCTCTTTTCGTAAACGACCGATGTAAATCTCAGCACATCGGCTAAACCCATTTTTTTTCATCATTTATACACTAGTTAATTATATAAATCACCTTCTCAGATGAGAGAACAAATATACCCACTATCAGGGTTTTAGTTACTATAAAATAATTTAATTGCGAACAAAACTAAAAGAGTGACCTTCACGCACGTGAAAGCCACTCTCTATTTCATAACTTAATGAACAATATAATTAACCTTTTACCCTATAAATTATAAATACACACTATATCTGTTATTCTACATTCATTTCCTTTTAAAGCTTAAAGGGATTCTTCTTTATATATACCCGATAATCTTTGATCATTCCGGTCTTACCCGACTCAGCACGTGGGAGATATGAGAATCCGGTCACCACCTTATCTTCACCCAGATTAATCACAATCTGATGGGGGAACTTCTGTTTGGCAGTCGAATAATTTGTATGCCAAAAAGTAGATTCTTGCAGATCAAATACATTAGTTGCTATATTGTTAGCTTCTTCCGTTTCTTCACTATCGGCATAAACCACTTTCCAATGCTGACGTGACAATGGCTTACCGTCTGTTCCTAATAGTTCCAGTTCGGCAATAGCCGCATAATCTTTGCCATCATAAGCATTCAAAGCCTCCATACAGAAATAACGGGTAGGCACCTCCTTATCAAACTTCACATGTTGCCAACCATTTCCCGGCTTGAAGGTTCCTTCATAAACAGGAGTTTCTTCCGTCAAATCCAGATTTTCCCCAACTTTACGATGAGCATATGCAGCACCATGTACTCGTAAATTATCCAGTATCGGTTGTTCCAATCCTTCCGTTTCAACTTTTACAGGCCCAGCCATATCCAATATAACAACCTCATTCTCACCTTCTTTCAACCAACATCCCGGAACATACAATGTCTGCTGAGGTCCGATTTCCCAATAACGGCCCACTGCATGACCATTAATCCAGGCCATCCCCTTACTCCAGTTCATCATGTTCAGGAAGGTATCTCCCACTTTATCCAAAGTAAATGTTCCGCGATAATATGCAGGATATTTTTCTGTATTATCCCGTTTCTCATACTTTTTATTTTGTGCAAATGAATAATCAACCGGGATGTTATATACCTGCCAGTCTTTCAAAGATGTAATATTCCCATCATTCGATTGCAATTCTACCTTTTCGGTAATACCTTTCCGGTCATAAATTCCTTTACCAAAGTTCATACGTCCCATTGCTTCTACCAGAATATCCAGTCGGGCTTCTTCTTTCATCGGAGGAAGTATCACTGTACCTTCACCCTTCAAGCGACTTAACGTAGCCAGCTTCTTTCCATTCAGGAAAACCTGTGCCCAGTCATGGGCTTCAGTTATAATTAAAGTTTGTTCTTCTTTAGAAGCCGGAAGAGTGGTACGATATAAAATACTCCCCCACCCCTGGTCAAACGCTTCCATCGACTTGATATCTTTGCTAATCTTCGGTTCTGGCAAATTATCAAATAAGACGGCTACTTCATCCAACTTAAATGCAGGAACAGCTATTGTCGGAATAGAATCCGGTATGGGCGCCAGTTCTTCACCTTCCGGCAGATACTGTTTCAGCAAATCACGGACTTCAAAGAATTTAGGAGTAACTTTCCCCGATTCATTAATCGGTGCATCATAATCATAAGAAGTACAAGTCGGTGAAAAATTTGGAAAATTCGCTCCGCCCCAATGTCCGAAGCTAGTACCTCCGTGGGTCATATATAAACTGAACGAAATATTACGGTCGAGCATCTCTTTCATCCCCTTCACCAATTCTTCCGCACTGCGTGTCTCATGCTTGGCTCCCCAATGGTCGAACCACCCGGACCAGAACTCACTGCACATTAACGGAGTATTGGGGCGAAGCTCCTTCAAACGTTCAAACTGCTGATCGATATTAGCCCCTGTACCGAAATTGACTGTCCAAAGTAAATCATCCAATGCATTATTTTCAAAATTAGAATTCCAGTCACATTGGAATAAAGGAACTCCCGTGAAACCGGCCTGTTTCACCATATCCCTTATGGCAGCAATATATGGTTTGTCTATACCAAACGAACCATATTCATTCTCCACTTGTACCATAATAATATTACCACCTTTATTTATCTGGAGGTCAGCCAGTTGTTTGCCTACTTCGTTCATAAACAGTTTTACACGTTCCATATAATAAGGGTCCTGTTCACGAAGTTTGATATCTTCTTTTTTCAGCAACCACCAAGGTAGTCCGCCCATTTCCCATTCCGCACAAACATAAGGTCCGGGACGTACAATGACGTACATTCCATTTTCTTGTGCCATGCGGCAAAATGCAGCGATATCCTTCTGACCCGTAAAGTCATATTTTCCTTCTTCCGGTTCATGGAAGTTCCAGAACACATAAAGACAAATGGTATTCATGCCTAAAGCCTTAGACATTTTGATACGATGCTCCCAATATTCTTTAGGAATACGGGGATAATGAATTTCCGCAGCTTTCACTACAAACGGCTCTCCATTGAGCAGGAAAGTCTTATCTCCTACCTCAAAAGTCCCTTTGGAAGATCGGGTACAGGAAGTGCTAAAAACAGCAACCCATAAAACAAGTAAATACAATAAAGGCTTTTTCATTTTCAATCTATTGTTTTCATGATACATTAAAATTCTCAAGAAATTCTCTGCCGGTCAATGTTTCCATTAAGACCGACAGAGAATTTAAAAACTAATCCTGGTTGTTACCCTAAAATCAAAACTATTACCTATTGGAAACTTCATCCGTTGCAAAGATGAGACATTATTATTATACAAAGGTCCTCAAATCAGTCAAAACAGAACAATTATCATTCAATTTGCAAGAATCCGGCATTTTGAACTATTTTTAAACCATTGTGGTCAAAATTCAAACTTTATTTATCTTTTAAAAAACTTACTTTACAAAAAAAATTAAGACCTTTGTGACCAATACCATAAACACTAAAACGCCTCATAATGGGTAACCTTATGAACGAAAAAACTTACATACTACTATTCATACTATTTATATCATGTATAGATGTTGCTTTTGTTCAAGCGCAAACTAAACATGTCACTATTCAGGGGACTATTCTAGAAGAAGATACTCAGCTCCCTATCGGACAAGCTACCATACAGTTATTATCTCTGCCCGACAGTAATTATGTGAAAGGAGTTTCCAGCCTGGAACAAGGTAATTTTACACTTACAGTTCCTCCCGGACATTTTCTGATTAAGTTGTCGTTTATCGGATTCACTACTGAATTTAAAACTCTGCAAATAAGCAATACAACTAAGCCAATCATCCAACTAGGCAAAATTGAATTGAAACCCGATGCCATACTTCTAAAAGAAACTGTTATCGTAGCACAAGCTCCCCCGGTAGTGGTTGCAGGTGACACAACCGCCTACAATACCTCCGCATACCGTGTCAGTGAAGGAGCAGCACTGGAAGAATTAGTCAAGAAATTACCCGGAGCAGAAATTAACGAAGACGGCAAGCTAACCATCAACGGAGAAGAAATAAAAAAATTGTGATGGATGGAGAAGAGTTTTTCCTTAACGATCCCAATGCAGTCCTAAAAGATCTCCCTGCCGATATGATCGATCAGCTAAAAACCTACAAAAAGAAGTCAGATATGGCGCGCGTCACCGGAGTCGATGATGGAAAAGAAGAAATGGTACTCGACTTACGAGTAAAACCAAGCATGAAAAAAGGATGGAACGGTAACTTTGAAGCAGGATATGGAAATGACGACCGTTATAGAGCGAAGGGAATGGCAAATCGTTTTAAAGACAAAATGAACCTGTCAATCAATGGCACTGCCAACGATAATGGCATTAATTCCAACCAGAGAATAGGTGTCAATTATTCTCAGAATACCCAGAAGCTTAAATACGGAGGCAGTATCGAAATCAGGGAAAATAAACGGGACTCATGGAGCAAACGTCATACAGAATCCTTTTTGCCGGATAACAACTCGCAATTTTCTCAGCAAAAGAATCAGTCCAATGGAAAAACGGATGCTATTTCCGGTAATTTCCGTTTTGAATGGAAAATAGATAGTCTTACTACTATTATGTACAGACCATCAGTTAATTTCTCCAAAGGAAATTCCAATTCAGGAAGTTTCTCAGAAACACTTAATAACGAATCAATTCCTATTAATCGGAAGGAGGGCACGAACCGTCAAACAAATGACAGATTCTCCACTAACGGCTCTTTGCAGTTCAATCGCAAACTGAACAGCAAAGGAAGAAACATCGCTTTACGCCTTTATTATAATCTGGACAACGGCAATTCCGACAGATATAGTCTTGCGAATACTTATTACCTGAAGTATGGTGATAGCATAAAAGTCCAAAATCAATGGATTGATAATCTTAACCAGAACAATGAATATCGAGTCCAACTGACATACATGGAACCTGTATTTACCAATCGCTTCATCGAAATTAATTATAGTTATCAGCACCGTTCTTCTCTCTCCGAGAAGTATGCTTATGACTGGAATGATCTGGAAGATTCATATAGTCAATATCCTGATACAGCACAAAGTGACTGTTATAAAAACAAATATTCCATTCACCAAGTCGGTGCCTTCTTCCGTACCATTCGTACCAATTATTTTTATAATATAGGTATAGAAATAGAACCGCAAAAAACAACGAATCAAAGCTATATGCGAGACACGACTCTCAAATATTCATCCAGAAATGCAATAAACTACGCCCCCACTATGAACTTTAAATATACCTTTTCAAAACAAACGACCTTACGAATAAACTATCGTGGGAGAACGACACAACCCAGCATGACCGACTTATATCCGAAAAACGACATTTCAGATCTCCTAAACATACGATTAACCAATCCCAATCTTAAGCCATCATTTAATAACAATTTATCAGCGACATTCAACACTTATTTCACAGAAACATTGCGTAGTTTCAATGCTAACTTTTCATATAGTAATACTATGAATAGCACAACCCGCATTGTGACATATGACGAAAGTACCGGAGGCCAGATTACCCAACCGACAAATGTGAATGGAAACTGGAGAATAAACGGTTCATTCACTTTTAGCACCCCATTATCTAACAAAAAATTCACAGTAAACACATATACAAATGCCAATTACGGCAACTCTGTCGGATTCACCGTACTAAACAAAGAACCAGATGCAGTCAAAAGCAATACCACCAACCTGTTTCTATCAGAACGCTTAAAAGGGAATTACCGTAGTGATCTTATTGACTGCGAGTTATCAGCAGGAATCAGATATCAAAAATCTGAACATTCTATCAAAAAGGATAATCAACGGGAAACATTTGATTATACATTCGGGGCGGAAGCTAATTTAAACTTACCTTGGGATATCAAAATTTCATCTAATATTGATTGCAGGCTAAAAAGAGGATATGGCGGTAAAAATGACACTAACCGTACCCTATGGAATGCCCAAATTTCAAAAAGTTTCCTCAAAAAGAAAAAAGCAACCATCCGATTTCACCTATATGATATCCTCCGTGAAAACGAAAGTTCGGAACGTTCCATTTCCGAAAATTCGATCACCGATAGAGAATCCAATACTTCCAACGTATACTTTATGGCATATATTGCCTATCGGTTCAACACCTTCGGCAACAAAGGAAAGCGTCAGTCAACACGAAGCAAGGATTATTAAAGATAGAGAGTCAATAGTTACTAAACTCTCCTCTCAAACACTCTGAATAGCACTGAAAGAAATCACACTGTAAGATATTAGAAATTCGCAAAAGAAGTTCGGTATCAACACTTGATTTCTCAAAGATTTTGTATACGTTGGTTCGCGAACAACAAAGCTGTTCAGCAAACCAACTCACGGATAATCTCCGCTTATGCAATTCATCTTCTATAAGCCGACCAATATGTACCATGACATCATTCTTGTGGAATAATTAAGAAACTGAAACCACACGCTCCTCCTCCACCATTTTCCAATCGAACAAGAATACGGTTCCATCCTTGTCGGAACTGGAAAGGAGCAATATGTTCATCAATGTTGTACCAACTGGTCCCGTAATCACGCCATACATCCTTACCGTTTATCCATACCCGACCACTATCATCCGTACCAATGGCAACCAGCATTGTAGTAGCCTCATCAAAGTAGAGTTCAGTATAAGCGTAATAAGTAGAATGTCCGGTAGTGACAGGAACTGTATTATGCATCGATTCGCTTTGCATAAACTTCCATCGAAGCGTACCATCCAGATACACTTCTTCTCCTATTACCTTTATCGGATGAGAATCTGTTTCCATAATGCCCGTGCCTACTTGTCCGTCAGTATATACAGCATCGAAATCCACAGAAATCTCAGGAGGATGAACAATTGAGAAATCCTCTCGTCCAAAGCTTTCCCAAGGTCCGATCATATACCATGTATTGATGTACAACCACCCCTTACGGTCCGCATTCTTTGAAAAACGACGTCCAGGCAAGGCTTGCGCCTTCACCATTTCCTGATTAAGCCGGGGACCTGCATAAGCATTCATCGGCCGTCTGTTTCCACTGCCCTGAGCTGCCTCACCCATGCCACCGAAACCGTTCCCATTGCCACTTCCTTCACCTCCGCCCGGCTGGCCATTCCCTATTCCAAAGCCGTTACCGGGCTTTTCGACCTGCTTCACTATTCCAAAGAGATTTTCCAATCGAGATTGAGCAAGTCCGGCTTGTCGGGTCGCTTGTCCCAACAGACCACGGTAATTGTTCAAGTCCGCTGTACTTTTTATTTCCAGACCTGCGCTGGCATTACTGCCGGCTGAAGTTGCCCATTCACCTCCTTTGATCTGCATCCGAATCAGTTCATCAAAACCAGGCATACGAGAAGAACCTGCCTTCAGAGAACTATAAACCTCCGGAAATGAAAGTCCCTTGGAAAGCGCCTGTTTAGCAGCATTGGCAGCCAAATGGTTCTGCTGTATTTCAGCCTCATATTCTCTTAAGAGAGTATACATATCTTCTACCGACGGATTCTCAGATAACTTGCCCGCCTGCGGAATGTTTCTTGCTTTCGAAGTATCATTAGCATCAGCCGGTGCCGTACGTGGCAACTTTCTTTGCTCTACTTTGGTCAACAATTCATTTTTTCGCTGTCTCATCTTCTGAGCCATTTCCTGAAATTTGCGAAGCTGATCTTCCAAATTTTTCTTGACCAATACTTCCGACTGCTTCACTAATTGCTCAGAATAATTAGCGGGAAGCTCCCGTTGAGCCTGTTCCTGCTTTATCTTTTCGCTGGCACTTTTCGGAGATTTCTGTTTTTTTGCTTGCAAGTCTATAGCTCCCTGCCCCGGTGACGGCATCAGCCAGATAAACAACGCTCCTCCTACCAAACAGACCAGCGCAATAACCCATGATAGGATAACCGTCAGACGGCTACTCCCTGTTGTAGTTTTCGTCATATGTTCGTATTCCTATATTCGTTAAATTATAAAACTGACAAGCATCCATTACTTCCACAAAACGTCCGAATGGAGTGTTTTTATCCATATCAATGCGGATACGCCGACCCGGATCAGAGATACAGGTCTCCCGCAATTGTTCCATCATGAAATTGGTCGAACAAGGTTGTCCGTCCCAATAGAAGTTACCTTCAGCATCCAGTCCTACAATAGCCTGTTTATCATCCGGTTTCAGTTTTATGGCTGATTCCGAAGTCGGCAGATCCACTGAAATATCCCTGTTTTTTACCTTCGTCATTGTAGAGACAAGGAAGAAGATCAATAGCAGAAACACACAGTCGATCAAGGGTGACATAGACACTTCCGGCTCATCTTCATTATTAAATAGTGATAGTCTCATAAGCTTAATAAGGTTTACTACCCAAACGGACACGCGTACGCGTGAATCCTTGTATTTGACATTGATCGAATATCTCTATCACCGTATTTACGGGTACAGTCCGGTAAGCAGCCACATTGATAGCTATTTCCGTACCTTCACTGTTGCGGAGTTCCGTAAGGAAAGTATTCAAATCAGAAATCGGCACATAGTGGTTCTCACCGGTATACGCATCATGTCCTACTACCTGATACACATTCTTCTCCTCATCCACTGCTATAATAACAGCTTCCTCTCCGGCACGGGTGGTAGACAAGCTGGAAGTCATTGAAGGAAGTGATAAAGGTATTTGCATTTCCCACTTCTTCATCATAGTAGTCACAAGGAAAAAAATCAGCAGCAGGAAGACACAGTCAATCAAAGGCGACATCTGCACCTCTACTTTGTCTTCTTCATCATAGTTTAGTCTCATGCTTCTCCTCCTTACTCCCCGGTGTGTTCATATCCGTCGAATCTCCTTCCAGATAGAGAGTAGTAATTACATTTTCAACTTCTACTTCCACCAAAGAAGCTAATTTCATAATACGATTTTTAATAATGAAATACAAAGCAATAGCAGGGGCTGCAATGATTAAACCGGCAGCAGTCGTAATCAAAGCTTTTGAAATAGAATCGGACAATATAGAAGCGCCGCCTTCGTCACCATACAATGCTACCAGACCGAACGCCTCGATCATACCGACAACCGTTCCCAGCAAACCGATAAGGGGTGACAGGGAAGCTATGACTGACAAAGGATATATGCGTGACAAATGTGTACGGATATCACGTGCAGCCATATCACCAGCCGTCTGGCTGACAGCTTCTCTTCCGGCTTTCACATGCTCGAAAATAAAACGCAGCGAATTTCCTAATGTGGAAGGGTATTTATCACAGGCTGCAATCGCACCTTTCAAATCTCCTTGTGCAAGGCATTCGCTGACTGTTTTACGCAGTCCTTTTGGTGCCAGTCTTCCTTCTCTTGAAGTTAGCAAGCGTTGCAAAGCTATTACTAAGGCAAGCAATCCAAGCAAATACAACGGATACATCATGAATCCTCCCGCTTTAATCTGTGCAGCCCAGTCAATCTGTACTCCTTGCGGTTGTTCATCCTCATTAATTGTTCCCTCTTCATATACCAGCCCTTCCTCTTCTCTATCAACGGGTACCGGAGTTGCAATTTCGCTCGGAAGTACTTTCGGAGCATTCTTTATATCATCTTGTGTCTTGGCAAGAAAAATTTCATCAAACCCCGCATCACGCCTCTCCGGGCAAATAAAAGAAATACCGGTCAACGTAATATTACCAAAATCTTTCCATAAGTCCCTGGTCATCACCATCCAGTGTCCCGGCAGCTCACCAAGATTAAGACCTTCCATCGGATTTATCAAATCCTTGGACTTGCCGGCTATATAAGTAAAATCATATTTCTTGCCTTTTTGATTTGCAGACTTTTCGGAAACATGAAACTTCATACCTATTTGATCACCTCCCCATTTTACCCAGGCAAAGGTGATATAGCGATACTCGCCCGGTCCCGGATTCTCACTAATAGGAATGGATAATCCAGTCAGTTCTGCCGGACTTTTAGAAGCTCCTACATATATATAATTCTCTGACTTTTTAGAGTATCCTCCATCACGGACAAATTTATTATCCTGAGCTTTCCACTGCGCCCCGTCCGGTACTTTAGTACTAAAGATCTCATATAATCCTTTACCGGATTTACTATTTGTTTGTGCAGAAAGCGGATAAGCAGAAAGTGTTATTATCCCCCAAAGGAATATACCTAATATACCTTTCCCAAAAAGATTCTTCATTTTTGTGCCATTCATGTCTATTCTATTTTTATAAAATTTAAAATCATCGTAGAAATTGATGGTGGCAAAGTTGATAAAAATAGAAAAGAAATGAGTACTCAAATCATTCAAAATACTCCAATTCCTTAAAATGATACAAAATAAAGAGTTCAAAAATCACTCAATAGGTTTAAAAATAATCCATTACCAGAAATTTCCAACTATTTTTTATCTGCTATATCAGGTTTTGTATCTATTTTCCTGACACTACCATCCTGACATATTGTGGAGGTAAATAATTATATATAGAGCCATTTTCAAAAGAGGCAGTTTCGAAAGTAGAGGTTCTAAAGTTTATAGTTTCAGCATGGTATCCTTTAGGAACAATCAATTTTAAATACAAACCAGATATGTATCCATTTTTCACACCCGCCTCTCTTCTATCATAGAAATCACACATAATTAGCTTCACTTTTGTCTGGGACAAGTCCAATACTTGCAATGGACAATTTAAAATATTCAATGAATACAAGTTGACATTAGAATGCAAATCAAGCTGGGAAATAGCATTACTACTACAATCCAAAACCTCCAAATATATATTTGTACTAAGATCAATTGTGTTTAGTCTGTTATCAGCACAATTTAATTCTTTTAAATAAGGGTAGTCACTAAAAACCGGAATTGCTTCTTCTGATATTTCTTTAATAGAAAGTTTACGCAGCGAAACTCCTTCCACATTCTCTTTTTGCTCAGGGAGTATCAATTTCTTCAATAAACGATAATCATTCCCTTCTTGGCGTATCCACTCATATCCCTGCAATCCGCAAGTTAAAAATTCCATCTTTAGGTTAGCACTAAAATCCAACTCTCCAATATAATTTGCTTCACAATTTAGTTCCCGCAATTCTTGATTATGTGATGTTTCAAGTGCTTTTAGCTTATTCCAACTACAATTTATTTTTCTAAGATGCGGTGATCGACTAATATCCAATTTCTCCAGATTATTATCCGAACATTCAAGTATACTTATTCCTTCTGTATTCGATCGGTTATCCGGAAGAATCAGCTTAGATAATATCCCGGCACGACCTCCTTCCGAAAGTAATCCTTTATTTCTTTGAGATTTAACAATAACCGTTCGAAGTTGTTTATTATGACTAAGATCCAATTCTGTCAGTCGGTTATAAGTACAATCTAAAGTTCTTAATTGAATATTCTTTTTCAAGTCTATCGTATTCAAATCACAACTTCTACAACTTAAAGTCGTGAGATTTTTACAACCACTTATATCCAGTTTCGGAAGGTAGATTTGTGTAATTTCCAACTCACGAAGTTCTTTAAATCTAGAAAAATTAGGAATACACTCCAATGTATCAGTCCGATTTCCCACCAACTTTAACCGACGTAGAGAAGAAAAATACTCAAGGCCTTTTAATGAGGTAATTTCATGTCTCGTAGTTTTCGCTCTATTCACGTCATTATTAATCCATAAACTGGTTTTCAGCTCCAAATCCTCCACGTAATCAATATCCGATAATAAAATAGAGCTGGTATCAGCTATAATCTTCATTTGGAACAACGCTGCTTTAAGCATCGGATCAAATTTATCTACCACATTCTTATTATCAGAAGAGTTCAATATGTCTGCCCAACTACTCACACCCATCAATAATAAACTTACTATTAAAATAATGTTTTTCATTTTCTATTAAATTTTATGTTTTCCAGAATCAAACATCTCTCTGCTTCACCTTTTTACATGAGATGAATTATCATTCGCAAGATAAGAAGAAAAAACGAAAAAGAAAAGGAAAGAGTGTCCCCAAAAAGGATACAATTTTTCATCCCAAATAAGCAAATCCCCTTTCCTCCCTTCACCCTTCACAACTCCCTCTGGCAAGACGATTGCGGGTGAAGGCCTCCTGTTCACCATCCGCTTCACCTCCCATCAGACGGAGACTACCCGATACACATTCCCAAACTTGGTATGCTTACGTTCTATCCCCACTGCTATCAGTATTTGTGCCAAACTCGCCGGATTTGCCCCACGCATAGCTGCCGGATTTATCTTCTTCAATAGCTGAAAGATATCAGCAGACGAAAGAAGTTCACACCCTTCTCCTTTTTCTGCCGCCCGATAACAGGAACGCAATACGTCTTCCACAGGTCCCTGACGATAGAACGTCATGTTACTTTGCTGCAATTCCGTCTCTTCCTCTTTTGTAAACCAATAATGTTCACCCGCCAAAATCTCCGCTTTCAATTGAGCATAAAGTTGTGCATAGTCAATCCCCTCACAATCGATAGGATACTCTACCAGCACACAAATAAACCTGCGGCTACCAGTCGGGTCAGTCAATAAATCTTTTCGATTCGATGTCCCGATAAAAGATGCTATACGAGGTAGCGAACGATAATTTTTCTGATAAGCTTTGCACAGGCTTAATGAAGCCATCTGCATCAGATTTTTCAATAACGGCATTTTCGTCGGAGCATATTTATCAAACTCATCCAGGTTGAGAAGCCCCATCTCCGCCAATCTCCGTTCTATATGCCCTTGACTGGTTAAATCCACCTTATCCATATAATAACGTTGAAGCGCAGGAGGAAGTAGGGATTTGCAAAAAGTAGACTTCAAATATCCTTGCTCCGTACTGATAAGTAAAGGCGCCACACTATTGGCATGACTTCCCGTAACCCCCATCCATTGTGCTGTCATTCCCCGCATCCATATATGAAATTCTTTCACCCACAATTGTTTTTTCGAAACTCTGCGTGCCAAAGCCGCCAAGCGATCCACTCCATCCCATACCGGCAATTCTTCCAAATAAAGTTTGAAAGGATGATACTCTGCAATACGAGTGGAGAAAATACAGCGTGAAAGATCACGATCCCAGCAAGAGATACCTGATTCGTGCGCTTCCAAACACAATGTATTTAAGACACGCTGATTCACAGGTACAAATCCTTCCTCCATTCGTTCCAACAAACGATATTCCGTTTCTTCTGTCAGCACATTGTAGCGGAAATCATAGCGGGATCTTAAAAAAGTCTCTACGCTCTCAGTTAGTGACTTCACTTTTGATGAGTCTTTTTCTTTAGACGATGATGCCTCTTTAATCGGCTGAATAATAGGATTGACAAGTGCTGCACCTTTTGTATCCTCTACTGCCGTTTCATCTTGTTTTGAAAGACACTTCATCAATTTTTGCCAAAAGGCAAACCAACCATTTTTTTGTTCCATTTTCTTCTTTTTTTATAATTAATGGATGCGAATATAATATCAAAAAGAAGCCATTTGCAACTTTTTATCCTATTCATTTTTTGAAAACCAGACTTATCAATATTATCCTATCATTTCTTGTTTATCATACTATTAAACCTTATCTTTGTCACCGACAAATTATACTTATCACAGATGTGATAAGATATTATCACTAATATGATAAAATAATATCATTACTATGATAAGATCTTATCACAGTAATGAAAAGTATAAAATATCAGCACTAAAAACAAGAAATCATTTAAAGATAAAGCAGGAATGGCAGTACAATTTGAATTATACAAGACTCCGATGCCAAAGGAGAAAAAGAACAAGACGCGTTATCATGCCCGTCCAGTAAGTTTTGAGACCGTCAATACCGAGAAACTGGCTTATCGCATCCATGACCGCTCCACATTAAGAGTATCGGACATTATATCAACCTTGGAGGAACTGAAAAATGAAGTAGCCCAGTGCCTCTTGGAAGGTAAAAAGGTACACGTCGACGGATTAGGATTCTTTCAGGTCACTCTTTCCTGCGAAGAAGAAATACGTAACCCAAAAGATAAACGTGTGCACCGGGTAAAATTGAAAGCTATAAAGTTTAAAGCGGATAAAGAATTGAAAGGGGAGTTGTGTCACATGAAATTCCAGCGTTCTAAAATCAGACCTCACTCCGCCAATTTATCCGAAGTAGAAATAGACATGAAGCTGACTGAATATTTTGCTGAGAATCAGATTCTCACCCGAAAGGATTTTCAATATCTCTGCGGAATGACACAAATCACTGCATATCGCCATATCAAGAGGTTAATGGCAGAAAAGAAATTGCAAAATAAAGGGACAATCTATCAACCGATTTATACTCCGGTTCCGGGTAATTACAGGGTATCGGTAGATTTAAAATACAAAGAACGATGAAAGAGCGATGAAACAGGAAGCCCTTCACCCGCTCTTCCCCATTTGATAAGGGATGTAGAGAGAAGGTGAAGGGCTGATAAATTATGCACAACTATTCCGTATTAACTATGGTTTCAAATAATTTTCCAATGGTTCCATAGACAATTCATCTTGATTTGCTCCCCAACAATAATAAGGTTTTTTATCCTTAAAGAAACATATATGAGGATAAGTATTTTCTCGAGTCAAAATAAAAAATGTCCCATCATCAGAATGTTCTCTAGCATATTCAAACTTCTTTGTTCCATTTTTTTGCGGTGTAAACGACATAATTTCCCATCTTTCCGCTTCTGTCCTCTTTATACTACTTTCTACCATCTTGTCCGCAGCTTCCTTCCCAAACACTTCAACATATCCTTGATAATAACTTTTCGGATTCGTGTCTTTCATAAAGTTTTCAGCATGATATATAGCATAAAAATATATTGTTTCCCCATTATTATTCTGCCCATAAAAACAAGCAAACTTTTCTGGAATTCTAAATACCTTTTCTGAATCGTTCACTAAATATAATCTTGAAGGCGAATCAATAACCGGTACAAACTTTATAGTGGACTTCATCAAAGTTAAGGACAAGGATGAATCATTCCATCTCCCTGCAATATTCATGTTTAACCGTTCAAGTATGGTATCCTGAACATTTTTATTAATCTCCTCTACAAGCAGTTTGTTTTGGGGTGTAAGTTGACTGATAGCCTGAGTAATCATCTTATCTCTTTTTATAACTTGCTTGGAAGTACCATCGACATACACTTGTTCGCTACATGAAAGTAATAGTATCTGGACAAGAAATAGGATTGATAATTTAATTGTTTTCATAATACCTCTTTTTTATTTACAATAAACAGCACTATATGCATTTACATCATTCAAAGAACATTCTCTTATTCTATCAAATCCAGGGTCCATAATATAAATTATAGACTTGGGATCATTCCAATTATTATTATATAACTGAGAACCTACAAAAGCGACACAATGAGCAGCATCACTATTTATTTCTAAGAAAAAAGTTATAGATGGATTATCGCCTTATTGACTTATTTTTTTAATAAAATCAAGTGCACTAGACACTTGAAAACCATTAGTTGTAAGGTAATCACCAAAGTTTCCTCCTGATACACCAAAATTAGCATAAACAGATGGAAATGTACAAGTCGCATTCGAATTATCTTTTAACATTTCTATAGCATTTCTAAACTCCTCATCACTCACATTCTTTTTTGGATATGGGTTAGATTGTCCATCCATGAGATAACGATGTATAAAGTCAAAACAATAAAAACATTGCAGGTCATTCGTTATAGATTCCAAGCACGCATAATAACACCAATAATCATATTTTTGAGAAACCATTTTTACTTCACTACTAAAATCAACTTTTTTAGTCAGTTCACTCATAGTCGCTTGCGCAACTCCCTTCAAAGGAATTACTACCCAAAGCGCAACTATAATTAGCACAAAAACCCTAAAATTTATGTGACTAAATACACTAAACTTCAAATTAAGAAACCGTTTCAGACAGATATCTTTTATGATTGATTTAAAATATTAATTACAACTATATTAATTGAGTGAGAAGAGTACCGACATAAATATTTAATCGATACTCCTCCATTAATTCCAGCATCAAACAAAGTTTTCTTTTTTTGTCAAATTATTCCGTATCCACCTCTTCGCGCCATTCTTCTGAAAGCGCATAGTTATTGATAAACACGTATCCATCTAGTGTGGATGGCGTCGAAATGCCTAACCAATAGAGAATTTGTGGAACTATCAGCGTATTCTCAACACAGATTCTTTCAGCATTGACATTAGTAGGCAAGGTATTTGCAAACATGGCAGAAGCTTTCTGTTCGATATCCAGAGAACTGCTTGTTTTATCTTTAATATAATACATATTCAGTCCACCCTGTATCTGATTTTTAATTACTAATGTATCCTCCTCTAATTTCTCAAGTTGCTCTGTTGGCTTGAATTTCCAATAGCCGAGCATATCACCTGAAGGTTCAATATCGAGTTCTCCCGACAGTTGCAAAAATTCTCTTTCAGCAAGATCCTTTTTCCATAGGCGCACTTCCGATATATAATAGGACGTTGGTACAGAATGACCACCTATCACTAAAAGGCTTGAATCCGGAGCCAATCCTTGGGTATCCGTGGTTCCCGATCCCTGCAACTTACCATCTAAAGTAATAAGCCAATTTCTCCTTCCAGAAGCAGCGGAACTTATGCTAACACCATAGTGATGCCACTTAGAATCATTGTATCCGGTAATAGCTTGCTCAAGAGCAGGACCTTCTTTAGGGTCTGTTCTCATGGACACAGTTCCTCTCTGCCTATATAGTCCCCAGCCGTCTTTTCCAAGTATGCGTTCCCAGTTGTTGCCATTATATGTACCGTCCTGCCTAGGGACCATACGCATTATGATCTCCATTGAAAAGGCATCCATACCCAAAGAATAATATTTACCTATACTATCGAAAGCCACCGCCTGATACTGATTCTTTGAATCAAAATATGCACCGTATAGTCTATTACCATTCAATTCTTTTTCCACATAATGATTGTAGTAAAACAATCCAAAAGTATTACGCTCCACTTCCGATACGCCACCGTAACGACCATCAGCCGATCCCCCGTGATTGGAAGTTACAATGATAAGCCAGTCTTCGTAAAAAGCATTTTCTCGGGCATCTATTGCCGACAAAAATTCGCCGATGTATCCGTCTATAGTTTTAAGTGCACTGACATAAGCGGCGTTGTCTGCTTTGAATCCTCCATTTTTTCCAGCCTCCAACATTCCCGAAAAATCGGCCAAGATGAATGTATAATCTTCATTCGTAATATGATTGAGAACCACATCCCGAGTTTGAACGTCATTTTCTGAAGTAATGGTAGTCTTAGCATTGTTAAGCATATTTTTGTTCAGTTTCGCCCAAGGTGTCACACATAATGAAAGCATATTCACGTCATTATTCGAAATATAGCTAATTACGTTTTGATAGTGAATTACCTTTTCGTTCGGATTGTTCGGATTGTACTCCACATTAGCAGTATAAGAATCATCTGTTATACTGTGTTTTTCGGGTATGACCCCAGTAAGCATGGTTGCCCACGTTACAGGGTCTTCGTTTTTTTCGACAGACAGGGTGCGATTGTCACTGACTCCTGTCCACGAATATTTACTATTTTTCAACATCTTAGCAATGGCACCGTCGGCAGGAAGGGAGTTCTTCACCACTTCACCAACCGCACCATCTATATTTATCCACAATACTTTACGATGGATTTTGGTAGATATTCCGGTATCAATAGTTCCATCGTCTGCTATTTCAGCAGGTGTATCGTATTCCGTGCAAGCGTAGTTAAATGCCAGGACACAAACAACGAGCAGGCTGTATGTGAGAGTATTTAATAGTTTATTCATCTGATATAAATTTACGGTTTATAATAAAATGTACCCAACTCGGTAAACGACTGTACTCTGAATCTAAAACGAGACATATCTGTTTCATTCCAGTTAGCATTACGATTAGGTTCAGGAAGTTTAATACGCAGATATCTCACTTGTTCTTTTGACGGAAAATCATAGAACCCCTCACTTTTAATATTGGGCAGTTCGGGATGCGCAATGGAATCAATCTGCACAATCTCCCGCCAAACTATATTTTCGTCAAGTGGGTCCTTTATAATACCTCCCTGATTTACAGGAGTCTCGATAATCAGCTTAGTTGCTGCCAAGTCAGAGTTGTTGCCTGCCAGGAAAACGCCATTAATATCTATTGTCTCTTTCATATCAATAAACAAATAATATGGAAGTGGCGGAGTACTTGTATCGTTGTTGTAATATGAAGTCCATCCTGTGGATTTGTCGCTGTCCAGCAGTCGGTCCGGCGACTGTCCTGAATTGAAGTTATCGCTTCCATTGGCATCCAGTGCATAAATCTCCCAGCCAGTCCGATTATGACGGTAGTGATATCCGTTACTTGAGAAATCAACCACACCACTCGATGGATTTTCTGCCAGAGGCGAGTATTTCCATATTGCTTTATCCATCAGCGGATATTTCGATGCATAACTACGGGCTTCGTCTGTCAGCGAATACCCCCAATGCTCAAAGAATGGTGAGAAATCTTCCTTAAAATAGTCACATAAAGCCTTAAAGAAATAGGTAGAAGTAGAATGATCTACGGATATTTTATCTTTAATCATACGGTTCAACTCTATATAAAACGCCCAATCATCATTTTTGTAGTTAGCTAATTGAACAAGGCTTGCCAATGCGTATGTCGGCCGTACTTCCGACTTTATATCAGATACAAACCAGCGACTACTATCGGTATCCACATATGCCAATGCTTTAGGGAATTGCTCCGCAATGCTACTGCCTTCTTCCGGGAAAATCGGTCCCATCGGATACCCATCCTCTCTTAATCCTGTCTCAGCCATGCGATATAATGGAATTGCTTTTACCGCATCAGATACTTCGCTCCACCATGGTGATTTTATATCTCTGAAAGAGTAATTTCTATATAACGCATTAAAAATAGCAACAGAATTACCGGATTTCAAAGTTTGATAGCTAGCCAACTCATTCAACAGATAATTTGTATTCAATGCCACTACCCCATAATCGGCATTACGAATATACAGATTGTCCAGTAACTCCACATCCAGCACTACACGCTCGGGAAAATCGGGAGCACGCATTGAAAAATCCTGTGCCCCAACTTGCAAATTATAATAGTTATAATAATAGGTTTCGACAGCATTATCCCATGCTTCCAGTGTGCTCGGCATCTTTTCTGCTATGGAAGGATCATCATTTATCATATCCAATAATCGCTCGCGCTGAACAGAAAAAGCAATATGCCGGCCACGCAATTCAAGCCATGGCACAGTCGTTGTACGCAACTGCTCAACCCATGCCGTTACATCAGTAGAACCAACAATAAAATCAGGCGAACGATAAGCTCCGTTAATCTCCATAACAAAATCCGTACTGCCATTCACATCCTTGCTTTTTTCAATCCATATCATACCTCCCAAAGGATTACGAATCGTATTTTTACCCGGGAACAGTTGCTTTGAAGTAGTAACTACCGGCAAACGCAAGTAGGGAGAAATATCCGTCAAATCATCTAAATGAGAACCGATAATAACCGTCAACCCCATAGTGTTGTCATTAATGGTTATGGTAATCAATTCACCTGCTCCGGCATAAAGTCCGGTACTGTATATCGGACGAGGAACTTGTTGCACGTCAAGATCGTATGCAGGAATGTATCTCTTGCTTAAATCAAGCGCAAGCACTGTATTGACAGTATTATCGACTAAAGTATCTACCAAACCCGGAAAAATACGGGCACTTTCATACATACTGACATCGATTCCTTCACCTGTTACTATGGTTACATTGGTAGAATCAGCGGTATCATCCTCTGTCCCGCTTTCGATATCATATTGATAAGCAATGTTGCAGCTTCCCATAAAAAACATACAGGAAATGAATAACAGCAAAACTGCATAGTCGGCTTTTAGTTTATTATAGCATTTCATATTGCATTCTAATTTAATTATTTAAAGAAACGTAATCTAATGCCCAGCCTTCACCATCGAAATTCCAGGAAGAATCAACCGGCTCTCCAAACCATTGAAAAATCTGATAGGATAAATCGACTGTATTAAGAACCGTTTTATAGTAGGAATCGTCTATAAGTGGGCATACCTTGTCCGTCACAATACTCTCCTGCCTGCGCGTTACATAATCATCGGTAGGCGTAAACGTACCAACCGGTTTATTGAAATATAATCTTTTATCTTTTGATGTATATTTCGAATAATCTTCCAAATAGGATAATCCGATATCATCTTCCCGGTCATTGGGGTAATAGCCCACCAAATTATTCCAATATGGATACAATTCACCTAAAAGATCAAGCTTTGTAGTACAATGATACTCCGCAATAATATCAGCAGGTAAAGCAACGTTGTAAAACTGGAGATCGTTTATATATAGATTTGCCTGATTAGGTCTGTCCGGAGAAAACGTATGTCCAATAGCAAGAGGCGCATCTGTCCACATATCTTTACTGCCGTCTATCTTACATCCCATCTGATACTTACCGTCAAGATAAAATAAGATGGAGTCACCTTTCTGGGTATCATCAACTTCCTTTATTACTAGCGTATAAGAATGCCATGATCCGTCACGTCTCGTAGATGGTAAGCGGAAAACTGAAGAACCCTCTTTAAAATTTGCAGCAAATTCGACTTGAGTATTATTAGAAAACATTAGTTGCCAGCCTGTACCCGCTTTCTGGTATCTTTTCGATATTATATTTCTATTACCCCAAGGGTCACCGTGCTTATCAAACATTTTAAACTGAATGGTATATCCACTTTTATCCACCTCTTCATCCGAATCGGAACTCCATCGTTTACCCATATTAAAGAACTCGGTATTTCCAGTCATAACGGCGTTTGTTGTCGCCTTTTGTCCGGGACCGACGAAATAAGGACTATAGAATTTGTATTGCAGTTCATCCGAACCTGGCCTTTGCAACAATTTGGATGCAAACCGACTGTTATAGAGCATCATGAAAGAATTGAGACGCGGATCATCATATAACGATGCCGGAGTAACATTACCTTCATAAACACCGCCATAAGAAGATGTAATAACTACAAGCCAGTTTTCCTGAACGTAACGCGGACGCGCTTCAAGTGCTTTCATTATTTTACCAATGAAAACATCGACATCATAAATCGCATCAATAACCTCACTGGTAGGGGTAGTCTCATTGCTCCAGAATCCATGTTGCTCACCAGTCTGTTGAACGCCGCCGAACTGTGCAACAACAATATCCGAAGTTATTTCACCATTGATTTCAGTAATGAGAGCATCAGCGGTTTCACTGTCGGCCGAGGTCTTTCTTTTAGTATCGGCAACAGTCCCGAAAGCTCCGAAAAACGCCGTATCAGAAGAATAAAAACTGACTTTCAGATTTTCGTCCGCCTCTTTCAATCGTTGAAGAAAAGAAGGCGTTTCGAGTTCGTCAATTCCTTGATTGACATCAAGCCCGTTCTTTGTTGTTCCGGTCAGCAAGTTTGCCCATCCACGCTCTTTACTTACCCCTTCTTCATTGTCGGCAAGTCCATAAAAAGTAAACAAAGATTTATCAGTCATGGAGCGGATAACAGGAGCCTTTCGTGTATTGTACGCTTCGTTAACGGCTATTCCGGAAGCACCATCAATAACAACCATCAGTACGTGCCCAGCAGTATATTCAGTACCCGACTCCGGATAATCATCAGTCAAAAGCCTTTCCATCTCCTCATTACATGAGAATGCAAGCACAGCAAACAGGCAAAGCATTATATTTTTTATCAACTTTTCCATTGTATTTCATAATAAGTTATTCATAATCAACTTCTATCATCATCGCATTGCGAACCATATTACCGTCGAAACGACTGAAATCACCAAGCAGCAGCAATCCGTTTGAATTGGTCGAAGTACGAGTTTCAATTACTTTATAAAGTTCACCCTGAAAGATGCCCGGTATATTAAATTGTTGCAGCGCCTTTCCATCACGACCCAATATAAGGAAGCCACGGCGAGTCACACCATCATATTTTGTAAACGCACCTGAAACAACAATATTATCATTATCAAGCAGACAGGCAAAATTGGCCAATCCTCCTTCCATCTTCCCAATCTTGAAAATTTCATCACGTGTGCCATCAGCATTCAACATAACTACACTCTGTGCAGGAATACCGTTGAACTCAGAAAACTCCCCAGTTATGAGGATTTTCTTTTTGTTTTTATTGTACCGGATTTTAGTAATACTTCCATTTGCCCCCGTACCGATGTTTCTCATAAAAGTCTCATCAAGGGCACCTTCGGCATTCAACTTCACGATATTCTTCACAGGCTGTCCATCGAAACTGCTGAATGTCCCCACTATGACAATACCGTCGTTTTCGACCATACAAGCATCTAAAATCTGCCCGACAACTCCTTCTGCATCCCTGCGGTAGCTATTGTCAAGTTCTCCCGTCCTTGACATACGCAATACACTTGCAACTTTCGAATAATCCAAAACCATACTTTCAGCATAAGATTTTTCGGTATTAATACGACAGTAGTTGGTAATATTTCCTACTGCTACCACCTTCTCATTGGAAGTTATAAACGTACGGACAGGCGCTTCAAGGGTTCCCCCGTTGAAGACCGGTATCTTACAATTTATACTTGTATTATTCTTTTTCGAAGGCAGCGCCACAGTATTATAATACGAGGCTACTTCATTAGTAGCTATCGTGATATTATTGACCGGCAACTTGTCCCAGCCGTATTCTGAAAATTTACCCGACAGAAGAACCCTGTGGTCGCTAGGAAAATAAGTAAATGAATTAAGGTAACATTCAATATCTGTCACTCCCGGATTAGCCAGATCAATGCCGGCTCCCTGACCAGGATCAAGTTTGAAGTCAGTTACCCATTTTCCCGATACAGAGCCGTCTGTCAAAACCATAGATATACAAGAAAAACTCTGCGAGCTATTTTCATTGTAGTAGGCCTGCATATAGTCACCAACAGGATAATATATCCGTGCCTTTGAATAATGCTCCGCACAATCGTAAATAGGTCCCGAAGTGCCTTTAAAGCCGTATGACTGATCTATCTTAATATTTCCTAATACAGTGAGACGAGGTCCATAGAAAACTTGTTCTTTCAATACAATATAAGCCGTACCCGAACTAAGATTTCCAGGTATTTTCACTGTGATTGTCGTGTCGGTAGCAGTTACAATTTTGGTTTCTTCATCAGAAATATAAAACTTGAAATCGTAACGTCCTGATTGCGGATCACACCAGTTCAACATCCCTTTTGCTTTAAATACAACCGTATCATTAGGATAAGCGCTTTCCGGAGAAGGAGATTCAGCCAGCAAACCGATTCCGAGCGGAGCTTTTCCTCCACTGTACGGATCATCTTTAATATTGCTGTTCAGATCACTGTTACAGGATGTTACCAATAACGAAGTGAATACGGAGCAAACAATCATTAACGAATAGATGGTAATATGTTTCATTGTACTATCTTTATTTATAGTTAATTATCCGGTTCTGTTTCTATTGTCGCATTTATAGCTTTGGTAGCGAAAAGATATGGTTCAAAACCAAATGCATGATCGGTTAACCTGAGTACATGTACCACTCCATTGGTCGGTTGTATATCAGATGTTGCTACATAAGCATTTTTCATATCGCCTATAGTGAAATCATAGACATATGAGTATATGATTTGTCTTGCACCGGCATATTTCACATTGTTTGCATCATAATAAACAACGCCCATGTTCATAGGCTGCTGACCATAAGATAAAAAAGCCTGTCCCGGATAAGCTGCTATGGCAGTCGTATCTATTTGAGGAATATCTTTCAGCAGATATTTATCTTTTACGATGTACATTGACAACATTTCACGCCAAACTTCCGGTTTTATCTGACTAAAACTCTTAATGCTATCATGGCCCATACGATACCAAACACGGTTCAGATAATTAAAACTACCACGGATTGACCAATCAGTAGGTGCAAAAAAGGTAATTTCTTCGTCTTCAAAAACATCTTCCATGCCGGACAGCCGGATGACTTCCACCAAATCTTTAAAATAATCGGGCCTTGATTCCAAGTATTGCATCATATTCCCATTATAATAAGGGTTTGCTTTTCCACCATCAATTAAATAACTATCATCGGCACAATTGTACATGAGTATTGCCAAAAGGCAGCATCCGACAATTTTCTTCCATAATTTGATATTATTTTTCATATCTACACATTTTAAGTTTATCAGAGTTACTCCCAAAATAAATTCAATCCAATCTGTGTGTTGTTTTTCAGCGCATTACGATGAATAGGCCATGTCCATGCCCCCACATTAAAATTAGTACGCGTCATCGGATTCATACAATAGTTTCTGTTGTACACCTTTCCTGTACGAACCAAATCATAATAGTAATGTCCTTCACCGATAAGCTCTCTGCAGCGTTCCCAGAAAATAGCATCCATCAGTTCACTACCCGAGGCATTAATTTCGGAAGCGTGTGCCCTATTACGGACCCGATTGAGTAATTCGCAGGCTTTCGTATCGTTAGTCCCCAAAGCGGCAAGAGCTTCAGCATACAACAAAAGTGCACCTGCATAACGGAATACTATTTGATTGCCGGAATTAGATGTAATTGTTCCGTTTCCATAAGTATCAATATTCCAAAACTTCTTGATTTCTTTAGGAGCAGAACTTGAAACCGATGTAGAATAGATTTTTTCGTCAAACCATAATTCTTTTCTCGCATCATCTTCATACATAGGGAACAGCGTCATAAGATAATCTCCTGAATAACAGAATAGCGGCATTGACTTATTCAAACAAGAATAGGAAACATTATCAGAAAACTTTGCATTCATCATAAATATCTCATTGAAATTTATATTCTGTGCAATCTCAAACAAGCCTTCGTCCGATCCTCCTGCGAAAATCACGGAACTTCTATTTATATCAAGTAATGAATAAGCTCCATTATTACGTTCCAGTTCCTCGCCCAGCGAAATAACATTCCTATAATATTGCTCTTTATTTTTTGCATCAAACTGTACAAGCCACAAGTTTATATGCATCATCAGCGCAATGACAGAACCTCTGGAGGCTCTAATCCCTTTACTCGAATAAGAAGAATATGACCATGGTAGTACTTCCGCTCCCGGATCATCGTCAAGCAAAGGTTGTAAGTCGGCAAGGCAATTTTGCAAAACTATAACCATATTGGTCCTAGGCAAGGGAGCTTCATTATAGGCATTTGTATAATAAGGCACATCTCCAAAGGCCCTTACGATGAAGAAATAAGACAAATTACGCATAAAAATAGCTTCTGCCTTAAAACGACTCCGTTTCAATTCATCCATACCGGGCACTTTGTCTATTTCAGCAAGCAGAATATTGGCATCCTGAATAGCAGTATAAAATACATCCCATTGCATAATTAAACCGCCATTAGCATTATCGGGATATGTATTACGCAATTCACCCATATCGTTGTTAGCTAGATAAGCTACATATTTATCCCAAGTGCTGTAGGCTGTTATTGGAGCGCACCGCATATCTCCGCTATACGTAAGGAAAGGACGTTGTGACATTGTTGCATTCCGAAACGAATTGTATATGCTCAACAAAAAAGCTTCCGCATTCGTCTCATTTCCCTGCGCCCAAAAATCATCACCCGATAATTTATCCTCACTCTTATTTGCAAGCGAATCACAACCAGCAAACAAGCAAGATACTATCAAAGTCATTATTAAAACTATATTTTTCATATTCTTCTATATTTAATCGTTCATCTAGAAATCCATTGAGACACCAAATGTTACAGTACGACCGTTGGGATAACCACCGGATGTGTCATATCCCAAATTGTTTACATTTTCGGGATTGATACCTGAATAGTTGGAGAAAGTATAAATATTGTTCATACTAAAATTAAGCTGACATCGGCTGATCCTAAAAAAATCCAGTATTTTCTTTGGAATAGTATAAGCGACAGATATACCGTTAATTTTGAAATAAGAGCCATCTTCCATAAACAGTGTCTGGTCATACCTGAAAGGTTGAATAATACTTGAACGGGTATAATCAAACGGATTAGGATATTGGGCATGGATATTATCTTCTGTCCAGAAATTATAAGCCTCAATAGGTGTTAAAGCTCCACTACCTGTAAGGTCCACCTTACCTGCTACAGGTGTTCCATAAGCCCTAAAACGATCTGCCAAGGCCTTGTTGATAATATCACGTCTCAACGTAAACGAGCAGTTAGTGTTGATAGAAAACGCTTTATAACGAAGATTGATACTGATACCACCGGTCATTCGCGGCTGTGAATTACCTACAATCACCTTGTCTTTTTCATCGATGATATAATCACCATTTACATCCACCCAAATAGGGTCTCCCGCCTTAAAGTATGCTTGAGTAGAAGTATTCCCTCCCATCCGCAAGCGTTCTCCGGTCAGCGGATTAACAGGCACGTCTTCGTCAGTCGCATATACGCCTTTATACACATAGAGATAATTCCCCATCGCGTTAGAACCTAATTTATTCACCACTTCCGCATCACTGTTAATAATCTGTCGCACCTCGTTAGGCAGTTTTGCGATCACGTCTTTATTAATTGCCAGTGAAGTCGCCACATTCAAATCCCAATTACTTTGCCTTGACAACGGACGGACATTCAACGAAAACTCCAATCCATAGTTAACCAGACTCGTTTTTGTGCTTCTTACGGAATTAAAAGCATTGTGGTTAGCCAACTCTATCGAACTTAGCTGATTGTCAATTTGTTTGTAATACGCCTCGGCAACGAACATAATTTTATTATTAAGGAATGATAAGTCTGTTCCAAGATTCCATGATGTTGACGTTACCGGCTTCAAATCCGGATTCGGCATAGCGTTTTTATCAATAGGAATAATAGAAACTCCATTATAAGTATCTTTGCTCAGATTGTAACTTCCCCATATATCATAAATACTAGCTTTATAAGTGGTACTACGTCCCCAAGTTACACGAAGAGCTCCGGCATCCAGAAACTTCCATTTTTTAGCAAAAGATTCACGACTGAAGTTCCAGCGAAATCCTAATGAAGGATTTATTGCCCATTTCGCCTGCGACCCATAAGATGAATTTATTTCAGGACGAATATTGGGAGTAAATACGTATTTCCCACCAGGTAACGAGAGTCGAGGATCTATAATAAGTGCAAACGTATTCTTTTTATCTGAAAAATTCGACCTTCCAGCTGCCATGGACGGCATACCGGACGACCATATATGGTCACTTGCCAATCCATTCAGCGTAATAAAGTTACCGCTATATTTTTCGGATGAAAGTTCAAAACCTCCCTGTAAATCAAAATTCACAATTCCCAAATTTACTGCTCTTGACAACAATGAACGAACATACATATTATAACTATATTCACTACCGTTATTCCAAACAGCCCTATTGGCATTCAAAATACCCGGCGTAAATTTCTCATTCTCCACAGTTCCGTATTTATATCCTAAAGTACTTCTCCATCTTATATCAAATGGCAACAGATACATGATATTCATACTTGCATCATATACTACATTCTGATTATCTGCCTGGACAGAAAAAACAGACAATGCAGAATTGGAAGCTGTATACATAGACGGTGGAGGTAACAAGGAAGAAGCTGCCGAACCTGCGGCTACGCCAGATTGTGAGAAGGCATTTCCGCTACCATTACTATTTCGGGTTAATGTAGTGGCAAGATTTAGATCCAAATGAAATCTATCATTAGGCTTATATCCTACTGCTGCCCTGATACCGTATCGGTTGAAATCTGTGTTTTTTACAATTCCTTTCTCCGTATAATAGTTTGCATTGATCTTATAGTCAAATTTCTCATTGGGTTTACCAGAGAAACTAAGATTATGAGTTTGATTGTAAGTCGTTTGATAAAAGACACCCTGCCAATCCGTATTATTATTGTAATAAGGATTCAAACTATCTGACAGTGCCTGCAATTTATGGATTTCATTATATCCGTGATAGGCGGATGTATCATTTCCCAAAATTTGCATAATTCTGAGCGCTCTCTCCGCCCCGCCTGTAAGTACATCTCTCAACCTCGGTGGTGTTTTCACTACAAAGTTAGCCGAATAAGATACTTTCGGTTTGGCTGTTTCTCCTCTTTTGGTCTCTATAAGAATTACTCCGTAAGCACCTTTTGAACCATATAGGGAAGTTGCAGCTGCATCTTTCAATACTTGAATATTCGCAATGTCTTCAAGCGGAATCATAGACAACGGACTGACTGTAGCGCCTGACAGCAAACCTGCTGCATCATAGCCCGTTACGTCTTCCTGCGGTATACCGTCAACTACAAACAAAGGAGGAGTCAGCCCCATCATAAACTCGCCATCACCGGAAGATTGAACGGAAATATCCGAAACACCTCGAATTGAAAAACTTGGAAGACCTCCGGGAGTACCATTATTCATCTGAATATTTAATCCGGGAACACGCCCTTGAAGCAACTCCATCGGATTGGCAACAGGAGTATTGACCAGGTCTTCTGCTTTAATAACCGTAACCGATGCTGTTACCGCAGCCTTGCTAACTCTTTTAAATCCGACTACAACTGTTTCATCAAGCATATTCTCAACTGGATTCAAGTATATTTGCATGCGTTCTGAAGGTTTAGTTACTTTGACTGAAAGACTGTCGAACGCCAGGAAAGAAAAAACAAGCCGATAACCACTCTTTACTTTTGTAGAGAATCGTCCGTCATCATCAGTTGTAGTTGAAAGCTGAGGCACAGTTTTTCCATTTTCATTTTTAACAATAACAGAAGCATAAGGCAATGTAGAATTATTGCTTTTATCTTTGACTACACCACTGACAGGAATATCCTGAGCCCGAACACCAACCGAGGTGACGGCAATCGCCATAGCCAACAAGCCATATTTAAATATATTTCTCATATTAGAATCATGGTATTAATTAGTTATTTTCCATCTTCAAACAAGGGAGCTCCTGCTGTAAATACAACTATTATCTCCCAATGAGCTTCCTTGTATATCGCAAATTCAAATGACATAGTGGATGTCATACGATAACCACTTGCTGTAATACGGTCATATAAAAAATTGACATTTATTCTATTACCATCTTTATTGGTATATTTTGATTTCATTTCAACCAATGGCATCGGATAAACTACATCGTACTTTACATATTCATCTGTTTTCTCCATGTTGAAACCATGAATCAGATTAGCCCAGTCTGTCTGATTAAAAGATGAAGGAGAGATCGGTGTATAATCCGGTCCATAAAAACGAAAAGTCAAACTTTTTACATCATCATCATTATCTTGGTTCTCACGAAAATAAATATGTACATCTTCAGGAAACATATAGTCTCCACTTTCTGTTTGAAAAAGGGTTAACGAATTTGGCGTAACATAGTCCTGTCCCTGCACCAACCCTGTTTCCGGATCGTATATACTCGGTTCGTAATCACTTTCTCTGACAGGTATAAGCTGCATATCGGTAAAAGTTTTATATCCTCCCGAGTTTTTCACCAGCACATCAAAAATATAGCCGTCACTCGGAGCACACTGCACAAAAGAAGATTCGGCATTGGACCACATCATAAATTCTCCGGAATGCTTTTTAACCTGAAAAAGAGTACGATATTCTATTTCTCTTTTAGCTTCTATTTCTTCTATAGACTTTTCGGTACCCATATATGGAGTTTTCCAAACTTTTACCGGGAAATATTCCGTCAATTCAGGTGCAGGACTTCCGTCGGCCCTCACGATTCGTGATATTTCGAAAGTAAGAGGAAGCGTTGAATTACCCGATGAAAAATTGTCGGACATCAAAGTGTTTTTTCCCAACTGAGGACGATATAGTTTTGTAGTAAAATTGACGTCTCTGTCGAAAGCATCCAAACTATCCGGCAAATATTTATCGACACACGATATGCTTAATAATACGCAGGAAAACAGCAGCGCAATATTTTTACTTCTTATATTCATTGCCATAATTATTAAATACGTAAATAAATTCATCAAAACCGAAACTGTGTTGTGGAGAAAGGATGTGAATGATACCATTATTTGTATAAACATCATTCCATACTGTAGAAACTCTGTTCCAGTTATCTTTTACCTGAGAGTTTTTCATATCACTGAAAATAAGCTGTTTGACTCCTCCGCCTACAAATCCGGATGCCGGTTTACGAGAACATTCTATATTCATTTGATAATTGTACTTCAAAGAATTTAAGGAGTTATTTCCTTCATTGGCAAGAATATTATCGGTATCGTAATTACCTTTAATAATGTACTTGCATAACATTCGCTCAAGGTCAGCTCTATAATCATAATGATATTCGTTAATGATCGTATCATTTAAAGTCGGTGTTATAACATTAACGATCGTATCTTTAACAACAAACGGTTCAATTAATAAATCACTCAAATAAATCGCTTCACCCAACTCCTTTTGCTTACGATACTCGTTAAGTTGCGCCAACGAGGAACGGATACATGCATCCGGTATGGCAAAAACAGTATATTGTATATCCGGCTGTTTCATCTGTTGCATGAAATCGGGAATATTATTGACAAGAACCATCATAGAATCAAATTTCAAATTCAACCTTTCATTCCCTGTGGACAAATAATCCAGAACGGTTCCATTAAATACTTCGGTCTCATTTTCCTCAGGATATGAAGCCACTTCGTAATCTGTGCAAGACAGCATCCAGAGGGAAGCCGAAGTCAGACATAAAATAAATAGTATCTTATTCATTGTCGTTTTCTTTTTATTTCCAAAACTCATTTTGTTCAATCTGTGAATTAGCAGTAATGATATCTTCCGATACCGGCCAGTAGATTCCATCACTGCTGATCAGTCGCAAGAATGTCTCATTATCTTTCATCAGCTTTTGCCGACGGACAAGGTCATACCACCTCCAGCCTTCTCCCATAAGCTCTCTGCGCCGCTCTTCAAATATCTCAGCAATTAAGCTTTCGCGATTATTCCCAAAATCCTTTTTAAAGGATACTTCTTTCAATCCACGATTTGTTCGGATCATATTCAGGTAGGATACAGCTTCTGTGCTTCTGTTTAGTGCGCATAATGCTTCAGCCCGTAGCAAGGTAATATCTTCAAGACGAGTGAAAACAATTGACGAGCCAAATACTCCAAAATCATTGTCTTTCGCCGATCCATCCTGAACAATCTTTATTTTACTGAACACTGGAATTTCTTCATTCAAATTCTGAACATAATAGGATGAATATTTGATGGTATCTATGATTCCAAACCGCAAGTCATCAAAATTGGTAAAAATCGAAAATAAGCTGTCCTTTGAAATGTATATTTCAGGATACGATTTTTGTACCAACGGATAAGCTAAAGTCAACTGTTCAAGATGTCCGCTTTGAGTTGCTTCATTATCATTGTGAGCAAAATTAAATCCCAAAATTCTTGAACCTTTTACACTCGCATTCGAGTAAAACAGCCCTGTTTCTGAAGTCAAGTCGGCAATGGAAGTATATTTTGCATTAATCTCAGATGCATGATCTATTATAAATGCAGAATATGTCTCTGCTTCTGCATAATTTCCCTGCCAAGCACAAATGTGAGCTAATACGGAGTATGCAGATAACTTATTGAACAATTTTCCCTGCCATTGAGCCCCATATGAACCATAATATAAGTTAGTTTGAGTACCATATTGATAGGGTAAATCCTTTATAGCTGTCAGCAGTTCTGCCTTAGCATAACTCAGCACCGTTTGAGCGTCTGTACGGGGCATAGACGGAAAAGTTCCGTTATCATAAGAATAGGTGACTAACGGCACATCTCCCCAAATTCTTACCATATAAAAATAAGCAAATGCCCTCAAAGCGCGTACTTGAGCAATGTCATATTTCAAGTTTTGTTCAGAATACGACCGGTCAAGTTCTACAGTACGTGGAGCCTTTTCCATAAAAACAGATGCCGCATTGATTACAGCATAAAATCTTCTCCAGTTAGATACTTTCTTCAACAAGTCATATGGCTTGTTCAATTCACTATCAGACACAGCTTGCAAGTCACTACGCTTATAAACCGTAAAATCCCCCTTCCGCAAATCACCACATACCCAATGAGTATTGTTATCGGCTAAGGCTGCGCGTGTCAAGCCATATACTCCCATCAATGCTGATCGAGTATCTTCAAGTGTCTTCCATTGTTGGGTTTCCGAAGCTGCATGTTTGGGATCTACATCCAGAAAGTCATTGCAGGACTGCAGAAATAGACAGACAAGTGCGGAGAAAAGAGCTAATCGCAATTTTTTCATATTGTTTTTCATATTGTTTTTCATTTTTTTCATCTCCGATATTTTTAGAACTTAAATCTCAGCCCCAAGGAAATGGAACGAGGAATGGGAATTGAATAGCCGTCATAGGTACCATTGAAATTGACTAATTCCGGATCACCTCCTGAAAAATTACTGAAAGATAACAGATTAGATCCTGTCAAATAGAAATACAAACTCTTAGGTATATTACTACCTACTTTCTGTATAGGAAGTGTGTAACCAATAGTTATATTTCTCAGTTTCAGGTAAGACAGCTTTTCAAGGAACAAGTCCTGTTCGGCACGGTAAGGATGAACACTGCTTTGCGGATTGTATATAGGATAATCGTCACGCTGATTAGTGTTTTGCCAAAAGAAAATCTCTTTAACAGACTGCAAGGACTGAATATTATCCAAAGTCGCAAAATCGTAACGTTGCTGATCGCGCAGATTTAAAGCACTATGTCCCAAAGCAAAGAAGAGATTGAAGCTGAAATCGAATCCTTTATAAGTAAACTGGTTAGTCAATCCTCCTGTATAGGGTGGAATAGCATGTCCGGTCAGCACACGGTCATTATCGTTAATCTGATTGTTTCCGTCAACGTCTGTCCAAACAGGATCTCCCGCTTTAAAAGGAACTCCATTTATGTTCAGTGGTTTCCCATTCATAACAGGAACCTCCGAGTCGTTTGTATAAATACCTTTATTTTGATACACCCAAAAGGCATCAACTGACTGACCTACTTGTAGTTTATGGTCGCCTATCACAGTTGTCGCCCGATTTTCGGGAAGCTTCTCTAGTTTGTTCTTATTATAACTTGCGTTAAAAGACAAATCCCACTTCAACGGAGTGTTCTTCAGAATGGATGCTGAAAAATCTAATTCCAATCCCTGATTACTGATCTCCATTCCACTAGCCAGTTTATACTCATATCCCATTTCCTGAGTGACAGGCAAATATGTCAATAAATTCTTTTCATAATTCTTATACAGACTTATTTCCGCGATAATGCGATTGTCGAAAAAAGAACCTTTCAAAGCAAACTCCATTTTATCAGAATAGGGAAGTTTTAAATCATAACCGACCCAACCCGATGCATACGGACGAGTGATTGTTGCAAATCCATTAGCTGAGGAGAGTAACGGTTCGCCACTCCATGTGATACTTGTTGCCAAGTACTGAGGACCTAATTCATATCTGTCGGACTGGACTGATTTGGCAATTCGTGCATAAGACGCACGCAAAGATAATCTAGACAATACTGTACCACCTGCAAAAAATTGATTCTTCAAATTCCATTCAGCAGAGGCAGCGGGTGTAAACATCCATCTGTGATCCGACTGGATAGCAGAATTTCCGTCGTATCTTGCTAATAATCCCACATTAAGCAAATTCTTATACTTGTAATCTAAAGCTATTGAAGTCGATACCCACCTATTCTCCAAACGATCAACATAACGATACTGCTTAAAGTTACCGGTACTTGTTGTCGGCTTCATATCATCATCACCATCATAAGCACGAGTATAATTATAGTGGTACAAATCACTGGTTATAGAGCCATTCCACTGAATATTCAACTTATGAATGTCAGCTAAAGGTAACAAATAGCTCGCTGAGGTTTCACCTATAATCCGTTGATTGTAGCCAGAATAGTTGGAGACAAAGTTGACGGACTCCAACAAAGCCATAGGCCAAAAAGCGCGACGAACATTTGTTGTATAATCAAGTTTGATACTGGCTGTAGCATTGAATCTTTGCTTTGTATAGCTCAAAGCCAACAAACCATTCAGTAAATTGTTATAATTATCATCTTTAGTCAAATCATTGGATATTAAAAAGTCATTATACAAATTGCCGGCAGGTGCAAGCGGAGTTGAAAAATCAACCATATACTCCATCTCAGCAAACCTGTCTCTGAAATTCCGATTCCTGACACGGTCTATCTTAGCGGCATTAATAATTGTACTAACATTCAAGCCATCCAAAGGAACCATATTCAAGGCAAAGCCAATATTATATTTCGTATAAGAAGTATTGTCTGCCACTCCCGCATCTTTTGTCGTTGCGAGCGTAAATACATAATTCGCTTTTTTTGAACCACCACCGATGGAAGCGTTTACATTATATAAGGGTGATGACTGATAATAATCGTCTGCCCAGTCCGGTTTACCAAAATAACGTACATCTCTTGTATCCATAAGATAGTCGGGTTGCTTACCCGGTGTAAGAGAATACGCATCATAGAAACGTTGGCGGAATGCTTTTTCGTATGATCCATTTGTCATACGAACCGAAGACGGAGCAAAGGCCATCCCTGCCGAAACACCGATTGAGACGTTCTCCCCACCATAATAACCGTCTTTGGTCGTTATCCAGATGGCGCCATTGGCAGCTAAAGGACCTAATTTCGCAAGTTGAAGCGGATCTTTGATTATTTCTATTGACTCTATGGAAGATATATCCAATCCCGCCAGCATATTTGCAGCGGCTCCTATCGGATTAATATCAAACTGTTTGATATCGTACACATAGCTGTTTTCCAACATCAATGGAACGCCATTTAAATAAATAGTTGGCTGAACACCGGATACATCTTTATTTGAAAAGACAGGTGAAGATAAACCACGTACCAACATACTTTGAATGGTGCCAGGCTCTCCATTATTTTCCTGTACATATACACCGGTCACATTCCCTTTCAGTAATTGCTGAATAGATAAAAATTGAGAGCGTTTCAACATCTTAATATCAACAGTATCACTCACCCCAAAGGTGTCTATACTTCGATTAGTAACGAAACGAGATCCTACATTCTTCTCAAAAGAGTCTTTTTTCATATAGGTCTTCACAGAATCAATATTCGCGGGCGAACTTGATTGAGACGCTATCGCTCCACTAAATCCTAAAAAGCCCACGACTGCCAGCAAACGACAAACAGGCTTTTGCAAAAAGAAATTAGGTAAAATTATCACCATACTATTAGATTTATAAAGTTATTTAGACCAAATAAGTATTAGTTGTGCATCAAATGCGTCACAAAAGTGCGAGTTATCCAGTAGAAAGAAGTTCTCTAATCATTCAAAAACTTCCAAAATTGGACCATAATCGCTATTAACTATAATAGGTCTAAAAATCGTTCAATATAAGTTCAGAAATCATTCAAAATGGGATAGATCATTGATATATAGAAAAGTACGCATCTACTATTAAGACGCGTACTTGTGCATTTTAAGTTCATATTACTTTTTATCCTAACAAGTTTTTTGATATTCCTTTGGAGTTACACCAAATTCTTCTTTAAAACAAGTTGCAAAATATTTAGGATTAGAAAATCCGCATTCATAAGCTACCTCTGCTACAGATATTGATTTATCCTTCAACAATTGACTACCTTGTTTTAGTCTTATATTTCGAATAAACTCAATGGGTGACAACCCTGTTGCTATTTTCATTTTCCTATAAAGAGAAGACTTAGACACTGCTAATGCGTCCGCTAACTGAACCACATCAAAATCTCCTTCCGACATATTTGATTTTATAACAGAAATCACTTTATCCAAAAACTCTTTATCGATGGAAGAAGGTTCTAAAGAATCAATATTGACTTCTACATTAGATCGAAACTCTTCTTGTTTGTTTTTCTTATGCATTATAAAATTATTAATACGAGCCTCTAATATTTTTAATTCAAATGGCTTGGATATATATCCATCCGCTCCCGCATTATAACATTCAATGCGATCTTCCACAGTATTTTTAGCTGTTAATAATATGATAGGAATGTGACTGGTCTCCAAATTTGACTTTAAAGCGCGGCAAAACTCTAAACCATCCATTTCAGGCATCATCACATCACTTATAATAATATCTATTTCATTATCTTTTATAACGTTCAGAGCTTCCAATCCATCTTTTGCAATAAGCACATGATAATGTTTGGATAGAATTTTCTCCATCAAAAACAACAATTCTTCATTATCCTCCACCAATAACAAATGAACATCAGCTATTTGCATATCTTCGCCAACCTCTGAATCAACCAATTCTTCTTTCTCTAAAATAAGATCTGTATTTATGCCATTTGCTGAAATATGTTCTGATATTAATTCATATTCTTGATAGCTATCTTTATTAATGGGAAGATCTACTGTAAAAGTACTTCCTTTACCTAATTCACTTTCAACGCTAATAGTGCCATGATGTAACTCCACTAAATCCTTTGTTAAGGATAGCCCAATCCCATTAGATTCACTTTCATCTCCTTTATTTATTGTATAAAACCTTTTGAAAACATTTTCCAAATCAGCAGCAGCAATACCTTCTCCGGTATCAACGACCTGTATTCGTAAATGATGATATTCAGACTCCCAATATGAATCTACTATTAACTTTATATCTCCACCATTAGCTGTATATTTGCAAGCATTAGATAATAAATTAGATACTATCTTATCTAATTTATCTCTATCAAAATAAGCCATCAAATGTCTATCTTCAGTTAAAAATGTAAAGGTTTGATTTTTCTTTCTCATCAATGGAGTAAAGTTTACTTTACAAACATCATCTATAAATGATATGACATCACCTTTTGATACAGACAATTTCATGTTTCCACTTTCCACCTTACGGAAATCTAAAATTTGTTGTAATAGTCTGCGCAACTTATTCACATTAGAACGAATCATAGTTAACTGAGAAATCCGACTACCATTCGTCATTTCCGCATCATCAATCAAACAAGTAATAATAGTTAGGGGAGTTAATAAATCGTGCGATATATTCGTGAAATAACGTAATTTAGTTTGCACCAATTCTTCCGACTTCTCTTTATCTATTTGAGCTATTCTCAGTTCGTGCCGTAACTGGATACGACGCTTCATCCTGTGATAGAAAAGATACAGACATAAAAGTGTAAACACAATATAAAATAAATAAGCCCATAAAGTTTCATAAAATGCCGGTTGTTTAAACACCTGAACTTCTGCCACATAGTTACTCCATAAGCCATTTACATCGGTTGTCTTTAAATAAAAGGTACGTTTACCTTTAGGTAATTGATTGTAAAATGCAAATTGACGATCGCCTCTGACATACACCCAATCATCATCAACTCCATCCATTTTATATGCATATTTAATTTTGTCAGGAAACGCATAATTTAAAGAAGAAAAATCTATCTCAATATTTTTATCTCCTGCATTTAAAGAAATGATCTGACTTCTTAAATTAAAACGTTGGTTGTTTTTCTCCAAAAGACTAGAAACACCATCTATCTTGACATCTGCCACCATCGTTCTAATTCTACGAGGATTATCAGACAAATGATCATAAGGAGTAAATACTGAGATTCCCTTATTTCCTCCATACAATATTTTCCCAGAGCGAGTTTTATAATAAGAATTAGGCATAAAAGAATTTACCATCACATCAGTCATTGTCGAGTAGTCCATGATACCACCATTTTTAGGATCATATTCAATTACACGCTTATTAGTAGAAATCCAAATATGTCCCAACTGATCTGTTATAATATTAAAAATACCTTCTTCAAGCATATCAAACATATCAGATAAGTTTTCCACTTTATTTGTTTGAGGATCATAAGTAAATACATCCCCATCCTGACTACCCATCCACAACAAGCCATTATCATCAACACAAACTGCTCCAATATTATCACTTATTACTCCTTCCGCATGAGTTTTTAGATTTCTTAAATTCTTCTCTTCTAGTGTCAGATCAGAGGATATTTTAGCATTATACACACCTTGCTTTCTTGTACTAATCCATAATGAACCATCTTTACCTTCTCTAATTCCTATTATATCTACAAATGGAAATTTAGTATCTTGAAGTATCTTTTCCTTTGCAGGTTTAACCAAAATGCCTTTAGTTGTTCCTACCCAAAGATTATGATTACTATCAGTATAAAATAAACGCGGAAATCCTGAGTTATCCACATAATCAGTTAATTTCAAAGTTCCCAACAACTCTATTCCTTTTTTATCCTTCTTCACCCTATAAATTTCCGGATAATACTCTGAACCCAGCCAAATCTCGTTAAGCAATGGAGCAGATGTAATGCAGCTTACATTTTTCAGGTTAGCAATGTTTTTTAGAGAAGGAATATCTGTATAAAGGAGAAGTTTATTAGAATCAGGATTATAGATTCCTATACCCCAACGATTTTGGTCTATCCATAAATCTCCTTCTTTATCTTCATATATGTTCTTTATATTTGTAACAAATCCCGTTTTTTCCCGAATAACAGGAAAAGAGTAATTCTGCACTAATGGTTTATTTAAATCAATCATTGATACTCCTTCATTAAAGGCAGCAATCCATAAGTTACCGGACTTATCTTTTACTATTTCACTAAAAATATTATTTAACTTAGAAGAAATATGAGATATATCAACAGTATTAATTATATTTCCAGGACGCTTTTGAAGTGCATAAAGTCCCTGTGTAGATACAATCCATATATAGCCATACTTGTCATCCTGAGTAATGCTGAAGCAACCATTCTTATCCCAATGCACATCACTTTTTACATCTACATGACTATACATCAAATCATCTTTCTCTTCCGGATAAAATAAGAAGATTCCGCTTTCCCATGTTAAAATCCAATGTTGCTTCTTATTATCTTGAAAAACCCTGAATGGATTATTTAAAACTCCAATCTGAGGCATAGCAATAAATGAATCTGTTTTTGAATTATATCGATGTAATCCCCTTTCCCATAAAGTCACCCAAATATTCTTATCAGCATCTTCATAAATAGAATTCACACTAGTAACTGGTAAAGTAGAATCATATCTTTTGCAAAAAGAGAAATCGGCAGAACAACGAAAAACAGAAGTTAATGTTCCCACCCATATCCATCCATTACTATCCACTATCATTGTTCGAATCTCTTGATCTTTCAAATCATTGTGTTCGACCGGCATTATCTGATAAGTTCGTTTATCCAGGATATTAATTCCTTTTTTAGTTCCTATAAATAAATATCCATTTCTATTTTCCGCAATACAAGTAATTTCATTATTTGTCAAAAGATCCGGTGTTTTTAATCCAGAACGAAAAACAAGTAATCGATAACCATCATGACGACACAAGCCGTCTTTAGTACCTAGCCATAAAAAGCCTTCTCGGTCACAATGAACTCGTAAAACTGTGCTAGAAGGCAAATAGTTATTTAATGGGAGTGTAGATACCGACATCTGTTGTGCAAAGGCACACGAAAACATTTGAATAAAGATCAGTACTATATAAAGTTTTATTTGATGTTTCATAGTAGCATTAAGTATAAAGATGTATTTCCAATGCAATATTAAAATAAAAGAAGCCAATCACTATCCATAAATCCCTTAAAATATATTAATTTAAAACTAACTAACGCATATGTGGTCTATTTTTAAACCTTTCTGAATGATTTTTATCCTACCTCAATCAGATTACTTAAAATTATACGTATTTGAATCATTCTAGCACCTATATATGAATATGATTCTGCAATTTTGCAAACAAGAAACAATCTATTGATGCTTCAAACCAATTTGGGCTATCTTATTAAAGAGCCAAAAAGTAAAAACAGATTATTAGTTCAATCATAAACAATTAATTTATAAACCATTTCTGTATCATGAAAAAAAAATATGTAAAAGTCGTGTTTTTATCATTGGCACTGCTGACAATCAGCGCAACAGCTACTTATGCAGTTCAGCCCGAAGATGATAAAAAAGAAAATGAAGCCGTACAAACGTCAATTGAGAAACCTCTACCATTACTAACAATTAATGGTACAAACGAATCATCATCCTTCATTGTCAATTCCGAAGCCTTACTCGGAGAAGAAATAACAATTACAGCTCCAAATGGTTTTTCTGTAACTCCTGCTGTAATAGCAGCCAACTCTGGCAATCAAAAAGTAAAAGTGACTTTGAACAGCACTAAAATACTGACTGAAGGGAAAATTATTCTACGAAATAGAGACATCCGTTCATATATAAAAGTAAAAGGATATGGAACTCCCCTTCCTGTGAAAGACATTGCAGCATCTCCTGCTTATAAGAAAGGAAATGATAAGGAATTTGCCAAGGCATTCACCCCAAATTCAAAAGGGTATACTATTGAATTTAAAATAAAAACAGATAACTCAGAGAAAAGCTTTTATCCTTATTTTGTAAACGAAAAAGGTTATGGATTCAAAGCATATATTACCTCTAATGAAATCGGATTATTCAATGCCTATAAAAAAGAAATCAATAATCCTGCAACAAATGGAAAAGCAGGAGGAAAAGGCAAATTCTATAATAATGATGGACAAGCACATATTTATCGTTTTGCCATAACACCAGATAACCGTGCCTTCATTTACAGAGATGGAATTCCTGTAGATTCCGTTAGAATTATAGACTACGCTCCCCAATCAAACTTTGCAGAGAAAGTTGGCAAACCAGTAGAAAATCTTTTAAAGAACCCAAACTTCGAAGGAGAATTTGATATAAATCCAGAAACGAAGTTAGTTAGTAGAGTTGAGGGATGGGACGTTGTTATTGGCGACCGTTGGAATTCGGAACAACAAATTCTTCCTGAAGAAATAGATAATAATCAGGACTTAGACAACCATGTTTTTGAAATTAGACCTTATAAATGGGCAACTGGTTGGAGTGATGGTATCCTAATGCAAGTGGTGGATGTTGTACCAAATGAAAGTTACACACTATCTGCTCTATTAAAAGGGGGAATAGCAAAGAAAGAAGGAAAACTCACCGGTAAAATGATTATAGAAGAAGTGCAAGACCCTGAAAAAAAGATCATCACTGAAATTGCCAGTGACAACTGGGAAACTTATTCAATGGACTATACTACTTCTGCTGAATGTAACCAAATACGCGTATCCTTTACAGTAGGACGTGGAGGATGGGGAAATGATATAAGTGCTGTTCGTGTAGACAATGCTAAACTGACTGGCACATCACGTACTTACTCACCAAAATTCGGTTTTGTAGATAATACTGCCGATGTGGAATATTTTACAATCGACGAATCCGGTGCCTATGCCCCTGCACAGCCTGAAATAACCATTAATATTGAAGAATAAAATAACGAAAACATGAGAATAACTCTATTTATCTGCTTTATTTTCTCGTTCGTTTCTGCATTTTCACAAAATACCCACATCAGTCCGGGTGTTTTGTGGAATGACACAGATGGGGAGCAGATTAACGCACACGGCGGATGTGTCGTTTATGAAAAAGGAATTTATTATTGGTTTGGAGAAGACCGCACAGGTTTCAAATCAAATGGGGTAAGCTGTTATCAATCTAAAGACTTATACAACTGGAAACGGTTGGGATTGTCTATGAAAACGACAGGTGAAGCCAGAGAAGATATGAATGATATATCGCAGGGACGTTTGTTCGAACGCCCCAAAGTAATTTATAACCCAAAAACTAAGAAATGGGTAATGTGGAGCCATTGGGAAAGTGGGAATGGATACGGGGCTGCACGTGTTTGTGTAGCAACAAGCGATAAAATAATGGGCCCCTACGTACTTTACAAAACGTTTCGCCCTAATAAAAACGAATCCCGTGATCAGACATTATTTGTAGATACTGACGGGAAAGCATATCATTTCTGCTCTACAGACATGAATACCAACATGAATATCGCATTACTCAGAGACGATTATCTGGAACCGACTCCTACTGAAACAAAAATATTAAAAGGACTCAAATATGAGGCACCTGCTATATTCAAGGTTGGAGAGATGTATTTTGGATTGTTTTCCGGCTGTACAGGCTGGGATCCCAATCCTGGGAAAAGTGCTTACAGTACTGACATATTAGGGAAATGGACAACAGGAGACAATTTTGCCGTAGACAAACTCAAACAAGTTACATACAATTCGCAAAGCTGCTATGTATTTAAAGTTGAGGGAAAAGAAAAAGCATATATATACATGGGCGATCGCTGGAACTCTAAGGATGTAGGAAAGTCTCATCATGTGTGGTTGCCCATTAGCATGCGCTCAGGTTATCCCGTCGTAAAATGGTATGATCAATGGGATTTGACCGTGTTCAATAGTATGTATCGTTATAAAAGAGCTGCAGAAATCATACCCGGTAATATATACTCATTATTAGAAAAGACCTCTGATCGTTTAGTGTCTAAACCTGCCAATGGTTTCAGTATAGCGGATGATGATGATGACATCAATCTAAGTCTGGAGTTTATAAAGACAAAGATACCAAACGTATATAAGATAAAAGATACCAAAACCGGAAAGTTTTTGGAATCACTGTTCGGTACTTTACGCCTGAATCCTGAAAAGAAAGATGAGACTCAATGCTGGGTGTTCAACCTACAGGAAGATGGCTATTATCAAATACAAAATTTAAAAGATAAGAAGTATATTACAGTTTCCGGTTCAAACACTTTTAATGGTACAAACCTGTACCTTACGGAATATTCTAAAAAACAAATGCAGGATTTCGCCATATATTTTGATTCGAATAAATACAAATATAAGGAAGCTGATGTATTCTCTGCCGCTTACAGAGCTAACAATCTGAAACGGATGGGAGTTAAATAACTTCCATCCGTTTCAGATAAATTTAAATAGTTACATTATGAACATCAAGAGTCAACAGACAAAAAGTTATTTCATATTCATTTTTGTATGGCTATGCAGCCTTCCGGGACTGTCCTCGTTCGCAGCTCAACCTGAAGAATCAGCAACTGGGAGCATAGACACTTGGGCAATCACTGCCACCGCATTTAAACTTGCCGGTGAAAAGGAAGTCAGCAACGTAAAGCTGAACTGGATGCAGCGGGAGGACGCCGACTTTTATAAAATCTACCGGGACGGAAACTTAATCGGAGAGGGCAAAGGAAATACCTATGACGATTATGACCTGAAAACAGGTAAAACCTTTACCTACCACGTAGAGGCCTTTAAAGATGGAAAAAAGGTGGCAACAGCCGCTTCCCAAGAAGCTACTACCTTTATTCCCAGCGGTGAGATGAAAGTGTATGATAATCTCAATGGCAAATATCTCACCAAAGAATCTGCCAATAAGCCTCAAGGTATTAAAATAGGAGATCTCTATTTCTCTTATAAGATGGAGAAAGTTGAAAAAGAGGTGGACGGACAAACACTCAATGGATGGATGGCTTCCGAGAGTTACTCCCCAACAGGGCTAAACGGAAGTTGGAGTACGCCCAGAGAACTTGCTTTTTATCCCAATGTAAATTTTGAGGGTATCGCTATCCGATACAATAAAAAGACCGGGAAAGTCGTTTTATCTGCACATTATGAAGATCAAAACGGATATGTCGCAGCTAAAATATATCTGGCACAGATTACTCCGAAAGGCATACTTGAAGTAGGTACGATGGAACGACCATTGGGATATGAGTCCAGAGATCAATCACTGTTTATTGATGACGATAATACAGCGTATCTTCTTTCCGCTACCAATATGAATAACGATATAAATATCTATAAATTGGATGACTCCTGGACCAGACCTGTTTCATTAGTCAATACCATTTGTAAAGGGCTACATAGAGAGACTCCCGCAATCATCAAAAAAGACGGAGAATACTATTTCTTCAGTTCTAAGGCTTCCGGATGGTATCCGAGCCAGACCATGTATACTTCTGCAACTGATCTAGGCGGTGAATGGACACCGATGAGAGAAATTGGCAACAATTCTACTTTTGATGCACAGTTCAATAGAATCAGTATGGTAGGAGAAACTTGCGGAGTATGGAGTTACCACTGGGGAGCGCAACGGAAATATAAGACTCCGGCCGGTAATTTCCCTAGAATTTCAATAGCTGCATTCAATAAAGGATATGCCTCAATGGATTATTACAGGTACCTGGAATTTAACGACAAACATGGAATCATTCCCGTCCAGAACGGTAAAAACCTGACGCTGAATACTCCGGTTACAGCGGCTGTTCCCGGAGCAAAAGGAACCACAGCCGATTGCCTTACAGACGGAGCAGCCCTGGAGTCCTCTCCCTATTTCCAAAAAAGCTCTAGTGCAGCCACAGGAGCTCCTTATATGTTTATCATAGATATGCAGAAGGAAGCTAAGATTTCAGAAATAAATCTCTCAACAAGATTGGTCAATGGCTCCGAAACTGCCTACAAATATACAATTGAGGGGAGTCGGGATGGAAAAAGCTATAAAATGCTCGTCGATGGCAAATTGAACTGGCAGGTAGGATTTCAAATTCTGAATGTTGAAGATCCTGCATCCTACAGATATTTACGACTTCGCATCTATGGGATTGTCAACGTACATCACAATAGCTCTGCCATGTGGGCAGACGGCATTTATGAATTTACCGCTTACGGGAAACCGTTATAAAAGAAAAAGCAAACTCTTTAAAAAAGCAGTTATCTGTTTAAATAGATAACTGCTTTTTTATTACGGAAACTATCTAAAAACAGCCTCTCAATCAATAAATATTTCCACGTATCCCCTTTCATAAAAAACAAGTTTTCCCCCTATTTTGCCCTCTCATTCCAAATGCAAACAAGAGGCTATAATAAAGAAATGTTTATATACATATAAAAAGGATATTAAAAGCTCCCACATTTTATTTTTTCCCTGCAATATTCGCTAGAATCAAAGAAAGTCCCTATCTTTACCCCAAGTAATTTTTATTATTCACCATTAAATGTAAATATTATGGCAAGTAGAAGAGAACTTAAAAAGAACGTAAACTATATCGCAGGAGAATTATTCACTGAGTGCTTAATCAATAGTATGTTTATCCCTGGTACTGACAAGGCTAAAGCTGATGAACTGATGGCTGAAGTTTTAAGAATGCAGGATGAATTTGTCAGCCGTATCAGCCATACAGAGCCAGGCAATGTGAAAGGTTTTTATAAGAAATTCCGAGTAGATTTCAATGCAAAAGTTAACGAGATTATTGAGGCCATCGGGAAATTGAACTAAAGATCAGAATGAAGAAAGCAATTTATAGCTTTATCTATTACCGCCTGTTAGGGTGGAAGACAAACGTTACGGTACCTAATTATGATAAATGCGTGATATGTGCCGCACCACACACAACGAACTTTGACTTATTTATTGGAAAACTGTTTTATGGAGCAGTAGGCCGTAAAACAAGTTTCATGATGAAAAAAGACTGGTTCTTTTTTCCGTTAGGAATCATTTTTAAAGCAGTAGGCGGGATTCCTGTAGACCGTGGTCGGAAAACTTCGCTAGTCGATCAGATGGTTCACCATTTTGCTGAATGCAAAAAGTTTCATCTGGCTATCACGCCCGAAGGAACCCGCAAAGCGAACCCGAACTGGAAAAAAGGGTTTTATTACATCGCCCTCAAGGCTCAAGTGCCTATCGTTCTGATCGGTATTGACTACAGTACAAAGACAATAACGTCCACTAAAGCAATTATGCCGACGGGAGATATCAGTAAAGATATGCGGGAAATCAAACTATACTTCAAGGAGTTCAAAGGAAAACATCCTGAGAATTTTGCACTTGGAGAACTTTAATAATAAAGTAATAGGTATTAAGTATTAATCGTAGCTGCTGAAATGCTGTTCCGCATGGTATATTACCTATTACTTATTCCCTATTACATAAAACAGGCATCATGGATTCGATTCGTATTTCTATAGTACAAACCGATATCGTTTGGGAAAATAAACAAGAAAATCTCCGTTTGCTCCACGAGAAGCTGCAAAGTCTCCGTGGAACAACGGAGATTGTTGTTTTACCGGAGATGTTTTCTACAGGATTCAGTATGCAGAGTGATATGCTGGCGGAAGCAAATTCCGGTGAGACGATTACAGCACTGAAACAATGGGCTTCTTTGTTTCAAGTGGCCATCTGCGGGAGTTATATCACTGTAGACAACGGACGATATTACAATCGCGCCTTCTTTCTGACGCCGGAAGGAGAAGAATTCTATTATGATAAACGCCATCTGTTCCGCATGGGACGTGAGGCAGAACATTTCTCGGCAGGCGATGAACGTCTGATTATCCCCTACCGTGGTTGGAACATCTGCTTGCTTGTATGCTACGATCTTCGTTTTCCGGTATGGAGCCGGAACGTAGCCAATCAATATGACCTATTAATATATGTAGCAAACTGGCCTATCCCCCGCCGTCTGGCATGGGATACACTGCTTCGTGCCCGTGCCCTGGAAAATCAGTGTTATGTGTGCGGGGTTAACAGAGTAGGTATAGACGGATATCGGCTGAAATACAACGGAGGAAGCAAAATCTATTCAGCGCTCGGAGAAGAAGCTGCTTCCGTGCCCGATGAAACAGAGGGTATAGCAACTGCTACGCTTAATCTGACCGCACTTCATCAGTTCAGAGAAAAGTTTCCGGTATGGAAAGATGCAGACGAATTCCAACTCCGTCATTCGTGATGAAACAAATGTTAAAAACGATTTGAAGGTGCAACAATACCTAGAAGTTAGTAGTTAATTATATAGACTTCTTTTGTATCTTTGTCGTGAAAATACAGTCGTAAGGACTCTAATCTTACATAACTTAATTAACAACTTTATGAAAACAAATCTTAGTTCTCAAATCACTCTCCACAGGGTCTCCCCCAGATACTACAGACCGGAGAATGCATTTGAAAAATCAGTCTTGACAAGACTCGAGAAAATACCTACAGACATTTATGAGTCTGTAGAAGAAGGGGCTAACTACATTGCTTGCGAAATAGCACAAACCATCCGCGAAAAACAGAAAGCAGGACGCTTTTGCGTACTAGCACTCCCCGGAGGTAACTCACCCAGTCATGTCTATTCGGAACTGATCCGTATGCATAAGGAAGAAGGACTGAGCTTCCGTAACGTGATCGTATTTAATATGTATGAATACTATCCGTTGACTGCCGATGCTATCAACAGCAACTTCAATGCTTTGAAGGAAATGTTGCTGGATCATGTCGATATTGACAAACAGAATATATTCACTCCCGACGGAACCATCGCCAAAGATACCATCTTTGAATATTGCCGTCTGTACGAACAGCGCATCGAAAGTTTCGGAGGCATTGACATTGCCCTGCTGGGTATCGGTCGTGTAGGTAATATCGCATTCAACGAACCGGGTTCACGCCTGAACTCTACCACACGTCTGATCTTATTGGACAATGCATCGCGCAACGAAGCATCCAAGATTTTCGGAACGATAGAAAATACTCCGATCAGTTCTATCACAATGGGAGTATCTACCATTCTTGGCGCTAAAAAGGTATATTTGCTGGCATGGGGGGAAAATAAGGCAGCAATGATCAAAGAATGTGTGGAAGGTCCGATTAGCGACACTATCCCTGCATCTTATCTGCAAACTCACAACAATGCTCATGTAGCGATCGACCTTTCGGCTTCCATGAACTTAACACGCATTCAACGTCCGTGGCTGGTAACATCCTGCGAGTGGAATGATAAACTGATCCGCAGCGCTATCGTATGGCTGTGCCAGTTGACAGGCAAACCGATTCTGAAGCTGACCAACAAGGACTACAACGAAAACGGTCTGAGCGAACTTCTGGCATTGTTTGGTTCTGCATACAATGTAAATATCAAGATTTTCAATGACTTGCAACATACCATCACCGGATGGCCGGGTGGCAAACCTAATGCTGATGATACTTATCGTCCGGAACGTGCCAAACCGTATCCGAAACGTGTGGTTATCTTCTCTCCGCATCCGGATGACGACGTTATCTCCATGGGTGGAACCCTCCGCCGCTTGGTAGAACAGAAGCATGAGGTACACGTAGCTTACGAAACTTCCGGTAACATTGCCGTAGGTGATGAGGAAGTGGTTCGTTTCATGCATTTCATCAACGGATTCAATCAGATTTTCAATAACAGCGAAGATTTGGTAATCAGCGAGAAATATGCAGAAATACGCAAGTTCCTGAAAGAAAAGAAAGACGGTGATATGGACAGCCGTGACATTCTGACTATCAAAGGTTTGATTCGTCGTGGTGAAGCCCGTACTGCTTCTTCATACAATAATATTCCGTTAGATCGGGTACATTTCCTTGACTTGCCGTTCTATGAAACCGGTAAGATTCAGAAAAATCCGATTAGCGAGGCTGACGTAGAGATCGTACGCAACCTGCTTCGTGAAGTGAAGCCTCATCAGATTTTCGTAGCCGGAGACTTGGCTGACCCGCACGGCACACACCGTGTATGTACAGATGCCGTATTCGCTGCTGTCGATCTTGAAAAAGAAGAAGGAGCCAAATGGTTGAAAGACTGTCGTATCTGGATGTACCGTGGTGCGTGGGCAGAATGGGAAATTGAGAACATCGAAATGGCTGTGCCTATCAGTCCGGAAGAGCTTCGTGCAAAACGTAATTCTATCCTGAAGCATCAGTCGCAGATGGAAAGCGCTCCGTTCTTAGGTAATGACGAACGTCTGTTCTGGCAACGTAGTGAAGACCGTAACCGTGGCACAGCAACGTTGTACGATCAATTAGGACTGGCATCGTATGAGGCAATGGAGGCATTTGTAGAATACATTCCTCTATAAGAAAGAAAATTCTTAATTAATAGAATATAAAACAATCAAAGAAGAGTGGGCAGTTCGATACTTCCCACTCTTTTTTTGTTTATTTTTGCAGGAGATTTTGCCACAGAATACAATGGACTTACATGAACGCGAGATTCATTTCGTATTCTCCTTCCAAAAGGGGAAATGCCATCAAGGGGAAAGTGGCGGACATAGATAATCATAGGATGCAACCTAAAGAGTGGAACGATGAAAAAAATAATAGTCTTTCTTCTGTGCCTGACAATGGGCACCAGTCTTCTCTTCGCTCAGGATATTGAGAGAAATATAAAAGAGCGGTTAACGGATTACTTTGCCAAATACACAGCGACAGCTAAAATCAGTACACCGAAGCTGAACAGTTTCGATATTGATTATGACCGCAGAACCATTCAGATTTATGCTTCGGAAAGCTTCGCCTACCAGCCCTTTCTGCCGGAAACGGTAGAAACCATCTACAATCAGATGAAAGAACTGCTCCCCGGTCCGGTAAACTATTACCAGATCACCATTTATGCAGATGGAAAGCCCATTGAAGAATTAGTTCCCAACTTGTACAGAAGCAAGAAAAAGGATAAAGAACGAATGGCGCTGAACACCGAATACAAAGGTGCTCCATGGGTGAAAAACACTTCCCGCCCCAATGAGATATCCCGAGGATTGCAGGACCGGCATATTGCCCTCTGGCAAAGTCACGGTAATTACTATAAGAATGACAAAGGCGAATGGGGATGGCAACGCCCCCGATTATTCTGCACCACAGAAGATATGTTCACTCAATCCTTCATTCTTCCATACGTCATTCCGATGTTGGAAAATGCCGGTGCCATTGTGTATACTCCTCGCGAACGGGATACACAAAAGAATGAAATCATCGTTGACAACGATACTCCGAATGCTTCCCTTTACCTGGAAGCAGGCAGTAAGAAGGCACGCTGGACGACTACTTCCGTGAAAGGATTCGCCCAGAAAAAAGCCATTTACAAAGATGGGGAAAACCCTTTCACTGACGGTACCAGCCGATATATTCAAACAGAAAAGAAAAAAAAGAAGAATAAGGATCAGGCTTTTGCCGAATGGGTACCTACCCTGCCGGCAACCGGAAAATATGCGGTTTATGTTTCATATCAGACACTACCCAATAGCGTGAGCGATGCCAAATACCTTGTCTTTCATAATGGGGGTGTTACGGAATTTAAGGTCAATCAGAAAATAGGCGGAGGCACTTGGGTGTATCTCGGAACTTTTGAGTTTGACAAAGGAAATAATGACTACGGCATGGTTGTGCTTAGTAATGAAAGTAGCGAGCATGGCGTAGTGTGCGCAGATGCCGTACGCTTCGGAGGCGGAATGGGTAATATCTCTCGCGGAGGAAAAATAAGCGGACTCCCCCGTTATCTGGAAGGAGCACGATATTCATCCCAGTGGGCCGGTATGCCATACGATGTATATGCCGGGCGTAAAGGAGAAAACGATTATACAGACGATATCAATACACGTTCCAATACAATCAACTATCTGTCGGGAGGCTCTGTCTATAATCCGGGACAAGCGGGTTTAGGTGTACCTCTGGAAATGACTATGGCACTTCATAGTGACGCAGGATGCAGTAAAGACGATGAAATCATCGGTTCACTCGGTATCTATACCACCGATTTCAATAATGGCAAACTAAATTCGGGAATGGACAGATATGCTTCACGTGATCTTGCGGATATCCTGCTGACTCAAATTCAGAAAGATATTCGTACGAACTACAATCTACCATGGACACGCCGCAGTATGTGGAACCGGAATTACAGTGAAACACGACTTCCTGCTACTCCTTCCACGATTATCGAATTGCTCTCTCATCAGAACTTTGCAGATATGCAGCTTGGTCATAATCCGAATTTCAAGTTTACCGTAGGACGTGCTATCTACAAAGGTATCCTGCAATTTATAAACAGTCAGCATGGCAAAGACTATGTAGTGCAACCTCTTCCGGTCAGCAACTTCGCTATCCGTTTCGGAAAAAAGAAAAATACACTGGAACTTACCTGGAAAGGGGAAGACGATCCGCTGGAACCGACAGCCCGTCCACGGGAATATATGGTATATACACGCATCGGATACGGAGGATTCGACAACGGAACTCTGGTCAGCAAACCCTATTACAGTGTCAAAGTAGAACCGGGACTTGTCTATTCGTTCAAAGTGACAGCCGTAAACCGGGGAGGAGAAAGTTTTCCTTCTGAAATCCTTTCGGCTTATAAGGCAAAACGTGAGCGAGAGAGAATCTTGATTATCAATGGATTCGACAGAATCAGCGGTCCGGCTGTCATTAACACACCGGACAAAGCCGGATTTGATTTGGAACAAGATCCGGGAGTGCCTTATTTGTCCAATATCTCTTTTTGCGGGGCACAAAGCGGATTCAACCGTTCACAAGCCGGAAAAGAAGGAGAAGGCAGCCTGGGACATAGCGGCAGAGAACTGGAAGGCATAGAGATAGCAGGAAATACGTTTGATTATCCTTTCATTCATGGAAAAGCGATTCAGGCAGCAGGGAAATACAGTTTTGTTTCGTGCAGCGACGAAGCGGTAGAGAATGGAATCGTCACTTTAGAAGATTACCCGATCGTAGACTATATACTCGGACTTGAAAAGGAAGACCCGATAGCCAAAGCATATTACAAAACATTCTCTTCACCGATGCAAAGACTGATTACAAGCTATTGCCAGTCAGGAGGTAATTTGTTCGTCAGCGGTGCGTATGTGGGAAGTGACATGAGCGGAACACAAGGGAACCGGGAGTTTACAGAGAAAGTTTTGAAATACGGTTATCAGAACAGTCTGACAGATAAAAGCTCCGGTCAAATCAATGGATTAGGACGCAGCATCACGATCCCCCGCTTGCCCAATGAAAACAGTTATGCTGTTACGGCACCGGACTGCATCGTTCCGGTAGCTCCCGCATTTCCAGTATTTACTTATGCACGTGGCAATCAGTCGGCAGGCATTGCTTACAAAGGAGCAGACTATCGCACCTTCGTACTCGGCTTTCCTTTCGAAAGCATTCAGTCGGAAACAGATCGCGCCAGCATTATGGCAGGGATACTAGGTTTCTTTACTCAGAAATAAAGTACTCACGGATATAAGATTTATTTTCTGAAAGCCCGGATAAAAATATCCGGGCTTTTTTAATTCGTTTTTCATTTTAAATTCTATCTTTGCTCCTAGTAATAACCCTTAAAACTAAAAAACGATGTATACTATACAAGCAAACCCCAGCGGTACACGCAGCATAGAGGTGTCCAGCGAAAATCTGAAAACAATCGAGAAATATGCCTTATTCCGCCATCTCATCGATAGTACCGGAATTGTAGACGAACCCGTACTGGATAAACTGAAACTAAATATTCGTTCCCTGATTGCCAGTCAGGAAGAGGACAGTAAAGAATTGCTGGATCTTTGCATTGATGTTATTTATCACAATAACATGAAAGCATTCGGCCTGCAACAACTCATCAAGCTCTATCTCACCTGGCTTTCCACTCAGGATGCGGAAGAGGAGGAAGAATAATGATTACGGTAGATACCTGCGGAACAACAGCTTACAGTCCTTTGATTCCTGCAATCAAAGCTATATGCGAGGCTCCTTTCGGTGAAACGCTCGAAATTATCATGAATCATGCAGATGCTTTCCAGGACTTAAAAGAATATCTTTCCGAGCAAAGCATCGGTTTTCGTGAAATCTATGACGGAGAATATATGACTATCCAGTTTGTTATCAAATAGATACAGTCATAGACACATTTCAGCTAGAATTAATAACTAAAAAAATAGCCGGATATATTATCGTTGATATTTTCGGCTATTTTTATTCTTTAATACATTGACAGAACTAAATAATCCTTCCATTCAAAGTTCGATTCTGTTGATATCAGTATTTTCATAATCAACAAATGTCCAACAAGCTCAAGCTAATATTTATGAAGAACTTAAAACACTTATATCTTGTACTGTCACTTCTTCTTGTAGTTCCACTAGCAGCGCAAGAGCAACATCAATGGCATCCTATACAGATAGAAAAATTAGGTTTAAAGGCATCCTTTTATGAAGTACCCGCAGCTAGTACCGAACAAAAAGGAAAAGAAACGAATTACCGATTCACAAATATTATCAAAGAAAAAGAGCATCCCAACAAATCATATCTTATCAGTATATGGGAAACCTCTGATTCCACTGATATAGATTACCCAAGAAATAAAGAAGAGGAACTGATAACTCAGAAACTCCATAGCAACTCATTGCAATTAGTCTCCAAAAGTACCATAACAAGAGGAGGGTATGCTTTAAACTATTATCAGCTTAAAAACAACAAAGGCGAGTTTATACATTATTGTATAGGTTGTGCTAAAAAGAAAGTATATTCAGCAAAGGTAGAATGCAAAAAAGAGGAACCATTCAATAGTGCACTACTCGAGTTCATGCAGAATTTCACCATATACGATCCCATCAATCAACCTTATGCAATCAAACTAACAGACCTGAATTATACCGTTCACTTCCCTTATGCCCCTGGTATATATCGAATAAACTTACCGGAAGCACATATCTTATATCAAACGATAGCTACTGCCAAAGCCCCCGAAAAAGAGGTCGAGACAACGGTTTGGCTAGGTGATAAAGAAGAAAAAATAAAAACGGCTCAATGCCTGGATTCAATAAGCCATTACCAAATATCAGAAACCGTTTTTACTGATGAAGTTCCATTAGAAAAGTTACAAGAGAACTCTGACGGTCTTTTTCAAGAAACGATTCATTCACTTATTTCACTATCAAACGGCAGACTGATTGAAAGTCATGAGATAAAAAAAGGAGATGCAAAAGGAATAGCTTTAGCAATTCAAACACAGGAAGGAAATGTACGACATTATCAGGTGTTTCTTATCAACCGCACTCTATATGCAATAGAAATAGAATTAGCATACAAAGTCCGGAAACTTTGTGGATCTGCCATCCATTTCTTCGATTCCTTCCAGCATAAATAAAGGTACATCGCAAATTATCCGTATCTTTGCGGCATGAAAGAATATCGATTGACCGATTGGTTACCTACCACCAAGAAAGAAGTGGAACTCCGCGGATGGGATGAACTGGATGTCATTCTTTTCAGCGGTGATGCTTACGTAGACCATCCCTCTTTTGGTGCTGCCGTCATCGGACGCATCCTCGAAGCGGAAGGTTTGAAAGTTGCGATCATCCCCCAGCCCAACTGGCGCGATGACCTGCGTGACTTCAGAAAGCTGGGTCGTCCCCGATTATTCTTCGGCATCTCTGCCGGAAGTATGGACTCGATGGTTAACAAATACACTGCCAACAAGCGTCTGCGCAGTGAGGATGCGTACACTCCGGACGGTCGTCCGGATATGCGTCCGGAGTATCCTTCCATCGTATACAGTCAAATTCTAAAAAAACTCTATCCGGACGTTCCTGTTATATTAGGAAGTATTGAAGCGAGTTTGCGCCGTCTGAGTCATTATGATTACTGGCAGGATAAAGTTCAGAAAAGTATCTTATGCGATAGTGGCGCAGACTTGCTGATCTATGGTATGGGAGAAAAGCCGATAGTAGAACTAACCCGGAAAATGAAGGAACTGCTTCCTGCGGAGGATGCTTCATTGACAGTCGGCGAACTCAAGAAAATAGCAGGAACCATCCCTCAGACAGCCTATCTCTGCCGTGCGGCAGAGTGGACTCCTGCCGCAGACGATATTCAGCTTTACTCACATGAAGAGTGTCTGGCTGATAAAAAGAAACAGGCCAGCAATTTCCGGCACATCGAAGAAGAATCCAATAAATATTCGGCTTCCCGTATCACACAAGAGGTAGATAATAAAGTAGTCGTTGTCAATCCTCCTTATCCTCCGATGAGCCAGGAAGAGCTTGACCATTCGTACGATCTTCCCTATACTCGCCTTCCCCATCCTAAATACAAAGGAAAACGGATTCCCGCATATGATATGATAAAGTTCTCCGTCAACATCCATCGGGGATGCTTCGGCGGTTGTGCATTCTGCACCATTTCCGCACATCAGGGGAAGTTTATCGTCAGCCGCAGCAAGGAGTCTATCTTGAATGAAGTAAAGGAGGTGATGCAGTTGCCCGACTTCAAAGGGTATTTAAGTGACCTTGGAGGTCCTTCCGCCAATATGTATCAGATGAAGGGTAAAGATGAAGCGATATGCAAAAAATGCAAACGCCCGTCATGTATTCATCCCAAAGTGTGCCCGAATCTTAATTCGGACCACCGCCCGTTATTGGACATATACAAAGCGGTAGATGCCATCCCCGGCATAAAAAAATCATTTATCGGCAGTGGAGTGCGCTACGACTTATTGCTCCATCAGAGTAAAGACGCCGCCACCAATCGCAGCACGGCTGAATACACACGCGAGTTGATTGTCAATCATGTGAGCGGACGATTGAAAGTAGCTCCGGAGCATACCAGCGACCGGGTGTTATCCATCATGCGCAAACCTTCATTCGAACAGTTTGAAACTTTCAAAAAAATATTCGACCGTATCAACCGGGAAGAGAATCTACGTCAGCAACTTATACCGTACTTTATCTCTTCGCACCCCGGCTGCAAGGAAGAAGACATGGCGGAACTGGCTGTTATCACCAAGCGGCTGGACTTTCATCTGGAGCAAGTACAGGACTTTACCCCTACTCCGATGACTGTAGCCACCGAAGCATGGTACAGCGGATTTCATCCCTATACACTGGAGCCTGTATTCAGCGCCAAAACACAACGTGAGAAACTGGCGCAACGACAATTCTTCTTTTGGTATAAGCCGGAAGAACGAAAGAATATTCTGAATGAATTAAGACGTATCGGCCGACAGGATCTGATAGACAAGTTATACGGAAAGAAAAACAAATGAAACCGTTAAAATGGCTTCCCTATTGACTTTGCCTTTTAAATTTCGTATATTTGTAGAAACAAATCAGGAATTAAAAGCATGAAACGTACAAATATAAAGACATAAAGATATAATTTGCATGTATGAGAGTACATCGTAAGGAGTAAGAATGGGGTGAAGTCCGCAAGGATTTCGCCCCATTTTGTTTAATTAATTCCTCTCATTCCGAAGAATTTGGCAAAATATAGTTTATAATAAACTTGGGACCCGTTTATAATAAACGTCCTCACTATTTATTATAAACGTGATGCGGGTTTATGAAGCAACTTGTATAAGAAAGAGAAAACAAAAATCACAGATGACAGAAGAAAAGCATCAGACGCAAATATATTCACACATTTATAATAAACAATATACTTTTACTAATGCCTTCCTGTTCTCTTTCCAATCATGATAAATAAATCATGGGGCAGTCTTTTCAGAAAGAGGTGTCGAATTAAAATTTATATCCTTTGTCGGAGTGATGGTATTGGTAGCTAACTCATAAATGAAATACATGGAAAGAGCTGTAGAATATACAGCAAACTTAGTACTACCGGTTTTGTTGTAATATAATCTAAATGTACAAATATCAGTAGCTGAAATGAATGGTTCATACTTCAAATGCGAATGAATAGGAAAAGCAATCATCGGCATTCGTTCTGTAGCTTCCACCGGAATAAGTCCGGAATGAAATTTCTTCCACGATTGAATTTCTCCTTCTTTATTAGCAATAAATAAGTAATCATTGCCGAAAGGTATGGCACGCCCTTTAGATACTCCTGAAATAGCATAGAATTTATATCCATCTGCAAATGGTATGAGATCCCAATTCAGAGGATAATTATCGTAGCGATAAATTGGATATTTTTCATGATCAGCAAGTTCACTCCGTATCTTTTCTTTTATCTTAGCCAAAAGTATTTCCTGTTCTGTTAAGTTCCTGCGGGTAGTCACTTCCGAACATGGAGCTGATTCATTAAGGAAAGTTGCCTCATAGATACAATAAGACTGCTTATCAATAGCAACACATTTAATAGAATCGCCCTGGTGGTAAGTCAGAATATTCTGAATTGTTTCAATTAACCCCGGTTTGGCAAAGATCATATCAGTGAAATTCCAGGCAGCCGTTTCATATCTGTACAAAGTATTAGCTTCTTCTACAATAGAATCACATTTCAGTTTGAGTTCGGCTTCCGTATAACTCCCTTGCGAATACACCGCTAACCACGATGATAATAGGATGATCAATGTCAGTGTGTTTTTCATATTCATTCTTTTTTAGATTTTAAATGGCTCTTATTTGTTCTTATCTGTGTCTTTAGATCAAAGATAAGCATTTTTGAATATAAAAAACAAACATTGCTCCTATTATTTATCAATTAATGATCATCCTGTTCTTTCACCGGCAACGCTACAATCTCCTGCAACACACTAACGGCAGTTTCCACATTAGTCACATCCTTTATCAGCATACTCCGTCGTCCGTTCTGCTCACGCAGGTCACAGCGACGGGTATATTTCATCATGTAATCTATCATTTTGCCAAACGCCTGACTCTGATAGAACGGACTATCCGCATTGGAGACAAAGAATAACGTCATACGTCCGCCCTTCAAGAAGACCTTCTCCACTCCCAGTCGCGCCGCCAAGCGACGGAGGGGAACGATGCGAAGCAATTCCTGCGTTTCCGGCGGAACAGGTCCGAAGCGGTCTTCCAGGCGGAAACGGAAAGCATCTACGTCTTTATCCAGCGTCAGCCCGTCCAGTTCGCGGTAAAGCAACATACGCTCGCTGCTGCCTGTTACATAAGTGGCCGGCAACAGAAGTTCAAGATCGCTTTCTATCTGACATTCGTCTACAAATTCTTCTCCACTGATCTGACCTTCTCCCTTTATTTCATCTGCATACAATTCTGCAAACTCATCATTCCTCAGTTCATGAACTGCTTCGGCAAGTATCTTCTGATACGTTTCATAACCCAGATCGGCAATGAAGCCACTCTGTTCTGCTCCGAGCAGGTTACCGGCTCCACGTATATCCAAATCCTGCATAGCGATATGGATGCCACTCCCCAAATCACTGAAATTCTCAATCGCCTGCAAGCGTCGTTTTCCTTCTGCCGTCAGACTGCTCAACGGAGGCGCCAGCAGATAGCAAAAGGCTTTTTTGTTACTGCGTCCTACACGTCCACGCATCTGATGGAGGTCACTCAGACCAAAGTTCTGCGCTTGGTTGATGATGATCGTATTGGCATTCGGAATATCGATACCGCTCTCTATGATAGTAGTCGCCAAAAGCACATCATAGTCATAATTGACAAAGTCAAAAATGATCTGTTCCAGCTGTGTGGGCTCCATCTGTCCATGCCCGATGGCAACACGGCAATCGGGAATATGACGTTCGATCATCGCTTTCAGTTCCGGAAGGTTCGCAATCCGGTTGTTGACAAAGAAAACCTGACCGTTGCGGCTCATTTCAAAATTAATCGCATCCGTAATCACTTCCTCATTGAAGGTATGTACTTCCGTCTGAATCGGATAGCGGTTAGGCGGGGGCGTAGAGATTACACTCAGGTCGCGGGCTCCCATCAGCGAGAACTGAAGCGTACGTGGAATCGGTGTGGCAGTCATGGTCAATGTATCCACATTCACCTTTAGCTGTCGCAGCTTCTCCTTCACAGAGACTCCGAATTTCTGCTCTTCATCAATGATCAGCAAGCCTAAATCTTTAAACTGAACATCTTTTCCTAAAATACGGTGGGTGCCGATAAGAATACTGACTTCTCCTTCCCTCAGTCCTTTCAATACGGCTTTGGACTGAGCTGCCGTACGGGCACGGCTCAAATATTCCACCCGGCAGGGCAGATCCTTCAAACGTTCGCGGAATGTCTGGAAATGCTGATAGGCAAGAACAGTCGTCGGCACAAGGACCGCCACCTGTTTATTATCGGCTACGGCTTTGAACGCTGCACGGATCGCTACTTCTGTCTTTCCGAAACCCACATCTCCGCACACCAAACGATCCATCGGACGGTCGCTTTCCATATCGGCCTTCACCTCCATCGTCGCCTTGCTTTGGTCGGGTGTATCTTCATAGATAAAGGAGGCTTCCAGTTCACGCTGCAAGAAGCTGTCGGGACTGTAAGAGAAACCCTTTTCCTGACGGCGCTGCGAATATAGTTTAATGAGGTCACGGGCAATATCTTTAATCTTTGCCTTTGTCCGGTCTTTCAGTTTCTCCCAGGCACCGGTACCCAGTTTGTTCAGTCGCGGAGCTTCTCCGTCCTTACCTTTATATTTGGAAACTTTATGAAGGGAATGAATGGAAACGAACACGACATCCTCATTCTGAAAGACAAGTTTCAGCACTTCCTGCGTAGTATCTCCATTCGGAATACGTACCAAACCGGAGAAACGACCGATACCATGATCCGTGTGAACTACATAATCACCCGGAGTAAACTGATTCAATTCTTTGAGGGACAGAGCGACCTTGCCCGAACGGGCCTTGTCACTTTTCAAGTTGTACTTATGGAAACGGTCGAACAGCTGATGATCCGTAAAAATACACAGATGCAACGTATGATCCACAAAGCCTTCATGTATCGTACGTACTACAGGAGTAAACTGAATCTTATCTCCCCGGTCTTCAAAGATGGCTCTGATACGGTCGGTCTGCTTGGTACTGTCACTACAGATATAAAGTGAATATCCCTGTTCAAGGTAGTCCTTGAAAGAACCGGCTACCAAATCAAAGTTCTTATGAAAAATAGGTTGTACGGAAGTATGGAAAGAGATCTTTGCATCCGGCGTACCGGTCGGTTTATTCCCAAACTCCATTCGGCGGAAATCGAGGGCGCGTACCGTAAATTCACTGCCGTCAATCAGCTTGCCTTCCAGCGTGATACCGCCATTTTCTTCGGCTTCCTGCACGGCAATAGCCTGTGGCGTCAAAGCCTCATCGTGCACTACCTGGATACGCTCGCGCAACCAAAGGAAGTCACGCATCGCCAAAACGGTTTCTTTAGGTATGAAATCAAGAAAAGAAGTTGTTACATCTCCCGTCACTGCCAGGTCAGGGACTATAGCCACTCCCTCTTTCCTCTCACGAGACAACTGCGACTCTACTTCAAATGTACGGATACTCTCTACTTCGTCACCGAAAAAGTCAATACGATAAGGATATTCCGAAGCAAACGAAAAGACATCAATGATACTACCCCGAACGGCATATTGTCCCGGTTCGTACACATAATCCACATATTCGAAACCGTAGCTATGCAGCACGTCTGTGATAAAAGTAGTGTCCAGCTTCTCTCCCACATTCAGTTTCAAGGTCTTATCGCTCAGTTCCTTGCGGGATACTACTTTCTCTGCCAGCGCATCCGGATAGGTAACGATACACAAGCCTTCTTCTCCTTTCTGCAACCGGCTCAGTACTTCTGTACGCAGGATCTCGTTTGCCGCATCCTTTTGTCCGTACTTGATGGAACGGCGGAATGAAGACGGGAAGAAAAACACTTTCTCTGTTCCCAGCACTTGTGTCAGGTCATGATAAAAATATCCCGCCTCTTCCAGGTCGCCCAGTACAAAGACAAACGGACACACATCTTGTTTCACCAATACAGAAGAGAAAAGAGAAGCGGAGGAAGCACATAAGCCCCCGCAAAAAATAGTTTGAACGGACGCATCCTTCAGCAGTCGTTCCATGACTGCTGTATTAGGATGAGCGGCATATTGCTGTTGTAGCTCGGTTATCGTCATAAATATTCACATTAATTCACCACAAATTGCACGGATTCACACAAAACAGAATCTGTCTGTGTCAACCAGTGTAATAATGGTGTAAATTCCGACACAAAAGTACTAAATAATCCTTAGTTTTATCCATAACTAAAGGAAAAGCGCTACATTTGTCTTAAAAATAGGACTTCTATGCAATTATCAGATAGCATCGTTATTATCCCGACCTATAATGAACGGGAGAACATAGAAAATATTATCCGTGCCGTTTTCGGTTTAGACAAGGGATTCCACATTCTGGTTATAGAAGACGGATCTCCGGACGGCACCGCAAACATCGTGAAAACTTTGCAACAGGAATTTCCCGAACGCCTCTTTATGATCGAGCGCAAAGGGAAATTAGGACTGGGTACTGCGTACATCGCAGGATTCAAGTGGGCGCTGGAACACGCATACGAATATATCTTCGAGATGGATGCCGATTTCAGCCATAACCCGAATGATCTGCCCCGTTTGTACGCAGCTTGTGCAAAAGAAGGAGGAGACGTATCTGTCGGCTCCCGTTATGTAAGCGGTGTGAATGTAGTCAACTGGCCGATGGGACGGGTGCTGATGTCTTATTTTGCCTCCAAGTACGTCCGCTTCATTACCGGTATTCCGGTGCATGATACGACTGCCGGATTTGTATGCTATCGCCGTCAGGTACTGGAAACGATTGATCTGGATCATGTTCGCTTCAAAGGATATGCTTTTCAGATCGAGATGAAGTTCACCGCTTACAAATGCGGATTCAAGATCATAGAAGTCCCCGTCATCTTTATTAACCGTGAGTTGGGGACCTCCAAGATGAACAGCAGTATCTTTGGAGAAGCCATATTCGGAGTGATCAAGTTAAAAATAAATAGTTGGTTCCATAAATTCCCGCAAAAGAAATGAAACGTATACTGATAAAAAATGCCGTAATTGTCAACGAAGGAAGAAAAGTTCCGGGATCTGTTGTTATTGAAGGTGAAAAGATTGCTGAAATCTTAGTTGACGGACAAGAGGCTGCCATGCCTTGTGACGAAACGATTGACGCATCCGGCTGTTATCTTTTGCCGGGAGCCATTGACGAGCACGTACATTTCCGCGATCCGGGGCTGACTCATAAAGCAGATATCACAACGGAAAGCCATGCCGCGGCGGCCGGAGGAGTTACCTCGATCATGGATATGCCGAACACGAATCCTCAGACCACAACTTTGGAAGCGCTGAATGACAAACTGGCTTTGCTGGCGGAAAAATCATCTGTCAACTTCTCCTGTTATTTTGGAGCGACTAACAATAATTATCCGTTATTCAGTCAGCTGGACAAAAACCGGGTATGTGGGGTGAAGTTATTTATGGGTTCCAGTACGGGAAATATGCTGGTAGACCGGATGGCAAGTCTGCGCAACATCTTTGGAGGTACGGATTTACTGATTGCAGCACACTGTGAAGATCAGGGAATCATCAAAGAGAATACGGATAAATATAAAAAAGAGTACGGTGACGATGTGCCTCTGGCACTTCATCCAGTCATCCGTTCGGAAGAGGCTTGCTACCGTTCTTCCGCTTTGGCGGTACAATTGGCACGCGAGACCAATGCGCGTCTGCATATCATGCATATTTCTACAGCCAAAGAACTGAGTTTATTCTCCAAAGCACCTTTGGCAGAGAAGCGTATTACCGCCGAAGCGTGTGTGTCTCATCTAATTTTTACCGAAGAAGATTATCAGACTTTAGGGGTACGCATCAAATGTAATCCTGCCATCAAAACGGCAGAAGACCGGAAGGCTTTGCAGGAGGCAGTCAACAGCGGTCTGATCGACGCTATTGCGACCGACCATGCTCCGCACTCCTTGAGCGAAAAAGAAGGGGGCGCATTAAAAGCCATGTCCGGCATGCCGACCATACAATTCTCTTTGGTCAGTATGCTCGAATTGGCAGACAAGGGTGCTTTCAGCATCGAAAAGGTAGTAGAGAAGATGTCTCATGCCCCTGCACAAATGTATGAGATACACAATCGCGGATTTATCCGGAAAGGATATCAGGCGGATCTGGTTCTGGTTCGTCCCGACAGTGAGTGGACTGTTACCACAGACTGCATCCTGAGCAAATGTAAATGGAGCCCGCTGGAAGGTCATACTTTTCACTGGAAGGTCGAAAAAACATTTGCGAACGGTCATCTGTTATATAACAATGGAACCATTGACGAGAATTATCGCGGACAAGAATTAAGATTCAGATAAACAGCAACTCGTCATTCATAAACATATGATTTTATCTTATAAGATACATAACGTTGCCCCCTACATCAATTGGATTTACTTTTTCCATGCATGGGGATTCCAACCTCGTTTCGCAGCGATCGCCAATATTCACGGATGCGATGTCTGCCGTGCTTCATGGCTGACTACTTTTCCGGAAGAAGACCGCAACAAGGCTTCCGAAGCTATGCAACTGTTTAAGGAAGCCAATCGGATGCTAGATTTACTTGACAGGGATTATGAAGTGAAAAACATCTTCAAACTCTGCAAAGCAAACTCGGACGGAGATAACCTGATGATTGAAAAAGGAACCGGTCAATTCCTTATTTTCCCCTTGCTCCGCCAACAGACGCCTAAACGGGATGGAAGTCCGTTCCTTTGCCTGAGTGACTTTATCCGTCCTCTTTCTTCCGGCATTCCGGATACAATAGGCGCCTTTGCTTCTTGCATAGATGCAGATATGGAAGGTCTGTACGAACAGGATCCCTACAAGCATTTACTCGTCCAGACTCTTTCCGACCGTCTGGCAGAAGCTGCTACGGAGAAGATGCACGAATATGTACGCAAAGAAGCGTGGGGATACGCCAAAGATGAAAGTCTGTCAATGCCCGATCTGTTGGTAGAGAAATATCAAGGGATTCGCCCTGCCGTAGGCTACCCATCCCTACCCGATCAATCCATCAATTTCCTGTTGGACGAACTGCTGGATATGAAACAGATAGGCATCACACTGACCGAGAATGGTGCCATGTACCCTCATGCTTCGGTCTGCGGTCTGATGTTTGCCCATCCGGCTGCCGAATACTTCTCTGTCGGAAAGATAGGAGAAGACCAGCTCGAAGACTATGCCCGCCGTCGGGGAAAAAGTACGGAGGAAATGCGAAAATTCCTGGCTGCCAATCTGCAATAACTTTCGTTTACTTGTGATTTTTCTCCTTTTCGCACGACTAACTAACCAGAAAAGTAACCCATTTAATCCATGAGAGAACGAACAACAGAGGCAACCAACCCTATTGAGCAGGAGTTCTTATCGGTCATCCGCGAATATGAACGGGTGATCTACAAGGTATGTTACTTATATACCAATCCTAACGCCCCGCTCAATGACCTCTATCAGGATGTGATACTCAACCTCTGGAAAGCCTATCCCAAGTTCAGAAGAGAATGCAAAATGTCCACATGGATTTACCGCATTGCTCTGAACACGTGTATCAGCTTTTTCCGCAAAGAAAAGAATGTACCGGAAATCGTTACCCTCACCCGCGAAGCGGACTGGATGATAGAGGAACATGACCCAATCCACGAAATGCTGAGGCAACTTTATCAAATGATTAATCAGCTGGGACAACTCGACAAATCAATTATCCTGCTTTATCTTGAAGACAAAAGTTATGAAGATATTGCAGAAATCACCGGACTGACGGTGACAAATGTGGCTACCAAACTGAGCCGTATCAAAGACAAACTAAAAAAAATGAAAAAGGAGTAATCATATATGGAACTGGAAGAACTGAAAAAATCATGGAATGCCCTGGATGAGCACTTAAAAGACAAGGAGCTGATCAAAGAGGAAGAACTTGGCAAACTGATAGGACATACAGACAAAGGTATCCATGCCATTGCCCGGCTGAATATCAAACTAATCCTGATTTCTTTGCCGGTATTGGTCTTATTCCTACTGGAAGTCCTGTTGCACGGCAGACTGAATCCTATTTATTTTATTATCATTCTATCGTGGATTCCCGCAATCTACTGGGACATCACCACCACCCGTTTCCTACAGCAGACGAAAGTGGATGAAATGCCTCTGATAGAAGTGATCAGCCGTGTCAACCGTATCCATCGGTGGATGATCCGGGAACGTCTGATTGCTACAGCTTTCCTCCTTATATTGGCGGTACTCTCTTTTATCTATTGGCAGATATGGCAATATGGAATAGGAATCATTCTGTTTTTTATCCTGCTTTGGGGAGCTGGCCTGGGGCTGATTTTGTGGATTTATCGCAAGAAATTCCTGAACCGTATTCAGGAAATAAAGAAAAACCTGGACGAACTTAAAATCATTGACGGTTGACCGGTCGGACGCTCCGTCTATTTTTAATTAAGAATTTAATATCCGTGCTGTTATGTTGCAACGCTTATTTATATTTTTACTTATTTTCCTTATTTTACCGGACATTTATCTGTATCTCAGATTTATCGTCCATCTGACGACAAAACGCTGGCTGAGAATCCTCTACTGGCTGCCTGCTTTCCTGCTATCCGCAGGATTACTTTATTTGGTTTACTTCTCCAATAACGCCTTTGCCGAACGTCATACACAGGATATCGGATGGTTCTCCATCTTTTTCTTCCTGTTTACGGCTCCTAAGTTATTGCTGTCTCTCTGCACGATTATCGGGATACCTTTCCATAAATGGCTGCGCTGGCCCCGAACTCCCTTTATATGTACCGGACTGACATTAGCCGTGATTTCTATCGTAATGATTATCTACGGGTCTTTTATCGGACGCACTCAGTTTGACGTCAAAGAGGTAACTTATTCATCGCCCAAACTCCCATCGGCTTTCGATGGATACCGTATTGTTCAACTGTCTGATATTCACATCGGAAGTTGGCAGGGAAATGCTTCCGCTATTCAGAAATTAGTAAAACTGGTGAATGAGCAACAGGCCGATCTTATCGTCTTTACCGGAGATCTGGTTAATCATCGTGCAGTCGAACTGAATGATTTTCAAGATATACTGGCCGGACTGAAAGCCAAAGATGGGGTCTACTCTATTTTAGGGAATCATGATTACGGCCCTTATTTCCGCTGGAAAAGCAAAGATGAGCAAGACGATAATCTGAATGATCTTCTGCAAAGACAAGCCGCTATGGGCTGGAAGTTATTGAATAATTCTCATACGTTTCTGATTCAGGGCAGCGATAGTATCGCCCTTATTGGAGTTGAAAATGAAGGAGAGCCGCCTTTCTCCCAATATGCTGACCTCCCCGAAGCGATGCGGGGAACCGAAGGAATGTTCCAGATACTTTTAAGCCATAACCCTACACACTGGAGACGGGAAGTACTTCCACAATCAGATATAGACTTAATGCTGGCAGGACATACCCACGCCATGCAGTTAAAATTCGGGAATCATTCTCCTTCCTCTTACATCTATCCCGAATGGAGCGGGATGTATCTGGAAGGAACACGTGGTTTGTACGTAAATGTAGGCATCGGTTACGTCGGACTTCCTTTCCGCTTCGGTGCATGGCCGGAAATAACGGTGCTTACCCTACGACGGTAAGCACGCTTTTCCCATTGATCTTCTTATGTACCTGCACCTGAACCGAGATACGTTCACTCATTTCCTGTACATGGGAAATGACTCCGATTTTTCGTCCCTGCATCTGTAGCTGCTCCAAAGCTTCCATGGCTGTTCTCAGACTGTCAGCATCCAACGAACCGAATCCTTCGTCGATAAACAGGGATTCTACTTTCAGATTATTGCTCGAAAGCGAAGATAAACCCAATGCAAGTGCCAGTGAAATCAGGAAAGATTCACCTCCCGAAAGCGAATATACCGTACGTATCTCGTCACACATATCGCAATCAATCACCTGAAGCGCCAGTGTATCGGGAACTTGCTGTAATTTATATCGCTTGGAAAGATAAGCCAGATGTTTGTTGGCATGAAGCAATAACAGATTTAAAGTATAACTTTGGGCTATGACTTTAAATTTCGTACCGTCGGCACTACCAATCAATTTATTCAATTTAGCCCAACGTACGGCAACTGCCTGCTTTTCGGTAAGTTCTTTGGTTATCTGCTCAAAGATTGTTTTATTCTTTGCCTGCTGCAACAGACGTGCCTCCGCAGTCGACAGCGCACGTTCCGTATTAAGATTATCTTCCTGCTGTTTCGCTATAGTCTGAGGAAGCTGTTCCGGAAATTCAATACCTTTCTGTTGCTCCCGAAGTTCTTCAATGGCAACAGACAGCTGTTTCATTTCTCCCTGCAGGCCGGAAAGACGATTTTGTACTCCTTCCACTTGTTTACGAGCCTTTTCCAACGCCTCATTCAATTCTTTTTCTCTTCGGGTAACAGCAGCCTCAGCTTCGTCCGCACTCTTCCCTTTTAATAACAAAGAACGTTCCTGTCGGAGTGCATCCAACGCTTTAGCGATCACTTCGAATCTTTGTTGCTCATCAACAGCTGCTTTCTGTAAAATAGCCGACTGTTCTTTAGCGGCTGATACCTTTTGCGCAGCCAAACGACACTGCGAAACATTCTCGCGCAGAGCATCACAGTGTGTCCGCAATTTCTTTATTTTCTCATCGTTCTGCTGCCATTCCGCATACAGATGCTGATAAGCTGAAATACGTTCCGCCAACTCATTTAACCGATTCTGTATCTGTTCTTCCTCTCCAGCCGGCAATCCTTCTTGTTGCAAAACGGACAACTGTTCTTTTATCTGTACCTCAGTTGCCCTTTGATGGGTTAAGTCTCGTTGCAGGGCAATGCTGCGATTATTTATCTGCTGATAAGCAGACACTGCGGTATTATATTCCTGTTCCATATTCCGGTAAAGAGTATCCACTACCTCCTGTTCCCGATGATAAGGATGTGTCGTACTTCCACAAACCGGACAGGCCTCCCCTTCCTGCAGCTGCTGACGCAATGCTTTCACATCCTTTCCTACCGCCATACGGGCATTTTCATAAAGCCGCTGCAGAGCTTTAACTACAGAATCCTGTTGTGCCAACTGCTGTGTACAAGCAGTCACTTCCTTTTCCAGCTTCTCTATTTCCTGCTTCGCCTTCGATTGTTCTTCGGTCAATTTCTTTATATTCTGCAAGCGCGTCAGTTCTTTTTGAATTTTACCCTGCTCATCTACCAAAGAAGGATAACCAAAAGAATTTAACCGGGCAAGGCGTTCTTCATTCATCTTTGTCCATATTTCCAACGTATCCTTTTCCTCGTTAAGGATGACTTCAATCTGTTCCAGCTGTAGTGACTCCACATCCGTACGATTCAACAGACGACTCAAAGAATGATAGGAGATCCGTAACTGCTCTACAGCAGATGCAGATTTCTTCTCCTGATCCGCCACCTGCTGACGGGCAGCCTGCAAAATTTGTTGAGACTGTATATACCCCGCCTGCTGCGACTGTATTTGTACATCCAACTGACGTGCCTTTTTTAAATCCGGCTGTATCGCTTCCCACTGTGCTTTAAAATGAACCAGCCCCTCTTCCTGAACAACCAAAGCATCCTGTAGATTCTTTTGTTTGTTCAGCTCCTCCTGTTCTTCCTGCTGCTTTTTCACCCAAAGAGCTTCCTGCATTTTCAATGAACGGACCACATTCAATTGCGCATTCAGTTCTGCCAGCAATTTAATTCCTGCCGCACGTTTCTCCCCCAACTGTTCTTTCTCTTTCTGCAAAGTTAGAAGTTCTTCCTCCGGCAACAACTCAATCACACTCATCTTACTTTGAATCATCGTCACCTCTTCTTGTGCAGCCTTATTCCGGGCAAAAATCTCCTGAGAGATGCGGGAATAAACCCCTGTTCCCGTCAGCTTCTCCAGTAGTTCCGCTTTCGCCGCCCCTCTGGATTTCAGAAAAGTCGCAAAGTCGTTTTGTGCCAACAATACAGTACGAGTAAATTGCTCATACGTCAAGCCGACCAACTCCACCAACTGTGCCAACAGCTCTTTCTTCGTTCCCTGAAATTCTTTTTCCGTATCCAGGTCTTTCACCTCCAACACTTGAGGTTGTAAAGAACCACTCGCCTTATTCCTTGTCCGTCTGACCGACCATCGGGAACGGTATCGATGTCCGTCCACTCCTTGAAAATCAACTTCCGCATATCCGTCACTCGTTCCCCGACGAAGCAGATTTCTCACATCCGACTGATTGATCTGGTTATCTCCCACATCTGCCAAATTGATACTCTCCACCGAAGCCGCAAAACGGGGGGCCTTATCATATAATGCCAGACACAGAGCATCCAACAAAGTCGACTTTCCCGCTCCTGTAGCACCGGAAATTGCAAATATACCAGCCGAATATAACGGTTCCACCGTAAAATCTATTTCAACACTGCCTTCTATCGAAGTCAGATTCTTCAATCTTATTGCTATAATTTTCATTCTCCCTCCTCCTCTTCTTTACGAGTTACGGAAATATATGCTTCCTGGAATAAATCAGTCAGGTCGGCAGGCATTTCCGCCTGATAAACCTTTTCGAATGCAGATTGAGCAATCTGCAACGGAGACATTTCCTGCAATCCCTTTTTCCAGCCATCAACTTCCTTTTCCACTCTTTCTTCCTGACGATAAGCAGAAACGATACGTGCCAGACGATATTTCTTACCAGCCAATGCCTCTTCTATTTCCTGACGAAGCATAGGTTCCGGTTCTTCAAGCAGAACCTTGACTTCCAGATAAGGAGCTTCTCCATCCACCTCCGGTAAGTCTCTTAATATTTCTATGATTTTTTCCGGTGGAGCAGCCTCTCCACCCGGCACACTGATAAGAGGTATGGATTGGGGGCACTCTATCCTTCTGATATCAACCGCACAACCTTCATCAAAAGTCACCATCACCACTCCATGATGATAATGCTTCTCGGCAAAAGACATAGGGATCGGACTTCCGGCATATCTTACATTCTCCCTGCCGGATACTCGCTGTGCTTTATGGATATGCCCCAAAGCCGTATAAGCAATCTTTTCCGAAAATGTATCGGGTGATACACATTCCAAACCACCAATCACTGTCCGTTCGCTATAATCCTTCTCGGCAATCTCTGATCCGGTAGCCTGTAAATGACCGACAGCAAGAATAGCCTGATTCGTTTTCCGACGAGCCCACAATCTTTGTAAAAGTCGCGCGTAAAGTTCGCGAACTCCTTCCATATATGGGTTCCCTTCTGTCTCCACTACCGGATAATCTCCCTGACGCAAAAAAGGAACAGCCATACAAAGTACTTCTACTTCCCCTTCACGATTCTTCAATTCTATTGTCAAATGGTCATAGTCAATCTCTCCGCCCTCCAATTTGCGCACTACCCCTCTGACTTCCGTCCGCATCGCCTGCAACAAAGGCAGAGGAGCTTCCAAACGGGCCGCAGAGTCATGATTACCGGCAATAATCACAATTTGAAGTTTCGGATTCTCCACAGTCACCCGATAAATAAACTCATAATATATGCGCTGAGATGCAGCAGAAGGATTGGAAACATCAAACACGTCTCCGGCTATAACCAATGCATCAATCTCGTTTTGTCGGATTTCTTCGACCAGCCAATCAAGAAAAGCCTCATGTTCTCCCGCGCGGTCGTAACCAAAAAATGTCTGTCCTAAATGCCAATCGGCAGTATGTAGTATACGTATCATATCATTATCTGTCTATAACAGAAGACAAAAATAGCATAATCGCAAAGATTATGTTGTATCCTCCTGCTTTTTTTACCAATAATCATGTATCTTTGCATATATATAAAAATAAATTCCCTATGAAGATACTATATTATATTTATCAAATTTGCATTGCTTTACCTATCCTATTGGTATTGACTATTCTTACAGCGATTGTCACCATTGTAGGCTCTTTACTAGGAGGAGCTCATTTCTGGGGATACTATCCGGGCAAAATATGGTCACAACTCATCTGTCTTTTTCTGTTGATTCCTGTAAAGATTCACGGTCGTGAAAAATTACACGGAAAAACCTCCTATATCTTTGTGCCGAATCATCAGGGATCATTTGATATTTTTCTTATTTATGGATTCATCGGAAGAAATTTCAAATGGATGATGAAGAAAAGCCTGCGTAAGATACCATTTGTAGGAAAAGCATGTGAAAGTGCAGGACACATTTTTGTAGACCGTTCCGGTCCGAAAAAAGTACTGGAGACCATTCGGCAAGCAAAAGATTCGCTGAAAGACGGAGTATCTTTAGTCGTTTTTCCCGAAGGAGCACGTACTTTCACCGGACACATGGGATATTTCAAAAAAGGGGCGTTTCAATTGGCAGATGACTTGCAGCTGGCAGTTGTTCCCGTTACAATCAACGGTTCTTTTGAAATCCTGCCACGTACAGGCAAATGGATACATCGCCATCGCATGATTCTTACCATTCATGACCCTATTCCTCCTAAAGGAAAAGGCATGGAAAACATAAAAGCTACCATGGCAGAGGCTTATGCTGCCGTTGAGAGCGCACTTCCTGAAAAGTATAAAGGAATGGTCACAAACGAAGACCAGGATCGATAAGAAACGAAATGCGGGGATACTCACGCACCCCCGCATACCTAACCAGTCTTTATGCATTAATCTATTAAATCAAAAAGTCTATATATTATGTAGAAATCTTATTGTCTGGTTAGACATCATTTGCAATTCCTGGAATGTCAAAGCAAATCCTCTCTTTATTTCCTCTTCTAATCGTGCTAAAGAGAAATATTCTGCTTTTATTCCATTGATCTTGCCTCTAAAATAATTATTGTATTGTTCATGCAATGTATCTGGAGTAACTAAACCTCCAAAACCATATTCCCCCACTACAATAACCGGTTTTCGTTGTAATACCCCTTCATGGGCTATACCCCTTGCGCCAATGATAAGACCAGCCTCATTTACAGCCTCACTTATCTCCTCATCAGAAAAGATATATCTCACCTGATACTCTTGTATTGTATCTAATAGAATACTCACTCTCAATTTTGCACGGGGACAATCAATCCCCACTGCAATAGAAGAATTATATTCAATAGATTGCTGTTTGTCACCTTCCCAAGTGCAAATAGCAACTGTATGATGACCATTCATTATATGAAAGTTAAGGTTTAGTCCCTTATTTACTCTATTACTAGTTCTCCGTATACGTATCCGCCTCCGGCTATTTTAAATTCTAGTTTATAAACGCCCGGAGCCCATCCTTCTATAGAGAAAGAAGTTGTTTGTCCAGGAGCCGTTACCTGACAGACTTCCTGTACTTGTCCATCTACTAGTATTTTCACTTCGCCCAAAGGAGCTGTAAAAATGATTTCTACAATATTTTCATCTGTAGAAACAGACGCATTAATAGGTATTACAGGAATAGAACGATGAGTAGTGGTAGGAACCTCTCCTTTTAACACAACAGGCAATTTCCTCTCTACCCGATCTGTACTCTCAATAGCAATCATATTCCCTGCAATAAATAATGCAGCTAGAAAAGATAAAATAAAACGTACTTTCATAACTATATTGCTTTTTTGTTTCGCCAAAAGTACGGTATGTATTCGAAAAAACAAAAAAATCAACCCGGACAAATTACAAGAGAAAAATAAGCAATAACAATCTGCAAATCAACATATTAACAATTACATATTTAACATTTACCCGGACAATCCATTTTTTATTTCTCAAAATTCCTTCAAAAAAAGGTCCAAATCATCTTGCGGAGGAATGCCTAATCGGCCTTTAAGCCTGCCTTTTGCCCTCGTTACAGAATCTGAAGTAGTATGAAAGATGCGACTTAGCTCTTCGTGACTCAAACCAAATTTAAGAAAACAGCAAATCTCAAGATCATGTTTAGTAAGAGTTGGAGCTCTTTCTAACAAACGACTAACATAATTCCAATAAATCAAATCAAATAGACTGAATAGCTTCTGACGCTCTTCATTAGAAAGCTTACCTCTTAATGTCCCCTCTTTTATTGCCAATAGAAGTCGAAATGCATGTATAAATGAGCCTGAAGATATGCCAACATTTAATTCACCCCCCAATTCTTTCAGATGTTCCGACAAAGTTTTATTCTGCATTGTTAAAAGAACAATCTTTCCATTGAGTTCTCCTACTTTAGTACGATTTTCTTCTAGCATCAGATTTTCCTTTAACACCTGATCTTTTGATATTTGAATACCCTCTATTTCTTGTTGATATCGCTCTATTTCTTCTTCGTTCTCTCGAATCTGCGATTCAATCTCAGCTATTTTCTTTTTATTATTCCGATTTTTATAATAATAATAGCACATACAAGCGACAACAAACAAGAAGGCAATCGTACCCCATAACATAAAATTCGTATATCGTACCTTCATATGCAAATTGTCATTCTGGAGTTTTTCATTTTCATATTTCTTCTGTAGGCTTGCTATTAATTCACGAGAGTTAATTTCTTCCATAGCATTAGTTATAGAATCTGCTAATTCATGATATACTATTGCCTCCTCAAAATTATCTATATCCTTTTCCAAAAAGTATAAACAATCAAACGCACTAATTTGCGTATATGCCTTAGAAGATTTAGCACTCATCTTTAAATACTTTCTTGCATTTTCTATCTGCCCCATTTGCATATATAAATATCCCAAAGACAAGCATTCCATATATTTTTTTTCTTCATCAGTCTCTTTTTCATAAGCAGCTAAAAAATAACGTTCTGCTTCTGGTAATTCTTGCATAGAACGATATAAAATACCTAGTTCATGTAAAATTGAGATTTCAGACAGGTTCTTCCGTACTGCTATTTCTAAAGCATTATTATAATATAAAGAACAGCTATCCCATTGGGATTTAAACAAATAAACTCTAGCAATATTCTGACTAACACTGATAATTCCAAGAGAATCCTTCAATTGTTTATGTATATCTAATGCTTCTCTAAAATTCGATAAAGCATCACCATACAATTCCTGCCTTCGGTTAATCATACCAATTTCTTCAATAATCAGAGCTAACATTTTATAATCCTTAGTTCTCTCATAAATATCTTTTGCTGCAAGAAATGATTTCAAGGCTTCTTCCTCTTTATCCAACTCCAGCATTACCCTTCCATGATAAAACAGAGTCTTTGCATACATTACTGGAGGAGTCTGAATTATTGTATAGTAATTCAAAGCTAATGCAATCAATGAATCCGAACTAAATTTCATATAGTTCTTATCCATTGCCTGTGTCATCAGAAGAGCATAAGTAGCCTGCGACTTACCGCGCAATTTTTCAGGATCAGGAATACCTTTTAATAGGTTTAGAGCACTATCCGGACAGAGGTCCATGCACTTTTCCACTTTTGAAAAAGTCATGTTGAGAGCATCCGAATCTCTATGACAGGAAACTGCCAAAAAAGAAAGAATAAAGTAAAAAGCAATACGAATGGAAGAGGGCGTTTTCATCTTATCTTGAGTTTTATGCAAAAATACGCAAAAAACTCAAGATTTATTTCTTCGGACCTACATTTTGTTGCATCCGTTGATGTTCTTCTATCAACTGCATATTCTCTTTGGCCTTCGTCAAGAACTCTCTCACCATCTTATTACTCTTAAAAGAATAGGGAGCGTCCTTTATTATATCATCTATTTGTGGAGTCATAATAGGATATGGCAAAGAACTGCAAAGCATTATAAATACATTAGGTCCTAATACATTTTCATAATTGTCCGAGATGAAAGTCTTGACATATTGATTCATCGCTTTCATCAGTGAATCTCCTTCTGCAAGTAACTGTTCATGAACTTCTTCCAGATCAGCACCATCCATCACCATACGGGTTTCTTTTCTTTCCAGATCACCGATGCTTTCTTCCATTGCATTCTTCTTTGCAATAAAGTCATACAATGCAGTATTCAAAGGAGTTCCGATCGCTTTGAGATCGGTATTGCTAATGGTAATAACAATCTTGCCACTTTCCAACACAACCGGCATGACACTTTCGTCATCCATATAAAGTGTTGTCATTTGCACAGAGTCGATTTTCCCTTTCATTGAAAATGACCCATGTACTACTTCAGCCGAGTCCAGTTTTGCCCATTCTCCATCCCTCAAAGTCTTCAGATATAACATTTTTCCATCCAGACCATTTACTGAAGATGTTCCTTCTATCTTATACTTATGAGTACACGAAGCTAGAAAGGGAAGCAAAAGCACAAAAGGCAAAATCTTATTCACGTTCATTGTTTCATTAAATTCTGGGTACAAAGGTACAACTGATTCGGACTTAAAAGAAACATTTTATCAATATTTAAAACTTGTAAGACTCTTTTCTTTAATAATCCTTATAAACAGAGGTAGGAGATCATTTTTTTCATTTAGTTTATCTAAATTTGCAGTCATGAAAGCAACAACTTATGCACCTTTTGCCAAACCGCTTTATGTCATGGTAAAGCCCGTGGGAGCCGTATGTAACCTCGCATGCGAATACTGCTATTATTTGGAAAAGGCGAATCTATACAAAGAAAACCCGAAACATGTAATGAGCGATGAGCTACTGGAAAAGTTTATCGACGAGTATATCAACTCTCAAACCATGCCTCAAGTGCTTTTTACCTGGCACGGTGGAGAAACGCTGATGCGTCCGCTTTCTTTTTATAAAAAGGCGATGGAGCTGCAAAAGAAATATGCCCGCGGACGTACAATTGATAATTGTATCCAGACGAATGGGACCTTACTCACAGACGAATGGTGCGAGTTCTTCCGTGAAAACAACTGGCTGGTAGGAGTTTCCATTGATGGACCGCAAGAGTTTCATGACGAATATCGCAAGAACAAAATGGGCAAACCTTCTTTCGTCAAAGTGATGCAAGGGATTAATCTCCTGAAAAAGCACGGAGTAGAATGGAATGCTATGGCTGTTGTGAACGATTTCAATGCCGAATATCCATTAGACTTTTATAATTTCTTCAAAGAAATAGATTGCCATTATATCCAGTTCGCTCCGATTGTTGAACGCATTGTTTCACATCAAGACGGTCGTCATCTCGCTTCTCTGGCAGAAAATAAAGAAGGAGCATTGGCTGATTTTTCCGTAAGTCCGGAACAATGGGGTAATTTTCTCTGTACAATTTTTGATGAATGGGTAAAAGAAGATGTAGGCAAATTCTTCATACAGATATTCGATTCTACATTGGCCAACTGGATGGGCGAGCAACCGGGCGTATGTACAATGGCGAAGCATTGCGGACATGCCGGCGTTATGGAGTTCAACGGAGACGTATACTCTTGTGACCATTTCGTATTCCCGGAATATAAATTGGGAAATATCTATAGCCAGACTTTGGTGGAAATGATGCATAGTGAACGACAGCATAATTTCGGGACAATGAAATACCAATCACTCCCAACTCAATGCAAGGAGTGCGACTTTCTATTTGCCTGCAACGGAGAATGTCCAAAGAACCGCTTCAGTCGGACAGCGGACGGCGAACCCGGTCTGAACTATCTGTGCAAAGGATATTACCAATACTTTCAGCATGTAGCTCCCTATATGGATTTCATGAAAAATGAATTAATGAATCAACGGGCTCCCGCCAATATCATGAAAGCACTGAAAGACGGAAGTTTAAAAATAGAATATTAACATCATAATTTATAATTGTTATCATAAAGTAATGAACAGACTAAGACTTTATTTATTAGCGCTGACAGCGCTGCTTGTATGTACCGTAAAAGCGGACGAAGGTATGTGGTTATTGCAACTAATGCAACAGCAACATTCCATAGATATGATGAAGAAGCAAGGATTAAAACTGGAAGCCCAGGATTTATATAATCCCAACGGTGTCTCTTTGAAAGATGCAGTCGGTATATTCGGAGGAGGATGTACGGGAGAAATCATTTCACCGGAAGGCTTGATCCTGACTAACCATCACTGCGGTTATTCTTCTATCCAGCAACACAGTAGTGTAGAACACGATTATCTGACAGATGGTTTTTGGGCTACATCCAGAGATCAGGAGCTTCCTACTCCGGGATTAAAGTTCACTTTCATCGAACGTATCGAAGATATAACAGATATTGTGAATGCCAAAATCGCCGCCAAAGAGATTACGGAATCTCAGTCATTCACCGGTGCTTTCCTTGAAGGACTGGCTAAAGAACTTTATGAAAAAAGTGACCTGAAAGATAAGAAAGGTATTGTACCACAAGCCCTTCCTTTCTACGCAGGAAACAAATTCTACCTGTTCTACAAGAAAATATATCCGGATGTACGTATGGTTGCCGCCCCACCTTCTTCTGTAGGTAAATTCGGTGGTGAAACAGACAACTGGATGTGGCCCCGTCATACCGGTGACTTCTCCATGTTCCGTATCTATGCAGATGCCAACGGAGAGCCGGCTGAATACAGCGCAAGCAATACTCCGCTGAAAACGAAGAAACATCTGTCAATCTCCATCAAAGGTTTAAAAGAAGGAGATTATGCAATGATCATGGGATTCCCCGGAAGAACCAGCCGTTATCTGACCGTGTCAGAGGTAAAAGAACGCATGGAATCAACCAATGAACCGCGTATCCGCATTCGTGGTGCACGTCTGGCTGTTTTGAAAGAAGTGATGAACGCCAGCGATAAAATCCGTATTCAGTATGCAAACAAATATGCAGGCTCCAGTAACTACTGGAAAAACTCTATCGGAATGAACAAAGCGATCATTGACAATGACGTATTGGGCACTAAAGCAGAACAGGAAGCTAAATTTACTGAATTTGCAAAGGCACAAAACAATACCGAATATGCCAATGTTGTGAAAAAGATCGATGATCTGGTAGCACAAACAGCTCCTCTCAATTATCAACTGACTTGCCTGACTGAAGTTTTCTTCGGAGCTATCGAATTTGGTAACTCAATGTTAACTAAAACACGGGAAGCCTTGGTTGATAAAAACGACTCCTTGATCAAAGTTCGTTTGGAAGGTCTGAAAGAAAACTTCAAAAGTATCCATAACAAAGACTATGACCATGAAGTAGATCGTAAAGTAGCCAAAGTGCTGCTTCCTCTTTATGCCGAAATGATTCCGGCAAACCAACGCCCTACTATCTATAAAGTGATCGAGCAGAAATATAAAGGAGACTACAACAAGTTCGTAGACGATATGTACGACAAGTCTATTTTTGCCAATCAGGCTAACTTTGATAAATTCCTCAAAAAGCCGACAGTAAAAGCTATTGATGAGGATCTGGCTTTGCAATATGCTCAATCCAAATACGATCAATACGGCAATCTCCTCGATCAGCTAAAAGAGCTGGACAAAGAACTTGCTCTGCTCCACAAAACTTACATCCGCGGTTTAGGCGAAATGAAATTACCTGTTCCTTCATATCCGGACGCTAACTTCACTATTCGTCTGACTTATGGTAATGTAAAACCATATGATCCGAAAGATGGCGTACACTATAACTATTACACAACAACAAAAGGTATTCTTGAAAAAGAAAATCCGGAAGACCGCGAATTTGTGGTACCGGCTAAGTTGAAAGAACTTATAGAAAAGAAAGACTACGGTCGTTATGCATTACCTAACGGTGATATGCCTGTCTGCTTCCTGTCAACCAACGACATTACCGGTGGTAACTCCGGCAGTCCGGTATTGAACGAAAACGGAGAATTAATCGGTTGTGCATTCGATGGCAACTGGGAATCTCTGAGTGGTGATATTAACTTTGACAACAACCTGCAACGTTGTATCAACCTTGATATCCGCTATGTCCTGTTTATCCTTGAGAAATTAGGCAACTGCGGCCATCTGATTAATGAAATGACTATCGTAGAATAAATGAGAAAACAAATTATATTTGCTATTTTTTCACTGGCAACTCTTAGCATCCACGCCGATGAAGGTATGTGGATGCTAACTGACCTGAAAGCACAAAATGCAGTTGCCATGCGGGAACTCGGCCTGGAGATTCCTGTTGAAGAAGTATATAATGCCAATGGCATTTCTCTGAAAGATGCTGTTGTACACTTCGGTGGCGGATGTACCGGAGAAGTCATTTCTTCCGAAGGACTGGTACTCACCAACCATCATTGTGGTTACGGAGCCATTCAGCAACATAGTAACGTAGAACATGATTACCTGACAGAAGGATTTTGGGCCATGAACCGTGATGCAGAACTTCCCACACCGGGATTGACCGTCACTTTTATCGACCGTATCCTTGATGTAACCAGTTACGTAACCGATCAGTTGAAGAAAGATGAAGATCCGAACGGTACTAATTATCTGTCGCCAAGTTACCTGAGCAAAGTGGCAGAACGCTTCGCTAAAGATGAAAATATAGAAGTCACCCCTGCAACCAAACTTGAACTTAAAGCTTTTTACGGAGGAAATAAATATTATATGTTTGTAAAGACCGTATACAGCGATATTCGTATGGTAGGTGCTCCTCCTTCTTCTATTGGTAAATTCGGAGCCGACACAGACAACTGGATGTGGCCCCGCCATACCGGTGATTTTTCCCTCTTCCGTATCTATGCTGATAAAAACGGTAAACCTGCCGCATATTCTAAAGACAATGTTCCTTTGCAGGTAAAAAAACATTTGAAAATCAGCATTGCCGGAGTACAGGAAGGTGACTTCACCTTTGTTATGGGATTTCCGGGACGTAACTGGAGATATATGATTTCCGATGAAGTGGAAGAACGTATGCAGACTACTAACTTTATGCGTCAATATGTACGCGGGGCCCGTCAGAAAGTTCTGATGGAACAGATGCTGAAAGATCCTGCCGTACGAATCCATTACGCAAGTAAATATGCATCTTCAGCCAATTACTGGAAAAATGCAATTGGTATGAACGAAGGATTAATACGTCTCAAAATACTGGATACCAAACGTAAGCAACAAGAAGAACTCTTGGCCCGTGGCCGCGAAAAAGGTGATGATTCTTATCAGAAGGCATTTGATGAAATACGTTCTATCGTTGCTCATCGACGGGATGCACTCTATCACCAACAAGCCCTTAACGAAGCACTTGTCACAGCACTCGACTTTATGCGCCTCCCTTCTACGACCGAAATGGTCACTGCCCTAAAGTCAAAAGACAAAGAACAAATAAAAACAGCTACCGAAAACCTGAAACAAGCCGGTGAAAAATACTTTGCCTCCGTTCCCTTCCCGGAAGTAGAGCGAATGGTTGCCAAAACCATGCTGCAAACTTATGCCAGCTACATTCCGGAGGAACAACGAATCAATATTTTCGAGATCATAAACTCACGTTTCAAAGGAAATATAGATTCATTTGTAGATGCTTGTTTTGAATATTCTATTTTTGGTAATCCCAAGAACTTTGAAAAGTTTATCAAAAAGCCAAGCTTATATAAGATAGGTCATGACTGGATGGTACTTTTCAAATACTCCATCACAGATGGAATATTGAAAACTGCCATTGCCATGAAAGAGGCTAATCAGAACTACGATGCTGCTCATAAGGTATGGGTAAAAGGAATGATGGACATGAGACAGGAAAAAGGAATGCCTATCTATCCGGACGCCAACTCAACCTTACGATTGACTTACGGACAGGTGCTTTCTTACGAACCTGCCGACGGAGTAGTTTATGATGCTTATACTACCCTAAAAGGAGTCATGGAGAAAGAAGATCAAGGGAACTGGGAATTTGTAGTTCCGCAGAAGTTGAAGGAACTATATAAAGCCAAAGACTATGGACGCTATGGTAAAGACGGTGAAATGCCTGTCTGCTTTATTGTTAATACCGATAATACAGGAGGAAACTCCGGCAGTCCGGTATTCAATAGCAAAGGACAACTAGTGGGCACAGCTTTCGACCGCAACTATGAAGGGCTGACCGGCGACATCGCTTTCCGCCCTTCCTCACAACGTGCCGCCTGTGTAGATATCCGCTACACCTTATTTATTATCGATAAATATGCAGGAGCTTCCCACATTATTGATGAACTGAGCATTGAATAAATGGATAATGGATAATGGAGAATTGATGATGCCATTCTGCATAGAGATTTTCCATTATCCATTTTCCATTATCCATTAAATAAACTCTTCCACCATATACATCTCATCTATCATTTCATTCATTGTTTCCTGCAAATTCAGCACAGCTTCTTCGGGAGATTCTCCGTAAGCATTACATTGCATATTCACAGTCAACCAGGCATAATATCCGCCATCTGATGCCCGCTCAAGTACATAATCTGTTTTATTCAGTTTCATATCGGTAAATAATTAGTAAATGTTGGTATTGAAGTAATTGCTGATTGTGATGCAGCCAGTTTTTCCAGTTCCAGAATAATACGTCGTTCACCGCTGCGTACCCAACGAACGAAAATACGATTAGGAGAATACGTTCCGGCAAAACGGAGTAAAGGCTTTAAATCAAAAGAATCACTGATAATCCCGGCTCCTGCCCTCATTGCATCATGGGCATTACAATCCTGCTCAATATGTGCCGGAACCATCAATACAGGTTTTCCCAGATACATTGCTTCACAGATAGATTCGAACCCGGCAGTGGTAGCATAAGCGCGACAACCGGCCATTCCATTAAGAAACTTCACATCATCTATCTGATAGAAACTTAGTGTTTCGTCAATCCGGGTCACCTCCTCTGCATCTGCTTTGTCCCAGAAAAACCTCAAAGGAACTTCCGGATATATCGTATGAAATTCCTCCACACTATCTGCAAAACCGGAATTTACCATATATCCATGAATATAATTCCCTTCTTCCGGTTGAATAGCAGTTACTTCCTGCCGAATTAAAGGAGGAACTACCACCACTTGTTGTACCCTGTCCGGTTCCATATCATTGAAAGATAAAGCAAGTTTCTTCGAAGATCTAACAGCTGTCATCTTTGTGAAGAAACGCAGCATCCGTAATTCAAAAGAGTTTTTATCCGGAAAATCAAAATTCTGATGTAAAAACAAGTATTGGTGTCCGACGCAGACATATGGAACGGAGGGACGAAAGAGTGCATAGGTAAGTCCCGTCAGAAGCTCGTAGAAGTTGATCACTACTTCCGCCCCCGTCTCCTTAATCCGCTGATTAATATAGCACATACTGCGAAAATATTCCGGAATACGCAGTAAATTATAAGTAAAGCTTTTCTTTAGATTCGCCCGTTTATTATCTGCCGCAGGCAAGAAATTAGGGCTGATAAAACGTTTGACCGGTGCTTGTATATTCCGGTTAAAAAATCCGGGCAAGATACGTGATGAACTCTCACCGACTAATACTTCCACCACTTCATGTCCATTACGCAGCAACATTTCTTCAAGGGTAATAGCTTGTGTCAAGTGTCCCCTACCCTCACCTTGTACAATAAATAAAAATTTCATGAGGCTATCATTATTAGTTTATTTCTTATTTATTTGCTTTTCGTTATGCAAAGTTCCCTTTTCCAGATTACAATAAGATGACTCTACAATTACTATTTTATGAACAAAAACTGTTTTTTCCCGTTATATTAGTAAAATAGAAATTATATTTGCAGTCTTCAAAGACTGATATTTAAATTTAAGAAAGGAAAGATTATGGAAAAGTTTGAAGATTTAATACAGTCACCGATACCCGTTTTAGTTGATTTCTTTGCTGAATGGTGTGGACCATGCAAAGCGATGAAACCGGTTTTAGAAGAATTGAAAACAATGGTAGGAGATAAAGCCCGCATTGTGAAGATAGATGTTGACCAACATGAAGATTTGGCTACTAAATATCGCATACAGGCAGTACCGACTTTTATTTTATTCAAAAATGGAGAAGCCGTATGGAGACATTCCGGAGTTATCCATAGCAGTGAATTAAAAGGAATCATCGAACAAAATTACGCATAAAAAGAAAATAGCGAATGAAGAAAGTATTAGCAATGGTAGCATTTGTCATGTTGAGCGTTATCGTATACGCTTTCAATGACAAACCGGATACCAATCAAGGTAAAAAAGAGGTAACAGGTAACGGTGAAGTCGTCGTAATGGACAAAGAAATGTTTCTGAAAGACGTCTTCGATTATGAGAAATCAAAAGAGTGGAAATACAAAGGTGACAAACCCGCCATCATCGACTTATATGCAGACTGGTGCGGGCCTTGCCGCCAGACAGCTCCAATCATGAAAGAATTGGCAAAGGAATATGCAGGAAAAATAACAATCTACAAAGTTAATGTAGACAAGCAGAAAGAACTTGCTGCCTTGTTCAACGCAACAAGCATTCCATTGTTCGTATTTATTCCTATGAAAGGAGATCCGCAGCTTTTCCGTGGAGCGGCTGACAAAGCAACCTACAAGAAAGCTATTGACGAATTTCTACTGAAATAAAGAGGAAAAACATAGTGACACTATCCGGTTGGGATAATGACACTATCACAAGCAAATAGTGACACTATCCCACATGGATAGTGTCACTATGTTTATTATAGAATAAAGATCATTTAAAGTATCCCACGGGATGATTCATCATAGGAATCTGACTGTCTTTCAGTTTCAGGACTTTCTTCAACTGAGCAGCATCCATCGAAGCACGTGGCACTGTAGCCAGTTTAGCTGCAGAACAGAAGACAGAAATATTCTGTGAAACAATACCGGTATCCATGGCTCCCATTAATTGATTCTGTGTTTTCTGAGCATCACCAAAACGGGAAATATCACTGATTAACACCAAAGATACCGGAGCTGTTTTTACAAAAGCCTGACCGCCTGCTACTGCTCCACGGTAATCTCCCTCAGCAATCAGATTTAACTGATGATTCTTTGCGTCATACAAGTAACTTCCTTCCGGTAATATCACATATACGTCTACATCCTGCTTATTCAAAGCGGAAGGAGCAGTTCGTTTTCCAGCATTCGAACGATTGATTCCGTTGGCCGCCCATAATAAGTCCGACAAATCAGCAAGAGTTAACGCTTTCGAAGCATACTCGCGCGTAGACTGACGTTCAGACAATGCCTTCATCACCGTACCAGTACGATTTAAATTAGGTTTTGGTAACTTAACAACCTTATCAGCAGCAAAAGCAGCCGCTGAAAGCATTAAACAAACTAACAATAGTTGTACCTTTCTCATAATTGTGGTATTTAAAAGTTGATGGGCAAATATAAACAAAAAAGGTCTGCATTCACTATAGAACACAGACCTTTTAAAAGTTATTTATAAGGCTTTATTATTTCTTATCTCCGAAATAACGGTTGTAAAGTCCTTCAAAACCTTTACCATGACGAGCTTCGTCCTTGCACATTTCGTGTACAGTATCGTGAATAGCGTCCAAATTCAAAGCTTTAGCGCGGGTAGCGATACGTTTTTTGTCTTCACATGCACCTTGTTCAGCATCTTTACGCTTTTGCAGGTTAGTTTTTGTATCCCAAACACAGTCACCCAGCAATTCTGCAAATTTAGAAGCATGTTCAGCTTCTTCCCAAGCATAGCGTTTGAAAGCCTCAGCTACTTCAGGATAACCTTCACGGTCAGCCTGACGGCTCATAGCCAAATACATACCTACTTCAGTACATTCACCCATAAAGTGATTATTCAGATCCTTGATCATTTCTTCGTCACAACCTTTCGCAACACCAATCACGTGTTCGTCAGCAAAAGACAATGCACCACCTTCTACTTCAACAACTTCTACGAATTTGCTGGCTGGAGCTTTACACAAAGGACATTTCTCAGGAGCTGCGTCACCTTCATAAACGTAACCGCATACAGTACATCTAAATTTTTTCATTTTCTTCTCAATTTTAAATTAATTAGTCAATACGTGTTTCTTTATCTTTTCTTAAGCAATTCTTACATATACCTTTATAATAATAATGAACTTCCGTCACTTGATGCCCATCCATTTCCTGCTTCTCTACTGTCTTCACAGACTCACATTTCAAGTCATAAATATGACCACAGCGCCTGCAAAGAAAATGTGAGTGTACAGAAGTATCCGCATCAAAATTTGTATTCTTCTCATCAATCGTAAGCATCAACGCAGCTCCTTGTTCCGAAAACAGTTTCAAGGTGTTGTAAACCGTAGTTTTTGAAAGAGTCGGCATTGAAGGAGACAATGCTGTATAGATATCATCAGCCGATGGATGAATAGGATGATTCATCAAATATTCCATGATAGCTATGCGCTGCATGGAAGGCTTGATATTATGTTCTAACAATCGTTCATATGGTTTCATAAGTTCCCCTTCTTTTCAAAGTTGTATTCATTACAATTATAAATCTGATGCAAATATAGAAAGTCCCGATATCATTTCCAAATAAAATCAATATTTTTTTTTGCAGATATGTATCACTAAATTCTTCCAAACAAAAAGGCCATCTTATGAAAGATGACCTTTATACATTGATATACCTTTATTTTGCCTTAATCTTTGTCAGTCTTAGCCTCTTCGATTATTGATTCAGGTACCTTTTCGCAACGAACATATTTATTCACGTCACTATCATCGTCTTTTGCAGTCCAAATCATGGAACCGGATTCTAATAAATCCGTTACGATATAGTCGTTGTTCCAGTCACCATTACCAAAATCGTATTCACCACTAATAACATATCCCAGATAAGGATCGTTTTCTATACTAAAAGAACCAGTAATATAACGTGCATACATACTGTCAAACTTCTGATACATTTCAAAAGTCAGTTCTCTACGATTAAAGGTTATATAGCAATATGTACCTTCTGCCAGAGGCTGTCCGTTCCATTCAGAAAGTTGCCACGTTCCGTTCAAATTAGCAGCAGTGACCGGCAAGGCAGGAATCTCTACCTTTTCATCGTCGTCACAGGATGCGAAACAAAGCACGAAGGCGAATAAAGCCATTAATTTGAGAATATTCTTCATGTCTTCTTTTTATTTTTATTGTTACTTAATACAGTTTACTTTTATATTCAATGTCCGGTCTGACGGTTGCCCCTCCACTCCTTCTATTATAACAGGAAAAGTAAATGAACGACCTTTTTCCACAGGAATCAGTGAGGCATCTATTGTAATCACAATGTCGGCTTCACTCCCCGAACTGATAACTTCCGGCTCCGTACGAAAAGTTGCAAACTCAGGAATAACAGAAGCCGATAAACGCAATGATTGTTTTCCGCTGTTACCACACAGGATTCGTTCGGAAGGACGCTTTCCCGCATTTACCTCCCGAAATTCTATCCGGTTTTGTTTCAGTCTCAATTTACCCATCATGTATGGATAACGTCCCCATTCATCCGCTCCTGGCAACACATTACCGATTAATGTAAGGCGTGCCACAGGCATTTTGTCCGAAGAAGACAGATAAACAAAAGCATTCGTGTCTATCGTTCCGGGATGATTCTTCGGATGATAAGTCAATACTACAACTCTCGTTTCACCAGGAGGTACCTCCCCTGTACGTACATCTGCTACCGCACATCCACAAGTTGTTCTTACACGGGTAAGATTTATGGCTTTGCCACTTACATTAGTACATATGAAACGATACATTCTTGGAGCATCATCCTCAGTCAGTGTCCCGATATTCAGCACAGTTTTGTCAAAACGCAGAATATGTTCCGCCCCTTTCATCAACGGCGGATTTATCAGCGCATCTATCTTTTCCTGTGGAGTGAAACAGACATTCCGGGCTTCAATCGCCCGGAACTGTCCGATGACTGCACAAAATAAAAATAACCGTATCCAAGTAACTGGTTTCATTGAATATTAAAATTACATCCAACCATTATCATTAGCCTTCTTGCGAACAGTAACAGTAATGGATTGTTCGCTTCCATTGCTTACTTTCACTGTAATACGGGACGCACCGGTTTTTACACCAGATACTGTCATAAGCGTACCTTTGACAGATACTGTAGCGACAGTTGTATCACCCGATGTGCAGGTATAAGTTAAGTTCTCTCCGTTAACAAAATAGTAAGCAAGGTTTAAAATCGATGCTGCACCTTCTGCCACATACACGTTTGGTACTACCATGTCCGAACCATTACCCTCAATATTGTTAAGCAACATTCCGGCATCTACCAATCCAGCACCCATCTTTCCAACGTATTTCGACAATTCTACTTTTGTAGGAGAAGCTCCGGCAGAAAGATGATTACGATAATAAGTTTTCACTCTTCCATCACCATACCAACTATCCAATGGCTTTGTAGACGTCTTCAGCAGTTCAACGAACTCAGTTGCTTTGAAATGGCGACGTTGTTTGACTGCATACGATAGGCCTAATGCTGCTACTCCTGATACATGCGGACAAGCCATAGACGTACCATCCATAAATCCGTAAGTGGCTACACCGTTTTGTATCCAGGTCGAGAGAATAGAACCGGAATATATGCCTTCCGCCCAAGCCTCAGGATCTTCTTGTCCAACCGGATTATAATATTCCGTATCACCACCAGGAGCAGAGATTGTTACCTCCACACCGTAGTTACTATAAGAAGCCGGAGTAAAATCGGCCGATACCGCACTGACTGATATGCATTTGGAATAGGCAGCAGGGAATGCCGCCATTCCCGCATACTCGTTACCAGAAGCAAAAATTGCCAATCCACCGTCAATCACTCCATTGGGAGAACCGGCATTATTGATAAAGTAGTCTAACGCTTCCTTTTCCAAAGGATACAAATTTTCCCATTCTTCTTCCGACCCCGGACCAGGAGTATATCCTTCAATCATACTAGCTAAAGAAGAGTTATACCCCCAACTACATTGCAGAATAACAGCGCCATTGTCAGCTGCATACTTGATAGACCTTGCTTCAGCATCTAAAGTAACACCACTTGGACCAGAAAACACCTGACAGGACATGATCTTCACTCCCGAATTTTCCGAACCGTTGCCACCGGCAATACCACAAACACCTTCACCGTTTCCGTTCACAGCGGCAATAGTACCTGCAACGTGTGTTCCATGTCCCGAATCACTCGCATCCGTCCACGAAATAATACCTGTATCACTGACGAAATTGTAACCATACTTATCATCTTTATATCCATTACCATCAACATCTTCATCAGCATAAAATTCTTCACCCTCGTTAATCCAGATATTACCTGCCAAATCTGGATGAGTATTCATAACACCTTCATCCAGCACAGCAACAATAATAGACGGATCCCCTGTACACTTCTGCCAAGCTTCTGCACAGCCGACATCGCACCCTATCTCCGAGCCATTCCCTAATCCATTTTTATTATCAAAAGGATTGTTTCCACTGTTATTGTAATGCCATTGATAAGTCAATCCGGGATCGGTAAACGCATTTACTGCCGCAGCAGCACGTGTAACCGCCTTTTGTTGCAAAGCAGTCTCACTTATATAGCTCCGATACCCTTGGGGGTTGTAAGCACGTTTAATGCGGCTATTGCCTTGTACTTTTGAAATTTCTCCCAATTTACCAAGACGGTTGGCAGCTTCTTTCAAGTCTGTATTTTCATCAAACTTTACCCGATACCACAAATGTAACCCGGTAGTACGGGTACGTGCTTCATTTTTAGTATCCACCGGGAATATACGTTCAAAATGATATGCACCCAGAATATCCAATACCTCATCAGTAGATGGAATCCCGGAACGGGTCATGGCGCCGCCACTCCTGGTCGTGACCGCAAGAGTCCGATCAAGGATTTCGGTCATTGCAGGGTCGAATTTAATCAGCAATTCGCCCGAAGTGACATCAGCCGGAAGCTGAACCTCCGTCCCCCATGTTGGGGTAGACGGTTGTTCTATAAGTTCTTGTTCCGAGCATGCAGCCAGCATTAAGGCAAACAGTGCTGTATATAAGAATTTTTTCTTCATTGTTCCTTTTTAAAAATTATTCTTGTTATGATATTTGTCCACAGTTAACTTAATCGATTGTCTCCGATAATACAAATTTTCTGAAATACAACGGATAAGCTACCCCATTGACTACCTGATTTGCTCCCGGATCCACTTTTCCATAATAGTAGGAATAATCGTAGTTCACAACATCCACATTATTAAATTCAACTGAATTTCCATTTGAATCTTTACCATTTTCCTGCTGGTTAAAGACCATACTTTCCGGATTCCAGTATGCAAAGTAAGGATGGAATAAAACCCAATTCGGTATTGCACCGGTCAAGAAGTTCAGATTAAGATGAACCCTCCGGGCAAACGGTAATACACGTGGAATATCCTGTCCGCATACCGGAGCTTGGCTCTTATATGTAACCTGATTATCTGTTGTCAACAGCCATTGACAAGAATCACTTGATATCTTATCAAGGAATATGGACGGAGTAGCTGTCAATTCATCCTCACTGAAGAAATCTGTTTCCTGATAAGTTACCGGTTTCCCTGCAGCCATCAAAGCTGCTGTTACTTCCGCATCTGTAGGAAGCTCTCCTTCAAGGAAGTTATAAGACATTTCCAGCGAAATCAGTTTATCCCAAGTCAGTAATTTCAAGAAAGCTTCTCTTTGCAACTGTCCTTGAGAAATATCAACATGCAAACCAACATCCCTGCCATTGTACTGATTGTTTCCATCAATCAGACTTAAATCGTTCAGCGTATCTATAGCACGGCATCCGGTCAATGTTAAATGTCTCAAATGAGGGAAATTCTTTTCATTCACCACATCTGTGATCACCGACAATGTCTTAAATTTATTACTTGCCAGATTCATATTTTCCATTTTTTTACCCAATTGAGCAAAATTCTTAGGAAGAGCATTTATACCCAAAGAGAATACCGTCAATTTTTTCAGATACTCCAATTCGCAGATTTCCTCTCCTAAATAGACAGTACGTATCTGGCTGTTCGCATTACTCTGAACTGTAAATGATTCCAAATATTTCAGGTAACGAATCTCTTTCGGCAATGATTCACCATCTTGCAAGTCGACCATGGCATATTGTACAGAACGCACACGACCTATAGCTTCGGCAGGAAGTTCTCCGCTTTTTATTTCTTTATCAGTAGCTTCCCAAAGTGTCACAAGATCCCAGTTGAGCATACTTTCACTGGTATCAAAACTCATCATAGTCTGGAGTTTGCTATTGATAGTAATAACGGCTAGCGAGTCACCCGCACGGTTATCTTCAATCTTCATAGCAGCTTCCTGTGTTACGGTCAGCACTACGGCGTCTATTTCATTACCGCTGTCATCCACTAATTTGTCATTCGGATCTACAGGAACCAAATGGATCTTAGCCACACGAGTATATGGAGCTACATTCATCCCCCAGCGAAAATCCACTTTCAGAGTACGAGGACGTGCTCCTCTGTCTAGATCCACTTCTAAATCTTTATCTTTCGGCAATGTCAGCCAATTCCTTCTTTCCCCCTCAACTTCTGCCTTTTCCTCATCGGTCATTGTAGACTCTTCGGCGAAAGAATAATCCACACTTCCGATTTTGAAATTAACGTTAGTAGAGATCGTAGCTTCGAAATGACGTTCTTTGTAAGCAATCGAACTAGGGATTTCCACCTCCGGTTCTTTCACCAATATTTGCTTACCAAAACCAAACTGCGTAACTGTGACCATTCTGGGTTCACGGCCATCCATAGAAAAACGTATCTGTGCCGTACGCGCAGTATTTGTTAGTGTAGAGTCTATGGCAAGATCGCATACTGCCGATCCAAGACCGTTTGCCGGCGAAACGGCAATCCAAGGTTCTGACACGTTTGTCACCCATTGACCGTTGGACGAAACGGCAACCTTCTCGATTCCTCCTTCGGCACCGATAGCTATTTCTTCTTTATCTATCGTAATGCCATCGACTCCCACTTCATCATCATCTTTACACGAGGTTGCAAATCCCACGCAAAGAATCAGTCCTAATGTTATTTTATTAAAATATTTCATGAATAGAATCTTTTTATATTATCGTTCAATACCTAAAGCATCACAACCACGAATATCTTGCGTAGTATCATAGATCAGTACATACATACCAGCTTCAATATATGGACATACCTTGGTTACATCAATAGATATATTCGGATTGTCTGCAATATCCAATATATAAAGTTGCGGCGTCAGGGTTTCGCTTACTTTACGAATGTCATTCGAACCAATTTGCAATTGTATTAAGCTCGGGCAAGTAGTAATACCTGTTGGCCATTCACGCAAAATACGGTTACCTTCCGCATCACGCTGATGACGAATACCAAAAGCTTTCAACTGACTGCTGTTCAATGGCTGTGTCGGGAATTTTGAGAAACAGTTATAACTAACATCCATATTGCTTAAATAAGGCAAAGTAGTTGCCCGGAAGTCATCAGACAGACTTGCCAATTTATTAAAACGCAAATCTATAACAGTCAGCAAATATGTATTCTTATAGTTCCCCTCTTTCGGTTTTAGTGAATTTTCCGGAATTGATTTCATCTCATTATTACTCAAATCAATGGTTGAAATCGGAGAACCCGACGCAAACAATTCCGTAGGGAACTTCTTGATATTATTGTATGATAAGGTCACTGTACTGGCATTAATACCTTTGAATTGATCCATCGGACAATTTATGTTACTCCCTTCAGACCCTATCGCGTTGTATGAAAAATCCACAGAACCCATAACATATACCGATTTAGCATTGAAAATATTCGGTATATATTTCAGCCTATTATGAGAAAATCCTAAACCTTCAACCTGATCAGTAAACGCACAAAAGTTATCTGGTATCTCTTCAATCTGGTTATAATCCAGCTTAAGGTCAGACAGTTTGACATTAGTACCGAAAGCTTCCAGTTGTTTTACATTATTATGCACACAATCCAGCAAACCCAGTTTCACCATTTTCTGTAAAGATTCAGATGGCGGAAATTTTTCCAATTTATTATATCCCAGATATAAAATCTGTACCTTAGGACCTGTATCCTCATCATCAGCCAGTCTTTGCCAGTCAGCAGTCAATTGGTCGGCACTGATACCTCTGTTGCAAGCTAAATTCAATGACTGTAATTCCGGCAAGTCATATATAAAGTCCGGAACTTGTGTCAGATTGGGACAGTTATACAACTCTAGATCCGTCAATTTTGTCAGATTACTCCAACTCAACTCTTCATTCTCATACTGTTTGGCATATTCCGACTCAGCATCTTCCCAATCCGCAGCTATATTATCGTAAGTAAAAGGTGAATTGGCAAAATAGATTGTTTGCAAATTCGTTAATCGCTGAATAGCCTTTGAAATGAACGTTATTCGATTGGTAAGGCCACCGATTTGTGTATCCTTCAATGTTATACGATTGTTCTTCTTGATCGGTTCCAATTTCGGATGTCTGTTGATACCGTCTTGGAGAAGTTCCGACATATTCAGACGTGGATCATAATCGAGGAATGTCCTCTTGTAGTGCATACGTATTCTCTGTCTCTGCTCCTCGCTCATGTCCGGAGTCAATTCATCATCACCAAAGAGTCTTCCACTCAATGTTTCACTGTGAGTACCGAAGGCAAGTGTCCTCAACTCTGTTAACTGTCCGATAACATCAGGCACTCTACCTTTAGCACCGAAACCAGCGATTGAAAGTCCGGTAACACGTCCCTTATTATCCAAATCAACACCAGGTTGGTCACCCCACATATCCAATTCTTTGTTGAAGTTCCAGTTCAAACTGTGAACCGTGTTATCCACCGCACCACTATTGTATCTCCAGTTCTTTCCACCCAAAGCTTCCCAAATAGCTTTCAGTGCTTTATAATCCTTGATGTACTCTGCCGTTTCTTTCAATTGGATAGGCACGTTGGCATCTTCTGTCAATTCATTGTCTTTCACAATAAAAGATTTTCCTCTTACGGACTGTGTCTCCAATTCCGGTCTTGTACCACCGCTTTGTGAATAAGTGGTATATGCCACTACCTGATAAGTGCCGGCAGGAAGCCATACGACTGAATCGCATGTTGCGACACCTGTATCCATATACTTGTCATTAGCATTATCGGGGTTCTGATTTTCCTTAGAGTCCTCTTTATAAGTAACTTTCATTCCCTTCAATTCGGTAGTTACACGAGTAAAGGTATTCATTACCGTAACATCGATAAAGCGAATACCGCTAAACAAGTACTCACCAGCTGCACGTGTACTAAGTCCTTCTTTTGTCAATTTGAAAGTCACAGTTCCACGTGCTACGGCATCCACAGTTAATGCTTTCTCCTGAAGTCCTCCACTGACAACTGTAAATTCATTGTCTTCTCCCGCAGGTCCTGCCAACAGAACCTGATCGAGATTGTCATACAGATAATAACCGATAATCTTATAAGTACCAGCTAGTAACTGCAATTTGTCACTACGCAGACCATATTCTGCATTGTTCGCATTAAATGAGTTCAAGGGTAAAGTCTGCGAAACGGTTGTACCGTTATGCGACATCACAACCTTTATCTTCTGTGCGCCAGACAACGATTCCAGTTTGTCTGTCACACGAGTGGTCACTCCGCCTTCATAAGACGCACTCTTATAGAGTTTGAACTGCACATATCCATACTGGCTTTGCAGCGCTTCGTCATCATCGGAGCAACTAGTCACCATCATCATTGTCAACAAACTGACGATGAGGGGTAAGAAGAATATTGAGTATAATTTATATAAATTCATTTATTAAACTATCTAAGTTAATTAATAGGCGGGAGTAATCACCAGTGCTTTCTTAAAGAGCATATCAGCTCCCTTAAAGACAATAATTAAATCTTCCTCAAAGGTTCCAGGCAGAGTAATTCCCAGAAACATTCCATCGCCATCCATCCCTGTTTCAGTATTTACGGTAACATCTTCATCATTAATATTAATAACAAAAGCCTCACCCATCCATTCGTTTTCCGACAATAGAGGATAAATCGAAAAATACTCTCCAGCATTAGCAGTAATTGAATAGACATCATCAATAAAATAGTTTCCTTTAAGAAGTTCTAAGATAGATGTGTTTGTTGTTTTGCTAGGTTTAACATCTTCCCATCCAGCTTTTTTGATAGTAAAACTTTTATCACCAGTTTCCTCTTCCACTTCTTTTTGAGTAAAGCCTATTAAAAGATTGCTCTGTTCATATTTATAAGCTATTTCTCCATTTTCAACAACAGTTTCTTCCAGATTATCTTTAATACTTTCATATTCAGCACGCGAAAATACGAGAGCATAGCCAGTTCTGGTTTCCGGCTCTCCCCAAGCAGTATTAGGACTGTATTTATCTATGGTGAGATTTACTTTACCTTTTTCACCTTCACAATGTATCCATAGCATATCAGGGTCTATCACTGAAATGTTCTTATTTCCCTGCATGTCTTCCCACTCTTCCATGTATACAATTTCGTAGTCATCATTTAAGGTTTTAATAGTGAACGGCATTCTTTTCTGTATAGTTACATCACCTGAGCTACCACCTGTGTTTTTTTGAGTAAATGTCTTTCCATCCATTGATACAACCCAATTTGTTGCATAAGTTGACGGAAGAGTTAATTTCATAACTCCAGATGTCATACCATCATAAGAAACTTTGACTGAATAGAATGCTTTTCCCTCTTCGTCAGAGAACGTGATCACATTTTTGTCTGTCGCTGCAACCGGATATTTTTCACGGTTATCATCTTCTATTATTTTCAAGCCACCACTAACTTTCTTATCAACTGCACCTACAAGAGAGCCGCCTTCAAGTTCTACCCAACCCGGCAGATTGGTAGCAGCGAAGCGAAAGTTAGCCTGAACACTAAACTTAGAGAAACTTTGATATCCTACTTTAAGTTCATCGACTTCCTTTCCTTCTTCATCAAATATCTTCAACTCATATCCTACTGCCGAACGAGTAACCTCTCCAATCACAATAGTCTGACCACCCATTGTCAATTCCAATTTAGCCACACTAATATTATCAACTTGCTGATTGTCATTAGTAGCTATGATTGTTACAGTTTGTGTACCGGCTGCCCCGGATAAAACGAAATCGTCAGTACCATTGGTTTTAAACTTACACCAAATGGCAGAAGATGCCAAACTCCAATTAGTATTAGTAGTGAAAGTGAACTCTTTTGTCTCACCAGCGTTACAGACGATATTTTGTTTTTCCGGAAATATCGGAGCCACCGTATCATCATCATCGTCCGAACATGCCGCCAGACAGAAAGTCATGAGTAAGCCAATGAAGAACCAACTCTTGCATAACGTTTTCATGCAAGAATCTCCTAGTGGTTTTAAACTATACTTTTTCATATCCATTTATATTACTTATTTTTTAATATCCTTGTTCTTTTAATTTTTCCGCTTCCGCTTCGCTTATCCATTCGATTATATTGATAAACGTTCCTACTGTACCATAGTATGATCCATCTTTATTGTTCACGCTCAATGTAACGTACTGTAAGATGAAATTCTCGTTAGTACTATAGTAAGAAGTGTAAGCAGTAGGCTGACTTATCAGCAACTTGCCATCACCATGAATTGTACCGAAAGCCTCTCCTGTCGTAGCACAAACTTGTTCTTCCATTTCGACTAGCGGTTCCAAAATATCATCCCGGTTGAAACTTATTTCCGTGTCGTATCCGTCAAAATAGAGTCCGTGTATGGCAACGGTATTTTCTTTACCTTCTACCACATCAGAAGTGACCAAACGCAAGTCTACCTTCTTTGGATAGTAGTCCGATGACAAGTAAGTAGAAGTAATCTTGCAAGATCCGGTAAAGTTCTTGATATCAAACGGACAAACCTTTTGCATCACAACTTTAGTCTCGTTTCCATACATATTCCATTGTTCGACCTCAGGAATAACAAGTCGCAAAGCGAAACCCAATGAATCAGTAATACCAATATTCTTATAATTACCCTGTATCTCGACATTGGCACTCATTTCACCCGCTTTGATAGTGACAGTATTCGACAAAATTTTGTAATGTTTACCTTCCACGGCATTACTTTTCCGGTCTATCACTTCGACGGCGAGAGTACGATCATAGTCAACAGACTTAGTAGCAGAGACAGGGACATTGAATATCTCATTCGTTTCTTGCACGGCATAAGTATAAAGCGTGTCGGAAAACATAAGATAACTGGTCCCGTTATACACCACCTTGTCCTGCTCGCATCCGGAAAGAGCTATCAGAGCAGCAACGGCTGCTATACATCCTAATAATAATTTCTTCATTATCATATGCTTTTAATCTTATTTGTTACTTTCATTCGGTTGGACTTGTGAACCGGGAGCATCCAATTCATGCTGCGGTATAGGCCATACGAACAAAGGATCATCCGCTTCTACTTTCAAGCTGCTGCCGTTCGCCAATGACTGGTCTTGTGGCTTGCGCTCGAATCCTTTGTGCCAGCGTTTCAAATCGTGAAGACGGAAACCTTCCATATAAAGCTCTTTTACGCGTTCGGCTTCGATGACATCCATCGCATTGGAAGCTGTCAAAGCAGTGGAACCACCGTAAGTTGAATACCGTGCTGTACGAAGGGTCGTGATATCTTTTCCAGCACGTCCATAGTCAGGTTGCGTTTGTTGCACATAAGCCTCGGCACGTATCAAGTATTGCTCGGACAGACGGAGAACTTTTGGCATAGAGACGTGAAGTATTTTTTTTGCTTCAAATTCTTCGTTACCATAATACTTTTCCAGCAAAGGCCAGGAGAGATGATGGCTAAAGCCTGTTGTGTATGATTTAAAAAAAGTAGATACACGCAAGTCGTTATTATCATACGAGTTAATAACCCAAGTTGCCGGCACGTAATCAGGGCGGTAATTACTATAGTCGTAATTAAAGAAAATCTGTCCCAGGCGACCACCATAAGAATTTATGGTAAAACCAACTTTAAAAATAATTTCAGTAGAGAGGTCGTTAGTCCACATATACTTATAATAGCTGACACCGTTGGAAATCTCACGAGTACAACTAGACAAGAGAAAGTAATTACTGTCTATTACTTTGCCAGAGTACTTTATAGCTTCATCCCATTTTTTCATATAGAGAGCTACACGCGCACGCAAAGCATAAACGGTGTATTCATTGAAGTAAGTAGCATTGTTGAACAAAGCTACATCAACAGATGGATCGTAGTCCTTGTCCAATGCCAACAACTCAGCTGCGCGATCGAGATCTTCAAGGATAAACTGATAAGAATCTTTCAATGAAGCACGTTTCATTTCTTCATCTCCCAAATAGTGTTCGGTTAGGATAACACCCAACTGATCGGCTGCGTCTTCATCACTTTCATAAGCCTTACAGAAAAGTTTAACCAATTCCGAATAAGCGAGTGCACGGGCAAAATACGCTTCGCCGCAACATTGGTCAATTGTATCCAAATCCTTATCATCAGTAGTATTCTTTCTTACTCCATCCACACGGTCAAGTAAAAAGTTGCAGCGATTGATTACATTGTATAATGCAGCATAAACAGCTTCAATATCTATATTGGTTGCCAAAATATCTTTCCAACGCCAGATATTGCCATAAGTATTTGTGTTTCCATTTACTCCATACACAAAGTCGGCTTGTAAGTCGGGCAATAATGTTAGGCGCCCAGAGTACAAGGCACTATTTTTAAAAGCGTCATAGATACCTATAACTGCCAGATTTACATCATCTACCGTTTGGATAGACTCATCGAAAGGGATTGAGTCTTCAGGCATCTTATCCAAACAAGAAGTAGCGAAAAATGCCACAGCAGCCAACAGGATATATAATTTAAATTTCTTAATCATCTTTCTTTAATAACTATTTAGAATGAAACTTCAATACCCAAAGTAAATTGGCGTGAAGCCGGGTATTGTGCTCTATAAATATTGCCTGCAACTTCCGGGTCTAGTCCGGTAAAACCAGTCCAGGTCAGCAAATTTTGCCCTTGCAGGTAAACACGTGCGGCTGTGAGGAAATTAGTTTTCTTCAGCAACAATTGCGGAAGCGAATAAGCCAATGTCAGATTCTTCAAACGAAGGAATGAAGTATTTTCAAGAAAGCGGTCGTCAAGTTGTGCCACTACATTGTAGCGAGGAATATCCGTAATATCACCAGGCTTTTTCCATCGGTCATACAGCAGGCGTTTAGACTGATTATATGAGCTATATATTCCGTTACTTTCTTCGAAGAAACGGTCGTTATTCATCACATAACGATCTGCCATCCAACTGAACTGCGCCGACAGCGAGATACCTTTCCACATTAGAGTGGTTCCAAAGCCACCCGCCCACGGAGATTCGAAAGTCTTGCCAGTCATGACTTTATCTTCTTCACGAAATTCGGTTGTTAATTCTCCATCAGCCGTGTACCACAGCGCATCTCCATTAGCGGGATTCACACCTGCATAACGGTTTAGGAAATATTCAGTTACAGGATGTCCGACCATATACTTCAATCCGGTCGTAGAATTAACATACTCTTCTACCCCATTATAAAGTTCCAATAACTTATTCTTATTATAAGAGACGTTTGCACTTAAATTCCAAGTGAAATCCTTTGTACGAATAACATCACCATCTATTGCAATTTCCACACCTCGGTTCATCATCGCACCCATATTTTTCCAACGGTAGCCTTCACCAGTTATGGCATACGATTCGGGGACATACATCAGTATATTGGTAGTCTTTTTATGATAAAAATCAATATTTACATTAGCACGACTAAAAAGTCCAAAACTCAGACCGACGTTATTTGCCCAAGTCTGTTCCCAACCTAACTTAGTATTCCCGCTCTTTGAGGGATAGATACCGGCTTCATCGTTATAGTTGGCATTTCCGGAAACAAGTGCGAGATGATCATAGTTAGGAATTGTCGAGTTACCCGAAGTACCGGTACTCAATTTTATTTGTGCACCAGTCAGCCACTCCACATTTTTCAGAAAAGCCTCGTTCTTCATATTCCACATAAAGCCTAACGACCAGAAGGCCCCCCAACGATGATCCTTACCAAAACGGGAAGAAGCATCCATACGGCCAGCAACCTCCGCATAATATAAATCCTTATAATTGTACTCGCTACGGAAGAAAAATGACAAGAAAGAGTTATCACTATTATTATCTATCCATGAAGAAGCACGTGTACCAGAAGTTACGTTTGTCAATCGGTCGTTATTCTGTCCTATTGCAACCACTTGGAATCCAGTCGAGCGATTGTCTATTCCCTCCTGTCCCAGCATAAAATTCAATGAATGATCTTCATTTAATTCCCATCGGTAATTTGCAGTAAGAGTTTCACTCAAATTTAGAATATCCGAAGAACTGCGTCCCGCACTACCAGATTTATCATTAATGATATAACTTGGGTAAGATCGCATAAAAGCTGTAGAGTGTGAAAAATCAACACCAAACAGCGCGTGAATTGTCAGATTCCGAATAGGGGTAATATCTGCAAAAACAGTTGACAACAACTTATACTTTTTGTGCTCCACAGGATTGTTTGCCATCCATTCAATAGGATTCTGCCCTGTCCCCTTCCAGGTTCCATCATTTTCAGAAGCTAAAGAGCCATCAGCATTATAAGGATTCCAATAAGGTAGCATAAAACGTGAACCCGAAATAGGACTAAAAAGTGCCATATCTCCTTCTTCAGCCTGCGCTACTTCTTCATAAGCCATCATCGTGTTAGTGCCAATTTTCAACCAGTTACTGGCTTTCACCTCTGCATTAGCACGCATATTATAGCGACGGAAAGTAGAACTTTGAGCAATACCGTCCTGATCATAGAAACCTCCTGAAACATAGTAGTTCAGACGGTCAGTTGCACGGTTTACAGACAGTTCATAGCTCTGCAACGGGGCACGATCGTTAAACACTTTATCCAACCAATTGACATCAGTACGGGACAGTAAATTGTAATCTTTACCTGTGTCCAAACCTATTTCTTTTTCAAATTGGATACGCTCAGGAGTATTCATCATCATCCAGTTATCATCCGATGCCAATTGCGAAAACCCCCATTGCGCCCGCATTGACACTTTCGCCTTATCCATTGCCAACCCACGTTTAGAGGTAATTACAACCACACCATTTGCCGCACGGGCACCATAAATAGATGTTGAAGAAGCATCCTTCAATACAGATATGGATTCTATATCTCCCGGACTGATCGTATTAAAGTCAGCACTGGAAATAGACACACCATCCAAAATAAACAATGGAGAGGTACCCGAATTAATTGAATTAGTGCCTCGAATCTGGAATACAGCTGCCTTACTGGGTTCTCCCGAACTTGAAATGACGGATAACCCCGGTGTCTGTCCCTGCAACGACTGGTCAAAGCCTGCTGCCGGTACATTTTCCAATTTTTCCGCTTTCACAGTAGATACTGCACCGGCAATGGTCCCTTTTTTACGCGTTCCGTATGCCACCACTACTACTTCATCTATTAAAGCAGCGTCTGAAAGCAGGCGAACATTCAGTGTGCCGGTTTTAGCACTAACCTCATGTTGCTGAGTTTGCATACCGATGTAAGAGAATGACAAGATAGCACTTGCCTTCCCCTTAATCTCTAGAGTATAATTACCATCAATATCGGTAATCACACCATTTGTTGTACCCTTCTCTAAAACTGACACACCAATCATCGGCTGATTATCTTCTGCCGAAATAATATGTCCTTTTACTTTATATCCGCTCTGCGCAAAAAGCATAAGAGGAATATTCAGTAGAGCAAAGAGTACAAACAAGAGAATTGATTTTCTCATCTTTGATACTTGAATTTAAATTAATGAATTGATTTATTTTTATAGATTTATCTACAAAACAAAGACTTAGCATATTACGCTTCACGCATGAAACAGCAATATACTTCTCCCCTTGGAACGACTTTTAAAAGTGTACTTTTATCATTGTTCCAGGACAGACTATCAAATAGTCTATACAATATATAGAATAGGAAAATTAGCTCGGCTGATTTTTAATATTACGCCATGTGTCTAAATAAATGTCTTGTGTCGCTGCAATACTAATAAAGTGTATGTCCATCTCTCTAATATTATGAATAATAAATGTGCTTATCGTTTGTTTAGGTGTAAATTGCCTATAAAATTCTTTAATTTGGCCACAAATATAATTATAATCGTTAAACGAAAGAAACAAAAAGTCGCATTTTTTATACCAAATTTCCTCAAATGTCTTTTTATTGCATAATTAACAAAATATTAATAAACAAACAGATATATTCCATATAATCAGTCAGAAGTAAGGCTATAATACTTTCTATTTGACACACCTATTAGTTGTTTATGCAATAGTCATTAAAACGACATAAAACACCTCATTTTGAGGATTCGGAGTCAAAAAGGCAAAAATCCAAAACTATTTCCTATTTTTGCACCCACTATATATAAAAAGGTACAAGATGAACTACGGATTCGTAAAAGTAGCTGCAGCCGTGCCACACGTTAAAGTGGCTGACTGTAAATTCAATGTAGAGAGAATAGAAAGCCAAATCGCAATAGCCGAAGGTAAGGGTGTGCAAATCATAGTATTCCCGGAAATGAGTATTACCGGATATACTTGCGGTGACTTATTCGGACAGCAGATTTTGCTGGAAGAAGCAGAAATGGGGCTAATGCAGATTCTCAATAACACCCGCCAACTGGACATCATCTCTATTGTCGGTATGCCGGTAGTAGTTAATTCAACCGTGATCAATGCTGCCGTAGTGATTCAAAAAGGAAAAGTACTAGGTGTTGCTGCCAAAACTTACCTGCCTAATTATAAAGAGTTCTACGAACAGCGCTGGTTTACTTCTGCCCTTCAACTGACAGAAGATACTGCACGCCTATGCGGACAAACCGTTCCCATAGGTGCCAATCTGCTGTTTGAAACTTCCGACACGACTTTTGGGATTGAGATTTGCGAAGACCTTTGGGCTACCATACCTCCCAGTTCCTCATTGGCTTTACAAGGAGCAGAAATTATTTTCAATATGTCTGCCGACAATGAAGGAATCGGAAAGCATCATTATCTTTGTTCTCTTATCAGCCAACAGTCAGCACGTTGCATTGCAGGATACGTATTTTCTTCCTGTGGTTTCGGGGAGTCTACTACGGATGTAGTATTTGCGGGAAACGGATTGATTTACGAAAACGGCTCATTACTGGCACGTAGCAAACGTTTCTGCATGGAGGAACAACTGATCATTAGCGAAATCGACGTGGAACGCATACGGGCAGAACGTAGAATCAATACCACTTTTGCTGCCAGCCAGGCAAATACAGGAGATAAAAAAGCAATCTCCATCGCAACGGAGTTTGTTAATAGCAAAGAGCTTACTTTGACCCGAGGTTTCAATTCACATCCTTTTGTCCCCCAAGGAGCAGAACTGAATGAGCATTGTGAGGAAGTATTCTCTATCCAGATAGCCGGCTTGGCACAACGATTGGTTCATACCAAAGCTAAAACAGCTGTAGTCGGTATTTCCGGCGGATTGGATTCAACATTGGCATTATTAGTCTGCGTGAAGACCTTCGACAAACTCGGTTTACCCCGTAAAGATATTCTAGGAGTTACAATGCCAGGCTTTGGAACAACTGACCGTACTTATAACAATGCCATTGATTTAATGAAATCATTGGGCATTTCTATCCGGGAAATCAGTATTCAAGATGCCTGTATCCAGCATTTCAAAGATATAGATCATGATATCAATGTACATGATGTCACCTATGAGAACTCTCAGGCACGCGAACGCACACAGATATTAATGGATATCGCTAACCAAACTTGGGGAATGGTAGTGGGTACGGGCGACTTGTCAGAACTTGCACTCGGATGGGCTACGTACAACGGAGATCACATGTCTATGTACGGTGTCAATGGAAGTATTCCCAAAACACTTGTGAAGTATCTAGTGCAATGGGTAGCGGAAAATGATATGGATGAGGACGCTAAAGCGACTTTACTGGATATTGTAGATACTCCTATCAGTCCCGAATTAATTCCAGCTGACGAAAACGGGGAAATCAAACAGAAGACCGAAGACTTGGTAGGGCCTTATGAACTGCATGACTTTTTCCTCTATTACTTCCTGCGTTTTGGTTTCCGTCCTTCCAAGATTTACTATCTGGCTAATATCGCTTTCAAGGATGTATATGACGAGGAAACAATAAAGAAATGGTTATCTACTTTCTTCCGACGTTTCTTCAATCAGCAGTTCAAGCGCTCCTGTCTGCCCGATGGTCCGAAGGTAGGTAGTATTTCAATCAGTCCCAGAGGTGACTGGCGAATGCCAAGTGATGCAAGTTCAACTATCTGGCTCAAAGAAATAGAAGATTTATAATCTCTTTGATCTTTCTTCTGTGACATTTTTGCATTTATCTTAAGTATTATACGGGGGAGAACAAAAATGTCACAAAACTGTGTATCAATCATTTAGATCACAAAACGTCCCATATTCAAGAGAAGTTTACAAAAAGCATGCGGTTGTTTTTGACTTTTGGGGAAGAAAAACTGCATGTTCTTTATAACAGTAAGTTCTTCAGCCAATTAGCTACAAAGGCAAATAATTAACCAAACACACTTATACAACCATTCAGCTACACTTGTGTATCCTCTTGATTACACAAGTGTAGTTTATTAGTTACTCAAGTCTAACAGATTAAATCATTTAGAAGAATAAAGTAATAGATCAGGAGAAAATATCAGTTCATGCAGAAGAAAACATTAACCCTTCCGCATGAGTTATACAGAACATACGGTCAATTGCACTATTGTAATACTTCTCTTTTAATACGTTCTATATCAGCCTTCTCAATAGTGCGAATGATATTTTTATAAATACGATGAAAACCGAAACCTCCTTCGGTCATTTCCTGAATAGCTTTTTGCTTTGACACCCCTTGAAATACAATACGATACATAGCACATACTGCACCTGTCCTATCAGAACCGTGATGACAATGAAAAACGATCGGCCCTTTGCGGTTCTTGATAATGCGCAATGCATTGATCAATTGATCTTCACTGACTGAATGCGCTTTCATTTTTAGCCGATAAAGCTTTATCTTTGTTCCTGCTGCCTCATCATCGTCACTATGCCTGTTGCGAAGATTCAGCACTTCACGAATACCGTATTTCTCCAAAGCCTTAAAGTCGGCATTCGATGGTTGCTCCGAACGATATACACCTGAGTCTATCTGATACAAATTAGTCAGTTTACTATCGGGAACAGTTATCTTTTCGGCGATTATGTTTTGACCATAAACCGAAAAAGACATCACTATCCCGATAAATAAACCAAGCCAAATTCGTTTGTTATTGACTATCATATAGCAATCCTATGAGATTATATAATATGATGAGGCAAATTATAGTACTCCTTTGCTCGAAGGAAGCTCAAAGTGATAGATATCTCTTTTCAATGCCATTTTCAGGGCACGTGCAAGCGCTTTAAAGATACCTTCTATCTTATGATGCTCATTCTGTCCTTCAGCCTTGATGTTCAGATTCATTTTTGCAGCATCACTCAATGATTTAAAGAAATGCAGAAACATCTCCGTCGGCATCTCTCCTATTTTTTCACGATTGAACTCTGCATCCCATACCAACCAAGGACGACCTCCGAAATCAAGACAAACCTGACAAAGGCAATCATCCATAGGCAAAGCATAACCATAACGTTCGATTCCACGCTTACTGCCCAAAGCCTGATAAATACATTCTCCCAAAGCGATGGCAGTATCCTCAATGGTGTGATGTTCATCCACTTCCAGGTCGCCTTTTACCCGAATGGTCAGATCCATCCCGGAATGTTTGCCTATTTGTTCAAGCATATGATCGAAGAAGCCAAGACCGGTAGAAATATCACAGCTTCCATTTCCATCGAGATTGAGAGACACATAAATATCAGTCTCCTTCGTTGTACGACGAACTTCTGCTTTCCGTTCACCGGCAAAAATAAATTCTGCTACCTGATCCCAGTCTGTTGTTGCAAGTGCGCAAACATCTTCCAGGTCTTTCTCTTTCAAATCATCCGTTGAATCTTGCAGATAAATAGCACGGCAACCAAGATTCTTTGCCAGCTCCACATCAGTAGGACGATCACCGATTACAAAGCTACCCGCAAGATCGTATTCCGGATTATCAATATACTTCGTCAACATTCCTGTACGCGGTTTGCGAGTCGGCGCATTATCTTCCGGAAAACTACGGTCGATCAGAATATCATCAAAGGTAATGCCTTCTCCGGCCAATGTTTTCAGCATCAAGTTGTGAGCAGGCCAGAAAGTTTCTTCCGGAAACGAAGCTGTACCCAGCCCGTCCTGATTGGTAACCATCACAAATTCAAAATCAAGCTTGCTACGGATAAAGCCCAAATTACGGAAGACTTTCGGATAAAATTCCAGCTTTTCCAGTGAATCAAGCTGATAATCAATGGGAGGTTCAATGACCAATGTCCCGTCCCTATCTATAAACAATATTTTCTTCTTCATATACTATCCTTGATATTTTTTGAGGGCAGCAAGTAACGTATTATTCTCCACTCTGGTACCTACCGTCACACGCAGACAGTTGCAACAAAGCGAAATGGAATGACGGTTGCGCACTATGATCCCTTCACCTACCAAATAATTGTAAATCTTCACTGCATCCGTTACTTTCGCCAAAAAGAAGTTGGAATCGGACGGATACATTCGGACTGTACAAGGTAATTTCGCAAATTCTTCTTCCAGATAGTCGCGTTCTTCCTTCAATGTTTTTATCCAGCGTTCTATTTCATAATATTTATGCAGCATGGCAATAGCCTGCTGCTGTGTCAGCTGATTCACATTATAAGGATACTTGATTTTACTCAGAATTCCGATAATTGCTTCGGATGCGAAAGCCATACCCAAGCGGATAGCGGCACATCCCCAAGCTTTGGAGAAAGTCTGAAAAACAACCAGATTCGGATATTTATCCAGCTCTTCGAGGAAAGAAGGTGCTTCGGAGAAATCATTATACGCTTCATCCAATATGACCAATCCTTCAAATTCGCGGAGTATTTTTTCTATTTCAGAACGCAGCAAGTCGTTTCCCGTCGGATTATTAGGTGAACACAGGAAAATGAGTTTCGTATGCTCATCTGTAGCTGCAAGAAGCTTTTCTGCAGAGAACTGGAAGTTTTCGTCCAACAAAACTTTCCGGTACTCCACATTATTCACATCGGCACAGACCTGATACATACCGTAAGTCGGATCAATAGCAACTACGTTATCTTTTTCCGGTTCGCAGAATGCACGAAAAACCAGATCAATCGCCTCATCACTGCCGTTTCCTAAAAAGATATGCTGGGGAGAAACCTTTTTAATTTTAGACAACAGTGTTTTCAGTTCCCACTGCATGGGGTCCGGATAGCGGTTGTGAGGCAGGTTATAAGGATTCTCATTCGCATCCAAAAAAACGGAAGCCACAGCGCCTTTATATTCATCACGAGCCGAAGAATAAGGCTTTAGTTTCCATATATTCGGCCGGGTAAGTTCTTGTAATGTTTTCATTTCAATGTATTTAATCGTACTGTAACTGCATTCTTATGAGCATCCAGAAGTTCGTTGGCTGCCATTTCTTCAATAGCCGGTCCGATAACTTTCATGCCTTGAGGAAGAATTTCCTGAAACGTGATTTTCCGGATAAAGCTGTCCAGACTCACGCCACTGTATGCTTTCGCATAACCATTAGTCGGCAGCGTATGGTTGGTTCCGGAAGCATAATCCCCTGCACTTTCCGGCGTCAATGAGCCAAGGAAGACAGAACCGGCATTTATTACACGTTCGGCAACTTCCATATAATTTTCAGTCTCTACAATCAGATGTTCGGGTGCGTATGCATTCGTCAACTCTAACGCCTCATCCATGTCCTTCACCAAAATCAGTTTACTGTTTTCCAGAGATTTCGCAGCAATCTCCCGGCGAGGGAGCTTTGTCAGTTGGCGGTCTACTTCTTCCATTACTTCCGCCTGAAGCTTTTCAGAGGTTGTTATCAACATCGCCTGGCTGTCCACTCCGTGTTCTGCCTGCGACAATAAATCTGCCGCAACAAACACCGGATTAGCAGATGCATCAGCCAGTACTTCCACTTCGGAAGGACCTGCCGGCATATCAATAGCTACATCCCGAAGACTTACCAACTGCTTGGCAGCCGTTACATATTGATTTCCCGGACCAAAGATTTTATAGACTTTAGGAACACTCTCCGTTCCGTATGCCATGGCAGCAATAGCTTGCACTCCTCCCGCTTTGAATATCTTACTGACACCTGCCAGCTGAGCGGCAAAGAGAATAGCCGGATGGATATTTCCGTTTTTATCGGGAGGGGTACAAAGTACGATTTCCCTGCATCCCGCAATTTTTGCGGGAACAGCCAGCATCAATACTGTAGAGAAAAGCGGAGCCGTTCCACCGGGAATATAAAGTCCCACCTTTTCGATACCTACCGCCTTCTGCCAGCAAGTTACTCCTTCCATCGTTTCTACCTTCTTGCCAACAAAGCGTTGGGAAGAGTGGAAAGTCTCAATATTCCGTTTAGCCAGCGTAATGGCAGATTTCAATTCGTCACTGATCAGTCCTTCGGCTTTCTGTATTTCTTCGGAAGTCACAGTAAGAGCAGACAAAGTCACCTTATCAAAAGCCGCCTCATATTCCAAAACAGCTTTGTCACCTTCCGCCCTTACTTTATTTATAATAGTGCGAACCGTATCGAACAGGCTCTCCGTATTCAAAGCCGGACGCTTCAGAAGTTCTGCCCATTGTTCTTTGGAGGGATATTTGATTAATTTCATCATTCAAACTTATTAAACTATCATTTTTTCAATCGGCAACACCAAGATACCTTCAGCTCCAAGTCCTTTCAGTTTGCCAATGATTTCCCAAAAACGCTTTTCATCCAGTACTGTATGAACAGAGCACCAGCCTTCTTGTGCCAACGGCATAATGGTAGGGCTCTTCATACCGGGTAATACAGCAATGATTTCCTCCAGTTTATCTTTCGGAGCATTCATCAGCACATACTTTTTATCTTCAGCAGTCTTTACTGCGTTCATACGGAACAAAAGCTCTTCCAATACTTCTTTTTTCTCGTCACTCATGTTTTTATTCCCAATCAGCAGAGCTTCGGATTTCATCACCACTTCCACTTCTTTCAGACGATTGCTTACCAAAGTAGAACCGGAACTTACGATATCAAAGATAGCATCCGCCAAACCAATGCCCGGAGACACTTCTACCGAACCGGTAATGAAATGTATCTCTGCATTTACTCCGTTCTTCTTCAGGAAGTTTCTCAAAATGACCGGATAGGAAGTAGCTATTTTCTTTCCATTGAACCATGACAGTCCCGGATATTCAATGTCTTTCGGCATCGCCAGAGACAAACGGCATTTACTGAATCCCAACCGTTTGATGATTTCAGCATCTTCCTCTTTTTCCATAAACTCATTCTCACCGACAATTCCCAAATCAGCTACGCCGGTAGCCACTGTTTGAGGAATATCATCGTCACGAAGAAATAAAACTTCGATAGGAAAATTGGAAGACTGTACCAACAAGGTACGTTTCGTTGTACTTATTTTAATATCCGACTCTCCTAAAAGTGCCATTGTCTCTTCGAAGAGACGTCCTTTGGCTTGTACTGCGATTCTTAACATGATTTTATTTACTATTTTATGATTTACAATTTTAATAATTCAGAAATAAAAAAAGGCTTACCGTATTCGGCAAGCCTTCGTTATTTTTATAGAGTTATACACACTATCAATCACGCCCACCGAGTTATTCGTTAGGAAAATGATGATGATGATGTGCAGCTGTATATTTCATATTCTTTTATTTAATGCGACAAAAGTAAAGCATTTGTTTGATACCACCAAACATTTATCACAAAAAGTTCAGTTTTTATTTCAAATTAAAGGTAAAATCTCTTCCGACTCTACATCACACTTATCAAAGTGCATTTCATCTTTCGACTTTTCGTGCGAGAACGTAAAGTACGTACAAACAGCTTCGGTACATACTTCGCCATCCTTATTATATAATTTAGCTTCAATAATTACAATATTTCGCTTGACTTCCTTAATAGAAGCACGCAACACAATATGGGAATCAGTAGTACTGACCGGCTTGCGGTAACGAGTCTCCATTTTTGAAGTTACTCCCGTTGTCTGCAATTTACGAAGTATCACCCAAGCGCAAATTTCATCCATGAGAACAGCCTGAATACCACCATGTAAGGTATTGATCCACCCCTGATACTCGGGACGGGGTTTCCAGATACTTACTACTTCGTCGCCATCTTCATAAAACTCCATCTTTATTCCGGCTTCATTATTAGGGGCGCAACCAAAGCAATTGTACCCTTCCAGACCTTTCCAGGGATTTATTATTTTCTTCATAATCTATGCTTCTATTTAAGTTTCACTTCTCAAATATAAGCAAAATATAAAAAAGAAGAACAATTTTCCACGATTTACTTTCGGATGCAACGAATGGCGTAAGCTTTATCCAACCCGGTGTTTCCCTCTGCTATTTCGTTTTTATCACTTCTCAACAAGAATATTTTCTCATCCGCATCTGTCCCTGCTTCATTCAAAGTCCAATAAGAAAGATATTTTCCTTCATAGGCAGACTGAAACTTGCCGGCATACATTCCTACCGGATATCCATCAAAACCCGTGAGATTGGTAGCAGTTCCTACTATTGCACCGGCACCGGTACTTATCGCTTTCCATGTCCCGGTTTTCAACAAAGAGGCATCATTGCCCAAATACGTTTTCAGTATATTCCAATCATTCCAATCAGGCATATTCCACCCTACCGGGAGCAGCTTATTACTGACAATTGTTCCAAAACTATAAAAATAATAACTCTTATCTATTTGGGATAATAGATAACCTGTCGCTCCGGCATTCATAATCTCCAATTTCGGAATCTCTTCTCCATCTATATATAATGATGTTTTCAGATTACTTCCCATCCAATACTGCGTACCTATTTTCACTATCGGGTAATTGTGAATACTACTTCCACGCACATCACGCATTATATCTTTCATAGCTAATACAGGCAACATTTCTTCAGGCATAGACAATGCAATTTGTCCGTCAGGCAAAATGTATACCTTACTTCGGACAGCTTGATTTCCGGGAGTATATTTCAGTGAATGTTCTTTCAAATCCCATGCAACAGTTCCACCATGTACCTTATCGGCATGTCCGACTAATTGTACTACCGTTCCCTTGGATAAGTCAACCGCATGGTTATCTTTCATCGGGTAAACGACAATTGCCTGTGAAGAAAAATCAGGCGTCACCAGATATTCTTTACATATTTCCGCTACCTGCTGGCCAGCACTCAACACTTTATACACCTTCGAATCATCAAATACTAATTTTGACACATCCACATAATTATGAAAGATTTCGGACCCGGAGTCCCCTGTATTTCCATCTTCCCAACCATTGATTTCTCCTTCGACTTTACTTATCAAAACATCTTCGGTCGGGACAAAGGAGATTGCCAGTTCACTCTGCTTGCCACTCCGTAACTGTAGTGAAGAAGGCAATATACTGGTATATATTTTACCTCCAACTTCCAGTACGATATATTGATAGCCAAAAGTTGTTTCTTGCGGTATAAGGATCACTTCTTTCCCACTCAACCGATCTCCTTGTATTTTCCAATTTCCGGCAGGAGTAATGCTTTTCTCATCAGAAAAACCGGAATAAGTTTCTTTTTGAAAATCATAAATCGCTTCACTATAAAAGCCACAAACAGAAAGTTTTGGGTCAGCCTCCAGCATCTCCTGCAGCTCTTCACCTTTCTTTCCTACCAAAGCTATTTTTAATTTGAAGCATTTATGATTATACCGCAAGGTGATAGCATTTTTAGGAGCTGATTGCAGAGTATCAGAGGCAACTAGAAAATCAGAACAGGAATAGCTGTCTGAAAGATCTTGATTAGTTTCTACCGCCACCGGCATCGTACATTCTCCCATATCCACTCCCTCTTCCTGGTAAGGATAATAACTGATCAAACGTAATGTTACCTCATCATCAGGATAATAAATGGGTTCACTGGACTCAAATACTTTTTCGGAAGTACGAAAGAAACGTAAATTATCCGCATAACGTTCTTCTTTCATAGTGGAAGAACCCACAAGGGCAAACAACCCTACCTCATCATTCTCTTCAAAACCATTGCCAGCAACACGTGTATATGTCGCTTCATGAATATCAGCAGTAAATCTCAATGGAATATCTCCATCGCTGACTATAGCTTCCTCTTCCGAAATATGATTTATACATGCTGATACAAAAAAAGAAGAAAAAAGGCATACAGCGATCCCTTTCTCTATCCTAAACAGAATATTCATATCCTCTTTATTTAAATAAAAATAATAAGAAATCTTTGATTGAGCAGAAAGAAGGACATAAGAGGAAGTATTCGCTTTCAGTTATGAGATTCCACACAACACGTCTGTTGCGACTGGGGAATCATCAACTCCAACATTTCATTCTGAAATGCCGGAAGCAAAAGTATATATCATAAATCAATTAGCGCTTCATTTTCTTAAATAATATTTATATTCGCTCATAAACATCAAACTAATAGCGCTTTATGAATCAAGGATATTTCAAGAACAAATAGGCTTACACATTATTATATTAGTAATCTAACATTTTCAAAAAGAATAGCCTATCTCTATCCCGGCAATATGTTTACCTTTTGGAGACTCATACTGATAACAATAAAAAACATCTAACGCCCAGCGTTTAGCCAAAGCTATCTCTACTCCGGGACGATAACGCATACGATCTGCTCTCCAAAAAGGAGCGTCATCCAAACTTTGATAAATTTCAATTGAGAAGTAGGGGGAAACGATTCCTTTTTCAGGTGCATAGGCTAATTTTAAGCGGGAACGCAGACGAGCTTTCGAATCACCACGGTCAAAAGTTTGCTGAAATCTTTCTCTCAAAGCTATTTTCAACCACTGATACTGAAAACTTGCAGTTGCCCCAAAGTTATAACGGTGTCTGAATTTCCATTCCGAATCTCCCAAATTCCGGAAATGAGTTTCATATCCGGCTTCCAGTTTCAAAAATGAATAAGCCCGATACTCGCCTGCAATGGCAAATCCCAAACGGTCCATTCTACTTACGTCATCCTTAGTTCGAAACTCCAGATTGCTTAAAAGTGAAAATCGGGGGGCGATCTTATAGTTCACTTTGAATTTAGTCCATGTAGTGAAATCATCACTTTGTGCAAATGCAGTGGAAGTCATCCCAACCAATAGCACAAACAACAGTATTTTAGTAATTGCAAATATTCTACTCATTGATTACCGGGTTAAAAGTACAAAGATAATAAATCTCCGGCAAAGAAAAATTATGATACTGAAATAATTCTGAAATATCAGGGCTTGTTCCTTTAAAAGAAAAAGTTCCTATTTTATATTCATTTGATAGTCAACGTTTTATTTTTGCTTCGCATTCCACACCCATAAAGCGAAAAATACCGACAATAGAGCCGACCCAATCCAAAACCAATTGATATAAGTAAAGTCGTAAACCTCTACCCCATTCCGAATCGTTTTATGTCCTTCAATCAAAACTCCGCTCATGACATCTTAACATACGCATTTTTCTGAATTTAAAATAACCATCTTTCTTATTGAGTTTCCGGCCGAGAACTTTGTGTACCCTTTAATTGTTATCCTATTATAAAAGTGCGAACAAAGCACGCAACAAAGTTCTATAAAAAAAGAAAGGAAGATTATGAAAAAAGTAATCGACAGAGCTTCGTCAAGAGGCTATTTTAATCATGGCTGGCTCAAAACCCACCACACATTCAGTTTTGCTAACTATTACAATCCGGAAAGAATCCATTTCGGAGCCTTGCGAGTACTGAATGATGACAGTGTAGACCCGTCAATGGGCTTTGACACCCATCCACATAAAAATATGGAAGTGATTTCCATTCCGTTGAAAGGGTATCTGAGACATGGCGACAGTGTACAAAATACGAAAACAATTACTCCCGGTGATATCCAAGTGATGAGTACGGGCAGTGGTATCTATCATAGTGAGTACAACGACAGCGATGAGGAACAATTGGAATTTCTGCAAATATGGGTATTCCCCCGAATTGAGAATACAAAACCTGAATATAACAATTTCGATATACGCCCGCTGCTGAAACCGAACGAGTTATCTCTGATCATTTCTCCGAATGGCAAGACACCGGCTTCTATCAAACAAGATGCCTGGTTCTCGATGGGAGACTTTGATACGGAAAGAACAATCGAATATTGTATGCATCAGGAAGGTAACGGAGCTTATCTGTTTGTCATTGAAGGGGAGATCAGCGTGGCGGATGAACATCTGGCTAAACGTGACGGTATCGGAATATGGGATACCAAAAGTTTCTCTATCCGTGCTACTAAAGGAACTAAACTTCTGGTAATGGAAGTACCCATGTAAAAAACATTATTTCTAGTTTTATTCTATTCTATTTAAATGAAGCGGTCCCCCTCTACTGAGTGAGACCGCTTCTCATTGATAGTTATATCTTCGGATTATTTTTCCTTCCGATAATTCTCCAGTCCAGTTTGCAGGAACTCAATATATTTGGGAATATCTTCATCGTAAGCATAAGACTTATTCAAAGGACTTCCCTGATTATTCAGCAATACATAGAAAGGCTGTGCATTAGCGCCAAACTTTACACGCTGCAGATAACTCCACTTATCACCGACTGTACGCAAAGTACGTTCCTTACCGTTCTCTATGATTTTCACAGGCTCGGTCAACGGAGTTTTATTATCCACATACAGAGTAATCAGCACATAATCATTATTAATCAGATCACTCACTTTCGGGTCAGTCCATACAGCGGCTTCCATCTTACGACAGTTCACGCATCCATAGCCTGTGAAGTCGAGCATCACTGGTTTGCCATTCAGACGTGCATACTCCATACCCAGATCGTAGTCGTCGAACTTCGCATGAACTTCATTCTTATACAAGTTAAAGTCCTGCGTATGCATAGGCGGAGCAAAAGCACTTACAGCTTTTAACGGAGCTCCCCACAAGCCGGGAACCATATATACAGCAAAAGACAAAGAGACAAGTGCCATAAAGAAACGTGTCACTCCCACCTTGTTGTCATCATCGTCATGCGGGAACTTGATTTTACCAAGCAGATAGAAACCAAGCAGCGCAAAGATGACAATCCACAGAGCGAGGAAGGTTTCGCGGTCGAGTAATCTCCAGCCATAAGCCAGATCGGCAACCGACAGGAATTTAAGCGCAAATGCCAGTTCCAGAAATCCTAACGTAACTTTGATCACATTCATCCATCCTCCCGACTTCGGCATAGACTTCAGCCAGGACGGGAACAGAGCAAAGAGTGTGAACGGCAATGCCAATGCAATGGCAAAACCCAGCATACCGATAGCCGGGGCCACCACGCTTCCTGTAGTAGAAACCTGTACCAGCAGGAATCCGATAATCGGACCTGTACAAGAGAAAGATACCAACGATAACGTAAATGCCATAAGGAAGATACTCAACAGACCGGTAGTCGATTCCGCTTTACTATCTACCGCATTGCCCCACTTTGACGGCAATCTAATCTCAAACGCTCCGAAAAACGAAGCGGCAAAGATTACCAGCATCAGGAAGAAAAGGATATTAAAGACAGCATTCGTCGATAAAGCATTGAGCGCACTGGCACCAAATATCAGTGTAATAGCCAATCCTAATGCTACATAAATAACGACAATGGAAGCACCATAAGTCCACGCATCACGAATACCTTTCTTCTTATCTTTGCTACGTTTCAGAAAGAAACTGACTGTCATCGGGATAATAGGCCATACACAAGGAGTGAACAGAGCCAGCAATCCACCCAGGAAACCTGTCACGAAAATATAAATCCAGGACATATCTCCCTGAGTATGTTCCTCTCCCAACGCCTGCAATTCACTAATTACCGGACGCCAAAGGTCACCGGAAGCTACAGCAGGTTGAATATCGGCATTTGCATCCGTAGCAGAGGCAGGAACCAGTTCCATCATCGCAGCAGAGTCTTTGGACGCAGCAGGAGCAGTTACCTCTTCTGCCTCTTTTGTCTCCGGATTATCAGCTTTAGCTACAGGAGCAACCGTAGTTCCGGCCTTTGCTTCACCCGAAAACTTAAAAGGAACTTCTGTCGGAGGCAGACAACTCTCATCGTCGCAGGCTCCATATTCCAGATAACCTTCTATCGCATAAGCTCCACCAGTCAGCTTCACTTTCTGCACGAATTTGGCAGTATTCTCGAAATAGCGCACTTTCATTTCGAACAGTTTGTCGAAAGTAGCTACTTCCTTGCCGACAGGCTTCAATTTACCTACTATTTCTACACCGGACTTCTTCTCCACATTAAATGTGGCAGAAATAGGTCCTCCGTCACCAAGATCGGTAGAGTAAACATGCCATCCTTTGTCAATGGCAGCTGTAAACACAATCTCCGCTTCTGTATCAGAAAGAGAGTTCAGTTCTGTTTTAAACTTTACCGGATCTTTAATCTGCGCCTGCAATGTATAGGCTACAAAGCTTAAAAGCAGAAAAGAAATTAATTTTCTCATTTTCATTATTGGGGGTTATAATTCATAATCCACGCATGCACGACTATCCTTTGCTTCAGCTATAATCTTTCCGGCTGCCACATGATCAGGGTGTGTTGCATAGAACTTCACATCCTCCAGCGTGTCAAATTCGCTATAGAGAGCTATATGCCAAGCCTCTCCCGGATTCATATTCAGTCCGACTTCAATCTTACGGATCACTGAAATCTTGGCAGGGAGCGCTTCGATAGCTTCCTTAAATTTATTCATCACTACGAGTTTCTCCGCTTCGGGAACTTCGTCTTTTAACTTAAATAATACAATGTGTTTCACCATTACGTTGTTATTTTAATGAATTGTTTCTATATTTGTCTTGTCAATGCATTACATTACTAATGCAAAATTACTCTATTTGGTTCAAATAACACTATAAAGAGATGTTAATAATAGGAATAGCAGGTGGAACGGGCTCCGGAAAAACCACCGTCGTACGAAAAATAATAGAAAGCCTCCCCGTTGGAGAAGTAGTACTATTACCTCAGGATTCATACTACAAGGACAGTAGTCACGTGCCAGTTGAAGAACGTCAGAATATCAACTTTGACCATCCGGATGCTTTTGAATGGAACTTGCTTTCCAAACATGTGATGATGCTGAAAGAAGGAAAAAGTATCGAGCAGCCGACCTATTCTTATCTGACTTGTACCCGCCAATCGGAAACCATTCACATCGAGCCTCGCGAAGTGGTCATTATTGAAGGTATCCTTGCCTTGTGTGACAAGAAGTTACGCAATATGATGGACCTAAAGATATTTGTAGATGCCGATCCCGATGAACGCCTGATACGTGTCATCCAAAGGGATGTCATCGAAAGAGGACGGACAGCGGAAGCTGTCATGGAACGCTATACCCGTGTTCTGAAACCGATGCACCTGCAATTCATCGAACCCTGCAAACGCTATGCGGACCTTATCGTTCCGGAAGGCGGCAGCAATGCGGTAGCTATCGATATATTAACAATGTATATCAAGAAACATTTGAAAAATGAAGAATGAAAGATAAAGAGTTCAGAATGAGTGCCAAGACACTGATCCTCCCCTTGTTTCTTATACTTTTGTGCTGTGTATTCGGATGCCGGAACAAACATCATGGCGAAAAGAATGAAACAGCACGTGATCTTCCACAGATTAAAGACAGTGGAGAGTTGGTAGTGCTGACACTCTATAGCTCTACTTCATATTTCATTTATCGCGGACAGGAAATGGGATTCCAATACGAACTCAGCGAACAGTTCGCTAAAAGCCTGGGACTGAAACTCAGAATCGAGGTAGCCAGAAATGTCCGTGAATTGATTCAGAAACTACAGGCAGGCGAAGGAGATATGATCGCCTACAATCTGCCGATTACCAAAGAATGGAAAGACAGCCTTTTGTATTGCGGAGAAGACGTAATCACCCATCAAGTTATCGTCCAGCAGGGAAATGGAAAGCATAAGCCACTGAAAGACGTAACGGAACTTATCGGCAAAGATATATATGTCAAACCAGGCAAATATTACGATCGCCTCGTGAATCTGAACAACGAACTGGGCGGCGGTATCCATATTCATAAAATAACGGGGGACAGCGTTACTGCGGAAGATTTAATCACTCAGGTAGCACAAGGAAAAATTCCCTACACCGTAGCCGATAATGATTTAGCCAAACTGAATAAGACTTACTATCCCAATCTGGATATCAATCTTTCTATCAGTTTTGACCAGCGTTCTTCATGGGCTGTGCGAAAAGACAGTCCCGAACTGGCAGCCGCCGCCACAAACTGGCATAAAGAAAATATGACCTCTCCTGCCTATACGGCAAGTATGAAGCGTTACTTCGAGAATAGTAAAATGATGCCTCACTCCCCCATCCTTTCACTTAAAGAAGGAAAAATATCACATTACGACGATTTATTCAAGAAATACGCCAAAGAGATCGGATGGGACTGGCGAATGCTGGCATCCCTCGCCTATACGGAATCAAACTTTGACACAACAGCCGTATCTTGGGCAGGAGCCAAAGGATTGATGCAGCTGATGCCTGCCACTGCACGAGCAATGGGCGTACCCGCAGGAAAAGAGCAAAACCCGGAAGAAAGTATAAAAGCAGCCGTTAAATACATTGCCGCAACAGACCGAAGTTTCAATATGATCCCTGACAAACAAGAACGGCTCAATTTCATACTGGCCTCTTACAACGCCGGTTTAGGACATATCTACGACGCCATGGCATTAGCAAAAAAATACGGAAAGAATAACCTCGTATGGAAAGACAACGTCGAAAACTTCATCCTGCTCAAAAGCAATGAAGAATACTTCACCGACCCTGTTTGTAAAAATGGATATTTCCGTGGTATAGAAACGTTCAACTTCGTACGTGATATTCAGTCTCGGTTCGAATCGTACAAAAAAAAGATAAAATAGGTAATAAGTATCAGGTAATAGGTAATAACCGTAGCTTATCAATAGTGTATCCGCACGGCTTATTACCTATTACTTATTACCTATTACTTATTACTTATTACTTATTTACTACTTGTTTCTGCCCGTTAAAAGACTAACCACCACAATAGCCAGTATAGATAATGGTAATGCAAAGAGAATAGGGTCAATTACCGGAAACGGATATGTCTCAATCAATACATCCTTGCCAAACAGGAATTTACATATTCCCATTGCGGCAGCTTCTTTCTGATGAAGGAATATTAGTGCAAAAGCGCTGCCTAAAGTTCCTACCCAGAGACTTGCCATAACTCCCTGTTTCGTCGCTTTCTTCCAATACAATGCACAGAAGTAGGCGGGGAGAAATGCAGCAGCACAGATACCCATGAAAATGGAAGTTCCGCGGGCGATAATATCATGAGGCAGCATATAGCAAATAATATAGCTGACCAAAATAGAGAAAAGTACACCCAAACGGATCACATTTGTCAATTTGCCACGAGAACGGGGTTTATAAGTACCATAAATATCAGAACCAACCGACGCTCCCATTGTGTGGAACTGCGAACTAAGCGTAGACATACTTGCAGAAAGGATACAGAGCATAAACAAAGCAGCAAACCAGTCCGGCATAGCTTTATTGATGAAATAAGGAATGATTTTATCAATATCCTGTATCACTTCCGTAGCAACGGCTCCTTCTGTTTTCAAAAAGAAAAGATTGCTTAATGCGCCGGCATGATAGATAGCTCCTACCGTTATAATCAGGAAAAAACAACCGATAAATACGCCACGATTCAACTGCTTGCTACTTTCTACCGTCATAAAACGTACCACCAACTGAGGCTGTGCAAGGCAACCGATTCCTACTCCCAAAATAAGAGAAGTAACCAATGAGTACCACTGCGGAGAACCTGTCACAGGCATTGCAGTCCATCCCTGATGCCCCAATGCCTTAAACTTCTCCGGAACCAAAGGGGCTATATTTGTCAATTCTTTGTTTGCTTCCGTAAAACCCATGCCAAGCACCTGATACAAAGAGAACAACAGGAACAGCATACAGCCAAACATGATAACTGCCTGTAAAGCATCCGTATACATCACTCCCTTCATTCCTCCTGCAATCACATACGCAGCAATGACTAACGTAAATATCAGCAGAGATATATTAAAATCAATCTGAAAAATCTGTTCGATAAATACAGCGCCCCCTTTCATTACCACAGCAGCGTATAGCGGCATACCTATAAAAATGACGGCAGCAATGAACACTTGTATATTACGGGAACGAAAATGACGACCTAACAACTGCGGGAAAGTACTGACATTCAGCTTTGCTCCCATGCGCCGGGTACGCAAACCGAAAAATATGAAGGCGATAACCACCCCGACAAACATATTGAGGAAACACAGCCACTGAATGCCCATACCGAAAGCGGCAGCTACTCCGCCAAAGCCAACAATTGCGGAAGCGGAGATAAACGTAGCACCATAAGAAAGTGCCATCACTATCGGATTCATCTGCCGCCCGCCGACCAGATAATCGCTGGTATTCGTAGTCTTCTTATATCCTAAAAAACCGAGGTAAGCCAATGATAGCAGATAAGCTATCACAATCAAGCCAAGAGTAAATGTATTCATCGTGTTTCGTCTTTATCGTCGTCCTTATTCCAATATTTCAGCCCGAACCAGGCAGCAAAAATCACACATATCACCGAGAGAAGATATGGCAGAACTATAAAAGGGTCTTCTATTCCAAACATTTGCGTATCAGATTTTAATCAATTAAGCCGCAAATGTAAGGAATTTATTGAAAAGACAAAACTTTTGTTTACTAATACTGATTATAATGTATCTTTTTCTCGTCATATTTCTGTTTCGGCTGCTCTTTTGTTGCAGGATAGCCGAAAGGAATGACACAAAGAGGAAGAATATTCTCGGGCAGGTTGGTATATTTGCGAACGACTTCCATACGATCTTCATATGGATAAGCAGCTGTCCACACAGCACCCAGTCCCATACTTTCAGCAGCCAGCAAAATATTCTGTGCTGCAGCAGAACAGTCTAAATACCAATAAGAAGAACGGGCGGAATCTCCGCAGACAATAATCGCATTGCGAGCTTGTGTCAACATCTTGGCATAAGGAAGAACCGCCGCCATCGAATCCAGTTTCGCACGGTCGGAAACAACTACAAATTCCCAGGGACGAACATCCTTTCCCGATGGAGCAGACATCCCCGCACGAAGCATTAAATCGATTTTCTCTTTCTCTACACCTTTATTCAAATAAGTACGTACGCTCTTACGCTCAAAGATATTATCCAAAGCGGCATTTCCGGTGCCGGTTGTTCCTTTTTCCTCTTTTGAGGAAGAACATGAGATCATAGCAGTCATTGCCATGAACATACATAAGAAAGAAAAAATCTTTTTCATTGTGACAAGTCTTTAAAATAGGTTCAACTTATTTTTCTGGGCTTCTTCTAATGAAACGGTTTCACGTCGCATTAATCCACTTTTCTCACGAAGTTCCTGGTATTCTGTATCCAACTCGTTGATCAGTTCGGCTTTCATCTGCGGATTTAACAGCCGGGAAGCAACACTGGCATTCTGAGAAGCATCTTTCAGATGTACAACCGGCGCATGATATACAGGTGCGATCTTCAGTGCTGTATGCATCTTTGAAGTAGTGGCTCCGCCAATCAGCAGAGGAATATCCAGTCCGGCTTTCTCCAGTTCGACAGCCACATGAGCCATTTCTTCCAAAGAAGGTGTGATCAGACCACTCAAACCGATCATATCCACTTTTTCTTCAATGGCACGCTGAACAATGGTTTCTGCCGGAACCATCACTCCCAAGTCAACAATATCATAGCCGTTGCACGCCATTACTACGGCAACTATATTCTTTCCGATGTCGTGCACATCCCCCTTTACGGTAGCAAGCAGTACTTTTCCGGCAGAAGATGATCCTTCCACTTTTTCCAGTTCAATGATCGGTTGCAGTATAGCTACGGCTTTCTTCATAGTACGGGCAGTCTTCACGACCTGAGGCAGGAACATTTTTCCTGCGCCAAAAAGCTCACCGACATAATTCATTCCATCCATCAACGGACCTTCTATTACGTCTACAGCTTTATCATATAAAGGTAAAGCTTCCGCTAAATCCTGTTCCAGATAATCACCGATTCCTTTCATCAAAGCATATTTCAAACGCTCTTGTACGGATTCTTCCCTCCATGCATCCTGCTTCACAGCTGCCTGACCGGAAGTTCCGCTCATCGTTTCTTTCAATGCTTCCGCCAGTTCTATCAGACGCTCGGCAGCATCGGGACGACGATTCAATACAACGTCCTCTATCTTTTCCAGCGTATCTGCAGGAATGTCACTGTAGAGTACGGAAGTTCCCGGATTGACGATTCCCATATCCATCCCTTGCTGGATGGCATGATAAAGGAATACGGCGTGCATTGCTTCACGAATATAATTATTGCCACGGAAAGAGAAAGAAAGATTACTTACTCCCCCGCTGACGTGTGCACCGGGAAGATTTTTCCTGATCCATCCGGTAGCTTCTATAAAGTCTACGGCGTAGTTGTTATGCTCTTCGATTCCTGTAGCCACCGCAAGCACATTCGGGTCGAAAATAATATCATGAGGATTGAATCCAACTTTATCAACCAGCAGACGATATGCACGTCCGCACACCTCTATCTTGCGGGCAGCAGTATCCGCCTGTCCTTTTTCATCAAAAGCCATCACGACAGTTGCTGCTCCATATTGCTTGATGATCCGGGCATGCTCCAAAAATACTTCCTCTCCTTCCTTCAGAGAGATCGAGTTTACGATTGATTTGCCTTGCAGACATTTCAATCCGGCTTCGATTACTTCCCATTTGGAAGAGTCGATCATAACAGGTACACGGGCTATTTCCGGTTCGGACATAATGAGATTCAGAAAAGTAGTCATCTCAGTCCGGGCATCCAGCAGGCCATCATCCATATTAACGTCAATAACCAAAGCTCCGTCTTCTACTTGCTGACGAGCTATGGAAAGGGCTTCGTCATATTTCTTTTCATTAATCAGACGAAGAAACTTGCGTGAGCCTGCTACGTTGCAACGCTCACCTATGTTCACAAAGTTGATTTCCGGTTTCACTTCCAGCAGTTCGAGTCCAGAAAGCCACATACAATCCGGTTTGGGAGCTGGAACATGAGGTTTGGCACCTGCTATCAGTGCCTGATATTCTGCAATGTAGGCATCTGTCGTACCACAACAACCACCGATAATATTAACCAATCCTTCCTGAATGTACTCTTTCACTTCATGAGCCATATCTTCGGGAGTCTGATCATATTTCCCCAGACTATTCGGAAGTCCCGCATTAGGATAAGCACTGATATAATAAGGTGCACGCGAAGCCAGCTGTTCAAGAAAAGGCTTCAACTGACGGGCACCAAAGGAGCAATTCAATCCGACAGAGAATATATTGGCATGCTGTACAGAAGCCAGGAAAGCTTCCAAAGTCTGTCCGGATAATGTACGTCCGCCGATATCGGATACCGTCACAGACAACATAACAGGAACTTCTATTCCTGTCACCTTCATAGCCTGTCCGGCTGCAAAGATGGCAGCTTTCGCATTCAGCGTATCAAATATGGTTTCGATAAGAATGGCATCCACCCCACCTTCCAGCATGGCTTCCATTTGCTGCTGGTAAGAGGCAGCCAGTTCGTCATAAGACAAGGCACGAAACGCCGGATTGTTCACATCCGGACTCATGGAACAGGTTTTATTAGTAGGTCCAACGGAGCCTGCAACAAAACGCGGTTTATCCGGATTCTTTGCCGTATATTCGTCTGCCAGTTCACGTGCCAGCCTGGTAGCGGCAAGATTCATTTCGCGCACATATTCTTCCACATGATAATCTGCCATTGAGACAGTTGTAGAACTGAATGTATTGGTCTCGATAATATCCGCACCTGCCTCCAGGTATTTACGATGGATATCTTGAATGACATCGGGGCGAGTCAGACACAGCAAATCATTATTCCCTTTCAACTGACCGGGAATATGTGCGAAACGTTCACCACGAAAATCTTCTTCTTTGAGATTATATTGTTGGATCATTGTACCCATTGCGCCGTCCAAAATCAGAATACGCTCGGATACAATCTGAGAAATAGTCTTTTTCATTCTTACCTTATTACATTAACACCTAATTGTCACTCTGCCTATCTTAGACCTATCACGATCTTATCTTACTATTGCGCTATGAAGCCATCTTACCGCTTAAACATTCGGGCCATGTCTCTGCGATCATCTTTTTCTTTTATTGATTCCCGTTTATCGTACTGTTTTTTACCTTTCGCCAAAGCAACGACCAGTTTCGCCAAACCTTTTTCGTTGATAAACAAACGCACAGGAACGGTAGTAAAACCGGGGTCTTTCATTCCCCGTTGAATTTTCTCCAATTCTTTCTTATTAAGCAACAACTTTCTGTCTCTACGAGCCGTATGATTATTGTACGAACCATAAAAGTACTCGGCGATATGCATATTCTTTACCCATAATTCGCCTTTCGCAAAATAACAAAACGTATCCACCAGACTTGCTTTTCCTAAACGAATGGATTTAATTTCCGTACCTGTCAATACGATACCTGCTGTGTAGGTATCCATCAACTCATAGTCAAACGTAGCACGTTTATTCTTGATATTTACAGAAGGTTGTTTCATCTTTACACATTAATTAAGTATGGCTATCAACTTACTAAATACGATTTGAATCACCGTCGGACATAGTATTAACAAAACTGATGAAAAAAGGGTGTATTTCAATCGTACTTTTTCCTCCACTTGCATCAATATGGGAGCTCCTTCCCATACCACATAGACAATGTAGAACTGAAATAGCCAGGCAATAATTCTAAAATCAGGTAAAAGTCCGGTCACAATCTGAAGCAAGAAGGGAACAACAAATGCGTATCCGGCAAATTGTTGTGTCAACGGAGCATTGGCAGGCATACCAAACATTCTCACTCCCATTTCGTTAATTGCATAGGCCGCCAAAAAGTAACCACCAAACAATGCCACAGCTACGGCACAACAACTGGTCATAGCTATTTGAAAACTTTGCGGTCCTCCCCATCCATTCGTCAGCAATGAGCCGATAAAGACGGACAAACCGCATAAACCAATCATAGGATAGACAAAAGCCATAAAAACTTTTCGCCTATCCTCTTCCATAGAAATTTCCTCCCAAGCCTTGGCCGGAGAGGAAATCAATTTCATTGCTATATTAAATAATTCTTTATAGTTCAATTTGTTTTAAGTGTTTCACTCCAAGAAGAATTAGTTGCACCATCCAAGGAATTCTTTGAGGAGTTAGTCTGTGCATTTACTTTAATTTTAGTCGGTTCAGCTCCAGTAGCCTGTTTAAACGCATAAATAACACTAGATAAATTATACGCTTTATAGGTAGAAGTGTACTTATCACGAGTTACATTCTCTTCTGTACCATCATTTATCACATGATTAAGATTCAATACAAGCTCAGTATCTCCTGATTTCAACTCATCGAAATCATAAGTGATTATAAAAGAATGCTTATTAAGTTCTTCCTTCTGTTTTTCGTCAGTACTCTCTACCTTTACCCAATACATAATTGGAACTACAAGAAACTGATCAAAGAGTATTCCAGGTTGAGTTGATGTATCGCTATTAAATGTATATAAGGGTGCAGTAGCTTTGTTATCATCTGCTGCTTTTACAGGACCTTCATTAGACTTTGCACTAATAGAAGTTGGAGTACTTCCTGCATAAAGTGTTACGTTAAGAGTCGTAGAGTTTCCAGCCTGTTCTGCCGTATCAAACTGATAGTAAAAGAAATAAATCTCTCCTATATTTAGGTTAGGCATTGACAATTCGTTCACAACCAGTTTCTGCCCATTAGCCAACTCAAATGTAGCAGGAAAATAGTTTGTACATTTTGCGAACGCAGGTCCGGTATATATCGTATTATCATCCCCATTCATACAAGAAGTAACAGACATCCCCATTAAAACCGTCATTAAAGCTACTAATAAAAATTTCATTTGTTTCATAAACATATTTTTTAGAGTTTGCAAAGATATAAATTCTAATTCACAATTAATAAATGCAGATACTTAAAAAATACTGCATCGTTTACTTTATTATTTTTGCAAAAAGTTCCAGGTGCTCGTCTACATATCTTGCTACCAACGCAGTAACCTGTTCTTCCATCTCTAAATATGCCTCTTCCAAATCATCAAAAGCTTCATACTGTTCATACATTGCCATGAATTCATCGTCCGTCCGTTCTTTTTCCAAATCTTTCCGGTTGGCATCATATATCTTTTTGGCTTTATATACCAGTTTGGAAAATTCTTCCGCTCCCCACAGACGCATAACCTTGGCAAAAGGATTATCAAAAATATATCCGCCATAACCGTTCTGAATCAACTGGCAGAATCCGCCGAACATTATTTCATCACGGAAAATCTGATAAGCCAGCAATGAATGCTGTTCACCTGTCAGCAACGGCATCGTATCAGCAGTCAGTTCACCACCGATTATTTCCTTATATTTATCAGTAAATACCTGGATAAATTCATCCATTCCTTCGCCCGCAGCCTTTTGTAAAGCGGACTCTATAACTTCTATCATAGCTTTGTTCAATAAATTATTCAGCAAAGCTACTAATTTTTATTCTATATCTAATAGTAATGCCTCGACAATCTTACTAAAACACACAATTGCTTATGTATGCAAACGCATTCCAATAGCCATACCTATTAAATAAGGTATCAGCCAAATGCACCACACAATTATACTAAAACGATTAAAATGTCTTTTTGCTTTGGCAGAGCCTTTCACATAAGTCCATATCGCCCATGAAGCATGTACAAACATAAGAAGAATCGCAATCGTCCCCGTCACCGTGTGGATTTCATCATGCAAATGAGTTAATTCGGCAATATGCTCCATCAGGCTGGTTCCTACCGCATCGGACACCAATCCTAAAAGAAAGAAAATGATATGCCATAACTTCAGTTTCTTTTGAAGCCTTTCTCCCCATACACCGATAGTATAAAATATCAATGCAGATGAAATAACGCAGATCGCCGCTATCAAATAATGTATATCTACCTGATTCAGTTCCATAAAATTTATATTTCAGATAACAACAAAGGAACGAATAGATAGTTCGATGCATACGAATCTTTCACAAATGCAATCCCGACTTAGCAAACGAAGAAAAAACGTAAACGGATTTGTCACTTTTCACAAAAAAGTAAGATATGGCGATTTGCAGAAACAAATAAATCGACTACCTTTGTGGGCGATTTAGAGAATCGTGACTACGTATTTTTAATTATATCACTTAAAAAAAGAGCTAATTATGACTTATTCACACGAAGTGGAACACATGTGTGTTGTAAAGAAGGGTCCTAACCATGGACCGGCTCCCATACCCGAAGAAGGCAAATGGGTAAAATCTAAAGAAATCGTTGATATTTCAGGTTTGACACACGGTATCGGTTGGTGTGCTCCTCAGCAGGGTGCTTGTAAACTGACACTGAATGTTAAAGAAGGTATCATCCAGGAAGCTCTGATTGAGACTATCGGATGTTCTGGTATGACTCACTCAGCTGCTATGGCTGCTGAAATCCTTCCGGGTAAAACAGTCCTCGAAGCATTGAACACTGACCTTGTTTGCGACGCAATCAATACTGCTATGCGCGAACTCTTCCTGCAAATCGTTTACGGACGCACTCAGTCTGCTTTCTCTGAAGGTGGTTTGATTATCGGTGCAGGCCTGGAAGACTTGGGTAAAGGTCTGCGTAGCCAGGTAGGTACTCTTTATGGTACTTTGGCTAAAGGTCCTCGTTACCTTGAAATGGCTGAAGGTTACATCAAAAATATCTTCTTGGATAAGAATGATGAAATCTGTGGATACGAATTCGTTCACATGGGTAAATTCATGGATGAAATCAAGAAGGGAACTGATGCTAACGAAGCATTGAAGAAAGTTACAGGTACTTATGGTCGTGTAACAGCAGAGCAGGGAGCAGTTAAACACATTGATCCACGTCACGAATAATATAAGGAGGAAAGAAACTATGATTAGAGAAGTAAAATTCGAAAGCCAAGACCGTCGTATCAAAGGTATCATTGAAGCCTTGAACGCTAACGGCATCAAAGACATCGAAGAAGCTAACGCAATCTGCGAAGCTGCCGGACTTGATCCTTATAAAACGTGTGAAGAAACTCAGCCTATCTGTTTTGAAAACGCAAAATGGGCTTATGTGGTAGGTACTGCAATTGCTCTTAAGAAGAACTGCACAAACGCTGCTGAAGCTGCTGAAGCTATCGGTATCGGTTTGCAGGCATTCTGTATTCCGGGTTCTGTAGCTGACGACCGTAAGGTTGGTATCGGTCATGGTAACCTGGCTGCTATGTTGCTGCGCGAAGAAACTAAATGTTTCGCTTTCCTTGCAGGTCACGAATCTTTCGCTGCTGCTGAAGGTGCTATCAAAATCGCTGCAAAAGCAGACAAAGTACGTAAAGAACCATTGCGTTGCATCCTGAACGGTCTTGGAAAAGACGCTGCTCAGATCATCTCTCGTATCAATGGCTTTACTTATGTTCAGACTCAGTTTGACTATTTCACAGGTGAACTGAAAGTAGTTCGCGAAATCGCTTACTCTGACGGTCCTCGTGCAAAAGTAAAATGTTACGGTGCTGACGATGTTCGCGAAGGTGTAGCTATCATGTGGAAAGAAGGCGTAGACGTATCTATCACAGGTAACTCTACTAACCCGACTCGTTTCCAACACCCAGTTGCCGGTACTTATAAGAAAGAACGTGTATTGGCTGGTAAGCCATACTTCTCAGTTGCTTCCGGTGGTGGTACAGGTCGTACTCTTCACCCGGATAACATGGCAGCTGGTCCGGCTTCTTATGGTATGACAGACACTATGGGTCGTATGCACTCAGACGCTCAGTTCGCTGGTTCTTCATCAGTTCCTGCTCACGTAGAAATGATGGGATTCTTAGGAATTGGTAACAATCCTATGGTAGGTTGTACAGTGGCTTGTGCTGTGGATATTGCAACTGCTTTGGCTAAGTAATTTCAACGATTACTACATATTAAATCCCTGTAACTGATAAGGTTATGGGGATTTTTATTTTCAATAGTTTCGTTAATTTAACTGCTGACTTACTTCTCCCCTACTTATCAAAAGCAATCGGTAACAACCCGATAGTAGATTATATTGTGGCTTGTGCGGTAGACGCAGCTTAGGCTTTGGCAAAGTAATCATCTGATATACAGATATAATCTATAATATGTTATTTCCATAAACAGGCAATGCCCATCTAGGTATTACATCTACATATTGCTTTATCAATTTTCCATTGCTTAATCTAAATAGAAGTCGAGCATCCATGTTCTCTACTGAGTTATCATAAACATAAGCTCTATCAACAAATTCTGAAACAATACAACAATTAGCAATCGATTTATCATATCGAGAAATAATTTTAGTAATTGGAACATCATGCCCCCCTTCCATTACTCTACGTGCAATACGAGCAGCATTAATAGTAGGATGTTCTGTGCAAACAAAGAAAAAGCGAATGAAGAAACCAGCTTCTTTCGCTCTCAATATATAATCGATTTTGTCTTCAACAGACAATACAGTCTCGAAAATAAGACTTTTACGCTCCGTCAAACATTCCTCTCTCAAATTCTCACAATACTCTACCGCTTGCATCACAGCATCTTTCGAATTCCAATTACCAAACTTTTCTTGGGCAATAATATCCGGGTTTATATAAACAGCATCCTCCATCCATTCATGATGAAGAATCTTAGAAGTCACGGAGGTTTTACCAGAACCATTAGGACCAGCAATCACAATCAGAACCGGATTATGTATTATTTCTTCCATTATTTTGCAACCTTATTGCGTTTTATAGCCCACTCTTTTTTACGCAAGGCAACTGTTTCATCCAAACGCTTAAAAAACTTATCTGTAGCTACCTGGCCTTTACGTTTTGCTTCCTCCGCCACTTCTTTCATAAGGGTAGCAAGCATTTCATCAGTAGGTTCTTCCATACTGGTCAAACGATAGGTATTCATTTTTCTTCCAAGCATATCTATATAACATTTAGTTTCACAAATATAATCATTCTAGCATAGATAAAACAATTTAGAGGCCATTTTTATACATCACAAAATATAATTAGCAAATTGTCTGCCTACCACATCCTAAAGCAAAACTATTAGACAGGATTATTTGTTATTACAATATAACCAAACATCATGAAACGATGCTACTCACATTTTTAAACATACTAGCCACCATCATTGGCGTAATCAGTTTATTGATTGTTACCTATGGAGTATTCGTAGGATTCATCGCTTTTCTCCGTAATGAATTCAAACGAATCAACGGAACCTATACCATCAATAATGTCCGGCAGCTAAGAGCTGATTTCGGTAGTTACCTCTTATTGGGATTAGAATTTCTAATTGCGTCAGACATACTAAAGACCGTAGTAGACCCGACTTTAGACGAGCTGGCCATTTTAGGAGGTGTAGTTATAGTAAGAACTGTATTATCAGTCTTTCTGAATAAAGAAATAAAAGAACTGGCCGAGGAAGAAAATTCAAAAAGCACATAAATAGATGGGAATAATTAAAAAATGTGTTATTTTTGCATGAACTCATAATTAACTATGGTTATGGAATACATCAACGAATTTCACAAAGAATGGATAGAGCGTACCCGCCAATCAATAGCCTCTTGGAGCAAGCAGCCTGTATCGCCAGAAGAAGTAAGGAAGCAACAGGAAATGCTGAAGCAACAGAAAGCTATAAGAGAGCGCAAACTGAAGAGCTAAAAAAACTAGCTGATTCCAATCATTTGTGGATCGACCTATCCAATCTTAATATTACTTATATGGATAAAGGTGGAGAGAACGAAGTTTTTCACGATGGTAGCGTATCAGTCATCAAACTGAATAATTTTGAATATGCTGGGGAAGATTTAGAAAACTTCTTTATTCGTATCTTTGCACACAATCATTACTTCAGTAATGTCCCGTACGAAATGATCGGCTTTGCATATAACAGTCAGCATGAGTTCTGCGCAATAATTACGCAACCTTATATTATTGCCAAACGAGAAGCTACAGAAGATGAAATCGCTGAATACATGAATGCAATTGGTTTTGAAATAGATTATATGGATGAATTCCATAATAAAGAGTATGAGATATTCGATGCAGTACCCAATAATGTACTATATGGGATAGATAATGATCTCTATTTCATTGATACACAAATCAGATTAAGAAGAATATAAAAAGACACGATATGAAAAAGAATTTACTATTACTACTATGTTTGTTTTGCCTGACCAATATTTGCCATGCAAAAGCGAAAGACACTTTTACCGTTTTCCAATTAAACCTATGGCATGGAGGCACTAAGGTACCCAACGGAGATCAAGGCATCATTGATGTACTGGATCAGATGGATGCAGATGTTGTTTTCTTGTGCGAAATCAGAAACGGAAAACAGTTTATACCCCATGTGATAAAAGAACTGGAGAAGAGAGGAAAACACTATTATGGTGAAACTTTTGATCTCGCAATCGGTGTTTTGAGCAAATTCAAGCCGGACAGCATGACTAAATGCTGCATCGTACCCGGTGACGAAGGTCGTGCAATGGTGAAAATGGTTGCAACAATCGAAGGCCAACCCGTATCTTTCTACTCTTGTCATCTGGATTACCGGCATTATCAGTGCTATATGCCACGCGGATATAATGGTACTACCTGGAAGAAGATGGAGATGCCGATAACGGATGAAGAAGAAGTCTTGAAAGCAAACAGACAGTCTTTCCGGGATGAAACCATTCGTGCTTTTATTCAGGAAATACAATCCGACATTCAACAAGGCCGCCCGATAATCATGGGAGGAGATTTTAATGAGCCTTCTCATTTGGACTGGCAGGCAGATACAAAGGATTTGTGGGATCATAACGGGGCTGTCATTCATTGGGACTGCTCAATGATGCTGAGTGAAGCAGGATTCAAAGATGCTTATCGTGAAAAATATCCCAATACAGTTAGATATCCCGGTTTTACATTCCCTGCCGGAAACAAACTCGCAGAAGAGGCTAAACTGGAAAAGTTGGCTTGGGCACCTGAAGCAGACGAACGTGACCGGATTGATTTCATTTATTACCATCCATTGGAGTCGATGCTTTCCATGAAGAATAGCAGGTTGGTAGGTCCCTCCGAAACGGTTGTCCGGGGAAAAATTGCAAAAAACAATTCTAAGGATAAAATTCTGACGCCTTCTTGTATTTGGCCCAGCGACCATAAAGGTAATCTCGCAACCTTTAAGATTCGGAAGAAACGGTAATAGTATATTGAATAGGGGGTGACTTTCTTCATCGTGCGTCACCCTAAAATTCAAGAGCCTCAAATCAGAGAATTCTCTTCCTTCTCTATCATCCCATCATAGTATGCTATGCGTGCAGCACACTCCCGGATAGTCACCTCGCGCAATAGCTCCGTTCGTGCCAGCATGTACTCGTATTGCTCTTTGCTAACAGTGAACAGTCTGTTGTACCGAGCTTCGACATACGCCCGACATAATTTATCGAACGCTTCTATATCTTCGGGAGTATTGACAGGAAATACATTTGCGAAAGCTCGTGAACGGCTTTTAGCCATTGGGCCCAACACTTCTAATTTATGAGATTTAGGGCGAGTGCCGCCATAGACAAGCATATACGCTTTGTAGTAACGTTCGCAGGCTTGATGTAATTCGAACGAACCTAATTTATAATTCCCCTCTTCTTTATCCAGATGACCATGTCTTAAGAATCCTTCTCCCATGTCGAAGCATCCTGTATATTCTTCCTCCGCATATTGCTTAATTTCCCGATACGGCAACTTCTCCGGTTTACCAATATGAAACGTACCGTCATCATATAACAGAATACCGTCTTTTATAGCCTCATAAAAGAAATAATGCTTCCTTCGTATAGCCCGATTAACGGTGGTCGTGCTTTCAACAATGATTTGAGGTGGTGCAGGGTGCCGCCTTCCTTCCATTCGTTTATCATACTTAGGAATGATAAAAGTATTCGCATGATTCTCCGCTTTAACAGCATCGCTCGTATCACATATCACCAGTATATCAAGGTCACTCTGGTAGTAAGTAATCCCTCCGCCAGCGTCGTATGTTTCATCCCAAATGACATATTCTCCCCGTGCATAACTCCCATACAGGATAATCATACGCACATTCGCAAGGTACGCCAATATCAGTTCTTGCAGCACCGCCAGCTCTTCCTGTGTACGTTTGGGCAAACGCTTTATTGATCTTTTCATAATGCCAATCTATTTATTTTTTGCATAATGCTCTTATAACACGACCAGATTAATAATCACCACGCAGTAGAGAATATCGTCCGGGTCCTTTTTCTTAACCGCAAAGATAACTTAAATCAGTGTATTAATGATTGCATTGAAGCGCTTTTTTCAAGACTTTGATAGTGCATTACCCTAAGAGTACTTACTCCCATCAACTCTTATACTTCATCTTACAGATTCTCGTACTTCATACTTCCAACTCCAGTACTTCAAACTCTCAACTCTAGTACTTTACTTCTTACACTCTTGTACATCATTTCCCCTCTTCAAGTACTTCAATCATTACACTCCTCCACCTCATTCCTTTTTCACTTTTCGTTCTTTTCTCTTCATATTCCTGTTCTTTCACACTCACATATGTATACTATTTGCACCATTAAAAAGCCCTATATTCCCTACTGACACTGACAACTGACACCTTAGCGTTCCTTTAGCAATAGCGTTACTTTTCAAATTCACGTATAATATTAATTATCAATATATTACAAATACACAAGACATTAATTGCATGTACAATCTATCAGTATGAAAACATTCAGTGGCAGTACTTTTTCATTCATTCATTTGTAAACATATACGCTACAACAAATATAAATAACCGGACGAAGGTAGGAATACAATTTCAACGGCGTTGAATACGCTTCTTTCTTCCGGTGATGATGAAGTTATCAGTAAACTATGATTAAGAGTTATTTAAAGGCATTTTAATTTACATATTCATTTATTCCTCTTTGATATATTCTCTGTAAAGAGGCATTAAGGTGTCAGTTGTCAGTAGTGTCAGTAGATTTGCCTTTCTTTAGGGATAGTATAACAATTAAAATACTGATAATCAGTCAACAAATCATCTTTTATTCTTTCAGTCTACTACCATTCCTCCCCGCATCTACTGACATAAAAAATGTTAATCCGCCCAGTGGATATCATAAATATATTATACAAGCAATTCTTTTTCACCGGTCTGTAGAATGAAAACAAATAACCGAAAAAGCCGGATTAAACTACCAGTTGATTTGAAACAAATGACCTATCGTTCGTTCCCAGACAACTTATCGATTAAGACAGCATCGATATCTTTTGCCAGTTCTTGATAGGTTGCCAAAGGATCATCCGTATATACAGCACGAATAATCCCCTCCTTATCTGTTATCAATATACGGGGAATGGTATGGGAAGCAAAAAGCGAAAAGACGGCATCATCATTCTGAGCGGAAAAAGGCAAGGTAAACGAATGTTTTTCCCAATAGGTTTGTACTTCGGAGCCCGATTCCGAACGGCTGATACAAGACAATAATACATCCGGATTCTCTTTATACGTATCATAAACTTTCTGAATAACCGGAAGTTCTTTCTGACAATCCGGACAATCCGTATGAAAAAAGACAATCACTCCAACCTTCCCGCTAAATGACTGCGTATTCAATACTCCCCCATCACTCATCTCTACCGAAAACTGAGGAAGGGCGTCACCGACAACAAGAGCAAAATCTCCCCTGTCATCATCGTCGTCCGTGATACAGGAAGAAAAAACAGCTAGAACAATGCATAGCAATATCACTACCTTGCTTCTTATTTTCACTTTCATATCCTTCTTCGTTAGTTATGCAACTCCCAAAAGTTCTACCTCAAATACCAATGTCGAAAAAGCCGGAATCGGACCGGATGCACGGGTTCCATATCCCATCGTGTAAGGTATATAGATGATCCATTTATCTCCCGCACGCATCCGTTGGAGCGCCAGTTGCCAACCATCTATTACATCACAGAGACGAAAAGCTTCCGGACAATTACGTTCATAAGAATTATCGAACACCTGACCGTTAATCAGACTCCCCTTATAATGAACGGTAACAATACTCCGCACATTAGGAGAAACAGTCCCCGTACCGGTCTCCAAAACCTTATAATAGATGCCGCAAGGCAATGCAAAAACACCTTCCTGCGATGACAATTCTTTTAAGAACTCCAAATTCGTCTCTTTATATTCTTGCTTTCTTCCCATAAATACATGATTTGAATGTACAAAAGTAAGCAGATTTAAGAGAAATCTTCCATAAAAACTGTATATTTGTTTGTTGAATCATAAAACCTCATCGCTATGGGACAAATTAAAACTAGATGCAGCACTGCTGCCGGACTATTCTTGATTCTTTTGACAGTAATTGCGGGATTTACGTCCTGTAAAAGTAATCAGAAAGACATTATTCCTTCTGCCGAATACGCTCCGTATGTCAATGCTTATACGGGAGGAGTGATTTCGCAAAACTCAACCATACGCATTGAGCTGACACAAGACCAGCCGATGGTAGACCTGAATCAGGAACTGAAAGACAATCCGTTCAGCTTCTCTCCTTCATTGAAAGGAAAAACGTATTGGGTCAGCAACAATACCATTGAATTTGTCCCCGAAGAAGGGGCACTGAAACCGGGAGCTTTTTACGAAGGTATCTTCCGACTGGGAGATTTCGTTGATGTAGACAAAAAGCTGAAAGAATTCAACTTCTCCTTCCGTGTGCAAGAACGAAACTTTAGCATTCATACCGATCCGATAACCGTCACAGCCACCCAGCCCGACCAAGTGACCGTAACGGGTGAAATACGCTTCAGCGATGTAGTGAAAAAAGAGGAAGTAGAGAAAATGCTCACAGCCGAAAGCGAAAAGAACAAAAGCTATCCGATTGAAATCACCCAGACAGATCATCCGACCCGATACGCATTCAGCATCAGTCAGATAACAAGGGAGGCGGAAGATTACCAACTGGAAATTACCGTTAAAGGCAATCCGGCAGGCATCGACCGTACCCAAAACGAAAGTATTCTGATCCCGGCAAAGAATAGTTTCCGCTTCCTGTCCGCCGTACGCATCGACCAACCGGAAAACGGAATTGAAATCATATTCTCCGACCCTGTATCCAACACACAGGACTTGAAAGGACTCATCGACGTTCCGGAAGTTTCTTCCTCTATTTTCCAGATCAAAGAGAATAAAGTATTCGTTTACTTCGAAGCCGGCAAACAGAATAAACTGACACTGAACATCCATGAAGGAATAAGAAACAGTCAGGACAAACCGCTAGGCACTTCCCATTCCATCTCATTCAGCGAACTGAACCTGAAACCGCAGGTAGAAATGGCAACTTCCGCCGCTATCCTGCCCGATTCGAAGAGTCTGATCATCCCCTTCCGCGCCGTCAATCTATACGCGGTGGATTTGAGCGTGATCCGTATTTTCGAAAACAACGTATTGATGTTCATGCAGAACAATTCGCTCTCCTCAGCCAATGAATTGCGCCGTTCGGGACGACTGGTTTATAAGAAAACATTGTGGCTGGCGAAAGATTCTTCCAAAGATGTGCACCGTTGGGAAGACTATTCGATAGACCTTGCCGGATTGATTCATCAGGAGCCGGGAGCCATTTACCGTGTCATCCTCTCGTTCCGCCAGGAATACTCCGCTTATCCTTGCGGGGGAAGTGAAAACAAGGAAATGCAGTTTGCGGACAACAAGTCTTCCGACAACCTGACCAAAGTCAGCGGAGAGACATTGTCGGAAGACGATGAAGCGGTATGGGACACTCCGGAAACATACTATTATTATAACGGCAGCGTGCCGATGGACTGGAGCCAGTACCGATGGACAGAACGGGATAACCCCTGCCATCCGTCCTACTATATGAATTCCGACCGAATAGCCGCCTGCAATATCCTTGCCTCCAATCTGGGAATGATTGTGAAACGTAATTCACTGAATAAATTGTGGATTGCAGTAAATAACATTTTGGATACGAAGCCGATAGCGAAAGCACAGGTGACGATTTATAACTTCCAGCTTCAGCCGATTGGAAAGGGAGAGACGAACGGTGAAGGACTGGTAGAAATCACTCCGAAAGGAGTTCCTTTCATAGCGGTAGCCGAAGCGGACAAGCAAAAGGCGTATGTACGCGTGGTCGATGGCGAAGAGCAGTCGGTCAGCCGGTTCGATGTGGGAGGAAAAGACATTCAGAAAGGCCTGAAAGGATTTATCTATGGCGAGAGAGGCGTATGGCGTCCGGGAGATACACTGCATATTTCCTTCATGCTGGAAGACCGGGAGAAACGCATTCCGGACAAACATCCGGTAGCATTGGAGATTTACAATCCCAGAGGACAGTTCTATACCAAAATGATCTCTACGCAGGGCACAAACGGATTCTATACATTTGCCGTGCCCACACAAGCCGACGATCCCACCGGATTATGGAATGCCTACGTGAAAGTAGGAGGAACCGCTTTCCACAAGAGTCTGCGCATCGAAACCATCAAGCCGAACCGTCTGAAGATTACGCTGGCTTTGCCAACCATCCTTCAGGCTTCGAGCAAAGACGTATATGCCCCGCTTACTTCTTCATGGCTGACGGGAGCCACCGCATCGCGACTGAAAGCCAAGATAGAAATGTCCTTATCGAAAGTCAATACGCAATTCAAGAACTACGGACAATACCTGTTCAATAATCCGGCAACGGACTTTACAACCGTCCGGGCGGATGTGTTCAACGGGGTACTGGATGCGGAAGGAAGAGCAGGTGTCAACATACAGCTTCCGGTAGCAACGGGTGCTCCGGGTATGCTGAATGCAACGTTCACCACCCGTGTTTTCGAATCGGGAGGAGATGCGAGCATCTACTCGCAGACTGTTCCCTTCTCTCCGTTCACATCGTATGTGGGCATCAATCTGAACCAGCCGAAAGGAAAATATATCGAAACAGACAAAGATCATGTGTTTGACATCGTGACGGTCAACGATCAGGGACAGCCGGTGAACCGTTCCAATCTGGAATATAAAATCTACCGGATCAGCTGGAGCTGGTGGTGGGAAAACGGTGAAGAGTCTTTCGGAACCTACATCAACAACAGTTCCATCACTCCCGTTGCCAGTGGTAACCTGCAGACCACAGGAGGCAAAGCCTCCTTCAAGTTCCGCATCAATTATCCGGATTGGGGACGCTATCTGGTGTACGTGAAAGACCGTGAAAGCGGACACGCCACCGGAGGAACCGTCTACATCGACTGGCCCGACTGGCGCGGACGTTCGAACAAGACAGACCCAAGCGGCATCAAGATGCTTGCTTTCTCACTGGACAAAGATTCTTATGAGATAGGAGAAACAGCTACGGCAATCATTCCCGCAGCCGCCGGAGGACGTGCGCTGGTATCCCTCGAAAACGGTTCGACCGTCTTGCAGCAGCAATGGCTCGAAGTGTCCGATCAGGGAGATACGAAACTCACCTTCAAGATTACACCGGAAATGGCTCCGAATGTTTATCTGCATATCAGTCTGTTGCAGCCTCATGCGCAGACGGTCAATGATCTGCCGATCCGTATGTACGGCATTGCTCCGGTATTCGTGACCAACCGTCAGACGATTCTGCAACCGCAAATCAAGATGCCGGAAGTGCTGCGTCCGGAAACTGACTTTAACGTGACTGTCAGCGAGAAAAACGGAAAGCCGATGACTTATACACTGGCGATTGTGGATGACGGTCTGCTCGACCTGACTAACTTCAAGACGCCCGACCCGTGGAACGAGTTTTATGCACGCGAGGCTCTCGGCATCCGTACATGGGATATGTACGACGATGTGCTGGGTGCTTCCGGCGGACGTTACAGTTCATTGTTCAGCACGGGTGGAGATGCCTCGCTGAAACCGGCAGATGCCAAAGCCAACCGTTTCAAACCGGTGGTCAAATTTATCGGTCCTTTCTATCTTGCGAAAGGCAAGCAACAGACACATACGTTGAAGCTTCCGATGTATGTGGGCTCTGTACGTGCGATGGTAGTTGCCGGACAGGACGGCGCTTACGGAAATGCGGAGAAGACTGCGTTTGTGCGGACACCGCTCATGCTGTTGTCTACTCTGCCCCGCGTATTGAGTACACAGGAAGAAATTACCGTTCCGGTAAATGTATTCGCTATGGAGGACCAAGTGAAGAACGTGACCGTATCGCTGGAAGCATCCGGCGCAGGCGTACAGATCACAGGCAATCGCCAGCAGTCACTCACTTTTGACCAGCCGGGTGACCAACTGGCATACTTCACTCTGAAAACAGGCAGCAAAACCGGCAAGGCAACCATCCATCTGACGGCAAGCGGTAACGGACAACAGACGAAAGAAACGATTGAAATAGAAGTCCGGAATCCGAATCCGGTGGTTACCTTACGCAACAGTCAGTGGATAGAAGCCGGTCAGGAGGCCGAACTGTCATACACGCTGGCAGGTTCTTCTTCGGCTAACAACCAGGTGCAACTGGAAGTCTCCCGCATTCCGTCGGTAGACATCAGCCGTAGATTCGACTTCTTATACAACTATCAGCATCATTGCACAGAGCAACTGACATCCAAAGCATTACCTCTCTTATTCGTCTCCCAGTTCAAGGCGGTGGACGAACAGGAAGCCGAGAAAATAAAGGCGAATGTACAGGAAGCTATCCGGCAGATATATGCCCGCCAGCTTCCCAACGGCGGATTTGTATACTGGCCGGGCAACGCCGTCGCCGACGAATGGATCACTTCTTACACGGGTATGTTCCTGACACTGGCACAAGAAAAAGGGTATGCCGTTCATCCGAACGTACTGAACAAGTGGAAACGTTTCCAGCGTGCCGCCCAAAACTGGCGTATGCCGCAGGAAGCAAGCAACTGGCAGATATGGCAATCGGAATTGCAGCAGGCCTTCCGCCTCTACACCCTTGCACTGGCAGGCGCACCGGAATACGGAGCCATGAACCGCATGAAGGAACAGCCGGGCCTCTCCATCCAAGCCAAATGGAGACTGGCAGCCGCCTATGCGCTGACCGGAAAGATGAAACCTGCCGGAGAATTAGTATACAACGCAGAAACGACCGTTATTCCTTATTCTTCCATGAACCAGATTTACGGTTCGTCCGACCGGGATGAAGCAATGATTCTGGAAACGCTCATTCTGATGAAGCGGGATCGGGATGCGTTGCAACAGGCAAAGAAGGTATCACAGAATCTGGCACAGGAGAACTGGTTCAGCACGCAGTCTACCGCCTTTGCCCTGATGGCAATGGGACGCCTTGCGGAGCAATTATCCGGTACACTGGATTTCACATGGAGCTGGAACGGCAAGCAACAGCCTGCCGTGAAATCTGCCAAAGCCGTATTTGAGAAGGAGATAGCTACTTCTCCGAAATCGGGAACAGTCTCTGTGAAGAACAAGGGCAAAGGAGCATTGAGCGTAGACCTGATTACACGTACCCAGCTGCTGAATGATACGCTGCCAGCCATTGCCGATAATATCCGGCTGGATGTGAAATACACAGATATGGCGGGTTCACCGATTTCCGTGGAAGACATCAGACAGGGAACGGACTTCATGTCTGCGGTCACCCTATCCAATATCAGCGGTACTTCCGATTACAGCAATCTGGCACTGACACATATCATACCATCCGGCTGGGAAATATACAATGAACGGATGATTATTCCGGAAGTGTCCTCTTCCAGTAACAATGAGGCGAATGCTCCGGAAAGTTCAGCCGGTAAGTATACCTATAAAGATATTCGTGATGACCGGGTATTGACTTATTTCGACCTGCGACGGGGTGAATCGAAAACATTTACCGTAAGGTTGCAGGCAACTTATGCAGGCAACTTCATTCTTCCGGCCATTCAGTGCGAAGCTATGTACGACGCAGCGGTACAGGCACGCACCAAAGCGGGAAGAACGACTGTCAGCCGCTGACAAGACTCTGAACAATAAGACAGCATTGACAGATAGCATAAGTGCATGGGAAGCAAAATCTTGAATTTCTTCAAACGATTGTCCGTCACCAAAAAAGTAATACTTTGTATTCTTGCTTTTTTGGTGACAGGATATATCTTTTGTCTTCCCCGCCACCTGTTTCATGTCCCCTACTCCACAGTAGTGACGGACCGGAACGAGGAACTGCTGGGTGCACGCATCGCCTCCGACGGCCAATGGAGATTTCCTCCCCGAAACACGACTCCAGAAAAGATCAAGGAATGCCTCATTACTTTCGAAGACAAACATTTCTATCACCATTGGGGAGTCAATCCGTTCGCTATCGGAAGAGCTTTCTATCAGAATGTGAAGAATAAACGCATCGTAAGCGGAGGCAGCACGCTGACCATGCAGACCATCCGCCTGGCACGAAACGAATCGCGTACCTTCCGTGAGAAACTGATTGAAATGATCTGGGCCACCCGCCTGGAATTTCGCGCTTCCAAAGAGGAGATTCTTTCCATGTATATCTCCCATGCCCCTTTCGGGGGAAATGTAGTGGGACTGGATGCCGCCGCTTGGCGCTATTTCGGACATTCTGCCGATGACTTGTCATGGGCAGAGTCTGCCATGCTTGCCGTTCTTCCCAATGCGCCCGCCATGATTCATCTGTCCAAAGGACGAAAAACGCTGCTTGACAAGCGAAACCGCCTGCTGAAACAGCTTCTCGAAAAGAAAACCATCGATTCGTCTACCTACGAACTGGCTATCAGCGAGCCACTTCCCGATGAGCCTCATCCGCTCCCACAGATCGCACCGTATCTGGTCAGCCGGTTCTATCAGGAACGAAACGGTGAATACTCCCGTTCGACCATCAACAGGGGCATTCAGACTCAGGTAGAAGACCTGGCGGAACGATGGAGCAACGAATTCGGGCGAAGTGATATTCGTAATCTGGCCATTCTGGTGATTGACATTCCGAGCAATCAAGTGGTGGCATACTGCGGCAACGTCCATTTCGACCGGAAGCAGGGAGGAAACCAGGTAGACGTCATTCAGGCTCCGAGAAGTACGGGCAGTATTCTAAAACCTTTCTTATATTACGCAATGTTACAGGAAGGAAGTTTATTGCCGGATATGTTGCTGCCGGACGTACCCGTCAATATCAACGGATTTACGCCACAGAATTTCAGTATGCAGTTCGAAGGGGCTGTTCCCGCTTCGGAAGCTCTCGCGCGTTCATTAAATATTCCTGCGGTCACGATGCTGCAAAGATACGGAGTCCCGAAGTTTCATAGTTTCCTGCAACAGATCGGACTAAAGACCATCAACCGTTCTTCTTCCCACTACGGCTTATCACTTATTTTGGGAGGAGCGGAAGCCACTTTATGGGATGTAACAAACGCATACGCAATGATGGGACGCAGTTTGTTGCAACTGCCGCAAAGGTCTTGCAGCCTGTTGCTCCCGACAAGCCGAATCACAGAATCAACCGATCCTTTTCAGCCCGGCGCCGTATGGCAGACATTCGATGCCTTGAAAGAAGTCAACCGTCCCGAAGAGATTGACTGGAAATCCATTCCTTCCATGCAGACCATCGCATGGAAAACCGGAACGAGTTATGGATTCCGGGATGCTTGGGCGGTGGGTGTTACGCCCCGCTATGCAGTCGGCGTATGGGTAGGAAATGCCACCGGAGAAGGAAAGCCCGGACTGGTGGGTGCACAGACAGCGGGTCCCGTACTATTCGATATTTTTAATCTGCTTCCCGCCTCTTCGTGGTTTACACGCCCTACGGGCATCTTTGTCGAAGCAGAGGTCTGCCGGAAATCGGGACATCTGAAAGGACGGTTCTGTGATGAAACGGACACGCTTCTTGTTTTACCGGCAGGACTGCGGACAGAGGCATGCCCCTATCACCATCTCGTCACTTTATCAGCCGATGAAAGCCAGCGTATTTATGAGAATTGCGCCAACACGGAGCCTACGCTTCAAAAAAGCTGGTTCACACTGCCACCCGTATGGGAATGGTATTACAAACAACATCATCCGGAGTATAAACCGCTGCCTCCTTTCAAAGCCGGATGCGGAGAAGATACTTTCCAGCCGATACAATTTATCTATCCTCCGATGAACGCACGCATCAAACTGCCCAAGCAACTGGATGGCAGTAAAGGTTTCCTGACTGTAGAACTGGCGCACAGCAATCCTAACGCCACCGTTTTCTGGCATCTTGACGAGACCTACCAAGCGCAGACACAGGACTTTCACAAAATCTCCCTGCAACCCGCCGCCGGCAAACATTCGCTGACGGCAGTAGACGGTGAAGGAAATACCATCTCTACCACTTTCTTTGTTGAGTGATATTCATTATCTTTGCGGCATGAAACAGTCATTGAAAGAAAACGGAGGTCTGCCGGCATCCATCCTGTGGACGCTCGCCATTGTGGCAGGAGTCTCGGTAGCCAACATCTATTATATCCAACCGTTGCTAAATATGATACGCCAAGAACTTGGCATATCAGAGTTCCGTACCAACCTGATTGCCATGGTCACACAGATAGGCTATGCAGCGGGACTCTTGTTTATCACTCCCTTAGGAGATTTGTATCAGCGGAAAAAGATTATCCTCGTCAATTTCTTCGTCCTGATATTCTCCCTGCTGACGATTGCTTTGGCAGACAATATCCATCTGATCATCCTTGCTTCGTTCTTCACGGGAGCCTGCTCCATGATTCCGCAGATATTCATTCCCATAGCCGCCCAGTTCTCCCGCCCGGAAAACAAAGGCAGGAATGTCGGAATCGTCTTATCAGGCTTGCTGACCGGAATCCTTGCTTCACGGGTTCTCAGCGGATTCGTGGGCGAACTGTTCGGATGGCGCGAAATGTACTATATCGCCGCAGCCATGATGTTTGTCTGCGCGATTGTCGTACTGAAAGTCCTTCCCGATATTCAGACCAACTTCCGGGGAAAGTACGGTGACCTGATGAAATCCTTGCTGGCTTTGGTGAAAGAGTTTCCGCAGCTGCGCATTTATTCCATTCGTGCAGCGTTAAACTTCGGTTCCCTTCTTGCCATGTGGTCCTGCCTTGCTTTCAAGATGGGGCAAGCACCGTTTCATGCCAACAGCGATGTTATCGGTTTGCTGGGATTATGCGGTGTGGCGGGAGCATTAACCGCCTCCTTTGTGGGAAAATACGTAAAGAGAGTGGGTGTCCGCCGCTTCAACTTCATCGGTTGCGGGCTGATCCTCTTCTCATGGTTACTTTTCTTCGTCGGAGAAAACACCTACCTTGGCATCATTCTGGGAATCATCATCATCGACATAGGTATGCAGTGTATCCAGCTCAGTAATCAGACCAGTATCTTCGAACTGTCGCCCCGCGCCTCCAACCGCATCAATACAATTTTCATGACGACTTATTTTGTCGGCGGTTCGCTGGGAACCTTCCTCGCGGGTACGTTCTGGCAATTGTACGGATGGCATGGTGTTATCGGAATTGGAGCCACACTGACCTGCATTTCTTTACTAATTACAACTTTATCGAAGAAGTGAGTCAACAAAACGGAGCAGTAAACCGTTTAATACCAAAAAAGGGAAACATGAAATACGGAGTTAACAAAGAAATCTTACTTATCACAGCAGGCACAGTCTGGATTATCGCCGGTGCCAATATCTTGCGAATAGGCATCGTTACGTGGTTAAATAACTCCGAAGGCTGGATGTTCAAGATAGGAGAAGCAACCGTTGTCTTTCTGCTGTTCTTCGTATTAATCTTCAAAAGACTCTATTACAAGCATACCCAAAGGATCGAACAGAAAAAGGAACAGAAGAACTGCCCTTTCTCCTTCTTCGATGTCAAAAGCTGGATCGTCATGATCTTTATGATCTGCCTTGGCATCACTATCCGTAGCTTCCGTCTGTTGCCCGAAAGTTTTATATCTGTCTTCTACACAGGACTGTCCATTGCATTGATCCTGACCGGCGTACTCTTTATCCGCTATTGGTGGCTGAGGCGCAAGACGAATCCGGTGTAACAGGAAAGCATCTATATTCCAATAAAATATAAACTTATAATAAATTTTATTGTGCTGTCCGGCAAGGTAAAAAGAATTCTGTCTTTTTATTGTATCTTTGCGCGGTCTAAAAAAGAAATCAAACCTGAACTTAAACAATAAAGCGTTATAGACGGAAAGAACTTAGAATGAAGAAAGCTCCATCTCCCCTCGTATCACTGTTGCCCATTGCCGTATTAGTGATATTATTATTCGCCACGATTCGTGTATTTGGAAGTGATGCCCTCAATGGCGGAAGTCAGGTATCGCTGCTTACCACCACCGCCGTTTGTATTCTTATCGGTATGGCTTTCTATAAAATCCCCTGGAAAGACTACGAACTGGCAATCACGAACAACGTGGCAGGAGTGACAACAGCCATCATCATCTTACTGATTATCGGTGCATTAAGCGGTATCTGGATGATTAGCGGAGTAGTGCCCACTTTGATTTATTACGGGATGCAGATTATCCATCCCAGTTTCTTCCTGACATCGACCTGCATTATTTGCGTACTGATCTCCGTTATGACCGGAAGTTCATGGACAACGATTGCCACCATTGGTATCGCCCTCATGGGTATCGGGAAGGCACAGGGCTTTGAAGAAGGCTGGATTGCGGGAGCTATCATTTCCGGTGCCTATTTCGGTGATAAGGTTTCTCCCCTGTCCGAGACGACCATATTGGCGGCATCCGTCACAGACACGCCCCTTTTCCGTCATATCCGCTACATGATGATTACTACGGTGCCCTCACTGATCATTACACTAATCATATTTACCATAGCAGGACTGTCTCATGACGCCAGCAATACCCAGCACATCGCAGAGGTAGCCGCCGCCCTGAACGAAAAGTTTCATATCACCCCGTGGCTGCTGATTATACCGGTAGCAACAGGCATATTGATCGCACGGAAAGTGCCTTCCATCATTACCCTGTTTTTGTCCACTCTATTGGCGGGTATTTTCGCTCTGATCTTCCAGCCGGATTTGTTGCAGGAAATTTCGGGGGCTGCCGTTTCCAACTTCGACTCCCTGTTTAAAGGACTGATGATGACCATCTACGGCAAGACAAGTCTGCAGACCGACAATGCCGTTTTGACAGATTTAATTGCCACCCGTGGTATGTCGGGAATGATGAATACCATCTGGCTGATATTATGTGCCATGTGTTTCGGTGGAGCAATGACAGCCAGCGGTATGCTGGGAAGCATCACATCACTCTTCGTACGTTTCATGAAGAAAACAGTCAGCGTCGTATCGGCTACCGTCTGTTCGGGGCTTTTCCTCAATCTGGCAACTGCCGACCAGTACATCAGCATCATCCTGACCGGGAATATGTTTCGCGACATTTATGCTAAAAAAGGTTACGAAAGCTGCCTGCTCAGCCGGACCACCGAGGATTCAGTAACCGTTACATCCGTACTGATCCCATGGAATACCTGCGGAATGACACAGGCTACCATTCTAAGTGTGCCTACGCTGGTGTACCTCCCCTATTGCTTTTTCAACATTATCAGTCCTTTAATGAGTATCGCCGTCGCAGCTATCGGATATAAAATAGTAAAACGCTCGTGAACAATCTGGCATACACTTTGTTTTTGCAATAAACGAACAACGTATTAAACCTAAACAAAAAAAAGTTATGAAAAAGTTTATTGCATTATTAGCATTAGTTTTAGTAAGTGCGAGCACAATGATGTATGCACAGGAAAGTAACGCAGCCATCCGCCGCGCAGACAGAAAAGCAGAAAGAGACGCAGAAAGAGCAAAACTTCGCGCAGAAGAACAGGTACAGGACATGGCAGCCTACCAGCAGGCTGTACAGGCTTTGAAGAACAAACAGTTTGTTCTGGAAGCCAATCAGGTGATCTTCCGTAACGGTATGAGTTCCTTCGTGACTTCCAACACTAACTTCGTCCTGATGAACGGAAACAGAGCCACTGTACAGACAGCTTTCAACACTCCTTATCCCGGCCCTAACGGTATCGGTGGTGTGACTGTAGACGGTAACTCTTCGGACATGAAGATGAATATCGATAAGAAAGGAAATGTAAACTGTTCATTCAGTGTACAGGGCATCGGTATCTCAGCTCAGGTATTTATTAATATGAGCAGCGGTAACAACAGTGCTTCGGTATCTATCAGTCCGAACTTCAATAACAACAACCTGACATTGAACGGTAACATCGTCCCACTGGATCAGTCAAACATCTTCAAAGGACGTGCCTGGTAATCCGAACAGAAGAATATAAGAATAACTCCGCTACAAATCGCGCAAAATGCGTACATTTGTAGCGGAGTTTTTTAATTTATCATTATGAGGGAATATATCATCGCAGACAACCAGGATATCAGTAAGGCAGGAATGATGTTTCTGCTAAGCCGGCAAAAGGATGTATCCGTTCTTTTAGAAGCTGACAATAAGGCTGAACTGATTCAGCAGCTGCGCCTGTATCCGCAAGCGGTGGTTATTCTGGATTATACTTTATTCGATTTTGCCGGAGCGGACGAACTGATTGTCCTGCAGGAGCGGTTTAAAGAGGCCGACTGGATTCTGTTCTCCGATGAGCTGAGCAATCATTTTCTCCGGCAGGTATTGTTCAGCAGCATGGCTTTCGGAGTAGTCATGAAAGATAACTCGAAAGAGGAAATCATGTCCGCCCTGCAATGCGCTTCACGCAAACAGCGGTATATCTGCAATCATGTCAGCAACCTGCTGCTTTCGGGAACGGCTCCTTTCGTCGCCGCATCCCCTGCAACGGTGGATGATCATCTGCTGACGCAGACAGAAAAGAATATCCTCAAAGAAATTGCACTAGGAAAGACGACGAAAGAAATAGCGGCAGAAAAGAACCTCAGCTTTCATACGATCAACAGCCACCGAAAGAATATCTTCCGGAAGCTGGGAGTCAACAATGTGCACGAAGCTACCAAGTACGCGATGCGTGCAGGGATTGTGGATTTAGCGGAATACTATATTTGACACCCGGTTCAGTACCGAAAGGGAACAGCCTATCGTGTTATCTCACCACTTCCTACGCATATCCTCGCTTCTTCATCATAAATCACCCCGAACTGACCGGGAGCAATGCCCTGCAACTTCTCAGAAGATAAGATACGAAACTGACCGCCCTCTTCCTGTATCAGCTTTCCCTTCGTAAATTCGGGAGTGTGACGAATCTTGAACGTAATATCTATCTCCTTTCCGGCATCTTTCCACGGATTCTCCGTAATAAAGTGGAAATCATTGATACGGAACTCATTGCCAAACTGCGTTTCGACTCCATATCCGTGAGAGACATAGATGATATTTTCCTCAATATCCTTCTTGATCACAAACCAGGGACCGCCACTCAATCCGAGTCCTTTCCGCTGTCCGATTGTATGGAACCAGTAGCCGCGATGCGTGCCCACTTTCTTTCCGGTTTCCAGTTCTATAATCGCTCCTTCCCGCTCTCCCAGGAAACGACGCACGAAATCATTATAGTTAATCTTTCCCAAAAAGCAAATTCCCTGACTGTCCTTTCTTCGGGCACTGGGCAATCCTGCCCTGCTTGCAATTTCGCGTACTTCCTGCTTCATCAGTCCGCCGATAGGAAACATCAGTTTGGAAACTTGCAGGTAATCTATCTGGGCCAGGAAATCCGTCTGGTCTTTAACAGGGTCTTTGGCTGTTCCAAGCCACGTCTTGCCGTCCTGCCGGATGGTGGTGGCGTAATGCCCCGTCGCTGTAAAATCGAAATCCTTTCCGACCCGCTGTTCGAAACAGCCGAACTTGATGAGTTTGTTACACATCACATCCGGATTCGGTGTCAGTCCTTTCCTTATTTTATCAATCGCGTAGGCGGCCACATTCTCCCAGTACTCCTTATGCAAGTCCACGACTTCCAAGGACAAACCATACTTACGGGCAATGGCGGTGGACATCTCAATATCTTCTTCGGCCGAGCAGTCCATATACTCCGCCCCGTCCATACCTATTTTGATATAGAAAAGAGTCGGTTTATATCCTTGCTCACAAAGAAGGTGAACGACAACAGAGCTATCGACACCTCCGGACAATAATGCAGCTATATTCATCATCATAATTATTCGTTAAACAACAAGAGTTGTGCTAAGATGTCAATGTATTAATCACCGACAAATTAGCACATCAGCAAATCTGTTTCATTAAATCTTTATCAAAGTCAGGTTACGGTCCATCCAAAAATCATTTACTCTATATCACTCTCTTTGGATTCTAATTATTCTCTCTCTATTTATATGAATACCTATTGATCATTTTCGATGTTGCAAAGATAAGGCGGGATTTGCTAACAGCCTATCACATATTGAAGGCATTTTTATACCATAAATGTGGTAGATAAGCAAAGTATTTCCTACATTTGCACACTGAAAAGCTTTTTAAGATGACGAATTTACGTAAAATACTACTTATACCTGCCCTGATCGTCGTATCTGTCAGCAGCTTCTTTTCGTGCGGTGTGGACCGCTGGCCGGAATATGCCCACTTGACTGAACTGGATACATGGATGTATGATATCATGCAACAGAATTATCTGTGGTATCAATATATGCCTGGCTACGATGAAGTAAACCTGTTTCAGGACCCTGCCACTTTCTTATCCAAAGCAAAATGGGACAAAGACAGCTACTCTTTTGTAGATTCTGTCCTGGAAGCTCCGTTGCCAACCTATGGATTCGACTACTCGCTCGTCAAGAGTCAGGATAACGATACGGCATACAATGCCTTGATTACTTATGTTATCCCCGAATCACCCGCCGAAAAAGCCGGACTCCAACGCGGTGACTGGATTATGAAAGTAGACACTTCCTATATCAGCAAGAAGTATGAAACGCAACTACTGCAAGGTACAATAGCCAGAGAACTTTCGATGGGGGTATGGAAAGAAGTCGAGGAAGAGCCCGAAGAAGGGGAAGAAGTTCCGGAAGAACCGGTTATGGTATATAAAGTAGTACCGAACGGTGTTACGCTGGATTTGGGAGCCGCCCAGTCTATAGAAGACCAACCGGTACATAAATACGAAATTCTGACTTTAGACAATGGTGCTAAAGTCGGCTATCTGATGTACAACAGCTTCACTGCCGGAACCAATAACGATCCGGAGAAGTATAATAATGAATTACGTAAAGTCTCAACGATATTCCAGGAAGCCAACGTACAAGCCACTATCCTTGACCTTCGCTATAACGAAGGAGGATCGCTGGACTGCGTTCAGTTACTTGCCACCATCCTTGTACCAAATGCAAGAATGGGCACTCCGATGGCTTATCTGGAATATAACGACAAGAACTTGGACAAAGACGCGACCATCAATTTCGATCAGGAGGTGCTGAAGACCGGTGTCAATCTAAATCAGAACACTTTGGTAGCAATCACCAGCGGAACAACAGCCGGAGCAGCAGAAATGCTACTGACCAGCCTATACAAAGAGGATCAGGCTCCTAACATTATTGTCATGGGTAGCGCAAGCAAGGGACAAACAGTGGCTACAGAGCAATTCATCAATGAAACCTACCGCTGGTCTGTCAATCCGGTGGTATGCACCGTTTACAACTCCGACCATGATGCAGGCGAAGACGCATTCGTGCTTGTTCCCAGCGATAAATTCAAAATAAGCGAAACGTCTATTAACGGGACTACTGATTACAGCCAGTTCCTCCCTTTCGGCAATCCTAAAGAAAGAATGCTAAGCATAGCCATCCAGACATTGGAAGGAACCTATCCGCCGAAAGACGAAGACAAAGAAGAAGAAACTCGAAGTACCAAGAGTATTAAGATAGAAAAAAGTGTCAGCAGTCCTGCCAGCAGAAGATTTGCCGGAGGGTTACGGATTAAATAAACAAGTATGAAAAAGATAGCACTTCTGTTGTGTGCGATAGTAATGTTCGGTTGTTCGGATGATGAAGAAAAAGCAGGCACAGAAGTTCCTGACCCGGAAATAAGCAAGATGCTGTTCTCCGAATTTTGCAAGTCCGATGGAATCGGAGTATCTGACGTTACTAAAGAAGAAGAGTTTCACTACGAAGATGCCTGGCTGACCGGTTATACCTACACGCAGGAAGTTTCGATAGCGGACTTGACAGAGATCATCAGCCATCCGCTTACCATCCAATACGGAAGCAACAGAAGCAGTGTTACTTTCACAGACGAAATAGGGACTGAGCGTAAATACACCTTAAACGAAGAAGGATACGCCACGCAATGCGAATATGCTTCTCTTGATCAGAAGAGACAATATACTTTTTCATATACGGAAGGCTATCTGACACAAGTGAACGAGAAGATTATGCCCCGGGAAGGAAGCAGCGATGCAGTTGTCTCGCACACTCTTTCTCTACAGTATGACAAGGGCGATTTAATTTCCACCACCTCTCCTTCACTGACCAACGAATCATTCACCGGATACGGAGAGCTTCAGACTAATTATGAAGCGGGAGAAGACATCAATTATTATCGTCTTCCCTGTATGCTGGTGGCGGATACTTATCCCCTTTCCTTCCATCGTGAAGCCTTGTTTGCCGGCATGCTTGGCAAACCGACTCAGCACCTTACTACCGCGTCCTGCCCCAATGAGTCGAGTGACACATACACCGAAAGAACCGAATATAGCTACAACTTCGATAAAAACAAGAAACCTGTCAGTCTAAAGATCAGTACTAAATATAGCAATGGTAAGAGTACGTCTTATCTGAATCGCACGATCTCAATTACGATTGAATAACCCGATTCTTGTCAAGAGCAGAATTATAGATTCTTAACTCCGACTGGCCTTTTCCGCTACATAAAAGCCTGTTTCTCGAAACAAAGCCTTCGTTTTCACCTAACAAAGCATCTGATTACTCTTAACATAGTATGTAATTTGCCTTAACATACCTTCTAATTCTTCCCGACATCCCTTCTAAATTTCAATAAGCATCGAGCTGAACCACTCCCAGCGCCGATCTGAACAGTTTCCCACCAAGTAGTATACAAAAAAAGGAGAAAGTTTTCACTTCCTCCTTCTATCGTAGTTTAATTTCAATCTACTATATGATTATGTCTTCAAAGATACGACATCCGGATGCCAAAGTCAAGCTTTTCCGGTTTTATTTCTTGAAGAATTTATCAAAGAACAAAATCTGGTAATCGATAGCGTTATTCCAGTATTCTCCGGTATGTCCTCCGGGACGGGTGATAAAATCATGATCGATCTTCTTTTCCAATAAGCGGTTGTGCAAATCCTTATTCACTTGAATGAAGAAGTCAGCCTCGCCACAATCAAAGATAATCGCCAAATCCCCGTTCTGAATCTTATCAATCTGATTGATTACAGTATGCGTATCCCATATTTCCTTGTTAGATTCATAATCCCCCAAGCGTTTTGCCATATCCCAGTTCTTCGGGAAGGGGCGAATGTCTACGCCTCCACTTGTACTTCCACAAGCACCAAAGGTATCTTTATGACGGATAGCAGTCCACAGACCACCATGTCCACCCATACTCAGACCGGTAATGGCACGGCCTTTGCGGTCGGTGATTGTCTTGTAATGTCCGTCTATATACTTCACCAGTTCCGATGAGACAAAAGTTTCATACCGGAAAGACGGGTCTTTCGGACTGTCCCAATACCAGCTGGTACTTCCGTCCGGGCAAACAAAAATGATTCCTTTCTCATCCGCAATCTGAGGCAGATTGGGTTTAATCTCAATCCACGTCTTGGCATGACCGCCAAAGCCATGTAACAGATAAACTGTAGGACACGCCGTAGCTTTCTTTCCCAATGCCGCATCCGGAGTGACTACTACCACCTTGATGTCCTTGTTCATGGAAGGACTTTTCACTAATAACGTATCTACTTTGGCAGCGAAAGAAGGCGCTGCCCCAACTAACAAAAGAGCGATTAATAGAAGTTTTTTCTTTTTCATTGTGTTTATAATATGTTTAGTTCCAATCATTCTTCGTCTTCTCCCGAAGGTTGAAATTCGGCGACAGGTGTCTCAAAAGCCTGATGACACTGCTGGCAAGTATATTCCCAATGATTGTCTCCCGGAGGCGCCGCTGCCAGCATGGAAAGTACAGCCGCACCAACAGCACGTAGTTTGTGTCCTTTTCTCAATACGAATTTAATATCGGACGAACCGCAATAAGGGCAGAGCGTCAGCTCTTCGGGCCAGCTTTGGTTATGCCTCAGCACCTGAACGGCGTTCTCATAATCTTCATCCGCCACCAGAATATCCACTCCCGCAATACTGCTTACACAACTTTTATACAAAGTAGAAAAGTTCTCATTATGCAGAATAGATTCAATGCCCTCATTCTCCAGCGCCCCTTGAAGGATGTGCGCCTTCATCGCGTCATTACAGGTAATCAATTTTACGGTTTTCATACTTAACCAGATTTTATTATTCCCGCAAAAATAGAATATAAAATTGAGATGTGAAACTATTTTCCATTAACTTTGCAGTCGCTAAACTACAAATAACATGAAAAGACTACTGTCGCTTCTGCTGTTTTGCAACATAACCATATCCTTCCTTCTGGCACAGCCTGTCCACCAAGTGAAAGGAACAGTCATCGATAAATCCGGCCGTCAGCCGTTGGAATTTATCAATGTAATGATTGTCGGACTCAATAAAGGCGGAGTGACGAATGCCGAAGGTAAGTTCTCGATCGGACAAGTACCGCCCGGCATCTATCGCCTGCAAGCGTCCGCTATCGGATACAAAACCGTTACTACCCCCGAATACATCCTTTCGACCAGAGACCTACACATACAGATAGAGATGGAAGAGAATCAGACGGAACTTGAAGGAGTGACCGTCACCGCCTCCCCTTTCCGTCGTGACATTGAAAGTCCGGTCAGCCTGCGCATCATCGGATTGCAGGAAATAGAAAAGAGTCCGGGAGCCAACCGGGACATCTCACGCATCGTACAGTCTTATCCGGGAGTTGCCTTCTCGCCGATAGGATACCGCAACGACCTGATCGTACGCGGCGGATCGCCTTCCGAAAACCGCTTTTATCTGGACGGAGTAGAGATTCCCAATATCAACCATTTCAGTACACAGGGAGCATCGGGCGGTCCGGTAGGTATCCTTAATGCCGACTTGATACGGGAAGTGAACTTCTATACCGGAGCCTTCCCGACGGACAAAGGAAATGCGCTCAGCTCCGTGCTCGACTTCAAATTGCGTGACGGGGACATGGAACGCAATTCCCTGAAAGCTACTCTCGGAGCTTCCGAAGTCTCCCTTGCCTCCAACGGACATCTGGGCAAGAAGACTTCCTATCTGGTTTCCGTCCGTCAGTCCTACCTGCAATTCCTGTTTGATATGCTCGGTCTGCCCTTTCTGCCGACTTTTACGGATGCGCAGTTCAAGCTGAAAACAAGGTTTGACGCCCGGAATGAATTGACTGTTCTAGGGCTGGGCGGCATTGATAAGATGAAACTAAACACCAAAGCCGACGATGAAGACAACGAATACATCCTCAGTTACCTGCCTAAGATTCAGCAGGAGACGTTCACTCTCGGAGCCGTATACCGGCACTATGCGGGGGCGCACGTGCAGTCGGTCGTTGCCAGCCACAGTTATCTGAACAATCGGAACACCAAATATCAGCAGAACGATGAAAGCGATCCGGATCATCTGATGCTCCGCCTCCGCTCTACGGAACAAAATACTCAGCTCCGTCTTGAGAACAGTTCGTCTTTCCGCAACTGGAAAGTCACCGTCGGAACCAGTCTGGACTATAGCCAGTATAGCAACACCACTTTTCAGAAGGTATACACCGACCGTGCGCAGACGTTCGACTATCATACCTATCTGGGTATCATGCGCTGGGGACTTTTCGGAACGATCAATTACACCTCCATAGACGAGCGTTTTACGGCTTCTCTGGGACTGCGTGCCGATGCCAACAACTACTCGGCAGCCATGAAAGACCTGTCCGACCAGCTTTCTCCCCGCCTGTCGCTCTCCTATCAACTGACGGAACACTGGTCACTGAGCGGAAACGCCGGACTCTATTACCAACTGCCTCCCTACACCGCTCTCGGCTTTAAAAACAATAACGGACTCTATGCCAACAAATATGCGCTTCGCTATATGCAAGTCAGTCAGGGAAGCGTAGGACTGAACTGGAGAAAGGGCGATACCTTCGAAGTATCCGTTGAAGGATTCTATAAAGACTATGACAAAATTCCTCTTTCCGTGGCCGACGGCATTCCGTTGACCTGCAAAGGAAACGATTACGGAGTGATTGGTAACGAACTGCTTACCTCCACCGCACAGGGACGGTCTTACGGAGCAGAGCTTCTCCTCAAATGGCTGATCGCCAAGAAACTGAATCTCGCCTCTTCTTTCACGCTCTTTAAAAGCGAATATCGTACTGATAAGGAAAGCGAATACATCGCTTCCGCATGGGACAACCGCTTTATTTTCAACTTGCGGGGAACTTACAACCTCCCCCGGCACTGGAGCGTCGGAATGAAAGTCAGCTGTATAGGCGGTGCCCCCTATACTCCTTATGATGCCGACAAGTCATCTCTGGTAACAGCCTGGAATGCGCAGGGAAAACCGTATTACGACTATACCCGATACAATGAAGAACGGCTCCCGTCCTTTACTCAGGTAGATATCCGCATAGACAAAACGTTCTATCTGAAGCGCTGTATGCTGGGTTTCTACATCGATTTGCAGAATATCGCAGGCAGCAAGCTGAAACAGGCAGATGTATTAATGAGTACCGGAGTAATCAAGAATCCGGACGCGCCGATAGCCGAACAACGGTATGTCATGAAGTCCCTCAAGCAGGAAAGCGGTACACTGCTGCCGACTTTGGGAATCACGTTTGAATACTAACACTATATTATATAATAACGAACTAAAAATTCACTATGATGAAAAAACAAATCGCATTAGTAGCCCTGTTATTTTTGGGCATGAGCTGTTTCGATGCTTCAGCACAATTCGGAAAGAAATTCAACGTTGGCAAAGCTCTTCAGGCAGGCAAGGATGCCGTACAAGCAATCACCTTATCGGATGCCGACATCGCTGTCATGAGTAAAGAATATATGGAATGGATGGACAAGCATAATCCACTGACCAAACCGGACAGCGAATACGGAAAACGCCTGGAAAGACTGACCGGAAACATCAAAGAAGTAGATGGTATGAAAGTTAACTTTGGCGTATATGAAGTAGTGGACGTTAACGCTTTCGCCTGTGGTGACGGAAGCGTGCGTATCTGTGCCGGACTGATGGACGTCATGACTGACGAAGAAGTAATGGCGGTAATCGGTCATGAAATCGGTCATGTCATCCATACCGACTCTAAAGACGCGATGAAAAATGCCTATCTCCGTTCGGCTGTAAAGAATGCGGCAGGAGCAGCCAGCAGCCAGGTCGCCAAACTGACCGACTCTGAACTGGGAGCAATGGCAGAAGCACTTGCCGGCGCACAATACTCACAAAAACAAGAGTACGAAGCGGATGCCTACGGTGTAGAGTTCTGCGTAAAAAACAACATCGACCCTTATGGTATGTACAAATCATTGAATAAGCTTCTCGAATTGTCCAACGGAGCTCCCGCATCTTCTTATATGCAGAGAATGTTTTCTTCACACCCCGACACGGCCAAACGTGTAGCCCGTGCCAAAGAACTGGCTGACCAACACCAGAAATAAGAAAGACTCAAGATAAGAAAGAACCAAAGAACCTATTCCGAGAGCATTCGCTTTGCAAACTCGGAATAGGTTCTTTAGTTCTTAAGCACTCTTCATTTCAAAGCATATATTACCATTCCGCACCAATTGTTTATTAAAAAATCATTAATATATAGCACATATTTGCATGATGTCGTGATTTCATGTAATTTCACGGCAATAATCATTTAAATCCATTTATGGAATTTCTTATCATACTTCTCTTACTCGTATTGAATGGTATCTTTGCCATGTACGAAATTGCGCTGGTATCTTCCAGCAAAGCACGTCTCGAAACTCTCGCCGGAAAAGGCAACAAATCTGCACGTGGAGTACTGAAACAACTGGAAGAACCCGAAAAGTTCTTATCCACTATTCAAATCGGTATCACCCTGATCGGTATCGTATCCGGTGCCTATGGTGGTGTCGCTATCGCGGACGATCTTGTTCCGCTCTTTTCCCTCATACCGGGAGCGGAAGCCTATGCACGTAATCTGGCGATGATCACCACTGTGGTAATCATTACCTATCTCTCTCTTATCATCGGAGAGCTGGTTCCCAAGTCCATTGCCCTCAGCAATCCGGAACGGTACGCAACCTTGTTCAGCCCGATTATGATTTTATTGACGAAAGTCTCCTATCCATTCGTCTGGTTTCTCAGTATCTCCACCCGCCTGCTGAACAGAATCATCGGCGTAAAGAACGAAGAACGCCCGATGACGCAGGAAGAGATCAAAATGATTCTCCACCAAAGCTCCGAACAGGGAGTGATCGACAAGGAAGAAACGGAAATGCTGCGTGATGTGTTCCGCTTCTCGGACAAACGTGCCAATGAACTGATGACGCACCGCAGAGACCTTGTCATCTTCCATCCCGACGATACGAAAGACAAGGTGATGAAGACAATCGAAGAAGAGCACTACAGCAAATATCTGTTGGTGGACGAGCGGAAAGATGAGATTATCGGTGTGGTATCCGTAAAGGATATTATTCTGATGGTGGGCAATAAAAAGGAGTTCAATCTGCGTGAAATAGCCCGTCCGGCACTGTTTATCCCCGAAAGTTTATATGCAAATAAAATTTTAGAGCTGTTCAAGAAGAACAAAAACAAGTTCGGAGTTGTTGTTAACGAGTATGGTAGTACAGAAGGTATCATTACCCTGCACGACCTTACCGAAAGCATCTTCGGAGATATCCTTGAAGAGGACGATACGGAAGAGGAAGATATCGTCAGAAGACAGGATGGTTCGATGCTGGTGGAAGCCTCGATGAACATCAAGGACTTTATGGAAGAGATGGGAATCTTATCTTATGAAGACCTGGAAGACGAAGACTTCACGACCCTCGGCGGACTGGCAATGTTCCTGTTGGGCGGTATCCCGAAAGCCGGAGATATCTTCACCTACAAGAACCTGCAATTCGAAGTAGTGGATATGGACCGTGGACGGGTAGACAAACTGCTGGTCATCAAACGGGACGAAGAAGAGTAAAAAAAAGAATAACCCGAGCAGTAAGCTCACTATATTTATATTAACTTAAAGCACTTAACGATGAAAAAAGTAATTATGTTAGCAGCAGTCGTAGCTGCTTTGGCATCTTGCCAGTCAAAAGCCAACAAAGCCGCAGAGGCAGAAGCAGACAGTCTTTCTATAGAAATGGCTCCGATCACAGAAGTGACCGAAGTTTATGAAGGTACACTCCCTGCTGCCGACGGTCCGGGTATCGACTACGTATTGACCCTGAACGCTGCAACTGACGGTGTAGATACCACGTATACACTGGATATGACTTACCTCGATGCAGAAGGTCAGGGTAAGAACAAAACCTTCTCTTCTAAAGGAAAACAACAGACTGTACAAAAAGTAGTGAACAAAAAGCCTACCAAAGCTGTTAAGTTGACTCCGAACGATGGCGAGGCTCCAATGTACTTCGTGATTGTAAATGACACTACCCTGCGTCTGGTGAACGATAGCCTGCAGGAAGCTGTCAGCGATCTGAATTATGACATCATCAAGGTAAAGAAATAATAACCTAAACCCTAACCAGTAAAATCATCCTCGCTACAATTATCTGTGGCGAGGATGATTTCGTTAAAAGGGAAGTCTGACACATCCCCTTCTTATTTCTGTCCCAATACTCCTTCCCCCTCCTGCAGGCGTTTCAGACGAAGCAATGCCTCTATATAATAATAGTCTGCATAGATAATAGAAGCGTCTATCTCTGAATGAGCCGGCCAATGGCCTGTACTATGGAGCAGGAAAGCCGGATTACTTTTACCGCTCTGATAATTGTCGGAACTCAGGCTTGTCAGCATTTCGATAGCGGCATCCTTGTAGTGTTTACCCTTTCCATTGGGAAGATAGGCAGACAGTTCGAGCAGTGCGGAAGCTACTACGGCAGCCGCCGAAGCATCACGCGGAGCATTGGGAACATCGGGATCACTGAAGTCCCAATAAGGTACTTTGTCTTCCGGCAAGCGTTCCAGATAGACATCCGTTACTTTCTGTGCAAAGTCTAGGTATTTGGGGTCCTTCGTTTCACGATAGACTACGGTGTAACCATAAATAGCCCATGCTTGTCCACGCGCCCACATTGTGCTGTCCGCATATCCTTGATGAGTCACTCCTTTAATCAGATTGCCTGTAATGGTATCGTATACAGCCACATGATAAGAGGTATAGTCCGGACGGAACTGACATTTCATGGTCTTGTCGGCATGAGATACAGCGATGTCGTATAAGTAAGGATTGCCACCGTTCTTTGCTGCCCAAAAAAGCATTTCAAGGTTGATCATGTTGTCCATGATGGTATTGTGGGGCCAGTTGCGGGGTTCTACTTCCCGTGGCCAGGACAGCATCGTGCCGACTACCGGATTAAACAAAGTAGCCAATGAATCGGCTGTGTCCAGAATCACTTGTTTGTAAGCGGGATTCTGGGTCAGGCGATATCCGTTGCCGTAGCTGCAAAAGACCAGAAAGCCCAGATCATGATCATAAGCCGGAATGCGGGAAAGGAACTCTAAGGATGCCGTGAACTTTTCGGCTTCTTCCAGTATATGCTTGTCTTGTGTGTACTCATAATCATACCACAACACTCCCGGCCAGAAACCGGCACACCATTCTTCCTTCGTTGCTTTCCGACAGTTCCAATGATGTTCGTCTGCCATAACATTACGTGGCATCATTGTATAGTCTATACCCGAGTCTCCTTTCAGTTCTACCAGTGTACGTTGGGTCTGTTCCGCGCAATAGTCCAGAGCTTTATTTACATCCAACGTACCGGAAGTCCGATGGGCACATGCACAAAAGCCTAGTACTACAACCAACCCTGCTACAATCTTCTTCATTTTTTCGTTCTATATCTTCGTGTTAGTTTCTTATTTTTTTATTCTCACTTATTCTTTCTTATTATTTAGTTACCCGGAACCAGTCCACGTCCGCCCATCCGCGATTTCCATCATTAGGGGTGACACAGAACAAACCGACTTTCGCTCCTATCCACTTTCCCTGCCGGGCAGTAAAAGGTTCTCCGACTAATTCGTATTTCTTTCCATCGAGGCTATAGGCAAAGGTGCAAACGGCTCCTTTGGCAACCTTTACCCGTAAGTAAACGGTCTTCCACTCATTATCAGCCACTCCCGGCATTTTCAGATATTCCACCGGAAAGCTTGCCAGTTCTTTCACTTGTTCGGGGTGCTGCTGTTCCGCATCTTTGCATACGGCTTGTTGCAGGATAAACTTGTCGCCGGCTTTACGGACAGACAGATAACTATAATCCCATCCCATTACTATCATTCCGGCTTGCTCTCCATCCTGCTTGGCGGTAAACGTCAGCTTGGTAGTAGCCGTGAACTCTTCGGCGGGAAACTTTTGCAGCAGCAGATTGGGCACTTCCCAAAAGTTTACGAACTCCTTGGAAAGGCTGCCTGCATAGAGCCGGATATATCCCAAATCAGTCATAAATCCGTAGGTATCCTGTTTGTTGGCATGCCACTGCCACTGTAATCCCAAGTGCCGTGTATCGAACTCGTCACTTTCCGGAGGAGTAGCCACCGGATATGTCTTTCCGACATTCGGTTTTTTATAGGTGGTGACAGGTTCTCCGCAACCGTCTTTGTCTTTATCCACTCCGATCACAGGCCAGTCATTCACCCATTCCATCGGATTGAGGTGGATGACACGTCCGTAAGCCCCTTGATCCTGAAAATGGACGAACCACGATTCTCCTGTATTTGTATCTACCCAGCCTCCCTGATGCGGACCGTTGATAGTGGTCTTCCCTTGCACCATCACAATCTTTGATTCATAGGGACCATAGATATCCTTTGAGCGAAGCACCAGCTGCCAACCGGTAGCTACTCCACCTGCCGGAGCGAAAATATAATAGTAACCATTCCGTTTATAGAGCTTCGGTCCCTCTACCGTATGGTTCTTTCCGTCATTTCCATCGAACACCAGTACCGGATCGGAGATCACTTCCGTTCCTTCCGCATTCAGTTCACAGATTACCAAAATGCTGTTCACTCCGCTGCGACTGCTGGCATAAGCATATATCAGATATACTTTTCCGTCCTCGTCCCAAAGTGGCGTCGGATCGATCATTCCTTTTCCGGCTTTCACCAATACGGGCTTACTCCATGCTCCTTTCGGATCTCTGGTCTTTATCATGTAGATTCCATAATCCGGATCGCCCCAGTAAATATAAAATTCTCCCTTATGAAAGCGGATAGCAGGAGCCCATACACCTTTCCCGTGCTGCGCTTTATCAAAAAACTCTTTGGGTTCCTGTACCGGCAGCGCATAATTCACCAGCGACCAGTTTACCAGATCACGGGAATGAAGTATAGGAAGTCCCGGTATGCAATTAAAACTGGAAGCCGTCATATAGAAATCATCTCCTGCCGCACATACATCCGGATCGGAGTAGTCGGCATATAGAACAGGGTTCTGATAAGTACCATTGCCTTTATCAGCGACCCAGGTCCGGGATATTTCCTGTGCACTCGCCCAAGTACAGCAAGCCATCATTCCTGCTATAAACAGAATCTTTTTACGCATATTACCTTAAATCAATTCATTCAAACATACTAATCGTTATTCCTAAAAACAGGTTCTTTCTACCTTGTATTAAAACCAATCTTTCAAAAACTGAATCCTTTATCTCTTTCCAACAATCTTATTACTGACCTATTTGCTTATATATACGAAGGGGATCAGGTAAATACCTAATCCCCTCGCAAGTTTTTTCTATATTTCCATTAAATAGTATTTGTTCAATCACTCACGGTACATCATGATAGTTCCCCATCCCAATTGATCATTACCTAATGATATTCCTCGCAAATATAAAGGCTATTTTGGAGAATGCTTAAAAAAACAAGGTAGATAAGAGTATCAAAGGAGTGTAAAGTATAATTCTAAAATCAAAAACTATAGATTAACATTTATTATGTCAGCAGATTTATAGAGATAGCAGTAAAGAGAGAGTTTACATATGCATATATCAATCTAATTATCAATAACTTACTAAAAAATCCTCATCTTCGTTACTGACACAACTGACAACTGACACCTTTATGCTTATTTTCAAAGTAGATAAAGCTATAAAAATAGATAAAACGTATAATATATTTATCAAATCTTAAATTTTGGTCCTAATATCCTCCCGATATCTCCTTTCATGCTACAAATCAATATATATAAACATAAAGTATGATTATAAAGTACTGACAGTTATATATAAAAACTAAATATATCAAGAACAAAGCTCTTAATATAAAATTCATATATCATTGGTTATCAATAAATAATAAAGAAGAAATTCTTTAAATCCACTGACAAATAGGCTCTAAGTGGCAGTTGTCAGTGGCAGTCGTGGCAACAGGCCTCCAATACAGTATTAAATTAATACATAAACAATAAAACAGACAGCACTACAAAGATGATGAAAAAAACAAGTACAAGAGATAGATGAAACATGTAGAACACTCAGGTAAGTCAAGTACCAGAGATAGATGAGACAAGTACTGGATACGACCCAAAGATGTACTGGATAAGGGTGAAAGATGTACAGGATACGAAGAAGAGATATAGTAAGTATCCCACCATAACACACAAGTACCCAATTACAAGCAGCAAATCAAAGTACCGCTTCCTGTTTTATTCATCTTTAGCCGTCCCCCCGATACTTATTTATAAAGTACCAATCCAACCGAAAAATATAAAAAAACTATTATTATAGGAACTCTTTCATCAACAATTTCACAAAAACGTCGTATCTTTATTCTCAATTAAGAAAGGAGTGATATGGATTTACGTACAGCAAACGTAACTAGATATATTCTTCCCCTGCGGGAAGGCGGATCATTGCCGGCTTTGGCTGAAGCTGACGATGAGTTCAAATATGTCGTAAAATTCAGAGGAGCAGGGCACGGAACCAAAGCCCTTATCGCTGAATTGATAGGAGGAGAAATAGCCCGTACTTTGGGATTCAGAGTACCGGAAATCATCTTCCTGAATTTAGATGAAGCTTTCGGACGAACGGAAGCGGATGAAGAGATACAGGATTTACTGCAATGGAGCCGTGGATTGAATATCGGTTTGCATTTCTTGTCCGGAGCGTTGACCTTCGACCCTGTCGTACATCAAGTGGATGGTAAAACCGCCTCACAGATTGTATGGATGGATGCTTTTCTGACGAATGTGGACCGTACCATCAAGAATACCAATATGCTGATGTGGCACAAAGAATTATGGCTGATCGATCATGGAGCTTCCCTTTACTTCCAACATAGCTGGAACAATTGGCAGAAGCAGGCACTCACCCCGTTCGTGCAGATAAAAGATCATGTTTTATTGCCATTCGCCGACCAACTGGAAGAAACAGATACGGCTTTCAGGCAGATACTAACCTCCGATAAGATACGGGAAATAGTCAATACCGTCCCCGACGACTGGTTGAACTGGACGGAAGGACAGGAAACTCCACAAGACCTGAGAGATATTTATATTCAATTTTTAGAGGAAAGGATCAAGCATTCCGAAATCTTTGTAAATGAAGCGCAGCATGCAAGAAAGGCACTTATATGAATACGCAACCATTCGTTTCGTTCCCAAAGTAGAACGTGAAGAATTTATCAATGTAGGTATTGTACTGTTCTCCAAACGGTGCAAATACCTCAAATCACTTTATACGATAGATGAGAATAAACTGAAACTGTTTTCTTCCGAACTGGATATGAATTGTCTGAAAGAAGGGCTGCATGTCTTCGATAGGATTTGTTCGGGTAGTAAGGAAGGTGGAATGATAGCAAGCATGGATGTTCCCGATCGTTTCCGGTGGCTGACCGCTGTAAAAAGCTCATGTATACAAGTATCCCGCCCACATCCCGGATTTTCCGAAGATTTGGATGCTACTTTGGAACGTTTGTTCAAAGAATTAGTGCTTTAAATGATCAATCATGGAATTTATCAAGATAACAGAACAACCATCGCTCTATGATGACCTCGACAGGAAATCAGTTAAAGAGATTCTGGAAGATATCAATACTGAAGACCATAAAGTAGCGGATGCCGTGCAGAAAGCAATCCCGCAAATAGAGAAACTGGTCACATTAATTATTCCCCGAATAAAAAAAGGTGGGAGAATATTCTATATGGGGGCCGGAACAAGCGGGCGTTTGGGAGTACTCGACGCTTCCGAAATACCGCCAACATTCGGTATGCCTCCTACCGTAGTTATCGGACTAATCGCCGGAGGAGATACCGCCTTGCGCAATCCCGTCGAAAATGCGGAAGATGATATGTCCCGCGGATGGGAAGAGTTATTACAGCATCATATCAAGAGTGAAGATACAGTCATCGGAATTGCAGCATCCGGCACCACTCCTTATGTGATCGGAGCCATGCGCACAGCACGGGAACACGGAATATTGACCGGCTGCATTACCAGTAATCCAAATTCGCCGATGGCTGCCGAAGCTGATGTACCGATAGAAGTGATTGTCGGTCCGGAGTATGTGACAGGAAGTTCGCGAATGAAATCGGGTACTGCTCAAAAGATGATTCTGAATATGATCAGCACTACTATCATGATTGAGCTGGGGCGAGTGAAAGGTAATAAAATGGTCAATATGCAATTGAGTAACCAAAAGCTCATTGATCGGGGAACGCGCATGATCATCGAAGAACTCCATCTGGACTACGAAAAGGCTAAAGCACTTCTGTTACTACACGGTTCTGTTAAGTCTGCGATAGAGGCCTATCGCAGACACGACTCTACTTATCAGGAGTAAAATAAGATGTCAGCGTATGATACATCCGGGCGTTATCCTCTCTCGCCTTTGTCAATGCCGGTATTGCCAACAGTAAAAGCAAGATACTTTTCTTCTTTATATTTCTGCAAATATAAGCAAACATCTTGCAAAAATAAGTACAACATGACATTCAAAAAGCAGCTACTTTTGCATCAATTCATATAAGTAATAAATAAAACCATGAACGAATTATTTAGTATTGCCGGTAAGGTGGCTGTAATTACCGGAGCAGGCGGTGTATTGGGAGGAAATATCGCCCAGCACTTTGTACAGCAGGGAGCAAAAGTTGTAGCGATCGATATCCGTCAGGAACAACTGGACAACCGTGTAGCGGAACTAAAACAATATGGTCAGGATGTTATCGGTATTATGGGAAATGTACTGGACATCGCCAGTCTGGAAAAAGTAGCGGAAGAGATTGTTGCCCAATGGGGACAAATTGATATTCTGCTGAATATTGCCGGAGGCAACATGCCGGGAGCGACTCTTGAACCGAATCAGCACTTTTATGATATGGACATTTCCTGTTGGGAGAAAGTGACCAGTCTGAATATGAACGGTACAGTCTATCCATCTATGATCTTTGGTAAAGTGATGGCAAAACAGAAAAAAGGGTGCATTATCAATGTGTCTTCTATGGCTGCTTATAGTGCCATCACCCGTGTGCCGGGGTATTCGGCAGCAAAAACAGCCGTAGCCAACTTCACACAATGGCTGGCAAGTGAAATGGCTCTGAAATATGGTGACGGTATCCGTGTAAATGCTATTGCTCCCGGTTTCTTTATCGGCGATCAGAACCGTCGTGTGCTTATCAATCCGGATGGCTCGCTGACTGACAGAAGCCAAAAGGTTTTAGCCAAGACACCGATGAACCGTTTTGGTGATATTAAAGAATTGAACGGTGCCGTACAATTTTTGTGTAGCGAAGCTGCCAGCTTTGTAACCGGTGCCATGCTACCTATCGACGGTGGTTTCAGTGCATTCAGCGGCGTATAAAGAGAAGAAATTATGATGGAAAAAACATGGAGATGGTTTGGCAAGAAAGACAAGATTACCTTGCCAATGCTCCGACAAATAGGTGTGGAAGGGATTGTTACAGCTTTGCATGACGTACCGAACGGAGAAATATGGACAGTAGAAGCGATTAATGAGCTGAAGTCCTATATAGAATCATACGGACTGCGTTGGTCTGTAGTAGAAAGTTTGCCCGTATGCGAAGCGATCAAATATGGTGGCACAGAACGTGAACAGTTGATAGAGAACTACAAAGTAAGCCTTGCCAATCTGGGTAAATGCGGAGTAAAAACTGTTTGTTATAACTTTATGCCGGTCATCGACTGGATACGTACCGACTTGCAACACCCTTGGCCGGACGGTACTAGCTCATTGTATTATGACCGTATCCGTTTCGCCTACTTCGACATAAAGATACTGAAACGGGAAGGGGCTGAAAAAGATTATACGGAAGAGGAACTTCATAAAGTTTCCGAACTGGATCAGGTGATCACCGAGAAAGAGAAGGATGATCTGATTGATACCATTATCGTTAAGACACAAGGTTTTGTCAATGGGAACATCAAAGAAGGAGACAAAGAACCAGTCGTCCTCTTCAAACGGTTGTTAGCTTTGTACAAGGATATTAACCGGGACATCCTGCGCGAAAATATGTGTTACTTTCTTTCTGCCATTATGCCGGTTTGCGAAGAGTACGGAGTGAACATGTGCGTGCATCCCGACGATCCTCCATTTCAGGTTCTCGGACTGCCTCGTATCGTCACCAATGAAGAAGATATAGCCTGGTTCCTGAATGCTGTAGACAATCCGCACAACGGACTGACATTCTGTGCAGGTTCCTTGAGTGCCGGTGAACACAATGATACCCGCGAATTGGCTAAGAAGTTTGCTAAACGTACGCACTTTGTACATCTACGTAGCACAGCTGCCATGCCGGGTGGAAACTTCATTGAAAGCTCTCATCTTTCGGGAAGAGGACATCTGATTGATCTTATCCGCATTTTCGCAAAGGAAAATCCGGGATTACCTATGCGCGTAGATCACGGACGGATGATGCTGGGAGACGAAGACAAAGGCTACAATGCCGGATATTCTTTTCACGGACGTATGCTGGCACTGGCACAGGTAGAGGGTATGATGGCAGTGGTGGATAATGAAATGCTTCTCCCTTAACAAGTAAATGAATCCCATATCCTCATCCCAGTTATCTTTTATTGATAACCTTTAGTGCAAGGAGATATGGGATTCTATTTTAAGATCAATGCTGATATTCTATCTTGGCAACTACCACCCGTACTTTCTCCGACTTCTTTCCAGCTTTAACCAAAGGCTGGTGATAGTTTTTAGGAAAGAACAGAAAAAAACAATCAGGAGTAGAATCTACATATTTGATTCGCTCCGCTTTGTGGAATTGATTATCCTTTTCAGCCTTATATTCGGTAACAGGTTCGGAAGCTTCGGCGGAAGTCAGTCCAAACCGCTCTTTCCCTTTTACCACATATTGTAGATCAATGTACTGACGGTGTGACTCTATTTTTCGCTCACTCGCATCTTGCGTCTCGGCATCCTGAATACTAATATAGCTCCGTTTTCCATCAATCTCGTAGCTTCCGGCAGGTATGTTCAACAAGTCATGGGTTGCCAGCCAAGAGAAGGTCTTATCCCAAAGTTCCTTGTTCTTATTATATTGTGAGGCAAATTCAATATAATCAGTTGACTGATGAGGGAGAATTTTCCATTCGTTGTTCCACTCGCCTTGTTTCACCCATTGGCGAGCCTTTTGTAGAGTCCATGCAGCTGTATCACCCAGTGTATAAACAGAGTCCGAAAAGAGTTCATTCAGTATTCGTGCCAAACGGTAGCCTGCTTTCAATATCTGACTTTCTGCCAAAGGATGAGCTGCATTCAGAAAATCCTTCCCTTGAATACTATTAGCAGGAGCCATGTCATAAATCTTTCGACAGTCTACTGCACTTTCATGAAACCAATCACGGGGAGAACCAGCAGCAATCTCTGCCTTTTCAGCAGACGAGCAGCGGTCTAACTGATGTTGCCATTCCATATAATTCCAGTTATGGGCAAACTCAAGAACCTGCGTATCCCACACACTATGATATTTATATTCTTTTCCATTGAGCGTAATGTTGTATCTCATTGGAAGATTCGGATACTGGATATGAACTGGACAATGCATATCGCCTACCATATGTATGACATATTTCAAGTTAACAGCAACAGTGGAGTCACTCAGGTTCTGATAGTCACGCAATAATTCAATAGCATTCTCAAGTTCACTTATTACATCTCCTTTTTCCCTTCTCAATGCATCGGTATAATAGAAGCTTTCGTCCACTGGTGCTCCATGCCAGCCAGTGGTATGTTTATACTCCGCAGTAGAACGGTATTCGTCCATCCATGAAGCATAGTAAACAATAGAATGTCGCAAGTATTTCTCTATATTCTTTTTTGCTACAGGAGACAAATTGCATTCGGCAATGTATGCTACCGCATCATGTCCGGTTTTCCCCCAAGCATATACTTCAGAAGAAAAACGGAGGAGTAAAATCATTAACACAACAATGATTCTCATATTCGATTCATTAAATTAGTTACCATTTTTCGCCACCGATCGCCTTCCAGTCTTCTACCTGCGAATTGTGTGCCCAGTCTTCCCAAGCAGCAGCCATCTGTGCTACCCGTTCGGGATATTGAGCAGCAAGGTCGTTCTCTTCTGTCCGGTCTGTTTCAAGGTCGTAAAGTTCCCAACTCCCTTTATTAGGATAATCACGCAATGTTTTCCAACTTCCGGGATATTCAGAAACTAGCTTCCAGCGTCCCTGACGTATAGCACGATTACCTTCATGTTCCCAGTAAAGCGTACGAGTATTATAGTCTGCGCCTTTTGTCATGCTGGGTATCATGCTGACTCCTGTTATAGGCAATGTCTTTTGTCCACGGATAGAATCCGGATAATTTGTCTGTGCAACTTCAAGGAAAGTAGGCATAATATCTATGATGCTATATACGCCTTTTCTTAAAGCTCCGTGATCGGTAATTTTTACCGGCCAACTGACAACCATAGGCGCACAAATACCTCCTTCATGCATCCAACTTTTGTAACGTTTGAACGGAGTAACCGACAAATGTGCCCACTGCGGTCCATAGCTGCCATAGGTATCCGGACCTCCTAATTCCTGATCCGGAAAGTCGCCGGGATGAACCTTCCGGCCATCGAGTGTGGAGTCCGGAATCATGCCGTCTTTCCATGCAGCTCCGGTGCGCTCAACTGTATTGTACAAATGTCCTTCATTGGACGCCCCATTATCCGACAGAAAGATAATCATAGTGTTTTCCAGCTTTCCCTGGCGTTTTAATTCTTCTACAATCTCTCCTACTCCATGATCCATCTGTTCGACCATCGCAGCATAGACTTCCATACGATTTTGCTGCCAGAGTTTGTGTTGTTCACTTTGCCAGTCGTAACACTGCTGATCTTTAGCCGACAACTTCGTTCCTGGAAGAAGAATACCTGCTTCAAGCATTCTTTCATACCGACGTACTCTTAATGAATCCCATCCTGCAGCATAGTGTCCTTTATATCGGTCGATATATTCTTTTCGCGCATGCATGGGATAGTGAGGAGCTGTATAGGCTACATATAAAAAGAAAGGGGCTTTCTGCTCACTCATCTGAGTTATGTATTCTTTTGCATGATCGGTTATGGCTTCCGTATAGTAATAATCACCTTCTGCCCGAACAGGGGTATTACCGTCACATAATGTTTTAGGATCGAAGAAACTGCCGTGTCCCCCCAATGTTCCATAGAAGTGATCAAATCCACGTTGCATAGGCCAGTTTTCTTTGGACCCATTCGGATCTGTAGTGTTGGTTACATGCCATTTTCCTGTCATTGCAGTCTGGTATCCTGATTCTTTCAAGGCTTCAGCAAATGTTACCGTATTGGAAGCAATGCTCCCTTTATAACCAATATATGGGCGTTCTTTGACCATATGTCCGACTCCTGCCATATGAGGAGTTAGTCCGGTCAGCAAACTAGCTCGCGAAGGGCAACTGCGGGATGTGTTATAATATTGAGTATAACGTATTCCGTTACTCGCTAACGAATCTATATTCGGAGTGTTTATCTCGCCTCCGTAACATCCAAGATCGCTATATCCCAAGTCATCTGCCAGAATAAGTACTATGTTAGGACGAGGATCAGCATCTTTTTGAGGCGCATTTCCACAGGAAGAAGCAGCCATCGTAGTTAGCCCCAGTGCCGCCAACATCTTGTTATTAGTAGCAAGTGCCTTTACATAAATTTCTAAATTTGTCATAAGTATTAATTTTCGGAAAAGGATGGAACCTGTTGTTTCTAGAGAGGCCACAGGTTCCATCTTCTGAATTATAGATTAGGATTCTTGTTTTTGGCATCATTATGAACCGGCCAAAGAAGGACATCTTTCTCATTTTCACGCCCTGCCAAAGAAGGGACGCGTTCGAAAACTACTCCCATACGGATAAAATCCCACCAAAGTTTGCCTTCGGCGGCAAACTCTTTCATCCGCTCTTCCAAAATAATTTCGTCTACATCTTCGGTATCATAAGAATAGTAGTTCTTGATACCATAAGCTCGTTCTGCTATCTTATTCAATTCGTCTATTGCCTTATCAGGCTCTCCGGTCGCTCCATAAAGTTCGGCCTGAAACAATATGGCATCAGCAAGACGATAGACTATAATATCGGATGAGTAATATCTTGCATTAGAAATCCACTCACCTGTATATTTATTGATCCATTTGTAAGTCTTGGCTGTTGTCTTCTCCACTCTGTAGGTAGCTTGCGCCCGCTGGTCAGAAGATACTGCATACAGTAATTTTTCAAAGTTTGCTTCGAAAGTGACACGCTGCGCAATGCCGCCTTCCGTACCAATAGCTATCGTTCCGTCTGCAATCAGGTCTTTATCTTTCGCATTAACAGTACCATCTGTAAACAGATAATTTTTGGCAAATCCGCCTTCGTACTCGTCTTTAGCAAAATGAATAACAAATATAGCTTCCGTATTGGCTTTCTTCTTGGTAGCTTCAAATATATCAGAATAGGTATCCAACAACGTCAGATTCTTGTCAGCAAAGACATTATCCAAACCTTCTTGTGCAGTTGGATAGGCTATGCTTGTGTCCATTCTCTGTGTTTTTGCCATCCACATATAATAATCCACTTTCAGCATGTTGACAGCTGTCACAGTAGCAGTAGTCTGAGACGAAGCACCAGTAGGCAATGTAGCAGGCATCAACAACAATGCTTCCTTTATATCATCTTCAACCTGACTGTAAATCTCTGTTACGGCAGTTTTAACAGGGTAAAGATTGGGATCATTTTCTGACTCGAAACCATCTACTAGCAGAGGAGCATCTCCCCAATTACGCGCTACATAATAATAAGAGAATGCTCTGACATAATAAGCATTTGCAAGTACCCAGTTCTTTTCGGTCTCATTGCTGAAAGGCATATCCTGCGTATATTTAATTACCAGATTTGCCATATTAATGAGTTTGTAAAGGCTTGCCCAGTTTGCCCCGGAATTGGAAGATGTAATGGTATTACTGCACATATAAGAAATATCAGCTCCCAAAGCCAGAGAGCTGTTAAACATACCGGCACGATAATCCCCCCAAAAGGCATAGTTCGTACTAAAAGCAACTCTCATCTGCCCGTACATGCCATACATGGCACTCTTGCAGTCTTCATCCGTTTTCCACATAGACGATACGTCTATTTTACTATCTTGCTCAACATCCAGATCAAGACAAGATGTATAACTCACCATGATGAGTAAAGCAACTATGTATTTAATAACCTTTTTCATTGTTCTGTGATTTTATGGAGTTAAAAAGTTATCTTGGCACCTAAAGCATATTTACGCGTCGGAGGATAACTGTAATATGATGTTGAGTAGGTTGAGGAGGTTCCTGTTTCCGGTGAAACACCTCCCGGGACTTCTGTAAAATAATGTAAGTTGTTCGCCGTAAGGCTTAATGCTATATTTTGTATACCTATCTTTTGTAATTTACGATGTTTCAAATTGTAGAACAGACTGATTTCTCTGATACATAAATAGTCACCTTTGTATGTGAAGACATCGGATATACGACCGAAATTGTTACTTCCGTCACCCGTATCGTTAGCTACAAAACGTGCATATTTGGCGTTCGGATTCTCCGGTGTCCAGGTATTCAACACATCTTTTGCCAGTGAGTGGGTGTAAGCAAAGGTTGCCAGGAAATATCTTGAGTAGGCTTCTTCATAGATAGAATGCCCCAAAGCCCAGTCTACGGTGAAGCTCAAGCCCCAGTTTTTGTAATTGAAAGTATTGGTAAAGCTACCTGTACTGGTAGGTTCTGTAACTCCCAGATAGAATTGGTCTACATCCGTAATCTTACCATCCCCATTGCGGTCCATCCACTCATAGTCTCCTACACTCTTGCGCCCTTTAATAGATTCTCCTCCTCTAAAGCCAGATGCCAAGTCATCGTAATGTGCGTTATCTGCTGCCTCAACAGTCTGAAGTATGCCTGCAGTCTTATAGCCATAGAAAGAATACAAAGATTCACCCTCTGCAATACCTCCGAATGAGAATGTTGTTCCATCAGGATTGACACCATTTGTACCGCCAATACGATTTTTATCTCGTCCGTTAGGGTTCAATTTCAAGACTTTGTTCTTTACAAAACTCCAGATGAATTTTGATGTCCACTGGAAATCTTTGTTCTGTATATTACGGGTAGTCAGGTCTAAATCGAATCCGTAGAATTTCACTACACCGACATTGTACATTACATAATTATAGCCGGAGGTATTGGGTAACTCTTTCTGGAAAAGCAAATCCTTGCTCCGCCTGTCGAAATAGTCAGCAGAAAGAGTGATGCGGTCATTGAATAATCCTAAATCAATACCTAAATCCAACTGGTCCGTATGTTCCCATTTCAAATAATTATTTGGCATTCTATCTGTTACAATTCCGCCATTTCCATCGTAAATGAAGCTGGGAGAGTAACTGCCCAATGCATCATAGTTGGATATATTGTTATTTCCTGTTTGACCATAACTGACTCTTAGTTTCATCAGCGACAGAACATTAGCAGTCGGTTTCATGAATTTCTCCTCTGAAACAATCCATCCGGCAGACATTCCAGGGAAATACCCCCATCTGTTTCCAGAAGCAAACTTAGAAGAACCGTCGGCACGGAAAGTTGCCGTAAACAGGTATTTCTTCTTATAGTCATATATAAGACGTCCGTAAAAACCTACTAAACGTAATTCCTCTCTGATACCTGTAGTTGCATTGGGATCAAACGTGGTAGCCCCATTCAAAGTGGTTATCTTGTCGGTGCTACCTCCATAACCGGATACAGTAGTACGGTCCGATAATTCATCCTGATAAGCATAGCCTCCTACAAGCGAAATGCTATGCTGCTTTTTAAATGTCTGCCGGTATGACAGAAATACATCCAGTTTATTTCTATCCAGATTATTTCTGACAGCAGAGGTAGTACGTTCCGAACTGTATTTATTGGCTTTTTCAAATGAGTTGGCATCGTATCTACGCCGATAGACTGATCCTTGTGCGTTAAGTGCCAATCCTTTATAAAGCTTATATTTTAAACTACCGCTCAGTGTAAGGTAAGTTGTTTTCTTACTTTGGTCGTTGTAGTAGTTGTAAAATACCGGATTAGGGGAAGTAGCACTATATCCGGGAGCAGGGCTTCCGTCTTCCATATATATTTTCTGTGTCGGAGCAGCAGCCAATCCACGGGAAATTACATTTCGCTGATTGTCGAACTCTTCTTTATTTGCTTCCGAATAATTAAGTGAAAACGTCAGATCAATTCTTTTGGTAGCTTTGATTTTCGTGTTAGCTTTTATTGTATAGCGGTTAAAGCCGGTACCTATCGCAACACCATCATCATCCATATAACCCAGGCTAAGTGCATAAGTGACATTGTCCGTACCACCATTTACACCCAAATAATAATTCTGCCACCAAGTATCTCTGAATAATTCGTCTTTAAATGAATTGTCTTTGAATATCAGCGTTTTAGCTGGATCAATGGGGTCTGCCATAGATTTATATCCGGCAGGAACAGCTTCACCTTCTTCCAGATACCGCGTTGTATATATAGAACTGGCAGTATTTCCCGTTCCCGCCGCAGTAGAGCCGGTTAAACGCCCAGGAAAGGGACTGTTTTTTATAGCCGGACGCAAAACAGACAAAAATTCTTCCGCATTCAGAAAATCATATTGACGGGCAGCTTGCTGGTAGGCAACTGACGCTTCAAATGTAATCACCGGTTTCCCTTTCTTACCTTGTTTGGTCGTAATAAGGATAACTCCATTGGAAGCTCTGGCCCCATAGATAGCTGTTGACGCAGCATCTTTTAAAATCTCGAAAGATTCGATGTCAGAGGAGTTGAGTCCTTCCATAGATTGCTCGATACCGTCTACAATTATTAAAGGGTCATTGGATAATTGAATGGAAGAACCGCCACGAATACGAAATTCAACTTCACTACCGGGAGAATTATTGGTAGATGTTACTTTAACACCCGGCATCTTACCTTTCAATCCTTCACCAATAGTAGTCACAGGAACATTCTGCAGTACATCTCCCCCTACTTTCGAGATAGAAGAAGTTAATACTCTGCGAGATTCGGTACCGTAGCCAATAACTACAACTTCATCCAAACCTACTAATTTCGGTTCCATGACAATGTTGTATTTTGCATTATCTGCAACAACGACTTCTACAGTATTAAAACCTACCATACGAAATTCCAGTATATCTTTATTCTTTGCCGTAATAGTGAACTTTCCATCTATATTGGTAGCCGTCCCTCTATCTGTCCCTTTCACTGATACTGTAGCACCTATAAGTGTTTCGTTCTCGTTATCAAAAACCTGCCCCGATATAGTCTTATTCTGTGCATACACCGTAACGCTAATTGCCAGAATCGAAAATAAACACAGAAGGCGAAGGAGCCGCCTACCTGTTGCATAAGGTATGAGCCTTTCTGGCTTCGTTAGTGCTTTCATAAGTAAATTGTATTTAGTTTTTAATTAAGGGTAATCAAACAAAATCCTATTGTTCAAAGAAACTGATCTTCTCCAAATCACTCTTCAATGATTCATATTCCTGCGTAGAAAACGGAGCAATAGGAAGTCGGCATGGTCCACAATCTATTCCGATCAAATTCATGATAGCTTTACCACCACGTACACCTCCACCATATTTAATAATAACTTTCACCATCTCTATTGATTTCATCTGATATGCTCTCGCTGTCACCACATCATTTATTTTCATAGCATCCATTATCTTTCTGTATACAGGAGCAAAGTAATTGTAAGTACTTCCTACTCCTGCTACAGCACCTAATGAAAGTCCGGCAATAAGGATTTCATCATAGCCGTGTAAAACTTCAAAAGCACCTCCCTGCAAACTGATGCATGCACCCATCTCCATCAAATTGTTATGAGTAAATTTAACACCTGCTAAAGTTGGTATTTCCTTTTTTCCTTCCATCAGAAATTGCTCTACCGATAAGTCTACACCAGTCATGGATGGCATATTATAATAGTAAAATGGTAATTCTGAAGCAGCTGCTGCAATAGGTTTAAAAAATGCAATCAAGTCTTTCGGAGCAGAAGGTTTAAAAAAAGACGGAGCAATGGAGGCTATTGCATCAGCTCCACAGCGTTGAGCATGGGCAGCCAATTCAATGGATTGCGGAAGACAGAAACTTCCGACATGAGCAATTACCTTCATACGCCCTGCTACTGCTTTCACCCAACATTCCAGCAATTCTTTTCTCTCCTCCGTAGTAAGCGAACTTCCTTCACCTGTAGTTCCGTTTACAAATACTCCAGCCACTCCCTGATTGATCAGAAATTCTGCATATTTAGTTATTTCACTGGTTTTTACTTCACCGTTATCACTCATAGGAGTAAATGAGGCTGCAACCAGCCCTTCTAATCTTTGATAGTTCTTCATTTCTTTTTTATTTTTATTATTAATAATCCTATATGTCAGACAAATATTTGGCAAAAAAATATATTACTTGAAAATACCTTGAATAATTAAAGGCGACCGCACACCCGGACGAACCTCGCCGGAGGGAATATAAAAACTTTCCAGTGTCATCACCATGGTCGTAGTTAGTGGCATAGGGAATGAAACTTCTTCTGTCTTAACAATGAGTTCCTTCTCTACATCATACCAACGCATGACATTATCAAAACCTTCAATGTGTTTTAAAAAGTGGTTAAGTTGCATCTGGAGTGAATCTTTTTTTTCCTGAATAGTACACGTCTTGAGTTCTTCTCTCAAAGCTATCTCTTTCCTAAAAATAGCACCATCTGTCCCTCCGGCAAGCAAAATAAACTTGCTACCACTCTGATTGCCGCCTGTAGCAGCCATCAAGGGAAAATCACCATCCAGTTTTCTCCATTGACTTGTTTCGCTATTATAGCAATAGGCATCGAACAATACTTCAGCTCCATCATTACTATAATTTCTTCCGCTAAACAAATAGAAACAGGAAACATTATTGACCGCTTTTGCAACGCCTATTGCATATCCGCGGGCAGGCCCATCCCAAGCCGGCAACTCTTGCCATCCTCCTTGAGGTTTATCCATATCAATGGACAAAAATACATTCGTCGCATTTCCATTAATTACTGATTTCTGTCCTCCGGCAACATATATAGTGTTTCCTATCATTGATGCACAACAATTAGCTAACGGATAAGGAAGGGGAATCCAAGGAGTAAAACAGACTTTCCCGTTTTCCATCTTCATAAAATAGGTATCTGCATAGCATTTTTCCGCATCACATCCTCCAATACACAAGATCCCCCGAGGAGTAGTCACAGAAGAACCATAAGCTATTGCTTGTGGCAACTGCCCTTCAAAATATTGCCACCCTTTATCTCCGGATTTCTCCTTCAGATCCCAAATATATATGTCTTTAGACCAGTATTTTCGGCCGCCGTCCCAAGGATATGCTTCTGGGAAAAAAGCTCCTCCCGCCACTATCAGATAGTGGTCGCTAATGCCTGTATAAGCACCTGCCATACCCGGATTAACCTGCCCATTAACAGAAGGCAGAGCTATATGGGTATTCCATTGTAGATTCATTTTCATAGTATCTGCATTATGCTTGCATCCGGTAAAGAAAAACAGTATCGAAATGCAAGCTGTTATTATATGAATTGATTTTATTCTCATTTATATCAATAATCTATTTATTGTTCTCTCTTTGATGAATGTCTTCTCAGAAAAATCTTATATATCTCGAAATGATTCTCGATTGCTCTTTTGTATCCTTCTCTATCACCAGCTTTTATATACTCTAACAGATCTTTGTGAGTAACGTGCTTGGATTCTTTTCCTAATTCTACCGCTATATCATAGAAATATTCATTAAACTTATGTTTGATATATTCCATCACTCCGCGAATTATATTTTGAAAATCCATAATAGACTGATTGCATGCAATCTCATATAATTTTGAATGAAATGAAAACTCACTGATTATTGTATATTCATTATGCTCACTGACTTCGCTGATTCTTACTATATTTTCAAGTTCCTGAATATCTTTAGGAGTGATATTGTAGAATATATCGTCACTAATACCTATTTCCAATGCTATTCTAAATCCTAAAATATCAAACATAGTCCGGTCACTCAACATATTAGGCATCAAGCCTCTTTTCATCGAACCGAAAATTGAAGGTTCCACCATCACCATTCCCCTACGAGTGCGAGTCTCTATCATACCAATCATTTTCAACCTGCTGAGCGCCTCACGGAGCACACTACGAGCTACCCCCAAAGCCTCGGCCAACTGTTGTTCACTGGGTAACGTTGATCCCGGATGGAAATCGTTCTCATGAAAATACTCCAATAATCTTTTCTCCACTTGATCCACAAGCGTTACTTGCTGGTTGCTAATCTTTAAAGTTTCCATTTGATCTTTTATTATGTATATACTATTAATTTACTAAATTGAATATGTAAAATCTGTAATCGAGTTCTATTCGTATGACAAATCATACTTTACTGCAAATATATGAATTTTACTTGAACATTTTCATTTCTTAAGAAATAGTATCACATGATTTTCTTCAGACAGACACTATCTCTTTTAATCAGCCATATCTACCACTTTAGGTCGCAGGAAACTAAGCTGTATGATTATGACAAAGAAGACAATACCAGCCATAAGAGCAAAATCTCTGCCTAAGTTACCGGCTTCCATTGAATTTCCTAATACATCGGTAATCACTGCCCCTGCAAATACTCCCGCCATGTTTAGGATTCCGTATGCCGTAGCACGATATTGTTTTGAAATAAACTGGCAAAGAATAGGCATATTATTAGCGTCAAACATTCCCCAGCCAAGTCCGAAACAAATTGCACCTGCCATAACCGGAACAATCGTATGACCATACCCTATCAAAATCAAGGAAGGTATTAATAATGCCACACCAATTACACTTGTATAGATTCTTCCCCGAATATTCTTCTGAATCCATTTATCTGATAAAAATCCTCCTAATATAACTCCTACAAATGAGGAAAATGCAATAGTGATAGTTGACATGGGACCAGCATGCGACATATCAATGGAAAGATTATCAGAGAACAAAGTAGGAAGCCAGTTCTTGGTAGCCCAACCGGGCAGACTTGGTACGCAGAAATACAATAAGATAATCCAGAAAGATATATTACTAAGTAACATCGCTATTCCTTTAAAGGCCATTTTTTTATCTTTCGGTCTATTTATGATCGGCTGTGCCGGTTCAAGTTCACGTTTATAATCTTTAAGAAAGAATGCCAGAACCAAGCTGTATACTACACCAAGAATACCAAACCAATGAAATGTGGTATGCCATGAATATATAACAGCAATGGTTGCACCGAAACCGCCTAATGCTTGCCCCAGATAAAGTCCGGTCATATGAATACCAACCGCCAGTGAACGTCTTTTAGTATGATACTCTGCAATAAGAGCCAAAGCTGCAGGAAGATAAAGTGCTTCACTTACTCCCATGACACCACGCAGGATATATAATTGCGTAAAGTTGGTAGTATATCCCATCAAGTAGGTAACACTTGACCATACCGCCAAACTCCCTACTATCAGCCATTTCTTACTCAGTTTATCAGCAATCATACCTGAAATTGGGCTCATGATGCCATAAATCCATAAAAATATTGCCATTAAACGACCAAAGTTAGCGGCCGATTCTAACTCATGGATATCTACCATCATAGAGTCGCGCATAGTCGACAGCATCTGGCGGTCCATATAGTTTAATAAAGCAACCAGCCATAGTAGCCCTACTACTACCCACGGATATATTGTTTTTTTATTATTCATTTTCTGTTACTATTTTCGTATTAGTTCATTCAGGTTAACTTGTTGATAGACGAGTTGAGACTGGCTACTTTCGTATAAAATACCTATTGTATTTTCATCTACTGAAGTTATGCAAGAATAACCCCATCCCCGGTATTCATCCAATAATACAGTTTGTTTTTCAGACCATGTTTTACCGTCATTCAAACTCGCTTTCAAAGTGATTTTATCTCTTCGTATTTTCGAACTAGGATTGCAAAATAATAAAATAGTTTTCTTTTCCCCATCCTTATGATAAGTATGGCGGTGAATACTTCCCATACATGTTGGTTCTATTAATGCTTTCCTTGATGTCGGGTGTTCAGTCCAAGTATTTCCCAAATCTGATGTAATGCAAATTCTGCGACCATTTTCGACTTGATTCTTTTTATTCCGATTATCTCTCATGTTAAGCATTACATCTCCATTAGACAATTCTACTGCCATACATTCGGTTACATCTTTGTAGGCAGGGTTACTGGCATGCCATGTCTTGCCATGATCTTTGCTCCAGGTAATATTGGAAAATGGTACTCCATTTTCATCTCTGCCTTGTGTAGGAAAAACAAGTGTGCCATCCTGTAGGGTAACTCCATGTCCCGGTGCAGGTGCATATAGCCACCATTCCGGCCTTTTGGTCTGTTGAGTGATATTAACAGGTGATGACCATGTCTTTCCATTGTCAGTACTCTTAACTATTAGAAATTGAGAAGTTTGTTTCACATCTGTGCCCGGCTGCGAACCTTTCTCATGCCATTGATGGATCCAGTTTTCACTAGTTTCTTTCAGTCCTTCCGTCCACTTTCCAGTCTGCTTATCCAAGATACCGTGCATCCACAAACCAGCAACATACAGATCGCCAGATGTATCATCAACCAAAATGCATGCATCACTTACACCATTAAATTTCTGAGGTAATTCTCCCCATTCTCCCATATCCATGATTATTTGCATAGGCTGCCATGTTACACCTTTGTCAAAGCTCCGTTGCAGAGCAATGTCTATATTTCCCTGTAAATCACGGGCAATATCCCATCTAGCATCATAGATAGCCAGTAAAGTGCCATCCTTTGCAGTTTCCAGTCCTGGTATTCGTGAAGAAACAACTCCGTCTTGTCCTTGTTGCCGAACAGCAACTCCCGGACGTAACCATTCATTTGGAGTAGAATCAATAATAAGCGCCTTTCCTTTGTCAGTTATGAGCTTAGTACAATTAATCACGATATGATTATTCAAATGAATTTTATCTTTCAGAACAATAGAAACCCATAAAGCAAGAGAATCGCCTAATGATTGGATTTTATTTCTAAAAATGATTTCTTCAGATACAAACTGCGAAGAAGCAATAACCCTCGTTGTATCAATGTACCCTTTATCATCCGATCCATAAATGGAGATATTAACTATATCATCCGGATAAATAGTTCCATTGGTTGAGAATTCCAGTGCATTGATAACAAAGTCTGTCTTTCCCTTTATATCCAATCTAATTGCCGGATTATATTTTTTATGGCTAAGAATAGGTATTACCGGCCTTTTTATCGTTACTCTAACATCACTTGCAGCATGTAGTGAGACCGTTCCACATAATAAAACGATTACTACAACAGATATATTTCCAAGCCATTTATTAAAAAAATCACTTTTCCTCATCTCATCTTAATTATTTAACTTTAGTGAAAGACAATTTCACCCATGCACCATAAATAGGTTGAGTTATATCTAAGCTTATTGTCACTCCAAGACTTTTCAATAATTCTATATTGGCATATTGATTATTTTCATCACGATATTCGCTTGCTAAGTTATGTAAAACAATCAACTGTTCGTCAACAATACTAAATTGGAGAGAGCCTTCATCAACATACTTATCGTTTTCCTTGTTAGTTATAACCAAACCACTACCTGTAAATGTATACATCCCTTTAAATTCATTATTATACAGAAACTTTTTATCAGATGTAAAGTCATATGCAAACGCCCCGGCTTCTACCGTCTCCCATCTATTTTTTAAGTCTTTATTTATAGCTTCTACCGTTTCTTCGTATTTTGCATCTGCACTGTACTCTATTAAATGTGAATATTGCCATTTACCAATTATTGTATTTTGAGGCATATCCTTAATATCATCATTACAAGAGATGAAGACAGAACTTATCATCAATAAAAATATAGATGATAAAATAATAGGCTTTTTCATGATATTGATTTATTTAGTTATTAGTTTCAATTCTTCATATAAGTTTGGATAATCAGAAATAACACCATCCACTTTAAGATCAATCATCCTTTGTAGTGTTTCAATGTCATTTACAGTCCATGGTATAACTTTGATTTTTTTTGCATGACAATACGTTATCAATTCCGAAGTCACAAGTCTATAGTCCGGACTATATATGGATGGTACAAACCCCAATCTATCCAATAATTCTTCTGCCGACCGTTTTTCTTTATAGTTAACTAAATAAGAGGTATCAACCAATGGATACTTTCTATTTAATATGCGCAGTGCTCTCACATCAAATGATTGTATAGTAGTCCTATTCATTATACCGTTTTCAGCAACTATACTCATTACTAAATCAACATATTCCTTTACTGGAGGATGATTTACATTTTCTCCTTTTACTGTTGATTTTATCTCCATATTATAATGAATTATCTGAGATTTCTTTCTAGCGTACTTCTCAGTCGCTTGAATAAGTTCAGCTAATAACGGTTTACAAGCTACAATATTCTTTTTTCGGGTAAAGTCCGGATTAGGTTTTAAACCAATATCGTATTTTGCAATGCTATCATACGTCATACCATAAAGAAGTCTTTTTCTCGCTTCTTCTTTAGTCAAAAATCGCCCTTCCGGAGTTGTCGTTATTTTCTCATTAAAATACGGATCATGAGATACCAAAACCTTTCTATCCTTTGATATCTGTAAATCAAGTTCAAGAGTATTCACACCTCTATCTATCGCATCCAACATAGCTGGAATTGTATTCTCCGGCATCAATCCCCGCCCACCACGATGTGCTTGGGTATCAAACGGAGGATTATCTGCAGTTATAATCTTATCTTTCGTCTTACAACTTGTCATAAGAGTACAAGTTATAAGGACACAAAATATAGCTTTAATATACTTCATAAATAGCATTTACTAATGTTATGTATTCATCTTAATTTATTTCAGCTTTAGAATGCTTAGATATTACTACATCATCAAGGAAGAAACGCCCTTTACTAAGTTTCTTTTCTTTGCCAATACTTACTTCTGTACTTGAGGATGCATTGTACACTACTGTTTCCAGTCGGTCCCATTCATTATATGCTGCATTATTGATTGGTAATGTCATCGATTTTATTTCTTCATTCTTCGAGAATGAACCATCCCCTTCGATTACTACAGTGACAATGTTTTCTGTGTCCAAAGCCCCGGTTTTACCTATAAATCTTGCAGCTTTAAAAGCAATACTTATATTGGCAAACCTATCTTTCTCTATTGGCAATCTAGAAGTAGTTATCATTCCATTAGAAACGCCTGTGTTATTTCCCAAACCATACTTAATATATCCAATACGTGCGTATATTGCCCCCGTAATGGTCCAACCTGAATTATTCATTTTCTCTAATAAATCCGGATCAGTAATTGCTGTAAAGCGTTTTTCGCCAGTGGGATAATTTCCATCCATATAATCTGTTCCACCAAAATCTATACCTATCCAACTAAAATCATCTTCAAAGTATATAAATCCAATAGGTTTTCGGTCGTCCAAAGTGTTCGGTTTGACGTTCATTACTAGATTCTTTTCACCCTCCGGTGTGATCTCAAAGTCATAGGTATTATCAGGATCTTCCCCAACTTCATACGCAAAAGAAGTTCGATATTTACCTGCAACCACCCGAAAGGCTATTTTACCTTCCGTGTTAGTCATCAACTCCCTTGTCGCAATTTCATTGTTATTGTCATCAAGTGTTATAAATGTGACAGGCTCTGTCTGCCTTGTATCGCCAGTTTCTATATCCACTACTGTAAGAGTACACTCATAATAATCTCTTTTGTCAAGAATCGGCATTATGATTTCTTCTGTTGTGTTAGGTTGTACCTCAAAATATTTGAAGTTATCAACATTCTTCCCTTTCATAAATGCAAATTCCGCCTGATATTTTCCCTGATCAAGTTTTAGAATGGCTTTTCCATCATTATCAGTTACATAAGTTCTTTTATATGCTATTTTATCATCTGTTCCAAAACTTGCAATTGCTACAGGCTCATTACAACGTGGTAACTGAGTCTCAGCATCTATTATTAATAAGGTGTAGTCTGATGCAGAAATCGCAGATGGAACATCGTTATCACTGCATCCATTCGGAATGATACTTAAGGCTAATAAAATAGTCAATAAGAAGGATTGTTTAATAGCTTTCATTGTATTTTCAATTATAAATGGTTATGTATTAGACTTTATAGCATTAATCTTATTTGTCTGACAAATATATGGGGTATTTTGAATATTCCAATAAGATATAAGTTAAAATGTTGTTTTAACACGAATGTTTTATAACATGTTTACATAAAATAAGAATATAATATACTGTATATCAACACTATATATCATGATAGAGCTACACAGTATGAAACATATAAATTATATTATTGATAGTAGTTTGTAATGATTAAAAAATAACTTGGTGTGATGCGCCATCAAAGACAGATGCTTTCATGCGTCACACCATAAGTTTGCAAACAGGGGGCATCCTTCACCTTTTCTTCGAAACCCTCTATTCATCGGTGATATCGGGTGAAGAGAGGTACCTTCACCTCTCCCTTCAGACAAGTTAGATACAATCAACCGCTCATTTTACTCTAATCGAGCGGTCAACTTAAGTAAATCGACCGCTTATTTGTATGCAATCTACCGCTCGTTTACATACAATCAACAGGATGTTTGAAACAAACATTGAGAAGAAAAAAATAATCTATTAGCATCTTTCCATTAGGTTATAGCTAATGCAAATATCATTATAGCAAAAGCAAATTAGCATATAGTAAAGCGAATGATGCCTTCATGAGCGAATGGTCATTTTCAACCCAATAGGTGAATAACCGATCCTTCACCCGATATCACCGATGAATAAAGGGTTTCAAAGAAAAAGTGAAGGCGGAGAGAATGTTCGTAACATCTCCAGTATGGTTACTTAAAGCACTGCTTTAGTAACCATAAAGCATAGCTTTTAAAGATCCAAAGCATTGCTTTACGAAAGCGAAGTATGTTGTGAACGAAGCTAATGGCAGAAAGACTTTACCAGCTTATTTTTTAATCATTACTTTAAATTCTGGAATATCACATGAACCGTATTTTATATAATGATATCTATCAATAATCTACTTATAATCAGAATTTATATAAATTAAAGAAGAGCAAGAAAACTAGAGAAAAATAGGTAAAGAGATAAAAAGAGAAACTACCTTAACGTGATCGGAAAGGCAGTTTCTTACAATTAAAAGGGGGCACTATAAAAGATTATAGCATGCATACATCACTTTATTCTCAGTCCATTTACGAAATCTTTCTTATTCACATTCAATTCATCCAAAGCAGTCACTTTCTTACCATTCAACACGATGTTTTCGAATAAGATATTCTCTATTTTCCTGTTGCTATCATAACCTTCAATCAAAGAAGGATTAACATATTTCCCCGTACAAGAGATATTACGGAATATAATATCTTTCACACCTCGTCCCGGTCCCGTGTTATATTTTTGATTATACATCACACGTAGATGAAACAATTGTCCCTCCTGTATATTCTCGACTCGTATATCTTCAAAGGTTATATTTCTTGCCAAATTATGATCACCTACATTAATAGCCATACAGCCTTGATAATCCCGATCATCTTCATCATGTTCCAGAATATCAATATTTTTAAATAACATATTCTCCAATACTTCGTCACCAGTTTCTGTATTTCCGTGAGTACCTATATTAATAGGATGCGCAATATCTGCCCAAAGAGTAGAGTTTAGTACACGCACATTCCGGCAATCACCATAATAATTCCAGCGATGAGTATAGAAAGCAAGGCAATCATCTGAGTTACGTAAAAAGACATCATCAATCAGGATATCCGAACAAGACATAAAATCCAACCCATCACTCCAGCCTTGATAACTAAAAGATTTCAAATTCTTAATTGTAATTCCCAAAGATTGGCCGCCTGAGACAGTATAGTGCCGGGGATTAATTACTGTGATCCCATCAATCAATACATTCTTTGAATAAGCAACTGAAATACCTTGTTGAGGTTCGAGCAACATACCATGCCCCAAAATTCTCACATTTTCCACACTATCACAATTCAAACATCCTTTTAATACAGCTCCTCCTTCCAGATAAACGGTAGAATTAGAGGGAATACGAAAACATTTTCCTTCCTTATCTGTCGGTTCATGTATGCCGGATTCGAAATATATTACGTTCGGATCATTCCTGTCGGGTACATCCTTTATAATGGGATTGGCAAACAAATGCAAATTATTCAAACGGTCACCATTAAACTCTATTGATAGTTTTTGAGGTTTATCTATTGTAAATAAAAGATAGTTTCCATCGATCTCCGGCTTGATCCCTTTAGACAGAGGCCGTATCACAGCCGAACGGATCTCTCCATTATTTTTCCGAACAAGGATATCCACCTTACCGGAAAAATCAAACTGCACCATTGTAGCGTCTGACTTGGTGTCCATGTCTACCTTTACATTATATTCGTAAAGATCTATCCACTCTTTGTCTCCTGCCTGACGAACGAGTACAGTATAATCATCATTATGACGAGCATAGTAGATACCATTGGGGACAGGGTAAATAATAATTTCCGCTTGTAAGTCATTCCATCCAAAGATAGCAAGCAGGAACATTAGTGTTATTCTTATCAGTTTCTTCATACCTGTATATTACTAATACATTAGAAAAAGTATATCGGTATCTCGCCTTATTTCAGTTGAAATACCGATATATTCTATTAATTACTTATCGCGCAAACATTAGTGTACCCAGCCCGAGTACATCATAGCCGCCAGAGTTAACGTCATAATAGCCACCGCCTCCTTCGACACCTACATACTCTGTAGCTATTTGGGTATACTTCAACAAGTCATCCTTCACATTTTTCACATCTTTGTAATGATAATACGGAAGTGCCCATATTGCACGCTTTATCCATTTGCCACCACCGAGTACCGGTTGTTCCTCCGGAATCGGGTACCCCCATGCACTTTGCTTCTGCCAAATATATGTGGTGAAGGGTACCTCTTCTTCAGTATAATTACAGCAAGCAGCATATTCACAAGCTCTCAAGAAAAGGTTGTCATCGTATGCGAAGAAATCATCTCCCTGACTCCAGGCAAGCTGACAAATCACTCCCATCAAACCCACACACATTAAAGTATGCCCCTGGTCACGACCGCTCTCCTGCCACTGCGCAAAGTTATATTCCGGCGCATAGTCATGATAGATAGCCCGGCGAAGACGTCCGTTTGTATTACCTTCCTGCAAATGACTGATTCCTTCATTGTAAATGTCGCGACGATCAGTTACAATACCAATAGCCATCTTGGCAGCAATATTACACAAACACCAGTTAGCCCAATAATGCAACGGATTAGTATCATGATGACGTTTCAGAAAGTCATCATTTGCCGGATAAAAGACTTTCACCAGCCAATCCTGAAATGCACGAAAATCATCAGGAGCCCATCCGTTATAATCTCTCAACAGTTCACCAGCTATAGCAAACTCATAGCCATAAAGTCCTGCTGCCAATGACAGATTCGAATTGCCCGTCACACCAACACAAGTCTGCACCCATTTATTTAAGTTAGCAACCGCTTTTGCCGCATATTCATCATCTCCTTCTATTTTCCAGCGTAATGCTTGCTGGTATGCGATAGAAGCTCCTCTGGCTGCATTCATATAATTCTCATCCCCTGAAACTCCGCGTTTTATCCAGTCAACAGGCCAAGTTTCCGTATCTTTCTGTGCAAAGCTACTTTCTTCCAACATTTTATAAGCAGAAACCCAAGGTTCCTCTCCAGCTTCCAGTTTTTCACGAATACGTGCAAAGTCTTCTTCCGCATGAAATCCAGGATGCACCATAGGTTCTGCATCGTCTTTCAACTCTACTTGTACCAAATCCAGTTCATTCTCCGGAAGTGGAATTTTATTCAAGTCGGTTTCTACACCGGGATTCGGAAGGTCTACACCGTCACCACATGCCGTGAATGACATGAAGGTGAATGCAGCTGCTATATAATATATCTTTTTCATAATACTACTAATTATTTCACTAATTCAACTTTAAAGCTTTCGATCTTGACATATTTCTGTTTGGCTGTAATCGTAGAAACAAATCCGATAGAGACTGTGGACGATTTATCCAGTGTAAATAATGAAGTAGAAGCATTTCCTACAGCACTGATTCTTACATTGGCTTTTCCTGTCTCTACGTCATCAGTATTCGGGATGGTCTCTCCTTCAGCTACAACTATATGTACAGATCCTGAAATATTTATTTCGCGTACATTAACAGACACCTTATATTGTCCGGCAGATAATGCGGTCACTTGCCATATCTTACCATTGCTCATGGTGGTCGGGAATCCCCAATCAGTCTGCATAGCAAGTGAAGTCACATCATTTTTTTTGTTCTGATATTGCACGCCTACCAATTTACCATCTGCCAAAACATTCTCAACTTCCCAGTCCTGCGGTTTGTGCCATTCCCCCTGTCGGGCAGCAGAACCCTCTATTACCAAAAATTCATGCTTGTAATTTTTCAAAACATACGGTGTAATATCTCCATCTTCAGGAAGAAGCTGCAGATGATCGCTCACTACAGGTTCATCGATACCATCAAACACCATCGTTACTTTTCCGCCTTTGAATCCGTTCGGGACATTCACAGCAATGGCAGTGGGAGTAATACTATTAATCTCAGCCGGTACTGTTACCCCGTCAAAAGTAACGGTTACAGCATCCTTGCTTGTGCCAAAGCCATGTCCTGCAAATGTAATCTTTTCTCCGGATACCAAAAGCGTACCATAAGGATATACATAGGACGAGTTTACAGAAAGAATTTCCGGAGTTTCCCATACTTCAAACGTATCATTACCGTTCATTGAGATTTCAGTATCCAGAATAATCAACTTAATCGTATTCTCACCTTTTGTAAGCCCTTTCGGCACATTCACCACAATGTTCCCTTCCTCATTCAGCGTGACATTGTTACAAGCTGTTTCTCCGAACAAGACTTGGATATCTTCCGCTTTCGTACCAAAGTTTTTACCCTTGATGATTACTTCCGCATTGATATATCCGGCAGAGATGGAAAGACCAGTTACTTCCGGAGCCGGTAATACGGTATATGCCAATGTTTCTTTTATATCTTCAAACGAAGTACTGACAATCACTTGATATTCGCCGGCCTCCAGATTTGCCGGGACTTTCACTCTGATTTCCGTATCCTTAGCCTCGCCAACCAGTTCTGCTTCAACAGGATCGTTCTTTCCTTGCTTGAAACAGACTTTTACACCACGCAACTCCAAACCTTCTTTTTCTAGTATTTCCGGATTCAGATGAGCACCGGTAACAGTCACTTCGCTGCCTGCGAAACCTTGCGACAGAGAAAGTTTCTCCAGCGAAGCATGTTCCAAAACAGTAAACTGTTTCGATACATTTACGTTCTTATCCATTATTGCAAGAGCGATTTCACCGCTTTTGGCACCAGTCGGGACTTTGACTGTGAATGTTTCATCCCCCGGCTCATTCATCAGCAGAGCCGTTTCCGTCTGTCCGGCAAACAAGATAGTATAATAGGCTGAAGAAACACCCAGATCATGTCCTGTAAAAGTAATCTCATCACCTACAAATCCATAAACAGGAGAAATGTCTCTGACACCCGGTTCACCGAGTACATCGTATTCCAATCGGGTATCTACTTTCTGTCCGTATACAACTACCGATATATTCCCTAAAGTAGCTCCTTCCGGCACACGTACCGTCAACCTCTGATCCTCACAAGAAATCAGTTCTAGTTTTGTTTTTCCCAGATACACTTCTACATCTTCCGGAACCACACCAAAGTTTGTTCCGGTTATCGCAAATTCAGTATCAACATAACCTTTCACCGGAGAAATTTCAGTAACCGTCACTACCGGATCCTGATTGGCCAAGTGAACCACCTCTTCCTCATCTTTATCACAGGATACTATTGATAAAGAAAACAAAGCAAACAGCAAATAATTATATAATTTCTTCATAAATATATTCGTTTTACGTATTGTGACTTTTATTATTCAAGAATCAGTTTCACATTGGTAACCTTGAAATATGTATTACTTGACTTTATTGTAACGACGAAGCCAATCACAATATCAGTAGCATCATCCAATGTAAAGGTGGAAGTTTTTAATGTACCTGCAGCCTCACCGGTCCCCCAATCACTGAATGTCGCAAATACACCATTCTCGGGTGTCATAGCAGACACTTTGTCCACGTCAGGAATACTATTTCCGTCCGTACCTTTCACCAAGACAGCCGCTATACCGTTTCCGTCACTATTCGGCACGTATGTACCCGCATACGTTACTTCCAATCGGTAACTTCCGGCACGCAAAGTAGTCGCCTGCCATACCCTTGCATTATCAAGTTTATCTTTTCCCCAACCACTTTGGAAACAGAGGAAAGTTGTTCCGTTCTGTGTCTGAAGACATCCTGTCGGATTCTTCACACTTTGGTTCCAATCATCAGGATCAGTCCAGTCGCCGGTTCCGGAACCTATAAACGGTTGTTTATAGTTCTTCAAATATGCCACTGTCACATCTCCCTTTGTATTCGGATTGAACATCACACTGCCTGTAATCTCATAACCGCGAATCGTCACAATCACATTTCCTGTCGAATAATCCTCCGGGGTAATTGCTTCAATAGTCTTATCATCAATCAAGTTAAAATCAGCAGCCGGCGTACCATTAAAACTGATGGAAACAACCGACGGATCGTTACCGAAGTTCTCACCTTTAATTGTGATCTTGTTTCCCGGTTCTGCAATACCTGTTCCGGCATTATTATCCGATTGCATGGATTCCACATACGGTGTAGGCAATACGGTGTATTGTCCGATAGTACCCACCTCATTGGTCCAGACTTGCAGGGTTACTTCACCACTGGTCGCATTCTCGGGTACTTTCACCGCAATACGGTTATTCTTGCACATAACAATATCAGTAGCCTGTACTCCTCCAAAGAAGATCTTCACCGCTTTCGGCTGATCTCCGAAATCTGTTCCGGTAATAACAACTTGCGAGGTGACATACCCTATGTTTGGAGACATCCCTGTCACTTGCGGCATGGGATACACATATTTCTTCAACTGCGGGTCCTGCTCGCAACCGGTAAAACATATAATGACCGTTGTCAAGATGAGCAAACCTAATATATTTTTCGATAAATGTTTCATATATCCTTTACTATTTAAGATTTCATTAATTATCAATTATATCCCGGATTCTGTTTCAGATTCGGATTCAGATTAATCTGATTTTGCGGAATAGGATAGAGATAATGCGCTTTACGAAGATGGCTGTTCGATTTAGGTGCAAGCAATACACAGGACAATTCTCCGTCTCCTGTCGTTGTTTGTTCTTCACCATAACGGTAAGACTTGTTATCGTAAGCGTCAGTGATGACAGAACCGGAAGCATCTTTATACGGAGTCCTATACCCCGGATCGCCCACTACCATTCCCAAACGGGATTGGTTAAGCATACTCTCCAATACGCCCCAACGTTTCAGGTCGTCATACCGGAAACCTTCCAGGAATAGTTCTACTGCACGTTCACGGCGAATCTCTTCCAGCATATCCAGCTGATGATCTGCCACCTGCTTATTCGTCAGAGAAGCTACGCCGGCACGTCCGCGCAATTTATTAATCGAAACATTCAAGTCTTCATCTGTTATAGACCCATGACGTTCCATCAGCGCTTCTGCATAAATCAGATAAACCTCAGCCAGACGAAGTACAGGATAATTTGCAGATTCTTCTTTATCTTTTGTACCGGGACACATGAATTTCTGCACACCATAACCTCCGAAACCAATAGTCCCCGAAAGTTTAATAACTGTAGTAGGTGCTCCGACGTAAGAGTTCATACGATAATCACGGTTCTGGAACTCGTCTCCCATATTATGATATCCTTTAAACTGCTCGTTACCGGCAATAGGAAGTCCATTTGTACATACAAACATATCTATAAACTTACGGGTCGGATATATATAAGGCAGAATATTTTTATTTAATTCAATCGCACCGGCATTCGCATCCTTATCAAACACTGAATAAAGTATAAACTCCTGATTCGTATCACGTCCATGCTTCCCGGGATTACTATCCGCACTTTCGATACAGAATAAATAGCGGTTACTTAAGTTTTTCATTACATCTTCACCATTATAATTCCATAATCTGAATGCCGGGTCGTCCATTACACTTTTTGCCAAAGTGATCGCTTCGTCAAGAAATTCATTTATCTGGTCACGCGAAGGTCCGGAAGATCCTTCAAAATCGGTCGATGTACCATTATATTTTCTCCATGTAGCTTCATAAAGTAAAACACGTGCCTTGAAAGCCTTCGCCCCCTGACGGCTGATATGCCCCTTGTCGGCATCCGCAATATTTTGCTCAATAGGCAACCCGGCAATTGCCTTGTCAAGATCGGATAATATCAGGTCTACCACCTCATAACGGCTGTTACGCGGAGCCTTCAATCGGGAGTCCCCCGTATCATACGGAACGAGAACAATGGGTACTCCTCCAAAATGTTGCAATAAAGAGAAATAATTGTAAGCACGAAAGAAGTGAGCCTCACTGACATATTCCTGAATCTCTCTCGGATCGCCAGCATACGATTCCGCACGTTGCAACAGGATATTATTCGTGCGGATACTATTATAAATATCCCAACAAGCATCTTTATCGTTTACAACCAACGCTCCGTAGCCTATATCAGACTGCTCTCCGTTACGGCTGGTCACCAGATCGGACTGAAGATCCATATGCCCTGTTATGCCGGAGCGCCATCCGAATAACTGCGAATAAAAGCCGTTGGAAAATTCACGGAAGTGTGTGGGAGTCTTGAAATAAACCTGATCTGTTTGTGAATCGAGCGGTTCCAGATCGAGGAAGGTATCTGCACAGGAAGAAAACCCCATCATGCAAGTACAAGCAATAATATATATTATCTTTTTCATACGATTATCCATCTATTAATTGAATACAAATTATAAAGTAACATTCAGTCCGAACGACCATGTACGGGCAAACGGATAGCCGCTGGTATTGGAAGCGGCTCCCATCTCCGGATCGAAACCGTCACGAATACTGGTTGCTTCCCACAGGTCGTTGCCGGAGAAATAAACACGTATCTTTTCCAACTTCACCTTACGGGTCCATACCTGTGGCAATGTGTAACCTACAACCAAAGTCTTCAGACGAATATAACGGCTATTCTGAAGCATGAAATCATTGTTCTGATAGTTCCATGCCGCGCGTTGCGTACTGTTAGTCATACGTGGATACTTAGCATTCGGATTATCCTCCGTCCATGTCTGTCCAAGGAATGTAGGGTTCTGATTGGTGTAGAGCGTCCGAAACGGATAAGCCATCCAGTCGTTACGCATGATATACTGCTTGGCAACTCCCTGAAACATGGCGTTGAAATCAATACCTTTCCACGAACCGCCCACAGTCAGACCATACACGAAGTGGGGATTGGCGTCGCCCATAAACTGTAAGTCACTGTTTTCATTGCCGACATCCGTTATTTTATAGTCGCCATTCAAGTCAAGACGCTTTGTATCGCCGGGACGCAACTCATTATCAGTTCCTTTTCCTACTGCTCCCATCGAGTTGCTGCCGGTATATAAAGCATAGAAGCGATCCACTTCCGCCTGATCTTTGAAATAGCCATCGGTACGATACAGGAAAAAAGAGTTCAACGGATACCCGTTAACAGACTTATTCACACCCGCTCCATAAGAGTCCGCACCTTCCAGTTCTTTCAACATACTCTTTGTGTCGCCAATATTGAAGTTGGCATAATAAGAGAAACTTTTAATCTGATCACGCCAGCCGATAGTAAATTCCCATCCTTTCACATTCAGATGTCCGCTATTCGTCTTAGGGGCCTTACCACCGAGTACTCCGGGGAAAGCTACTTCTGACAGCATACCGATATTGTCCTTGATAAAATAATCAAATGTAGTAGTCAAACGGCTGTCCAGGAAATGCAGGTCAATACCTATATTTTTTTGTTCTACCCGTTCCCAAGTACGTTCCAGACTGATCAATCCATTGTTTCCCAATCCTGTACTGACCTGCTTTGCCGGACTGTATCCAAAAGCGGTAGTGCCCTGTGTAATAGCCGTTAAATAATCGAAATCCCCCAGTCCTGCATCATTACCCGAATTTCCATAGCTAAGACGAAGTTTACCAAAATTGACCACCGAAGTGACCGGCTTCAAAAATTCTTCCGAAGTAAATACCCAACCAGCCGATGCCGAAACAAAGTTTTTAAATTTATGTCCTTTGGCGAATTTTGAATTTCCATCACGACGTCCGATCAATTCTATCAGATACTTTTCAGCATAATTATAGTTCAGCCTCATGATGTAAGAATAAGAACCATTTTGTCCTTTTCCTCCCCCATTGCCTTGCTTTCCTGTGGCAAGATTCAGATCATATACCCCCGAATCTTCCATCTTTTCACGGGCAGTAACCATATCTTTCCATACCCATTTCTCAGCATTGATTCCTAACATACCTTCCAGATTGTGTACTTCCGCAAAGGTGCGTTTGTATCTTAACAATGCCGAGTAATATTGGTATTGCCGGTTATTGGCCTGCATCAGATATGCCGGATTATGAATATCTTTCAGATTCAAGACATCCTCCGGGTAAAGCAATGACTGCTGGGTATTTTTAACCAGATTTAATGCCGGATTTCCAAACCAGTCATACGTCTGTACCTCTCTCACATAACGGTCGCGGCGATATTCTTCATTTTGAAACGAAGCCATTCCCTCAAAACTAATTCCTTTCCAGATATCAACGATCGCTTTCACATCTATGCGGGAAATCAAACTCATTTTTTCGTCACGACCGCCATCAGAAGTAGCAGCTACCGGCTGGCGGTCGCCTACCGCACCAAAATTAGCATACCATTGCCCATACGGATTCTTTGCCGGGAAAAAAGGAGGTTCGTTTCCATACATAGTGGCATCGATTCCGGACGAAGGCATTTCGGTATCCGTCTTAATCATATTTGCCGAAGTCTCCAACTTGAACCAGTCGGTCAGTCTGATACCATAGTTCAAACGCAGGTTCAATTGCTTCTGTCCATCATAAGCCGTGGCAAGGTTAGCCTGATTATCGGCATAGGCCAAAGAAATACGATATTCCGACTTTTCTGTAGAACCGGACAGACTCAGGTTGTGCTGGTATGAATAACGACGGGCAAACATTTCCTCCAGGCGATTGGCATTACCGACAAATATGTCATATCCCCAGTCTTTTGCATTCGTGTGATAGATTCCTTCTATCCCCTGTTGCATCTTCAGCATATTTTCTTCTGTACTCCAGTTCCACCAGTTTTTCACTTTCTGCTCTTTATTCGCTTCAATCCACATCGAAGCATACTCCTGCATACTCGGTGAGAAAGCCATAATGCCGTTAGTAGTGAAACGCATATTGAAATTATAATCCACCGTCGTCTTTCCTTTACCCTTTTTGGTGGTCACGAGAATTACACCGTTGGCAGCTTTCGCACCATAAATAGAGGCCGAACCATCTTTCAAAACACTGATATTCTCAATATCGTCAGGATTCAGATTCTGAAAAGCCGAGGCATTCAATGCAGGTACTCCATCAATAACGATCAAAGGGCTACCGCCATTGACCGACGTCGCACCACGAATTTGAAAGTTCAGCCCTTCATTGCCCGGACGTGAAGAAGAACGAGTCACAACCAATCCCGGAGTAGCACCTTGTAACGCTGCTCCGACATTTGTTATGGCACGGCTCTCTAATATTTTGCTGCTTACCTGTTCTACCGCACCGGTCAAAGTCGCCTTCTTTTGTGAACCATACCCCACGACAACGACCTCATCCAAGGCATTATTATCTTCCTTCAATACAATCTTAAAATCGGAACGTCCATTCAGGTTGACTACCTGATCCACGTATCCGATATAACTAATCTTAATCTGTTTTGCATCATTCTGGACATTCAATGAGAAATTACCGTCTATATCAGTAATCACACCGGCCATTCCGCCGACTACGACTACATTACAACCAATCAGCGGTTCTCCATTAGCATCCGTAACAGAACCCTTGATTGTACGACCTGTCTGGGCGACAATCATGCTTTCTTCTACAGATTCGTTTGCATAGAGCACTATACCGGATGAGCCACCCAGCAGTATGGCAAAAACCAATACGACTCCTCTACGACATGAGAATTTGGATTTAATTTCCATAATACTATTAAATTATTAAAGTTAATATCTGCTTCCCCCGAATCCGGTATTCAACCGACTCTGGAGAATTCTTTTTTCAAATAAGTGCGTATCGTTTTACGGGCCAGCAGCAATTGTCCTTCCACCGTACGGGGAGATAAAGACAGTCTGCCGGCAATGGCGGGACAGGAAAGTTCATGTTCGAAACTTAACTCATAGATCCGACGGCGTTTGTCAGGAAGAGTCCGGATGATTCCGTCGTGTATCTTTTTCAGTTCATGATAGTGAAGTGTTTCATCAGTCGTGTTCCGTCCTTCGTCTTTCACATTATTATATATATAAGAGACAAAGTCTTCCTGCTTATAATAGCGACGTATTTTATCCGTCACGATGTTACGGGCAATAGTGAAAAGTAAAGACCATACCGTATCTTTGTTTACGAAAGCTCTGTACTCCCATAAACGAACAAAGACGTCCTGTGCCAGATCTTCCGCTTCATGCGGGTGGCAGATTCGGAGAGCAATATAATTCTTGATATACTCCTTTTTTTCCAGATAACATTCTGAGAAGAAGTCGTCAAATGTAGCTTGCTGTTTACTCATGGCATTAAATTTATCCGTTTAACGATGGTACAAAAATAGGGAAAAGGTTTATAAACGGATATCAGATAAGTAACAGATGACAGCACAATGGTAACAAGTGTATTTTTTCATCAAAACACCCCATTTCATCGAAGATTCCCAATGGAATACAAGAATAAAAAAAGGAGATCGTTACGGTTAACGTCTCCTTTGTGCTCTAAATGTTATGAATGATATTACATCATTCCGAAATCAATGACTTACTTTTTTGACTCTGCCTGAAAGTCCGGTATACGTTTCACGTCCGCACCTTTCATCACGCCTTTTTTAATCGCTTCATTGGTTTCAGTAATTTCTTTCTTCACACGCTTATAGTATTCTTTCGTCAAGCCTTTTTCTACCGCATCCGATTCTGTGGCTGCCCAGAAGTATTGATAATCCATCAGCATCAAATCCGGTGCTACCACTTTAAAGAATATACTGTCTCCGGCAAACTTTTCACGCAAATCACCTAAATAGATGGTATCTGCTGCATTAACTACCTGATCACTCGTGTTTTTTTGTGAACTACTACCACCGCAAGAAGATAACATCAATCCTCCTACCAATGAAATTAAAACTAAGACTTTCATACTACTATTATTTATTATACTAACGATTTTGGATGACATTGTTACCAAGATAAATGAGCATCTTATAACAAACTGCACAAAAATAGTAATTTATATTATCACAATGATCATTATTTCAATCTTTTTTTCCATAATCCTCTGCATATTGCTTGGGCAACACGCCAAACATTTCTTTGAAACACTTGGCAAAATAGCTGGATGAACTGAAACCAACCCGATTGGCAATCTCAACAATCGGCAACTGACTTCCCTGTAACAGTTGCGCCGCACGCTTCAGACGGATGCTCCGGATAAAGTCCGTAGGGGTATTGCCTGTTATGGACTGCAACTTCCGATAAAGGCTCATGCGCACCATTCCCAAATCGCGGCTCAGTTCCTCTACGCCATATTCGGGATGATCCATGTTCTTCTCGATATACTCCAGACATTTCTGAATAAGCTGCTCATCCAGTGACGTGATAGTGATAGCACTCGGATTCACCTCTATGTTTTTGCGGAATTCCTGTTTCCGCTTTTCCTGCTGTTCTATCAACTTCTCAATGCGTACCATCAGCATATCAAAGTTGAAAGGCTTCGACATATAGGAGTCGGCACCTACCTCATAACTGTTGATCTTAATATCATCCGCCGTGCGGGCTGTCAACAGGATGACCGGAATATGAGAAGTCTGCATATTCGTTTTAATCCGGCGGCAAAGCTCAATGCCATCTACTTTCGGCATCATTATATCACTGATAATCAAATCCGGATTCTCATCAATGGCACATCTCTCTCCCTCTTCCCCGTCTGCTGCCTCCACGATCTGATAGAAGTCTTCCAGCTGCTCTTTTAAGAAAGTACGGAATTCCTTATTATCTTCCACCAATAATACTTTTCTCCGGCTGTCGTCCGCTGAGAGCAGCACGCCGGAGGCTTCTTTCTCTTTGTCATCCGGCTTCTCATCCGTTGCCTCTTCAAAGATATCTCCCGACTCCGGTTTCAAGTCCATAGGTAACCATACTACAAATGTAGAACCGCGATCCATCCGGCTGCTCACGGTGGTCCTTCCTTCATGAATATTCACGTATTCTCTGACCAGATGAAGTCCGATGCCACTCCCCATCTTCTCATCTCCCTGATTACCGACCTGATAGAAACGATCGAAGATATATGGAAGATCAGATTCCGAAATGCCGATACCCGTATCGGAGACTTCTATTCTGACATAGTTTCTCTGCTCTATTTCTTCGGTGGATAAAATCAGATTCACCGTACCACCTTCGGGGGTAAACTTAAAGGCATTGGATAGCAGATTGTTCACTATTTTGTGTACCTTATCGCTGTCAAAGAACATATAAAGAGGTCTGTGTACCGTCTGACTGACAAAGTTAAGATGCTTCTCTACCGCCATCGGCACAAAGTTATTATAAGCGGAACTAATAAACTCTTCCATATCTCCATTCATCAGATGCAGCTTTTCCCCTTTCATTTCTAACTTACGAAAATCAAGCAACTGATTCACTAAGGACAGCAAATTCTGCGCATTCTTATAAATAGTACCTAATTGCTTCTTTATCGCTTCGTCCGAGATACGGCGGATCATCATATCCAGCGGAGTGATAATCAGCGTCAGCGGAGTACGAAGTTCATGGCTGATATTCGTAAAGAATCGGAATTTCATCTGATCCAGTTCTTCTTTCTGTTTCAACGCTTCCTCCTGTTGCATACGAACCATCTTCCGGTGATTACGACGATTGAGGGCATAAATGAAGCCGGCCACTATCAAGACAAAAAGAATAACATAAAAAATACGAGCCGCCAATGTATCCCAGAACGGAGGACGGATCACGATAGTGAATTCAGACTCCGGTCCCCATACACGGTCATTTCCCGCTGCCGACACCCGAAATACATATTCACCCGAAGGAAGATTATTGTACACAGCCCGCCCCTGACCATTCTCAAACAATGACTCGGTCCACTCTTTATCAAAGCCTTCAAGCTGATAGCGGAAAGAAGTCTGAGAAGGATTCGGGTAGTTCAGTCCGGAGAACTCCAATGTAATGAAATTCTCGTCATAGTCCAGCAGTACTTTATCCGAATAACTAAGAGCTTTATCAAACAAGACACGTCCATTGTACTCTTCTCCCGACACAACCGGAACATTAAAAAGCCGGAAGGAAGTGATCAAAGGCGAAGTAATACAATGATTATCAATCATATTCTCCGGAGAGAAGGTGATGAAGCCATTGATCAATCCGAAAAATAGCTGATTCTTGCGGGTAACCATTGAAGGGAAATTAAACAGATCATCCTGACGGATTTCCGCTTCCGACAAGTAGCTGATGACGTGAAAGTCATATTTATCCTGTCCCCGTTCTACCTTTATTTTGTAAATAGAAGTCAGGGTAGAAATCCAAATATCATGATTCTGATCTTCTATCACGTTCAGGATCACACTGGAAAATCCTTCCTCCTTCCCCAATGTGTAACTCTTGCCATCATGGGTCAGAATATTCAATCCGTATTGGGTAGCGAACCAAAGTGTTCCTTCATGATCTTTCAGGATTTGATTGTATTTAATACTGCCCCGGTTGAAAATAGAATTAGATTGTCCGTCCTGCTCTGGAATCCATATTTGATCCTTCGCAGGATCGTATATGTACAATCCGTTATCGCTTCCGCCTACCAGCCTGGATTGCTTGTCTATGGCCAGCGCATTCACAACTTTATATTTTTTCAGTTCCGGAAATCGCTCGGACAACAAACTGATCTCACCCGTTTCGGGGTTGAACTGACCGACTCCGCCATATCCGTAGATACTGATCCACAAACGTCCCGAAGGGTCTTCTATAATAGCCCGTATATTACTGAAATCCAATTCATTCTGATAATCGGTATCCGGATAAGCATATGCCCGCACTTTACCGGCTTCAATGCAGTACAAACCATCGTGATAGGTACCTACCCAAATTCGTTTCTTACTGTCTTCATAGAGTACACGGCAATTCTTCTGATTAAATTCTTTATAAAGTATATCCATGCTGTGTGATTTCGGATCATACCGATAAAGTCCCTGTGCAGTCCCCATCAGAATGTCCCCTCCGAAGGTTTCAAGCATACAACGGATTTCTTCTCCGCCCCATGCTCCCCGAAGCAGCTTTTTGTTGCATAGAGTCAGTTTGTTCATGCTGGGATGATAATAGCAGACTCCCTGATTGAACAGTCCTATCCATACAGCGTTATTCTCCTTGTCACAATAAATACTATGAATGCCATTGCGGATCGTTTTGCCGGACAACAAAGGAATATCTATGATGCTGTTCACGGAGAAGTTGTGCATATCAATCACATAAAATCCATCCAGAACCGTGCCGACCCAAGCATTTCCTCCTTTGTCCACATCCATCGACGTAAACCATGAATAATGTCCCAGCTGAATATTCGATATCTGATTCCATTTCTTGTTAAAGACGTCATAGTAGCCTACTCCACGATCCCACATTACCCAAAAGTCCCCATTATCCAGTATCTTCAATATCACCCGATCATCCGGTTTGAGCTGTCCTTCCAGAAAGTCAACCTGTTTGACAAAGCGTTTCTTCTCATGATCGTAGCAACGCATCACTCCTTTCTGATGAACCATCCAACTAAACTTGCCATGACTCTCCACTCCCAGTAATCCGCCATAATACTCGATAAATTCATCTTTCCTGCAGACCAGTTCCAGCGTATCCGTCTCTCCGTCATACATATAGACAAAAGAAGTGGGTGTCAAAAACCAATAATGCTTTTCCGAATCAATAAAGACATCGGCGATCCGTTCTGTTATTCCAAATTGAAGCAGTAAGGAATCTACATTATAAATATACTGTTCGGTAGTTAAATCGAAAACGCGCAATGCTCCCCGTTCTTTCATCCACAAACGCTTATCAGCGTCAACGTATTGTTCGGGAATAATGTGATTGTAGGAAATCGGATATTCCCCACGGAGGTTGAAAGGAAAGTTTGAATAGTTCGATCCGTCATACAGACTGAGCAATACGGTAGTCCGGATACCTATCCGCCCGTCGGGAAGGGGGAAAACACTTTTCACATAATTATCCGGCAGCCCATCCGTCACTCCAATGTACCGAAAGACGTAGGGGGATTCCTGCGAATGCAAATGATTCGCAAACAGAAAACCTATCAATAAAATGACAAACAGATATATTCGTGTCTTCATGGCGGTTGTTTTTCGTTAGCTATTATACTTATATAATACGAAGCAGAAGTCAAATCCCCGTATCCTGCCTTACGATTCTTTTTCCGGATGAAAGCAAAGATATATATTTTCTGCCTAACATTATTTACCACTCACAGAACTTATTTTTTTCAAAAGTATCTGCCATCTGCAACAAAACGTATGTTATACAGTTAGCATTCAGCAGATTAACAGTGTTGCAGATACCTGTGGCAGATAGGTTGCAGATGTGTTATCTGCAACACTCCTTTGGATGATGAAATAAGTACAGTGTTTCAGATAGTTTCTGCTGCTTGAAACCAAAGTTTCATACGCTTGAAACTCTAGTTCCAAATGCTTGAAACCATTAGTTTCTTACTGTTGGAACTAGAGTTTCTCTCTGCTGAAACTATAGTTTCTCACCGACGAAACTCTAGTTTCAAGTAGTGGAAACTAATTAAGCTGTCCGGAGAATGCAGGCAGTTACGAACATAAAAGGAGATTTACCTATCAGTTTATATTTTTTTCGAATACCGACGCAACTATAGAGAAAAACTAAAAGCGATAGGAAGTACCCAGTGTCATGTTGCAACTGCCTGAAATTCCCGAATATGATTTCCCGTCCGCCTTTCCTTTATATACGTTCAGCATCGGTTCACCGTAAATGTCCCAATGGTCAGAGATTCTCCATTTTGCCTGCAATCCAAGATCGGCACCCGGCACAGTTTCTGCTCCTGTGCCCGAAGAGAAGTTCATATTAAATCCTGCTATTCCCGAAAGCGTCAGACGGCGGTCGGGGACATATCCATTCAAAAGCGTAGTAACATCCAGCAGATAATCGGCATGCACGGAGACTATATTGATACGTTCACCGCCACGCGCTACTTTATAATTGGTATTGGTCAACCCCAAACGTGCTCCGGAAAGCGCTGTAAAGTAACGGCCTATATTCACATCCGTACGAACCGACAAGTCCTTGCGTGACAGACTGTTCTTCTGCAAACCGGTTCCCATACCGAGTGACACAAATGTTTGCGGAACAAATCCTTCCGCAACAGGACGACGGTTGTTTCTGCTCCATCCCTGCGGCTTATAAGAAAATCCTCCGAGCAGCGCAACGACCTTGTCAAAAGTTCCGCTTTCCCGTCCGTCATACTTATCCGAACGAATACCGATTTTCGGCTCTATAAAGAAATCAAGGGCGGACGACAGCCGGAATTTGAATTGCGCACCTACATCCATTCCCGGAACAAAAGCCGTTTCCTGCTTTCGGTAAGATATTCCCATATTGGCTCCGATATAGGGTACAATATCGAAGATACGTTCCGGATGATAACCGTTGGCAAGCGTGCCCAGGCTCATCATATAGTCCACTCCTGCACCTGCGTAATACAAATATCTTTTAGGCGTTCCGAGCATCGCTTCCGAGCGGACCAGTGTTCCGTTCAGCCTCCATGCAGAAAGTGGTGTATACCATTTACCTATACTCAACTGAGTAGAGATGCCCAGATGTTTAAGGGCGTTTTTATCAGCCGTAAAGACACCATTTGTCCCCAATGCCACCGAAGCAAACATACGGCGGTCATTCTCATTGAATCCTTCGCGATAGTTAGCTTTCTGATAAGGCGAAAAGGTATAATGAATACCCGCATTCAAAGCTACCAGCGCATCGATACCAAAGTCTTTCAGACTTCCCGGTGCCAGCTTGTCACCGTAGGCGTGAACCTGCGGTTCTATATAAATCCCCAATGCGGGGCTGATATGCCAGAGACCTTGCAGTCCGATATTTAATCCCGGATTAAACTTCCGCTCCGCCTTTCCGGTATAAGAGACGTTGGCACCTACCGTACCTATCAGTTCGAATGCACGGTCAGGGTCGTATCCGACTAATGCGGAATGAATATTCAGCAAATAGTCCGCTCCTGCCGTGACATAAGGATGCCTCATCCGATTGTCTGTATAAGAAGCAAAATACCCGGCGCTTCCGGTCAGCCGCAGGCCGGAGATGGAATTGAACCATTTGCCAATGGATACGGAAAGCAACGGTCCCAATGTACCCGAATGTTCTACGGTAGATTTGGTCAACAACAGTTGGGCACCTACCCCCGCTGTCATAAACATATGATCAAAGAAATGGCCGGATGCCGTTCTGCGCTTCGAGCGGTCGGCACGATCCAGATAGGTAGTCAGACCGACATTCACCTCTCCCGTCCAGTCTTTCCGTCCCCAGCCTCTTCCGCCTGCATAGTGGTCACCGTATACATTGATACGGGGTTCCACAAATAAATCCAGATTGCGGGAAACACGGAAGTTAGCCTGTGCTCCCACTCCTACTCCCGGAGCATAATTCCATGAGTCGTCACGATCCTTGCTGGCTGCCATATTCACACCGGCAATACCTATCAGACTAAAGATACGGTCCGGATCATAGCCTCCGAACACATTATTCAGGTTCAGCATATAGTCCGCACGCAAGTCAATATGTTTCAGGTCACCATGAGTTTTCTCTGTCACCGGACTGGCACAATAGCCGACTACCCCGCTCAAACGCAAGGCGGAAGCAGGAGTAAACCACTTTCCGATGCCTAAAGCAAGGGTAGGTCCCATACCATCTCTCAAAGACCCTTCGGTACCGAAGCCCTTCAACATATTCAAGCCTCCAAAGAGGGAAATGAACAAATGATCCCGAAAAGAAGCATTCTCAAAGCGGTCCGTCGGACGGTATTCCGCAGGAACCATGTTGTAAGTGAATCCGGCAAGTAATGTTCCCATTGTCTGATAATCACGCCATGAGCTGATCTGCACAATCTGATTGTTGTACCAGCCGATACGGGGCTCGATAAAGAAATCAAGAAGAGGTGACACATGCCATTTGCCTTGCAATCCGAGATGGATGCCTCCATACATCTTCCAGCTCTCCGCCTTTGAATATCCTCCGTCTATACCGAAAACGCCCAATAGTTCGAGACGACGGTCGTAGTCGTACCGATATGCCAGAGAAGAAATATTCAATAAATAATCAAAGCTCGCCCCGATCATTTTGATCTTCCGGCCTTCTTCTCCGGAAGGCAGAAAACCGACGTTTCCTCCCAGCCGGATTCCGTGAATGGGCGTCAGCCATTTTCCCAAAAACAAAGAAGCATTGGCACCGACTCCATTCCCTCCGTCATTCATCAGTCCCCAAGGGCCTACCCCTACGGATAAGAACAGATGATCCGAAAAAGTTCCTTTCTCAAACTTCTCATTGGCAGGTCTTTTCTGCAACATATACTTCAAAGCGCCGTAATCCTGTGCCTGCAACGCGACAGAAAGCATGAGGGATAATACTCCCGCTATATATCTTTTTTTGATTCTGAGAATGTTCATCATTTACTTCTTCGTTGTATTATCATTCTTTATTTTCTGTTCTTCCGGCAACAAGTCAATGATGTCACCATCCACTTTAGCAGTCTCCAGCAAGGAAGGATCGAGCGAGAGGGCAGTCTCAATGCTCATGATGGCCTCTCCTATTTTCTCCAGACGATTGGCGGCTATCGCTTTCACATAATATTCGCGTGCCGTCCCTATGTTCATTTGTGAAATCTTGTCCCAAGCCTCCTGATTCTTCTTCATTGCCAGCAACATCACCACTTCATTGAAAGGACTGGTGGCTGCCACCTTGTCGAACGCATCATCATAATAGCCGGCCATTGCCTGCACGATTGCTTTTAAATCTTCGGATACGGCTTCTTCCGGCGCCAATGTCAGAATCGAATCCGCTTTTGTATATTTGCCTTCGTGCAACAGGGCAATCGCCTGATTGGAAAGCAACTCCACAGGTGCCGACTTGCCGACAAAAGGTTCGAGTATCTTTGAATCGGGCATCTCCTTCTGGATATTCACCACGGCAAGCTCATTCGCCGCATACGTAAAGTTGTCGTAAAGTTCGAGAGCTTCTTTACAAAACTTCTCCTTTTCCGTCAGATCTTTCGTTGTTGCCATCATCCGGTAAAACTCAAAACGGGTCAATTCTTTCGGAGTCTTCTGATACAATTGCCGGATCTCTTCGTCTGTCAAAGAACGGAAAATAGAGTAGCCGTATGTATATTGTACTTTTCGCAATTTAGGCAAATAAACAGAAGATAGTTTCGCATAAAAAGGTTTCGGCTTCAAAACACGGTTCAACCGATAGGGAGCATCCCGGTATTGTTTGATCAACGCCTCCAGTTCGCCCGCAATCTTTGTCTGCGAATCCTTTTTCAGCAACAGAAGCACTTCTTCCCACGAAGCCACCGACGCATCCGACTTTACTTCCAGATATTTACGCGTTTCCGGGTCAAGTTGAGACAAGATACGTTCCAATGCCTTATCCGTACGTCGTTTGGCTAGTTTGAAGTTCGATTCATAGGAACCGTCCGGTGAGGCAACACCCACAATATGGAAGCTCTTCAAAGAAGCATCCGGGTTCGTCTCAATGCCTCGTAGTTCCTGATTCAGACGATCCAGCTCCACTTGATTCTGCGGATTCTTATCATCCAGTTCCGCCTTTCCTACTACGAAGGTCAGATTCACCTCCCCTTTCGTATCTCTCAACTGCATCACAGGTTTCGGAATATACCTTTCATCCGTAATGTTGAATGCGGAGAATTTGTATTCAAGAAAACGAAGCGGATTTACCGTGCCTTGTGCTATGGAGAAAGAATCACGGTAGACAATCTCCCGATAATTCTCCATCGCCAGATGAACGTCGGCGCGATAGTCATGTTGCAGATATTCTATGTAAAGCGAGTCATGATAGGCTATGACATCCCCTTTTCGGGAAGAAGTGTTCTTCACCTGAATATATTCATGCAACGGGTCCTGTTTCAGATCATAATCATACATCCGGTCCTGCGTCGTATTATAACTTTCGCCGTCGAACACCACAGGGCGCATCAGCAGACGTTTCTTTAAGGTCACATCATAAATGGAAGGTTGCAGAATGAGGCGCCGATGCGAGTTGAACATCTCTTTCGGTACGGGAACACGGGTTTTCAGATGAAAATAGTTTCCTTTGATTTCAATATCCGTCGGTTCCGGGATGACCTTGTTTTTTATCTTCGAAACGACAGTTACCTCACTCAGTTCGATGACCGCATCCTTCAAGACCACATCTACGATCTGCTTTCCGGCAATCTTGACCGTCACATCGTCATACCCCACACAGGTGAACTTCAACGAACCGTTTTTCTCGGCTATTACACTGTACCTTCCATCCTCGTCCGATATTTCAATGCGTTCATCATTTGCTGGGTTCAGCACATTCACATTGGGAACACTTTTCCCTTGTCGGTCAGTGACATGACCCTGTATGCGGATACGTTGAGAAAAGGCATCCGTACAGAACATCATCATTACCAAAAGAAAGATTGCTGTTAAATTAGTACGTTTAAGATTGATTTTCATTCTTTTTGTCCGGCTTAATAAATCGTTTTTCCTGCTTAGCGAATAATATAGACGAAAGATACTCCCAGCTTCACCGGAGCAATCGTAGTTTTCTTGTCATTGACAGCATCCGGTTTCGGCATTCCCTCGTCATACTTGAATTGCCGGTAACGCAACAGACCGACTCCGGCAGTTGCTTCGATGTTCCAATGCTTTCCCAGCACCCATGCATATCCATAGGTGAAACCGGCGGCGAGCGCATCTCCTTTGTGATGCACGTCGTCAAACATCATATTAAAATTATTCACGAAAGCGGTGACGCCTACAAAATGACTCACCATCGGACGATTCAGCCAATAGCGCACCTCCGGCTGAAAATGCGTAAATCTAGTTTTTAGCTTATCAGTACTTATCGGATTCGCCATTATGCTCATATCCAATGAGAAATGGCTACCCAACACAAATTCGGCTTCGATATTAGGACTCGCGGTCAACCATCCTAATGTATTCGTTTTTATAGCCACGCGTTGCGCATATGTATGCACAGCGACACACAAAAACAGTAGAAATGTCAGGATAACCCTTATCCTGTGACCATTCCTATTCACATATACCATATTTTCTTAACTAAATGTTTCCCACAAAATGTTTTCCCACAAACATTTCTATGCTAATAGCTTCCGGTCAGGCACTCATACTCCGGACCGGAAGCTACAAAAGTAGGAAAAATATGGCATTAACAACGTTTATACACGTACTTTTTGTTTCCTAAAGCAATAATCTTGTGAAATGATTCTTATTGTACAGCCAATAACGTCAATTCGGTGGTTATTCCGGATTGCACCGCTTTTCCGTCAATCACCATCTTACAGGGGGCAGAAGAAAGAATATACCATTTTCCCTGCTTCTTTTCGAGCAGCACATTAGCAGCCTCCGAAGTCTGGATACTGATACCGGATGCAATCAGGCGCGTCCCGTTCCCCATAAACAGCGTCCGGTTTCCTGCATATTCGTTACTGATTACGGCGTAGTCCGCTTTCACTTTCATCCCCTGATAAGTTGCGGTCTGCGACGAATCCGCCAAAGAGAAAATATGGTCTGTACGCCCGTTTTTACTTTCCACACAGATACCGGCAAAGTCTTTCAAGCCGGGCTCTTCCGCATCGAAGTAAGAGACAGATTGAATAGCCGAAGGCTCTTTCTGCGTACTTGGTTCATAAACAGCGACAAAAGGACGGTTCCACGCTTCTCCATGCTGCCGGGCAACGAAGGTGAGAGTAGGCTGTTCCTTTATATTATAAGGCATATGGGGAGTCCGGCTCAATCCTTCGGTCATCGGTGCCAGTGCGGTGAACACTTCCCGTTCCGGTTCTCCTTTCATCCAGAGATTCATGGAAATATCATCTCCGCCTTTATTCTTCATGTCGATGGTAAAAGTCACTTTCACATCCTGACCGGTGGCAGCCACTTTCTTATCATATAAGTAGGAATAAGCATAAAGATGGGCACCTGCGAAAGCTAGCTCTTCGGTAGGCTGCAAATTCAAGTCCGTACCGTCGGCAGCCGTAAGTGTCATTGTCTGACCTAGATTATGGTAGAAATAATCGTGCATTTTATCGCCTCCCCGCTCTTTCCGACTGCGGAATACATCCACATAATACCCTGTTTCCGGGCCGGTAGTAACAATGCCCATCAGTCGAGTCTGATCCGCCCTGCTCTCCGGCTCACGGAAAGCCACCTGACTATAGGTGACGGAAGTAAATCCTTTACCCGGTTCCGCCGAAGCCGGAAAACAGGAAAGCAAATCGAAAGAATGATTACTTTTCATCACCGGATAACTGGAAATACCATCTACACAAACCGTATTATGACTGGGGAATTGAGAGTAATATTCCGCATAGTCCAGACCGCTATACAGGAAAAGTCCGATACCCGCATCCGGTCCCAGCACATATCCTTTTCCGTAAAGCTCCATCGAAATGCCATTCGCGTGCATATGATTGCCTTCACTTGCGTTGAGAGAAATCATCAGACTATTGCGCGGATGCATTCCGTTGCGCTGTACCAGCCACGATACGTTGGGGGCATAGAACAGAGGAGATACATAATCCTCGATTTTCCCCGCCTCCACCTTCGGGTCCAGCACCAACGGCTTGTCTTCAAAGAAGGAATTGACAGAAGCCCGTACATTCTTCTTGCTATCTTTTTCGCTGCCGGCCTCCGGATTCAGACATTTCAGCAGAGCGGTGAAGTAACGTTCCTGCTCTTTCTTTCCGTTCGCCTGCGCATTCTGTATCATCCGGATGAAGAAGTTCGTATTTAAGTAACCCGGATGCGTATCTCCGAAACCACAGATCATCCAGTTCGGAAAAAGATACTGCGGAGTGGCCGCTACGGCTTTTGCCAGCACAGGCATTGCCTTTACCAAGTCATATTGCAGATTGTGGTCAAACTGATTGGCGAAGTTCGCGTAGTCATTGATGACTACACTGCTGTATCCCGGACATTCCGCCCATATACCCGTTTCGGAGTCAAAGCCGTAATCGGCCAGCTTGGTCAGACTCCACTGGCGGATGCTCGAACGGTTCATTACGTAGTCAATATAGTATTCGCGTCCTTTTCCGTCCGCATACTTTTTATTGTCTTCCAGCACCAGTCCCACGTTCATGATATATCGTGCTTGCAATAAATCCCAGTTGTTATGAGGGACTCCGTTGGCGATGATATTATCCGCCCATTTCTTCAATGCGCCGGCATAAATCATCATCTTATCCGGATAGTTGGATTGCAGATAAGAATAGAGGAAGTCATACAAAGGAACGACGATATGCAAAGCATCCTCATGGATCACTTCAAAAGAAGTCAGTCCCACCAGTGTCTGCTGATGCCCGTGATTCAGGTCAACAGGAACATTTCTGTAATAGATTCCCGTCATATAAGTATCGAAAACCCCGGCAGCCAGTCGGGCATACTTTTCCTCTCCCGTCATCCAATAGAGGAAAGCGGCGTCACGGGCAATTCCCAGAATCTCACAGTTCAGACTTTCAATATTGCGTCCGGTCTTGGACGGATGCACACTCTCCAGCGGACGGCCTTCCAAGGCATTGTTGCAGAAGGTCACGTTTCCTTCCGCACTATCGTCATAAGGTACTACATCTTCCAGTTTAGGTCGACCATGCGTAGCGGCCGTCCCCCGTGTTCCGGTATAGCGAACCGTCGGGGCAGGCGCCTTCTCGCCTCCGGCATGGTCGAACACCTCACCTTTCACGTACACTTCCGTTGCATGCGACTTCCAGTACATGGCCAAACGGGATAATAACCAGTCCGGCTGACTTTCCGTACGTCGTGTATATACTTCCGTCCGTTCTTTCAGCTTGTTAAAGACATCTTGTGCCCATGCTTCCTTCTTGATCAACTTCCATGTTTCTTTTTTTCCTTCCGGGGTAGTCAGTACTCTCGGATGATCCTGCGGCATCTTCTCCGGCAACGGAATCTCCTGCCCGTGCGCATTCAGGAAAAAAAGCACACATAATCCTAACAAAATTCGTCTCATACTTCCATTTCTTATTTACGTTTGCTACGTATTTAATACGAAAATAAGGAATAATTTACCTAACTGGTATCAGAAAAGCTGTTTTTATTTTCAGCGGTACGGACTGCCTTCATACTCCGGACATTCAAGTATACTCAAAAAGATAGCCTGCAAGCATACCACTTACAGGCTATCACAATCCCCTTTTTTCCCTTTGTATCAGGGAGGCAACTTACGTTTCCCCGTCCCCGCCGGAACCTCTCGCTGTACATCCTTGCCATCGAGCTATATAAAACTCATACAAGGAGCATTTCCCCATTCAGACACAGTACCGACAGGTCCCCATAAGCCACTCCACAATGTTCTTGCGAATCTCCCCAACTATCGTTGGATTCATATGGGTATCCGCCCTTTTTCGATGCGAAGATAATTTTTTTATGCTATTATTATAGTTAACACTGTCTATTAAAAGTGTTAAAAATAAAGATTTCATACCATACTTCCGCAAGCCGGCACCAAAGAAGAATATTTATTTTCCCTAAACAAAGCGCTAATTCCGAACAAAGAATTATATTTGCAGAAATCTAACAATTCTGATACTTATGAAAATACTATCTATCCATGATTTGCAAATAATCAGGAAGAGAGCGGAGCACCATCTTTCATTGCGCGAAGAAAGTAATGAAAAGGTTTCCGAAAAATGTTGCGGGCTGGCGTCCGGAACAGCACACCTCCAGATTCTTATTTGCGGAGGTACCGGTTGTAAAGCCTCTTCCAGTCAGGGCATCACTGAAAATCTTCAAAAAGCCATTGAAAAAAACGGGATTACCGACAAAGTAGACGTCATCACAGTAGGCTGCTTCGGCTTCTGCGAAAAGGGCCCCATCGTAAAGATCATTCCTGACAATACATTCTATACCCAAGTCACTCCCGAAGATGCGGAGGAAATCATCAGCGAACACATCATCGGAGGACGAAGAATCGAACGGCTGCTCTACATAGACCCGAAGACCGAGCAAACCGTCAGCGACTCCAAACACATGGACTTCTACCGGAAACAACTCCGCATCGCCTTGCGCAACTGCGGATTCATCGACTCCGAAAATATAGAAGAATACATCGCCCGTGAAGGATACTTCGCACTGGCCGACTGCCTTCTCAACAAACAGCCAGCCGATGTCATCGACATCATCAAACGCTCCGGACTGCGGGGACGTGGCGGTGGCGGTTTCCCCACCGGCTTGAAATGGGAATTTGCCAGCAAGCAGGTATCGGACGTAAAGTACGTTGTCTGCAACGCCGACGAAGGCGACCCCGGCGCCTTCATGGACCGCTCCATCATGGAAGGCGACCCGCACTCTATTGTAGAAGCGATGTGCATCTGCGGTTACTCCATCGGTTCCTCCAAAGGACTGGTCTACATCCGCGCGGAATATCCGCTGGCCATCAACCGCCTCAAAAAAGCGATTGAGCAAGCCCGTGAATACGGATTACTGGGGGACCACATCCTGGGGACAGATTTCAGCTTCGACATAGAGATCCGTTACGGAGCAGGCGCGTTCGTCTGCGGCGAGGAAACCGCCCTCATCCACTCGATGGAAGGCAAACGGGGAGAGCCGACCCTGAAACCTCCTTTCCCCGCCGAATCCGGTTATCTGGGCAAACCGACCAATGTGAACAATGTGGAAACCCTCGCCAATATTCCCATTATCCTGACCAAAGGAGCCGAATGGTTCGCCTCCATCGGAACGGAACGCTCCAAAGGAACCAAAGTCTTCGCTCTTGCCGGAAAGATCAACAATGTCGGACTGATCGAAGTACCGATGGGAACTACCCTGCGGGAAGTAATCTACGAAATCGGCGGAGGCATCAAGGGAGGAAAGAAATTCAAAGCCGTACAGACAGGCGGCCCGTCGGGTGGCTGTCTGACGGAGAAACATCTGGATACTCCCATCGACTTCGACAACCTGCTGGCAGCCGGTTCCATGATGGGATCGGGAGGCATGATCGTGATGGACGAAGATGACTGTATGGTATCCGTCGCCCGTTTCTATCTCGACTTTACCGTCGAAGAATCCTGCGGCAAATGTACCCCATGCCGTATCGGCAACAAGCGCCTGCTGGAACTGCTGAACAAGATAACGGAAGGACGGGGCACGGAAAAAGACCTGGACACGCTTGCCACCCTCGGACGGGTGATAAAGGATACGGCACTCTGCGGACTGGGACAGACGTCCCCGAATCCGGTGTTGTCTACCCTCGACAACTTCCGTGACGAATATCTGGAACACGTCAGAGACAAGACCTGCCGCGCCAAACAATGCAAGTCCCTGCTGACCTATACCATTAATCCGGAACTTTGTATCGGTTGCCACCTGTGTGCCAAGAATTGTCCGGCGGATGCCATCAGCGGCTTGGTACGCAAACCTCATGTCATCAACCCCGAGAAATGTATCAAGTGCGGTATGTGCATGGCACGCTGTAAATTCAACGCTATTCTTGTCTGCTAAAATCTACTGCTATGGAAGAAAAACAAATTACCCTCCAGATAGACGGTCACTTTATCACCGTACCCGAAGGAAGCACCATCCTCGAAGCCGCCTGCAAAATCGGCATCAACATACCTACGCTGTGTCACATTGACCTGAAAGGAACCTGCATCAAGAACAATCCCGCTTCCTGCCGCATCTGTGTAGTCGAAGTGGCAGGACGCCGCAATCTGGCTCCCGCCTGCGCTACCCGTTGCACGGAAGGGATGGTAGTGAAAACCAGTACCCTGCGTGTGATGAACGCCCGGAAGGTGGTAGCCGAACTGATCCTGTCCGATCATCCCAACGACTGCCTCACCTGTCCCAAATGCGGCAACTGTGAACTCCAGACACTGGCACTGCGCTTCAACATCCGTGAAATGCCGTTCAACGGCGGCGAACTTTCTCCCCGCAAACGGGAAGTGACCTCCTCCATTGTGCGCAACATGGACAAGTGCATCTTCTGCCGCCGATGCGAAAGCGTCTGCAACGATGTACAGACAGTCGGCGCACTGGGAGCCATCCGCCGCGGATTCAACACAACGATAGCCCCTGCCTTCGACAGAATGATGAAGGACAGCGAATGTACCTACTGCGGTCAATGCGTAGCCGTATGTCCGGTAGGCGCACTGACCGAACGGGATTACACCAACCGCCTTCTGGACGATTTGGCCAATCCCGATAAGATCGTAATCGTCCAGACTGCCCCCGCCGTACGTGCCGCCCTGGGAGAAGAGTTTGGCTTGCCTCCCGGCACACTGGTAACCGGAAAAATGGTTTACGCCCTCCGCGAACTGGGTTTCGACTACGTATTCGATACCGACTTTGCCGCCGACCTCACCATCATGGAAGAAGGTTCCGAAATCCTGAACCGACTGACACGCTATCTGGACGGAGATAAATCCGTCCGGCTTCCGATCCTGACTTCCTGCTGTCCGGCTTGGGTAAACTTCTTCGAACACCACTTCCCGGATATGCTGGATATCCCTTCTACCGCCCGTTCTCCGCAACAGATGTTCGGCTCCATCGCCAAGTCTTACTGGGCAGAGAAAATGGGAATCCCCCGCGAAAAGCTGGTAGTCGTCTCCATCATGCCCTGTCTGGCCAAGAAATATGAATGTGACCGCGACGAGTTCAAAGTAAACGGTGTCCCCGACGTCGATTACTCCATCTCCACACGCGAACTGGCACGACTGATAAAGCGAGCCAACATCGGCTTTACCCTCGTGCTGGACAGCCCGTTCGACAACCCTATGGGAGAATCGACCGGCGCCGGTGTCATCTTCGGTACGACGGGTGGTGTCATGGAAGCCGCCCTGCGCTCCGTTTATGAAATCTACACCGGACAGCCGCTGAAGAATGTCAACTTTGAACAGGTACGCGGACTGAGCGGTGTCCGGCGCGCCACCATCAACCTGAACGGATTTGAACTGAAAGTAGGCATCGCACACGGACTAGGCAACGCAAGGCACTTACTGGAAGATATACGAAACGGACATAATGAATATCATGTCATCGAAATCATGGCATGCCCCGGCGGCTGCATCGGAGGTGGCGGGCAACCGTTGCATCACGGCAACTCGGACGTTCTCTACGCCCGTGCCAACGCCCTTTACCGGGAAGATGCCAACAAACCTCTGCGCAAATCTCACGACAACCCGTATATTCAGAAACTGTATGAAGAATATCTCGGCAAACCGCTGGGTGAGAAATCGGAAATGCTCTTACACACGCATTATTTCAACAAATCGATTGATTAACTTTAAACAAGTACTATTATGTCAGATATCAAGCTAGCCTGCGATGTGGTGGAACAAGTCAAGACGATTTGCGACAAGCACGGGAACAATGCGGGCGAATTAATCAATATTTTGCATGAAGCGCAACATCTGCACGGCTATCTGCCCGAAGAGATGCAACGGATCATAGCCTCCAAACTCAGAATCCCCGTGTCGAAAGTCTACGGAGTTGTGACATTCTACACCTTCTTTACGATGACTCCCAAAGGAAAGCATCCGATTTCCGTCTGCATGGGCACGGCATGCTACGTACGTGGTTCGGAGAAGTTGCTGGAAGAGTTCAAGCGGGTACTCGGCATCGAAGTCGGAGAAACCACCCCCGACGGAAAGTATTCGCTGGATTGCCTGCGCTGCGTAGGTGCCTGCGGATTGGCTCCGGTAGTGATGATCGGCGAAAAGGTGTACGGACGGCTGCAACCGGTGGATGTAAAGAAGATTATCGAGGAACTGGAATAAGTCTCCCCCGCCCCTTCAAAAGAGGATGTGACGTATCGGGTACCCGATATGTCACGCATCTTCTTTGGGGTCGTATCCCCACTTCACATAAACCGCTCCCCAGGCAAATCCCGCACCGAATGCGGTAAATATCAGATTATCGCCTTTCTTCAGTTTCTTCTCAAAATCCCAGATGCAGAGCGGAAGCGTACCGGCACTGGTGTTGCCATAACGTTCGATGTTGACCATCACTTTCTCGGACGGTACTTCGAGCCGTTGCGCCACAGCGGTAATGATACGCTGGTTAGCCTGATGAGGAATCACCCAGTCAACCTCTTCCTTAGTCAGATGATTTCTGGCAATAATAGCTTCACAGGCATCCGACATATTCGCTACGGCATACTTGAATACCGTGCGGCCTTCCTGATAAATATAATGCAGATGATGATCCAATGAATAATAAGAAGGAGGACATACGGAGCCTCCCGCTTTTATATGCAGGAAAGGCAGCCCTTTACCGTCTGTTCTCAATACCGAGTCCATGATGCCGACCTCTTCCGTAGTCGGTTCCAGCATAAAAGCGGCCGCACCGTCGCCGAAGATAGGACAAGTGGCCCGGTCCGTATAATCGATTACGGACGACATCTTATCAGCACCGACAATAATAATCTTTTTATATTTTCCCGAACGGATAAAATTCGCTCCCGTTTCCATCGCATACAGGAAACCGCTGCAAACCGCCTGCATATCAAAAGCGAAAGCATTCTTCAGTCCCAGTCTTTCACACAAAATAGACGCCGTTGAAGGAAAACGATAATCCGAAGTAGTGGTGGCAACAATGACCAGATCGATATCATCGGGATGACTCTTTGTGCGTTGCATCAACTGCTTGGCGGCCTTACGTGCCATATACGAAGTTCCAAGCCCCTCCTCATTCAAGATATGTCGTTCTTTTATGCCGATACGCCCCATGATCCATTCGTCGGTGGTATCCACCATTTTAGAAATTTCATCATTAGTCAACACATAATCGGGCACATATCCCCCGACCCCAGTAATTACCGCATTTATTTTATCCATCAAGTCTATTTTCAGAATTACAAATATGTGATATCTCAAAAAACATCGGGCGCAAATATACAGAAAAGAGAATGATATACAAGAGAGGATTACCAAAAATACCCGGCAGTTTTACCTATGAAAAGAACTTTTGGCTAAAGAACAAGAAGTTTTGACTAAATTTCAGATAAGTACATAATTGAAAAACGTTTGATAACAGTCACGCAACGGGGGGGAAGTACATTCAATAATTTTCAGATTCCGCGGAGAGAGCGGGATTCGAACCCGCGATACACTTTTGGCGTATACACGCTTTCCAGGCGTGCCTCTTCAACCACTCGAGCACCTCTCCTCTCGAAACTCAAAAATTATAAAAAAATTCGGAGGCATTGCCCTCCATAATAACAAAAAAGCAGCTAAACAGCTGCTTTTCAGCGGAGAGACAGGGATTCGAACCCCGGGTACCTCGCAGTACAACGGTTTTCAAGACCGCCGCAATCGACCACTCTGCCACCTCTCCAAAACTTCCTTATCAGAAGTGCTTTTCGTTAAAAGCGGTGCAAAGGTACAAAGATATTTTAAACCCGCAAGAGTTTTCACTAAAAATTTAATCTAATCTTTTCCTAAGGATAGCAATTAATAGGTATTTTATGTTGAAAAGCATAAAATAGAGCATATTTATGCCGATTATATGAAAAATGATTGTAACTTTGTGCGCTCTAAAGAATAGGATAACTACAACCTCTAATTTTATCATTTTATGGAATTAAACAAGATCTTTAAAGACGGTCTTTGGAGCAGCGAAATCAACGTCAGAGATTTCGTAAGTCATAACATCACTCCGTATTACGGAGATGCTTCATTCCTCGAAGGACCTACAGAACGTACCAAAGCCGTATGGAACCGCTGCCTCGAAGCGTTGGCAGAAGAAAGAGAAAACAACGGTGTCCGCTCACTAGATAATGTTACCGTATCAACCATCACTTCCCACAAAGCCGGATATATCGACAAGGAAAACGAACTGATCGTTGGTCTGCAGACAGACGAACTTCTGAGACGTGCCATCAAGCCTTTCGGAGGTATCAACGTAGTCAGCAAAGCCTGTCACGAAAACGGTGTGGAAGTGGACGACCGCGTAAAAGATATTTTCACTCACTACCGCAAGACGCACAACGACGGAGTATTCGACGTATATACGGAAGAAATCCGTTCCTTCCGTTCGCTGGGATTCCTTACCGGACTTCCCGACAACTATGCACGCGGACGTATCATCGGTGACTACCGCCGTATGGCACTTTACGGCATCGACCGTCTGATCGAAGCAAAGAAGGAAGATTTGCACAACCTTACCGGTCCGATGACAGATGCCCGCATCCGTCTGCGCGAAGAAGTGGCAGAACAGATCAAGGCACTGAAAGACATGAAAGTGATGGGCGAATACTACGGTCTCGACCTGAGCCGTCCCGCTTACACGGCACAAGAAGCCGTACAGTGGGTATATATGGCTTACCTTGCCGCCGTCAAAGAACAAGACGGTGCCGCTATGTCACTGGGTAACGTTTCTTCTTTCCTCGATATCTATCTGGAATATGAACTGAGCAAAGGAACCATCACCGAATCGTTCGCGCAAGAGCTGATCGACCAGTTTGTCATCAAGCTGCGTATGGTCCGCCACCTGCGTATGCAATCATACAACGACATCTTTGCAGGCGACCCGACCTGGGTAACCGAATCTCTGGGCGGACGTCTCAACGACGGACGTACCAAAGTGACAAAGACCTCCTTCCGTTTCTTGCAGACATTGTACAACCTCGGCCCTTCACCGGAACCGAACCTGACCGTACTCTGGAGCCCGGAACTTCCCGAAGGATTCAAAGAATTCTGTGCAAAGGTTTCTATCGACACTTCTTCTATCCAGTACGAAAACGACGACCTGATGCGCGAAGTACGTCAGTCCGACGACTACGGAATCGCCTGCTGCGTATCATACCAGGAAATAGGCAAGCAGATTCAGTTCTTCGGTGCCCGTTGCAACCTGGCCAAAGCCCTGTTGCTTGCCATCAACGGCGGACGTTGCGAGAATACCGGTACAGTCATGGTGAAGAACATCCCCGTACTGACCAGTGACACGCTGAAGTTCGAAGAAGTAATGGACAACTACAAGAAAGTACTGATCGAAATCGCCCGCGTATACAACGAAGCGATGAACATCATCCACTATATGCACGACAAGTATTACTACGAGAAAGCCCAGATGGCTCTTGTAGATACGAACCCGCGCATCAACCTTGCCTACGGTGTAGCCGGACTTTCCATCGCACTCGATTCACTGTCCGCCATCAAATATGCGAAAGTAACTGCCCGCCGCAATGATATCGGTCTGACAGAAGGCTTCGACATCGAAGGAGAATTCCCTTGCTTCGGTAACGACAACGACAAGGTAGACCACCTTGGCGTAGACCTGGTATACTTCTTCAGCGAAGAATTGAAGAAATTGCCCGTTTACAAGAATGCCCGTCCTACCCTCTCCTTGCTGACTATCACTTCCAATGTGATGTACGGCAAAAAGACCGGTGCTACTCCCGACGGACGTGCCAAAGGTGTTGCCTTCGCTCCGGGTGCCAACCCGATGCACGGACGCGACAAGAATGGTGCGATTGCTTCTCTGAGCTCTGTAGCGAAACTTCGTTACCGTGACTCACAGGACGGTATCAGCAACACCTTCTCTATCGTTCCGAAATCACTGGGTGCTACGGACGAAGACCGTATCGAGAACCTCGTGACGATGATGGACGGTTACTTCACCAAAGGAGCCCACCACCTGAACGTAAACGTACTGAACCGTGATATGCTGTACGATGCCATGGAGCATCCGGAAAACTATCCGCAGCTGACCATCCGCGTTTCCGGTTATGCCGTAAACTTCGTGAAGTTGAGCCGCGAACACCAACTGGAAGTTATCAGCCGTAGCTTCCACGAACGTATGTAATCTATTACTCTATATGATGATAAACGTACATTCATACGAAAGTATGGGAACATTCGACGGGCCGGGCTTACGGCTCGTCGTTTTTCTTCAAGGATGCAACTTCCGCTGCCTCTATTGCGCCAATCCGGATACGATAGCAGGAAAGGGAGGCACGCCTACCCCACCGGAAGAAATCGTCCGCATGGCAATGAGCCAGCGCCCTTTCTTCGGGAAACGCGGAGGAATCACTTTCTCCGGAGGCGAACCGACGTTTCAGGCGAAAGCACTCGTCCCGCTGGTCCGCGAACTGAAAGAAAAAGGCATCCATGTCTGTCTGGACAGCAACGGAGGACTTTGGAACGAAGACGTAGAAGAATTATTCAAACTGACCGATCTTGTGTTATTGGATATAAAGGAATTCAATCCCAACCGCCATCAGACGCTGACCGGAAGAAGCAACGAGCAAACCATCCGCACGGCCGCCTGGCTGGAAGAACAGGAGAAACCTTTCTGGCTGCGTTATGTGCTAGTGCCCGGATACAGCGATTTTGAAGAAGACATACGAGCACTGGGAGAAGCACTCGGAAAATATAAGATGATCCAACGGGTGGAAATACTGCCTTACCATACACTGGGCGTACATAAGTACGAAGCGATGGGACAGGAATACAAGATGAAAGGGGTAAAAGAAAATACCCCCGAACAGCTTGAAAAAGCTGCGGAGGTATTCAAAGAGTATTTCACTACGGTAGTAGTTAATTAATGGAGAATTCTCCAATGACCTCAAAGCAAGGGCATTCTTTAATCCGTTCCCAAGGATCTACAATCCCATTATAGTTGGTGTCGGGACTTAAGTCCCGATGACCTACTACCTTAGCTTCCGGATAACGCTGCAACAATTCGTGTACCAAGCGATGTAACGCCTCCTTCTGACGGGGTGTACGCGTATCCGCCGCTTTTCCATTCTCATCCAGACCGCCCTCATAGCATACACCTAAACTGATCGCATTGTAGCCACGTGCATGAGCCCCGACCGTATCTTCATCCCGCATCGGCTCAATCTCGCCCGACTTGCGTATATAATAATGATACCCCCAGCACGAAAAGCCACGATAACGGTGAGCCGTATCCACATCCTTTGCCGTAAAGTCGCAATCGACACGGGTGGCGGAACAATGGATCACAATCAGACTAATCTTTCTCATGTTCCTTTTCCCTTTCCGTCGTTTTCACTTTGCACACCTCCTTACAAGTAGTATGATAGCGCACTTCTCTCACCACCTTGTCCCGCTTTCTCTTTCCGAAGAAAGGAATCAGATACATGATCACATCTAAAATCCGGTTTACTATTTCTTTCATTTTATCAAAATATTAATGGAAGTTATTCTAATTCGTTATTACCTTGACCCGTCTGCGAATTATACCGTAGGGTCCGGAGCCTCTTCATCGCCGGAGCCATCACCGCCGGAACCGGGGTTCTTGTCAGGGTCTTCTCCCCCGTCATCGCCCGCACCCGCCTGCGCCACCGCACGGGTCAGCACTTGCTGATAACTCAGAATCTTCATCAACTCCGCCAGCGTCTTTCCGGGACGGAAAATAAGATGCGCCCCCTTAATCATCGAACCGGAAAATTCCTTGACCGATGCCGCACCTTCACTGTTCAGTCCTATCTGCAAACTGCCCAAATCGCCCAGTCTCGCAATTCTTCCTGCCTTCAACGCACGCTTCACTTCGTAAAGAATACCCGAAATAGCCGCACGTACATCCGTTTCCGTACAAGTAGAACGACTGGTGATCGCTTCGCACAACTCTTCAAAGTCCAACTCTCCCGACGCCTGCGCCTGTGCATAATACTTTGCCGGTTCGCTCTTTTTTGCAGGATTCTTGCGCGGCACCACTGAATAAGATACTGTCATTGCCATAATAAAATAATTTTAAAGTTTATAATACATAGGATGCATCCCTTTCTTGTTAACAGCACAAAGATAAGGATAGCCGGACAAGCCATATTCCCCAACGAAGTTTCTTGATTCCCAACGAATAAAAACGAAGTCAAACCTTTGAAAAACAATGAATTTTATGTAACTTTATAGCATAAAACAAGAAGAAAACATCATGAATTACAAAGAAGATTCTTTCCTTATCCGCACCTATACCAAAGCGGAACTGGCTCACCTTTACAATCCCCATGTCTGCCTCAAAGTTGCTTTACAAATACTTCGTCGTTGGATTATTTACAACCTCCCTCTCCTGCACGAACTCGAACAGGAAGGTTACCGCGCACGCAACCGCCTCCTTTCGCCGAAACAAGTGGCAACTATCATACACTTTTTGGGCGAACCGTAGTAACTTATTGCCATTCTATACAAAGTTCCTTTACACATTTCCGCAAAGAAGTTCTTTTGCACTGACAAAAAACAATTAAAATCAAAATGAAACATTTCACCATATTTCAAGGTTTCTACTACGCAATAGCAGAGATGACCGAAGAAGAAATAGTGTCCACTATCAGCAGTTTTACCTACCGGGAAAAAGTCGAAGAAATACGCCGCATCTTTGCAGAGCAAGGAGAAAAGGCTGCCAATGAGAAGAAAAAAGAATTGCCGGCAATCGCCTTCTCCGCCAGCTACCGAGGAAGGCGTACCAAAGTGAACCTCGTCAAATATCTGGGACACATCGTGATAGACATCGACCACCTCAGCAAAGAAGAATTGGCACGCATCCTCCCTATCATCAAGAGATGCAATTACACCCGCATCGCCTTTATCAGTCCCAAAGGGATGGGCGTGAAAATCATAGTACGCGCATGCCATCCGGATGAGACATTGCCCGAAACCCTTCAGGAAATAGAAGACTTCCATCATGCAGCTTACACCAGACTCGTTTCTTTTTACACCGAACTCTGTCAGATAGAAATCGACACCTCCGGTCAGGATGTGGCACGCACTTGTCTGTTCTCTTACGATCCGGAGATTTATTTCAATCCGAACGCTGACGCTTTCCTTGTAGATCAACCTCAGGCATCCTACAAGATTTCAAATCGTAAAAATGTCTCCGGCAGTAAACAACAGACTCCTCCGGACGGCCCCCCGACGAATGAAGACACAGCGCTCAACGCCCATTCCGCCAACGCTTCTTTGGTGTTGACTTTAACTTACTATCACAACAAGTCCGAAAAATACATAGCAGGCAACCGGAACAATTATCTGCACCATCTCTCATGTACCTTCAATCGCTACGGCATTCCGCAGGAGGAAGCATCCGCCTTTATCAAAAGCCAGTTTACAGACTTTCCGGCGGACGAGACAGTCTCTTTGATCAATAGCGCCTACACTCATACCGACGAATTTAATACCTGTAAGCTGAATGGCACGCAGAAACGAATATTACGGATAGAACAATATATCAGCGAGCACTACGAAACACGCTACAACGAAGTACTGCATATCATGGAATATCGCAGAAGGCATCCCGACACCGAGAAACCGGAGCCTTTCCGCATCTTGGATGAGATGATGGAAAACAGTATCTGGATAGAAATCAACGAGCTGGGATATCCCTGCACTGTCAAAACAATCGAAAATCTGATTTACTCCGATTTCAGCCAGTCGTATCATCCCATTCGCGAGTATTTCGAATTACTGCCCGAATGGGACGGAACCGACTATATCCGTATCCTGGCGGATAGTGTCCAGACGAATCATCAGGAGTTCTGGGCGGAATGCCTGGAACGTTATCTGGTGGCGATGTGTGCAGCGGCTACTCAGGAGAATATTGTCAATCACACGGTACTTCTGCTATGCAGCGAGATACAGAACATAGGAAAGACTACCTTTATCAATAATCTCCTGCCTCCCGAACTGCGTGCTTATCTTTCTACCGGACTAATCAATTCGAACAATAAAGATGATTTAGCCAAAATAACGCAGGCCATGCTGATCAATCTCGACGAGTTTGAAGGGATGAGCGGTCGGGAACTGAATGCATTCAAAGATTTGGTAACGCGCAAAGTGATCAGTTTCCGTCTGCCTTATGCACGCCGTTCGCAAAACTTCCCTCATACGGCCTCTTTTGCAGGAACCTGCAATTATCAGGAAGTGCTTCACGACACGACAGGCAACCGGCGTTTCCTTTGTTTTCATCCTTATTCCATCCAATTTATTACCATCAATTATGCGCAGCTCTATGCTCAGATCAAATATCTGCTGAATAAGCCGGGGTACCAATACTGGTTCACGCAAGCGGACAATGAACGGCTTGAAGAGAATAACGAAGCTTTCATCTTTCATTCACCGGAAGAAGAAATGGTTCTTACGCATATCCGCAAACCGGAACGTTTCGAGAAGGTTTATTATCTGACTGTCAGTGAGATTGCGGAACTAATACGTGAGCGTACCGGTTATCAGTATTCCATCGGATCAAAAATACAGTTGGGGAAAGTGATGGCCAAGCACCATTTTGAATCCAAAAAAGGAAATAACGGGCGCCGATATGCCGTATTTATTATAGATATCGAGCAGGTAAAATCAAACAGGCTGTATGAATAGAAGCGGGAAAGCCCTGTGAATATAGATAAATGCAGAGTCATCTTGACAGATACTCTGCATTTATTGTTTTTACAAAATCATTGAAAACTCGATTTTACAGCCTAACGCATTCATTATACGATAGAAAGTAGATACTTTAGGCTCTGTCTGACCACTTTCTACTCTTGAAATATAAGAACGGTCAGAGCCGATACGCCGGGCTAATTCAGCCTGAGTGATTTTAGCCTTTTTTCTTGCGTCCTCGATAATCTGTCCTGTATAAAAGGCGTAGGCCTTTTCTTCTGCCTCTGCACGAGAAGCTGTTCCTTCCTTACCAAAACGCTCATCTATTAATGCACTGACATTAAAGAATTCCTCATTTGTTTTTGCTTCCATAATACTCCTTTCTTAATATCTTTGCTTTATCAATTTCTTTCTTTGGTGTTTTTTCGGTTTTCAGCACATACAATATCTTATCTTGGGTGCCAGCATCTAAATTTTCAAAGAATTCTTTGAAGTATCCTTTATATGCTATTATTTCTCTTTTCATAACGCAAATATAAGAAATGTTGTTCAACTATACAACACATTTCCTCGTTTTATATTATTTTTCATCATCTTCACCCACAAAAGTGAGAGGAGTGAGAGAGGAATTGAAACTTTTTCTATTTTATTTCTTTATTTCTACTTTCTATATTTCTCTAAAAAAAATACGAATGTTAGAAATCCTCTCTCACTCCTCTCACTTTTTACCTTTTCTTTCTGCAAAAAGACGGCGGGAAATCGGAAAAACACAACCGTCTTTTTTCGATTTCTCACCGCATTTTCAAATCAACCCACCAATTGAAGCAGACTTCAGGGAATATTTGTTATCTTTGATGTACAAAAGATCAAAAGAATCAGATATGGACAACTTGATGCGTAAACTTCCTATTGGAATACAAACCTTTGAAGATATACGAAGGAAGAATATCTTATTGTAAAGATCGGAGTGGAATTTAGTGCAGAAAGCCGGAAGTTAAATCGTTGGTTAATAGAGACTATTGAGTAATAGAAACCCAAGTGGCGGCAATCTGCAACAAGTTTCCATCCAGATTTCCGCCACTTTTTTAATTCAACCGTTCAGCGATGGAAACAGATTATTTAAAATCTCCCTCCGAATAATCGGAAAACTCTCCGGCACGCTCTTTCTTCTCATACGAGACCAACGTTTCGATACTAAGCGCTTTCCCGTTCTTAGGGCTTATGACATCTATCACACTTGACAAGGATCGGAACGTCTGTTCGCAATTCGCGTCTCCATTATACGTCAACCTCCCCCGGTCAATGGCACCTAGAATGACAGAAATGTACCGTTTCGGATCTCCCCGATATTCGATAACAGTGGGCGTCATTTGTTCTTCTTCCCGAATCAGTTGGACGACAATTCTTTTTTTTGGTCAATCAGTTCAAACAGTTTTCTACTTTGCTCATTGATTTGTGCATCTACTTCACGAAGTTCATTCTTCAATGAACAAAACAATTCATCATTCAATAAATTTTCCATAAAAATATTTTTATAAATTATAAATAAAAAAGCCATTCCGGAAAGCACAGCTATTGCCTGCTTCCCGAAATGGTGACTAATACCTTCAAAAACACGACACTGTATTGTCCTCAACAGAACAATACGATATTTAAAATCTAAGGTTAGTTATCTTTTTGTTCCTTCAACCATCTTTCCACTTTTTCTACCATCGGCATTTCATACAGAAATATCCAGTCACTGTTGTTACTTAAAGCAGACAAATGATCATGGTGGTTCTGGTCGGCAATATACCCCTCCGGACTCTCCATAAAACGAGTCTGCGAATAAGTCTTTTCAAATTCAGCACGCATGCTTTTGAAGGAGTTACAAACGTCACCTATCCTTACTAATGCTTGAAGACGTTCTTCATCGTTTTTTGTACTGTCATAAACTTCTAAAGTTTCCAACAATTTCACCGGATAGTGAAACAGTTCGTTCGTCTGCTTATAAATATCCAACGTGTAGCGATTGCGTAAAGCTGCCTGTTCAGCTACTTTCAAGCCTTTACAAATCTTCTCATAACGCGCCGATTCAATACGGACGGTATCCAGTCTTCCCTGATATTTCCGCTTCCATTCTCCCGGTTTCTCCGAATCCGGCAAATCCAGCAACCGGAATGTTTCCGATACTCCCCAAGCAGGATTTCGCGTGCCGGAAACAACTAATGCCTGATCAAAGAAGAAAGCAGCTTTCTCCATTTCCGTCAGAAACTCCATTTGCTGGCCGGACAATCCGAACTCCCTCCGGGCGTGCGCCTGAATAAACTCGTCCACAGTCCGCCCGTCCGGATGCCAACTATATTCACCCTGTGCAATAAGTCCGCGCATCACCGTTTCCCAATGGGCAGAGGCATCATCCCAAGCCGTAGCAAGGATGCCCTTCAACTGATTCTGAGAAACAAGTTTGCAGAAATCTTTAATATATTGTGCCCTGGAGTTGTTTCTGGGCATGAACGGAGTCTCACCGGTCGCTGCGGAGGTAGCTCCCATTACATTCAGTCCATTCTTATGATACCATTCCAGAAGCATCTGATGGGACAAGACGGTAGGGTCTTCGTAATGCCAACGCATATAGATGCAATTCTTCGGGAACATCTTGATAGCTTCGTCCAGCCGGGAGGTATTCCAGTTCTTACGAATTTCATCATCGGTGAGCGGGCGATGCAACAACCACCAAAGGTCGGCATACTTCAAAGGCATATCATCCCAGAAGATGGGAGTTCTGCCATGTTCCACAGCAAAGTCGCAAACCTTTTTGAGCCAGATCATCTGCAATTCAAAAGCTGTTTTTCCGGTCGCTTTACAACGTTCGTCTATGCCGATAGCCGTTATTTCATCTCCACCGATATGAAGATACTTGCCGTCCGGCATGGCTTCCATCGCATCCCGGTAAAGATCAAACTGTAACTCATAGGTACGCGGGTCGGAAGGACAGAACTCCCAGTCACTATACGGATTTTCCCGCAGTTCCCAATGGCGTTTCAGGATAAAGCCGGCGTGTCCCAATCCTTGTACTAAGGGACTAATTTCGATATTACGCTCCTTGGCATAGCGACTGATAGCCTGCATCTCTTGTTTGCTGATGGCATTGGGGGCGCCCACTTCGGGACGGCGGGTATAGCGCAGCTTGTCTTCCACTTCCCAAATGATGGCATTTACCTTATAGCGGGCCAGTTTATCAATGGTCCGGTAGTAGTATTCCGTCCGGTCCAGATGATGCTTCGTATCAAAGTGAACGGCACGGTAAGGGATTTCGGGATAATCCGTCATTCGGAGACATGGAATAGGAATACGAAGGTCACGACTATCTTCCATCAGTTGTTCCAAGGTCTGACAACCGTAGAATAATCCTGCTTGTCCGCGCGATTGGATCGTTACTCCCCGGGATGTGACCTCCAGTGTGTATCCTTCCGGAGATTCGGGGGTGTTCTGTTCCGACAGGGAAAGTGTAATGCCTGTTCCTTGTTTTTCAATGCGGGGTAAGGCGTCCAGCAACGTTCCTAAAATAGGAATTGTACTTTCGCCTTTCGATACGATATATGCTAGTTCACTACCTGCTATCCCCTGCCCTTTCAGTATCTCTATGTTCTGGGGTAAAGGGAGTATCTGAAAACGTGGGTCCAGTCCCTTTGCCTGCGACATGACGGAGACAAGTATAAACAGCAGTGCGAAAGCTATTTTATTCTTTAATTTCTTCATTATCTATTTCTGTTTAATCATTTGCAGATAATTCTTTCAATGTCCCTTCGGCTATTCCTACCCACTTGGCGGCTTCACGCCCCGAAGCAGAGGTGAAATTGCGGATAGCTGCGTCCAGTTGTCCGTTGTTCAGTATACGTGCCTTTTCATAATCCTGAATGCCTTCCCGCAGCAGTTCCAGACGGATGCTGGAGATGGGAACAGCGGCGGCCGTATTTTCGCTGCGATAAATCATATTGAAGTCGCCGGACGCATTACTTCCATCCTGTGCACTGGCAGGATCGGACTGTGTCCAGTAGTCGTATGCCCAGCGCAGATATCCGTCGAATCCTTTTGCCAGCGCATACCACGCCATCCACGGCATTTCTGCCGGATTGGTTTGCGCCGTAACGTAGTTGTTCGGGTATTGCTGCGAGCAACTGGTGTAGAAGGTAGAAACGGCATTGTCCGACTGGCGCTCGTAGCCTAAAATGGTCGAATAATCATACAGGCTGTTCTCTATCCCGCTGTCGACATTTCCTCCCGACAGTCCTATTTTCCAGTTCGCATCGTTCTCTTTGATTAAAGCTATGATTGACTTCATACCGTCTTCTTTAATCTCATCCATATAAAGTACGGTTTTGTCAAACCAGCCTTTTGCTTGCAGATGCGTCCTGAAAGAAGTCAGGAAAGCAGACCACACTGTGTTGTATTCTTCCGTACCTATGGTGAGTTCCAATGTCCGGTCCGTGCCCGACGCGTCTTTATATCCGACAGACGTATTCCATCCGGCCAAAGAAAAACAGCTGATCTGTTTATTGATTCCCCATTCCATCATTTTCCCGACATATTTATCAAAATCGGTATAGTCGAATATCCACTCGTCGGAACTGTTTTTCGACCACTTCACCATCGTTTGTCCGCTATTGAAAGCACCGTCCTTGATATACGTGGTGATAACCTTCTGCCCGGCATCTGCCAACAGTTGATAAAACGGCTTCATCATCGCAAAATATTCGTCGGAGAAAGGAACGACATTTTCTCCGTTGTCCCGACACAGAGTTGTCAATTGGAAAGGGAACTGCCATAAATCAAGATGGAAACTCCAATCGGCTACCGCAGGCAACTGATGATCTACGACAAGCAATTCCAGATTAAACTTCTGCTTCACTTCATTGGCGGATTTCACCTGAATGGTTCCGGTATATATGCCCGGTACGGCATCTGCCGGCGTGTTTATCGTCACCCATATCTTAATGGGATCTTGAGTGGTGAGCGTTGTGACGGGTACTTCGGAAAGGGCATCGGCAATCAAGGTAGTGGTGCGGCTCTCATAATTTCCACAATCGAGTGCCTGATCGTCTCCCTTGATATAAGAAGGGAAACGAAGTCGGATATTGGAGGCAGAGATACTGTTCGCATCGCTCACCAAATCCGAGACTTCATAAGTGAGGTCGTCATATTTTTTATCTCCTGACCATAACACAATCTGTTTGTGCGTACGGTCGTTCTGCCAAAGGGTATCTTTCCAAAGGGTGACGATCTTCGCTTCCGCCGTCTGAGCTTCGTGTTGCTGCCCTTTGGAGTATCTCACAAACTTACTTTCGAACGAGCCACGCAGGGTAGTAACGGCAGGCTCTACGGGAGCGACAGGTTCTTCCCAGTTGTCGGTTGGCAAACCGTCGGTACAGGCTATTACTCCATAAGCCAGTGAAAACAAAAATATACTGCTTAATAAGATTTTCTTCATAATTGTTGATTTATCTAGTTATAGTATAATCATAAAAAGGTGTACTCAAGTCCAGTTCTATCCGGTACGTGCCAGCTTCGTCGATAGTTATATCCGTCCCTGTCTCCGACAGTCTGACAATACCATCGGATGCCCCATACGTTACAGTCGGATCACCGGCAGAGACCGGAATAGTGGTAAATTTCAATTTTCCAGCTGTAAGTTCTGTCGTCAAAGACCACTTGCGGGTATCAGAATTGTAGACCATTGCTTTCACCGTTCCTGCGGCTGTCCCCGTAACAGCCCATTGCGTCTCCAGTAAAACGATCTGACGGGTAGTAAGGTCAAAGTTAATTTTCCAGATGCCAGGAGAGACAATTGAGGCATTGCCTCCAGTAGTTGTCCAGTCTCCCCAAGGACCGTCACACGGATAATAGCCGGTTCCCGGAGAAGATTTCTCCACCATCGCTAAAGTTCCATAAGATTGTCCGCCGCCCAATCCGGCGCTAACATCAAAATAGGCGGACTGGTCAGATTGTACCAAGCCGATGTTGTTCCAGCTCGTATTTGTCAAGTCTATATATCCTTCAAACAGATTATTATAGGTAATGGAAGCAAGGGTCTGTGCCGTTTCTGTATTCAGACCATAGTAATCTCCCTTCTCACCCGACATTACCAAAAACATCACGGGAGGAGGATTATAACTCATCTCCAGTAGAAAAGTCTCGGTTTGTGCCCCCTTTACCCATTCCAATGTAAATTGGTTATTCCTGAAAGTGATCACATCTCCCACACTTATACTGACCGTAGCCGAAGGGTCGGAAACGTCTATCTGTTTCACTATGGCAGTAGTGGAAGGCTGATTGACCGCCACCAACAATGTTTTACTCAACAAACCATCTTCCTGCAACAGAGGAGTAGCCACATAGTCCGTTCCGTTCACTTCCAAGACTAATCCCGAAATAGGCGAAACAAGGGTAGGATTCTCCGGATAAGAATCTTCACTGCAAGAAACGACTCCTATCGCCAGACACAAAGTGATTAAAATCAAAGTTATATTTCTTTTCATATCATTCTTTCTTTTCGATTATGTTATTGACGTTTAATTGTATCCGGGGTTCTGAACAATACCGGTCATGATGGTCATCTGGTCGCTCGGTTTCGGTAGAAGATAATTGTGATCGTCAATCTTTGCCTCCGGATAATAAGCCTCCAAAGTCTCCTTCAGAATATGACGACGGCACAAATCGAACCAACGATTACATTCAAAAGCCAATTCCCAGTTACGTTCGTCCAATACCGCCTTGTCAAACTGTGCCGGAGTCAGTCCCGATAGTTTAGTCAGTCCTGCCCGTTCGCGGACTTCATTGATAGCATCGTATGCTGCTTTTGAAGGGCTGCCCTCTGCCAGATTAGCGGCTTCCGCATAGATCAGCAACACATCGGCATAGCGTAACATACAGAAAGATCCGTCCGCTTTATTAGCTGTAGCTATCCCTGAATATCCTCCGCTCTTTGGACCTGCATCCCGGTACTTTCCCACATAAGGTTGTGCCACATTGGTATCTTCCCACGAAGCACCGTCCCTCATCCGAGTATAAAAAGTTCCGCTCAAACGGCTGCCATCTCCTACGGGAAAAGTTTCCAGAAAGCGTTTGTCACTGGTCCAATCTGCCCAGCCGTTTTCTCCGTGATCCGTAGGACGCACGGCCTGATGGATATAACTGCCTGTTGCATTGTCCGAACTGGCATAAAGCGCAAAGATAAATTCGGAGTTTATTTTACGGTTGCTCCATAACCACAATTGGGAATATACTTTTTCTAAGGTATAAACCTTTTCACTAATTACTTCATTAGCCTTATCACGTGCCAGTGCATAACAGAAAGTCTCATTCAACGGAAATCCCGCCATTGTCAAATAGACTTTTGCCAGCAACGCTTTTGCCGCCCAACGGCTGGGACGGCCCGGATCATCCTGTGAAAGAGGCAATGTCAACTCTGCATTCTTCAAATCAGAAACTATCTGCTCGTAAATCCGGGCAACACTCGCCTGAGGCTCTTTTGCCGCATTATCCTGATTTTCCTCCGTCAACAATGGCACTTCGCCAAACCAACGCACCAACTGGAAGTAATTAAAAGCACGCAAGAAATGGGCTTCCCCTCCAATCGGGGACAATTCGTCGGGAGATAATTTCGTGTTCTCACCGATAATCTTTATCAATGTATTGCACGCGCTAATACTTGTGTAATATGAGTTCCATAACTCATCCGTCACTTCGTCCGGATTTCCTACTGTGTTAATGTTAACCTGTTCGAATCCTTTCCATCTGATGACGGGGGTATTTACATCTTCGGCACCTGCACTGGCCGCATAGGGCATATCGGTACCATATAAAAGGATTAAGGGGGTATAGGCTCCTGTGATATAGCTATTGAAGTCGGTCAGTGTCTGGAAGAACTTATCGACAGTTGGCTGTCCGGTAAGATTCTCTGTCAAATCGGCACAACTCGTACTTAATATTATCGCCAATAATCCGACGCAGCTCTTTTTTATAAGTGTACAATTCATAGTCTGTTATTATTAAATGATCATTAAAACGAAATATCCAATCCTACAAGGAAACTCTTTGACGAGGGATACACACCACGGTCCACGCCTGCCGCATCCGAGTCTGCTCCCATACTTGCTTCCGGATCAAATCCCGAATAATTGGTTATTGTCCATAGATTATTGGCACTGACATAGATACGGGCGGACGAACATCCTATTTTTGACAGTATCTTGTGCGGAATACGATAGCCCAATGTGATATTTTTCAAGCGCAAATAGTCTCCCTTCTCCACCCAACGGGAAGAATTAACGTACTCTGCTCCCGAAAAAGCAGGAATATTTGTCGGATTTTCCGGTGTCCAATGATTTTTCATAACCGTACTGGTCGGGAATGCATCTGACGAATAAGTCTCACGCCGGATACGATTCTGATTATAAATGTCATTACCGGATACTCCCTGCCAGAAAATATTCAGGTCGAAATCAAAAATCGTAAATGTATTGTTGAATCCGAAGCTCAACTTCGGCTGGGCATTACCGATAATGCCTATATCATCCTTATCTATTTTTCCATCACGGTTGATATCTACATATTTGGCATCTCCGGGCTTTGCTCCGTAAAGCGCAGCTGTCGAGACTTCTGATTTCTGCCAGACACCGGCAAAGGTATATCCGAGGAATGTGCCCATCGGTTGTCCCACCATCTGGACATAAGAACCCACCAATCCCGGATAATCGGCACCGGTTGTAATAAGCGTATTGGAGAGTCCGTCCAGTTCAAGAATCTTATTTTTATTGATATTCAATGTATAATTGATGTCCCATTTAAAATGTTTGGTAGAGACAGGAATGCCACCCAACATGATATCAAATCCTTTATTGGACACGGAACCGACATTGGTCAGGATGGAACTGACACCCAATACCGAAGGCACTTTCTGCCACATCAGCAGGTCCTTGGTTTTCTTGTTATAATATTCGGCTGAGAAACTCAAACGCCCTCCCCACCATCGACTGTCTATACCGATGTTCAACTCACGGGTGCGCTCCCATTTCAGATTTTCATTGCCTAAATCTGATATGGCCAAAGTCGGGTTTCCGCTATCGTCCATGCCCGGATAAAACTTTAAATGAGAAGAGTAAGCGGGCACTGCCGCATTGCCTACCGTACCGTAACTCCCGCGAATTTTAAACTCCGGTACCATATCTTTCAGCCTTTTCATAAATTTCTCTTCCATAAGATTCCATCCTAACGAAAATGCTGTAAAATTGTCGTATTTGTTTCCTTCTGCCAACTGGCTGGCTCCGTCATAACGAATCGATCCGGAAAACATATATTTATTCTTATAACTATAATTCACACGACCCATAAAAGACTGCATCACTGTAGTAGAATATTCCACCCAAGGGGCCTGCAAAATAGAACCGAACTGCACTCCATTATATCCCATTCCCACCGGGATCCCTCTGGAAGAAGCAGATGTGCTCTGATAATTATCCTTCAACACTTCGTATACCCCGGTAGCCTGAACAGTATGATCACCAAAAGCCTTATCAAAAGTCAGAATACTGGTACTTTGCAAAGCAATATAGCGTGATTGGGCCTTACTTCCGTTAATATCTCTAATATCACCATTATTGACACGCTGATTATCAAAATACCCGTTGGTATCGCTATGAGTCTTATATGAAAACAAAGAAGATAATTTGAGGAAATCCCAGAATTTATATTCTCCTATCAAAGAAGCATTAAAAGAAGCAACGGATTTATCGTCCACTATCTCCAAAGCATACCCCACCGGATTGTACAATGAAACCGGTCCTATTCCTCCACCCGGTTGCGTATATCCTCCTTCGCTATCGGGGTCATAGATGCGTTTCGTAGGCGACCATTGAAGTGCTGCATTAATAGCCTGTTCATAATCTCCATTGTGCGTCTCGTCATAAGAGGCAAACGTATTCAGCGACAAATTCAAACGGGATGTAGCCTGAACTTTAAAGTTTGCACGAAAAGTATATTGTTTAAAATTGGTATTCTGCACAATGCCATCTTTATTGGTATATCCTCCAGCTATGAAATAAGAAATGCTTTCTTTCGCTCCGCTGATACTGATATTATGTGATTGGGAAACCGCATTCCGAAAAATCTTATCCTGCCAGTCCGTACTGTTTCCTTCCAACGGAATCTCATCCGGACCAAAAACAGGATTGAGCCCATTCTCTTCCTGAGCCTCATTCATCAGCAGGGCATATTCTTTTGCATTCAATGCAGGCAAGGTTTTCCGTACTTCATCAAATGAAACAAAACCGTTGTAAGAGACCTGCGGCTTTCCGGTTTTCCCATTTTTAGTTGTCACCAGAATAACACCGTTCGCACCTTTCGAACCATAGACAGAAAGGGCTGCGGCATCTTTCAATACTTCTATGGATTCTATCTGATTAGGATTCAAGCTCCCGATATTTCCATCTTGAACACCATCGATGATGATCAAAGGATCATTTCCATAAGTCAGCGAGTTGGCTCCACGGATACGGATCGTTGCCGACCCCGAAGGAGCACCACTGGAATTCTGTACAACAACACCTGCCACACGTCCTTGCAATGCCTGTGCAGTACTGGCATTAGGAGCTGACAATAGCTCTGCTGACTTTACGGAAGAAACGGAACCGGTGATATCACTTTTCTTTTGCACACCATAACCCACGACAACAACTTCATCCAACACTTTAGTGTCTTCCTTCAGGACAACCCGAAGCAGATTCTTGCTATCGGCAGCTCTTAGTTCCACACTTTGATAACCGATATAGGAGACTGAAATCCAGGCATCTTCCGATACTTCATTTATAGTGTAGTTTCCGTCAAGGTCCGTAATTATTCCGGTCGAAGTTCCTTTCACTACCACACTGGCCCCAATGATCGGTTCGCCCTTATCATCCACGACTGTTCCTTTGATATTCTTCTTTGTACTGCCGTCATGAGGTTTCTGAGTCTTTTTCAAAATGACTATCATCTTGTTTTGCAACTTATAAGTCAAATCCTTATCCAAGACTTTATTCAGTACTTCGTCCAATGAAGCATTTTTGAAAGTCGCTGTAATTCTTTTATTCTCATTCACTTCATCTGTCTTATAGATAACAGATAAACCTGTTTGTTGCTCAACTTCTGTCAAGACTGTCTTCAATGTTTCATTCTTAAATGTCTTGTTGATGACTTGGGCGTGCAAAGCCACTGTCGCCAGACAGAATGAAACTAAAAGAAGCAGCCGTAATAGGTTCTTTCGGTTGTTCATAGTTTTTCTCGATTTAATTTAATAATAGTTGTTACGAAATGGAAATTATTCTCTGATATATATATCCTTGCCTTTACGTTCGACGGTTATCGGGATAATCTCTTGCAAAGCCGCCATCACCTCTCCGATTGTTTCTCTGTTTCGCAGAGAAATACGGAATGTCTTGTCTCCTACTGCTTCCGATTCCAGCCGAATATTCACATCATATTGTCGGGATAGTTTTGCGACCAGTTCCTTCAATGTAATGTGATCAAATTCTATACGGTTCTCCGCCCACGCTTTTGATTGTAAAGCGTTTACTTGGGTACGGATGAATTTTCCTGTTTCTACGTTCAATCTCATGGACTCTCCCGGAGACATCCTTATCGGACTGCCTTTATAGTCCAGCTCGACCGCCCCTTCGAGTAAAGTGGTGGAAATGAACGGATCGTCATCATAGGCGGATACATCAAACTTCGTACCTTTCACAACGACGTCATATCCATGTGTCTGCACGATGAAAGTAGCTCCCGCTTTCTTGGTGACTTCAAAATATCCCTCACCGTTCAGTTCGACTCTGCGATTGGCGGTATTAAACTTGTTCGAATACTTCAGTGTGGAACCTGCATTAAGCCAAACGACTGTACCGTCAGACAGAACGACTTTACTCTTCTCTCCATAAGGAGTTTCGCATACGAAGTATGTTTCCGGTCGCAATGAAGAAGAGAGTTCTCGGACGCCGAGGGTTCCTCCTATAGTCAGAAGTACGATGGCTGCAACAGCGGCCACTTTCCGCCAGACGGAAAATCCCGTTTTCGAAATGCCCAGCATCGGGATAATGGCTTCCTGGGTGCGGATTTTGCGTTGTAATGTCTCCCACTCCTTCGTGGTATTGGAATCGGTAATGCCCGAGGCAATCCACTCCTTTTCCCACTGTCTGAATGCCGTGCGATTCGCTTCGCTTTGTCCGACATACTCAAACAAAAGTTTTTCGTCTTTCCGCCGGATTCTTCCTTCGAAATACTGAACGGCCAACTCACGAATGTTTTTCTTTTCTTCCATAATTTCACTTTCTATAAGATGTAACAACTATTATTTCTTTTACCCAACCACCCATACAAAGAAAAAAGCAGGAATTTTTCAGTCCCTGCTCTTACAATCTAATTATCAATGGGTTATATTTTCTTCTTTATTTATTATTCATAATCACCCAGGCAACAATCATAATATAAATGTCTACCGGATACTTGTCCTTGAAGTGTTTGGAGAAGCTTTTCAATGCTTTCGCAATGTGCTTCTCAACCGCCGTCGTCGATATCTGGAGTTTGTCTGCAATTTCACGATTCTTCAGTCCCTTGAAACGGCTCATCAGAAAGATTTCCCGCGAACGCTCGGGCAGCTGCCCGATGACAAGGTTGATTTGTTCCTGCAACTCGTCATACAGTAGTTTGTGCTCTGCATCTAGCGTGAAGTCAGCATAATAGAGTCTTTCTTCACCATCAATGGATGCCAGATATTCTATCTGATGTTTCTCGACAATGGAAAGATGCTTCAAGTAATTCAGGCATCCATTGCGTACCATTGCAAAAAGTAAGGAGGTGACCGATACAGCCGACAACAACTCCCGCTTCTCCCAAAAACGCAGAAAACACTCTTGAATAATATCACGAGCCGTCTCTTCATCTTCCACGAAACGAATAGCATAGCCGCGCAAACGGGGATAATAAGCCTTAAAAAGATATTCAAATGCCTGATTATTACCTTTTCTAATCTCGTCTAATAAAAACTTTTCATCTGAAAAATCAACCATAGTGTCGTATTTTGAAACAAAGGTATAAAGTTACGGATGACAATATTATTAATATTTTCTCAGATTTCCGATTTTTCAGCAGAGTTTCTGCACATAAAACTTTAAAAGCGATATTTTAACCGTTATTGGTAAAATATCGCTTTTAAAATATATAGCTCAACTATATTGACTAATAAGTAAGTCGGATACCCGCCTGAATATTGAAGTTGAACGGATTCTCCTTACGGATGGTCTGTACATCGGAACCGTCATCAAAGAAATAAGCAACACCGGGTTCTACATATATACCTACCCGTTTGGTGGCATTAAACTGTGCGCCGACTGCACCGGAGACGGAAAATTGCAAAGGTTTCACTGTTTCCTTTTCCGTGCCCAACTTACCATAAACACATTTCTCAATCATACCTCCACCGGATACATAAAGAGTAAACAGTTTCTTATCAAGGAAGTTCCAGTTCGCTTTTAACGGGATACCCAGATAATGCAGTTTCTGCTCGGTCTTCTGGTCGCTGTCCGCAAACTTTGCATCCGAAGAAAGCAAGGTGTAAGTCAATCCAGTTTCGACAGAGAACCCTTTCGCCAGACTCTTGCGGACAGATAATCCGAAGGAGATAGGCTGATGGTGCTCCATATCAACCACCTGATTGACCTGACGCAAATAAGGTACTCCATCTTCAAAGACCAATTGCTGATCATTGGGTATGCTCAGCAGACCGTTTGATACCGATACCATGCTCACGCGGGACATATAAGAAGGAATGCCCGATCCCAGCTCCGTAGAAGCACCGCCGGAGTTACCTACCGAAAGTCCCATCGACCATGTGCCTTTCTGTGAAGATGCCTTTTCTGCCGGAATATGCAGTTTGTCTCTGCTGGAAGGACGGCGTGGCTTATTTCTCGGTTGTTCCGTATCTGCGGGCTTATGCTGGGCGGCCTTCGTATCTTCCACCAGTTCCACTTCTTCTTTTTCTTTCCGGTCGCCGGTCTGAGCGTTCAGTTCCGAAGGTTGCTGCTCTTCTTTCTTCACCGGTTTGTCGATATTTGCCGTCGGCTGGGGAATGTTCCGTTCTGCTTTCGCGATGCGGTTCTTCACTACCGGACGCACTACCGGTTCTACCGTTGTTCCTGTCATATCCGGTTGCTGCGCATCCGGCAAAACATCCGGTACAGAGGCTAACGCCGGAGTCTTGGCATGACGAATTTCATCAGCAGCAGGAGTCCCGAGGAAATACAGGCTGACCGATGACACCAAAGCCAATAAAATGACAGCCGCAGCGGCTACCGTCCATTTACGATAAGGATATATCTTCCTCTCCACAGGAGGCATAAGTTCTTTTTCCAGTTGTTCCCAACCGAAAGCAGGAAGCGGCTCCGTGTAATCCCCGAGCTTCTCCTTCAACTTATTCATCCATAATTCTTTCTCTTCCATATCTCTACCTATCCGTTATTCATTATCCATTCTTTTACTCTCTTAGCCAACACGCTCTTCGCCCGAAATAATTGCGAAGCCGATGACTTCTCATTAATACCTAACAACTGTGCTATTTCCTTATGCGATTTTTCCTCGAAGGTGTAAAGGTTGAACACGGTACGGTATCCTGCCGGCAGCTCTTCGATAAATCGCATCAATACCGCTTGCGGAATCATCTCTACAGCCGAAGCGTCGGGTTCCTCGTAATCTTCGGGCACTTCTTCCAAAGGCGTAGACTGACTGATTACATCACTCTTGCGAAGATACTGTAAAGCGGTATTGACCATCACCCGTTCCATCCAGGCCCGCAGTGAGCCTTCACCCCGCCAGGTGAACTTGTCGAAAGAACTGAATATCTTTATAAAACCATCGTGAAGCAGATCCTGAGCTGTATCACGGTCGCCTGTATAGCGCAAACAGACGCCTAGCAAACGCCCTCCATAATGCTCATACAATTCTTTGCGGGCTCGATTATTTCCCAGCCTGCATTGTTCCGACAACTCAAATTCTTCCATTTGCTTATACACGTGTTTACCTTATAAATGCAGCAAAGATAGAAATACTGCACAGAGAGAACAACTCTTTTGCAACTTTTGTTTCTTTAACAGATCCAAATGCAATATTTCCTCCCCCCTTGCATTTTCAGAGTACAAAGCAAGTAAATAGTACTCATTAAAAAACATTTTTATAGTATATGAAGAAATTTAAATTCATTGCATTTATTATTGCTGTTATGACCACAATGCCGATACTTCAGTCGTGTCTGGATGATGACTCCTCATCCGATTCACTGGTCATCGGTACCATCAATCTGATCAGCCCGGATAGCAAGGATTTCTATTTCACTCTGGATGATGGAAAAACAATGTTCCCGAGCAATGGAAACGGATGGATCAGTGACGAGAATAAAGACGGGCAACGCGCCTTTGTGATATTCAAAGAACTGGAAGAACCGGTGAAGGGATATGACTATAATATTCAGGTAAGAGAAATAAAAGAGATCCTGACCAAAGAAATCGTGACTATGGGTGAAGGAGAAAATACGGAAGAGAAAATCGGAGACGATAAAATCAACTCCACTTATATGTGGGTTACCCAAGACAGAAAATATCTGACAATCGAATTCCAATATTACGGCACGCATAGCGAGGACAAGAAACATTTCCTGAATCTGGTCATCAACAACAAGGAAGCTGAACCCGCTGCCGATGATGATGCCGACGATGAGTATATCGATCTGGAATTCCGGCATAACGACGAAGGCGACACCGCCGACCGTCTGGGCGAAGGGTATATATCTTTCAAACTGGATAAGATTCAAGATCAGATGAAAGGCAAGAAAGGACTCAGAATACGTGTCAAGACCTTATATAACGGGGAAAAATTCTATGAAGTGAAATTCTCCTCATCTAATTAAATCTAGTAATTATAGAAACACTCTTTTTATATAATATATAATTACGCAAAAGAGGGCGACAGTTGTGAAACTCTCGCCCTTTATTTTATCATGAAGTAATCTGTTTATTTCTTCTCGCTCTCATTATTTCTTCTCGTTCTTGTCACCGAAGTAATTCCAGACGAGCGCACTGACAGCCGCTCCTACAAACGGCGCCACAATAAACAGCCATAACTGCGACAACGCTTCTCCACCCTGGAACAATGCCGGACCGATACTACGTGCCGGATTGACGGAAGTACCTGTAATAGGGATACATACGATATGCACCAATACCAGAGAAAGACCGATGGCAAGGCCCGCGAAAGCTCCCGCTCCTTTCTTCGGATCGGTAGACCCCAGCACCACCAATACAAAAATGAAAGTAAAGACTACTTCTGCGATGAATGCCTGTAGCATCTCGCCGTCACCAAAGCCGTTGGAACCGGTAGCCGTCGGCCCGTCGTGCCCGCCGGTGGTCACCAGAGCATAAAGAATAGCCGAACCGATAATCGCTCCTATAACTTGGAAAAGCATATACATACCCGCATCTTTTCCATTCATACGGCCCGAAAGGAATACTAAATAAAAAATGGTTGATTCCCCAAATATAAGGAATTAATACCTAGATTCAAAATGTATGTGCCTAATTATTACTATCTTTGCAGCATTTTTGAATAAAACTACCAAACAATAAAATGAAAAAAGGACTTTTTTATGCCATATTGGCCTCTATATTATGGGCTATCGTCAATCCGTTTATCAAGCAGGGACTGAGTTACGACTTTTCGCCGATGAACTTTGCAGGAATCCGCTTTACCACTGTAGGCATCATTCTTTTTGCTTATACCTGGCATAAGGGGATGTGGAAGGAAATACGCCAGCACAGCAAACTGTTTCTGAATCTGATCCTGATCAATATGTTTATGGGGTACACGGCTTTCTATTTCGGTGTCGATTTCGTCAGCGGGGCTATCTCTTCCATCATTATGGGAATGACACCTCTGATCAATGTACTGCTAGCCCACCTGCTGGCCAGCAATGACCGGCTGAATGTGCACAAGATTATCAGCCTTATTGTCAGCCTCATCGGTCTGCTGCTTATCGTAGGCATGGGCAGCAATGGCGCTCCGCTGGACTGGAAAGGGATCACGGGAATTGTACTTTTGCTGCTCAGTATCATTTTTCAGGGATATTCCGCGATTTCGGTATCGGAAGATAAAGGCAAGGTAAACCCTATTTTCCTGAATGCCGTGCAGATGTTCTTCGGGGGACTGCTTATCTATATGGTAGGATTAGGTACGGAAGGGTATCATTCATTTATCGGAAAGCCTGCCGGATTCTACGTCAGTCTTTCTATTCTGGTATTTATCTCGGTCTTTGCTTTCAGTTTCTGGTTTATCGCCTTGCAGAGTAAGGGAGCCAAAGTGAGTGATATCAATATGTGCAGACTGATCAACCCGATATTGGGAGCCGTACTTAGCTGGATCATGCTCCCGGGAGAGTATCCGACATTCAGTACCGTTGCAGGAATGATTATCATAGTCAGCTCCCTCATTATCTATTTTAAGGGAGCTGAAATAGGTCGATGGTTGAAACGCCATACAGCCGGAAGCAGTACGCAGGGATAAGCAAATATTACAGCAAGTATTGAATGGATTGCAGGGATTGCATATCCTTGGGTACTGCTGCCAGTATCTCTTCTTTGAGTACGTTGAGCAGGCTGTGACGGATAAAATCCCTGCTGGTCGCAAGCACTATCTGCCGTGTAGGACGGGGAATGGCAAACGGACGTACCAGCTTCTTCTGTTCTTCGGTCAGTTGCGAAACGGCCAGTTCGGGAATAAAAGTGATTCCTTTTCCGCTTTCTACCATGCGCATAAAGGTTTCCATGCTTCCCAGATGGTAGGCCATCTGATTGACTTTGACCGTTTCCATCTGGCAGAAACGTACAAGCTGGTCACGGAAGCAATGCCCTTCGTCCAATAGCCAGAGACGTTCGCCCGTTATATCGGAAGTGCGTATCACATCGTGCTTGAACAGAGGTTCTTTGCAGGATACATATCCGAAGAATGTTTCATAGAAAAGTGTTTCTTCTTTCAGGAAAGTGTCTTCCAGTTTGCTGGCTATAATTGCGGCATCGATATCTCCGGCGTGCAATGCCTGTTGGATATCCTGTGTTTTCATTTCCGTGACGCGTATATCCAGTTCCGGATGCTTTTCCATCAGTTGGGGGAAGAAGCGGGGAAGTAAATAAGGTGCTATGGTAGGCAATACCCCCAACCGGAACACGCCTGCCAATGACTGTTTCTCTTCACTGATTATTTCTTTCACCTGCGCCGTCTGCGCCAGAATGACACGTGCCTGATCAATTATCTTTTCTCCAATCGCCGTAGGACAGACTGGCTGCACTGTACGGTCAAACAACTTCACCCCTAACTCCTCTTCCAGTTTCTGGATCATAGCACTCAGCGTGGGCTGCGTCACGCGGCAATATTCCGCTGCTCTGGCAAAATGACGGAACTGATCAACCGCCAATATATATTCTAATTGTTGTATCGTCATCTATCAAATATGATTAAGTTATAGATTTCTTCTATGCAAAGATAGAAATTTTCAGTTTGACAACAAGCATTTTCCGCCTTATCTTTGCAGTACAGAAAAAAAGAAAACGAATATAAATCATTAAAAACAAATAGAATATGAAAACTTTAGAATTTATCAAATTGAACGAATCGGGAGCAAACAACGTAGTAGCATCTTTGCAACAATTACTGGCAGACTTCCAAGTGTATTACACCAACCTCCGCGGTTTCCACTGGAATATCAAAGGGCATGACTTCTTCGTACTTCACAGCCAATTCGAAAAGATGTATGATGATACCGCCGAAAAGGTGGACGAAATCGCAGAACGTATCCTGATGCTGGGCGGTACTCCTGCCAACAAATTCAGTGATTATCTGAAAGTAGCCAATATCAACGAAGTGGATAAGGTCAGCAACGGAGAACAGGCACTGGATAACATCCTACAGTCCATCAGTTATCTGATCGGTGAAGAACGCAAGATTCTGTCTATCGCTTCACAAGCCGGAGATGAAGTAACCGTTTCGATGATGAGCGATTATCTGAAAGAACAAGAAAAACTGGTATGGATGTTGACGGCTTATAACAGCAAGTAAGTAAAAGGTTTAGGTTTTAAGTGAAAGTGAGTAAAAGTGGAACGTATCGTAAAACAATACGTCCCACTTTTCATTTATACCCCTCTTGGTTTCAAGGCTTGTTCATCAAGAGCCATTGAATAAAGTGCCTTTTCAAGTGCTGGCTCATGAAGCATTTGCTTCAGCTTTATTTCCGGTCAGCTTTTGAATTCGTTTTTACTTCATCCAGCAGAGAAGCCAGATCACGGATGATTTCCGGATGTTCCGACGCTACATTCTTCTGTTCTACCGGATCGGCCGATAAATTATATAGTTGTGCTTGCGGACTATTGCCCAGTTCTATTTTAGTCCAAACATCTACAGCAGGAGCATTACTCGGCTCTATATACTTCCATTGTCCTTTTATAATAGAAAGCGTATTGTTCAAATTATGCTGTACCACATACTCACGATCCGTTTTTTCTTCTCCCAAAAGGACTTTATGTACATCTCTGCTATCGGGAGCTACATTTTCGGCCAACGGCTGATGCAGTAAGGCTGCAACCGAAGCATAGAAATCTACCTGTGAGAAAAGAGCCTCTTGTTGGCCCGGTATGATCTGATCCGGCCAACGTATGATAAACGGGATGCGTGTTCCTGCCTCAAAAGCGCTGTACTTACCGCCTCTATAGATACCCATCGGAGTATGTCCGTTCAATCTTTCCAACGCTTCATCGTGATAACCATCATCAATGACCGGGCCATTATCACTCGTAAACACAATCAGTGTATTGTCTGCTATATTCAGACTATCAAGCGTATGCATTATCTCTCCAATCGTCCAGTCCAATTGCAGAATAACATCTCCACGTGTACCTAACCCGCTTTTTCCCAAAAAGCGCGGATGGGGAACCCGGGGAACGTGCACATCCTGTGTTCCCATATATAAAAAGAACGGTTCTTTCTGATTCGCACAAATAAATTCTTTCGCTTTATCCGTTATTACATCCGCAATCTCTTCGTCCACCCAAAGGGCAGACTTACCGCCCGTCATCCAGCCGATACGGGGAATTCCGTTAATTATCGTATTATTATGTCCCTGACTCGGTTTCAGGCGGACAAGTTCGGGATTCTCTTCTCCGGTAGGCCAGTCTCCCACTTTATGCTCGCAGCTAACTGTGATCGGATCATTCGGGTCCAATCCGACTACGTGACCATTTTCCACGAACACACAGGGAACCCGATCTACGGTTGCCGGAATTAGAAACTCATAATCGAATCCTATACTTTGCGAGTTAGGTTTGATCAGCGTATTAAAGTCAGTACCGCCCTTCGGCCCCAAGCCCAGATGCCATTTGCCCACAGCAGCCGTAGCATATCCGGCTTCCTTCAGCATATCTGCCATAGTGACACAAGTGGTATCTATAATCAATTCTGAGTTTCCCAGAGCAATACCCGTATTTTCCTGACGCCAAGGATACATTCCTGTCAGTAAGGCAAAACGGGAAGGGGTACTGGTAGCAGAAGTTGCATAAGCATTCGTGAACCGGAGTCCTTGTGAAGCCAGCCTGTCGATATGAGGAGTAGAAACTTTCGTTGCTCCATAGCAACTCAAATCGCCTATTCCCAAATCATCTGCAAAAATATAAATGATGTTAGGCTTCATCTCATGATGAGCAGTCCCTTTCTGAGACTGCCCACATGATGTTAATATAACCAAGCCTGCCAAAGAAAATAATGATCTGTCTATTTTCATTGTCTATAGCTTTATTTACCAGTCAATTTATTCAGGACAACGAACTCCTTCTACCCACGCAGCATCTCCACGACCTGCATAGACAGCATCATATCCATTTCCTGTAAGGTCGGTTACGACTTTCGGTTCTTCCTCATTATTTTCATTATTGAAACGCCAGTAAGCAATCAGACCTTCGGACAACGGGTCTACCCAGCATACATTATTCTTCAATTCTGCCGCAGAACGGGCGACTCCCCATACACGCGCTTCACTGATATACCCTTCCATATAACGGTCATCCGCAGCGGACTGTCCGATATAGAATGACGCATTCTTATCATGACCATACGCCCATGTCAAATCCAACGGACCGCGTGCATCCGGTACTTCACCTTCAAATTCACCGTCAATGTATACACTTGTCATACCTGTATCTCCATTATAAACACAGGCTACGTGTACCCATTTATTACCTGGTATCTTACTCTTTGATGAGACTCCGGCACCACCTCCGATTTGTAATCCCCATCCGTTATTGATATTTCCGGAAGTTCGCATACACAGGTTTTCTTCCAATCCCATAATAGAGTAACACCACTTCGATTTAAAATTACGGAAGTTCACCCGGGCTTCAAACGTCAGGCTCTTCATGGCGGTAGTGGGATACTTCGATTCCTTACGGAAGTCAACCTTATAATATGATCTGCGAGAGGTCAGGTCGGCAGCCTGCGTGATAATAATCTGATTGACTACTATATAAAGAGTTCTGGAACCTTCAATAACTGCCAATGAAGGATCTGAAACATTCTCTATACTTATCGGAAGAAGATAGGTAACCCCTTCTTTCAGTTCATCACGGGAAGTGATCCGCAGCCTCAATCCATCCGTACTTGCATGCTTTCCCGACTCAATTGTCAGATTCGTATTATCCAATTTGTAACATTTTGCCGGTAATAGCTCATAATTCTTATGAAATGTCTTGTTATAATATTCCACCAATTCCGGATTTCCTTTCAGTTCTACCGTCACTTGTTCTTTGACCGTACAAGAAGCAGCCACATTCACACCGATAGCAGAAGGCAATTCATCCACCGTCAAGGTAGCTGAAGGATTCTTCTCTTCTGCACCGATAATATATATTCCTTCATAATATTCCTGATTCTTTTGACAAGAGAACAGTAATACACAGAGTAACATTAACAGATTTATATAAGTAAGTTTCATAATCAATGCTGTTTTAATTTATTTACTAGACTCATGCATCCAATAGATGGCATTACGCGTATATTTATAATTAGTAGGTTTACTGAAATAATCATTTTCCATGTGATAGGTTCCACATCCTCCTTTGCGCTTTGCCAGTTGTCCGTTATACATCGGTTTGAAACGGGCCATACCTTCCAAGGATGGAACAGTACCTCCCTCTCTCAACGTATGATCTACTCCACCGGAATTGGCTTTTCCTCCTTCGAAAGTTTCTGCAAAAATATACTGTTCCGGAGTCCATCCGACTGCCGCAGCCTTGTCAAAACGTGTTTGCAAATCAGTATAGCCAGATGAATTATAAGACTGTACCACACCATAATCAAAATATGCAGCCAGCCCTTCTTTCAAATGGAAAGGCACACCATCAATAATCAACAGATTTCTAGTGCCCGATTTAGGACCAATATATTTTCCCAATGCTTTTATAAAGATTTCCATATTATCCTTATAATCGGGCCATACATTAATTGGACCCACCAAAGGACCTGTAAACGGCACCCCCGGAAATTCCTGATATCCAGGCTCGTAGTCCAGGTCAATACCTTGATAGCCATACTTATACATTGTATCCACTAAAGACTTGGCATACATCTCAATACCTTCCGGTGTAGCTATTTCTTTATTTTCTCCTGACATGAATTCGTCCGGTATCCGATGAGCAAAAATTGTATAAGTTACTCGTGTACCTTTTACATCCTGTACAAAGCGAAGATCTTTCAGCTGTCTTTCAGTCAGGTTCTTATAATCTCCCCATATAGAAATGATGTCCACACTGTCCGGCACACTCTCCAGATAGGTAATCATGGAAGGGGTGTTGGCACCCCATCCGCCGAACCATCCGAAAAAGACTTCATGATCGTTTCTTGCTTTGTAGGCTCTCAAGTCAGCATAATATTTTTCCGATTTTGGATACGGAGTTACGATATCCAGTTCTTCCGGATCTGTATTGCAAGCAACTACTGTACTCAACAATGCCGCAAATATTACTATATAAGATAATAATTTCATCATATCAATGTTAGTTTTATGAATTATAATTGATTATTTCACATCCCACCACAACTTGGTACCGCCATTATCAGGACCACCCAAGAGCTTGGTCGCTTTTTCTACTTCAGGAGCATTTCCCAAATATTCTGATTCGGGGAAAGGGATGCGACACACCTGATCAATATCATTAATCAATCCATTACTCAAGTTATCAATGACCGGGAAAACCTTCGGATAACCAGTTCTGCGGAATTCCGACCATGCCTCCTGTCCCAATGGATACATGGCAATCCATTTCTGCGTAATAATCCGTTCCAGTTTTTCTTCTTCATCGGCACTTTCTTTCCAGGCAATGGTTATGGAAGAAGGAGCCGGAGCCGACTGACTGCCCGACACTGCCTGATAAGCTATCGGACGATTCGTGTTATCAGCCAGATAGGAATTGATAGTACTCGCATCCTGAATTCCACATAAAGCGAATGAAGCCTTAATACCTTCTTTGTAAAGTTCTTCCGCAGTACCTCCCATATCCCAGCCCAACATAGCGCCTTCCGCTCTCAGGAAGTATACTTCAGAAGCTGTTTGCCAGTGATAAGGAGTATCACGAGAGATATTCGGTTTGGAAGTCTGCTTGGAACCTTTAAACTTATTCGCATCTTTGTGACCATTGCGAAGTCCCCGGTAAGTACCTGCATCATTAGCCTGGAAATAATGAGACAAACGCGGGTCCTTATATCCGTTCATATAGGAATCCATCGTAGCTCCCATACATTCGTCATCATATCCATGCCAGATGTTATACATCGGATTATAAAAACGATACACCAAGTTGGAGTTATCAGTCATCGTTGCATTATCATCATTGGATGTCATCACTCCATAAGGATTGGCAACGGCAGTTTCCGCTATTTCCTTCGAGATATCCTCCTGGATAAAGCGGGTTCTCATTGCCAGTCGAAGTTTTAATGAATTCGCCAGACGAATCCACTTCGGGATATCACTGCTGTAAATCAAATCAAAATTGACTAATGCTTTGGAAGCCGGATTCAACTGGTCATACTTCGTTAAAATATCGATTCCATGATCTAATTCCTTAAAGAATGAATCATAGATATCCTTCTGCGAGTCATAAGGAACCGGATTGGCAAGACCAAATTTCTTATATGGCAACGGACCGTACATATCACAAGTCTTGTGCATAGCCACGACCTTTACAATCTCTCCTACCGCAAACAGAATAGAAGTTGAATCTTCCTTCTGACGGAGAATATTCCAGGAAGCCAGAAAATCAACATAGGCTATTTTAAAAGGAGTATCAATCCAATGAGCCGGAAATGCATAGGTCGTACCGTTCGCTCCGCCTTCCCAGTTGTTCGTTCCGGCCATATATCCGGAATACATATTTCCAAAAAGATCTTCCGAGCGCTGAAAGTCGTTCACCACTCCGGAGATAACATTCTCTTGCATAGTAAGCAAGTAAGTACCCCAAAGATTATCCTTTTCAAGTTCATTTTCCATGATTTTATCCGGATCCATATTCAATGAATCGGACATACAGGAACCTAATGAGAAAAGACTCAGGAGAATAAACAAAGGTTGATATAATTTTATTTTCATCGTATTTATCTTTTAAGGGGTTCATTAAAAGTTCAATTTCACACCGAAACCGATATTCCGTTGGCTAGGTGGCATAAAATAGTCAAATCCCTGATAATAAGTTCCGGTATTAGCCGTCAGTTCCGGGTCAAATGGTGCTTTGTTATAGAACATACACAAGTTTCGTCCGGTCAGCGATACTGATAAGTTTACTTTATTGTTGAACCAGCTATTCGGCAAATGATAAGTCAAAGAAACTTCACGTAAACGTACATTGGTAGCACTGTAAGCATAGTGTGCTAAAAGTCCGGTTTTTCCGGCGGCTACCACACTGTAGTAACTTTCTGCATTCAACTTGCCTTTATTTACTGTCACACCTCCATTATCACGGTCGATAGCAGTTTTCTCCGATACACCAAACTGGTCCATCAAAGCCTGAGTGGCAGAAACAACCTGACCGCCCACACGTGCATCAATCAGGAAATCCAGTTCCAGGCCTTTATAAGCAAAGCTATTTCTAAAACCTAAATTATATTTGGGAGTGGCGGTTCCTACCTTCACAAAGGTATTCTCTTCGGGCTGTACACCTCCGTCAACCAAAATATTTCCATTATAATCCTGACGTAATTTAGTTGCATAAATGTCGGACATCGTACCGCCTTTCTTCAATATCATGCGATAAGACTCGGCTCCTGCCACTTCAAATTCCAAAGGTGCTTTTACTATTGCACCGGTCTGACGGTCAGTTACGTATTCAGGAAGCAGTTCCTTTATTTCATTCCGGTTCATTGAATAGATAAGGTTGGCATTCCAGTCTACGGGACCGAGTTTTTGATTAACTCCCACACTCAGCTCAATACCCCAGTTATTTACCTTACCGGCATTTTCATAAGAATAGGCATATCCTGTGCTTGGCGGCAATTTGTATTTAAAGAGCTGATTATAAGTATTTGAATTATAATAGGTAGCCGCAATGTTTATCTTATCATTGAAGAAACGCAGGTCCATACCCAACTCAAAAGACTTGGTCATTTCCGGTTTCAGATGAGTGGCAGGGGTAAAGTTCCCGCTTGTGGCGCTTCCGCCTTCCAAAGCAACCATCGGATATGTCAGGTAGGGTTCAGGGGGGTTACCTACCTGAGCATAAGAACCACGGATTTTCCAAAAAGAGAAAATGTCTTTGGGAAGTGGCAATATTTCAGACAAAACAACGGACAAACCGACAGAAGGATAGAAGACATAATTCTGTGAAGTACCCAGCAAAGTAGAGAAAAAGTCTAAGCGTCCCGTCACATCCATATAAAGGAAATTCTTATAAGCCAATTCCGCTTTTCCATATACTGACTGTGTCTGTGTATGCAGAGCAGCCATAGTCATGCCGCTTTCTGTTTTAGCGATGTTAGTCGGATGGAAGAAATTAGGAACTTTCAAGAGCTGTCCTTCATAACAGGACATTTCGTATTTCTCATCATAGAAACTGCCGCCCAAATTTACTAACAGACGATAGTCTTGTCCAAAAGTCTTGTCAATATTAACTAAAAAGTCCAAATAGACAGCCTTGTTTTCATCATCCTGTTTCATATATCCGCCTTGAGTGTTGGCAAAAAGTCCGTCCGTAGAAGCATATAGTTTTCTTTCAAAATCACTATAAGCATTATCTATGCGTGCACGTCCTATCACATTCATCCATTTCGTGACGTTCCATTTCATGGCGGCAGTAATGATGTAACGGTCTCTGTCCGTATTAAACATATTACGATTGATAATCCAATATGGATTCTGCATACCTAAAGACTGGTTTCCGTAAGGCCAATATTGAGTTTTAAACTTACGTTCTTCATCATAGCGTTCATACACCACATACTTATTAATGTCATCGCTAGGCGGAAACAGATATACCGGAACCAACGGATTATAATACATACCCTGTCCGTTACTGTTCTGATTATTCTGTTTTACGTAATATAAACTCATGTCCAGTTCGAGTACATCCTTAATAATCTGACTAGTGTTCCGCAAAGTAAAATTGTATCGGTTGTAGGTATTGTTATGAATAATACCTTCCGAATTAACCGCACCGATAGATACATGAGTCTGATGTGTCTCGGAACCGGTGGACAGTCCGAAAGAGTTCATCGTAGAGTAACCGGTCTGGAAAAAGTCCATTGGGTCATAGGAAGAAGGAGTCTCCAGCTTATCGCCCCAGCTTTTAAACTCACCCTCTTTTCGTCCATAAGTGTTTTGAAACTTGGGAGTCACAAAAGGTGACATAAAATTGGTACTGTTGGAATAAGAGATACGCGGTTTCCCGATCGCTCCTTTCTTTGTAGTGATCAGAATAACTCCATTCGCTCCACGATTACCATAAAGGGCAGCCGCAGAAGCACCTGTCAGCACTGACATACTTTCGATATCTTCCGGGTTGATATTAGAGATACCATCTCCGTCCGCAACTTCCGTAGATTCATAATAGTTATCCGATTGCTTGGTTCTCAATCCTTGCATGGGAATACCATCCAGCACATATAGAGCGTTGTTCTCACCAAACAATGATTTTGTACCACGCATTACCACACGGGTGGAACCTCCTACACCAGAGGAACTCTGATTGATCGTCACACCCGCAACCTTTCCTGCCAGACTGTTTACAAAATTGGCATCTTTCACTTTTGTAATACCGGCTGCCTTTATCTCCTGCACATTGTAGGTCAATGCTTTCGTTTCACGCTTAATACCCAATGCTGTCACCACGACTTCATCCAAAGTCTTTGTATCGGCATTCATCGTAATATTATAAACGTTTTTATCAGATATCTTAACAAGTTGAGTCACATACCCGATATAGGAAACCTTCAGTACATCGTTCGTAAAGACATCGATAGCATAATTACCATCCATATCTGTAATAGTACCCGTAGCAGCTCCGTTGACCGAAACATTCACACCGATCAGCGCCTCTCCCTGTTCATCTATAATCCGCCCCTGTACTTTTTTAGGAGTACCTTTTTCCTTCTTAGCAGGAACAATCATAATATAGCCATCTTTAATTTTATGACTGAATCCGGTTCCTTTAAGAATGATATCAAGGGCTTCATTCAGAAGTTTATTATTGATATTCAAAGAGATACGTTTATCGCCTCCTAACTGGGACTCATTATAGGCAACAGACATTTTGGATTGTTTTTCAACTTCTGTCAGCGCCGCCCGCAACGTTATTTCATTCTTCTTTATAGTAATCTTTATGTTGCTTTGGGCAAAAAGAACTGTTTGCGTAAATAGTAAACAGCAAAAAAATGTTAGACATTTAGCTTTTAATAGATATAAATTCATATCTTAGTAGCGTTTTTAGTGTTAAACTCATAATATTATATTCATCAAAGATTGAAGCTGGTAGCTTTAATACTAAAAGACATTTCATATCCGGAATAAGGCGGCATCCTTTTTCCGGATACTTTTTTACATAATTTCTATTTTTAAGGTTAAACAAATATTTTCAGAACTAATTATTTAGTCAGTTTTATATAGCAAATATTTTTCTCCAGTTTATAATCAAATCCTCCTATTATCTCTTTCATTACATCCAGTATTTCTCGAATTCCTGCATTTTTGCGGAAACTGAAATTATATTTATCATCACTGAAATGACTTATATTACATTGGAATGTGATGTTGAAACGTCGCTCCAATACCGTAAAGATTTCTTTCATAGAGTCACCTCTGAACACAAACATTCCTCTTTGCCAGGCAGTGACATCTTCCAAATTGGCATCCATCATCAGACTTTGTCCGGTATTCTTTGAATAAGCGACCTGTTGACCCGGATTCAGGATATAGCTATTCTTGCCATTATCACAGTCTACTCTTATTTTCCCATGAATCAAAGTTGCCACAATATCATTATTTTCGGGATAAGCAGCTACATTAAACTCTGTACCCAATGCAGTTACCGCCATTGTACCCGATTTTACAATAAAAGGTTGATCCGGATTCTTTTTCACTTTGAAATCCGCCTCTCCTATCAAATATACCGTGCGGGTATCTCCTTTAAATGTTTCCGGATATAACAGGATTGTTCCCGAATTAGTCTGCACGATACTTCCATCCGGCAATTCTACATGGCTCATCTGGCCCGACTGTGTAAAGTTCTCCACCATCGCAACTTCTGCATATTGCTTCTTGGTCAGATAAAAAGTACCGGATACGGACACTACCAGCAATGCAACGGCTGCTGCATAATGCCAAAAACGAATGCGGAATTCGCTTTTCTGTTTTTTATCCGCTCCTACCTTTTTATATACACTTGCCAGAGAAGCCCATGTGCCTGCATCGACCTTTCCTTCTGTTTCCTCCCATAGTGTGTGCACGGCTGCTTCTTTTTCGTCAGCATGTTCCTCGTCCACCAACCATTGATGTACCTCTTTGGTTACTTTTTCACTATGCCCGGAAGCAGTGAATACACTCATTATTTTTTGAATATAATTCTTCATTTTAGATTTGCCTTATATAATATAGACAACTAGCTAAAATGGACTACTCAACCGAAATAGAAAAAAAATGCAATTAAAATGATTTTTTTTAGTTCTTGCAGTGCTAAATAGATGTGGCGTTCCACCGTACGAATAGAAAGTTGCAGATTATCAGCTATTTCCTGATTACTCATTCCTTGTTCCCGACTCATAACAAAAACTTTCCGTCGCTGGTCGGGCATCGTATCCAAAGTCAGTTTGATCAGAAGCTGAAGTTCTTTCGCATAAAGTTTATCATAAATATCAAATTCAAAGGAAGGAGCATCTTCCTGAATCAGTTTCTCCTGATAGGTAAGTTCGACAGATTTGTGTTTCAGAAAGTTATATATCTGATTACGAGCCATCGTATAGATATAGCTATCCCACGTTTCCTTATTTTCCCAAATATCCGGATTATCCCACAATTTAACGAACACATCCTGAGCAACATCTTCCGCATCTTCTTCTGATTTCAGAATCTTCCATGCAAAAGCTTTCACCTTCGGAAAAGTTAGAATAAAAAATTGCTCGAACTTCCTTTTTTTCTGCGATTCGTCGTTAAATGTCATCAGAGATTTACAGGTTAATAATGTTTTTCAGGAGCCAAAAATAGATGCTTTTGCTGGAAAAAGCAAGCATTCAAGAGAGAAAAAAAGTTCTTCTTATAAATGGTTTTACATCGGACAGAAGCAATCATACGCACAAGCTGACAGTTTCGTATGACAGAACCAATAGTTTCATACGCTTGAAACTTTTGGTTTCATGCCTTGAAACTAAAGGTTTCAAAGGTTGAAACTATTAGTTCCAAGGCATGAAACTAATCATTCATACGATGCTTTTGATTTTGACTATAGCAGGAACAAAAAAAAGTGTGACGGCAAAATTTGCCGTCACACTGTCATCACGCATTGCCGTCACAGGATTAATACTTCAGACTCAAATCATTACACCTAAAAAGGTGACGGTGACGGATAAAATTTGTTTTTTATTTATATGTGAACGTAGTGGGTTATTGACATCCCACTTCGGCTAATCCTAAAGAATCACTTTCGTCCACCATACGTGTCGCTTTCAATTTAAGAAAACGGGCTTCAACAGGACTAAAGTATACACTCTGAAGAATCGGATTATTGCGGATATTCGAGAATTCTCCTTTTGCAATAACCTGCATCGTTTCTTCAGTCGGGCCGGCAGACAATTCGTAAGATGAAATCAAACCTTTACTGTACTCACTCTGATCGGGCAAATAGTAGAATGAATGAAGGGTACGGCTTTCACCGAGATCAATCACGATTTCTTTCCTGGGGATAAGAGCAGTAGTCTGATCGTCTTTATCACTGCATTTCTTGGCTTCCTCCTCATCAACTCCCACAATAGTAAACGGAAAACTCCTCAATTCCGAAGTGGCAGATGTGTAACTTTCCGTAGCGTCGGGAGCATAATAAGCTCCTGCTTCATTGATACACAAGCACGCACGGGCATCCGTAAAGCGTATACGCAACTGTTCCGTCTCTATCGTTTCAAAACGCAACAGACGTTTGTAGCCTACAGTCGTAGTTTCTTCATTACATTTGACTGACAACCACTGATCTCCTTTCTTATACTCGACTACAAAGGATTTAACACGCTGTCCCAAAGGTATATACTCCTGAATCATAACCCGGTTCATCTTTGTCGGCTGTTCGAAAGTAAAAGTCAGATCAGCCGCCACGACGCTGTCATTGGTAGCCCAATAGGTGTCATACTGTCCATCTGTCAAGGCACGGACATTGAACTGACCTCCACGCTCATCGGAAGCTGAAACTTTGGCTTTACTCAATAAGTTGTCTGCCAATTCTTTCTGAACCCGCTGATGGAACGTTACTGCATTCAAAGAGTCCGTCGGATGAATCAAACCATTGCGATCTACCGGGAAATTCAATAATAAAGTACCATTATGTCCTACACTCCGGTAATACAAATCCGTCAATTGATCGACTGTCTTCACTCTATTGTCTTCTTCCGGATGATAGAACCATCCCGGGCGGATAGATACATCACATTCGGCAGCCACCCATTGGTTTCCGTCCGCATGACCATACTGTAGTTCACGATATTTGGGATAACCCGGATATACTTCGCCTGCCCGAAGGAAAGACCAGTTAGTAGCTCCGGCAAATCCACTCTCATTTCCTACCCAACGGCAACCCGGTCCTCCATCGGAGAATATCACGGCTTGCGGTTGCAGTTCATCGATCATTTTGTAAGCTCGCGGATAATCATAATATGTTTTGCGATCAATGGTACGTGCATCTTTCGCTCCTCCATACCAACCATCGCCTCCATTGGCTCCATCAAACCAGATTTCGAATACGTCTCCATAATTAGTCAGCAACTCGTGAAGTTGTTTATAGAAATAATCTACATATTCCGGAGTACCGTAATTAGCCTGATGTCTGTCCCACGGAGAGAGGTATACGGCAAACTTAATCCCATACTTCTTGCAGGCATCGGAAAGTTCACGGACGATGTCTCCTTTACCATCTTTGTAAGGAGTATTTCGAATACAATATTCAGTCAGTTGAGTAGGCCACAGACAAAAGCCATCATGATGCTTGGCTGTCAGAATCACTCCTTTCATACCGGAGTTGACAAAAGTCTGCACCCATTGTTCGCAATCCAGACGTGCAGGATTGAAAGTTTTCGGATCAGAGTCGCCATATCCCCATTCGCGGTCATTAAAAGTATTGAGACCGAAATGTACAAAGGCATAAGTTTCCATCTTTTGCCAATTGACTTGTTTCTCTTGCGGAATGGGTAAAACAGGTTCCGGTGATTTGACTTCCTGGCATCCTGTCAAAAACAGACAGAATATTGCTGTAGAAATACTGGTTGCGATTGGTTTTCTCTTCATGGTGTTCGATTCATTTATAGTTTTATCTTTTCAGGTGATTTTATTTGCCGGTGCTAAGATAGGAAATATTATATTACTAATCAACCGGATCTGTGCATGTTATCTTCAACATTAAGAATGCTCTATCCATATCAAGAGAACTAAAAGCAAAGTTACTCGACATACAAATACAAGCTACATGGCATTAATACCTTTAAAGACTATAAAGAGCTGCTCAATAAATTTATCAGAGTCAATCTAAATACCGATAAAAATATCTCAAAGAATTGATATCGCAGAGAGAATTACAAAGAAACGTTTATTTAGTGAAGGATGTAAAACACAGGAAGACCAAATTTCACTTCTCCCCATTCATCCCAAGCAACAGATATACGGTCACTTCGAGATGAATAAGGAGAGTGGAATATAGTTCTTATCGGTTCATATCTTATATACTACGTGAGTATCTCCGAGGAATCTCCTTTAATTTTAAGAATTGTGATACAGCACTTAACTATTTAGCTATATAAATATTGAACTCTGTGACATCAACACGCTTCGGATATGACAACATATCATATTTCAAGAACCGGGTATCCATAGGAACCTTCAATGAAATATTCTGAGTGCCTCCACTAGTGCGAATGTCTCCCATTGATTTCCACTTATTTCCATCCTCAGATATATAGATCACAACTTTAGAAGGAGCATAGCCAGAACTCCAATGCTGAGTCTTAATTCCTGTCACAGTCTTCTTACTGCCTAAATCCACAGTAATCCAAAAGCCGGAATTATCCATAGCAACATCCGATCCTCCATTACCGTCAATCAGATTAGACGCCGTACCTTGCACCCCATCCATCAGAGTAAGAGTCCACTCAGACCGATCGTCAAGTACACTATTCTCCGGCACTCCGCTTTTCAGATTATCAACGGATAGAGCTTCTTTGTTAATTGTAGCAGGCAGTGCATTATAAATACTACTTGCCCTAACACTCTGACTGGTTGACTGAATACTTTCCATTATTACAGAAAAAGTATAACTCATAGCATCTTCTGTTCCTGATAAAAATAATAAATCGGGCATACTTGCCGTAAGTTCTTCCGATTGCATTTCACCGGCTTTAATGACTACTTGCTGAGAGCTTAATACGATTTTCCCTTCCAATCCTTCACTTGTCTGGACTGCCAGATTAACTGTTACATCCACAGAAGTTGGTCGCTGTACTTTTACCCTGAAGGGCATGTCAACCTTTCCTCCCAACCCTGTGATACTGTTATGAGTTATGATAAATACTTTCTCATTATCTAAATAATCGTTTCTTTGTAAATAGACAAAAGAAGTAGTATACTCGTTATCTTCTTCTTCACTGTCACTACACGAAGTGAAGAAAGGGGTTGCAGCCCAAACGGCTGCAACCATTATCATTAATTTATAAAAATTCTTCATAATGTTCATCTTTCTATGTTATGACCTTCGAAAACTTTCTGAAAAATAAGACTCATCATTCAGGACAACGAACTCCCTCAATCCATGTTGGAGCACCTGTCTTCCGTTCAGCATTATAGCCATGCCCGGTCATATCGGCAGAAGTGTTTCCTGTCCCTTCATTAAAACGCCAATATGCCAATAATCCTTCCGAATCAGGAGCAACATAACAAATGTTGCCTTCTATTTCGGCTTGTGTCAAAGCTCTGGTCCAAACGCGGGCCTCACTGATAGCACCATTCAGATAGCGTCCATTATAAGAATATCCAATATTAAAGTCACCACCATCATATAAGTTTACGGCTTTACGTTTATCCGCAGCCTTGGTTACTTCCAAAGCGCCATTTACGTAGATATTCAACGAAGCGCCATCATATACAGCCGCTACGTGATACCATTTCCCTGTATCAAAAGTCATTGGAGTAGTTAACTGATCTTTTGCTGTCAACTGCAATTGATTATTCTTGATAGTCACATCACCAAAACGCAACAGGAAGTTTTCATCACTCTCGATCCCCATTATTGAACTAATATAAGGATCCCAAGTTGCGAAACCATTCATCTTTATACGACATTCCATGGAGAACTCCTGCAAACTCTTCAGTGAAGGATTTTCCTTAAACTTTGGAACATTGAATGATACGCTGCCAGACAAAGAACATGCACTTGTTATTATAGTCTGATTCACGATCAAGTATAAGGTTCTGCCAGAGTCAAGCATTTTCTTCCCCTCCACATTTGCTAATGAAATGGGAAGCATATATACTACACCTTCCTGAAGCTTCTCTGTAGAATCAATGTTAAACATGATCGGTTCCGACACATTTGAACCGGCTTTTATAACCGATTGAGATTCAGAAAGACGATAACTCCCTTCCGGCAACACCGTATATTTAGTCCCATTCTTTACATTATAACTTTCCACCAGTCCCGGCTCAACCGTAAAACTGACTTTCACATCCGTCCCTTCTATTTTAGAAGAACAAGTTGCACTCACTCCCATCGTAGCAGGCCCATCTATTGTCAAACGGCTTATAACAGTGGATTCAGTACCAGTCATATACACCACATCACGAAACTCGTCAGCCTCTTTGCAAGATGCAAGCAAGAGCAGAGAAATTCCCGCAATTATATATTTAAGTCTTATCATATCTTTAATTATTTATATTGTAATACTATTATTCATTAATGGCCGGATTCATTATCTGAATAGCTTGTCTCAGATACTTATAGTCAGGCAATGCCAAATATTCATATTCCATGTGGTAAGTTCCCACCCCCGCTTTTTTTCCTTGACGCGGATTGAAACGGGCCATTCCTAACAATGAAGGCATCGTTCTTCCTTTAGAATCCCGATATTCCGGGTTTCCTCCCGTTGACCACAGACTTTCAAAGTTCTCAGTAAAAATATACTGCTCCGGTTTCCAGCCATTGGCATCAGCATCATCAAAACGACCTTGCAAATCACTATCTCCATAGGAGTTATAAGCCTGCACAATTCCATAATCAAATAACTGGGCTAATCCCTCATTTAAGTGAAAAGGAACTCCGTCGATGGTAAGCAGTTTGCCTGTTCCTGAAGCCGGACCTAGTTTTTCGCTCAGCTTTCTTACAAAAATCTCCATATTGTCCATGTGTCCAGGACCTGAAACCAACGGTCCCACTCCACCAAATCCCGGTTCATAGTCCAGATCCAAGCCATCATAATCATATTTATCAACAGAATCACATACTGCAAGCGCATAGGCTTCAATTCCTTCTTTAGTAACTTCAAATTCTTCCGGAATAGAATGTGCAAAAATGGTAAAGATCACTTTCATACCTTTCACTCTCCGAACATATTCCATATCAGCTTTCATTTCCGGAGTAATCTTATTATAATCTCCCCAAATAGAAATAATGTCCATACTATCCGGCACATTAGCTAATCTTGTGGACATAGCCGGACCGGCAGCCGACCAGTTGCCAAACCACCCAAAGGCAATATAGTGATCTGTATTTCGATAAGCACGCAGATTTTCATAATATGCTTTCGGTTTTTCCGGAACTGTCTGGACAACACGTGCTTCCATTTCATTCTGTTCTTCACATGCTATAAATAAAGAACTTCCTGCTAGTACTGCCAGAATATATAAAATAAATTTCTTCATTTGATTCACTTCTTTATGAGTTACTAATTATTTTTTCTTATCCCACCATAGTTTGGTTCCACCTGTATCCGGACCACCTAATAGAGAAATGGCTCTCTGAACTTCAGCACTATTCCCATCATATTCTTGTTGCGGGAAAGTAACACGACGAATCTGTATTTCCGTATCAACTGCTCCATTGCTGAAATTATTGGCCACCGGCATTATCTTGGGATAACCAGTACGGCGGAACTCAGTCCATGCTTCTTGTCCTTCCGGATAGAGGGCAATCCATTTCTGCGTCAAGATGCGCTCCAGATTTTCTTCAACAGAAGCCTTTTCATCATAGACAGGGGTTATTTCCGTACGAGCCGAATAACTGTTATTGCCAATAGGATCATCATATTTAGCAGGTTTGGCATCTTTATTCGTCAAGTAACTGCCTATGTTCGCTTCCCATTCTGCAAATGAGGTACGAACACCTGTTTCATATAATCCCTTCGCATCCCCTTCCATATTCCATTTACGCAAAGCGCCTTCTGCACGCAGGAAATATGCTTCGGCAGCACACATCCATTTCACTTTATTTGACGCCTCGATATTAGGAGTGGACAATTTCTGATACAATGTCTGGTCATCAATAATAATTCCATTACGAGCTCCATGGTAATCACCACCTTCTAAAGTTGATTTATGAAAGTATTTGCCAATACGATCATCACTGTATCCTTTAAGAAATGATTCCATGGTAGATCCCATACACGTTTCTTTATACATTGCCCAAATCACTCTCAAAGGATGATACACAACAATACCGTTTGCCGAATGCAACATTGCATTATCATCATTTTCCGTCATGACCCCGACCCCTCTTGATGTACTGACAGCTTCTTCAGCAAACTTTTGAGCATTAGCTGGATCAACATATACAATACGCATTGCCAGTCTTAATTTTAAAGTATTGGCAAATTTAGCCCACTTAGTAATATTACCTTCATAAACCAAATCATACTTTTTTAATGGACGCGCATCGGGATTCTTCTCACAAAAATCTTCCAGAATATCAATGGCTTCATTCAAATCTTTAAAGAATGATTCATATATCTTGTCCTGAGCATCATAAGGAGTGGTCATCGCTCCATTCCCAAATTGAGAATATGGCAACGGACCATAATTATCCGTACAACGGTGCATGGCAGCAACTTTCAGCACTTGGGCTATCGCATAAGTCACAGGTTCTTTTTCTCTGTTTTCTTCCGTACAAACACGCTTCCAAGCAGGCATTATAGTAGTGAAAGCAATATTGAACATTACATCATTCCAATTGTCGAAACGCAAGTTATAAGTTGTATTATTAGAACAACCGTTCCAGACACCAATAGCGCACAACTGACCGGAAAAGATATCACCTGTCAGATTCTGAGCACGCTGATAAGCATTAGCTCCCTGATCACTGCACGGAATTATATCCAACTCCATAGAAGTAATAGCCGAGCCATAACGCAAACCATCCATATCTAAGTAAGAATCAGGAACATTGTCGGGATTCATATTAAAATCTCTATAATTGCCCGTACATGCTGCTAATGTGAAAAGTCCCAATACTAATGCGCTTTTCAACTTCATATATATTTTCATCTTTTTCATTATTCTCTATTTTAGTATTAGAATTGGAATTTTAAGCTAAAACCAACATTACGCAAACTCGGTTGCATAAAAAAGTCGATACCCTGATAATAGGTTCCTGTAGAAGACGCCAGTTCAGGGTCAAAAGGAGCCTTATGATAGAACATAAACAAATTCTTACCAATCAGAGATAATTTCACATTCTTCACTGCCCCTCTAAACCATTGATCGGGAAATGTGTATCCTAAAGTAGCTTCCCTCAGGCGAACATTGGTTGCGCTATATGTATAGAATGCCAATAATCCGGTAGTACCACCACCGACTACAGAATAATATTTTTCAGTATTTACTTTCCCTCCATTCAGCATTACGCCACCATTATCACGAGCGTCGGCAGAAGCCTGAGAAGTACCAAAACGATCCATAAGCGCTTGTGTGGCAGAAACACAAATACCACCTAGACGTGCATCGATCAGGAAGCCAAGTGAAAATCCTTTATAGCTAAAAGTATTATTCCAACCTAAATTATATTTGGGAGCTGAATTTCCTGCTTTTATCCAGTTTTCACTATCCGCCTGAACAGAACCATCCTGAGGATTTACATATATATAACCTTGATGATCTGTCTTCAAGCCTTGGACGTAAATATCTCCAATACTTCCGCCTTCTTCAATTCTTTGTTTGTAAGTTCCCATTGTCACGATGTCCATATAAGGAAGAATGACTCGCTCATTCGTGATAGGATTACGTGCCGATTCACTCAATAATTCTTTAATTTTATTCCGATTCATGGTGAAGGTTAAGGTGGAATTCCAGTTCACCTGACCTAGCTTTTCTTTATATCCCAGCATGGCTTCAACACCCCAGTTTTTCACTTTACCACTGTTTACATGATATTCTTTAAAACCCGTACTGGGAGCAGCATCCAGAGTAAAGAACTGGTTATAGGTATTTGAGCTATAATAAGTAACATCAAAGTTAATCTTATCCTTGAATAAACGGATATTAGCACCTACCTCAAATGCCTTGGTACGTTCTGGTTTTAAACCTGTTGCCGGAAGTGACGGCAGATCTTCTATTTTACCACGGGTAATCTTATAGGATAAAGAAGACACATAGGGCTTTGGAGCATTACCTACCTCACTATAAGAAGCACGCAATTTCATGAATGAGATCGGTGTTTTGCTTAAATCAAACATCTCCGTCGGCACAAAAGACAAACCCACTGACGGGTAAAAATATCCTTTTTTCTCATTAGATGTAAAGGCAAAAGTAGAAGCCCAGTCGTTACGTCCGGTTACATCTAAAAACAGAGCACTCTTATAACTGAATTGCACAGTTGCAAAAGCGGACTGCGAATTATAATGAACTCCTGTTCCGCCCAACATATTTGTTTCCGCATCATTACGGTCAATATTTTCTACAGTAAACAAGTTGGGAACAGTAACCAGGTTACCTTCAAATCCGGTAACATCACCCATAATTTCATCTGTCACACTTCCTCCGATATTCGCATTTACTCCCCATATACCGAACTTCTTATCTATATTCAGAATAGCATCCGCATAAAAGTTCTTATATTGAGTACGCATCTTCTGGTAGTTACCATAATCCGAAGCAAATAATTTGTCGGAAGATGCACTGATCTTTCGGGTATAGGTATCTTCGCTATTATCAACACGCAAACGACCGGTCGCCCTCATCCAGCTAGTTATCTTCCAGTTCAGACTACCTGTAAACATATAGCGTTGTTTATTATTATTAAAGAACTCACGATTCACAATCCACCACGGGTTCTGCATAGCTAAATTCTTATTCCCATAAGGCCAGAATTGAGTATTAAAATTACGTTCGGCATTATAGTGCTCGTATGTCTTATACTTCTCAATATCATCACCGGGAGGGAATAAATACAAAGGAACCAACGGATTGTGAGCTTGTCCCTGAGATATCATATTTTGATTATTCTGAATAATGTAAGATGCACTCATATCAAGAGTTAATTTATCTTTTATGAGCTCAGTCGTATTTCTTAAGGTAAAATTATAACGGTTATATTTATTATTAGGAATGATACCTCCTGCATTAATAGATGAAGCGGAAAAATAGGTCTGATTTCTATCTGTTCCGGAAGTTACGCTTAATGAATTAGTTTCAGTAAAACCCGTCTGAAAGAAATCCTTTGGGTCATAAGATGAAGGGGTAGCCAGTTTATTTCCCCAGCTCTCAAATACACCTTCCTTTTTACGTCCATAGGTATTTTGAAATTTAGGCATTACGAACGGCATCAAAAACTGAGTATCATTTGAATAAGATACACTTAACTTTCCCTCAGTACCCTTTTTCGTAGTAATCAATACAACACCATTTGCACCAGCCGCTCCATACAAAGCTGCCGCTGCAGCACCCGTAAGTACAGACATGGTTTCTATATCATCCGGATTAAGACTGGATATACCGTCACTATCACCGCCATCCGGCACTTCAAAAGACCCCATCGGCTGCTCTGAACGCATGGATGATAATGGAATACCATCTACTACATACAAAGCATTATTATCTCCGAATAATGATTTTGTACCACGCATTACTACACGTGTAGAACCACCAATGCCATTCGCACTTTGATTGATAGTCACACCTGCTATTTTACCTTGCAGGCTAGTAACGAAACTGGCATCCTTAACTCCTGTGATTGCATCACTCTTTAACTCCTGTACATTGTATGTCAATGCTTTTGCCTCTCTTTTGATACCTAGAGCAGTCACAACAACCTCACTCAGCACTTTGTTATCTTCCTGAAGAATAATATTCAATGGTTGATTACCAGTCACCTTAACTATCTGTGGCACATATCCTACGTAAGAGAATTCTATAGATTCTCCTATCTTAACTTGAATACTAAAATTACCATTAATATCAGTGATAGTGCCTGAAGCTCCTTGTGCTTTAACATTCACACCAATCAAAGGCTCTCCGCCAGCATCCTTTACAAGACCTTTCAGCAGAATCTTATTATCACTCTGATCTGTCACATTGAGCTTCTGAGTTGACAAAATGATTTGTTTATCTACCATTGTATAAGTGACATTGGTACCACGAAATATCTCATCAAGAATATCCAGAATCTTACCAGACTTATTACTGACTGAAACAATCCGGTTTGTCTGAATTGTTTTATCATTGTACAGGAATACATAATCGGATGTTTCTTCTATCCGGTTCAGAACTTGCTCTATGGAAGCATTAGACATCGAGATAGCAACCCCTATTTTTTGGGCATATCCATTCTCGGCAGAAAGCTGCAAAACTACAGCAAAAAGTAGTACCAGACTGATCCTCATAATTAAAGGAAGTTTTAGATTTAAAGCATATTTAGGATATAATGCAATAAATGAATGATTTTTTTTCATACATTTGCGGTTAACTAAAGTTTATTACTTAATGAACTATGGTTTGATTTCCGGTTAGCGTTTGCGAGACTCTGTACCGTGAATCTAAAAATTTGGGGGAAGACAGCTGTTGGTAGCAGCTTTCTTCCTTTTTTGCAATTTTTGTATTATATCATAGGCTACTCTCTTTTAAAAAGGTTACTAATATAAATCGACTATTATCTTTTTCTTTGTAAATGTATCATCTGCCTGCTGTACAGCCTCTTCCGTTTTCCACTTCAATGCAGCAGATTTAGCCAGATAATCCAATATTTGTGGTAATGTTTCATTCCGGAATGTAGCCCGGTATTTATATTCCTTACCTGATTTATTATTAAACTGAATATCTACATTGAAATGCCTTGACAAACGCTTAAAAATATCATCCAATGAGGCATTGCGGAATATCAGCTTGCCTTCCTTCCAAGCGATTTTTTCGTAGACATCCACTTTGTTTTTTATCAACTTCTTACTCTGTTTGTCATAAAGCAACTGCTCTCCGGGTATTAACTGTACAATAGTACTCCGGTCGGGAGTTATCACGTTTACTTTACCTTTTTCCAGTACTGTTTCAATATTACTGTCGTCTTCATAAGCAGCTACATTAAATTTAGTACCATATACATACACACTAAGTCCGCTGGGAGTATTTACATAAAAAGGACGTTTATGATCTGCCTGCACCTCGAAATAGGCTTCTCCTTTCAGAGTCACATTACGGTTTTCCTCACGAAAAACAGTCGGATAACGTAATGTACTGCCAGCATTCAGCCATACTACAGAATGATCCGGAAGTTCATAACGTATCACTGAACCTGTAGCTGCTGTTACTTCTGCATATTTTTCATCAAGCTCCGGTTCATGAAAATACAAATATCCTAAAACTAATGAAGTCATCAACAATGGCAAAGTCAAAAATGCAGCACACCGCATTATCAGGCTATATACCTGTTGCCTCCGATTAGCTTTCATTTTCATCTGTGTCCGGTGATAAGCGTGTAGCACATCAATGGACTCCATTTCTTTAATATCCTCTCCCAATGCATGCGCTTTCTGGAGCAATGACTCAGGATTCATATTTTCCATATTCTCTTTCAAAATCATATTTTATAATTGCAATTACACTTATAATACAAACGAGTGTATTAGAAAAGGACAGGGAAACCGAACTTTTTTATTTTATTTTTTGGATTTGAGGTAAGCTTTACTGAAAAAAGGAGTCTTTCATACGCATACACCACACATTATCAATTATTTATTAACGAACAACAAATTTTCTTTATTTCGCATAGTTCGTTCCTCTTAAAGGATAACAATACTAATATTTTAGACTCCTTTTATATGAATCAGCTACAAAAAAAGTAAGGAAATAGTTTTTATCTGACTTTCTTATTATATATTTGCGACACTAATCAACTGTATTAAATCTAAAAAATAATGAACTTATCTTTTTCGGGACACACTAAAGAGTTAACTTTCAAGCAGCTTTATGAAGAATATTATGCTCCTTTCTGCCTGTACGCAAAAAGATTCATTGAAGATAAGGATACACGTGAAGATATTGTATCAGATGTATTCGCATCACTTTGGGATAAAATTGATACATTCGACTTAAAATCAGAAACAGCATTGGGATATATAAAGATGTGCGTAAAAAACAACTGCCTCAATTTCTTGAAACATCAGGAGTGTGAATGGAATTATGCAGAAGTCATTCAAAAAAAGGCTCCCATCTATGAAATTGAACCAGATAGTGTATATACATTGGACGAACTCTATAGAATGTTATATGATACACTGAATAAACTTCCCGAAAACTATCGTACCGTATTTATAAAAAGCTTTTTTGAGGGGAAAACACATACAGAAATTGCAGAGGAAATGAATCTCAGCGTTAAGTCCATCAACCGATATAAGCAAAAAACAATGGAGTTACTACGTAATGAATTAAAAGACTATATGCCTCTTTTACTACTGCTTATTATTTCCGGACAACAATAATTTTGCAGCCAATGAACGACAAGCCGCGCGATTCACTTTTCCATTTTCCGTTTGTGGTATCCGATCTACCATTCTAATTTGCTTTGGACAACAATAAGAAGGCAAAATGCCGGGTAAAGCTCTTTCTATTTTATCCCAATCCTCCGTTTGCTCCATTAATAAAACAATAGCTTCTCCAAGTTTTATATCAGGAATACAAGTCACTACATAAGGAACCATAATTAACGACTGAAGTAACTTTTCGATCTCTTCTGCCTGAATTTTAATTCCTCCGCTATTAATTACATTATCCTTTCTCCCCAAAATCGTAAAACTGCCGTCCGGATAAATGCGGGCAATATCATTCGTCTGCAGAATTTCATTGCAGACAAGCGGAGCATTAATCATCAATGTATCTTCTGAAGACAAAGATAACTCTACGGATGAAAAAGGATAATAACGATCGGAAGCCACTGCTCCATTCAGACGGCGGAGAGCGATGTGAGAAAGTGTTTCCGTCATCCCATAAGTTGAATAAACAGCATTGGGCAGATTTCTGATTTCTTCCTCCAAAGCCTTGTCAACTGCTCCGCCTCCTATTATTAAAATCTCCGTTTGCTTTAATTTTTCTTTCTCTTCGGGTATCTGAAGCGTATTATACACCTGCAAAGGCACCATAGCCGCAAACCTTAAAGGAGTGTCCACATCCGCCAATGGATAACCGGAAGCCGGACGTACTATAAGACTCAGCCCGGCAATCAAAGAACGGACAACTACCATCATCGCTCCGATATAGCGAAGGTTCATGCACAACAATGCCGTCTCGCCCTGCTTTAAATCCAGAAACTCACAAGTCAGACGTGCACTCTGCATCATCTGATCTTTGCGAACGATCAATTCTTTAGGTGCCCCCGTAGAACCGGAAGTATGAACAGTGATCACAGGATCATCGCTGAACCATTCATTCAGAAAAAGATATAAATCCCATATAGCAGAAGGATGGGTTTCCTTACCTTCTGCTATAAGGCTATGTATATCGCCCGGAGTATATTCTTTTCCCTCCAGCAACAAGCGCTGTTTTTGTCGGTCGAATATCATCATTTACAAAACCACAAACAATCTTTTCTAATTTCAAGAGGCATCTCTACATTATCTGTAAAGAGTAATCCGGTACCTAACCCTTGCGGCAATGGATTCTGAAAAGTTGCACACCATTGTGCGATAGCATTCAGACCGATATTTGACTCCAACGCAGAAGTAATCCACCAACCGATGTTCAGTTTCTCCGCTTCTGCAATCCACTCCTCGCCCCCGGCTATTCCACCATGAAGAGAAGGTTTGATAATGATATATTGCGGACGGATAGCCGAAAGCAGCCTTTGCTTTTCTTCCCAGGTATTGTAGCCTATCAGTTCCTCATCCAAAGCTATCGGCAAAGGAGATTCGGAAGTAAGACGTGCCATTTCTTCCCATTGTCCGGCACGAATCGGTTGTTCTATCGAGTGTAAGTCCAGTTCGGACAAGCGTTTCAATTTTTCCATCGCATCCGTTGGTGAGAATGCTCCGTTGGCGTCTACACGCAATTCTATTTCTTTAGAAGAATAGTGAGAGCGGATATGGCGAAGCAGAGCCAGTTCTTCTTCAAAGTGAATGGCACCAATCTTCAACTTTATACAACGGAATCCAGCCTCCATCTTTTTCTCTATCCGGGCAAGCATTTGATCGAAGTCGCCCATCCAGATAAGCCCGTTTATCGGAATACCCGCTTCCCCACGTGAGAAAGCCGTGTCCCACAGAGCCCAGCTACCTTCAAAAAAGTGACGAATGGCTGTCTCCAGACCAAAAATAATGGAAGGATACTTGCATAGAGCTTCCATATCCAACTTGCCTCCCTGGTTCTCTACCTGCCGACAGATTTTAGCCAGCACTTCCTCGTAATCGGGAAGATCATCACAGCTAAGATTTGGCAGAGGAGCGCACTCCCCGATTCCTACCCGATTGGGAAATTCGGGAGCAGTAAAGTGAAGATACCAGACTTTTCGTGTTGTGTATGTGCCTCGTGAAGTTCCGGCCGGCTGCTTGAAATGAAGCACCCGCGGAATAATGTCTATTTTGCAATCCATTGTTTAAGGGAACTTCGGATATTTCTTAAAGTTTGGTTTACGTTTCTCCAGGAATGCATTCTTTCCTTCCTGAGCCTCATCCGTCAGATAGTAAAGCAAGGTCGCATCCCCTGCCAGTTCCTGAATACCTGCCTGGCCGTCCAGTTCGGCATTCAATCCGGCTTTAATCATACGCAAAGCCAACGGACTAAGCAGCATCATTTCTTCCGCCCATTGCACATATTCATCCTCCAGTTGCTCCAATGGAACTATTTTATTCACCAATCCCATATCCAACGCTTCCTGCGCATTGTATTTCCGACAAAGGAACCATATCTCACGTGCCTTCTTCTGACCGACGACACGAGCCAGATAAGAGGCTCCGAAACCTGCATCAAAACTACCCACGCGAGGGCCGGTCTGTCCGAAGATCGCATTCTCCGAAGCAATCGATAAATCGCAAACCACATGAAGCACATGTCCGCCACCGATGGCAAATCCATTCACGGCAGCAATCACCGGTTTCGGAATACTGCGGATTTGTTTCTGTACATCCAGGACACTCAGACGGGGAACGCCGTCCTTGCCGATATAGCCGCCACGACCTTTCACATTCTGGTCACCGCCCGAACAGAAAGCCTTGTCACCGGCTCCCGTAATCACGATCACATCAATATCCGCTTCTTCCCGGCAAATACGCAATGCGTCACTCATTTCAGCCGTTGTAGTCGGAGTAAATGCATTTCGATAGCGTTCACGGTTAATGGTGATGCGGGCAATCCCATTATAGTAATCAAAGAGAATATCTTCGTATTCTCTGATGGTTGTCCATTCTCTTTGTGCTGACATAATCTATTTTTGTTTTAGTTGATGATAATAATCTTTCAGTATACGTGCATCTTTATTTTTATTGGTGAATACTTCCATCAGAACCGGTTGTTCCATGGCTTCCGGTTGTGTGAAGGTTTTCATCGCTTCGGCGAGCTGTTCTTCATTCTCCACCCGTTGATAAAGGAATCCTCGTTCTTCCGCCCATCCTTTGGCGGATGTTTTGTGAACGGCTGTAATATACTTGTGCGACGTACCCGACATATCCAGTCCGGGTAATGTATGGAAAATCTCCCCTCCTCCGTTGTTCAGCAAAAGAATGCGTAGATTGGGACGGACATTGATATTCCACAAGGCATTCATATCGTAGAAGAAACTAAGGTCGCCTATAGCTATAAAATTCAGTTTATCCGAGCCGGCGGCATATCCCACTGCCGTAGACAATGAGCCTTCAATACCGCTTGTACCCCGATTACAGCATACTTCAATCGTAGAAGGAACCGGATATAACTGAGCATAGCGGATGACAGAACTATTTGCCAGATGCAATGCACATGATTCCGGCAATGCTTTTATCAAAGCACCGATAGCCGACATTTCCGAATATCCGAACTCCGGTTCGGGAATGGTCTTGCAATAATTCTCCCATACACGGGGATATTCCGGCACACGGTTATCCAGCAACGGAGCTATTTTCTCCAGAAACTCAAACGGGTCCATTTCGATGACGGTAGTCAGAGAACCATAAAGGTCAATCACTTCTCCATCGGCAGACACATGCCAATGCTCTTTAGGCGGATGCCGGCGAAGATACTTTTTCAATCGTTTGGAAACCACATGACCTCCATAAGTGATCAACAACTCGGGAGTCATCTGACCGATCTTCTCTTCGGGCATCGCATAAAGCGCCGCATCAAAATTCTTCACCGGGATACCGGGTACTGTCTGGTTACCGATATGCTCCGTCAGCCAGACGAAGTGTTTATATAATAATTTGGTATGCCGCTTCTCAAACAAGTAAATCAAGTTCATCTGTCCGACAATAATCATCCGCTTCTGATACCTGTTCAATCGCTCGACCAGATCATTGTAATCCCGGTCGTACACATTCAACCCCTGATAGCGCGTGATGACACGTACTTCGGGGAGCGATTCCACCGTAAACTGGAACAAGGGTTCGGAAATAGGAATATTAATATGCACCGGACCTTTCCCATGATGGCTGGTTTCCAGCAAAGCTTCATTCACCAAGCGGTTGCAGTACCATTCATCCTCTTCTGTCTGAATCTCCGGAAGATTTACCGACTTCTTGACCAATGTCTGAAAAACACCGGGCTGCGGCAATGTCTGTCCTGCCATCTGTCCGATCCAGGCAGCGGGGCGGTCGGCAGAGATAACGACTAAAGGAATATTCTGATAATACGCTTCTGCCACAGCAGGATGAAGATTGAGCAACGCCGTACCGGAAGTACAACAAATGGCAGCAGGATGCCCGCCATTCAGTGCAAGACCCATCGCAAAATAACCGGCACTCCGTTCATCCGTCATAGCATAACAAGTAAAAGCCGGATGAGTAGACAGTGTATGCACAAGTGGTGCATTACGGCTACCGGGGCACAACACTACTTTCGTTATTCCATGCGCCTCAAGCAAGGCAACCAACTGGAGTATATTTTTCTTGTCCGAATACATATTGATAGTGATTAGCTTGTTAGTGATTCATCATTATTGGAGCAGACACAAGAATGCGCTTCATCGTCTGCAATTTCTTTTCCGTTTCCTGCCATTCATCATTCAATTCCGAAGAGGCTAACAATCCGCCACCGGCATAAAGTGTCAGTTGCTCGTCTTCAATGTGCATACAACGCAGGTTCACATACAAATCCGTACGTCCCTCCGGATCGAGCCACCCGATAAAACCGGAATAGTACTTACGGTCGTACCCTTCATTTTCCAGAATGAACCGGTAAGCCTCCTCTTTAGGCAGTCCGCATACGGCAGGAGTCGGATGCAGGACTTTCAGAAGGTCTCCCAAACTTTTATTATCTTTCAAAGAGAAATGGAAATCAGTTTTCAGATGTGACAAGGCACCGGCATAAGCCGGATAAGGTCCGCTCTCTGTGGAGTGAATGCCCAGCGAAAGAAGTTGCCGACGGATATAAGACGCTACATAGTCTTGTTCCTGCCGGTTTTTGTCATCCCATACTTGCGGCAGTTTACCATTCTGTAAAGGTTGAGTTCCTGCCAGGGCAACTGTGTTCCATTCATTTTTTTCGCCCGACAATATAATTTCGGGGGTACTTCCCAGCCAGACGCCCGTCTGAGGAGTGTAACACAGGTAGATATAAGAATGAATATAACGTTGGCAAGCTGCACGAAAAACGGCTGAAGGGGAAAACTCCGGATTCTTTCCGATAGTGAGACTACGGGAAAGCACCAGTTTATCAAAGGTTGCATCACGCAAAGCTTCAATAAACGTATGAAAACAGGTCGCATACTTCCCTGTACAGAGGGTATGAAAAGATTCCTCCGGATAGTTTTGCAAGACCTGCTCCTCCTCTTCATCTGCCACGATTTCCATAGGCAACGGCTGTCCTGCCCTGTCCGACTGTATCAACACAATCGGGCATGACTTATCTGCACGGAACGGAGCAATCACAAATCCCCTTTGTCCATTCAGTTCTTTCAAATCGTAAATCAGGCGGACCGCTCCGTCCTCTTCTGTCAACAGACGAGGATACTTCTCCCCGGGAACACGATATACAGCAAATGGCTTCATCTTTTTTTCATCACACTGTTGACTACCCGTATGGAGGACACCAGTTTATTGGTCGAAGTAAAAACGTCCACATTCCATACATGGGAGGAGCGTCCTTTGTGTACAATCGTCGCTACCGCACGTACTGTATCACCTTCGTGTGCAGAAGATATATGATTTCCGCTGACCTGCATTCCTACTATGATTTCATCCGGCTGACAGAGAATCATTGAGCCGAGTCCGGCGACTGTTTCCCCCAATGCAAGCGTAGCTCCGCCATGCAAAATACCGAACGGCTGACGGGTACGGTGGTCTACCGGCATCGTGGCTTCCACACGGTCTTCATCGGCATACGTATATTGAATCCCCAAATTGCCCATCAATGCGTGACGCGCCTGTGCATTCAACTGGTCCAGAGGAATCTCCGCGGCGCGGACTTCTGCTATAATCGCCTTTTCGACAGCTACAGCGACTCCGTCTTCCTCATTGGAAGCTGTCACATAATCCGCACAGACCTTTACTGAATCCTGCGAATGTCCCATCGCTACTCCCAATCCGGCCAGCTGAATCATCGTAACATCGCAAACGCCGTCACCAATAGCGATGACCTCTTCGCGCTTCACACTCAGTTCTTCCAACAAAGCTCCCAACGTGTTGGCTTTATCAATCGCACACGGCACTACTTCCAGGAAGTAAGGTTCGGAACGGAAAACATCCAAAGCTCCGTTCAACCGTCTCTTCCAATGTCCTTCCAGGCTAACCAGCGCTTCTTCATCATCACTGACAAGCATACACTTACACGGAGCAAAATCAATTGCCGCAGAAAATTCTTCTTCCTTAATCACTTTCAGATTATTCAACCGGGCTTCGTTCCGGATATGTTCATTCTCCGGATCGTCTGTAATGATCGTATCATCATGGTAAGTGAACAGTGCGAAATTATTCTTTCTTGCCTTCTTTTCCAGATAAGGTAACATTTCCGGATTAATCCTCCGTTCAAACAGTATTTCTCCGTTTTGCGCATTTATTATCTGGCAACCATTATAAGAAAGAATAAAACCTCCGTAATTTCCGAGTTCAAGGGATTTGGCTAAGGGCATCAGACCGTAAGTGGGTCTGCCGGATGCCAGCACGATACGTACTCCCATCTGCTGTACTTTCAGCAAAGCGGCCAATGTACGTTTACTAATTTCTTTTGCATCATTGAGAAGCGTTCCGTCTACATCAAGAACTAATAATTTATACTTCATGGACACACGATTTTGATTTAGATTACAAAGGTAGGAAATTGAGTGAACGACTGAAAGCGGAAAGAGATAAAAATTACTTTAATTTCACTCTTTCAGATGCATTTCCAGATAATCGCGAAGGATTCGGGCATGATTGTAGACCGGTTCTTTAGACGCATAAAGCAAAGTGATTACCGGATGAGGTTTGATAAGAGTCAGAAAATCGGCTACAGCCTGAGAAGCTTCCAGTTCCTTCTGATACATTACGACAAAGTCGCTCCAGTGTCCCGGAATATCTTCGTGAAACCATTTGCGCAATGTAGCGGAGGGCGTTATATCTTTTGCCCAGTAATCGTATTTCAACCATTCTTTTTTGATTCCACGCGGCCAGAGTTTATCTACCAGCACCCTATATCCGTCTGCCTCTGAAAAGTCTTCGTACACTCTCTTTATCCTAACTTGCACCATTTCCGTTTATATTTAGTTATCATTAGAATAAACCGATAAAACGGAAATTTGTTTAACGAAAAAGCCAAAATCAACCTAAGGATTCCTGCGCTTTCTTAAATTCGTAAGGAGTCATCCCCGTCTTTTTCTTAAACATACTGTACAGAATAGGCGTACTATTAAATCCGGCTTCATCGGCTATCGCACGAATGGTATAATTGGGATGCTGCTTCAATAACTTAATCGCATAGTTGATACGAAGTTCATTAATATATCCGTTGAAGTTGGTTCCGGTGTTTTCCTTGATCATTCGGGCAAAACGCGCATTATTCAAATGCACAATCTGAGCCAGATCCTCTCTCGACAACTCCGGAGACAGATATAACTGATCCTGAACAACAATACGATTCAGTTCTTTGAAAATTCTCTTATTCTCGTCCTCTTCCTCACGACTATCCTCCACCTCATCCGAAGATAAATCGTCTTTTTCGAAAGACTCTGCTTCCGGTTTCAAGTCCAATGGAATAGCTATCGGATCTTCCGCATCCCCCTCTATGAATAATTGTTCTTTTTCTTCTTTTCCAGCTAGTCTCTCATTGATAAACTTTGCTAGCATTTTGTTTTTATACTTAACAACAGTCGTGTGGCGCCATATCCGCCATAACATAAATAAAGTCAGACAAGTAACACATCCCAGGAAAGCAAGTGATATGTTTCTGATTCTCAACTGGAAAGTCTGTTCAGCAATATATTCTTCCTGCTCGGCAGCCTTATGAATCGCATCCAGTTCCAAAGCTGCATTCTGCTTATCCTTGCTGTTAATACCATCGATTATGGAAATAATAGACTCACGCAATCCCGCTACTTTTTCAAAATCCTTCAAACCTTGATACGCTTTTACCTCTTTCTGAAGAATACTCATATACTGCAAATTAACAGTATCCTGTTTTTGCATCAGTTTCTTAAAATCCTGACATCGGTCAACTACTTTCTGATATTGTTTTGACGCCAGCAGATAAGGAATTGCATACGTTTTCCCATCCGGAGTATGGGAGTTACCTGTTGACAAATATTGCTGATAATATTTTTCAGCCTGATCATACTTTCCTTCCAGATAGCAGATATACGACATTTTAGCATATAAGTAAGTATATTGCAGATCAAGAAAGCCTTTTGTTTTTTCCGGTAATTTAGCTATATCTTTAAGCAACCTCTCACGCTTCAATCCGACCTCCAATGCTTCTTTACTACGGGAATCATTGAGCAGATAATCCATTTTCATCCCATAAAAGTATGAAAGCATAGCCATTTCAAGTTTTGTACTTGTACCTTGAAGCAGTTTAATAGCTTTGTCAAAATAGTCATATGCCTCCTCTTTGAAAGACAGTTGCCATTTATTTTCACCGATACAAAACAAGAGTTTACTTTCAGCTCCTTTATTCTTTTCTTTTTGTGCCAGCTTGATACCATCAAGAGCATACCTCATACTCTCTTTATGATCGCTCATAAGCACTGCTAATTCTGCCAAATCAACAGTCATGGTCAACAAGTGCTTAGGATCTTTCTGAGATACGGAATCCAGCAAATAGGACTTTCTGGCATACAAAAAAGCCAGCTTAGTCATATACATATTACGATAAACCCTGCTACGTAATTCATATATAATACGCAGAGAGATAGTCTTTTTACTTTCAGCTCCATCCAACAAGCCTAAAGCCCGTTCAGGTTCTGCCATATAAATTCGACTTATATACTCACTGGTATAAAGCGAATCATTTTCCATCGTTTTGTCGGCAAAAAGGAGCTGGTTAAAAACAAATAAAAACGAACAAACACAAATAACCAAGCGAATACCTTTCATTATAGTCCCAATGATTTACTCCCCAAAAGTAAAGCATAGTTTCATAAAATGCAAGAATTAAACTTGATCACACCAATAAAAATAAGAAACGTTAGCTATTGTAAAAAAGAATATTTATAAAACATTTTCCATTTATAAACACAGCTAAAAAACTTATTTCCAATAAGTTTATGCCAGAGTATAAGGGACTATAGTCCCAACGCCTTATCAAACCGCTGATCCATACATGCGCTTAAATCAGTCGTTACAAACTTTCCTTTATAGAAAAGAGAAAAGATAGTAGCCGGTGTGGGTGCATTCCGCGCTTGCTCCATTGTTTCCAGTCGGACTATCTTCAATGGAATGCCTTTGTTTTCAGCCACACTCACCAAAGAATTACGTACATGAAACTCTGCAAACGGACAGCGATGTGTATAATAAACGACTACTCCTTCTTTGTCCTCACATTCTCCACTTGATACCGTTTTGTTGAATGACGGATCAGGAGCTGCCGGATTTATCTTCAAAGCCAAAAGACTGAAACCATACGGAAGCTTTTCTATCGTCTCAAAACCCTGACGTAATAACCATTTCGTATCACTCATAAAATGAAATTTCGAGGTGCCGGCTACAGTTACCAAGCCGTCTTTTCCCTGCGCTTTGGCATCATCAATGACAGACTGCAACAAAGCTTTTCCATGCCCACATCCTTTGTATTTCCCTGAAACCCAAAAACAGTTTATCATTAAATAATTAGGTGCATTAACCGGAACCCAAGCTTTTTCGGCAGGTCCATATTCTATAAAGACTTTCGCCCGCTCATCTATTCGTCTGAAAACATAACCGTTGTCAAACTCATTTTTCAGCCATGTCTTTTTCAATTCATAGCTATCCTTACATTTCTTATCGGAAAAAGCACAGCAGATGTGTTCTTTATCAATATTTTCTTTCGTCAGAGTGATATACTTTGTTTCCATAGTATTCTATTTATTGGTATACAATTCTTTATTGTCCGTTTTTACAACGACAAAGATACACTAAACTTTCAAAAACTGATAAGTAAACAAATTTAAATCGATATATTTGTCCTTTAAGTATATAGCAGAGAGAATACCATGAATAGCCAAAGAAAAAGGTTGGCCGAAAAGCCAACCCTTACCTCAACAATATTTCATTATTTTCTATTGCTATTCGACAATTGTTTACTCCTTTACACAACGTATGCAATGGGCAAAACCCTGATAGGCAAGTCTGAAGTTGTGAGAGTTATATGCAGACTCAAGCGACCAAGCTCCATAACGTATTCTCCGGTCATAAGGCGGATTCTGCAAGGCTGAACTCTGATAGGGAGGTCCTGCACTTGCCGACCAATAATATCCGGTACTGCCTATACTCTCCAAAGCACCACTCGTGTTGTTCAGTCGACCGGCAGAAGGGAAAAAGACAGACGCATGAGTATCAGGATTAAAATACAACACTCCCTGATAGGCAACCTTGCTATTTCCTGTTGATACGCCATAGTTGCCATTCGTAGCTTCCTTTACCGGACGTCTGTCGAAATACCCATCCGAATAAAACGTATAAGTCGTTCCTTTTAGTTGTTTCCGTGCACGCATATTTTTGTCTATTCCATAAGGATATGTGCCAGACCCCGTATTTCCCGTACCACCAAAAGGAGAAGTGAAGGCTGTAAGATAATCCGCACTTGAGGCAGCATTTCCAGCAAAAGGAACATTAAATAAAGAAACTCTTAATTCAGAGTACTCGATCTGATCTTTATAGTTTGTAGCAGTACCCGTAGTACCCTCGGCAGGTAAATAGTCATAATACCCATTATATGAAACCTTATCCGTAAAACCATCCGTCGGACGACGATACCCCGGAGGACAAACCTCAAAAGTTTCTTTATAAGCAGGAATATTAGCACTCGTATCTCCATCCCACATAATCGGAAATTCCGAATATCCCCATGGGAATCCAGAAACGAGATACGACTTTGAGGGATTAAAAGCCCGGCGATAAAAATCAGTCATACCGGAAGCAGTACCTTTCAAATCAACTGCCCACTGAAAGAATGCACCCGCCTGTGAAGGGAAATCAACAAAACGAGCACCATTTATACCTACGTTCTCATAATCCGGATTCGTATTTCCCGCCAAAGCTTCTGAGGTCAGATTTAAAGCAGAAAACTTAGCAGCTCCTCTACGAACATTGGCTGGCAAAAGGCGCATATCTTCCCTCACATCGGCAGAGATATCAGTCGCTCCGTTCCATGCCCCATATACCGTTCCCGGAATTGCATCTCCCGGTCCATAGATATAAGCACCGGCTTCACCCTGACGAACATAAATTCTCATCGTAGTCCGCCACCCCGGATAGTATGACAAATTAATATATCCAAACTTAGGATCAGACTCCTTAGTCGGTACAAAATTGGCTTCTTCCTTAACGCCAATCCGGAAATAAATACGACCGGTAAGGCCGGTAATACTATAACCGTTTTCTCCTCTATACTGATTAAGCAACACCGGATAATGCTCAGCATCTGCGGGTGATTCCGTTCCCAACGTTGGATCAAAACTGGGAGTTGCACTTACTACAAGCCAGTCCCGATAAGCATCAGGTACCGTGACAGACCATGTTTGATCCAGTCTGTGCTGCCCTGTTATGATACGTTCGCCTTTCTGGTTATGTTTAAAAAATGCCGCATTAAACAAGCCATGCTGATTTGCCGTAGGATTGTGTACAAATCGCAAACCGGCCTGCGTGACTGTAACCTTTATCTTCCTTTGCAGTGCGTTTTTACCATTCACATCTTCTGCAGCGGACAATGTCAATACGTATGTACCACTCATATTTTCAGTCCTGTCATGTGTACCGAATCCGGTAGTATTTGTTCCGTCAATCAGCAGATCCATATGTCCGCTCCCCGTAGCCGAATCATATAAAAAACGATAAGGATCAGGATTATTAGCATCCGCTACCAAACAGTTGAAAACTTTATTCGTTTCTCTTTCACCCGACTCGCCTTCCTTCTGTACCATATCCAACACCTTTACCACCGGCATATTTGACCAGAAAGAAATCCGTATTCCGTTCATATCCGTCATTTCGGCTTTTACATGTGATACATTCAAGACACGAATACCCGATATTTCCCAATCATCTCCATCATCAATCCATGGAGAAGGCTGTATATTCACTTCTAAAGGCTCTTTAATAATACCCGTCAAATCAAGTTTGGCATTCGCGGGCAATGTATAGTTCACGGGATTGGATATAATCTTTAATTTGCATGAAGGGCTATATTTATCAATCAGATTTACGGTGAAATCAATCGCATTTGTTTCATCCGACTTTGTAGAAAAGAAAGTTGAAGGTATGATGACCTTTTTAACCTTTACTGCCCAAACCAAATCATTGGCTTTGTCTTCAGCAGTCAGTAAAGCAGGATCTATCTTAAAACAATCAGCATGATCAGCCAATGTATATTTACGTTCTACATCTTTGGTTATTGCTGTTCCACTGTAAATAAGATGTGGATCAGCATATTCCCAGGAACCGGATAAACAATCACTGGGCAACCCATATACCAGTGGTACCCTATCCGGTATATTTTCAAAAGTAACCCCTTCAAATTCTCCGGAGCTGCCGTCACCAAAATCTATTTTGGATTTCAGTACGACGTCAATACGGGCTGCCAAACGCCTGAGTCCTACAGTCAATTTCGCATTTGCAATGCCATTTATTTCCAGTTTTCCGTCGGGCAAAACCTCCACATCATCGCTCTCAGCTATCATGGGAATGCAACTTTCAGAATCAAAATACCTGGCCGGATAAGATATGGATTTTAAATCATCATAGTGGTCTATCCCCTGAAGATCCGCATTAATCCCTGTATGATTAGGTTCATTTGCCAGAAATATAAAATCATACTCCCCCTGATTAATAGGATGACGCAACGTATTTCCACTTAATACCTCTCCGGAATAAAAAGTATTATCTTCACAAACATGAGTATCCTTATTGAAAGCTAAAATACGAAGCGTTTCAACTTTACTGTCAAGTCCGTCTCCCGGGTGATCACCGACATAAACACGCGTATTAATTCCAGCAATTGCTATATATCCTTCTTTGACCTCATTCTTAAAAGTTTCGTCAATGCAGGATACAAATAACAATAAGATAGCTGAAAACAATAAATATAAATAATTCCTCTCCCTTTTACTAAACATATACATTCATAATTAGTTGTTGCTGAGCACCATAATTCCTCTGTACAAATATCGCCATATCAAAGGAAAAGAAAGATTAGAATCAATACTTAAATAGAATACATAATAAATTAGACAATGCAAATTACACAATTATTTTCAGATACACTGTCTAATAAAGAATATAATGCTTATTTCAACCATATTTTTTTCATTTATATCATATTAATAAGGATAAATACACTTAAATCGTAAATGATAAGACGAATTACTCCAATCCATAAAAGAAGAAGAAGAATAGTAAATCATAAAAAAGCAGAACGTAAACAAGTATAATACGCTGCTTTGATAATTCACCCTATCAAAAGAGTTTAAGAAAATGGCAAATATAATAGACTAATTTATTTAAGCCCTACATTCCGCCATAGATAAGTAAACTGAAAAACAACTACCACTACCTACTTCAGAATGTACTTCTATACGTCCTGAAAGCCTTTCAATAATAACTTTACATATGGGAAGTCCCAATCCACTCCCCTGTTCAAACTCATCGCTCTTGTAAAAACGATCAAATATCATCATTAGCTCTTTTTCATCAATTCCCTTACCGCTATCCTGCACATACACGCAAACTTCATGCTGCTCCTTGTCCACTCTGCAACCTAGTGAAATAAAACCATTTTGAGTAAATTTATTCGCATTACTAAGGAAATTAACGATTACCTGAGTAAAACGAAGGCAATCTATATGAACAGGCAAAACAATTGTATCATCCAACTCCAAACGGAACTCTAAAGAAGACTGTATTAATGGCTGATAAGTTTTATATATATCACTAACCACTTCCGTCATATTCCATTCCTTCACTTCAAAGTCCAAATGTCCGGAATCTAAACGGGATATTTCGACTATGTCATCAATTAGTTTTAATAACAGATCATTATTATAATTGATAATCTTAATCATATCCGCCTTTTCTTCAGTATCCAGTTCGTCAGCATCACCATTCACCAGTAAGTTAGTAAAACCCACAATCGCATTGAGGGGAGTACGAATCTCATGACTCATATTATTGAGGAAAGATTGCTTCAGTTCAGCTCTCTCAGCCATCTGTTTAGCGAGGACAAGCTGATGTTCACGTTCTACCAGCTCCTGAATATTTTGCATAACACCAGCCAGCATCATTTCCCCCTGTACATCTTTTAGACTACGGCACCGAAGCTCATACCATTGATAATCTTCCCCTTCATCAAAGTGAAAACGTACACGCTGCATCCGCACACCCGGAGATTTGTAGAGAGTTTCAGTCAGCAAACGTAAGGCTTCCACATCATCAGGATATATATACTTATCAAAATCAACAACCTTAAATTTCCGTTTTTTCAATTTCGTCAGACGTGTAAAGTTGTCATCAAATTCAATATTACCCGAGTGCATATTCCAAAGTGAAATCTGCCCTCCATCTGCTGACAACGTCAATCGTTTATGCGCCTCTTCCAATATTTTCAGATTTTTATGTTCTATTTGAGAACGCCGGTAGATTCGTAATAAGATAATCGAAACGAGAATAAATGCAAAAATCAAAAGCCCTTCCAAGAAATATAGTTCTTTGCGGTAATGATCATAAAATGGATAATTGATCATACGCACATCCTTCGGAACATTATTTATATCATAGCCACTATAAGCCGAAAAATAAGTCCAGTCAAGTACATATTCTTTTCCCAAATCTCTGATTTTAGGCATACCGACCTTTTCTTTATTCAATAAACGAAGAGACAAATCCGTGACAGCTTTAGCCGAAATCTCATCTGTAGCCATATACCCGCCCACGATTTTGGTTTCCTCTCCAAATCCTTCACGGATACAACTGAAAGAAGGCATATTCAGAGCATTAACTATCGGAAGTGCTACATAATCAGACTTATCCAGCAAGAAAGCTCTTTTACTCTGTTCACTTTTCGATTTCTTCATCATTACAAGCAACGAGCTTCCTTTTATATATCGGAACGGACAAAGACTGACAGTCAACTCTTTATTGTTACTATTCCCGTTTGCCATTGCAGGCATAAGAGAATAATACTCAACCATCTCTTTGATTTCTTTATATTCATACTCTACAGGAAAGGCTGATTGTGAACTGAGTATCTGCACATTCCTTCTGTCAACAACATGAGTTAGCAGATCAAAGGATTTGTGTCCCAAAGGTGTTAAATCTATATTATAAATAACCTCCATACGCACATGAGACTGCAACGATTTTATAAAATCCAGATTACGTCTAAAATCCGGTGTGTCTCTCAATACATAAACTTTCTTAGATTCGTATTCTTTGATAAGACTCTCATCAGGGAAATGTACATTACACGCCACCACCGGAATGGATGAAAGAAGCCGGTGCTTTGTTGACAATAAAGAATACGTAGCCTGGTCACCTACCGGCAGAATAAGATCCAATGGTTTGTTTACGAGAATATCAAGATAGTTCCGGGTATGTTCTACACCGGCTTTTTGAATAAAGCAGTCACAATCAAGATAGAATCGGTCAAAGACAGGTTCTATCCCTTGCTTCCTGAATTCCTTTCTGACGAGCTCTTCAAATTTTCCATTTCCGACTTCATCTTTAGAAAAAGAATATATAAGAGAAACATACTTCACCATCCTGTGGTTTGTGGCGTACCATTGTTTAAGATTGTACCCACATAAAAAAGCTGCCAGCAAGCAAATGCACGCAATAAGATATTTATATTTCAGATTAACAACTTCCATGTTCTGTTTATGTCACGCAAAAATAACATAATTTTCATAAGCAGAAGCACTTTAGTTAAAAAGATGTCGAAATAATATTTTTCTCTCTTATTATATGCGACAATACTGCTATCGAAAGCACATTTATCCATTATTTATTCATTCAGGAATCTCCAGGCCAATATCCTGCAGCTTTTCGTTCCTTGATGCATCCGGATAATCTTATATTCTGATGCATTGACAGATTTGAGCTTTGCATATAATTTATCCAGATTCTTTTCCTTAGAAACGAGACTCGTAAACCATCCGCAATTCTTCCGGTATTTCCTGCTCTCGGCAATCATGTTGAGCAAAAAACGCACTTCTCCTCCTTCACACCAGAGTTCATTCGCATTTCCTCCGAAATTCAGTTTGACATTCTTGATCCTTTCTCCTTTCAGACTGCTCAATTTACGCAATGTCCCCTCTTCCGCTTCCTCTTTTGAACTATGAAACGGAGGATTGCAAATAGTAACATCAAAATAGTCAGCGGGAGCAATGATAGCGTCAAAAATCTTTCTATTGTCTTTTTGAAGCCGCAACTCAATCTTATGCGCCAATACCGGATTGCAAGTAACGATCTTTCTTGCATTTTCGATAGATACCGGATCGATATCCGAACCCACAAATGCCCATCCATATTCCACGTGTCCGATAATCGGATAAATACAATTGGCACCTACCCCAATATCCAGACACTTGATTTTCGGATTCCGAATATCTTCCGTTCCTTCCTTTACCTTTTTATTTGTCGCTTCCGGATCAATCAAATCTGCAATATAGTGGATATAATCCGCTCTTCCGGGAATAGGCGGACACAGGTAATTTTTCGGTATATCCCAATAGCTGATGCCGTAATAACTTATCAGCAAAGCCTTATTCAACGCTTTTACCGCCTGTGGATGAAAGAAATTGATTGTTTGTCCTCCGTGAGGGTTCAGTTGTACAAACTTCTTTAATGGTGGATAATTCTCCGTCAACAGCGAAAAATCATATTGCCCATTATGCTTATTTCTTGTATGTAATTCGTTCCTTCCTAACATGGCTGCAAAGTTACAAATTATAAACTAACAAATATAAAATATCAAAAGCTATTCCTAAACGGGTAGAAAATGAATCTTTCAAAACATATGGATACTACTCTGGATCGATGTGCTATTTTTAAGATTCCATCAAAAAACAGTAGTACAAAAAGTATTGAATCAGATAAAAAAGTGCATAAACAAATGCAATTTTATACAGTAATACGAGCTAATACTGTATAAAATCAAGCGAAATATGCATCTTTCTTTGCAATAAATACATTCGTTGGTTTTAAACCAAGACGACCTTGGTTTTAAACCAACGACTCCTTCCTCACCGAGGAACTTATTTTTCTTCGGTGAAGAGGAAATAAAAAGATGGTTTTGAGCTGTTTTTCTCCTGGTTCATCGTAGATACTGCCAATGCAGAAAATAACAAAACGAGTATGCTTCGGAGATTAAACCTTTCAAAAGACAAGCAAAAAGCAAAAAAGAAGTTCAATAAAATCCGTAAACATTCCAAATAGCAGAAAGATGAATTTTCGTACAGATAAATGCAGGTGTTTTTCTATCATTCTTCATCCGCGCCATGTAAATTCCCCTTTCCTGACTGTTTAAATATTCTTTTTTTAAGAAGGTTCCTTTTTTCAATGACTGATCCTGTTTGTTCCAAAGTCAACGAATGATCAATGACACACAAACAGCCAATACGGTCAGTAAATCCGAAAGGTCTTTGCGGAGCAACTTTGTTGCCTGTTGAATACGGTAAGCGATTGTTTTTATTGAAACTTCAGCCTCTTCAGCTATTTCTTTATAGCTCTTTTTGGTAAAGCGATGCATGACAAAGGCTTCCCGGTAAGAAGCAGGCAATGTATCTATAGCATCCTTCACCCGCTTAGAAAGTTCCTGAAACTGATGCACTTCTACATCCTGTATCAGTTTTTCCATTTCTTCATAATACATGGTATCAGCATGATTTTTCAATTGTTTCTGCTTAATACAATTAAGTGATCTGCGATATACTGATTTTAGTAAATATCTGCCTAATGAAGTTTCAATCTGTAATGATTCACGATGCTCCCATAACCATAAAATGGCATCACCAGCTATCTCTTTTGCCTCTTCACGATCTACAAATCTATTACCATATGCACAAAGAATCGGATAGTATTTTTTGAATATGCCATCGAAAGCCATCACCTCTCCTCTTCTTAATGCAATTAACAAATATGTGTCTTCATTGCGGTATTCCATGTGTGCAATGATAATACATATATTCAAATAAACACGAAAATAACACAACTATTAACCATAAAGTTTATTAATGTTAATTACTAGAATAACCTTAGTATTTTTATTTTTCCGCTTGTCTCTTTAATAAATTTATCATGGAAATGGATTATTCAAATATAGAAGACTTGCTGATCAGCTATTACGATGGCAAAGCAACGGCAGACGAAGTTCGGGAGATAGAAGCCTGGATCAAGTTGTCGGATGATAATAAGAAGAAGGCAAAAGACATTTATACTCTTCTCCTTATGGCGGATACGCAACAGATTACTGAAAACATGGATTTAAATGAAGAGTTGTCAAAAGTGAAAGGACAGATGCAGGAGAATAAGCATCATATCCCCTGGTGGAACTGGATGCAACGCCTTGCCGTCGTCTTACTCATACCGATGGCTATCACTATTTTTGTTTTACTTCAGCGCCCCGAATCTGCCCCGTCCGTTTACGCCGAGATACTTGAAGTGCGGACACAGCCGGGCATGATTACTTCGTTCAGGTTGCCCGACAGCACTTTGGTGTATTTGAACTCCGGTTCAGTTTTAAAATACCCTTCCGTTTTCACCGGTGACATTCGTGAAGTAAGTCTGAGTGGCGAAGCATATTTTGAGGTAGCCAAAGACCCTGAACATAAATTCATTGTTTCGACTCCCAAGAGTTCGAAAGTGGAAGTTTTGGGTACGCACTTTAACCTGGAAGCATTTGATGATATGGATGAAGTGATTACCACTTTGGTAGAGGGGAAGGTCGAATTTGTTTATGAGAAAGACGGACAGGGAAATAAAATGCTAATGAGCCCCGGACAAAAAGTGATTTATAACAACAAGGACGGACAGATTTTGTCATACCACACCAATGGTGAATCGGAACTTGCCTGGATGGATCAGAAGGTTATTTTTGACAAGACTCCATTTAAGGCGGCATTGCATATACTGAAGAAACGCTATAATGTAGATTTTATAGTAAACACTTCGAAGTTTGACAAATATACATTTACCGGAGCATTTACAGAACAATATGTAGAAGAGATTCTGGAGAACTTTAAAATATCCTCGCATATACGCTGGCGTAATGTGAAACCGACTAATAATCAAAATGAAGAAAGGAGGCAGATAGAAATATATTAAAGCCTTTCATGTTTAACCAATAAAATTATAATACGTATGAGAAACTTCCAACCGCCTTAAAAAAAGCATACAGGCAGATGTTCCCGCATCCAGCCTGTATGAGAAAGCCTTTAACCTGTTTGAATACAAACAGAGAAAATTATTTCTTAACTTTAATTCATGCAAATATATGAAGAAAAACAATTATGTCCAACAATTGTGGGCGGATAATCCCGTTTTTGTTGCTTGGAAAAAAATTCCTTTGTCTATGAAAATGCTCTTTGTTTTCTGTTTTTGTTTTGTTGGGCTTCTATGTGCTAATGACAGCTATGCCCAACGTACTATGATCTATGTGAAAGCGCAAAACTTAACTGTGAAAGAAGTTCTGTCACAAATTGAGGCACAATCTGATTTTAGCTTTTTCTACAATGACCATCATATCGATGTAGACCGCAGGGTATCGGTAGTTACCGAACGGAGCAATATATTTACCTTATTGAATGAAGTGTTTAAAAACACCAACGTCAAATATGCCGTACGCAATAAGAAAATAATATTATCTACGCAAATAGCGGAAACACCTGCCGTTAAGCAAACCGTGCAGATAAAGGGAAAAGTGACGGATATGTTTGGTGATCCGGTCATTGGCGCTACCGTAATGGAAGATGGCACCCAGAATGGTACGATTACAGACCTGGATGGGAATTTCATATTGAATACAGCATCTGCCAATGTGACGATTACGGTTTCTTACGTAGGCTATATGTCTCAGACCGTGAAGGCGCAATCCGGCAAAAGTCTGTCGGTCATCCTGAAAGAGGATACCAAGACACTGGACGAAATCGTTGTCGTAGGTTTCGGTACGCAGAAGAAAGTCAACCTGACCGGTTCGGTATCTACGGTAAATGCAGAGGATTTACTATCACGTCCGGTTTCTAATGTAAGCCAGGCATTACAGGGATTAGTCCCGGGAATGAATTTTTCTTATGCTTCGGACGGTAATGGTGGTGAAATCGGCGCAGACATGAAAGTGAATATCCGTGGAGCCGGTACGATCGGCGACGGTTCCAATGCATCTCCGCTGATTCTGATCGACGGCATGGAAGGAAATATGAATATGCTGAACCCCAATGATATTGAAAGTATTTCGGTATTGAAGGATGCGGCAGCCTCTTCCATCTATGGTTCCCGTGCACCATTCGGCGTAGTGTTGATAACGACTAAAAAAGGAAAAGCGGGAAAAGTCAACATTAATTATAATAATAGTTTCCGCTGGTCGGAAGCCATTAATCTGCCGGATGTAACAGACGCCTACACTTATGCCATGTACTTCAACAAAATGCAGTTGAATGATGGTAAAACAGCGGTGCAGTTTGATGATACCCGTCTTCAGGCTATCAAAGATTACGCATCGGGCGCGATTACCACTACGACTCAACCGAACAGAAATACTCCTACTATCTGGGACTGGATCGGTAATACGGATACAGACTGGTATGACGTGGTGTTCGGAGGTACGGCATTCTCGCAGGAGCATTCTCTCAGCGTCAGCGGAGGAACAGAAAAAATACAGTATTATTTCTCCGGCAACTATATGGGACAGGAAGGAATGATGGCTATCCGCCGTGATAAATTACAGCGTTATTCGGTGAGCAGCAAGATTAACGCACAGCTTTATCCGTGGCTGAACATGAATTACAGTATGAAATATATGCGGAAAGATTATAGCAAGCCTACCGCGATGACTGACAATACCTTATATCAGAATATAGCCAAACGCTGGCCGATGGAACCGACCGTAGATCCCAACGGTTATCCGATGGGCAACACGATTATCCGGCCTATTCTCTATGGAGGCGACAACAATTCGCAGACTGACTGGCTATACCAACAGTTCCAGGTGGTGATAGAACCGATCAAAGACTGGAAAATCTTCGGAGAAATCAACTATAAAGTGATAGATGCCTTCACCCATACGGATTATTTAAAGGTGCCGCAGATGAATGTAGCCGGCGAGCCTTATTCCGGTGATACATGGAAAACGTCGAAAGTTACCGAAGGCGCTGAGCGTACCAATTATTTCAATGCCAACGTCTACAGTGAATATTACAGATCATTTGCCGACGCACACCATCTGAAAGCAATGGTCGGTTTTCAGGCCGAAGTAAATAAATGGCGGCAGTTGCAGGCGTCCAAGCTGGACTTGATCTCAGAATCCGTGCCCAGTATTAATGCCGCTACCGGTGAATCGACTATCGATAAGTCCAAACTGACACATTGGGCAACAGCCGGTTTCTTCGGCCGACTCAATTATGATTATAAAGAACGGTATCTGCTGGAAGTCAATCTCCGGTATGACGGTACTTCACGTTTTGCAAAAGACAAACGCTGGAATTTGTTCCCGTCCTTCTCTGCCGGATGGAACGTGGCACGTGAGGCATTCATGGAACCAACCAGCCATATCATCAATACGTTAAAGATCCGCGGTTCCTGGGGAGAACTGGGCAATCAGAATACGGAAAATCTATATCCGTATATCCAGTTAATGAAGTTTGTCGCCCAAGATCCCGACTCCCACTGGCTGATTAACAACAGCCGTCCCAACACAGCGAATGCACCGGATTTGATTTCAGCGCTATTAGGATGGGAGACCATGCGGTCATGGAACATCGGTTTTGACCTGGGTATGCTGAACAACCGTCTGACTGTAAGTTTCGACTGGTTCAACCGGAAGACTATCAATATGGTAGGACCGGCTCCCGAACTTCCTGTAACTTTAGGGGCGAATGTACCGAAAATGAACAATGCGGATATGCAGTCTACCGGTTTTGAATTGGATCTGGGATGGCGGGACCGTATTAAAGATCTTGACTACGGAGTGCACCTGTTGCTTTCGGACGACCGTCAGAAAATCCTGAAATACCCTAATACCACCGGTAAAATAAATACTTGGTATGTCGGTAAATATAATGGGGATATATGGGGATTCGAAACCATTGGCATTGCCAAAAGCCAGGAAGAAATGGACGCCCATCTTGCTTCACTGCCCAATGGCGGACAGGATGCATTAGGAGTCAAATGGGGCGCAGGTGACATCATGTATCGGGACCTGAATGGTGACGGTAAGATTTCCGACGGAGCCACGCTTAATGACCCGGGTGACAAAAAAGTCATCGGTAATACTTCCCCCCGCTTCCGGTTTGGTCTGGATCTGAATGCATCCTGGAAAGGCATTGATGTACGCTTATTCTTTCAAGGAGTGGCGAAACGTGATGCCTGGCTGAACGACAATATGTTCTGGGGAGCTACGGGAGGTATCTGGCAGTCGGCCTGCTTTACTTCTCATCTTGACTTCTTCCGCGAAGAAGGGGATGATTTTTGGAGTGCCAACAAGGATGCTTATTTCCCCCGTATCTTGGTTGATAATTTCGCCAAAAATCAAAAGACGCAAACCCGCTATCTTCAGAATGCCGCCTATGTACGGTTGAAGAATTTGCAGATCGGATATACCATCCCCGCCCAGATCACACGCAAAATAGGTGTTTCCAACCTGAGAGTCTTCTTCTCGGGAGAAAACCTATTCACTCTTACGGGATTGCCCGGAGGATTCGACCCGGAAACGATCAATACCGGTTATGGAGCAAAAGACGGATCGAACAGTTCAGGAAAGACTTATCCACTGTCCCGTACTTTTTCCACAGGATTTAGTGTTAACTTTTAATTGATGACGTATGAAAAAGATAATTAAATATTTATTTTTGCTGACAGGGGGAAGCTTTATACTCGCTTCTTGCAATGATTTTCTGGACAGGGAACCTTTGGACAGTGTGACTCCAGACAACTTTTTCTTTACTGAAAATGACTTGGCTGCCTATGCCGTAAAGCATTACAACTTCACAACGCATGAGGGATTTAATGCCGGAATCTGGAAAAATGACAATGCAACAGATAATCAGGCTGCCACTGACTATGATAAGAAATGGATTCCCGGTCAATGGAAAGTTCCGGAAGCATACGATAATCCTGCAAGCAATGATCCATGGTATTTCTCTGCCATTCGTGAAGCTAATTACTTCCTCGAAACAGTAGTGCCCCGCTTCGAAAAGGGAGAGATAGAAGGTTCGGAAACAAACATAAAACATTATATAGGTGAAATGTATTTCCTGCGCGCCAAGAATTACTTGTCAAAACTGGAGACCTTTGGCGACTTCCCGATTATAAAGAATACGTTGCCGGATGAAAGTGCATCTCTGATTCAGGCAAGTAAACGGGAACCCCGCCATAAAGTGGCACGTTTTATCCTGGAAGACCTGGATCTGGCAATCGGCTTGCTGACCAATAATATATCCGGTGGAAAGAACCGCATTACCCAAAACGCCGCGCTGTTATTGAAATCCAGAGCAGCCCTGTACGAGGCTTCCTGGCTGACTTATCACAGAGGCACCGCTTTAGTGCCGGGTGGTTCGGGATGGCCGGGAAAGGCAGAAGACATTGCGGACTTTAATATCGATACGGAAATCGCATTTTTTCTGAAGGAGGCCAAAGCGGCAGCCAAAGAAGTGATAGGCAATGCAGCCTTGGTACAGAATACAGCAATAGACTGCATGGATGAAACAGTTAAAACAGACGAAGACAAATATAAAATGAGCAACCCCTATTTTGCTCAGTTCTCAGCGAATAGCCTGGAAGGATATTCAGAAATATTATTGTGGCGTGCATATAACCTGCTCGACTATAAGATTGTGCACTCCGCTCCTTTCTATATTCGTGTCGGTGGAAATACCGGATTTACCCGGCAATATGTGGAGAGTTTCCTCTGCCGTGACGGTAAACCGATCTATGCAACCGACCAGTATAAAGGGGATGAGTCATTATCGGATGTACGCAAAAACAGGGATCTACGCCTACAACTATTCCTGATGACATCGGGTGAGACTCTCAGTCCGAATGTAATGAATGGTACTCCCGATTTGCTTCCGGAAGTTCCGCAACTTCTGGATATAACGGAAAAGAGATGCGTAACAGGCTATCAGATCCGCAAAGGACTGTCAGGGAACTGGTATCGTGATGGCAATACGGCGGTTGAAGGTTGTCCGGTATATCGCGTAGCCGAAGCTTATCTCAATTACATCGAGGCTGACTGTATGGAGCATAATGGTACTTCCATTGGTTCGGAGGCAGCAGGATATTGGGGAGATCTCCGCGAAAGAGCCGGATTGCCAAGAGACTATGCAGTGACCGTGAACAATACCGATCTATCCAAAGAACTGGACTGGGGGGTATACTCGGCAGGTAAACTAGTCTCTCCTCTGCTGTACAATATCCGTCGTGAACGGCGTTGCGAATTGGTGGCGGAAGGTATGCGTATGTCAGACTTGAAACGCTGGAGGGCACTGGATCAGGTTAAGCAATTTGTGATTCAGGGAGTTAATATGTGGGAGTCCGATTTAAAGGATAAATACACACAGGACGGGAAAAATCTTCTGATACAGGAAGGAACGGAAGGACAGACCTCCAATGTATCAAGCTATGTCAATAGCGGTAAGTATCTATGTCCTTACCGTGCCGTAAAGACAAACAATCTGATGTATGATGCCGGATACACGTGGTGTGAAGCGCATTATCTGAATCCTATCGCTATCACGCACTTCAGGATTACGGCCTCCAATCCTAATGATCTGAGTACTTCTGTCATTTACCAGAATCCGGGGTGGCCGATTCAAGCCAATGAAGGGCCGGTAGGTATTAAATAAAGTATATAAAAGCCATCCGGATATGGTAAAAAAGTATAGGACGAACCAAGCTAATGTTTAAGAAAAAATAAAGCTCGGCGTCCTATACTTCAAACTATTGGAAAATTTGTACCTTGGCGGGACGAAATTCTAATGCGAAACAAAACAGTCTGATACTAATATATAAAAACATAGATCAATCAAGCAAATCTAAGAATTATGAGAACTACTTCTACATGGTGGAAAATCTTACTCAGTGGTCTGTTACTGGCTGGAACACTGGTAGCTTATGCCGACACTTACCAGCCATCTTACTCCACAGCAGGCTTTTATCAGCTTTCCAACACAGGTCGCACGGCGTATAGCATGAATCCTGCCTGGCGGTTTTACAAAGGCAGTATCAAAGGAGCGGAACAGCCGGGATTCAATGACAAAGACTGGAGCATCGTATCACTGCCCGATGGCATAGAAAATCTTCCCACCGAAGCCAGCGGATGTGTCAACTATCAGGGTGAAATCTGGTATCGCAAACACTTCACTCCCGAACAGAGTTGGAAAGGAAAACAACAGTTCCTCCATTTCGAAGCCATTATGGGAAAGTCAAAAATATGGGTGAACGGAAAGTTGCTGAAAGAACACTTCGGCGGTTTTCTGCCTGTCATCGTAGATGTCACTTCCAGTCTGAACTACGGAGAAGACAATGTAATTACCGTATGGGCAGACAACAGTGACGATCCTTCCTACCCTCCCGGCAAACCGCAAGATGCACTGGATTTCGCATACTTCGGAGGTATTTACCGCGATTGCTGGATGATCGTTCACAACCGGGTATTCATCACCGATCCAAATTATGAGAACGAGACAGCCGGAGGCGGATTGTTTGTCTCTTTCGACAAAGTTTCCGAGCAATCCGCACAGTTGAAACTGGATGCACATATACGCAACACTTCCGGAAAGTCCTTCGGTGGAAAAATTATCTACGAACTCTATGACCGGGACAACAAACGTGTTCTCTCTAAGGAGGCCGGTTTGTCGGTAAGCAAGGGTGACGCGAAACAATCTTCCTGCAAAGTGACTGTAGAAACGCCTCATCTCTGGTCGCCCGATAGCCCCTATCTCTATAAGCTACACATTTATATAAAGGACAGAGCCGGTAACATCATCGACGGATATTACCGCCGCATCGGTATTCGCAGCATCGAATTTAAAGGAAAAGACGGTTTCTGGCTGAATGGAAAACCTTACCCCTACCCTCTGATAGGTGCCAACCGCCATCAGGACTATGCAGTGATAGGCAATGCTTTGCCCAACAGCCTTCATTGGCGGGATGCGAAAAAGCTGCGTGATGCCGGACTGCGGGTTATCCGCAATGCCCATTATCCGCAAGATCCGGCATTTATGGATGCCTGTGATGAATTAGGACTGTTTGTGATTGTCAACACACCGGGATGGCAATTCTGGAATGACCAACCGATCTTTGCCCAAAGAGTATATAGTGATATCCGCAATATGGTTCGCCGTGACCGTAATCACCCCAGTGTGTGGATGTGGGAACCGATTCTGAACGAAACATGGTATCCGGCGGATTTCGCCAAAAATGTGGCAGATATTCTCCGCGAAGAATATCCGTATCCATATTGTTATGCCGGATGTGATGTAACCGCGCGTGGACATGAATACTTCCCAATACACTTCACCCATCCGATGAACGGAGGTGGCGGAGCCTTTAACTCCAAAAATTTAGATCCGGAAATCAGTTATTTCACCCGCGAATGGGGAGATAATGTGGACGATTGGAACTCTCATAACTCGCCAAGCCGGGTCAACCGTGGCTGGGGAGAAGTACCGATGCTGATTCAGGCACAGGGATATGCTAAAAACGATTATCAGCTTACCAGTTATGATATATTGTACAGGACTACCAGACAACATATGGGCGGTTGCTTGTGGCACTCATTCGATCATCAGAGAGGCTATCATCCCGACCCGTTCTACGGAGGTATCATGGACGCTTTCCGGCAACCCAAGTTATCCTATTATATGTTCTGCTCCCAGCGTCCTGCCGAACCCAACAAAGAATTGATCGCAGATAACGGACCGATGATTTACATAGCCAATGCCATGACTCCTTTCTCTCCGAAAGATGTGACCATATACAGCAATTGTGACGAAGTTCGCCTCACCTATTGCAAGGGAGGCAAAGAATATACTTATCATAAACCGGCAAATGAAGCCGGAATGCCTTCACCCGTCATCACGTTCAAGGATGTATTTGATGTCATGCACGACAAAAAGCTGGCACGGAAAAACAAGCAGGCAGATTCTTACCTTCTGGCAGAAGGATTGATCGAAGGCAAAGTGGTTGCAACACATAAAGTAACGCCTACACGCCGGCCGGCAAAATTACTGCTTTGGGCAGATGACGAGAAAGTACAGATGAAAGCGGACGGATCGGACATCGTGACGGTCATTGCAGCCATCGCAGATGAAAACGGAAACATCAAGCGTTTGAATAATTATGAAGTAAAGTTCGAAATCGAGGGACAGGGACAACTGGTTGCCGACGAAGAAACATTCACCAATCCACGCCCGGTACTTTGGGGAACTGCTCCGATGCTGGTAAGATCTACCACTACACCGGGAGAAATTAAAATCCGCGCATCGGTGGTATCGCAAGGCAAACATACGCCGGTTCCGGCAGAACTGATTATTCCTACTTTTCCTTCAGAACATACGCTGGTAGCAGACAAAGAAGAACTGACACAAGCACAATCCGTAAGCAGACATACCGGAAATAAGGTGAATGCCGCCTCATCCGATTGCGAAAAGCGTGTACTTGAATTGCAACAGGAACTGAACCGCCTGAAGCTGAAAGAAGTAGAAAAGCAACAGAGTGACTTTGAATAATGCTCATAGTTCTATCTATGAACAAAAAACGCAAACTTATTTTAAAAGTACAGTTATGATGAATAAAATATTATATACTTCATTCTTATTAGGAACGGGTCTCACCAGTATAGAAGCACAGGTAAGTACTCCTCCTAATATTGTATTGATTTTATGTGACGACATGGGATTCTCCGATCTGGGTTGTTACGGAAGTGAAATTCAGACTCCTAACATAGACCGTATGGCAGAAGACGGAGTACGCTTCAGCCTGTTCAAGAATACAGGAAGGAGCTGCCCCAGCCGTGCTGCTTTGCTGACAGGACATTATCAGCACGAAGCCGGCATGGGATGGATGACAGCAGTAGATGAACACCGCCCCGGATACAGAGGACAAATTACGAAAAACATCCCCACCATTGCCGAAGTGATGAAAGCGAATGGCTACAGCACATATATGAGCGGTAAATGGCACGTCACAGTGGACGGAGCTTTTGATGCTCCCAACGGCAGCTATCCGGTCCAACGGGGATTTGACAAATATTACGGTTGCCTGAGCGGAGGAGGCAGTTATTATAAACCGACACCGGTATACAGCAACCTGACCCGAATTACAGAATTCCCCGATGACTATTACTACACGAGTGCCATCACCGATTCCGCCGTCAGTTTTGTCAAACAGCACCCTACAGACAAACCAATGTTTATGTACGTAGCTCATTATGCCCCTCACCTGCCCCTTCAGGCTCCTGCAGATCGTATAAAGAAATGTAGAGACCGGTATAAAGTGGGATATGACGTGCTGCGCAAGCAACGTTTCGACAGATTAAAAGAGCTGAAGTTCATTTCAGACGAGATGGATTATCCTGTCTACCAAAAAGAATTTGGCGGAAAACGTCCCTCTTGGGAAACACTTACACCAAAGCAACAGGAGCAGTGGATTACTGATATGGCAACCTATGCCGCCATGATCGAAATTGTGGATAGCGGAATCGGTGAACTGGTGGAAACCATCAAGGAGAAAGGGATGCTGGACAATACCGTATTTATCTTCTTAAGCGATAACGGTGCAACCAAAGAAGGCGGATACCTGGGCCAGCTTATGGCTGATCTGAGCAATACTCCTTATAGAAGCTATAAGTCACAATGTTTTCAGGGAGGCACAAGTACCCCTTTTATCTTATCCTATGGCGATGCCGGAAAAAATAAGATGAAAGGTCAGATTTGCAGGCAACCTGCCCACATCATAGACATACTGCCTACTTGCATGGATATTGCCACAGCCACTTATCCGTCAGAGTTCAAAGACAATTTGCCCGGCAAGAGCTTACTCCCTCCAATTCATGGAAAAAAGATAAAGCCCAGAGAATTATACTTTGAGCATCAAAGTTCCTGCGCCATTATCTCCGATCATTGGAAACTGGTACGCGGCAGCCGGAATGAACCATGGGAGCTAATCAACTTATCGACAGATCCGTTTGAAACCAAGGATTTGTCCGCTCAATATCCAAAGATGGTGAAGAAATTGGAGGCTAAATGGAATAAATGGGCAGAACAATGTAATGTCTTTCCACTCGAAAACAAATCCTGGAACGAAAGAATCAAATACTATAAAAAACTAAATCCGAACCAAAGCGGAAAAGAATAAAGATATCAATATTCTAGTTTAAATGTGAGAGAGTATATCTGTTTAAAGGCATACTCTCTCTTCTTTTTCACTGTTTTGGGAACAATAGCCAAATATATGTGTTATATGGTCATTTCCAGTTTTTTCCCAACTGTCTATCTTTGCATTATCGGAAAAACAACGATAACAACTTAATTAAAAAGTGATGAGAAAGCAGTTATTATTCCTAACATTATTGCTAGCATCGGGAACGATCCTGGCACAAAACGGAGAGACCATTATGAAAAAGTATGAAAATCAATTGCCGCAAGAAGGCAGAGGAAATGTGCATGTCGCCTACCAAGGGAAAGCCATCGATCAGATGATCTATGAATTTATGGAAGAACAAGGCATACCAGGCATGACACTGGCTATTGTTCAGGCCCCTTACATTCCGCGTGTCGTGGGCTATGGAGTTACTGATTTCAAGAAAGGCAATCTGGCAGCAGCCAAAACACTGTGGCCGATAGGTCCCATTTCGCAAGGATTTACCGCCGTAGCAGTGATGCAGCTATATGAAAAAGGCAAACTGGCACTGAACGACCCAATCGGAAAGTATCTCAAAGATATTCCGGAAAGCTGGAAAGAAATAAGTATTCTCCAACTGATGCAGCATAGCACAGGCATTGCAGACTACCGGGCACAGAAAGGTTTTGACGTTTCAGCCGACTATCAGCCTATGCAGCTGATTGAGACAGTAGCAACTATTCCACTATCTTTCGAACCGGGTACTGACGTGAAACAGAGTGCGACCAACTTTCTGCTACTGACTTCCATCATTGAAAAAGTGGGAAAAATGCCGTACCATGAATTCGTGAAAAAATATCAGATTGACTATCTTGGTTTGCAACAAACTTATTTCGGCGAAGACCTGGCGAATGTCAAACAGGAAGATGTAACGACCACAGCCAATGTACATCAGACTTTCAAAAAGGATAAAGATTATATTAATCCTTCCGAAACGACTACCGGATATATAGAAAAAGACGGCCAACTGGTAGTGGCTCCTTCTGTCAGTCCTAGCGCCATGAAAGGTTTTTCCGACATTTGGGCATCTGCAGAGAATGTCAGTCATTGGGATATCGCACTTGCCGGAGGTGTTTTAATAGCCAAACCGGAGAACCGCGATTTTATATATAAGCCAACGAAACTTGCCAATGGGAAAGTCGTACCTGCCGTAGCAGGCTGGCAGTTCTATAACCATAAAGGTCTGATGGATATAAAAGGAAATGTTTCCGGACATTCAGCTTTTTTAAGCCGCTTCACGGATGCCTCCGAACTGGTATGTGTTACTCTGCTCGCCAATAAAGAAGGAGTTGATCTGACTAATCTGGGACGTAAAATAGCAGCAGCGTTCGACAGCAGCAAAATGGAAACAGGCGCTAATGACAACCTGCTTTACACTTATGAGAGTCAGTTCAGCGTGGCAGAAACAATGGCTCGCATTGAACAGACATTAAAAAAGATGGAGATTCCTGTATTTGCCAAATTCGATCATGGTAAAAATGCAGAAGAAGTAGGTCTCGAACTCCGTCCCAATCAGGTGATTGTTTTTGGTTCTCCCAAAGTTGGAACCAAGTTGATGCAGGACAATCCCAGCATTTCCATCGAACTTCCATTGAAAATCTCCGTATGGGAAGATAAGAATGGCAGCGTATGGGCAACCTTCCCTCAAATGAAGATGATGGCAGCCGAATACGGGCTCGATGGAGAACCGGTCATCGGGAAAATGCAAGAGTTACTGGAAAAGATTGTGATCCGGTCAGCCAGCGTATATTAAAACAGGATTATTTTTATAGGTTATAGAAAAGGAGATTATCTCCCAAAAGACTATGCCGGATAGATAGATTAAAATGTATATTTATCATAATGAGGGGCAAACTCAATTTAAGAGAAGCTGAACTTTTAATCTAAAGCTTGACTACCCTCATCAGCAACAAAAAGAGTCATATCATTACTCAAAAATAGGGTTTGATATGGCTCTTTTATGCTTGTTAGTTATAATCTGTAACTTTTCAGGGTGCTCATCTTAGTTTTGCCCCACTCCGGCGAGTGAAAGAAATTATTTTTTTATTAGCTTAGAGAGTTCCTCCTTACTGGGAAGAATAGTTTGATAACGGCTTGCAAAGATTTGGTTCTGTCCTTCAGGAAGAGTGATTTCCACCAATGTGTCTTTTTTATCCCGGCACAGTACGATACCGATAGTCTTATTTTCGTCATCCAGTTTCACGTATCGGTCATAATAATGCACATACATTTGCATCTGCCCTAAGTCCTGATGTTTCAGCTGACCAATTTTCAAGTCAATCAAAATGAAACAACGCAACAATCGGTTATAAAACACCAAATCGACCCGATAGTGCTCTTCATCAAGTGTAATCCTGACTTGCCGTCCTACAAACGTAAATCCTTTCCCTAATTCCAGCAAGAATGACTGTAATTTGTCTATCAATGCCTGCTCCAATTGACTTTCACTGTACGAAGGAAGTTCCGGCAATCCGGTAAATTCCAATACATAAGGGTCTTTCAAGGCATCTTCCGGATTCTCTAGAATCTGTCCTTTCTCAGATAGTTCCATCACCTTTTCTTTATCCCGGCTCAGCGATAGCCGTTGATATAAGGCTGAATCAAACTGTCTGTTCAACTCCCGAATACTCCACTGGTTAGCTTCACACTCTATCTCATAAAAACGACGTTCGGCATCATCCTCTATACGCATCAGCCGAATGTAGTGTGTCCAACTGAGAGAATGCGAAATCAGTGATTTCGCATTCTTATATTTCAGATAGAACTGTCTCATCAACTCCAAATTTCTTTTAGAATACCCCTTGCCGAAAGATGTTGAAAGTGATTCGGATAACTGCAACATTAAATAATCACCGTATTTAGCTTGCGTTTCACCTTTTTGTTCCTGCTCTACGATACGTTGCCCAATTTCAAAGTAAACCATCAACATAGTAGTATTCACCTGACGAACCACTTGTTTACGGGCTTCTTTCAATAAAGTTTTTATTCCTTCTATAAAATCTTTCTCTGTACTCTGTAACTCCTTCATTATTGTTTATATTGATACATACAAAGGTAGTTATAAAATAATTTATTCCACTCTGTCAAAGAATGCTTTTTTATTATTTTGCTTTATTCTTTATTTAGGATTAAGCCGATAGATAACGGAAATACCCTTCACCGAGTTATATTAGCCAGTAATGGTTCGTTTTTTTCATAAAAACTGTTGCTTGAATTTCCTACAAGCTGTTTTTTTGTTACTTTTGTGCTAATAATAAACACACTAAGACTATGAGAAAGAAACACTCACTCCTATTTTGTACCTTATTTACGATTTTTACAGGACATGCAGAAAGTACGGATTACACCAAGGGACTTTCTATCTGGTTTGATTCTCCTAATACATCACAAGAAAAGGCAGTCTGGCTCAGTGGAAAGCCGGATGCCAGCTGGGAATCACAGTCATTGCCTGTCGGCAATGGAAACATCGGTGCCAATATCCTCGGCTCAGTAGAAGCGGAACGCATTACTTTCAATGAAAAAACGCTCTGGCGTGGCGGTCCTAACACAGCCAAAGGAGCGGATTACTATTGGAATGTGAACAAACAGTCCGCCCACATCCTGAATGAAATACGACAAGCATTCGTAGAGGGAGACCAGCAAAAAGCAGAGAAGCTGACACGCGAGAATTTCAATAGTGAAGTTCCTTATGAATTTTCCGGCGAAAAACCTTTCCGATTTGGTAATTTCAGCACAATGGGAGAATTCTATGTAGAAACAGGATTAAGTACAATAGGAATGAGCGACTACAAACGTATCTTGTCACTGGATTCGGCAATGGCAGTGGTTCAGTTCAAAAAAGATGATGTAGCATATCAACGAAACTATTTCATTTCTTATCCTGCCAATGTAATGGTTATGCGTTTTAGTGCCGGCCAACCGGGCAAACAAAATCTTACTTTCAGATATGCACCCAACCCGGTATCTACCGGACAGTTCTCTACCGACGGTAATAATGGCCTTGTTTATACGGCTTCTTTGAACAATAATGGAATGAAATATGCAGTGCGTATTCAAGCCACAGTAAAAGGAGGAACCCTAAACAACGCAGACGGACGGATTACGGTGAAAGAAGCAGACGAAGTCGTATTCTATGTCACTGCGGATACCGATTATAAAATGAATTTCGCACCGGACTTCACCGATCCTAAAACATATGTCGGTGTTAATCCGCTTGAAACAACGCAGCAATGGATGAAAGATGCCGTAGCCAAAGGATATGCCAACTTACTGGACGAACACTACACAGACTACGCTTCTTTGTTCGAGCGGGTGAAACTGGAGTTGAATCCTACAGTGAAAACGGCCAATCTGCCCACTGCCCAACGACTGAAAAACTATCGGAACGGACAACCTGACTACTACTTGGAGAAACTCTATTACCAGTTCGGACGCTATCTGTTGATAGCCAGTTCACGACCAGGCAACATGCCCGCCAATCTGCAAGGTATCTGGCATAACAACGTAGACGGCCCTTGGCGTGTTGATTACCACAACAATATAAACATCCAAATGAACTACTGGCCAGCCTGCTCTACAAACCTGGATGAATGTATGCTTCCGTTAATCGATTTCATCCGTACCTTAGTGAAACCGGGAGAAAAGACCGCTCAGTCTTATTTTGGCGCAAGAGGATGGACAGCATCTATCTCCGCCAACATCTTCGGTTTTACCACCCCATTGGAAAGTCAGGATATGTCGTGGAATTTCAACCCGATGGCAGGTCCTTGGCTGGCAACTCATATCTGGGAATATTATGACTACACCAAAGACCTGAAGTTCCTGAAGGAAACAGGATATGAATTGATTAAGAGCAGTGCCAACTTTGCTGTTGACTATCTCTGGCACAAACCGGACGGAACGTATACGGCTGCCCCCTCTACTTCACCGGAACACGGGCCTATCGATCAAGGAGCAACATTTGTACATGCGGTAGTCCGTGAAATCCTGTTGGATGCCATCCAAGCGAGCAAAGAGTTGGGAATAGACAAAAAGGAACGCAAACAATGGGAGCACGTGCTTGCCAATCTCGTTCCTTATAAAATAGGTCGCTATGGTCAGTTGCTGGAATGGTCCACCGATATCGACGACCCGAAAGACGAGCATCGCCATGTAAATCATCTTTTCGGTCTGCATCCCGGACATACCGTTTCTCCTATCACTACTCCCGAATTGGCAGAAGCCGCCAAAGTTGTATTAGTACATCGTGGTGATGGTGCTACCGGCTGGAGTATGGGATGGAAATTGAACCAGTGGGCACGCCTGCAGGATGGAAATCACGCCTATACCCTCTTTGGAAATCTGTTGAAAAACGGGACAGTAGACAACCTTTGGGATACACACCCACCTTTCCAGATTGACGGAAACTTCGGCGGCACAGCAGGCATTACAGAAATGCTGTTACAGAGCCACATGGGATTCATCCAACTGCTGCCTGCCTTGCCGGATGCTTGGAAAGACGGTTCGATCCACGGTGTATGCGCCAAAGGAAATTTCGAGATAGATATGATATGGAAAGACGGGCTCTTGCAAGAAGCCACTCTCCTATCCAAGGCGGGAGAAAATTGTACCGTAAAATATGCCGGTAAAACAATCGCTTTCAAGACAACGAAAGGACGTAGCTATCAACTTAAATATGACAAAGAGAATGGATTAACAAGAGCCCAATAATAACAATGAATCTATTTCATTCAGATTAACACGAAACATTTACCCCCAATATCGACCATGAAAATTTATACTTGCCTTTGTTTGCTTTTCTTTGCCGGATACCTGGTTGCCCAGAATAATACTTCGGCTTTGTTGCCCATGCCCAATCAGATCACATCGGTAAAAGGGAAACCTTTTACTATCCGTTCCGGAAAGACGGCTATCTATTTGAATCAGCCGGAGTTACAGTTTGCAGCAAAGACTCTGCAAACGATATTACAAGACAGGATGCAGGCAAAGGTTCCACTTGCCCCCGAGTCCGGTCGTGCAGATATCCGTTTGCTGGTTGATCCTGTAATGGGAGGAAAAGAGCACTATCGTATCGAAATAACTTCCAAAGAGATCACTATCAGCGGAGCTACCGCAGGAGCGGTCTATTATGGAGTCATGACGATGGATCAGCTTCTTTTAGGTGATGCGTGCGCCACTGCACAAAAGGAGATTTCTCCTGTCCGCATTGATGATGCACCCCGATTCCCTCATCGGGCATTGATGCTCGACCCTGCCCGTCATTTTCTTCCGGTAAATGATGTGAAGTTCTTCATCGACCAGATGGCACGTTACAAATACAACATACTCCAACTGCATTTGACAGATGACCAGGGTTGGAGAGTCGAAATAAAAAAACACCCCAAGTTGGTCGGCAAAGATTATTATACGCAAGAGCAGCTTGCCGATATCATTCAATATGCTGCCCAACGGAATATAGAAGTCATTCCCGAACTGGATATCCCCGGACATACAGTAGCTATATTGGCTGTCTATCCTGAATTGGGATGTACTCATACCGATACGCTGCCTAAGATAGTAGGCAAAACTACGGATTTAATGCTTTGCGCGAATAATGAGAAAGTGTATTCTGTCTATCAGGATATTATCAAAGAAATATCTTCCTTGTTCCCATCCGATTATATACATTTAGGAGGTGACGAAGCTGTGATAGAAAAGAACTGGACCAAATGTACCCGTTGTCAGGCCATGATGAAAGAACTAGGTTATCAGAAAGCTTCACAGCTCATGATTCCTTTTTTCAGCCGTATGCTTTCATTCATTCAGGAGAACAATAAGACTCCTATACTTTGGTGCGAACTGGACAATATTTATCCGCCTGCCAACGACTATCTGTTTCCTTATCCTAAAAACGTGACTTTAGTAAGCTGGCGTGGAGGATTGACTCCTACCTGCCTTGAACTTACCCGAAAACACGGTAATCCGCTTATCATGGCACCAGGCGAGTACGCTTATCTGGATTATCCACAACTGAAAGGAGATTTCCCCGAGTTCAACAATTGGGGTATGCCCGTTACCACTTTGGAGAAGTCTTATCAATTCGACCCAGGATATGGCGTGTCCGCTGAAGATCAGGCTCATATCACCGGAGTAATGGGAACTTTATGGGGAGAAGCCATACGGGATATAAACCGGGCAACCTATATGGCATATCCCCGCGCTTTCGCATTGGCAGAAGCCGGATGGACACAAATGAAATACCGTAATTGGGAATCATTCAAACGACGTCTCTACCCCAACCTTACTAATCTGATGAAGAAAGGAGTTTCGGTACGTGTTCCTTTTGAGATAGTCAACAGGAAGTAAACACTTATAAAACCACTATTAAAAGTCTGTAATATCTTAAGGTAGTACAGACTTTTTTTATTTGAAATGCAATAACTTTTGGCACGGATTTGAATCATTTCTATGCGCTTATAAATCTAATTCCCAACTACTGTAATCATTGCATCCGAATGCAATAAACATTTTCTCTATAAAAAATAATATCCGCAGGTGCATAAATTAATTCGTCCGACTATAGGCAATCTTTCGTCCGACTATAGGCAAACGCAACGTCGCCTATAGGCAAACTTGCGTCCGGCTATAGGCGGACGAATTAATTCATGCACTAAAAGGGATTATTTATTGCACAAGCCGGAGCTAAATTTATCATAGGAATTCTTTATTCAATAAACTACTTTTAGATTTATAAAGATTTGAATTTATGTTTGGACGTTTTTGCCCATTTCGGAATAAGAAATGAACAAACGTTCGATGCAGTAACTTTAATATTTCAAATAAGTTCTTGTGGAACTTGGTTAATTCAGTCTTTAAATAGATCCAATACTGTTTGTATTCACCAATAATCTCATTTTTATGTGTGCAAATATAAAACTATTTTCTTAAGAATGATATAATAACCTCATTTTTTCTTCATTTTCCTCCTAATAAAATATTTCTTCCAACGAAACCTCATCAAAACGCTACAATTTGGGTGTCTATTTTAGTACTCAAAACATGATTAGAGTCATGCTTATTCACAAAGTACTCATTGACTACCATTTAGCTCTCCTACATCTTATCCGATCAAGTTCCACAAGAACTAATATACAATTTGTATTTTTTATAGAAGCAAAACAGCACAGTTCTGCATTGAAGAAAAAAAGAGATATCATGTTAACCTTTTAGTATAAATAAAACAACAAATATGCCTATGAATTAATTAATATCAACCCATTTAAAGTACACACAACAGTACAAAACATACATGATTCAATATCAATCAAGTATAAAGTAGAATAAAGTCCTATCCTATATTTAGGAAAACACAATGTAACATTGCCTATATACCATAAAAGACAGGCAATTATATAAGTTAGCTCCAATAATTCACCTAAAATCAGATTCATGAAAAATACATCTTAAAAATCCGTTCAGAAACTTCATCAGGTGAAGTTCTCTACTTCCTTTGGTGTAAATAAAGTAACTTAAATCTCTCCTTGCAAGAAGTATTAACACTTAAATACTATTTATGAAAAAGAAAATCACACAAACGTTACTGCCAATCATTACAATCTCATTTATAATGATACAGTATGCCTGTTCAGATGATAATAAAACAGGTGGAAATTACGATGGACCTTTAAAACTAACAACTTTCTATCCGGATTCAGGATACCTTTCCTCCAAAATAATAATAGAAGGTGAAAATCTGGGAACAGATGCTTCTAAATTATCAGTATACTTTAATAAAAAGAAAGGTCACATTTCACAAGCAGCCGGGAATATTCTGATGGTCTATGCTCCCAAATTACCGGGAGATACCTGCATCATTTCCGTAGTAAAAGGAAATGATTCCCTTACTTTCGACAACAAGTTTCGTTACATCTCCCGCTTTACAGTAGAAAATGTATGCGGCAAGACAGGAAGTGGTTACAACATTGGTGGAGACCTTGCCAGTACAACTTTTGAAGCTTGGCGATTGAAAGTAGGATGTTGTGATCCGGAAGGTAATTATTATTCATGTTATTCTTATTTTGGACACAATGGAGGTCTTGCATTAATCAGTGAGAAGAAAAACTTATCAAAGAAAATCATATCAGAACTGGTCAATGATGTAATGTACCATAAAGTAACGGAGAAACTGTATGCCGTAAGCACACAAAAAAACGTCATTTATGAAATTGACCCTTCCAACGACTGGAAAGTCAAGCGACGCTACTTAAAGCCACAGGACCCTCCCGCCAAACAAGTTGACTACAACTCCACAGCCTGTATCGCTTATTGTACTGCAGATGATTATTTCTATGCCCGTACGGCAACCAAACAACTATTCCGTTTCAAGCTTGATGACATGGTATGTGAGTATATCAAAAATGATGTATATAATTCGACAACTCCAGAAAGTGAAAACAGCTATATTGTCAATATGATGTTTGATCCGACCGACCCGACTCATCTCTATACTTCTTACGGAGCATCTTCTGTTATAACCGTACAGGATGTCTCAAAGCCAGAATCAGAAGAAACAGTATATGCCGGCCACCTCAATGTGAGAGCAGATGGTAACAGTATAATTAATGGGTATCGGACAGACTGCTTATTCAACTGGAACAACCAAATGAGTATTATAACTGACGAGACAGGACAGAAAAACATGTATATTGCAGATGCCGGAACCCAGACAATACGCAAAATTGATATGAATACGGGTATGGTAACTACCGTTGTAGGCAGACAAAACGTTAAAGGTAACCAAAGCGGCACTCCATTAGAAGCTACTTTCAACTGGCCAAAAGGAGTAGGATTGACCGCTGAAGGAGATTTGTATATTTCAGACTGTGGGTCCGGATGTGTCCGCAAGCTGAGCCTGCGTTAACCCCAATAATCATACGTAAAGAAGACACTAATGAAAAAATACATATTATTATCATTACTATTTTTCTGCACCGCATCGGTACTGATGGGCCAAGAGAAACAATTAACAATATCGGGACATGTGTTCGACGAAAATAAAGAGTCATTACCCGGAGTCAGCGTGTATCTTAAGGATCGTGCAGGAGTAGGCATGAGTACCGATATTGACGGAATGTTCAAACTGTCCGCCAAAAAAGGAGATATGATCATATTCTCTTTTATCGGTTACAAAAAGACAGAACATATCGTTCTGAAAGATGAAAAAGATCTGCGCATCATCCTGAAAAGCGATGCACAACAAATGGATGAAGTTGTCATCACCGGTATGGGTACAAAAGAAAAGAAGGTGAACCTTACCGGAGCTGTCACCAACGTAGATATATCGCAGATACAGACTCCTGCTACCTCCCTCACCAATATGCTCGGTGGTCGTGTACCCGGCATTATCTCCGTGCAATCTAGCGGTGAACCGGGTTCTAACATGTCCGAATTCTGGATTCGTGGTATCGGTACGTTTGGAGCCAGTTCAAGTGCACTTGTACTTATTGACGGACTCGAAGGTAACCTGAATAGCATTGACCCTGCCGATATCGAGAGTTTCTCCGTATTGAAGGACGCTTCCGCAACTGCCGTATACGGTGTACGCGGTGCGAATGGTGTCGTATTGGTGACTACCAAACATGGAACAACCGACAAGATGGAAGTAAACGTCCGCGCCAATGTAAAAATATCCTATCTTACAAAACTTCCCGAATATTTACGTGCATACGATTATGCCGTGTTGGCTAACGAAGCAAGTGCCATGCGTGGAGCACAACCCATTTATGACGACATCGAACTGAAAGCTATTCAATATCATCTGGACCCCGACTTTTATCCGGACGTTAACTGGCAAGACGAAATTCTGAAAAAGACTTCGCTTCAACAGACGTATTACGCCAGTGCCAGAGGAGGCGGTAGTATCGCCCGTTATTTTGTCAGTATGAATATGTCGAATGAGTCGGCAATCTACAAGCAAGACGAAAACAGCAAATATATCAAGGATGTGCACTACAACACTTACGGAATGCGTCTGAACGTGGACTTTAGCCTGACCAAAACAACTGAACTTTATTTTGGTTCGGACATCTACCTGTCTTCACAAGCGCTACCCGGACAAGGAGCATCGACCGACCAATTATGGGACGCCCAAGGCAAACTGACTCCGCTCACTATCCCAGTCCGTTATTCCACAGGTGAACTGCCGACTTACAAGTCGGGTGCAGCAGATGTGTACTCCCCCTATGCCATGCTAAATTATACCGGGTTGAAAAATATCAATAACTATTCAGGTACCTATACAATACGCTTGCGGCAAGACTTCGATTTTCTGCTGAAAAACCTGGCTCTTGACATTCAGGGAGCTTACAGTAACAAATCTTTTTTTGAAGAAACACGTTCTGTCAAGCCTGATATGTACTGGGCAGAACGTAGGGATGAGAACGGAAATCTGGAACTTGTACACACCATAAAGAAACAAGGAACCACGTATAATAAAAACAAAGACAGCCAATTTCGGAAATACTTCCTTCAGGCAAATCTAACCTGGAAAGCCATGCTGAACGATGAACACCGTATCTCTGCTCTAATGCATTATGAAATGAGCGACAGCAAAGCAACACTAGATTTAAAGGACGGTATGGCTGCTATTCCTTTAAGATACCAGGGATTATCCGGGAAAGTCAGTTACGGATTCAGAGATATGTATCTGCTCGATTTCAATATAGGATATACCGGTTCGGAGAACTTCGAGAAGGGCAAGCGTTTCGGATTCTTTCCAGCCATATCGGGGGGATGGGTACCTACCCAATATGAGTTCATGCAAGAGAAACTGCCTTGGTTGAATTTTCTCAAAATCAGAGCCTCGTATGGTATCGTAGGTAACGACCGTATTTCAGACAAGCGTTTCCCTTACCTGACGATCATCAACGAGTCTGCCGAAAAAGGCTGGGGATACAATGAAGCCGGCATTACAGAAAAACAGATGGGAGCCGACAATCTGAAATGGGAAAAGGCGAAAAAGATAGATGTAGGTATCGAAGGCGAATTATTTAACAGCAAACTGAGCTTCGTAGTCGATTTCTTCAAAGATATCCGTGATGGCATATTCCAACAACGCCAGCAGGTACCGGGTTATATCGGTCTTGTCAACATGCCGTTTGGCAATGTGGGCAGCATGAAAAGCTACGGTTCAGACGGAAACGTGACCTATATTCAGGATATTGGCAAAGATATGTCATTAACATTCCGAGGAAACTTTACCCTTAGTAATAACAGGGTGAATTATTTTGAAGAGGCAGATACCAAATATGAGTATAATTCTGCTACCGGACGCCCATACGGATACCAGAAAGGACTGATCGCATTAGGATTGTTCAAAGATGACGAAGATATCGCTAATAGTCCCAAACAGACTTTCGGCAGCTATCTGCCCGGAGATATTAAATACAAGGATGTCAACGGAGACGGTATTGTGAACGGGGATGACAAAGTACCCTTGTCATTCAGCAGTACCCCCCGGTTCATGTATGGATTCGGAGTTGAGTTCAGATATAAGAGACTGTCGGCTGCCGTACTGTTCAAGGGCACCGGAAATACCGATGTGTATCACGTGGGCCTGGGATATGGTGCCGGTTATATTCCATTTCAGGACAAGCAAATCGGCAATGTATTGAGCATGGTAAAGAATCCCGCCAATCGTTGGATTTCACGTGAATATGCCGAAAAGATGGGCATGGCCCCCTCTTTGGCAGAAAATCCTAACGCCCGATTCCCCCGCATGTCATACGGAAATCTGGAAAACAACTCCCAATTATCCAATTTCTGGAAAGATAATGCAAAATACCTGCGATTATCGGAAGTAAACATCAACTATAGTCTGAATGTGCCTAAATCCATAAAGAATTTAGGAATCAACTCTATCGACCTTTCACTCGTAGGCAATAATCTTTGCGTATGGGATAAGATTGACATCTGCGATCCGGAACAGGCAAAATACAACGGACGCCGTTATCCGATCCCCGCAAGCGTGACTTTGCAAGCATATATTAAATTTTAACGCTCCCCAAAAACTAATTATATGAGAAAACTAATATTGTACTCAATACTATTGTTAATTGCCTTTTCTATATCTTCCTGCAATTATCTGGATGTAGACAAATGGTTCGACGATACAATGAAATATGACTCGATCTTCTCCCGTAAAGAATACTTGGAAAGATATATGTGGAACGTAGCATCCATGTTTCCCGATGAAGGAAAATTTCTCAATAATCCGGTGACAGCAGGTCCTTTAGCTAGCGATGAAGCTTTTGAAACATTTAATGCGGAAAGCTATGCAGGTATGGCGTTTGTCACCGGATCCATTAACGAAGAAAATATCAGCGGAAAATCCATTTATCAATGGAACACGATGTATAAAATCATCCGTAAGGCAAACATCATTCTGTCACGTATGGACGAAGTGACTGATATGAGCAATCTGGAAAAGCCGGACATCTGGGCATATACCTATTTCATGAGAGCCTATGCATACTACCATCTCATCATGGACTTCGGACCTGTCATTCTTGTAGGAGATCAGGTATATCCCTCCAACGAACAGCCGGAAGCTTATGCGAACATACGTGCAACGTATGACGAATCTGTAGACTACGCTTGTGAACAGTTTGAACTGGCTGCACAGTATCTTCCCGAAACTCAGCCGAACAGCAGCTTCGGACGTCCCACCAAAGGTGCGGCTTACGCACTAATTGCACGTTTAAGACTGATGCAGGCTAGCCCGTTATACAACGGTCGCGGACAAACATACTTCGGGAACTGGAAACGAAGTAGTGATGGGGTATTCTACATTTCCCAGCAATATGACGACCGCAAATGGGCGGTAGCCGCAGCAGCTTGTGAAAGAGTAATGAATATGGGGCGTTATGAACTGCATACCGTTCCGGCAGATAAAGACTCCTATGTGCCTCCGACCAGCGAAAACCAAGCGTTCCCTAACGGAGCAGGCGGTATCGACCCTCTTAAATCCTACAGTTACATGTTCAACGGTGAAACAGACGGCAGAAAGAACAAAGAATTTATATGGGGAAGAACAACCGGTAACCTGTGTATCAGAGAATCTTTTCCACATTCAATGGATGGATACAACGGGATGGGGGTATCACAGAAGATGGTCAATATGTTCTATATGAATGACGGAACAGACAACTATCCCGAAGATGCAAAACCATACAAAGCAGACGGGACATACGACAATACAAACTTCAGCACGGAGGATGAGACTTTCTCCGAATATGTACTGAAAGCGGGAGTCTTCAACATGTACCGCAATCGGGAAATGAGATTCTATGCCAACATCGGTTTCTCCGGACGTTTCTGGAAAGCGCGTTCATACAGCGGAAGCGATGCCAAGAAGGAGCAGATGATCAAATATGACAATTCTTCTGTAACGGATGGAAAGCACTCCTCCAGTGGTAATGTGAACGACTATCCCGCCACCGGTTATGTAATAACCAAATACGTGCATGATGACGATGCATTCTCCTCACCCGGAGGAATGATAATGGAGAAGTTCTTTCCCATCATCCGTTATGCGGAAATTTTGTTGGCTTATAGCGAAGCGCTCAATAATCTTCAGGGTAGCTATTCCGTCGAGCTGAAGGAATCGAACGGAGAAACTAAAGTTTATGAAGAAAGCCGTGATATATACAAAATCAAAAAGGCGTTCAACCAAATCAGATATCGTGTAGGACTCCCTGGCGTGAAAGAAGATGATTTGGCCAATGTGGATGGCTTTAACAAAATCCTTCAAAGAGAAAGAGCCATTGAATTCTTATACGAGAACCAAAGATACTATGATGTACGCCGATGGGGTATCTATGAAGAAACCGAAAAAGAAGCCATACAGGGTATGGACCTCAGCAAAGATGAGATGAGCGGATATTTCTACTCCGTAGTAGTAGATCATCCCTGGATAAGGCACAGAGTGGTAAACCGCAAAATGGTATTCCTGCCCATCGACAAATATGAGATACGGAAGGTGGTTGGTCTTGATCAGAATCCCGGCTGGGGAGATTAAACGGAGCACCTTATGAGACAATTCGTTAGCATTGAATATAAATTAAAAGAATAAGAATGAATACATATAAAATAGGCATCCTGCCATTGTTACTCGCATTACTGTTTCTTGCCGGATGCAGTGACAGAAAGAAGTTCTTTGAAGATGAACGATACGAAAAAAAGGTATACATTGTCAGCGACAATAACAATATACATAATTTGGTTTACGATCTGGATGGCAAAGACGGTAATATACGCAACCTGTCGATTGCGTGTAGTGGAACCAATCCGACAGAGGAACCGGTAACGATCTCGCTCACAGAAGATACAGTTCTTCTGGACCAATATAACTATACGAACTTCATCGAGGACTACAGCCGATATGCCCTCAAGATGGACCCAAAAGACTATGTGATAGAAAGCAGCACGGTTACTTATCCGACAGGAGAACCATACACCTTGGTTCCTATCAAGATAGACATCTCAGTCATTGAAAGCCTGGACCCGGATAAGATCTACTTTATTCCCATAGCAATAGCCAATGCAGTCCCTTATCCAATAGTAAAGAAGAAAGGAAATGCATTATTGCAGATACAAAAGAAAAATAAATATACCAGCACAGCAGAACCTGCAAGCTATAACGCATCAGGATATGAAGGCAACGGATACTTTGTCATCACCAAAACAATGGTGCCTCTGACTAAGAATCGGGTAAGAGTCAATATCGGTACCAAGAGATTACCGGCAGAACCAGAGAACCAACCGGACTTCATAAAGAAAAATACGATTGTTATCGAAATAGCTGATGATAACTCCCTGACTGTGGAACCATATGATCCTGAAGAAATGGAAGTGGAAACTGTGGATGTAAAAGTAGCTCATCCGGGTGATAATGCTTATGCACTCTATAACAACCGGCTCGACCCGACAACTACGGCCTTCTGTATATGTTATAAGTATAGACTTAAAACAGGAGGTTGGACTGAAGTGCGGGAAGCAATACGCTTACCGGTGATTGTTATAGAGTGAACATGCCAATTAAAGACCTATTAATATAAATCAGGATATAACAATCCGAATTAAAAGAAGTTATTACAAAAGTCAGTAAGCTCTCCTCCCCCCTCTTCCCTCTTTCGGGAGAAGAGAGAGAGCTGAAAACCTGAATAGCAGATAAAACACAAACTATTATTATATTCATCCTGCCAGTACCTTTTTATTTAACAGGTACACTCTCTTTCATCAAAATAAGGAGAATAAAAATGGTTATGACTTTTGTAATACTTCTTTTTTCATTTTACATATCACATAAGAAGCGCCTTGGTGGTTATTATTAATTGTTTATCTTTGTGTCGTTTTCATTTAGAATAACTCAGCATATAAAAATGACACAATGATTCATATACGAGAAGCAAATTATTGGCTATGTCACCAATTTCTTTTGTTATTATACATGAACAGGTAAATCGCTGTACATGGACGATCTGTATGTAAAACCGGACTTCAGAGTAGGCTCTACGCTTATATATAAAGTAATGGCATATGCAAAAAAAAGGATGGCATAAACTAACGCTGGCAAGTATCGGAATGGAACAAACCCGCCATTGACTTTTATCAGAAATTAGGAACGGAAATAAATCATACAGAACAGAATTGTGATTTGATATTCTAATAAAAAATAATTATTTAAAAGTTAATTCGGGAAATATGGCTAATTAATCAAGAATGTCACAAACATTGAGAATACTGTCATAACGATCGGCCCTAGCACCCGTCGTAATGGACTGGATAAAGAAGGAGTCGAAGCGGTGACGGTGTCGTCATTGTCCGCTACGGTTCTAACCCTCTGGAAGTTATCAACAACGTAAAGGAGAAAATAAAGGAAATGGATGCCGGACTTCCGCAAAAGACACTGGCAGACGGAACTGTATCCAAAGTAACCGTTGTACCATTGAGAAGGCAGCAAAGAGTGTTGGCGGAGTACAATCCGCCCATTGGGATAAGGAAAAGAAGATGGTTCACCTGCAATTTAATCCGAATCAGACTTCAAAAGATGCTATCAGTAAAGCCATAGCCAAAGCCGGTTATGATACGTACAAATATAAAGCTGATGATACTGTGTACAATCAGTTGCCGGGATACTGCAAATATAGGTAAGAGAAGCAAACTAAAAAGATGTGCCCCTTCTCTCCAGAAGCGGGCACATCGAACACAAACAAAACAAACAATAGTTCATCTACAAAAGATGAAAACAAAATGATACCTTTTTATTCTCCCGAACCAAAAAGTATACTACTTTAAATATCAACTAAACCCGTTTCACAACGTGAGTAGGCAGGGTTTGTAAAAAAGCAAATAAAGGAAGACTAATTTTCCACCTGTTATATCTGTAATCTTCTTTTTCCTTATGAATGTTTTTAAACATTTATCCTTCAGCATCATTTCACAATGACATGTGATAACAGAAAGGCCACAGATGGAATTAGGGAACCTGTTAAAAGTCATCTTCTTGTAAAAGATTATATTTTTTCACTAATATAGAGAGTTCCGGATCAAGATTAGCGCGTGACCTCATCATGCGATTCATCTCTGCCGCACTGAGCAATAGCCGTATTGCCCGTTCTTCATGTCCTAGACGGGCATTCAGAATTGCCTGCATGTATTGGGTCTCGGCGGTCTGTGCCAATTTTTCTAAAATTCGCAGGGCAGCCTTGTCATATCCCAAAGACATATAGGCAATAACTGTATTCACATCCTCATATGGACGCAAGATATCCAAAGCCTTTTCATACTTACGTTTATCCAGATATTCCACTGCCCGGGCATACGCCGTGTCCGGTTCATTAGTATAGATCGTATCCTGCTTCATTCCCCTGCGCGAGAGGCTGAAACGAAAATCGACCGAACGCATTGCCGGATAAAGTTTGTCGAACATATAGGTATACTCTGTTTTATACCGACTTTTAATCAGCCATTCACGTCGGTCTGGCTCCGGCTCTTGATCGATTATCCGCAATATGGCGTCTTTATTACCTTTAAAGTTAGTGTCACCTATCATCAGGCGCCGCAGCTTACTCCAATCCTCAGGCACCGTATGTATCTTTATCAAGTTCGGCAGATTCGGAATCTCATTTTTCACCTCCCGGTGAGTGATATGGCCCGCCTCATCCATCTCGACAGCTGCACCGACAGCCAAAGAGTCATACAACAGCTTGAAGTCCTCCGTCAATACTTCACAGATGGATTCCGCACGCTTCTGCGCTATCTCCCCATTAATGCGCCAGTTGCCCTCCGGTGATGAGGTGGCAAAGAGTGTCAAACTGTCAATGATATACACCGGATCAGTCATCAGTGCCAAAGTGAGATCGTGCACTTTCTTCACTCCCTGTCGATTTATGCCAATGGATTCGTCCAGACGAAAACCGTTTCGAGGAAAATAAAAGTTCACACTTGTATTGGCTTCCGCGTCACGGGTGACAATTTTCCGCACAAAACGCGGGGTCTTGTCGATAAACTTGGTCATCGAACTTACCAGATAAGTCAGCGTATCCGATTTCGGCAACGGATATTTGCTTCCATTAGTGCTCAGCACATTGCCCACCACATACACCTTCATACGTGCCGAGTTTTCATCTGCCGATACTTTCTGCGAATAGAGAAACTGTACCTGATCAGCGGCATAAATTACCGTGTCAAGTTGCGCTTCAGCATTAAACGGATACTGTACGATATCATGAAACTTTTCGTCCTTAATCGCCTTACGAGCCTCATTACGTGCTATTTTCTGCGTTCTATAGAACATTTTCACCAGACTGGTCGAATCGAGCGAATTGATATGTGCTATCCTTTTCGCATAACTTACCTGCCGGGCAGCGTGACGCAGAACGGAAGGATGTATGTTATACAGTTCACGTGTCATGTAAAATTGCGGGTAAACAGACCGCAGCCGTTCATAACGGGCAATATAACGATTCACCGTAGCCACCGAGTCGAACCGGCTCAGTTCAACATCCCTAAAAACTTTACGCCCGGGGGGGCGTAACCGTACCGAATCGGAGAGAGTACGGCGATAAGTGTATAAAGGTGTCAGCCCCTGAAAAAATCTTGCAGGCCCTCTGTTGGACGCCACTTGTTGCTGTCGGGCATAATATTCATATATCTCCTCTTTCGAGAATTCTGACAACAAACCCTGTCGTGTCCGTACCGTATCAGGACAGGGTTCCCCCACCCACGGAGGGACCAAAGTGTCAAGGTTCGGACGGCGGAAGTGAAACATCGGAAAGAAATCTCTCACCTTTTCGTAACGCCGGATATATTTTTCAGTCAGCTGGTTACGATTAAAAAATGACGAGGCCGTATCACGTCCCGCCAGAAAAGAGCGAAGGAACTTCACTCCTTCATGCTTTTCAGCCCGTGCCCCCTTGACACGATAGTGCCGATAGAGGGCAGCGTCTAGCCGCTCCATCTTGTCATTGAATAAGCTGAAACGGGGGGCGTATAACCGTAAGTTTACTCCGCCCAAATAATAGGGATCATGTTCCTCCTGCCGCAAGGGAGCGAGCAACACCTTCTCATAAAAATAACTTTTACGGGCAATCAGGTTTTCAGACTGAACTTTGCCACGGCTTGCCCATTTGTCATTGAAGAACCGGAACCGTTCCAGCAGATATTTACTTTGATAGTACAACGTGTCGTTCATCCGTTCCAGCGCGCGGTCATACAGCCAACACTGGCGTGCGATCATCTGCCGGGAGTTGACGAGCATACGCTCTTTCAGCAGGCTGTCACGTCTGGCCGCCTGCCTGTTGAACATCGCAAAGCGCGACAGCAGCGGGTCCGGGAGGCGGGTCTTCGCGTCCTGTATGGCCCAGCGTCTTTCCAGCCCCCGTTTATACCATTTCAGGCGTTCCAGATAACGCTCGAAAGAGCGGTAGCTTACGTAAGTCCGATAGAAATTGACGGAATCGGGGATGATTTTCTCGACAAAGCGGTCATATTGCCGGTAGTCACGCTCCTGCATCTCGCGGAAACGTTGTCCCGTAAAGCGCAGTTCCTTCAAAGAGTCGGGCATGTCGCCCTTCATAAGTACAGGACGGACGTTGAGCATCCAGTTATCCTTTTGAAGTGCCCGGGGAACCGTTACTACAAACTCCACGTTAATCAATCCGTTGCGTTCCGCCGTGTTGCGTGTCGAACTGGCGGACACCACTACTTCATCCAGCATCAGGTTAGTCAAATTCTCTTTATGGACGCTATCCCATTCCACAGACATCCCCACGGGGATACTGTCACCTTTGACGTTGACAAATGTAAAGTACGGAACCGAGGTGACAGAATCATGTCTTGCTTCCACTGACGGTCCGGTCTGCTTATTGACAGGCAAGGCCAGCATCACTCTCGACTGCTCCTTATAGAGTTTGCCAAACGGTGAGCATGCGGTAAAAACCAGTATCATAAACAGAATATAGCAATTTTTAGAATTTTTCATACATCCGCAGATAGACTAAAGGACAGGCCTTAGAACAAATAAACAAGATTCAATGCCAGTTTAGGTGTTGGAAGGTAGTATGTCCCCGATTTCACTTTATCACCGCAATGTTCGCAACGATATTTCGTGTAGGGAGCCACAAGAAGGCCCAGGCCAGCCTCGACTTCCATGTTCCAGCGTTTGCTGAGAAGCCAGGAACGTCCGTAGGTCATTCCTGCACCGTAGCCCCATCCCTGGTAGCGGTAGTTACCGCCCAACAACTTGTCCCAGCCCACGTTATAGCGTGCCCCCATGGCATACATGCTGATAAAGTTGCCAACGTATGGTTGCCAGAACCAGTAACGTACGCCGGGTTCCATCAGAAAGTGCTTTATTTTCCGTGTATCACTGAAGTTCCATGGATTGTAAGAAACACTCATGTTCAATGTCCAGTGTTTATTCAGGAGCATACTCCCTTCAACGTTGAATGTGGTAGTAGTCAGTTTCAACACATTGGTATGCACGGAGTAGAACTGTGCGTGCAGGTTAGTTGTAAAGCTGCCGGCAAACAGCAGGAAAGGGGATAATAAACAATATCGTACGAATCGTCTCATTAATATTTCAATAAAAGAGGTTTATATTAGTTTACAGTTAGCGACATACGCCATCCGTCGTATTCTTTCCGATAGCAGTATGCAGTCGGCGGGGCATCAACCTGTATGTATGTGTCTGAAACCAAGGTGGTATAATAATCGGAAAGATTGGCCAGAAAGTTGTCGGGCACACGCACGCAGGGGATGCTCCCCTCATGCTCCGAAATGGATTGGCTGGTTGCTTCCAATATCGGATACATAATACTCAAATAATAAGCGGAGTATCCAAAAGCCCACCACTTCTCTTCTATGTAGAACAGGTAGACGTGGTACAGGTTCTTACCTTCTTTATCTATTACTAATTCCGGAATTTCCATTTTTTCTCTTTTTTTAATCGGTTAATAATCACTCACACACCTTACATAGGCCGGAGTCGACTTTGCCTGCCAGAAGCAATGAGGATCGTCTTTCTTGAAGTCAAAGATCCAAGCATTGCCGGCATCTTTTTCTGTGGAGGACCAATATTTTTTCGATAGAATAGAATTTGTATCTTCCATTGGATTTAATTGATAGATTACACCGATAGGTTGACGGAACAGCCACATCAGTTGCAGTTCACGCTGAGTAGGGACACGCCATGTACGGCCTGCACCCGGCTGACCGGCACTACCATATCGGCGACATCCTGTATTCGCAACCCCGGCAAAATCCGCATTCAGATCATTACTCCCACCGGTTCCTCCTTCAGCCTGCATCCAAGTCAAAACGGGCAAGTCCGTCTTGGCTACGATAAAACGCATCGGTATTTTATCGTTGACGCTCACATTCCCGCCGTTTCCACCGGAGACCTGGTGGCGGATAGTCGTACCGTTTCTCATCATCCTGAATCCCGTGACCCATTGTGCGGACTTAGCCATTCCTTCCGCATAAATAACGGCAAACGTATCACCGCCAACAGCTTCCTTCCTGATAAACTGCCCAAAAGTGTCGGAGGGAAAACCGAAGCATGTTAAAACAAACAAAAGAATATAATAGGTTCCGAATCTCATAATCTTCACTTTTTAATAAAATTCTATTCTCATGGTTTATTGGCAAAATTAGCCTTGTCGGGATCACGAAGGCTTCTTACATAATGACGCGTCGCATCATCGGCAGGCGAAGTATACACCGCCCCCTGATTGGAAATCACGTAGACCTTCGCGTCACCGTTGGCAACAGCAGTGGACGACCAGTAAGCCCCACTTAACGTACTCGCTGTACTGGAAGCCGCTATCCATGTACCTATCAGCTCGCCGATGGAGGGAAGATACCATGAAAAGTCCGAGGCACCTGCACTAGCCATGCCGCTTGTTCCGGCATAGCTGGCATGGGCAGCCGGATAATAGATATAGGATACCGTGTTTTTCTGCAGCTGCCTGGTATTATCGAAACCGTTCATAAGGGAGATAGCTCCGCAATTGAAAAAATTACTGCCTATGTGACTTGCATACCACCTTAAATTCTTCTCTCCCAGAACCTCAACTTTATTATCCTTAGGATAAGAGCTATCCATGAAATAGCCTTCTATCTTTTGGGAATATTGCCATTTTACGGCACTGGCATCAGTGGTTGATGTCAACTTGACGCCCGCCCCGTTAAATGCCGCAAGGCTTCCCGAGAAGTATCCCGGAATAAGCCGGACGACATTCGAGTCATCCTCGTGCTGCCCTTTCAGGGTGATATTATAGGTAAGACTGTAGTTGGCATAAATACTATAATTGGTAGTAAGGTTCTTGCCCAGAAAAATCTGGTATATGACATAATCACTCAATACGGGGACCGACGGTTGACCGTCCGGCTGCGTCACCATTTTTACAGTCTTTCCCATTATCTGAACATAGGTACCGTGGGGAGGTGCATTGTCACGGCGGCTGAAATGTGTACCGATAGGTACATCATGCTGGAGGTTGACGGGTATATAGGCAGACAGCCCGATCATAGGAAGTTGGGTTCCCGTACCTTCTGTAGTAGTAAGCTGCTTGGAATAATAACCGCCGCCGTCTCCCATGTTCATTTGTGCTTCCGTAGGAAAGATAGCTTTCTGATTCTGAGAGTTCAGAAAACTTTTGCCCGGCAAATTGAGCAGTGTCACATCCCAGCCGTTGAATTTCTTTGTAAAGGAAGGGTCCTGCGTGATGTTGAAAGTAACCTTTGCCACCGACCGTTTCAATGTGATGCCGATCTGTTTGCCCTCTACTTTATCTATAGACGCATCGGTTATACCGAACATTAACATCAGATCTTTCCCATCCGCCATCCGGTTCAAAGGAAACTCAGGATTTTTAGTTCTCAGGATGAAATCGTTCTCCAGATCTCCATAAGTATAATTGTTCTCTACCATCGCATCTATTAAAGAACCTGCCTCAAGGTTCGCTATAACTACAAACCTGTTCTTAACAATCGCTCCCGCTGTGTTTTGGGTCGTAAAAAGCCGGACTGTTTTGGTGTCAATCACCCCGTTAGGGCAGGAATACGTCACTTTATGGCGCAGCACGGCATTCTTTGTTGTTCCATCGAATTGCAACAAGGTAAATGTATGGACGTCATATTCCACATCCGGTCCACCGGTGCCGCCCGCTCTTGTAACGGGAGTTTTCACCAGTTCGATGTCCATATCCGGAGTGGAGACGGTAGAAAGGATAGTCTCCTCCGGCACACGTGTCTCTCCCAATGACGGGGCATTGTAAGGATCCGTGCTGACAACCAGGTTCACGGAAACCTCCTCACCGGGCAAGGCTGCCACGGTTCCGGGAAACACGCTCTCGTCTATACATCCGGACAGCACCGGACACAATAGGTATAACAGATATATTAATTTTCTTGTCATAAGCATTGTATTATCAGCATATTAATTTTAAGGAAGGACATCACCGGTCTTGGGGATTCGTACACAGCGTACGAAAGCTTTTACCTTCTTCTTGTCTTGAGAATTTAAAAGAGGGCCTTTGTATTGCGTCCCCTTGTCAGCTGAATCATTATAATAAGAAGCGGTCCATGCATGATTCTCATCCACTTCAGTCGCTGTCCAGAATAATCTATGCTGGTCGGCAGACATCAGTCCCATATAAGTACTCCCTATAGTGGCATTATATGAGGTAAACATCATAAATTCCCTGAATTCAGAAGCCCTCGGAAGTCGCCAATCATGATATCCGCCGAGACTGTATTTCCTGCACAGTTCTTTGGCGACCAACTGCCCGTTCTCATCTTCCCAAGGTACGGATGCTGCGGAAACATTCTGCTTGGTAATCCAAGTCTTCGTATAAACGTGTTCACTGTCCCGCACATTTATGTCATCCTCACAGATATACTTCTGGCTCCCCGCAATCTCTGGCGGCTGAGGCAATGGGTTTTGTGTTACATACCCCCCGTTATTGCCGTATGCGACCGTAGAAAGGTAAGTGCTATAAGAGTCGGCCTCAACCTCAGAATCTAGTGTTGTACTTAGAGAAAGTCCGTATGCGCCTGGATTCCAATAATAGATACTTCTATCACTATAATTAACCACACCTATCTTGTTGGAAAAAGTTTCTTTCGTTCCGAAATCTTCAGTGATCACGATAGAACTCCAGTTTAAAAGCCGGAGACTAAGAGCGGAGTTATCAAATACGATATTATAAGTATTCTTATGCCCCTGCCTGAAGCCGTATTTATCCCCATCCCTGTTCAGAAACATGCGTTGCAGGGGAAATACTTCCCTCGTACCGTTAATCATCATCGTTATGATAATGTTTTCATTACTGACGGACGGATCCATAAAAGCAGGAACCAGAAATTCATATTTTATAGGTTTAACGCCCGGAGCATCATTGAAAGGTATTGTCGCAGCGGCTCTCGATTCCCCTATCGGTCCTGCCTCCGCTCCCGGCATACACAGGCCCGTTGCCGGATTGATAAACCCCTTGTTTTTAATCCGTTCGCCCAACAGGTTGTCTATAGTTACATTGGTCAGCTTATACTCATCCTTATCTATATATTTCGTTATATTAATGACTATCCACGAGTAGGCATGTTGAAATTTTAAAGGTACTTCCACCTTCTCGCTAGGGAATACCGGTGACTGCACCGTACAGGCGGTATTCGTATTGTAGAGTATTTCTTTCTGCATAGGATTATCCATCCCGGTAAAGTCGAACGGGATACCGGCAGTAAAGGCGCCCGTCCCTGTAATGGACGGGTAGTAAGCTATAATCCGCAAGGGTTTCCCTGTCGGGACTTTGAGATCAGATTCAGGTATCATGTCGGCCGTTTTATTGTTGAAAAATGACCAGTGCCATATATCCGACGTCCCCGAAGCTCTGTTCATCACTGCAGTCATGTCACCGCCCCCATTAAAAGTCTCCCCCTTCGCTTCGTTATCTTTGGTAATGGACAGGCCGAAACGATACTCTGTCCCCGTAAATCCTTCGATGGGTGTAACAGCTCTCGTTTCCGAAACAACGGGCGGAACGATGTCTGCCGTGAGACTCAAAAGCACGTCTCCAGATTGTTCCGCAGGCGGTCCCTCCATACCGAGATCTCCGGCATTGCAGGCTCCTGCCAGCAATAAGCCGCATGACAGGACTATAATCGCCCCAAACAAGCTATATTTCTTTTTAATATCCATAAACAATTTCATTTTAATGTATTAGCATTCATTCCTTTGACTGAACGTACGCAACGTATCTTCAGCCTATCCGTTTTCAGGTGATGCTCAGCTGCTCCGGTTCCCAAATTTATTGCCCAGACACTATTGGAACCTCTTTTATTCGACTCTAACGGACCTTCCAGATATTCGGAGCCGCTCCAGTAAGAGTCAGCGGTTGTTGCGGTGAATCCTCTCATAGCTTCCAGACTGGCCTTGTTGCTATATACCAGCGCCAGTTCCGAGAGCCGCGGAAGCCTCCAGTCATTATACCCTTGTCCGCCATAGTCACGACAAATGTCAAAAGCAGTAAGGACACCGTCTTTTTTCCACGGTATGTGTTCGTTGTCAGTGGCTTCCGATGAAAGCACGTCATCACCTGATACCATCAGGGTGGGGCATGTACCTTCGTATGTAAAAGCCTTTTCCACCGTATCGTACAGCCAACCGTTCCGCTCTCCCGGATCGCTCTGAATAGCCCATAAGCTATTTGCCTCCCCGTAAAACCGATCGTAGTCAAATGGATAGTTAGTATTCACAAAAATGTCTTTCTTCTTGGGGATAGTCAGAGTGCCGAAGGTCGTCACTGTACCGTTCAGTCCTCCGTATGAAATATGGTAGCCCAAGATATTGGGCACGGTTGCCGTAACACCCGATTGCCAAGGAGCAAGACTGGCGGTAAAGCTGAGATTCGCAAGTCCGCTGTTGTAAGCCAGCTCTGCTGAGTCATACCCCTCATCCGTCACGCTCGTTATGGAAAACTGGTAAACATGGTTTCGAAGTATGTCCATTTTTGCACCAGTTTGATCGTTGATGAAATCTACACGGTAATATGTCTTCTTCATTAAGTTATTATAGTATCCTTCCACGATGATTGCCAGACGGTCTTTATGATCCTTGTCATATACCGCACTATTATCGGTTTGCCACAGCAATGCTTCGGGCAGGTAGATTTTATCAGCACAATAAGTGCCCGATATAATATATGTAGTGCCATAAACTTTTGTTTCCGTAGTTCCGGCAGGAGAAGGCTTACTAATTGTCAATGTACCTACAGCGGAAGAAAAGTTGTTCGCTGCAGGCATATATGCGTATTGTTTTCCCGCTTTCCATATCTGAACCGCAGTCATGTTAAATTTCACATAGCCTTTGTTCCATGTGTTATCGGCATTTTTAGTCCCGACGCCGATATCCACACGTGCTACTGCACGTACCAATGACACGGGACCAAGGTCCATTGTCTCATTAATTAATAGAGGATTTCCATCACTAGCTAGCCCGAACATCGGAAAGGGCCGCATCCCATCAAACGTCAGGACTGTGTCATTTCCGATAAGCTCTGCACTCAGGCACGCGTTTTGCACAGCGGCATAATCCTTGCCGACTATGCTTCGGAAAATACTGTAATCACCATCGGGGAAGTTGGCAAGGATGACAAGCTTGTATTTATCATTGTTGTCTACACTTTGCAGCAGTGTAGCGCTGTATTTTCCACTGTTCGGAACTACCTCCTGACCTACACCTACGTGACGCAAAGTGCCGAAGTCATTTTCATTTGCATTGAATTGAAGAATACAAAGGGACTTAATGGCTGAGGCGGTATCATCATTGTCCATTGTCGTTCCGCTATTGGCGGCAGATACAGACAGGTTGATGATGGTAGAATCCACAGTCGGGTGGAATGAATCGTCCTGCTGACATGATATTTGCAATATCATTGCAGCGACAATCATTGTCCACTTGCTTAAATTCGATATATGATCATTCTTCATATTCTATACTTTATCTTCAGTATTTATAGTTCACCGTCCGGTGATTCAGTTATATTCTTTCCAGACAGTCTCTACTCCCCATTCAGTGAGTTCTACCTTTACACTGACGCTCAATTTGAAATCCAACAGCACGTTAAGTGTTTGCCCTACTACCGGGATGATAGGTTGGTAGTTGCTGTCCGTGTTCAGACTTCTGAGCAGATCACCGTTATGATAGATATCTATAGTCACCCCTTTATTTCCTTTCAGAGTAGGAAACAGATTGAAAGGAGGAATTTTATAATCTTTTCCCACTTCAAAACGGGACGAAAACTGATAGGAAGCAGGATCTCCTCCATAGAGACCTTCAAAATCTACCCGACTGACAGTTTCATGCACAACGAGTGAATAATCACCGTCATTGCTTCCACTCAGAAGTTCCAGACCGCGTACAGTTATATTCATTGACGCCACCATCCGTGAAACAGTCAGGTCCTGTTCTTCTATACGGGCGGATGTCGAAGTATTTTCCAGATTAAGCTCTCCATAGAATAAATCGGTTGGAGATGTGAATGTGCTCTTCCCTGCCCTAGTAGGAGCAGAAGGTTTCAAGGATATGAAACCGTCAGAGAGCGGATCGCCCTTTTTCAGGGGGCTGACGGACATGGTGCCGTTCTGAATATTACACCAGGCTACACAATGGAGACTGGGAATACCTGGATAATTTAACATGACAGGTTCTTTGCTGCTTATTGGAAGGATATCTAATAACAAGTCTTTGTCATCAAATACATAGAGATTCATATCCTTTATGGTTTCCTGTGAAATACCAGAAGGAAGTTTCACTTTCAGAGGAATACCCTTGAAACAATCGTCGGTATTTTCAGCTATGCATCCTGATAACAGTAATAGTATGAACATAGAGTATAATATCCCCGGCATGAACCGGAATTTGTAGTCACCTGTCATAATGGATATTCTTTCTTGTTTTTAATCTTTGCCAAAAACGGAGTGCGCCCGAATGCGGATTACAATCGGGCACATACCGATTTCTGTGAATATTTCTTTTGTTTAATTATAAAGAATAGAGGGGCAAGCGAGAATTATTGGAACTCTTTTGTAATTTCGGCAGTTGTTGTCCAGTGTGCAGGAGTTACAGTAACCGTAACTGAAGCGTCTACACTCGGCTTAGTCGGATCGTCGCCACCACCACCTGCGTTGCCGCCGGGTTTAAAATCACCGTTCAAAGACATGGCCATGTCATAAGTCTTACCGGCTGTAAGAAGAGGTTGATTAGTAGAATTAGCTCCTTTTTCTCCAAAATACATTGTAAAGTACTTGGTCAAAAGGTCTGCCTCTTCCGTTGACTCGTTTTTAGATCTCCATAAAACTTCAATAACAAGACCGGTCGGATGGGGGGAAGCAGAGGAATTTTCAAACAGATACCAAGATTTACTTGAAAGGGCGTTCGTTATTTCTTCACCGCTAGCCGTAAGATCCGCAGTGACTGCGAGATAATCATTTGTTTGCTTCGGAGTATTAGTTCCTGTCCATGTCCATGGTGCAACTCCCCATAACACACCACCAGCATAAGCATAAGACTGGGGAACAAAACCTCCCCATGAAGCATCTACAGTAGTACTCGGAATAAGAGGTGATTTTGTCTGAGCAGTCATCATATATACCTTTTTAACAGTAAACCATTTTGTCTTATCACTTTTCAAGAAAGCTTCAGTAGCAGCATAATTCTGGGCGGCTTTCCATGTAATCTTTACCGTCTTGATCTTAGCTGCCACAAAATGCAACTGAACGTTTGCCGTACCCGCATTTTCAGTAAATGTAATCTCACCCATTCCACTTGAATACAAATTGTCCTTACTCTGGTTTACAGTAGTAACACTAGAAGTAGCATTAGTATCAACAGAAGAGAAATCAAGTTTTTGAAGCTGGGAAAGACTAGCTATACCATCAAATGTAGTATCGCTGGTCTTATCACCAAGATTGGCAATTACAACTACTTCAGCGGCATCCGTAGTAGTAGTTATCGGATTACCGATATTAGCAGCCTCTATAAACTGTGGTTTACCCACAATAAAGTCTGTCTGGTTAAAGAAAAACACAGTAACATTCTTAATAGCAGCTCCGGTTTCTGTAGCAGTTTCCGAATCACCCGGTGCTCTTGAGTTTACTCCATCTCCCTCCAGTTTAAGAGTCACCTGTGCCTTGAGAGCATCATTTCCCGTAGGAACCACCACGTCCTCGTTTTGTGAACAACTTGCCAATGCCACTATCGCACACATTGACAAAAATAAATTTTGTACTTTCATTCAGCATTTTTTAATTAAAAAATTGATAACTTATTTACTTTTGGCTTAAACGTTTTTCACTTTTATTAAAGCTCTATTCTATAATAGAGATTGATAAGTAGGAAAACAGATCTTAAAAAGCAAGTTATTAGAGTGTTAATATTAAGAGACATCAATTACTCCCCCTATCGGGAGTAATTGAAAATGATAAGATAAGATTTAGTCTACAGTGTTTCAGAATAATATGGATACCATTGATATGATATGCTGAAATATTGCTGAAATAAACCTGAAGAGTCACCAAACAAAATATAAAATGAACAAGAAGTCATCAATTAACAATTTGCTCTATATTCAAGAGCATCTTTCATGTAGGAATTACCTTGAAACGGTAGAAAATGGATTCAAATATATTGAGTTCTTTAATGATGAAGTTATTCTGGAAAAAGAAATCTCATGGAACTATCTTTTATTTGTACTAGAAGGAGAATGTGTCATCGATTGTAATCAGTTCAGAAATCGCCGACTGACTCAAGATATGATCATTTTACTTCCCAAAATGGCTATGGCAAAAATAGAGGTTAAAGCCGGAACCCAGCTGCTTTCTTTATCGTTCAATGTACCTGTGAATCTATGTGATAAGTTTATATTGCAATCACTGGCAGGCAGATGCGAGAGTCTTGAATACAATTTCCAGCCACTCAATATCCGTTATCCGCTTCCCCCTTTTCTGGAAGTTGTCAGGTATTGTCTGGCCAACAAAATGGACTGCGGACACTTTCATGCTTTATTGGAGCAAGAATTATTTTTTTTACTTCGAGGATTTTACTTGAAAGAAGAGTTGGCACTCCTATTTTGTCCGATCATTGCCACCGAATTATCGTTCAAAGATTTTGTCATTAACAATTATCATAGAGTTAACAATGTAAATGACCTTATTTCTCTTTCCAATATGGGAAAAAGCAGCTTTTACAGTAAATTCAAAGAGGTGTTCGGAATATCGGCTAAGCAATGGTTGCTGAAGCAGCAGGATGTACATATTATAAATAAGGTAATGGCGTCCGAATTTACTGTTACAGAACTGATGGAAGAGTTCAATTTTGAATCGCAAGCTCACTTCACACACTACTGCAAACAGCACTTTAATTGTACTCCACGAGAGTTAATAATGAAATATCGAACTGTAAATCAGTAGATTTTAGCTCTTTTTTATAGAATTGCACGAAATGTGAAATTTATTGCTTTTTTTGGCAAAAACCGGAAGTTAACAATGTCGTATTTTTGCAACGTGAAATACATATTAGTGACAATTATCCTTTATCAATCTCTATTATAGAATAGAGAACACATATAAGTCATTTATTATTACAAAAGATTATTAATCATTTTATTAATTTTGTGAAGATGAGTTAAATCAAGCTCTTTGAGATAAATGAGTGTCATTTCTTCTTTAGTATGCCCTAACCCTACACTGATTGACGAGACTGGAGCTCCATATTCCCGCGCCAGTGTTGCCCATGTATGACGCGCCTTATATGTGGTCAAAGGAGGATAAATGTTCAGTTTTTCAGAAATCGTTTTCAAATGCCTGTTAATACGCCCCAAAGCTGTACGGTACTGGTTATATTCATTTACTCCAGCTTTTATGATTGGAAATACATACCCGTCGGCATTATACGTATTGTTTCCATAGGTATCTATGATAGATTTGATCTGAGGGGTAATAACAATCTGTACCAGTTGTTTTGATTTGTGTCTCCGATAAATAATCAGGTCTCCACTAATATTCTTCCATTTCAGATAAACAATATCTACAAAAGCCATTCCTTGTGCATAGAAACCGAATAGAAAAAGATCAAGAGAACGTTTGAGTTCCGAGTCGGGCTGTAACGGTAGATAAGCTAGTTTTACCATCTGTTCCCGATTTAAAGCCCGTTTTACCGTTTTACAGGGTTTTGTACATATCTTCTTAAATGGATAACCACATGAAGGAACAAAACCATCCTTCACCGCAAGATTATACAGCGCCCTGAAATTGCGTAAATAATATGCAATTGTATTTTCAGTAACTCCATTCTTAGATAAGAAATCTTTGTAATGAGTGACGAAGCCATGATTCACCTGGGACATTTTAATCTCTTTCCTGCCCAAATACCTGACAAGTGAAGCACGGGTACTTTTATAGGCAGCGGCAATCCCATTCTTCTTTATTGATTTTTTCCATTCTATTTGTTTATCTATATAAGGTAATAACAAAAAATTTCGGATTGTTTTAGGAAGAGTAATATCAGTTATATCATCTACGGTATATTCAACACCACAATTCTCCAACCGACGAATTTGCATAAGAAACCGTTTATAGGTTTTCCGCAATTCACGACTGATTTCACAACTACTATCGTTGTCTGAACCGATCTTTTCGGCAATGGTTATAAATTCATCTTCTTTCATCCGGTATTTCGTGTAAATAAGTTTTTTGCGCTTTTGATGTATTAACTGGAATACCACTGGATAATTCCCGTCTTTTAATGCACGGGAGCTGTTTAATTTTAATTTTACTGATGCCATAAATTTGAATTTAGTGTAACAAAATCATTTTCAGGCTACAAATAAAAGATTCCTCCGGCAATTGCGCAAAATATTGACGTCAATCCTTTATTAGACCTCGTCTCCCTAAGTGATTTTGCTAGCCCCCCTATACTTACATATTCAGCCGTAGCTTGATAATAGAAATCTGCTTTACTTATTTTTAAGGCACTCTATATGAGATCAATAGCATTTTCCCCTATTCACTTTCATCACTTTCACTTGTGTTATCACCTTTTTTACTATAGGGCATATTTCCTTTTTATTTCCCGAATACAAAATTAGGCAATTACACAAAAAGGGTTGTTACCAATTTGCGCATAAAACCTACCAATTCGAGTAGAGTATTTTACTTTTTACTATTATTATCCCTATTGTTACTCCTTATCTGTGTTGGACTAGCCCCCAAATGCTGTTTACAATAAAAGTTGAAATGTGAAGAGGTCGTAAACTTGAAATCATACATGATTTGTTTTAATGAGATGCCGGGATTCATCAGTTTTTGTAGTATGTGCAAAGCTTTGCGTTTCTGCATCCATTGGTAGGGAGAGTCGTCAAAGTTTTCTTTGAAAAGCTTTTCAAACGTTTTTATGCCGTACCCCAGAAGATTGGCCAACTCTTTAACGGTCTTAACCTTCTGATAGTTTTCTAACACCTGATCACTGAAAAACGGATCATTTTTTAATGATAGATAGAAAACCTGCACTATTTCCTCATAAGTATAGTAATGCTTGAATATCAAATATAGTTCTTTATATTTTAGCAGGTACATATGATGACAGTTTATCCCTGATTCAAGATAATGCTTCATTTGATTAACTATTATTCTGACTTCATCTTTCATTACCATACCGCAGCACTTAAACTGTATATTTGCCTTCACATTGTACAGTACCCCCGCTTTGGCACTCGTGCATGGAAAACTGGCTGTATTATATCCTGAAAGCACCAGCGTTGTATCTGCAGAGGCTTTCCACTTGAAATGGTTGTTTTTAAAGAGAAAAAACATTTCATTTTCCAACACAGGCCGATTCTTGTATTGATTAAAGCTAATAGTAATCCCTCCAGAAAGAACGAAGATGAAATGGCTGGCGGTTTTATTGTTCAACTTCATGATTTCTCCCGCCTTCATAGTAATATATTGAGGGATAACCTCAAATTCTGGAGAGTAATAAGGACAAATTTCTTGGCTTAGGCTAGTTTTTTGCATTATTATTAAGTGAATTAAATTTTAAAATACATGTTCGTCCACATCCATCTGTTATCATTTTCAGATCAATACTTTCAGCAGCTTTATATCCATTTAAGCTAAAACAGATCGTTTCTTCAAATAAGGAATAAGTTGAGCCAAGCGTAGCTTTCAATTACAATTCCAGATTAACTTTTAAGAACAAAAAAACAGTAACTATTTAATTTGGGCAAAAAAAAGATTCTTTTATAGCTCTCTTTTAATCTAAATTAAGAATAATCACAAATAATTGATTCCTGAACAAACAAGCAGGTAAGTACAGCGACCAAGGAAGCAAAAAAACAAAAAACTTTACACTTCAAGAAACAACATCCTGTTAGATAATTTGCATTAACATATCAACTATTCCATACCTGACTATTACTAAGACCAAGTTTACCTGCAGGTTGAAACCATTAAACAATACTAATTAGAATCTTCTAATAACATTCTGCATTGCAGTATTTATAGGAGTTTATCGCAGAAACGGTTTCTTATTGACAGACTGTATATTAACCTCGCACGATACCAGGCTGAACCTATTTCTTTTCCCATACGTTCCTTTTATATAGACGAAGTAACCAGAATCGTCACATTTCAGTTAGTAAATGTGGCATATTGTTCCACTTTTAAACACATACGAATATGAAAACTTTATTTGTTTTTCTATTTGTTTTGCTTGCATTTTACTCCTGTGACATGGACAATCCAATCAACACAGAAGATTCATCGGTTGCGACTGATAAAGACACTGATGCCATCAATGTAACTGCCCAACCAGGTAGTTACCTGATTTGGCTCAATGGAACGAGTGCAGAAACGAAAAAGATTGCAGATCAGCTGCAAACTGTAAATCACTATGACAAGATGCTGTCTTTTAACGATTTGCCCGGAGTGGATAAATCGGCAACATTGGTCACAATGGCAAGAGATACACTGAATGACCTGACTATCGTCAGCAATGTTGCCGATTTTATTGCGGGTACTTACACTACTGAAATGATACAGGATATTCGTCACAACCGCCAAGGGGTGATTCTGATTGCCAATAACGGCAAAAGCGAAGATCTAAAGGAACAGATGCTGAAACTTTTCGGACTTTATGTAGACAAGGGATATTATAAAGTCAGCTTTCCTCGTGAGCAGCGGTATGCTTATTATGATGTGAACGACCCGGATGCTTTGAAGAAACTTTGTGGTACAGGCGGACTTAGTCCCAACACCCGTGGTATGGCTTCTTCTCCAGGACATACGGATGATCCGTCGGCACCGGAGGTAACTGCACGGGCTTTGCATGCCATGAAGAAAATATATATCAGTAACCGCTTTTATGCCTATACCAGCGATTATAAGTATCACATGACGGGTTATGAAACGCTTTTGCCTTACACGGCAGAAATACGGAATTACGTCCCGCGGGATGATAAGAAGTATGATGGAATGATTGATAGGGAATGGACCATTGATGCTTATAATCTACGTATTTATGCCCCGACCAATGGGGACAATATGATTGCCGTTTACAGTTCAGGAGGCAATGGATTTGCTAATAGGCTCGACAATTCGCTGGTATCCTTGAACAATCCACCCATGTATGAAGTATGGGCATTAATCTGGGGGTTACGCAATAACGCCTATACAAAGATTAATATCCGTGATGACCAACGTTCGTTACTGAACTTGAAACTGATTGATTTCGCACCCGGCCTGCCGGAAACTGAAAGCACCATTAGCCATTCGTACAGCAAAAGCATAGGCTTTGATTTGGGAGTAACTCCTGTTTTGAAAGGTGATTATCGTTGGGGGAAATCCATCACTTACCAACTGGCGGAAATGACTCGTGAAGTGAGCCGCACCATCACCGATGCCGAAATGTTTTTTTGCTGGAAATGGTATCCCGAGACTCTATTTCGGGGCAGTAAGGCTATGAAAGCGAATGGTATGATTGACGGCGCCGCTATGATTTCGCCTGCATGGTATGATATTCTCTATGATCATGTAGCTGGCACTCCAGGCACGGACAATGTTTTCTGCGACTATAACAATGATTTGCAGTTTAACCAAAACTTGCTCAACTACCAGCAGGAGTGCGCCATCACCGCCCGTACAACCGGTGCATCGGCAGGCGTGGTAGCTGTTGAAATTACCGACGGAATGGCATTACAGCGTGGAGGAGCCTGGTTCACGAGCTGGGGAAAAGCAATACTGCATCAGCTTCCCAGTAGCAGCGGCACAGCCTACGACACAACAGTAGATGTGCATAAGACCACTACAGTATGGATTGACTATAACAATTGGTAAAACAAACTATTAAAAACAGAAATCGATGAAAACAAAAATAGTATATGGGCTACTCCTGCTTTCCAGCCTTTTTTTCGGGGCATGTACACTGGATGATATCACTGATGTTCCGAAAGCAGATGATAGTAATGGAGAAAAAAAAGACGTAGTCTTAATTCGCATGGGTTCTGATGACGCAGAAGTAAAAGATATCACTTCCCGCCTATTCAATAACATACCCACTTCCTGGGAGATAGGGAAAAAGATCATTGCGGACTACGATAAGATGACAGATCCCGAGACGGAGCTCAATGCCGACATAAAGAATCCGGATATCTATGCGACAGTAATATTAAACATCAACGATGTTATTTCCGGTAAATATCCGGCATCTTTGTTTCGTATGCTGAAATTCTATAAACGGGATTTTTACGTTATAGCAACCGGAGAATCTCCGGAGCAAAAAAGTGAGATGCTTTCTTTGACAGGGGTGTATATGGAGCCGGGGTATTACGGTATCAACTATGATAACGTGCAGCACTATCGTATTTTCCCGTCAGCCGACCCTTATGCCAAGGATAATATGATAGGCAAAGGAGTGGAATCTTTCAACCGGAAGTTACTGACCCGCTCTACCAGTGCTCTGCCCGAAGGTATCAAACCGGACCCCGGATACAATGCGCAGATGGCCGATAAAGAGGCTTTGAAGCGGATAGAAATTTATAATCGCGTTTATGGCTATGCCCAAGGTGATATGAACTATTCCATACAGGCAGTTCCTTATAAGATGAAAGAAGGTGCTGCTCCGGATGTGATAATTGACAACGTCTGGTCGATAGATGCCTATAACTTCCAGATATACAGTAAAAATAACAACTGTATATTGAGTGTGACAAATACTGCCGGCAACGGTTTTACAGCCAATATCAAAGATTATACAACTCCTAAGGGGGGCAATGTCTACGCCTATATCTGGAACTTGATGCGGGAAGCATCCAGTGAAGTGACCATTCACTCGGACGGAGGTATCTTCAGAGAAATCAGTTATCAACCACAAACAGTGAACCATGGGGCCAACTATACGGAGAACTCTTTTTGGAAAGTGTCTGTTGAGGTATCGCCTACTCAGTTAGCAGAAAAGCCCTGGGAGGCTTTTGAAGCATCGTTCAGCAAAGAATCATCCACTGATATATCTTACAAAACCCTGTCGATGGACTATTCCTGCAAAGGACAATTCGGCAGCGGACTGTATAGCAAACTTTGGCAATTCATTCCCGGTGAATTTTACGACAGGGCAGAAGCCTTTGTTTACGAAACAAGCGAGGGGAAACGCTGGATTGATGCCCAGCAGGCTATGACACCCAATTACGTGACGTGGGGAGGCTGGACACTGCGTCAAAATTATCTGAACCACATCAACAACAGTATGAAATTGCAGCAACAACAGTGCATCTACTCACTTGAGGCTGACGCACAACCGGGAGTGGTTTCTGTTGCTATCACCGACGGCATGGATCTGCAAAAGAGCTATGTGCATTACAACTGTGGTATCCGTTATGGACACGATTCGGCTCAGGCAGATATCAAAATGTCGAAGATGGTCTGGATTGACTTCAGGCAATGGGATAATTAAAAAGCGACTAAACCAATCTGTCTTATCCGGCTTCTACTTCGGATAAACCGGATTAGCCCTGTTGAACTTCAATAATTCAACCAAAGTTTCAATAGAGTTGTCTTATCGCGGCTGACAATTATCTTATCCTTAAAAGGCGGTTTTACATGTAAAACTGCCTTTCCCAAAAAATATGATTCAACCCGTTCGATGGCATTGATACTAACTACTGTCTGCCGGCTGCTACGAAAGAAAACATCCGGGTCGAGTTGTTCCATAAGTTTATCCAAAGAAAGATCAATGATATGCTCTCTATTCTGTTTTGTTACAGCGAAGGTTATTTTATTTTCTGAATAAAAATAAGCAATATCTTCCACTTGAAGGGTAAAAAGCTTGTCTTCACCTGAGATTAGAAAACGGGTACGGTATTTCTTTTCCGGCTGAGTGATGTTTTGTAAAATCTCCATCAAGTCAATTGATTTTTGCTCCTGCTTCAGATATTTAGTAGTCAGATGTTCAAACTTTACAACAGCTTCTTCCAAACGGATATTATCTATCGGTTTAAGCAAATAGTCGATGCTATTGACCGTAAAAGCCCGGACAGCATATTCATCGTACGCAGTGGTAAAAATTATGGTACTTTCAGGCTGTGCCTGTTCGATGAATGTAAATGAAATGCCGTCTGTTAACTGTATATCGAGAAAAACAATATCAGGATGCGGACTTTCTCCGAACCATTCAACACTCTTTTTTACACTACCGGGCAATACCGTAACCTGCCATTCGGGACGTAATTCTTTTAACATCTTATTTAACCGGCGGGCAGCTGGAATTTCGTCTTCAATGATGACTGCTGTAATCTTATTCATTTAGTACAGGAACTTTAACTGTGAAATAATTAGTATTACTTTCTATAGAAATATCCTGATCGCATATCAGACGGTAACGGGCTGAAAGATTCTTTAATCCCATCCCGGTGCTGACAACATTGGGTTTTATTCTGATTTCATTGGTTACCACTATTCTTCCACTCTGTTGTTCATAACCGATCAGAATGTTCATTGGCATATCCATATTAATTATATTATGTTTAATGACATTTTCCACCAATAGTTGCAGGGTTAATGAGGGTAGTTTCAAATCATAATTGTCAGATTCTACTTTATTCTCAATACGGATACAGTCGCCTAAACGAACTTTATGAAGAAAAATATAAGAGTCGATAAAAGACAATTCGGATTCTAAGGTAACCAGACGCTGTTGCTGGCTTTGTAATATATACCGGTACACATCAGCCAGACGCTGAGTGAATAATACAGCGTTTTGAGGGGCATACTCTATCTCGGATATAAGTGTATTGAGGCTGTTAAAGAGAAAATGCGGATTCAACTGATTTTGCAAAGCTACATATCGGGCCTTCATGGAATTCTCTTCTATTTGCTCCGTTCTCTCGTGCAGAAGAATTAATTGCCTGTAAAAATTGATGGTTAAAGTTAGGTTAGTTATTACCATTTCTACTAACCAGACTAAAGCTATCATTCTAAATCCGGGGCCTTTCAGAGTAAAAGGTTCAGGAACCTCGAAGATGGCTTTAACTACCGACCAAACTAAATAATTCATTAAAAACAGAATGATTGCAGTCAGAATACAATCAATTATCAGCCTTGCTTTTCGTTTAACCAGAAATTGAAAACTACGCCTTTGCCAGTTATGAATCATCAATACCCCAAAACCAACTAAATTAAAGGCAACAAGTATCAATATAAATGACTTGAAAGAAATCAGCACTGCCAGATGTTGCGGGGTGAAGTCAGAATAAAGTACGAGAAACAGATATGAAAAACATGCCAATCCTGAGAATAACAAGCCATTAAACAGATAATTATACTTTTGCCGCATATTGAACGTAGACTTTATATATTACAAATATAACAAAAAAACAAGAGGCCTCCAAAAGTAACTATAACATTTTGTACTTCCTCTTGTCTTTTTGAGAGAATCCAGATCATGTCAGAAACAAACACCTAAGCGGAATCCAATATTATTATTTCCATCCTGAGAACCGGTCAGCAACTCGCTTTTATTGGTGGCATAACTATAGTATGCAGCCAGATGGAAACCAAATCGACTTTGGGAAAACGGATAAATGTTCACACCAATTTCAGGAGAGATATAGAACCCCCAGGGCTTATCTGTCAAACTTATAGTATTCAGATAAGTTGTGTTTTGGGCATACATGGTTCCTATCTTGGTGCCAACATAAGGTTTCAGGCATCCATTACTGATAAATCTGTATGAAGCGGCAAGCCCGAATGGTAGCTGGAAAGCCGACTCTTGTCGGTCAGTAGTTAAAGAAGCAGTACCTTCAGTTATAGTTTGACGCGGAACATATTTATGATTCGTATGGAAATCAAGGAAAGCCCCCAGACTCCAGTGTGGAGTAAGGAAATAACCTCCTTCCAGGTTCATACCCCAACCGCTGATTTTATCGGCAAAATTCGTATTAAGAGGAGCATTCATCTGCCAGTCTACATTAAAATGCAATCTATCACTGATATCCTGTGCATAACCACTGAAATAAAACAGGCCCGATATCATGAATGCCAGAATATATTTTTTCTTCGGAATGAATTTTATTGTTTTCATAATCTTGCTTTTTAGGATTTCTTGATATAAGGAGATTGTTCAAACGCTTGATTGACCGCATCCAACGTTAGTTGCATGTTATATTTGGAATTATCAAATAACAATCCGGTTGCGTATGAATGCCAGATTACCGGTAGCTTTACTTTCTGGCTTGTATCCTCAGGATGGTCTGTCAAATTAACCATTTCCATTATCAATGTACCTGTATTATAACTATAAGTTACAGGATACGGATAATACCAGTCATTCCAATAAGGTCCCCAATAACCGGGTCCCCACCAGCCGTTATACCAGCCGCCTCCATACCATCCACCGGTTCCTATTATTTGGGTCGTTTGGCGCGTAAAGGAGAGTTGTAACCCGATGTTTGCATCTTTAATCGCATTGACTCTTGTATAACCACGAGCATCCATTTCATCAGCAACCTGTTTGATAATTTCTTGTGCATTGTCATCTTTCCAGTATTCTTCCTTCATTCCCTGACCTATCAGTAAAATACTGTCGGGTAAGCAATAGGTCGTGAAATCATTAAAATTGATTTTGCTGTCGTAATTCGTGTAAACCGTAAAATTATTATCGAGTTTACTTAAATCCGGATCTTTTTCACACGAAGTGGCAAGTATTGCTACTAGTCCTATAAACAGATATTTTTTCATATTTTCTCGCGTTTAAATGTTAAACAATAACTACTTTTAATTTAATGCCTGCTGTTCTTTAAAGCCCTTTAACCTGATTATCGCCTGAAAACAACTTTTTTCCTTAAAGTGAATTGCCTTTGAAAACATTGGCTTTAGCCATTGGGAGTAAACTTCCGGTTAATGAAAAGTTATTTGAATTGAAGTTCGGACTTATGTCTACTGACGCATTATTACTTCCTTTATTCAAGCGGATGTTCACCTGTGCTGATATTCCGACTCCCATTACATTCATCGAAACGGATATATTACCTTTTTTGTCGGTAGTCTGCTTATATCCGGATATATTTCCGTTGACAGTAATGCCGCCTAGACCGTTGGGACCGCTGATTGGAATATTGAAGGCTACCTGAACAACAGCTTTATTACCTTTTACCGCTACAAAATTTGTGTTGGGAGATACGAAAGCTGTGGTACCATATTTAAACATAACATGATCTGCTTCCAAAATGAAGTTTTTCATTTCTATAGCTTGTTTAGCTTCATCGAACAACATCTGGTCGAGCAATTCTTGTTCAGCTTTTTTTTGTTTACGAGATTCTTCTTTGACAGTTTGTGCCTGAATGTTTCCCATGCTAATGAATAATAGCAACATTGATAAGACTGATAACTTTTTCATAATTGTAATTTTTGAGTTATACTTTTTCTTTTCTTTAGCCCAAAGATAGAATGCCTGTCTTATTTTTCTTCCGTTTTTTTTCCTGAATCGTAAACGGTAATTTCCGAACTGTAGATATGGTATGCCGAATGGTAAAAAACATTTTAAGATAGAAGCTCTTTACCACAGGCCAACAATGAAGTATTGCGCTCATCAAAGCCAATAAAAAAGTCCCTGCAAAGTATTACTTTACAGGGACTTACTATTCTTTTTTTCCAGCGGAGAGACAGGGAACGATTATTCTTCCTCATATCTTCCTTATATACAGCACTTTACCTATTTGAATCTATCCAAGTACACCGAATAGTTTACCGCATAGGTTTGTTTCGCAAATTTACCCTTTTGCACTAATTTTCTGTGCAAATATAAGGAATATAATCCTTCTTTCCAAACCCTATGATACAAATTAAGATAAATATTTTGTCTAACTTTAGATATATAAATCGCCCAATTATAGGAGGGGTTTTATACCCCAACTTAGGATTATCAATAGATTTATCAAAATTGCTCTTCACTATCATCGACTAAAAATAATAAACCTCTAAAATACTCTTTGTATAATAGCCCAAATTTACTATATCTTTATCAAAATCTGAATATTTCACTTAAAAAGACTATCTTTACATATTCTACTAAATTATAATATTCTAAATTATTATGAGTACATATGTCATAAAATACATAGAAGTAAAAGAAAAAGCAGAATGGAAACCATTGCTATGGTATTCAAAGAGTTTTGATAAGCATTATCCTAAAGACGAGGATAAGGAGAAAGAAGTACTTTGCCACTACCAAAGTTTCGTTGAAAACCTCTCTGGCTTCAGACAATATCTAAACGATTCTGACTTTTCCGAACGAGGTCTGCCTAGTGATTGTAGCCAACCCATATGCAAAGATATAGAATCAGTAAAACACAAATGGGGAACATCCTACTACACCCTCAATGAACTTTCTATAGCAATAGAGAAAGAAGAAACACAAATGCTAAAATACATGCATAAAGCGATAGATATGAAAATGCTGTACCGTCTGAATAATATTGAGTTACTGCTAACAGATAATAGCAAAAAACTAAAGGCCTCAGATGGAGAAAGTAATTTTCTTGAAGAACTATCACTGGAAGACCTATATAGCGAATCCATGGAAATAATAAATCAACTGAAATACATACATAATGTTGTTCGTTATTTAGTAAATGAAATTTTTGGATATATAAATGACGATAAAATAAGAGTCATTTTCTACATTGAATAATATAGAAGTTGTTCAGAAATAGACAATTCTTCCAAAGTATCGTCAACTCCGATATAATTCCGAACAGATACTTACATCAAACGATATTCAAAAAATATTCAAACAAACTAGCCTCTTGGAACAAATGGATATTCCAAGGACTCTATTTTTACTAA